>NZ_CBDIHQ010000011.1:0-231874 GCF_965279295.1 Aquabacter sp. | reverse complement strand
GAGGCAAACATGCCAGACCTTCTCGCTGCCCTCACCCGCCTACATGGCGACTTGCTTTCTGCCGGCCTGTTGCCAGAGGAGGGGTTTTCCGAAGCCTCCATGGCCGCCGACGTACTCATAGATGGCGCTGGAGTGTATCTCGGTATTGAGGCGCGCCGACCTGATCGGCAGCGTGCACTCATGCCGACTCTGCCCAGCCGATCCTCGAACATTGCTGCCGCGTTTTTGTCCGGTAAGCCTGACTATTGGTTCGGTGGGGCAAGTGCTCGCGCAAAAAACAGCCGTGCTGCTATGCGAGATCTGCACCAGAGAGTTTTGGGAGGGGTACAGAATTTAACCGCGAAGGCTATATTATCCTTCCTTGAAGGCCCGCCCCTACTCACCAATGCGAAAGATTTAATAGGGTTTTATGGCATAAGGGTCGACGGCTTGGCCGCCGAAGATGTGCCTGAGATTCGATCGGCTTGGTCCCGTTACTATGTGCCGTCGGGCGAAAACCCACGCATCCAAGTCATATCGGGCTACTCGTTATCCCGGTTGGTAACTGGCGGGATGCCATCCGCAGAGAGTTTCGGACAGACTGAGCCGAATTTCTCAGAGGCGGTGACGCCAAAATATGGGCCGGCAGCCAATTGGCTCACTAGCAGGCAAACCACAGTGCGAGTCGGCAACACGGCAATCTTTGGCTGGGTTGAGGGGCACCCTCTACTCGATCCGACTCCACACCTCATAAGATCGCGCTGGGCGCCGGAGGATAGCTTGATCCCCGATGCGCCGACCGCGTATCCTGGTGATGTGCATTTTGTTGCCTTGACGCTTTACCCACCAGCGCGCATCGCATGCCGCCTTTATGTGGTCGTTGACGGTGACACCGCAGCCAATCGGCTGCGCACGTTTCGCCAGAGACTGAAGGCTGCGGTGTCTGGTTATGCTGACTGGCATGACCAATACGTCTACCGCTGGCAAGATTCTGTTTATCCAAGCCCGCAGCAAGAGCAGGTCGTGACTGGAATAATGCAGGCCGTGCTGATGGGGCACGCGGAGTTACCACGCTCTGTGCTGGGCGAAATCGTTAGGCTCAACCGGGCCGATTACAAAACACTAGGCCGGCGAATTGGCCTACTCACCGTAGCCCTCAACCTTGATCATCCAGGCGCATAGCTATGGCTTATGTTCTCCACATTCCAGGCTCGATATCGCGGGCGCTCCGCTGGACGGTCAATCACCCATCATCGTCCTATGGCAACGGTGTCTTGGTCTACCGCAACACGTCCGATGTTCTGGATGGCGCATCGTTTCGCGCATTGCGCGATCGTGCCGGCGGTTGGATCGAGACTGACAAGCCGGAGAGAGTGCGATCTGCCCTGTCGCTCAGAAGCGACGAAAGCCTCGGCGAGTCGCCTGAAGACGATGCAGCCACGCTTGCGCTGGAGGTGCGTGAATGGCGCGAACTCCAGAAGATAACAGCGGCGCAAGCGGCCGCCATGCTTGGCATGCCGAAATCAACGTACGACCACATTGAGCAGGGGTTGGGGTTTAAATATCCGCGCCTGCTCATCCTCGCCATTCAGGCGTTCGGCGCACCTCCGGCCTAACTCGCCCTAGTCCGCCACGCCGTAGGCGCGGGGAGCGCCTCAAGGGCCTTGCCCAGCGCATCCAGCCATGCCGCCACTTCCGGTGGCACGTCTGCGTCCCCTGCCGCCCAGCGGCGCACAAGGCGGTCATCGCATTGTAGGGCATCTGCCAAGCCCCGCTGCGACCAGCGCAGCAGGGTGAGGCATTCACGGAAGCGGTCTGGTGTCATCCACCGAACACCTTCATGACGGCGACGGTGGCACCGATCAGGGCGGCGGAAGCGCCCATGCCAGCGAACACAGCCTGCCAGGGTGCGAACTAGGTGTCGCGCGCCAGCTTGATGGCCTCTGCTGCGAGCTTGTTCTGCTCGGCGGAGAACTTGCGGGTCTCAGCGAGCATCATCTCGATGCGGGCGGTTTGCTCCTGGCTGTCCATGGTCATCTCGGTCATCGGGGTATTCCCTCAAGTTCGCCTGGGCCAATCCCTCGGCGATGTCCGCACTATGCGGACAAATGGCTTTCGTGTCAAGCGTAATAATGTTGTGCATGAGTGCGGTTTCGCGACACAATATGTTGCGTCAGGCGATTTAGTAGCTACTATATGTGGAATCAGCGGCCATAGCGGCACGCATCTGGGCAGGCCACGTCCCTGCCGCACCCACCATCATCACAGAAGGAATGCGCTGCCATGGAGCACGCAAACGACAATGCGTTGAAACGCGTGAAGCCGCCCAAGCTGATTGCGAACTGCGGCGAGGCCGAGAAGCCCGACGACTTGGTGGCCCAACTCATCGAGGATGTGCGGTCAGGCTATTACGACATCCCCACCACCGGAGCGGTCGCCGAATATGCGTCAGCCGAACGTGTATGGGCGGCAGTCATTCCCACCCTCGTCGACGACTTCCGCGCCCTAGAAGTCCGTGTCGAGTGGTACGGCAGCGAGGGCGGCGCCCAAACGGCGCTCATCGACAAGGCGGATAACGCCAGACTGGCCCGCCCCGAATGCGTTGACACCCTCGAATTCATGAAGGCAGCCTGATGCGCAACGGATTCATTCCCACCTTCGTCAGCTTCGACACCCTGGCCGAAGACGCGATCGTAGTGGATCCGACGGACGCGCTCATCGACGGGCTCGACGCCGCGTCTGGCGACATTGCCATAGACCCTCTGCGCCTACTCGCCACCATGTGCAGCGAGGGCAGCATCGACGCCAACGAGCGCGATGCCGGGGAAATCCTGCATCGCATGTTTAAGGCCGGCACGTCGCACCTCGGCGGGTCCGGCAAATACGACTGGCGGGACAAGGACGGAAAGTGGACGCGTTGCGAGCAGCCGCGCAAGGACATCCTCGCCAAGCTCGACGAGACCATCGAGGCTGTCCGCAGCATTCATCGCAGCCGCGCCGTGCGGCACGCGCTGGCGGCCGCTCAACCTGTGGCCGACATCGACAACCTGTCCGCGCTCGCCGCCGGCCTTGAGGACGTGGTGCGCATCTGGTGGGGCGCCGGCAAGCGCAACGCCGTCGTGACCATGAGCGGTATCAGCCTCGCCGCCGTCGCCTTCGGTGATGACCGCGTGCTGCACGCCGAGAACGACAATGAGGCGCCCGATGCTACCCGCGTGCTCGAGGGGTTCGAGCGCATGTGGAAGCGCGGGCAGTTGGACAAGATCCCCCGCATCAACGAGAGCCTGTATGCGGCTGGCCTGCGCTACCGCACCGACCACCACAGCGCAGGGCTCGCGCCGCTGGGCGCCATCGACTACGGCCGCGAGAAGGTGGACTGCGGCTCAGGTGCTGGCACAAGTGTAGGTGGCCTGTATGGCAGCGACCGGGCGGTGTTTGCCCTGGAGCGGTACAGGCAAGCGAGGGCCGCGATGGGCACTAGGTTCGCGCCCGTGGTGGACGCGGTGCTGATCGACGGGAAGACTCTAGAAGAGGCGGGTGAAGTGATCGGGCAGCGTGGTAGAGGCGCAAGAATCGCCGTTGCTGGAGATCGCCTTTCCTCAGGGCTGCGCAATCTGGCGGTGTTCTACGGCACACTCACTAGACGGGAGGCGGCAGCCTAGTGATCACGTAATCACCTCAAGTGCTATAATTAGAGTACAAGTAAGAAATGCGCCTTTGAGGCGCCACCCTGATCGGGGCGCGGCAGGTCCGGTACGTATCCCTCGGAACCCATAGAGCCAGCCCCCGACACCCTCACCCCTGCGAGCGTCTTCTCCTCCGCTCGCGGGTGATTGCCCCTGCCTCCCTACGGGTTGAGGCGGGGGCGGAAATACTAGCGTGCGCAGCATGCAAGGAGGCCGCATTGGCGGCCCAGGCGAGCCGGAACGAGTGTGCAGCGTAGCGGCGAAAGCCATGCGGCCCGCAACAGACGACCGGCTCGCAATTATTCATTCGGAGCTTCCCCATGGACGACACAGTCGAACGCCCCGAGCCACGACCTAACACCAATCTAGGTGTGGGGAAGTCTGGCCGTTCCCGTCGCCCTCGGAAGGCGAAAATCGCTGGTTCGAATCCAGCCACCTAGACCATTTTCCGCGGGGTAGCGCAGTCAGGTAGCGCGTCGGCCTCATAAGCCGAAGGTCATGGGTTCGAATCCCATTCCCGCAACCAACCACACCGAAGGAGACCACATGCGAGCCACGTTCTGGAGCGCCGTCATTCGCGCGGCCAATGCCATGCTCACTGCGGCAGGTGCCCGATGATCGACACCCCTTGGGGGCTCTACCCCGATGCGCAGTCAGCAGTCCTGGCACCCTATGCCTACAGCCTCGCCCCCGGCGATGTGGTGGTGCTCACCTCTGGTGGGCAGCGCATGACCGTAGAGGATGTGTGCGAGGAGTGCGGCGACGTATCTGTGGTGTGGTTCGAGGGCACCGACGTAGAGGGCTGCTGGGTGGGCCCGCTGCGTGACGTCTTCGATGCCGACATGCTGGTGCAGTATGGCCCGTCGCCCAACGACACAGTCCACTAAGCCCTGGCACCACCTCTATGTCACCGCACGGTGGCTTAGGCTGAGGGCATCGGTGCTGAGCGAGACGCCACTGTGCACCATGTGCATGGTGGCTGAAGTCATTGAGCCGGCCACCGTGGTCGACCACGTCAAGCCTCACAGGGGCGACGAGGCGCTGTTCTGGGATAGGGCCAACCTCCAGCCATTGTGCAAGTACCATCACGACAGCACGAAGAAGCGGATGGAGTTGGGGCAGGATGTCATCCTGTTCGGGCCGGATGGATGGCCAATATAGTAAGTTTGCCATATCATATGGCATCATGAGCAATATTGTTGCTCAATCAGCACATTAGACGCAACATTATTACAATGTGTGCCTTATTATCAGGCATACGGGGGGTGGGTCCGTTCCTTGGGCCCTTTGGGGGCCCTGACCGACAACGGGCCATCGTGCACACGTCCGCAATTCAAAACATGACCTAAAGGTGCCCTCATGCCAAGGCCGAGAACACCCCTCGCCAAGGCAAAAGCTGAGGCGCGGGACACAAAGGATCCGCAGCGGTTCCGTGACAGGGCAGATCCCTCCGGAACAGGCCCGCTAGGGCCGCCGCCGATCTGGATCAAGAACAACGGCACCAACCACGCGCGCACCGCGTGGAACGATCTCGTCAAGGATCTGCCTTGGCTGAATAGCTCACACCGCGCCCACCTCGGCATTGCCGCCAGCATCTATGGCCGCCTCATCGGAGGCGAGGAGGTCGGCGTGCAGGCGCTCAATTTGCTGCGCCAATGCCTCGGCCAGATGGGTGCAAACCCGGCCGACGCCTCGAAGGTGAATGTCCCTGATGAGGATGAAGAAAAAGACGACCTCCTCGACGACTGAGGTTGGTCCTGCGCAGCAGCGCGTCGAAGATTACGCCCGAGCCGTCCTGAGTGGAGAAGAAGTAGTCGGCCCCCTGGTGCGCGCCGCATGTCGCCGACACTTCGATGACGTAGCCCGCGGCCACGAGCGCGGCCTGTGGTTCGATGAGGATGCGGCGCTACACGTGCTTCGCTACTTCGAGGAGAAGCTCAAACTAAGCGAAGGCCAGTTTGATGGCCGACCCTTCAAACTCCACCCCTCGCAGGCGTTCAAGCTTGGATCCATCTTCGGATGGAAGCGTCAGGACGGATCGCGCCGCTTCAGGACGGCTTATATTGAGGAAGGGAAGGGGAATGGCAAAAGCCCCTGGGCTGGCGGGGTAGGGCTTTACGGCCTGATGGCCGACAAAGAGGCCGGCGCTCAGATCTATGCCGCTGCTGCCAAGAAGGAGCAAGCGCAGATCCTGTTTCAGGACGCCTGCAAGATGGCGCGACAGGCGCCCGGATTTGTCCCAAAGCGGTTGAAATTTAGTGGTGGCCTTGGGCGCGAGTTCAACATCGCACATCACAGGTCGCAGTCGTTCTTCCGCCCCATCTCGAAAGAGGCCGGCAAGTCCGGCTCTGGCCCGCGCCCACATTTTGCGCTCTGCGACGAGGTCCACGAACATCCCGATCGCGGCATCATGGAGATGTTGCAGCGCGGCTTTAAATTCCGCCGGCAGCCCTTGCTGCTGATGATCACGAACAGCGGCAGCGACCGAAACTCGGTGTGCTGGGAAGAGCGCACGCGCGCTGTGAAGGTGGTGCTTGGCACACAGGCGCCGGACGACGACCTAACCTATGTCGGCGACACATGGGACGGCAGCGACGCCGTGTTTGCGTTCATCTGCTGCCTGGATAAGGACGACGATCCTCTCAAGGATTCATCGTGCTGGGCGAAGGCGAACCCGCTCCTCGGAACCATCCTGACACACGACTATCTGGCAGGAGTGGTGGCGGAAGCCAACCAGGTTCCCGGCAAGATGAACAACATTTTGCGCCTGCATTTCTGCGTCTGGACGGACGCGGACAAGGCGTGGATGTCGCGCGCCAAGGTCGAGGCGGTCATGGCCGACTTCGACCCGGAGAAAGTGCATCGCACCCACAAGGTGTTCTGCGGCGTGGACTTGTCGTCCAGCAAGGACATCACGGCGCTGGCGTGCGCGGTCCCGACCGGCTTCATAGACGTGAAGCGGCCCGACGAGAGCATTGTTCGACTGCCTACGTTCGACGCGTGGGTGGAGGGTTGGACACCGAAAGACACGTTGGAAGCACGATCCAAGGCAGACAAGGCGCCATACGACGTATGGGTGCGTGACGGCTGGCTCAATGCGCCGCCCGGTGAACGCATCCGCTACGACTTCGTCGCGGCGCGACTGCAAGAAATCGACCAGACGTACGACATCCAGTGCGTGGCTTACGACAGGTACGCCTATGACAAGTTCAGGGCGGAAGTCGAGGCCATTGGCGTCAATGTTGAGCACGTAGCCCACCCGCAGGGTGGCAAAAACCGCGCGAAGCCAGAGCCCGCGAAAGTCGAGGCGGCGAAGCGCGCTCGTGTAGAGCCGCCGCAGGGTCTTTGGATGCCTGGTTCGGTCGCCGAACTGGAAAACATGATCATCGACGGACGTATCCGGCTTCGGAGCAGCCCTGTTCTGATGACGGCCATGATGGGCTCGACATTCGACTCGGATCCGCAGGGGAACCGTTGGTTCGTCAAAGCCAAGGCGTCGGTTCGCATCGACGTCGCCGTTGCGCTCGCAATGGCAATCGGAGCCGCCACTGATGGCGCTCCCGTCAAACGTGAAAGCGTCTATAAGACGAGAGGGTTCATCGAAATATGAGGGCTCTTGTCTTCGCGCGCGACGCAGCCGGACTCCTGGCCGTCGCGTCTATTTCCTATGGCGCTTGGCGCATCTATGAGCCCGCCGGCTTCATCGTTGGCGGGTTGCTTGTCCTTGCCGGCGTACTCGCACTCTCGAGAGGTCAGACCTGATGGCCGGCCTGTTCGGAGCCATCCTTGGCTCGTCAGACGTCGAACGCGGGATCGAGAACAGCAAGGATCTGCTAAAAGCCCTTGAGGGCAGTGTAGAGACCGGCACTGGGATGTATATCTCCCCTGAAGCGTCCTTGCGCTACACCACTGTGCTGGCCTGCGTCAGGGTGCTGTCGGAGAGCTTGGCTAGCTTGCCTTGCATCCTGTACCGACGCCGCAAGGATGGCGGCAAGGACAGGGCGACGGACCATCCATTGTATCGGGTGCTGCACGATCAAGCGAGCGCCTGGAACACATCGTACGAGTATTTCGAAGGCCAGATGATCAATCTGGCGACGCGCGGCAATGGCTACGCGTATGTGCAGCGGGATAACCTGGGCCGATGTGAGGGGCTGGTCCCGCTCAATCCGGATCCGGTGACGATCGAGCAGGCGCGAGATTACTCGCCCATTTACACCGTCACGCTACCGAACAACATGCGAAAGCGGCTTAAGCCGTCTGAAATTCACCATCTGCGCGGCCCCATGCCGAAGGGCTATGTCGGCCAGTCGTTGATTTCCCTGGCGCGCGAGGCCATCGGCCTCGGAATGGCGGCCGAGAAGTTCGGGGCGCACCTCTATCGCAACGGCGTGAAGCCGAGCGGCGTGCTCAAGACAACACAGACAGTTGGCGGCGAGGCTATCGAGTCGCTGCGCACTCAGTTCGAGACGAAGTACGGCGGCCTCTCCAACTCAAGCCGGCCTCTCATCCTCGAAGAGGGAATGGAGTGGGTTGCGCTGTCCATCAACCCGGATGACGCTCAGTTCCTTGAGACCCGCGCGTTCCAGCGTACCGAGATCACCGGAATTTTCCGCGTTCCGGCGCATATGATCGGCGACCTTTCGCGCAGTACGAACAACAACATTGAACACCAGTCGCTAGAGTTCGTGAACCAGGTGCTGCGGCCCTGGGCAAAACGCATCGAGGCGCGCATCAACCAAGACCTTTTGGCGCCCGATGAGCGCGACGAATACTTCGCCGAGTTCCTGTTCGAAGACATCCTCCGCGGCGACTTCAAGACCCGCATGGAGGGGTATTCCATACTGGTTCAGAACAAAATCATGAGCGCCAACGAGGTCCGTGGCCGCGAGAACATGAACCCTTACGAGGGTGGCGACGTCTACGAGAACCCGGCGATTCAGGTCAACGATAACGCGCCAGAGCCCGCCAAGCCGGCTCCTGCTGCGGCCGCCTAGGAACATCCATGGATAAAATTGACATCGGCTCGCCCCTCTCGGGAGATCGCCGAGAGCGTTTCTTTGCGCGCGCCCTAAACACGCAGTTCGTGGCGGCCGCCAGCGATGCCGCTACCACGATCGATCTCTACGACGAGATTGGATATTGGGGCGTGAACGCCAAGCGCTTCCGCTCTCAGCTCCGCGACACATCTGGCGACATCGTCCTGCGCATCAACAGTCCGGGCGGCGACGTCTTCGATGGCATCGCCATCTATAACGACCTCCTCGCTCACGACGGCAAGGTCCGCGTAGAGGTGGTCGGCATGGCTGCCTCCATCGCCTCCATCATCGCGATGGCCGGCGACGAAGTCGTGATGGCTGAAAACAGCTTCATGATGATCCACAACGCGTGGACCGTGGCTGTCGGCAACCGGCACGACTTCGGCGAAGTATCGGCCGTTCTCGCCAAGATCGACGACGCGCTGGCACGCACATACGCGGCGCAAACCAAGGCTGGCATTCGCGACATCAAGCGGATGATGGATGACGAAACTTGGATGACCGCCAAAGAGGCGGTTGAGAAGGGCTTCGCAACCTCAGTCGCGCCCCACAACGAGGCCGGCGCGAAGGCGAAATTCGATCTGTCGGTCTACGCGAGGGCGCCAACGGCGCTGGCGTGGAACGCTGAAGAAGACCTCGATTACTCCACCGAGGAAGACATCGAGAAGGTGCTCATGCGTGACGCTGGGCGCACTCGGACGCAGGCGCGATCCCTGATCAGGGACATCCGCGCCGGCAACACCACCACCATGAACAAGTCCGAAGTCATGCCTGGCGCTGACGTGGACCTGACCGCACTCGCCGCCGCGCTTCAGAGCGCCCGTGCGGCTTTCCCACATCAGAACTAGGAGGGGCTAATGCCCACCACTGAAGACATCGTCAAGGACATCAGCCAGATCGGCGGCGACGTGAAGACTCTCACTGAGAGCACCCAGCGCGATCTGAAGGCGCTCCGTGACGAAATCGACTCGAGCGGCAAGAAGGTCGATCCGCTTGTCACCGAGAAGATCAAGGTGCTCGCCGAGTCCGTCGAGACGAAGCACGCCGTACTTGAGAAGGGCCTCAAGACCATCACCGCCGAGGTTGAGCGTCTCGACACCGCCCTGAAGCTTCCCGGCGTTGCCGCCGGATGGGGTGGCGATGATGTCGCCGCCGAGGCCAAGGCTGCATTCGACTTTGCGAAGGCGAAGCTCGTGACCGAAGGCAAGCTCGGTGTGAACACCGAAGTTCAGGCCGACGCCGAGGCATACGCTGCTTATGCGAAGGCGTTTAAGTCCTTCATGCGTGCTCGCGCCGAGGCGGCGATGCGCCCCGAGTATCAGGCGGCGATGCAGACCGGCTCCGATCCGGACGGCGGCTATCTGGTGCCGGTGACGGTTTCCAGCCGCATCATCAAGAAGGTCTATGAGACCTCCAACCTTCGCGCCCTCGCTACGGTCGAGAGCATCGGCGGCAAGGAACTCGAGATCCCGCGCGATGAGGGCGAATTCGGGAACGGAGGCTGGGTCGGTGAGACCACGGCGCCCAGCGAAACCAGCACTTCGCAGCTTGGCTCTACCAAGATCTTCGCCCACGAGATGTTCGCGGAGCCTCGCGTTACCCAGAACATGATCGAAGACGCCGGTCTCGATATCGAAGCCTGGGTGGCCAATAAGGTCGGCGAGAAGATGGGGCGCATCGAAGCGACCGCGTTCTTCACCGGCTCCGGTACCAACCAGCCCCGCGGTCTTCTGACCTATGGCAGCGGTACCACGAATGGCACCATCGAGCAGATTGTCTCCGGTGGCGCCAACGCGCTGACTGCAGATGCGTTCTACAACCTCGTGTTCGCGCTGAAGGACTTCTACACCACGAACGCCAACTTCCTGATGAAGCGCACCACCGTGCGCGACGTCATGAAGCTGAAGGACGGCCAGGGCAACTACCTCTGGCAGATGGGTGACATTCGTGGCGGCCAGCCGGCGACGGTGCTCAGCTTCCCGGTGGTCCGCTGCGAGGACATGCCCACGGTCGCGGCCTCTAGCCTCTCGGTGGCGTTCGGCGACTTCCGCGCCGCGTACACCATCGTGGATCGCCTCGGCATCACGCTGCTGCGCGACAACCTGACGGCCAAGCCGTTCGTCAAGTTTTACAACCGTCGGCGCGTTGGCGGCGATGTCGTGAACTTCGAAGCGGTCAAGCTCATGGTCACTTCGGCGTAAGCCAATCAGCAGGGCGCCTTCGGGCGCCCTTTCTCTTTCTACAATTCAAGGAGTTAGGCTGATATGGCCAAGCGAGACCTTTATTCCAACATTGCGCTGGTGACGTCTGTTGTCCCGGCGGCTCAGACTGCCCTCGTCAATGGTACCGGTATCGACCTTCGCGGGTTCAATTCCGCTGCAATCGGCGTAACCACGGGCGCCATCGTGTCGGCCGGCCTGTTCGGCGTGAAGCTGCAGGAGTCGGACGACAACTCGACGTATACCGACGTTGCTGCGGGTGATTATCTCGGCACCGCGCCGACTGCGCTTGCCGCAAGCTCCACCTACTGGTTCGGCTACAAGGGCACCAAGCGTTACGTCCGCGCCGTCGTGACCTACACCTCCGGCACGTCCATCGTGGTCGGCGTCGTGGTCATCAAGGGCCATCCCGACTACCGCCCGACGGCTTGAGCATGGGCGTCGTAATCGCGCCGTTCCGCTACGCAGCGGACGGCTTCACCGTGGAGCAACTTGTTCCCGGTGATGAGCGTGACTTCGGCAGCGTCGAGGCCGGTCTTGTTGAGGCCGGCTTCGTGGCCGGCCCTGACGGCGAGGCTGCCCCTGCCGACCCAGCGGCCGACGCACCAGTGAGGACTCGCGCCAAGCGAGCGTAACCCCATGATCCGCATCATTGAGCCCCCGCTGCCGATTGTTTCGCTGGCGGAAGCCAAGCGATTCATGCGGATCATCGACGGTGGCGACGACATGCTGGTGAGCATGCTTGTCGCTGCCGCCCAGGCCGAAATCGAGCCACCCACCAGTTGGGTTGGACGCGCTTTCGGCGAGCAAACCATCGAACTGGTCGTGCACGGGTGCGTACTGAAGTCCGGCATTGCCCTTCCGTTCCCGCCGCTGCGTTCCATCGTCTCCGTGACCTATCTGGACACGGCCGGCGTACTGCAAACCCTCCCTGAGGACGCGTACACCACATGCGGCGCTCCCATCGCGACGCTCGTGCCGGCACATGGCCAGACATGGCCCGAGGTGCTCCCTGCGCCTAACGCCGTGACCGTCCGCTTCGTGGCCGGCTATGAGGACAACGACCCGCAGCTTATGCCGGCGCGCATGGCCGTCATCCTGATCGCGCAGCGTCTCCGGGCCATGGCTCGCGAGGACGTCTTTGTGAAACGCGAGACAGTCGACGGCGTTGGCTCCACCGAGTGGGCACTCACCACGCAGGCAGCCGACATGGCCAAGCAGGCGTCGGACAGCATGCTCGCCCGCTTCCGTATCTGGGGGCCCTGATGACGCCAGAAACAGCCGTTGCCGCCCTTGACCGCCATCTAGCCCGCAATGGTGCCCCGGCCACGCTTCGGCGCTACACGGGCCTCGGAGCCGCTCGGGTGGCGTCGGACGTCACCGTCCAGGCGCACGTACGCGGATACGCTCCAGAGGAACTCGTCGGCGGCATTGTCCAGGGCGGCAGCAAGGCCATCCTCTCCCCCACACAGATCGCCGCCGCAGCATGGCCTGGGCCGCAAGGCTGGCCGGAGGTTGGCGACAAGCTGGTGGTCGATGGCCGCGAGCGCAACGTCACAGGCGCTGTGCCGATGCGCATGGCCGGCCGCGTGGTGCGGATCGAGTTGCAGGTCGATGGCTAATCGCTAATGGCGATCTCCACCCGGATCAGCATCATCAACCGCAATGCCGAGGTTTGGTTTGCCGAGGAAATGTCGCCACAAGCCCGCAGCGCAGCCCTGGCGGCGTTTGCGAGGTCCAACCTTGCCGAGGCACAGGAAACCAACCGCAAGGCCCTAGGGGCCATCCCACCGCATCTAACCATCGTCGATGGCTCGCCGGGGAAGTCCGAGGATGCCGTCAACCCAGACGGCGTAATCGTTCACGACTTCGAGGTCATGGACGATATGTTCGGCTTCATCGACCTGCTGCTCATCAAGCACTCGCCGGTTCGCTCTGGCAAGTATCGCAAGTCGCATGTGTTGTTCGCGGACGGCGTCGAAATAGACCCGCAATCGCCGACCATTCCACTGGCGAAAGAGTACGTCTATCTGTCGACGGTACCTTACGCCCGCAAGATCGAGCGCGGCCTGTCCAAGCAAGCGCCTGATGGCGTATACGAAGTGACTGCGGCGCTTGCCGCCAAACGCTTCGGCAACGTGGCGCGCATCAGGTTTGGCTATCAATCGCCCATCCGCGCCTACGTCGCCCTGGGCGGCAAGCGAGGCGGCAAGAAGGCATCGGCCGCCAAGCGGTTTGCTCATAACCGCGAGACCGAAACACGCGTCCCCGCAATAATCATCACAAGGTAGCCCATGGCGAGCGCAGCAGTAATGGCCGCCGTCCGGGCCCGGCTTGATGCCAATTGGACGCGTTGCCCAGTCGCATATCCCAACGAAAAGCAGACCACGCCGGCTGAAGGCTCGCCCTTCCTGGCGGTGCAGTATCCCGTCGCCACCGAGGAGCGCATGAGCATCGGCGCGCCGGGCTCCAACCTCTACCGGGAGGAGGGCGCCATCCGCTTCGTCCTCGAAATCCCCCGCGGCGCCGGCATCGACGAATGGACAGTGTGGCTCGATGAGGTCCGCGCCCTGTTCCGCGGGAAACGCTTCGACAACGTCGTGACGTTCGCCGCATCGCCGGCCGTCCTCGATGACCGCGCCGACGCAGGCAACTACTGGGCGCTGAGCAGCGCCATTCCGTACCAATTCGACATTCTCGGCTGACCTAGAGCCCTCGCGCTCGGCTGACGCCGCCCTCCCACATTTTCGGAGTCCTGTATGGCTTTCGCATCTTCCAGCGAGGCGCGCATCGCCTATGTCGCTGAGTCCTCGTTCAGTGTCACGCCGGCCACGCCCACCTTCAAAATTCTTCGTACCACTGGCGGCGGCCTGAAGTCCGCGAAGTCCACCAAGACCAGCGCAGAGCTTCGCGCCGATGGCAACGTGTCGGACGAGATGCTGGTGGGTATCGATGTCACCGGGGAATACCCCGGCGAGATGTCTTACGGCACCTTCGACGACCTACTCGAAGCCGCGCTTATGGGCGCGTGGACCACGAACGTGCTCAAGAACGCCATGACGGCGAAGTCTTTCACGTTCGAGGAGACGCTGGAACTCGGCGCCACGGACAGCTTTTCCCGTTTCGGTGGCTGTTGCATCAACACCTGGCAGATGAGCATCAACAGCCGGGCTGAAGTGACCACCAGCTTTGCCATCATGGGCAAGCAGGAGACCCTGGCGAACGCCATCGTTTCCGGCGCGACCTACACGGCTGCGAATACCGAGCCTGTCATGACGGCCGGCGTGAGTGTCGCCAGCCTCGCTGTTGCGAGCATCAGCCCCACGCCCACTGTTCGCTCTCTGACACTTTCTGTGGGGCGCAATCTGCGTACCCGGCCGGCCGTCGATACGATCTACACGGCGGAGTTCGGCAAGGGCCGCTGCGACGTCACCGGCACCCTTGAAGCGTACTTCGAGAGCAACGCACTCTATCAGGCAGTGCTTGACCACGGCGGTGGTGCACTGAGCTTCACCATCGGCAACGCGACCACCAAGAAATACACGGTTCTGATCCCCAAGGCACGCTTCCTTGATGGCGCGCGCAAACTCGCGGGCAATGATGACGACGTCATCGTGTCGATCCCGTTCCGCGGGCTCTATGACGCGACCGAGGCCGCATCGATCAAGATCACGCGGGCCGTCGCCTGATGAAAACCGTTGAAATCATAGAGTCCTTCGAGGGGTACCCCGAGGGACGCAAAGTCGTGTTCGCGATCGGTGAAACGCCGTCACTGCCGGACGAATTTGCCGACCTGATCATCGAAAAGAGACACGCCCGCGCGCCAGCCGCTGAGCCGGCGGCCAAGCCTCGGAAGGGAACCGACAAGTGAAGCTAGCATCCGTCAAGAAGTCGGTTCGCAACGTCGTCGAAGGCGCCTGGGTTGGGGATCTCCCCATCCAGGGGCTTGAAGGCGTGAACCTCAAGGTGCGGGGCACCCACAATCCATCCGCAAACATTGTTCGCGACGAGGAAATCGCCAAGCTCTCTGAGGAGAGGCGGGCCGCATTTTCGGATGAAGATCGCGACGCTGTGGCACTCGAGGTGATGGCGCGGGCAATCCTCATCGACTGGGATCTGGTGGATGACGACGATGCGTCTATTCCGTGCACCGAGGATGCGCGCCGGGAACTGATGACCGATCCTGACATCGGCGAGACCATCCGCCGTGCCGTCGCCTATGCCTCTGCGGTTGTGTCTCAGAGAGGCCGCGCCGCCCTTGAGGCCGACGTAAAAAACTGACCGAGGCCCTGCTCTGGCAATTGGAGTGGGGCGACAAACTCGAATTTCTTGAGGGCATCGAGGCCGAGACAGGTGTGGCGCCCAAGGCGCTCAAAGCGCGGCCGCAACTCGCCTCGCATCTCGGCTTCATCTGGGAAGCCTTCTGGTCGTTGTCGACCGACCGCCCCACCGGCTTTTCAGTTGGGCGCATCCCCTTCCGCTCCATCGACGCTTATGCCGCCCGTTACCGGGTGGATGACCTCGATAGCTTCGATCGCTTGCGTCACCTCGTGATGGCGATGGATCGCGCTTTCGTGGGCCACGTCAACAAACCCCGGAAATAATCTATGGCGCAGAAGATGCAGGTCGTGAAGGAGCTTGTCTCCCGCGGCCGCTCCGAGGGTATGGACAAGGTTGCCGCGGACCTCAACAAGGTCGCCGACGCGCAGGATAACGTCGCCAAGAGTGGCGAGACTGCCTCCAAAAGCACAGATACGACGGCCAAGCGCCAGATTTCTGCGGCAGCGGCGTATGACCGACTGTTGAAATCGATTGATGAGACCTACCGCGGCCAACAGCAGTTCGCACGCGGGCAAGGTGTTCTGGATCGCGCCCTTGAACAGGGAAAGATTGACGCCACCGAGTATGCCCGCGCTCTGGATTTGCTCAAGAGCAAATACCTCGACACGCCGTCGACTGTTCCGTCGATTATGCCAAGGGGCTCGAACGACAACATCAAGATGGCGTCGCACGAGGTATCCAACCTAAACGCCCAGATTCAAGACATCGGCGTTTCGCTTGCCGGCGGCCAGAACCCGTTCACGGTCATGATCCAGCAGGGCAGCCAGATCAGCAACCTGATGGGGAATCGGGGGCTAACCTCGATCTTCACCGGCCTTGGCACCGCCCTTGCGTCGATGGTCAACCCCACGATGCTCGTGCTGGCGGGTTTCACTGCTCTCTATATCGGCGCCACCTACGCCTATTCGGCGATCCAGGGCGACAGCAAGTCGGTAGAGGACGGCCTAAAAGAGCAGGAGCGTCTGCTCAAGATTGTCGAGGGCTCTTACGACAACGTGGCCGGCGCGGCCAATCGTTGGCAGAACGCATCACGCGCCGCGACGGTGGTGGAAACCACCAAAGCACTCGCGGACATGAAGAAGCAGATGGACGATCTGTCCAAACGCTTCCTTGAGGGCGGTGCGTTCAGCGGCGGCGCGGGCCAGTATTTTCTGCAGTCCGACCCAAACCTCGGGGACAAATACAACTTCAAGGCCCGTAAGGAATACGCAGCCTTCGCATCGCCGCTCGAGGCGTTCGAGTCCAGCGGCAAGACCACCGACGACATCAACAAGTTGGTCGACGCAATCGGCCGCATTGGGCAGGCAAACCCGGCTCTACAGGACGCTGCGGCCAAGCTGCTGGATATGGCGCGCGGCTCCGGCGATGCCAACAAGTCTATGACCGAAGCCGCCGATGGCGTGCGGAAGTTGGAGGCGCAGCTACGCGTTCTGGCGGGAACGGCAACCGATGCCGACCTCACCATTCTCAAGCTGGCCGATAGCGCCAAAGACATCGCCTCTGCAGCGAAGCTTATCGAGGATCTGAAACGCGACGGTGCGCGGATTGGAGACGACCAGGCACAGGCCATCGGGCGCACTCTGGACCGTCTTGGCTCCGGCGCCACGATGGACCAGCGGCGCGAAGCCTACAGGCTGGCCCAGGAGAACTTCGAGAAGGAAAAAGCCGCCAGGGACGCTGAGAAGCGGTCTCAGGAAGGCGAGCGCGATGCCAAGAAGGCCGAGCGAGATCTGAAACGCGAGGCGCAGCGGGTGTGGGATGACACCCGCAACTCTGCTGAAGCTTACGCCGACCAGATCAAGAAGCTGAACGACCTCCTCGAACAGGGAGCCATCTCTCAGGACACCTACGCTCGTGCGGCCGCAAAGGCCAAGGAGGAGATGTCCGAGAAGCAGGTCTCCGACCGTCTCAAGACGCTCAGCAAATCAAGCAATCCCTACGACGGTATTGAGCTTGGCATTGCCGAATACACCAAGAGCGTCGGCACCCTGGCAGAGCAGACGGCTCAGATAACCCAGGGCCTGTTTAAGGGCATGGAAGACGCCTTCGTGGAATTCGTCACCACGGGCAAACTCAACTTCCAAGACCTTGCCAACTCGATGATCGCCGACATGGCGAGGGTCGCAGCGAAGCAGGCCATTGCAGGCATCTTCGGCCTAGGCGGGCAGGGAGGTGCGGGCGGCGTTGGCGGCCTGCTGAGTGGGCTTATGGGCTCGTTCGGCGGTGGCGCAGGTGGCGGCCTATCAAGCTTCGGCGGGGTTAGCGCCGCGCTTGGCGGCATCTATCACAGCGGCGGTGTCGGCACCGAGCCGAATTACAACCGCCTTGTGCCTAGTTCCGTGTTCGTCGGAGCGCCAAAGCTTCACTCCGGACATGACCCGCTCGACCTGCTCTCGGCAGGCGAGAAGCCCGCCATCATCAAAGAAGACGAAGGCGTCTTCACCGCCGGCCAGATGAAAGCCATGGGCGCGCGAATGAACGCGCCCGCCAACATCAACGTCAACGTCCACGCACTGCCGGGCAGCACCGCCGAGGTGCAGCAGAAGCAGAATCCGGACGGCAGCATCAGCTTGGATATCATCATGAAGCAAGTTGTCAGCGCGCTGAAGAGGGATGTCGAGAGCAACGGCTCCCTCGCCAAGACGCTTCAGGGCGGCTACGGGCTCAAGAGGGCCATGCGGTAGTGGCGATTGCCTCGTGGCCGCTAGCTGTCAGCTACCGGCCTGCGACGGATCCTTGGTCTGGCTCCCCGTTTCGCGCGCCGCTGTCCACCGACATGGACGGCGGCTCTCCTCGCAATCGCACCCGCCCGGGTGACGCAGTTGCCACCTTCGCTTGGGCTCAGGATCTGAGCCCGACCGAGATGGCCGTCCTTGATCCGTTCTTCCGCATCACGCTCAACCGCGGTGCTGCGCGGTTCTACATGCCGGTCTGCCTTTACGGATCCGTCTACGAGGTCCGCCTCGTACAGATCGCAGGCGGCGCACCGAAGTATGCCGGCGCTGGTGGTGGCTACGTCACCGTCAGCATGACGCTGGACGTGTTCCCCGCGTCGCTGGTGCCGGCCATGCCGGTTATCACGGCCGTGGAGCCTTATATCATTGGTACGTCGACGGCCTCGGCGCTTGTCGAGGTGGACTTCGGCTTAATCATCCGCAGCACCACGGCCACCGGCAGCGGTACCTGGGCAGTTCCCGCGCCCTATCTGGAGGACGGCACTTACCCGGTGCGCGCTCGCCAAACAGTGAGCGGCATCGCGGGCCCTTGGTGCACACCCGTCGATCTGGTGATGCCCAACAACATGATGCGCTCGTTGCGTGCCAAGATGGGCGTGACCGAGCCGGCCGGCGGCGTGTTCGATCTCATCAACGATGCGATGATGGTCAAGGCGCCAGCGGCGCCGTCCGCCCAGTATCTCGGGCCTGTGTCCACCGGCTCGACGTTCACTCGAGGTTCGTCTGCGACGCGCATCAATGCGTCGGGGGTGATGGAGACCGTCGGCGCCAACGTCCTGCGGTATGACTACGACCCGATTACATTGGCGCCGCTTGGATACCTCAGCGAGAGCGCAAGCACCAATTTAACTCGTAATAGTGTCGGCGTTGGCGGAACCGGAGGGACGCCTGGTGTTTTGCCAACAAATTGGCAGGCTTCGACGTCTGGCTCAGGGCTCAACAGGCAAGTAAGTTACGGTACCTATCGCGGAATGGAGGGAACCTATATCCGCGTTTATGGTACATTGGCCGCTGCCGATTTTTATTATGTTTCATTTGATACGACGGTAGCGGCTACTATTGGGCAGACATTCACTGCATCGAGCTATCTGGCACATGTAGCCGGAACGAAGACCAACGTTACAGCCATCCTTCAAGTTATCTCTGAGGTAAACAGCGGAGGGACGTGGCTTGTCCAGAGCAGTCCGGACAGGCTCTCGGCTGTAAGCAGTACGGTGCAAAGATTTGATGTAACGAGAACGGTCAATCAACCCACTGCCGCCGGAATCACGATGGGATACTATCTCATCTACATGAATGCCGGTCCAATCGACTGGACGTTCTTCTTCGCTATGCCGCAAGTCGAGCAGAAGGGACGCCCCACCTCAGTTATCCGCACAACAGGGACTATTGCTAGCCGCTCGCTTGACCAGCTTCTCTACTACCTGCCTGCTTCGTTCATTACCGGCAAAGGCACTGTAATGGTGAAGGCTGCGCAGAGGTACGCTCCTATTCCGTCGTTTGAAGAGTACCCAGGCGCTGTCTCGATGCTTGGAACAGGAGACAACATTATCGGAATTTACCGATATCACCTGACAGGTTGCGTGTATTCCGGCGGCCGCGTCGATTCGACTGGCGTGACGTTTGGTTTCACATCAACCAGCCCGGCAGCCAGCGAGATCTGGCGAGCCGCCCTTAGGTGGACGGCAGCAACGCAGACGATGGCTTACAATGGCAGCTTAATGGCTTCCACATCTAATGCGCTGCGCGACTACGTCAGATTAACGATAGGGCAGATGGACAGCTATTTCGACGGACATATCCGCGAAGTTGTTTTCCTCCCTCGTGATGTTTCGGACGCGCAACTGCAGGGGCTCGGCGCATGATCGACATCCGACTGCGCTTTGCCGATGAGGCCGCCTACGAGGCGGCCTTTTTGATTCTGGGCTGGCCTACACGCGGCAGGGAGGGCGATCTTCTCGCCTTCCCAAGGGGCGACGGCTGGGATGGCGCCGCTGGCATCCCTGTCGTCGCCACGCCCGGAACCTTCGACCCTATAGCCGGCATAAGCACCCCGCCCGTGCTCGCCCCCGGCTACCACGTTGACGTTCGCCTGCTCTCAGGCGGCGCTCCCGAGCCCCTGTGGCCATTCATGGTCGCACCCAGCACCCCGGCTCACACCTTCTTCTGAGGCACCCCTTATATGGCAGATCCTTGGACCTCCGCTTGGGCGGAGGCTGAGGCCGCTTGCCCGATCGACGTCATGACGTTCTTGACGGTCGAACTGCAGCATCCGGCCTTTCTAGAGGCAGGCTCGCCTATCGCCCTCCGGTTTGTGCTCGACGCTGTCGACCGCTCCCTCGGTATTGAGGCCGGCGCCACCTTCAATCCCAGCACCATGCAGACCTTCTCTGCAATGACCTTCGAGAGCACCCGACCCGACTTCGAACAGGGGAAAGTGCCCGAGTGCAAGGTCACGTTCGACGGCGTTGGCCGGCAGTTGATGCCGTATCTAAACGACGCGATTACGGTGCGCGCCGACCTCACGCTGCTCTACCGTGAGTATCGCAGCGACGATGTCTCGGCGCCTTGTTATGGTCCGGTCGAGTTCATCGTGCGCAACACGCGCATTACAGGCTCGCGGGTCGAAGGAACTGCGAAACTCGCAGACTTGGCGAACACCAAGTTTCCGCGCAGGGTCTACACCCGCGCAGAGTTCCCGGCGCTCGTCGCGTGACCGAACGCGAAGCCTACCTGTATTCGCGCCTCGGCAAGCCCTGGTACGCGCAGGGCGAAGGCCCCGACGCGTATTCGTGCTGGGGCTTGTTCGTCGAGGCGCAAGCCCGACTCTGGGGTCGGCATCTGTCTCATGTCGACGTGCCTCCCGAGCCGTCTTGGCGCTGGATGCTAGACGCATTCCGCGCCCACCCCGACCGCGATCATTGGGCGGAAGTCCAGTGTCCGCACGGCATCGTCACCGCTCAAGACGGCGCTGGCGTCCTCATGGCTCGCTCCTCAAGTCCTGCGCACATCGGCATCTGGCTCGCCCCTGAGGGGCTGGTCATGCACGTCGATCAGGTGTCCGGCGTCGTCTTCGACACGACCTCATTCCTGCGCGTCCGAGGCTGGCGAGCCCTCCACTTTTACGAGCACGTTCAGGGGGGCTGATGCCTCACGTCGTTCATGTCGCGCTCCCCGGCCACCAGGTCGCGGAGGCGAACAGCTATGCCCGCGAAACCGTCGCGAGCTTCATCCGCCGAAACGGCTGGAACACCACCAATCTCCCGACGATCTGCGAGTTCAACGGCCGTCCCCTCATGCGCGCCGACTGGCGCAAGACCCGGATCAAGAAGGGCGATGAGGTCCGCTTCATCAGCAAGCCGCGAGGCGGCGGTGGAGGTGGGCAGGGCGGCGGAAGCAGCACCAAAAGCATCATCGGCCTCGTGGGTATCATCGCCCTTTCGCTGCTCGCTCCCGGCATCGGCACTGCCATCGGCGGCTTCCTTGGCACCGTGGTCAGCACGGCTGTTCTTGCCGGCGGCGCCTTCCTTCTCAATACCGTTCTGGGCGCTGGTGCGGCCTCCTCGGCTGTCGATACGAAGCAGCCGACGCTTTACCAGTTCGGCGCGCAGAGCAACTCTGCCCGGCCGCTGGACGTCATCCCGGTTCGCTACGGGCGCACAAAGTCCTACTTGGACTATGCGGCAGTGCCGTGGTCCGAGTTTATCGGCGACGACCAGTATCTCAACCTGCTTCTCGTCCACGGCCTCGGCAAGTACCAGCGCGAGCAGATCCTCATCGAGGACACTGTTCTCTGGGACAGCACCACCGGCCTTTCCAGCAGCTTCTCGGACGTCGAGTTCCAGTTCGCGCAGCCGGGCGACAACATCACGTTGTTCCCGCTCAACGTCGCCACGTCCGTCGAGGTGTCCGGTCAGGAACTGCCCGACACCACGGCCTATGTCGGCGGCTACATCGCCAACGCCAGTGGCACGACGGCCAACGCGATCGCCATCGACGTGGTGCTCGGCCAGGGCCTCGGCCTGCGGGGATCCTCGGGTATCACCGTCTGGCTTTGCGCCATCACTGCTCAGTACAGGCCGGTCAACTCAGTAGGCGTGCCCACCGGAGCGTGGACGCAGCTTTTCCAGAAAGACATCCACGGCAGCAGCACCAAGCCGATCCGCGTCTCGGTCAAGACCGCCGTCGCGCCGGGCCGCTACGAGGTTCGCCTCAAGCGCGATCTAGGCCCGCATGCCGACGCCATCGATCAGGTCAACTGGGCCGGCCTTCGGTCTTATCTGACCGGCACGCAGGCGTTCCCCGGCCTCACCGTCACCGCCATCCGAATGAAGTCGACGGCGCAGCTGACGCAGGCGTCGTCCGGCAAGTTTGGGGCCATCGACACGCGGATTATCCCGACGTGGAACGGCTCGGCCTGGGTGGACGCGGCAACCCGCAATCCCGCGTGGGCGATGTTGGATATCGCCACGAACACCGATTACGGCTGCCGGCGTCCGCTGGCGAAAATCGATACGCAGGCGCTGTCGGCGCTGGCCACCAAGGCCAACACCCGCGGCGACAAGTTCGACTACGAGTTCCGCTCCGTGGTGCCCGCCACGGACGCGATCGACACCGCCCTCGCAACGGTGCGCAGCAAGCACCGATGGCAGGGCGACATCCTGTCTGTGGTGCGCGACGAGTGGCAGACGCTGCCGCAGTTCTTCATCACCGATCAGGAGATCGTGCGCGGCAGCTTCACGGTCGACTACCAGCTTCAGTCGGCCGATTCGTCCGACGCTGTCATCGTCGAATACCTCGACGAGGAAACGTGGTCCCCGCAAGAGGTCCAAGTCCCTGAAGGCGTCTCGCCGCAGTTCGCGACCCGGGTACAGATTCCCGGCCTCGTGCAGCGCGCCCAGGCATATCGGGAAGCCAAGTTCCTTTGGCTGCAGAACGCCTATCGGCGCATCCGGCCCACCATCACCACCGAGCACGACGGCCGGCTGTTGTCGGTCGGGTCGGTCATCACCCTCCAGTCGGAGATTCCCCAGGAATGGGGCGCCTCCGGTGAGGTGGTGGCCCGCTCCGGCACCAGCCTGACGCTCGAGCCCGCTCCGACATGGGAGGCCGGCCAGTCGTACGTTGTGCTGCGCACGCCGACTGGAAAGCCGTTTGGCCCGGTCAAGGTTTCGCGCGGCGCCGATGCCTCCATCGCCGTGCTCAACGGCACCGACCTGACGCTCATTGAAGGTCAGCAGGGCATCGTCCTCGCCGACGTGCTCACGCGCCACGACGGAGGCTTGCCACCATCCTTCGCGTTCGGGCTGGGCACGACGTGGCAGCAGCGGTGCATCGTGCTGTCCGGCTCGCCTGACGGCGACCAGGTGACGCTTGAACTGGTGGTCGACCGCCAGGAAGTCCACGACGACAGCGGCTCCGCGCCTGCTGCGCCTGCACCTCCCACGCTCACCATCGCCAAGACGCCGTTAGTCGGTGGGTTGGTGGCAACCCTCGAGCAAAACGTGCTCGAGCCGGTGCTGTCCGCCTCGTGGCAGCCGGCCTCTGGTGCGCTCCATTACATCGCGCAGGTGTCCTACGACGGCGCGGCGACGTGGCTGGCTCTAGGCCAGATGTACTCGCCGTCGCTCTCGGTGGTGGTCGAGCCCCGCGCCATGAAGCTGCGGGTGTCCGCGGTGGGCTCCGGGCAAGGCGCCTGGAGCGTCATCGACATTGATGCGCCGACGATCAGCTACGCCAAGGTCGTCGTCACCGAAGACAACTTCGACGTCGATCTCGCCGGGCTTTGGGACGACCAGCTTGCGACCGTCGCGGCGCTAGAGGCGCTGTCCGACGACTCGTCGGCGGTTGTGAACTTCGGGTCCGTCACCGCACCTCCCGGCGTCACGGCCATATGGAAGATGCAGGTTCGGTCGGGGTCCAAGGACACCGGCCTCAATCTCGTGTCGACGCCGAGCGGCGGCTATATCTCCGCTTCGTCCGACAAGTTCGTCTTTAGGTCGCCGACCGGCGCCGAGTTCGCCGTTTTCGACAACGTCAGCGGCACGCTCTACCTGAAGGGCGGCCTGATTGCGACGGGCACCATCACCACAGCCAAACTGGCCGCTGGTGCAGTCACGACCAACGAGATTGCCTCCGGTGCAATCACGACGGCGAAGATGGCGGCAGGCGCCATCACCGCCAACGAGATCTCTTCCGGCGCCATTACGACGGCCAAGTTGGCCGCTGGGGCGGTTACTGCCAACGAGATCTCTGCGAACGCGATCACGACCAACAAGATCGCTATCGGCGGTGTAACATTCGACAGTTTGGCGCTGGCGGCCGCGACGAATTACATCGTCTCCTACACATCATCGCCGATCAACTCCAACCCGATCCGTACAAACACAATCGATCGCGTTGCCGGAGCCGGCGGAACCAGTACCGCGCTCGATCTAATGGCAGGCTTTACCTTGAGCGCGTTTGAGTATCCTGCCACCTACTCGGGTTCATACCTTCTGTCTGGCACGCTGCAAGTTGTCGTCGATAGGATAAACCCAGGAGGAAGCGTCACCAACGTATTGACCAGGGACGTCGACATCCAATTCGACACCCCTATCGGTTCGGCTGGAACAATATGGCTGAAAGGCAGGGTGGGAAATCTGGCCCTTCCATTCTCCGACACATCATCGCTAGCTGCCGGAACGTATGACTATGTCCTGAAAGTCAATAACGCGACGATCTACTATGGAGGCTCGACTTTCGTAACCAACCCGTTTGCAACGCCGGGGATTGGCCTGAAGTCGTCCGCCTACTTCTCCTACTTGAAAACAAGCGAGTTTCGAAGATGAGCAGCTTTGCCGTTTACGAGGTCGAAACAGGCGTCATCGTTTCGACTGGGTTCGCATCAACGCCTGAACAGGCCATGCGACAAGCGCGCGACGGGCAGGCGGTGCTCCTCGCAGACGGCCTGGACGACACCGTTCATTACATCCACGTCGATGGCGACCTTCGGGAGGTGCGCGAGCGGCCTCGGTTGAACGTCCTCGATGTGACGTTGGGTGTGGGGAGCGAGCCTGTACCGGTGACGCCGCCGCTGCCCGCCGGCACTAAGGTTCATGTCTACGGCGGGCCTCCATGGGTGGTAGCGGGACGGCTGCTGCACGGGCCGTTGGAGGCAGGCGTCACAGTCTATCACCTCAAGCCTCCCGCGCCATACGTCCCGGCGCGCTTAACAGTGACCGTGACTGCCTAACCAGCCGCGCTCACCACCACACCTCATAGGCCGCCTCCGGGCGGCTTTTCTTTGCCTGGAGCCCCTCCTATGGCCACCCTTTCGCTCGCCCATAACACCAGCGCGCCGGCCATCGGCTGGCGCTTCCCCGACGAAGACCTGCGAGGTGCGTTTCTCGAACTGGAGGTGGCGTGGCGTGGCGGCACTCTGGCCGCGGACAATGTCGAGGTCGGCGGTCTATCCATCGCGTACGACGACGGCGCGTCGATCGTCACCTGGGCCTATGACCGGGGCGACGCGGATGCACTGCCGCTCGGCACCCTGTCCTCCTACGACATATATGCCACCGACGAGGCCGGCCGCCGCAAGATCTCCGCCGGCAACATCCATGTGGACGGACTCGGCGAGCTTTCCATGCCGAGCACTGGCGTGGTGCAGATCCCCGGCATCCAAGGCCCGCCCATTGGTCTCTGGGCAGGGGAGTGGGCTGCCGGAGCCTACCAGTCGCGTGCTATCGTCAGCCACGACAACTCCCTGTGGTGGACGCCGGACGCCACGGACACCGAGCCCGGCACCGAGGGCAGCGTCTGGGTGTTGTGGGTGGACGGCTCCGACGCCGCCTCCGACCGTGCCGCTGCTGAAGCTGCCGCGTTAAGCGCCGCCCAGGACGCCGCTGCAACGGCGGCTGACAGGGTGGCGGTTGCCAGTGACCGAACGGCGGTCGCAACCGCCAAGGCCGCCGTGGACACCGCCAAAGGGCAAGTAGACACCGCCACCACGACCGCCACGACCGCTGCCGGGACAGCCACCACGAAGGCCGGCGAGGCCAGCGGTTACGCCTCGTCAGCGTCTACGTCGGCGGGCAATGCGGCCAACGACAGGGCGACAGTTCAGAACATTTATAACGCCGTCATAGCACCGCCCGTCGACGTAACGACCACCACCTACACCCTTCAGGCCAGCGACGCCGGCAAGACGCTACGCTTCACCCACGCAAGCGGCTGCGTGGTGACGCTGCCGGCAAGTTTCTCCGCAGGGTTCTACTGCTCCGGGCGCCGCATTGGCGGTCCTGTCACTTGGGTTGCCGCATCTGGCGCTACCAAGCGCGAATTCCCGACTGGCACAGCCATCGCCGCGCAGGGTGCTTCCGTCCTTTTTGAGACGGACAGCAACGTCGGCGGTGCGGCTGCGGCGTGGTGCATCGGTGGCGCCATCGCATGACGATGCTCATGGGCCGAGCGCCGCGCGGCAGGTTCCCCGCTTACCCCTTCGCGCTCGACGGGATCTCCGGCGTTATCTCCGCGCTGGGTTTTCAAACCCTCATTCCCGGTTACAGCGGCCCGCTCATCACCCTCCGCCGCACATCCGACAACGCCACGCAGGACTTCTACGCTGTGCCCTCGACGGGCCGCTTAAACGTCGAAGCGGTGCTGGCATGGGTCGGCGGCGGCGGGGCGTTCGGCACGAGGTGGTGGGACCAGACCGGCATCTCAACCAACTATTGGGCGGGGCAGGCAACGGTCGCCGACCAGCCTCGGCTCGTTAATGCCGGCGTCATGGATATGTATGGCGGCCTGCCGGCTTGGTTCTCGCCGGACCAGGTCCACGGGTTTGGCTCGGTGTGGCCGACCACGACGGTGACGCCGCTCTCGTTCGTGTCGGACATCCTCTGCGCCGACTACACGCTGGCGAATCCGCAAGAGATCATCCGAGGGCAGGCAGGCTCGCCCGGCATTACGCTGCTGCGCATCGAGACCAACGGACGCGCGAGCATCTATTCCGGCACGCTTCTTCAGTCCGGCGCGGCCCTTGTAGATGGCTCGGCCTACGTCATCGGCGGAGTGCTCAACGGCGCAGCCTCCGCCATTGGCGTCAGCGGCACATGGACGACAGGCACCGCCGGCACAACGCAAACCATCATGGGCGCCCCCGTCATTATGCGCGGTTCGCCCATCGCCAACGGTGTGCAGGGCTACATGGGCAGCCTCGTCACCCTGTCTCGCGTGGCCACCACGGCCGAACTGGACGGTATCGGCCGCAAGATCGCGGCAGCCCGTGGGATCGCACATCTATGAAATACCTGATCCTCGCGAGCGCCACCGCGGCGCAGGCCCGCTCTCGCGTGGCCGCTGACGTTCTTCCTGGCATCCCCGGTCCAGGCGGCACCACCCTCTGGGGTTGGCTCGATTTGGTGGATGGCCGGTGCGCGCTCTGCATCCCGGACACGCCCGGCGGGTGCGGAATCAGCCTCAGTCAAGGCGAGTACGACGGACTGCTGACTTCGGCGGAAAGGGCGGCCCTGGTGTCAGCCATTCCGCCGGACCTTATCCCGCCGGCCTTTCCGTAGACGGGCTGGGCGGCTGTCAGGGCAACGCCCAGCCCGAGCCCAGCGACTGCGGTTGCTGTCGGTCAGCCGCCAAGCCGTCCCACACCTATCACACATCGAACGGAGGCCGCATGGCAGCCCCAACCTACGCCAAACGGCGTGCCGAATACGCACGCCTATGGGACAGCGCCGAGATCCAGCGTTCCGCCGATGCGGACGTGGTCGCGCGGCGCATCATCAAGAACCGAGCCCGCTACGAGGCGGTAGAGACCGCCACTGGTGTGCCTTGGGAGTTCATCGCGGTCCTGCACAACCGGGAGTCCGGCGGCGACTTTGCCGGAGTGCTCCACAACGGCGAGAAGATCCTCGGCACCGGACGCAAGACGCGCCTGGAGCCAAAAGACCGCGGCCCATTCAAAACGTGGCTTGAGGCGGCGATCGACGCCGTAGTCCTCAAGAAGTTCGACAAGGTTCGCGACTGGTGCGTGGAGCGGTGCCTCTACTCCGGCGAGATGTTCAACGGCTGGGGCTACTTCTTCAAGAAGGTTCCGAGCGCGTACCTTTGGGCAGGGACGAACGTCTACAAGGGCGGCAAATACGTGTCGGATCACAACTGGGATCCGAACGCGCAAGACAAGCAGCTTGGCATGGTGCCGGTGATGGTCCGCTTGATGGCGCTCGATCACAGCATCACGTTCAGCCGTGAAGCCACTGCCGCTGTTGCTGCGGCCCAAGCAGCGCCGTCCATCCCGCAGTACGGCCCCGGCACACGGGACAACGCCGGCCTCAAGGCGGTGCAGGAGCGCCTCCGGGTGCTCGGCTATGCCTCTGTCGGCATGCCCGACGGCGATTGGGGCACCAAGACCGAAACCGCTCTGGGCGAGTTCCAGCGCGACAACGGCCTGCCTGTCACGTCTGACTACGACGTGCCGACAGCGGCGGCGTTGCCGACTGCGGTGGCAAAGGTGCCCACCGGACCTCGTGCCACCGTCACCGCTGCAGACCTTCGCGCCGCCGGCTCCACCGAGGCAAAGGCCAGCCAGCGGAACGGCCTTATCGGCATGGCCGTGGGAGTGCCCACCCTGGTCGGCGGTGCGGTGCAGGGCACCGCCACATACTTCGGGGAGGCGGTGCGTTACGTCCAGCACGCCAAGGATATCCTTGACGGCGTGCCTTGGTACGTGTGGTTCGCCGCGACCTTGGCCATCAGCTTCGCGATCTGGTGGAACGCCAAGAAGGCAACCGAAGCCAAAGTCGCCGCGGTGCGCTCCGGGCAGGATGCCGGCCCCATCGGGCTTGCGCAGGCCATCATGGCGCGCGCTGCCAACGATAACACCTCGGCCGCCAAGGAAGCCGCATGACTTGGCTCATCGGCACCGTGCTCGACAGCACGCCTTGGTGGGTATGGGCACTGGCGGCCTTCGCAGCCCTCGCTGCCACCTACCAGCTATGGGCGCCCCTCTGGGTGCTCATCCCCCAGCCTCTGCGCCTCGCCCTTGCGGCGGTGGCAGCGGCGCTACTTGCCTATCTGGCAGGCCGGAATAAGGGCGCCTCGGGCGCGCTTGAGCGGGCAAGACAAAAGGACACCGCCAATGCGGCTCGGATTGTGGACAAAGCGGACAGGGTTCGCGCTGATGCTGATGTGCTCAATGCTGGTGGCGGGCTGCGAGACGACGACGGGTGGCGGCGGAAAGACTAACGCCGCCATCTGCACCGTGCTGCGGCCGGTCGACTGGTCACCGCAGGACACCGACGAAACCATCCGCCAGAACAAGGCCAACAACGCAGTCGGGTACGAAGTCTGCGGTTGGCGTCCGAAGAAGAGGCCGGCCTGATGTACGTCTCACTCAGCGAGGTATGGCCCATCTTCACCATCCTAGGACTCGGCATCGGCGCCGTGTCCTGGCTCCACCTTCGCCTACAGGTCAGCCGGGATGAGCTATCCGAGCATAAGCTGTATTGCGAGAAGACCTTCCTCTCAAAGGAGTTCCTGCGGGAGTTCAAAGACGAGATGATGGGCGCTATGCGCGCGACGAAGTCCTCAGTCGATGACCTCAATCTGCGCATCGACAGCATCGTGCTGGGCATTCGGGCCCGTTCGCCGGAGGCGCGGACGCGGCAGAGCGATGCTGCATAAGTCGGTGAGGCCGAATCCCAGATCGTGACTTTGCAGCCTAATGTGGCCCAAATGGACTCACAGGTTGTAGGCGGAATCAAAATCAGTAGGTGAACAGCGCCAAAACTCGCAATTGGCAGATGACGACGCCATAAGCGACTCGTTAGAACAAAAGCAACGGAACCGAACGCGAGAGTCACCACCTCTCGGCAGTCCGATTTGCGATCCCGATTACTCACGCTCTGGCGTGCATGCACCTCCCCGCTGGCCGTTTGGCTGGCGGGGCCCTTTTTTTTGCCTTCATGGAGAGTTCGGGTCGAGCACGTGCTCAACCACGGCGAACGCATGCATTATTATTCGCAGACAACCACGGTAGGCCGTCGGCCGCCGACGGTACCGCCAGCTATTTAGTGGGCCCTCGAAGTTCCGCTGACGTGCGTGAAGGAGCCGATCTTGCTGAGATATCGTCGTCTATCTTAGCCTCAATCCGCTCAAGCCGCGTCCGGAGGGCGTCATTCTCGGCCTTTAGAGTCCGGACCGCCTCAATGAGCGGGGCAACTAAAACCGCATAGTCAACCGCTTTGGCATCGTTAAGGTCGCCGGCCTGCATGGTCGAAACGGCTTGAGGAAAGGCGCCCTCCACATCCTGGGCGATAACTCCCAAATGTTCTGGGCCAGACCTGTCTGCATCCCGCCAGTGGAAAGTGACCCCCCGCAGACTCAAGATTTTCTCTAGCGCACCGTCGATCGGTGTCACGCGCTCCTTTAACCGGATATCGGACGTGCAGTTAGTAGCCCCAGTTCCAGTGCCAAGAACGCAAGTGGCGACTGAGCCATTCACGGTCACATTGCCAGCGACAGTCAGCCTCGTCGTTGGATTGGGGGTGCCTATTCCGACGTTGCTATCCTTCGTCAGGCGCATCACGTCGCCGTGGGTATTAACGAAACGCAAGTCATTTTCCGTTCGAGTTCCGATCCACGGCTGGTTCGCGTCGACACCAGCGTAGATGATGCCCATTCCGGGAGGCCCTTGCAGGCGAAATAGCTCATCTGATCCTATCGTAATCATCGGTCCACTGAAGATGGGAGATGCGAGCGGAGCCAAAGTATTGGCGCAATTTAGCAAATTGTTAAAATTTTGATTAACTTCATTTGCGTTTGCAGAGGTTCCGTTGGTGAATGTGTTCGGGTTTCCTGGACAAACTGCAAATGCAGGCGCCGTGACCGCCATCGCGAACATCGCAACCGTGAAAAGTAGCTTCATTGACTTATCCAAATTCGTTATAGCGAAGCCAGGGGCCGCGATTTGATTGAAATTATGACGAAAAGAAAACGAAGAAGACGATCCGGAATCTGGCTTCGATTTGCCCGGCAAGATCTGCCGAGATACTATCTTTTCTTCAATCTACTAATTTCCTGTCGAAGCGATGTAATCTGTCCCTGCTGCTCTTGCATTGCCTTAATCAAAACTGGCACGAGAGAATCGTATGCGAGACTGGAAATTCCACTCGAGGGATGTTCTCTGCTAACGGCCTCGGGAATAATCGGCTCTACGTCTTGAGCGATTAGTCCAATCTGCCGTTGCTTCTCCCAGTCCTGCGATTGATCATTCCAATTGAAACTGATGGGACGAAGTTTCATAACCGCATCTAGGCCATAAGAAATCGGCATAACGTCCTTCTTCGTCCGCGCAGTAGATGTGTCCAAATAAGGGCCATTACCGGCGACTCTGCCATTTGCAACGTGAAGGGCGTAGGCCGGATTCGAAGTACCGATGCCGACGCGACCGGCGCTCGTCATCCACATAAGTCCGCCATAACCGTCGAGATGAAAGAAAATCTCGGAGCCAGCAAATCCAAGTGACTGAAGAGTTCCGCCTCCAGTATTATCGACCGCCTCGATAGAAGTGCGGTCTGCCGAAAAAACAAAGCGGACGCCTTTTGTCGAACCGTTGAATAGGACGCCCCATGGGGAATCTTCCTGATTTACCCTCAATTTAAAATAGCTTGGGGATGAACCAATAGCGACATTTCCAGAAAAGCTCGGACTAGCCAGGGGCGCAAGTGAGTTATTCGCACAGTTCAATAAGGAGTTGAAGTTGCCCATAACCTGGTTCGCGTCTGCGTTTGAGCCATTCGTTAGCGTGCTAAGTGGAGGACAAGGAGCAGCAAGTGCCGCGGGAACTGAAAAAAATATTAATAAAAAGATAGACGAGGCAGTCTTGGTCATCACGGGCTCCAAATATGAAATGAAAGTTTATTTCTATGGTCGCGCGAGTTGCTTCTTCAGATCGTCAATCTGCCCCTGCTGTTCCTGTATCGCTTTGACCAATATGGGAACAAGCTCGGTATACGCCACCCCTAGCGTGCCATCCGCATCGCCAGATTTGCTTACAATGTCAGGAACTACCGTCAAAACGTCCTGCGCGACAAAGCCTATCTGCGTCGACTTCGGCATTCCTTGCGACTGGTCGCGCCAGCTAAATTCGACCGGCTTTAACTTCATAACGGTGTCGACCCCATAGTGAACCGGAACTATATTTCTCTTTAGTCGTCCATCCGATAGGGTCACATAGTTAAGCGCTGCAATTGAGCCGGTAGGAACATGAAGCGCGTACGCGGGATTAAATGTTCCAATACCCACGTTTCCCGTTGGCGAAATCGAGAAAACTGGGTTTGCGTCTTGCGCAATCACAAACATTCCCGACCCAAGGCCCCAATTCGAGATGGTCCACTTGGCATTCGAATTAATAAGGCTAAATCGGACGCCCTGACTTATTGTAGACCTCGCTGCAATATTTGCTTCCATATCCCACGCATCGCCAACGACGTCTATCTTGGCGGTCGGAGTGGTAGTGCCAACACCAACGTATCCCGTGAAATGTGGATCGGCATTTGGCGCCGCGCAGCCAGTGACGTTATTGAAATTCTCATTAACTAGGATGGCGTTTGCACTCGTGCCGTTCGTAAATGTATGTGGAACATTCGGGCAGCCCGCTAACGCGGAGCCGATCGTTAAGCCGAAAAGAGCCCCCTGAATAGCAATAGACTTCAACATAATTATTGCCTTTCGCTGGCTAATACTCGCGTCTGACCAATCCAGATGGAGTTTCATGTGCGATGTGTCTTCTAGACACACGCTTTCGCTTCGCTCGGTATCACTTGCCGATTTTCTCAATCTTGGACTCAAGCGCGAGAATCCGCGCTTGTTGCTGTTGCATCGCTTTCACGAGGACCGGAATCAGCTCAGCGTAGGCTAAGCTGTATGTTCCTGCGTCGTCGTCTGCTCGGCTGACAACTTCTGGAACGACAGACTGCACTTCTTGCGCGATAAATCCAATTTGGCGGGGCTTCTGCCACTCATGCTTCTGATCGCGCCAATTAAAGCCGACAGGATTAAGCTTCATGATCGTATCTAAGCCATACTCGATCGGAGTAATTTTCTCCTTCAAACGGCCATCGGAAGGCGTGTGAACCGATGTGGCCGACACTATACCGCTGACGTCTAATTTATAAGCAGGCGTATATGTCCCAATTCCGACGTTACCGGCAGGATTAATCGCGAGCCAGACATTGTATCCCTCTGCAATGGCCAGAACGCCAGCCTCGCTCCCGGAACTACTGCCCCAGTTAGAAAAAGTCCACTCTCGTAATGTATTCTTAAGTCCAAACCTCGCGCCATTCGTATTTGTAGATCGTGCATATATATTAGCTTCGTAATCCGCAGATCCCACAACTTCAAGTTTAGTGAATGGATAGGGAGTCCCGATGCCTACGCTCCCTGTAAAGGTAGCCGTGCTCCCAGTAAATACAGGATTGTCAATGGATGCATTACAGTTAGAAACGTTCATAAAATTAGCATTTACTTCATTTGCATTGGCACTCGTCCCATTCGTGAATGTAAACGGGGGTGGGCACGCTGCCTGTGCAGCGCCTATCATGCCGGTCATTACGATGGCGGTGGCGCAAAGTCGGAGGAGCATGTTGATGCCTCGCTTGATTGTTTGATCCATGTCGGAACTTGCAGGGATTGTTGGCACTAAACGAGCGTTGGCCGCCGAGCGCGCAACGTCCAGTCGCGATGCGCAGCTGCGCGTCGGCGCAGCCCGCGTTGCATCTAAACGATTATGGAGCGTCAGCATTTTGCACCTCGGGACGCCGATGATAGAATTCATAGACCCGATAACATTTAATAATAATGACGTACTAAGGAGACGTACCACTCAACTCGAATATCCGCCGAGCTCATATGCAAGAGCTATGGGCCCATAATACGATGGCCGGCTAATATATACGATAATACAGAGCCGACGTTTCGCAATGTGCGTACCTTAAGTGCATTCAGTGTCCCAATTTATTTTTATAATGCGCTTTCCAATCCGAAATTGCCGTGTAAGGTAAGCACGCTGGGCGTGTATCCGCAAGGCGATAATGTGGCGTTAATTTGTGTAAATTGCGGCCTAGCCATAACCGTTGGAGTTCCGAGCGATGGTTGATATTTCCAAAGTCTGCTCACCCGTTGCCGCGCTGATGGGACCTTACGCCCCGAGGTCAGGATCTCGCAGTCGATTTAGGTGGTTAGTGCTGGCCGGCCTCGTCGCTGCCCTGGGATCGATAAATGCAGCGCCAGTGGATGCTGCCAACGGAGCAGTCGTCTACACGTATGACGCCCTGGGACGATTGACGTCGGCGAGTTACGACACAGGTGTCCTGATTTATTATTTGTACGATGCAAATGGAAATCGGACATCTCAAGTTGTTAATGTCAATACCGCTGCAGGTAAGTGGGGTGATAATTGGGGGCAATTCTTGTGGCAATAAGGTATTAAAATCATAAAACCGATAGTAATACATTATCTTATTATTTAATTGCATCTAAAGCCATAAATGAGATATCTAGCAGGGGCGACGCGCTATGAAAATCCCTCATGTAATCATATTTACCTCGGTTTTATTGATAGTATCAATTTTGCACACGATTTCGGCAACCGCTCAGCAGGCAGTAATCCGTCCGCCCCGACCAACCATCCCGCACGATGCGCCCGTAGCGAACTTGAAACACGAAGGTATAGCCTCGGCGAACCGTGTGGGCGCGAAGCTCACTATAGAGGCGAATAGTTGCCCTTCCACGTCCTCGCAACCTATTCCAATCGCTGTGCTGGCCCGCAACCTCAAGTGTGATATCGGGCTAATGTATGAGTATGTCTACAACAATATCGCGTATGAGCCCACCTATGGAAGTCAAAAGGGAGCTCTAGGTACCCTTCTTGATCGAAGCGGAAACGATGCTGATCAATCAATGTTGCTGGTAAATCTGTGGAAGGCGGCCGGTTACGCACAGGTGGGCTATGCAAACATTGTATTGCAGATGAGCGGAAGTGAGCTTGCTAATTCTCTCGATATGCCGAATAACGCCGACTCTATTGTTAATTTACTTATATATGCGGGCATACCATATGGTTCAGTCAACAGGAATGCTGATGGAACGCTAGATACCATTCTGATTGCTCGGTTCGTCGCGGCTATATATTCCGACGGAGTGTGGTATTACGCAGATCCAAGTCGTAAAGGCCTTGAGAAAACGAGCGGGCTGTCGTTAGGCGAAGTGCAGCTTGCAATGGGTTATACGATCTCGAATTTCCTTGATGTAGTTGGAGGTACAATAGATTCGACCTCATTTTCAAATGCAAATCGAGTAAAATTACGTGAAATGCTTGTGTTATATAGTAATAATTTAATTAACTACGTTAATAAGAACGGTTATAGCTGGAATATTTCCAATGTAATTGGTGGAGTGTCTATAAGACCGATGCCGGGTCTCCCATCATATTTGATAAATTCAGAAATTATACCATCAGAGAATTTTCCAACTAGCTGTTATCTAGTAGATGGTACTGAGTGTAGAAAATTTATTGTGCTGCGCATGCCAGGGGCTGCCATAAACCGGTCAATTAAGCTCTACACTGATGAGGTGTATGGCCATCGAATTACTGCATTTTCGTCAAAATCCGCCTCGGAGTATTTTCCAACTCTGCTCATTGACGGACAGATCCCTGCCTGCGTCGGCATCGGCACGTGCACAAATGTAGGACCCCCCACCGCTGCTGGGCAGGCTTGGTCCATTGGGGCCCGCGTCTCAGAACCGGGGCAGGGGGGTAATGCTGATTGCGGCTCAGATATCGCCTATACAGCGTGCACGAACCTCACAGTTGCCGCGGGGGGGTCTTATCTGATCTCGCTCGGTGCGGGGCGGGTTGGGCGGAGTATGGCAGAATATCATCGACAACTGCTGCAAGAGGCGCAAGCGGGTGGTGGATCGTCGAACTCAGATGCTGTGTTGGGCGAGAGTCTATCGGTCATCGGATATAACTGGCTCGCGCAGGTATCAGCTCAGCAGTTGCTTTCGGGTCGACTGAGCGGCGTTACCCCGCTCTACCGCGTCGGATTGGGAATTGTCGGGCAGGCGAACTTGCAAGGGGGCTCCCTTCAAGGTCCTTACGTGGATCTTCCTATCAATCTGGTGAGCCTCCCGCCCGTGGTAGTGGGCGGACCGACAATCCCCGTCGGAGCGCACAATTACTCCACTGCGTTTATATCATCACTTCTTTCGATTAGTCAGGGATTAAGCTCTTTTGAATCATCTGTATTGGTGGAATCACAATCCAGCATCCCGGGAATGGTTGCTGCGTCGACTGTCAATTTAATTGATAATAACATGAATCAGTCGTATCCAGGGGCTTCTCTGAAAACATTCTTTGCCGATGGAACAACTGAAGGGGGAAGATCGGCTTATACTACATCTATTCGACCTCAGATATTATCTCGCTATTCCGCAGCAGATTTACTAAATATAACGAACTACGTGGCAGGTGGGTCGCAGGTTCTCATTCCGCAAAACGGGCAGGTGGCAGTGGGCCTGTGGACCGGTGCCGGCTATACTGCAATAACTCCAGTATCTGAGCGAATTGATATCGCTCAGAAAATCACGGGCGGCCTATCGGGTGGATTTCCGGGTACAAACGTCCCGACGGAAGATTTGAATCGAAATAGCGCTACTTCGTTTCCCCCGTCCGCGAATTCTGGCTCTATATCCCCCCTTTTAAATACGATTTCCGCGCCAGCGAACCCGAAGATCGCCGAGCCGATCGACGGAATATCCGGCGGCTATATCTACAGCCATGACGATCTTGTCATCGGCAGTGGAGCGTTCCCCTACGCGCTTCCATTCTCCCGGACCTATCTGTCGTCGTCTGGCGGCTATCTTTCCAGCACTACTACGAACAAAGGCATCGGCAACGGGTGGATGCACAATTATGGCAGCAGTGTAAAGGAGGGAAGCGACCCTTACGTGGGGCTTGGCTCTGCGGTCACTCCGGCGGTGAGTGCGGCGACATCTATCGCAGCGCTCTTCGTCATGAGGGATCTCTTGTCGATCACTCCGACAGCGCAGACAATGACATTATCGTCCATGGTCGCGCGATGGCTGACTGACCAGTTCACCGCCAATGTCGCGACTGTAAGTCAGCCCGATACGACCGAGCAGTTTGTAGCATTGCCGCGGTCTGATGGCGCATCCACGGTCACGTATAACGCCCCGTTGGGTTCTTCGGTGAGGCTGACCCAGACAACGGCGGGACAGTACACGTATTTGCGAAAGGACGGGGTCATCCTCAAATTTGGCCCGACACCGAATGGGGCCTTGCAGAGCTGGACATCACCGAGCGGCGCTAGCGTGAACTTGAGCTACTCCGGCGGGACTCTGACGAATGTGACGAACAATCTGGGGCGCTCTCTGGCGCTCTCATACAGCGGCGGCAACGTCACGTCGGTTGCTGACGGCACGGGCAGGACAGTTCAATTCACTTATGATGGCCACCAAAACCTAGTCGGCTACACCAGCCCATCTGGTGCAGTCACCAACTACCTTTACGATACGTCAGGGGTCTACGACACCGCCGGGCGCCTGACTCAGGTATTCTACCCATCAAGGCCTAGCTCCCCCTATCTAACAAATTGGTACGACTCATTGGGGCGTGTGGCCCACCAGGCCGACGCCAACAATAATGTTTGGAATTTCTATTTTGCAGGCTCCCGAAGCGAAACGGTCGACCCACTCGGCGGCCACCACGTCACCTACCAGACCGAGCGCGGCAAGGTACTGTCTGACTACTGGGTTCTGAATAATGGTGCGGCGGGTACTATATTCTACCGTACGCCGCAGCAGAATAACGTCGTGAATCTTACAACGAACCAGTATGATGCGCTTGACCGCCTAACATCAACGCGTCTTCCCGAGGGAGACAGGACCGCGTACGATTATGAAGCAGCCCTTAATCCATGGGCTAACAATATTAAGACGATCACTCGCTACATGAAAAATGGTGCTGCGTCTCCCAAACTCACCACCAAATTCGAATACGATCCAACTTACAATAATCCCACGCTCATCACCGATCCTCGCGGCCTCGTAACCCAACTAAATTATGATGCGGCGACCGGAAACCTGCTCACGGTGATCGCTGACGCAGCGAACCTGAGGGCGACGACGCGCTTCACTTATAACTCACGCGGCCAGGTACTCACTGCGACCGATCCGATGGGAGTGGTGACGCAGAACAGCTACGATGGCTTTGGAAATCTAACCACTACCGTGCGGGACTGCTGTGGCGCCGGCCACATCAATCAAACAGCCACGCTCACTTACGATGCGCGTGGCGACATCGTCGGATTGACCGATCCGAGAGGAAACCTCACGCGAAGCGCCTATGATGTCGATCGTCGCTTAGTGGCGCTGACGCAACCGGCGGCACCGACGTCGCTGATCACCAGCTTCTTTTATGACGCGGACGGACGCCTCCTTAACACGCAGCAATCCAGCAATGGCAGCTTCCTGAGGCAGGTCTCGTCCACCTACACTCCCACCGGGAAAACTGCCACAACCACCGATGCCAATGGCAATGTCACGCAGTATGCCTACGACGCCAATGATCGACTGCAGAAGGTGACCGATCCCTTGTATCGCGTCACCACTTACGGATACGACGCCACCGACCGACCGATCGCTGTGTTCAATCCGGCAATCCAGGCAGGGGCGCTGTTGCAATACGCCTATACGCCGAACGGACGTTTAGCGCGACTTACCGAGGCGCAGGGAAACCAGACAAACTACGTCTATGATGGGTTCGATAGGCTCTCCACCACGCGCTATCCTAATCTATCCACCGAGACTCTTACGTATGACGAAAGCAGCAACATAACGAAGCGCAAGACTCGGGCAGGGCCGGAAATCAACTACGGCTACGACACCCTCAATCGAATTATTACCAAAACGCCGCCGTCCTCGCCTGTTGTCACTTATGCGTACGACCTTAATGGCCACTTGCTCTCCGCCAGTGACAACAGTGCGGCGATAACAAAGGCTAGCACGGGGGGGACCCTTTCCGCTTCCACCTTCCAGTTCGATGCTATGAACCGGCTTGTCGGTACAAGCTTCAGCCCGGTGCAAGCGCAGGCTCCACCAACGGCGTCGAGCGCCAGCTTCACATATGGCTACGACGCGACCAACCGTCGGAGGAGCCAGGGGGCCAGCGATACGAGCTGGTGGGACGTCCCCGCATCCCCATCGAGCACGGCCTATAGCGCGAATAATCTAAATCAATACAGTGTGGTTGCGGGTGTTACGCAGACCTATGACGGCAACGGAAGCCTCACAGGCGACGGTACCTTCACATACGGCTACGATGCCGAGAACCGGCTTATAACGGCCAGTGGCCCAGGAGTTGCTGCAAGCTATGCCTACGACGCTCAGGGGCGGCGTAAGTCGAAAACGGTAAACAGCGCGACCACGATCTTCGTTCAGGATCCCGACAACCGTGCGCTAATTGATTATGACGGAGCCACGGGAGCGGTTCAGAGCTGGTACGCATTTGGGTCTGGCCCGAATGATGTGCTTGCCAGGTCGAATGCCGGTGCGACTGCGCGCACGAGCTTCATTCCCGACGTCATTGGTTCAGTGACAGGGACACTCGATGCGGGCACTGGCGTGCTGACGAAAGCAGGCTTCCAGCCCTATGGCCAGAGTGCCGTAGCGAATGGATCCTTCCGCTACACCGGGGCCCGTTTGGACGCCGAGACAGGGCTCTATGACTTCCGAGCCAGAATGTATTCTCCCAAGCTTGGGAGGTTCATGCAGACGGATCCGATTGGTATCGCTGGCGGCACCAATTTGTACGTCTATGTGAACAATGATCCGCTGAATCTTACCGACCCCACAGGATTGGATCCACTGGTCGGGACGGTGGTAGGAGCGGTCGCGGGAGCTTTTTATGGAGCCGCGGGCGCTGCTGCGGCCCCAGGTTCAAGCTGGAAGTCGGTTTCCGCTGGAGCGATCGTCGGTGCCATCGCCGGAGGTGGGTTGGGATTTGTTGATCCAAGCCTCGGAGTTGCTACGTTTGCGTTCCTAGGTGCGGTAACTGGTGGCGCAGGCGATCTTGTCGGGCAAGTTGCAACAAATTTCCTGGAGGGCAATCCTGCGCTTAATATAAACCCCGGCTCCACAGCTGGTGCAATAGTCGGCGGAGCCGTGAGTGGCGCGGGTGGCGGTATTTTAGGGAGAATATTATCGAGAGTTCCTGCTTCAGAATGGATTAAGTCAGCAGTGGCAGCGTCGATCTCAAGCGGTCCTGCGGTGATTCTGCCTCTTGTTGGAGGAGCTTTCTTCGACTCTGCCGTTGCTCCAAATCCTCGAAAATGAAGATATATAAAGTGATCAACATTAATTACGGATATTTATCGATAACGACTATATCGGTCATTGCATTTATAATAATAATTTGGGCTATCTCCCAGCTTGGAGAGAATGAGAAATTACATGTAAAATACAGAAGGGCCGTTGGATTTTCATTTGTTGTATTACTTGTTGCGTTGATGTTGTGTCAGGTAATCCTGATCGGACGGACTGTCGGCGTCGGAGTAATTTCAGGTAATATTATAGTTCTAGTACTTCTAGTGGAGGCGGCCGTAGGGTTGATAATCCTAATTCGCGCGGCGCTTATTATTAGGAATAAGTATAATATGGATGATATAAAGAAAAATAATTCGATCGAAAAGGATTTACGCTTGGCAAATCAAGTGTCTGTGATGTTTATTGTTGTTAGTATAATATTTATATCATTGATATTTTGCATGTGGGTTCTGTGGCGTTATTAGAAGGCAGCGGTGCAGCCGACGAAAATGACCGGCGATCCGCGGCACGCCATAGGGGGTGGGATGGGCCGGCATCACAGCAGAGCGCCGTACTTTGCGTCGGCTCGGGACGCAGTGCCACGCGCCACGACCTGCAAGGTGCCGTCCGGCAGCGGCCTCTGTAGTGCCGCTGCCTCGCCCCACGGCGCCCTCATCCATACATCTCGCTCTTCGTCCGTCGTCAGGATCACCGGCATTGCCTTGGGGTGGACCTCTCCCACCTCGGCATTGGGGGCGGTCGTCAGGAAGGCGTAGAGGTCGGTTGTGACCCAGCCCTCTTTGGCCTTGCGGACGCCGGACCAGTCCCTCATCTCAATCCCAGCGAAAAAGACGAGCGGCTGATCCTCTGCGGCAGCGAACCACACATTCTGAAACTTGCCCGCGGCGTCCTTCCCGGGCTCCGCGAAAGCGGTCAAAGGCACGAGACACCGGTTCGCTGGACTCAGCCATGGGCGCCAATGCGAACTGTTGGTGTTGCGGACGTTCGTGGTTCCGCCGTCTGGCTCCACCCGCAGAAGTTCGGCGAAATCCAACTCCTTGCCTTTGGCCCGCAATTTCTCAGCGCGCTTAGTGGCGGCCTCCAGGATCGCCTTCTTTGATGACGGCATGCCCCACCTTGCCAGGGCCAGTTCCTCCTCATCATTGGCACCCTTGCGAATGATCGGTCCGGCATAGTCCGGGTACACCTGCGGCGGCCAGGGCGCGCCGTTGGTTATGTCGTGGATATAGCGGCGCAGCGCCCGCATCGCCTCGCGCGTTGTCAGCGAACTGTAGAGATTGCACATCGGCTCGCCCTCCGCCTTTTCGATAACCACCATACCATATCTAGCGGCTTGTTCTCTTTGTGTTCCTATGGAATCCATATAGGCATCACGGGAGCGGAGAGTGCCATGCCGAGCGAGGCGACGCGCGCGGAAGAGAGTTATTTTGCCATCAGCGACGCTGAGGTTGAGGAGAACATCGCACTCTGCAAAGGAAATCTGCGAGAGACCATTCGTCAACTGCTCGTTGGACAAGCGGGGCTTGAACACGAGATTTCCCAGCTCAAGTGGTCGTCCTCACGGGGCTTCGCGAGGAAGCCTGCTGGTGCGCCGGAATTGAAATGATAGCGATGCTCGGGGAGGCGATGGACGCGAAATGGCGCGTCACAGTTCGCTGTGAATCCCCACCTCGTGAAGGCTTGAAGCGCCGCCGGCCGTGCATTTGGCGGGCAGAACTGGACATGCAGACGCTCGTTTCCACTCGAGGAAGAGGTTTCCCGATTGCCAGGTTGGCGCAGCGGCTACGGTGTCCAACATGCGGATGTCGCGAGGTTTGGGTCAGCTTTGTGCCACCTGATGCACCGGCCGCGGTACTTTTAGGGCCGCCCCTCAACTCGAAGTGAAAAAAGGGGGGCGGCGAAATCCTGTGCGCACGCGATGATGGCGGATGAGTGATTGGCGTGCGTCGTGAACTCAAGCGTTTGCTCGTTGAACGTGTCAGGCGCTGATTGCCGGGCTTTAGCATTAGCGCCCGTCGGACGAACCTACCGATGGGCGATCGTGCCCAGGTCAGGGAGACCAATCATGTCAGAAGAGGAAAAGGCCGCCGTCGCATATGTTGCGGCGTTGATCGAGGAGTTGCGCGGGATCTGCTCGTCAACCCGCCTCGCAACGCTTGCTTATATCCTCGCGATGGCCGCGGAGGAGGCCCGCTGTCAGGCCAGCCGTTGAGGCTGGGCCGCTCTTGCCTAAGGCGGGGGCGGCTGCTCCGGCATCCGATAGTTCAGCGCCATAGAAAGCTGCTTGCAAGCACAGCGGCCATCAAGGCGAGGATGGCAAAGAGGATGACCTTTCTCTTCAATCGCATCCCATCCTTTTGCACGCGCCAGTGCACCAGGGACTCGGCAGCGGCGCGTATCGCGTCCTGCGGGGTGTCGTAGACGAGGATCTGCTCTGCCGTAATCATCAGATTTTCGGGCTTGCCGAAATTCTCGATCAGGTGGCCGTTGAGGTCCGTCATTCCGCGAGGGCCAAAGGTGCCGCGGATGCGCTCCACCATCTCTCGCGTGTCAGTGGACCAGAGGAAGACCGGCTTTCCCTGCGCTTCTGCATAGCCCACTTCCCACGCCGTTCCGGGGTCCATGTGTGCGCCGCGAAACGGGGAGATGTTTGCCACCACAGCGTCGGCGGCATTGATGCTGGCGAGGCAGCGCATGCGGATGGTCACTGGATTCAGCTTCTCATCAGGCGTCGCCCCATCCAGTGGGAATATCCCATGTAGCCCGTGTTGAGCGCAGAGTGCCTTCAGGCGCTGCCCTCTGGAAGAAGCGTCGGGAAAGAAGACCTCTGGGCCAGCGAGATAAACTACGGGCTGTAGGGCTCTCGTCACGGCGCTCCGACTGCATCCTTGGTGCACTTCGTGACGAAGCTGGTTTTCGCTGCGCCATAGATTTTCTTGTCGACGGCCTGGGTCTCGCACGTAGCCTGCGCGTCCTTCGTGCATTTGGCCATGAAGCTGGTCTTGGCTGCGCCCGCGAGATTCTTCAATGCTGCCGTGACCGTGCAGGTATCAGCCATGGCCGTGCCGGCCAAGATTGTGAGCAGCATAGCGGCCAGGACTGTTTTCATGATGGCCTCCTAAAGTGGCCAAGCATCTTCCTCCTGTTCCCGCGCCGGCGGAAGATGGGGTCATGGTCGTTGAGCCCGCCTCCAATCCCACGGGGCATCGAACTGCATCGCCCACATGCCCGTCCCTGCCTTCCTCGCCGCCGCCTCGCTCACCTCATAGGCTCGACTGTAGGCGACATAGGCTAATGCCCAACCGGCCCCGACCATCTGCTCCCCCACGTCCTTTCCAGCTATCGAGCAGCGCGCCAGCACCCGACGATAGCGGTCGTGGCCGGATGGCCCGCAGCTCACAACATGGGCTTCGATCATGTCGGCCAGAAAGAAAGCCGCGCGCTGCCCACATCTGACCGCCGCGCCTGTCGCCTTGTCAGTGCAAGTCTGCCGGCCCTCGGGGGCGTCGATCCCTTCCAGTCTGATCCGCTGTCCGTGGACTTCGATGGTGTCGCCGTCGATGACGGACGCACGCCCGACAATGGGCTCGGCAAGGGCGGGAGAAGAGAGTAGTGACATTGCGACGATAAAGCTGGACATGAGCTTCGGAACCACCTGTACCCCGCACACTTGTTGAACCGGCAAGGCACGACCGGGGAGGCCGCACTGCGCAACATCGATTTCAGCTCATGGCAGAGCGTCCTCGCGACGCTGACTGGCCTAGCGCTTATTACCCTCATTGGCGTTGGAATTCGCCTTCTTGTCATGTCCACCGTCCAGCAGCGGCGCGAACGAGCGAACAGACAGATTAATGAGCGTCTCAAGACGCTGATCGCGGCATACAAGATCCTCGGTGGATCGTTCACCGGAACTCTGTCGGTTGACCCCACCCATATGAGAGACCTGCGCCGTAGGGGCGCCTCTCCGGCAACGGCTGATCCTGCAGCGGCCGTTATGAGCTCCATCGGTTCCGACAGATCCCGACGCATCCGTGATGCCGTCGAAGCGGCGCTGTCTGACGTGATCCTCCTAGGAACTGAGGAGCAGGTGAACTTGGCGGCCCACGCGGTGAGTGAACTTGTTGCCGGCCGTCCTGTGCATACTCACGACCTTGTCGTTTCCTTGCGAAATTTCATCCGCTCTGCATTGGACCTAGAGCCGATTCCGGCGAGCCTACAACTCCCGCAACAAGGGCCAGCTCGTCCCTCGGCGGTGAGCGGGAAAGGTAAGGGTGAGCAGGAGCGAGATGGCGCCCGTAAAGGCGACGGCGGTGCCATCGGAATGGGGGGCGGTACGGGGATGGGCCTGGGGGAAGCTGGAGGGCAAGAAGACCTCTTCCAGAGAGAAAAGTGAGCGCGTCAATTTCAAAGAATGATGTCTGGCCGTTGACACCTTTGCAGTCCGGTGGATGGCTCAGTTCATCGAAGCAGGAGCTGACATGACGATTGAGACTTGGCTTGCTTTTCTTGCCGCATCGGCCGCTCTGGTATTGATCCCAGGCCCTACCGTCCTTTTGGTCGTGTCCTACGCGCTTGGACAGGGATGGCGCGCAGCGCTGCCCATGGCAGTGGGCGTTGCCCTGGGCGATTTCACCGCCATGTCCCTATCAATCTTGGGAATTGGCACCCTTCTCATGGCGTCCGCCACGCTATTCACCATCGTGAAGTGGGCTGGCGCGGCATATCTGGTCTATCTCGGTATCAAGCTCTTTCGGGCCGGGGGGACTTTGAGCGCGGAGCCAAGAATGCGCTCCTCCACAGTCACTCGCATGGCGGCACACGCTTGGCTCGTGACCAGCCTGAACCCAAAAGGCATATTGTTTTTTGTCGCCTTCTTCCCGCAGTTCATCGATCCACACGCCGAATTCTGGCCTCAGGTTTTCATCCTGCAAGCCACCTTCCTGGTCATCGCGTTCGGAAATGCGCTTGCCTATGCGTGCTTCGCTAGCCGCGCCGGCCAGCTTGTTCGGAGCGAGCGAGTGATCGGCTTGGTGAACAAGACTGGGGGCACGATATTGGTTGGCGCCGGGGTGGCTTCGGTGGCGATCCGAACCGGAAACTGAGTCCCTGCAATCAGATAGGTGTGTGCAGGGAGGTATGTGCAGAGAGGCCTACGATTTAGGCTTCGGAGGCGGATCGCTCGCGTCTTTGTTGTAGACGCCGCCCAGATATGAGCGGCAATCCTTCTGCGAGGCGCTCGTCGAACTGTCCACGCATACGAATGTGGAGCCTCGGCAGTGGGAGATCCCTCCCTTCTTGCCGGAGCAGGGCGTGTTGGTCGCTCCGGCTGAGCCAGAAAGACAGGCCACCGCGAGTAGGGCGATACCCACGAGCCAGAGCGTCCACCTCATGTCGCTGGAGCTTTCTCGCCGGTGGGATCCACGGGCTGCTGTGCCGGCGACAGGATGAGGTTTGGAGACGCTCCAGCGGGCCTCTTGCCGACGGGATAAAGAACGACCTTCAGAGGGTTCGGAAAGTGCTCAAGAGTGGCCCCGGACGCGGCGTCCGCCGCCATACCAACGACCCCACCCAGGATCGCATTTCCGACCAATCCCGCGGCTGCACCGTCACCCGCCAGGCGGGTCTTTACGTCGATCTGCTCGGGTTCGAACCCCTGCTTGGAGATCGAGACGGTGAACTCGTCCTTACGGCTCACTGTCATCGTGCACGGGGTGACACACGTGAAGCCCGTTGATGTCCGAACCTCGGCCCCTGGCGGCTCAGATTGGATCTGCACTTGTGCCGATGTTCCACGGGTAATCGTGGCGCATCCGACAACGAGACCCGCGGCCGAAATTACGGCGATCAATCTTTTCATGAATTGCTTCCCCCACTCGCGATGGTTGCGCATCGAGTGAAGGATGTCCAGCGGGGAGGTTGGTAGGTAGGGCAAGAACTTTGAGGGTAGGGATAGACTCGTGGACCGCAGGTGGCGCAGTAGCGCCGCCTGACTTCCAAGGAGAAGACCCATCCAGGCGAACGTTTCGCATGGTCGCCAAAAGACTTAAATCGGTCCGAAGCACCTTTATCACGCTTGCCAGACCTGGTTTAGAATCTGCGCTGCGAGGGCGGCTTTGTCCTGTGGGAGAAAGCGGCCATAGTGCTTCGCAACCATCTCCGGAGTATCTTGGATGGCGTAACTAGCCTGTTCATACGATCCAGTTTGCTTCAAAATATGAGTGGCGAGTACATCACGCACGTTGTGTGGCCCATGTGGCAGGAGGCCCTTAATCGCTCCACGCCCCGTAAAGGGGTTATGGATCCCGTAACGCTGGATTGCGACACGCCAAGCATCATAAAATGAAGTTCGATCGTATTCTGCATCTTTGCTGTTTATTTTTACCGATTTAACAAACAAGGTGCCGGGGTCAGATGCATCCTTTAACAAGATACGCCGGTGTCTATCTATATAGGCTTCGAGGTGCTGATATAGCCCCCCAAGGTCGGGCAAAATCAACCGGAATGGCTTGCTGCTAAAGAATGAGGAGTCAGCATTCTTAAATGCGACTGAAGGAATCCATACCTCCCAGCCTCCATCTCGTTCGCTCCAGCGCAGTTCACCACGTTTAAGTTCCGTGAGACGCCGCTCTGTGGTTGGTGTGCGGCCGCGCGGACAAACGAGAAGTTGGCGCATATTTTTCTGGCGCAGCCCTAGATGTAATCCAAATCTAAGCATTAAGAAGGCGCGCACCGACTCTGCGGCTGAGCGCGGATAGCGTTTCTCGTCAGGCAAGAGACGCAAAATCTCATCCGTAATCTTGCGGTATTCGCCCACAGGACTATCGGCCTCTAGGATCGGCATAATGGGCTCAAACGGGTCGCGATGAATGCGGGCTATGCGTTGCACCTCGCGTGCACGCGCTAAGCCGTGTTTGTACATTTCGTCGCAAGCTCTATCCCAGTCGGCACGCACCCCGGCGATGTCGTGTTCAGTTACTAGATTCTCGACTGATCTGAGCCGCTCCGCGAGTTTTGGATTTTGGCGGAGCCATCCCGTTTCTGCGCGCGTCAAAGCTATTGAGACGCGGAGCATGTCGACCTCCCAGGCCGTATAGAAACCGCGCCGCCGTTCTCTCCACTGGATGTACCAGTCCCAGACAGCAGGAAATACCAGAAGGGCAAATGTCAGGCTTTCCATCGGCACGCCAAAGCCGCGGATAACGCCGCCGGGCGCTGCCGCCAACGCGCCAAACATAAGCCCGAGGTGCTCGACCTTTTGTGAGGCGGTTTCCTCGCCCCAAACCCCATTTCTTTGGTAGCCGAAAGCAGTCAAAATTGACGTCTTGAATTCTAGTAGGTTGGTCATTTCTTGGGAAAGTTGGCGAGGGGCATCTGCCGCATTAGCTGCAAGGTCGGGATCAGGAAATGCACCATCCTCACTCAGCTCAAATCTGTAACGCCCGCGTGGCTGGGTGCTGCTACCGAGAAGGCCAGGAAAGCGTATCGAGTAACGGTGCTTCATAGCGGCGGCTTGAAACTGACGGTATTCTGTAGCGCCGCTGATCACCACCCTCTGAACCCACTCCAGTATTTCCTCTCGCTCTTTGAGTGGTTTGAGATCAAAATCGTGTGGTAAGTGCCAAGCAAGGCGCCGACGCTCAGAATCTGTAATTCCGTCGAGCTTCTTTGCCGATGTACTTCTGTCGGAATGGGGAAGTTTGGAACGAAAATAGCCGGCTCTAAGACGGTAGCGCCGATCTAGAAAGTCTAACGCGATGAGACTTCCCGCAGAGCGCGGGATTTTCAAGCCGCGCGTCCACATGCGGATGGTGGTGGCTAAAACCGAGTGGCCATTGGCGGCGAAAACCTTTTCCAGATGCGGGGGCGTGTCATCATGTCTACTCATTTGCAAAGTCAGTGCCGATGGAAAATCATCCACGTCCGCCCAAGTATCTTTTACGGGCTTCGGAAACTCCTCGATATTCTTCGGCTTCGGGCCAGTCTTCCGTTTCTCTCTAATCTCGGTTGGGGACGTCAAGTTAGAAGTAGGAGTTAAATGGCTTGTCGGATGCTGCATTCGACAAGCGCCTTGAGCCTTTGAAATCGCCGTTTTCCGGGTCTTATTGGGCTTAATATTTCGACGAACGGCATCTATCACCGAACCCAATACAGGTGCCGCCATCATTAGTATTTCATGGGAAATGCCACAATTCGATGCGATTTCTCTCCAATCATGCACCTTTGATAATGAGAAAGCGGAGTTACTCGTAGCGCAGTCGAGTAAATAAGCTTGAAATGAAGCCAATTCTCGAGGTGGAAGGACGGTTGCTGCACGAGTGCGGCATAGCTGCGCCACCTTTCGGGCGAGCTGTGTTTTTGGTCTATCAATCATGGGAATGCGTTCGATTAATCAGCTGGAGTAGGGGGCCGGCTGTCTCCCCGATTCAGCGATTTTTTTGAACAGCCCGGAGGTGGCGTCAGCCGTGTCCCTCAGCTGGCGCGGGTAATTGTCGAGGAGATGCATTGCAGAAAGAGCCTTGCGGCTGTAGGGGCGCCACAAGGGAGCTGTGAGGGCCTCCTGTCCCAGACGCTCGCGCGCTCCGAGGAACCTGCCGACCTGGAATGGGTTTCCTTCCCATAAACGATAGGAGACCCTCATGGATCATAGCGCACACGTTCGCCTCGTCCCTACTGAACTCGTCCCATCCAATCTCGAAGGCGCGACCATTTACGGTCCCGACGACGAGAAGATCGGAAGCGTTTCGCACATCCACGGGGCCGGTCTTTCCAGCCAGATTGTCGTGGATGTTGGCGGGTTCCTTGGGATCGGCGCAAAGCCAGTGGCGGTGCCGGTCAGCCAACTTGAGTTCATGCGCGACGAGGATGGCGACGTTCACGCCGTCACGAGCTGGACCAAGGACCAGCTGAAGAAGATGCCGGAACACCACGACGCGTGAAGGTGGGTCCGGCTTAGACCGGGCCTCACATACTTCATACCCGGGGAACGATCCCCGATCCCATGAAGGCAGCGAAGAAGCTGCCATGACTCAGCGAGGAAGGAGGGGCGTCTTGCCCCTCCTGTAGCGACTCACGCGGTCGCTTTGGGCTTCCGTGGCGCCTTAACCGGAGGCGGCGGGGCCACGACCGCGTTCCGGCGCTGCTGGCCGAGACCCATCTGCTTCGCCAGCTCCGAGCGCGCCGCAGCGTAGTTCGGCGCGACCATGGGATAGTCAGAGGGCAGTCCCCACTTTGTCCGGTATGCTGCGGGGGACAAGTTGTAGTGGGTCTGGAGGTGGCGCTTCAGCGACTTGAACTTCTTGCCGTCTTCAAGGCAGATCAGAAAATCAGGTGTCACTGATTTGCGGATGGAGACAGCCGGTTCTTGTGGCTGCGGTACGGGAGCGGCAGGCTGCGCAAGACCGGTCAGTGCGGCGTGGACCGAGCTGATGAGCGTGGTCAGGTCCGAAGCCGCCACCGAATTGTTGCTTACATAGGCGGACACAATCTGCGCGGCCAAATATACGGCCTCGTTGGACTGCTCGCCGTCGTTGTCTTCAATCATCTAAACCACCTGAATGCAATGTTATACGCAACGCATGCTTTAGGTCATTGGAAACAAATAGCAATGGCGTTGGTGGAAAAAGGCGAGAAGCAGACCTGGGGGGTATTCCCAACACACGCATGCAGAGGGCGAAAAGGTGGAGTGCTGCCAAACGGGGCCTCTGACCGATGGAGGTCTGGTTGCGCGCTTCGTCACCGTTGAAGTGGGCGCAACGCTGATCGCGGAGAATGGGCCCGCCTCGCGGTGAAGGTGGTGTAGCGGCGCACCACTGGCGCCCTTCGCCCTGCAATGCGATCCTGGGGGGGGGGGGCAAAGCAAAAGGAGGCGGGGTATGCGGAAGCTTGAAGTGGCGCTGATAGATGCCAAGCTCATGCTTGGGGACAAGCCGCTGCAGGAAGATAGGTAAATTAGTAGGCCGACCGCAGAATCGGGGGAGATTGGTCTCGCTATGAATTATCAATATCTGATATTGGAATTCGTATTATTTATTGCTTATTTGTCAATAATATTCGGATTTTCTTATTTTTTCCTAAGGTATAATCCAGCGCAAAAGCGTAGAATATTTTTTGGGCGGATTATTTTATCAATATCTATTGTAATATTTTTGTTCCAGATATCTCTCGCAGGAGACGTGACTAATTTTTCCGGAGATCAATTTTACATTCTTCTATTATTGATCTTAATTCAATCTGCTTCTGGCATTTTTATTATGTTATATTTTTCATCTAAATTAAGGAATCGAAAAGAGTTTAAGGACCAAATTATTGCTTCGGAAAATCCGGGCTCGCCGCACTCAATTGCGACTATATTTATACTTGTCAATATAGCGCTCATTGTAACTATGGGGAGTTTCTGGTGGATGGCCGCACATAGGTGAATAGAGCCTCCAAGATGTCTAGAAAATCCAACGGGCACGCGTTCCGGATCGTTCTGGTGCCGACAAGGGGGTGAGGCGGCCCCCATGCCGAGCAGCGCTGGAGCTTTTACCCCAACAGCCTAGAATTGACCTTACCGTCAGGCTAGAGGCAGGATTATGGAAAACGGTGTCATTGTCATCGGCAGTTGGGACGATCTGGAATCCGATTCCATTCGTATCCAAGACTTTGTAGCCGATGGTGGATCGTTCATTCCTATTTTCTCGGACGAGGCCACTTTCAAGCAGCAAGCACGCGGCTCCGGCTTTGAGGACAATGGCATACTGATAGATCTGAACCTTCTAGCATCGATGCTTCAGGGTGATGAGATTTTGATATTGAATCCAGGCGGAGCAGATCCGGTGAGGCTGAAAAAAGCAGATCTGATCAGCAGTCGGCTGAATATCGGATAGAGACCGCTTGGCTTCGCACCGTCTTCATACCTCGAGAATCCTTAGGCACTTAAGATCGCAATGAGGCCAGTATGGATGGGTATGATGAATATTTTGAAGCAAAGAGCATTGCGAACCGTATCGAGTTGCAAGGGTTTGTAGCTGAAGCAAGTGCTATCCGTGACGCGATAGATATGGGCAGTTCTGGCACCGAGATTTTCATGAATTTATGTTTTGTTCTTACCCCCTTTCAAAGGGGCGAAAACATTGACGCCGTAACCCGCGCCCGTATCGCTGTACTTGTTGGCAGAATAAACAAGGCTCTAACTCGATAAGCCTACCTGTGGCGGCGACGGCTGAAGCGGTTGGTGCTGGAAACGTCGCCAGTTCGGCGACATTTACCCGAGTATCATAGGGAATTCCGACGATACTCGTGCAAAAGGCGAGCGCCCCCTTTTGGAGAATTTCTTGGTTTCGTCCAGATTTTGGACGAAACTCTGCTGGTGTTTCCGTCTATGGGTCCAAGCCTCTTCGCGCGCGCCACCGGCCAATACGCGGGCAGCTTCGGAGAAAGAGTGGAGAAGTTGTCCACTCTTTCCATGTCCGCCGCGCCCAACAGCACCATGCCGCGCCTCTGGATGCAGCGCCTTGTACGCCCTGCGTATGGCAACGGTCAGAGCACCGCGTGGCGCCTAGCGTTAACCCACATCAATGTGCACCTGTTGCCCCTTGTTAAGGCGCGCATGGACAATGCGGTGGCAGGTCGGACAAAGTAGCGCGAAGTCGTCTATCGTTGTTTCACGACCGCCCTCGGCTAGTGGGTGTAGATGATGAACGTCGAAGACTGTCCTTGGAGAAAGTCCCGCCGCCGAAGGGGTTAGCTGAGGTTGAGAGCGGCACTCATCACAATGCAGCGCGCCCGCCTTGGCCCTCATCTCAAAGAATCGATTGGCGATCTTTGAGTCTCGAACGGCCACCTCGATTGACTTAGAGACTCTTTGGCCCTCATGGCCTATTTTCTGATCTTGCAGTAGGTCAGTGACGAATCTCTCATCGTCTACGATACCCTTCAGATATACGATACTAAAACCGAGATTAAATAGAAATTCTTCCGCTTCTCCACTTGAAAAGGTACGTGGAGGTACTGGCGAAGTGTGGGCCGCTGCTAAAATCGCTTTCATATCGTAAAGGCGATTTCCTTGGGTAATGTATTTGGTTCGTGCACCTCGACCATTGGCATATTTCGCTAAAAATAATGGAGACCGCCCGCTCTCAATGTCCCTCATAGCGTCGTATTCCGCCATTTTCTCAAGTATGGAGTGCACTGTCGGCCAAGATTCTTCGTCAGATTTAAGCATAGGCATGTCGCCTCCCACAGTTGGTGGGATGATGCTACGCGTAACTGATAGCTGTCTAGTCCACGCTTGCGACTATCCTCACAGTCGCTACTCTCCTCCAGCCAGCCTCACCCATCATTTTCTGCGCTTAGCTGCCCAGGCCTAAGCCCATCCCCTGCGCCAGCCTTCAGCGCGACGCCTGCACCGCCTGCCGTGTCGCCGTCGGCGAGGAACTGGATGCCTGCCGCCTCAAGGGCGGTGCGGATGGCGGCGAGGTTATTGGTGCCGGGAGTGCGGCGTCCCTTCTCGAAGTCGATAACCACGCCACGCGACACCGAGGCGGCAGCGGCGAGGGCGTTCTGCTCAAGACCGAGGATGGCGCGAGCGGCGCGGCACTGGGCGGGAGATATAGACATAAAGTCCAACGTTGGATTCTGAGTTGACGTCATATCGAATGTTGGACATCATGTCCTACATAAGACGTGACGACAAGGACTCAGCCCCCATGCATACCAACACCGTTACCGAATCCTCCACCACCACCCGCCTCGAACCCGGCTCCCGCCGCTGGTTCCGTGCCCTTTCCTATGCAAGCTGGCTGTTCCAAGAGCGCCGCGCGCTCTGCGCCGAACTCGGCATCTCGGAGCGCATCGCTTATGAGACTCCGGCCACGGCGTTCCACCTCTACTCGGATTACGAGCCACTGCTCGGGAACCCGCCCCAGTTTCGCGGCGACGCCGTCATGAACCTCGCGGGCGTCGACATGGAGGCGATTGCCTTCTGGGCGGTGGAGGCCGCTCAGAGGGCCGCACAGAGCGATGCACCGCCGCAGGATGCCATCTGGCCTGATAGGCCCACCGCAATGTGGTGCCAGGCGACCAAACTGGAGGAGCGGGTATGAGCGCCCTTCCTGCCGTTCGAGCCTCTCTCGGGAAAACCGTCCGATTCGTACAGATCCGCGACGACGCGATGGAGCCCTCGCTTCGACGCCACACCGACTATGTAGTGATGCTGCCGTGTGAGGAGTTTCGGCACGACGGCCTGTATGTCATCGATCAGGGCGGTCTCGCGGTGACCGTCCGGCGCATAGAAGGGTGCCGCGACCATGTGCGGATCGTCCCGGAGAACCGCCGCTACAGCGCCCAGAAGATCCACAAGGCGGACTTCGCTGACATCTGCCTGGGCTTGGTGGTCGGACGCCTCTTGATCGACGACGTTGCCAGCCTCGCCGAGGCGGGCATCTGCACGGCTGAATAGGGACTCACCGAATCCAGCGGGCCTCCAAACGGTCGATAACCATTGCCGGCGTGCCCGCTGGTAGCCCCGTCGCTTTCGGGTGACGGGGCTCCTTATTCCTGGCGATGCCTGGAATTTCCGGTTTCGGTGGCGACTCGGTGGCGACTCGGGCTTTTCTGCTGTTGGCTAAAAACCAGCTAAGTCTTTGAAATTGTTGGCGCACCCGAAGGGATTCGAACCCCTGACCTCTGCCTTCGGAGGGCAGCGCTCTATCCAGCTGAGCTACGGGTGCTGGCGCACGGCTCTCGTCTACCTCATCCCCCGCGTGCTGACAATCGCCTCCGGCGCGCTTGTCTCTCCGTATTGCGAAGGGCGCCAAAGCGAAACACGGGTGCGCGACCGAGGAAGGAGGCGCGCCTTTGAGGCGCGGCTGTTCGCAGCAAAACGCTCAATTCACGATTCTAAATGTTATTTATTATTTTAAATCCATAGATTTAGTAGAATGTTATTGACGCGCTGCCCTCGTCTGGGTTTCATGGTGAAAGAGGAGCGGTTGGCGCTGGGCGCCGCCCTCCAGTGGAATGAGAGAGACTTTCAGATGTCGTCCCATCTGCGGCACATCCTCTGTATGCGGAGCGGCGGTTTCCGGCGCTGAGCCGCCGGCCGTTGCTCGTCCTCTCCGCAGCTCAAAATCCCAACTTCCATTAAGGCGCCGGCTTCGCTGGCGAATGTCGAGCCATGTCAAAATTGAACCTTTCGACCCGCATCGCCGGAGCCCTGTCATGAGCGTGCTTCGCATTGTCGGCTTTTCCGGAAGCACCCGTCGCCCGTCGCGCACCCGCGCCCTGATTGAGGTGGTTGGCAGCGAGCTGGCTGCGCGTCGGGCCATCGATTTCTCGGTTCACGACCTGGTCGATGCCGGGCCGGGCGTCGGCGCTTTCAGCTTGGCGGCTTTGCCGCGCGAGGCGCGCGCCATCATCGCCGCGATTGAGGAGGCCGACGGCCTGATCGTGGGATCGCCGGTCTACAAGGGGTCGTATGCCGGCCTCTTCAAGCATCTGATCGATTTCGTCGATCCCCTGGCGCTCGCCGGCAAGCCTGTCGTGATCACCGCGACCGGCGGCGGACACCGACATGCCCTCGTGGTCGAGCATCAGCTGCGGCCGCTGTTCGGTTTCTTCGCGGCGCAGACCGCGCCCACCGCCATCTACGCAAGCGACCACGATTTCCGCGACGGGGTTCTCATCGATTCCGCCGTCCGCGCCCGCGTCGCCCAGGCGGCCGCCGAATTTGACAGAGCCGTCGCACATGTCGTGCCGCGGCCGTCCATCGCCAACGTCGCCTGACCCCGGATTTTTGGAGACATCCCATGCTCACCAAACGCCAATTTCTCGCCGGCGGTCTCGGTGCCGCCGCCTTCGCACTGTCCCAGCGCAACGCCGTGGCCCAGGAGGCGCCGAAGGAATTCCGTGTCGGCTTCCAGAAAAGCAGCGGCATCCTGGTCGCCGCCCGCCAGCAGCAGGTCCTGGAGCGCCGGCTGAAGGCGCTCGGCGTTGAGAACGTGCGCTGGGTGGAGTTCCAGTTCGGTCCGCCGCTGCTGGAGGCGCTTGGCTCGGGCTCGGTCGATATCGGCACGGTGGGTGATGCGCCGCCGATTTTCGCCCAGGCGGCGGGGGCGAACCTGGTCTATGTCGCGAGCGCACCCGCGACGCAGAATGCCTTGCTCGTGCCGAAGGAGTCCCCCGCCCGCAGCGTGGCCGATCTGAAGGGCAAGAAGGTCGCCTTCGCCAAGGGCTCCAGCTCCCACAATTTCGTCGTCCAGGCGCTGAAGCGGGCCGGGCTGTCCTACAAGGACATCGAGCCGATCTACCTCGCGCCGGCCGATGCGGCGGCGGCCTTCGCCTCCGGCCGCGTCGATGCCTGGGCGGTGTGGGACCCCTATTATGCCCTCGCCCAGAAGCGCCACGACGCCCGCGCGCTCGTCACCACCAATGACGGCCTCGCGAGCCACAGCTTCTACCTCGCCAACAAGACCTTCGCGACGAAATCCCCCGCCGTGCTCCAGGCGGCCCTGGACGGGCTGCGGGACGTGACCGCTTGGGCGGCCCAGAACCGCGACAAGCTGGCGGCGCTCACCGCCGAGGTCACGGGGGTCGAGTTCGAGGCGCAAAAGATCGCCACCGACCGCTATCCGATCGCGTTCAACCCGATCACCGAAACGGCCGTGAAGCAGCAGCAGGAGATCGCCGACACCTTCCTGGAGCTGGGCCTGATCCCGAAGAAAATCACCGTCAGCGACATCGTCTTGTCCGCCCAGCGCTCCTGAATCACAACCCATCGAAAGACACGATCATGATCCGCCTCTCCCATCTTGCCGGCGCCCTAGCGCTGGCCGTCGCCGCCTTCGGCTTTTCTCCCGCGAAGGCGCAGGAACCGGCCTTGAAGGAATTCAAGATCGGCTTCCAGAAGGCCGGCCTGCCGGTCATTACCCGGCAGCAGAAGCTGATCGAGACGCAGCTTGAGCCGCAGGGCATCACCGTCAAATGGGTGGAATTCTCCGCCGGCCCGGCGCTGCTTGAAGCCCTGAACGCCGGGGCCGTGGATGTGGGCTGGACCGGTGATGCACCGCCGATTTTCGCCCAGGCCGCCGGCGCCAATCTGGTCTATGTCGCGGCTTTGCCGTCGAACGGGGCAGGGGAGGGCATCCTGGTGAAGGCCGTTTCGCCCATCACGTCTGTGGCGGACCTCAGGGGTAAGAAGGTCGGCGTCACCAAGGGCTCCAGCGCGCACAATCTGCTGGTGGCGGCGCTTGAGCGGGCCGGCGTGCCGTTCGCGGATATCACCCCGGTTTATCTCAGCCCGGCGGATGCCGCCGCCGCATTCGCCAGCGATAAGATCGACGCATGGTCGATCTGGGACCCGTTCTTCGCCATCGCCGAGGAGCGCCACCAGCCGCGCGTGCTGACCACGACCAAGGCGGAACTGAACGTCAACACCTACTTCCTCGCCAACAAGACCTTTGCCACGGCCCACCCGAGCGTTGTGCTCAAGGCCGTGGACGCGCTGAAGCAGAGCGCAGCCTGGGCGGATGCCAACCGGCCTGAAGTCGCCAAGGTGCTGTCCGAGGTCACCGGCGTCGACATCGTCGCTCAGACTCGCGCGGCCAACCGCCAGGTGTTCGGCGTGTTCCCGCTTTCGGATGCGGTCATCGCCGGTCAGCAGCAGACCGCTGACCGCTTCTTCAAGCTCGGCCTCATTCCGCGCGCCATCGTCGTCAAGGACGCGGTGTGGGTGCGTCCCCAGAGCTGAGCGAACCCGAGCGAACAGGAGGCCCCGATGGCCCGCGATCCCCTCAATTTCTTCTGGTTCATCCCCACCCACGGCGATGGCTCCTATCTGGGTTCTGAGACCCAGCAGCGCCCGCCGGAGTTCGGCTATTTCAAGCAGGTGGCGCAGGCGGTGGACCGGTTGGGCTTCCAGGGCGTCCTGCTGCCCACCGGGCAGAGCTGCGAGGATAGCTGGATCACCGCCACCGGGCTTGCCACGGTCACGGAGCGGCTGAAATTCCTGGTGGCGCTGCGGCCGGGGGTGATCACCCCCGCGCTCGCCGCGCGCCAGACCGCGACCCTCGACCGGTTGAGCAACGGACGCCTGCTGCTGAACGTGGTGGTTGGCGGCAATCCCACCGAGCTTGCCGGCGACGGCATCTTCGTGCCGCATGACGAGCGGTATGCGCAGGCGAGCGAATTCCTCACCATCTGGCGCCGGCTGCTGTCCGGCGAGACCGTGGATTTCGACGGAAAATATTATCAGATAAAGGGCGGCCGGCTGGATTTCGCGCCGGTGCAGGCACCCTATCCGCCGCTCTATTTCGGCGGCTCATCGGCGGCGGGGCAGGATCTCGCGGTGGACCAGACCGACCTTTACCTCACCTGGGGCGAGCCCCTGGCCGGGGTGAGGGAAAAGATCGCCGCCGTGCGTGCCAAAGCCGCCACGCGGGGCCGGACGCTGCGCTTTGGCATCCGCCTGCACTTCATCGTCCGCGAGACCGAGGACGAGGCGTGGGCCGCGGCCGACAAGCTCATCAGCCGCGTCTCCGACGAGCAGATCGAGCGCGCGCAGAACCGCTTCAACCATCAGATGGATTCGGTCGGCCAGAGCCGCATGGCGGCGCTACACGGGGGGCGTCGCGACCGGCTGGTTGTTGCCCCGAACCTGTGGGCTGGCGTCGGCCTGGTGCGCTCGGGCGCGGGCACCGCGCTGGTCGGTACGCCGGAGCAGGTGGCCGAACGCCTGCGCGAATATCAGGCCGCTGGCATCGATACGGTGATCGGTTCCGGCTACCCGCACCTCGAAGAAGCCTATCGCGTCGCGGAGCTGCTGTTCCCCGCTCTCGGCCTCGGGCGCGAGGCCGGCTTCAGCCGCACCATCGCAAATGAGTTCTCGGTGGGCAGCCACGGCGTGGCGCAGTTGAAAGCGGCATCATGATCGCACAGCTCAAACGCTTCGCTGGGAACGGGGTCGGCTGGATCTTGCCGGTGTTCCTCATCGGGGTCTGGGAGATTGCCTCCAGGCTCGGCGACATCCCCGCGAACATATTGCCGGCCCCATCGAACGTGGTCGCGGCCTTGTGGAAGCTCACGCTCTCCGGCGAGATCTTCCGGCACATCTATGTCTCGTCCTGGCGGGCGCTGACCGGCTTCGCCATCGGCGGCTCGGTCGGCTTCCTGCTGGGTCTGGCGAATGGCCTGTCCACCACCAGCCGGGAAGTATCGGACACGACGCTCCAGATGGTGCGCAACATCCCCCATCTCGCGCTGATCCCGCTGGTGATCCTGTGGTTCGGCATCGACGAGGAAGCCAAGCTGTTCCTGGTGGCGCTCGGGGTGTTCTTCCCGATCTACATCAACACCCTGCACGGCATCCGCACGGTCGACCCCCAGCTCACCGAGATGGGACGCATCTATGGCATGTCCCACGCCGAGCTTTTCGTGCGGGTGATCCTGCCGGGCGCGCTGCCCTCCATCTTCGTCGGCTTGCGCTACGCGCTCGGCATCATGTGGCTCACCTTGATCGTCGCTGAGACCATCTCCGCGTCCTCGGGCCTCGGCTACATGGCGATGCAGGCGCGCGAATTCCTGCTGATCGACGTAGTCGTTCTATCGATCCTGATCTACGCGCTGCTCGGCAAACTGGCCGACAGCGCGGCGCGCGCCCTGGAGCGCGTGTTCCTTCAATGGCATCCCGCCTTCCAGGCGCACTGAGGAGAGTGACGTGAACATCGCTTTGCGCCGCATATCTGCCTTTGAGGAAGACGGTTCTTCCGTGCCGGCTCCGTTCAACGCGTCGAAGGACGTCTCGGCTGCGGCCCGCCCGCCCTCCGCCGATGAAGGCCTGTCGTTCACCTTCCGCAAAGTGTCGAAAGCCTTCGGCCCGAAAACGGTTCTGCACGACATCGACCTGCATGTTCCCGCCGGTCAGTTCGTCGCGATCATCGGCAAGAGCGGCTGCGGCAAGAGCACCTTGCTGCGTCTGCTGACGGGCCTGGACCAGCCGAGCGGCGGGCGTCTCGCTTTGGGCGAAGGCGATGCGCAGTCGAAGGTCACACGGATCATGTTCCAGGAGCCGCGCCTGTTGCCCTGGGCGCGCGTGGTCGCCAATGTCGAGGTCGGCCTCTCCCACATCTCGGACAAGCGGCAGCGGCGCGAACAGGCGCAGGCGCTGCTTGCTGAGGTCGGTCTTTCCGACCGGGCAGGGGAATGGCCGGCCGTGCTGTCCGGCGGGCAGCGCCAGCGGGTCGCACTGGCGCGGGCGCTGGCGAGCCGGCCCCGCATCCTCGCCCTGGACGAGCCGCTCGGCGCGCTCGACGCGCTCACCCGCATCGAGATGCAGCAATTGCTGGAGCGCATCTGGCGCCAGCAGGGCTTCACCGCCGTTCTGGTGACGCATGATGTCTCGGAAGCGGTCGCGTTGGCGGACCGGGTGGTCCTGATCGAGGAGGGACGGATCGCGCTTGACGTGCTGGTTCCCGTCGAGCGCCCGCGCCGGAGGGGCTCCGTTGAACTGGCGCAGCTTGAAGGCCAGATTCTCGACGTCCTGCTGGGCCCGCCCGCCGCCTGAGTGCAGCCCGCATTGCCAATCCCCCCACGACCTGCGAGAGCGTGAACGTGGCGGGGCATCGCGGGTTGGGAGGATTGGGCGTGAACGGGGACCAGGCGGTGGAGACCATCCAGATTCGTCTGGAGCATGTCGCTCAGATCTTCAACATGCTGGACCCGTTCCCGTTCCGGCAGCGCGATCTCAGCTCCGACGCTGCGGACTATATCGTCGAATGGGCGCGGGAATTACCGAAGGCGGCGGCGCTCAGCATCGTCGTGTTCTTGCCCGATGCCGAGGCGCGCACGCCGCAGGCCGTCGGTCTGCCGGAAGCGATGCGCCATTTCTTCGCGCATCGTGCCGAGGTGGCGGAGCAGGAACTGAAGGAGCTGTTTCGCACCGGCCGCATCGTCCTGGCGATCGGGCTCGCGGTGCTCGCCGCGTGCCTCATCCTGGCTCAGGGCATCACCGGGCGGATCGGCGAGCGCACCCTGACGGATTTCCTGCACGAGGGGCTGATCATCGTCGGCTGGGTCGCGCTGTGGCGGCCGCTGGAAATCTTCCTGTACGACTGGTGGCCCCTGCGGCGGCAGCGCAATCTGTATCGCCGGATCGCCGCAGCGCAGGTCGAGGTCAAAGCGTCTCCCGTGCCATCGCCCGCCTGAGACAGCTCCCGGCGGGCGACGGCGGTTTGGCTTTCGCTCGCAATCAGGCTCGTGCGGTTTTCGCGGCTTTGGCAGCCTGCTTCTGCCGCTGCAACTGGCCATTGACCATGCGGGACAGGCCGACGATCACCACCACGGTCGCGACATAGGCGAGGACTTCCATGCCTGTCGGCTGGGCGCGATAGCCCACCAAGGTCCGCAACACGCGGCCGATGGGGCCGTCGTCGGCGAGGATGAAGCTGGTATCCCACAGCGGATCGGAGAGCTGCTGGATGAAGCCGGCATCCTGGAGAATGCCGACGGACTGCGCCGCAAGCCCCGCCGCGAGCAAGGTGATGAGAATGGTGGTGGTCTTGAACAGGTGCTTCACCGGGATCGCGACCAGGCCGCGATAGAGCACGAAGGAAACCGCGGCGCCGGCGAGGATGCCGAGGGCGAAACCGATCGCGACGTTCATGGGCGATTCGCCGCTCACCGTGATGCCGTACATGAACAGCACGATTTCCACGCCCTCGCGCAGCACGGCCATGCCGACGACGATGCCGAGGGCGGCGAGAGGCTTGCGGCCTTCCCGCACCTCCTTGCCCACGCTTTTCATCTCCATGACCATTTCCTTGCCATGGCTCGCCATCCACACCACGGTCCACACCAGCATCACCACCGCCACGGCAAGGATCGCCGCGTTGAGGAGTTCCTGGCCGGAGCCGTCGAAAAGGTTGGAGATCTGCTCGGCGAACAGCGCGATGAGGGCGGAGCCGAGCACGCCACCGGCGATGCCCAGGGAAATCACTTTGCCGCGCCCAATGACGCCTTCGGAGGCGGCCAGCATGACGCCGACAATCAGCCCTGCTTCCAGGACTTCACGGAACACGATGATCATGGCGGCGAGCATTGCGGGCCCCCTCGCTGCGGCGCTGACGCGAGAGACGCTTAGAGCGATCCCCAGGGGTGGCGTCTTTTCGCCTCGGAAACGCACAATGTCCCCGTCCCCTCGGAGGCATTCTGCATGACGTTGCTCGTACTATAGTGGGTGGTACACCTGCGGCAGGTGGCTGTCATTAGGCCGGGAGCGGATTGGAATTGTTCAAATCTTATCTTCCGCTAGGGGATCAAACCGCATTCGATTCGAGATTTAACGACGCCAAGCATCTGTCCTCAAGTATTCACCGGATGGTTAGGCAGACGAGGCCGAAAGGGCGCGGCGTTCGGACGCGCTTCTGTTCCATAGGGTTACAGGCGGTAAAGCAGGCAAGGTCTACAGGGAAACGAGGCGCGATCGGGGCTCCGCCGCTAATACCTCAGGGTGGAGCGTTTAAAGTAAATATAGAATAATTCCATTGTTCTTCCGTGTGCTTGTCCCCCAATACCGCCAGCGTTTAGGGTGCCTACCGGCGCGCAGATCGGGGGATGCCAGCCGCCCGCTCGCACGCCCAACAGGTGCCTGCCAGCCCGTGCGCCGGCACGTCCATCACCAGGAGTAGACCCATGCGCGCGCAGATTGCCGCCGCCGCCATCGCCTTCGCCGCCGGCTTTGCCGGCCCGGCGCTGGCCCAGGCGCCCAGTACGCCGCCCGCCGCCGCTAGCGCCCCCGCTCCCAAGGCGGCAGCGCCCAAGCAGCGCGACGTCGTCGTCTTCTACGCCGATCTGGCGCAGGCGATGTACACGAACTCCTATCTGGCGGCGAAGGAGATGCAGGTGGCGATCAACGCCTTCATCGCCAACCCAAGCGCGGACACCCAGCTTGCGGCGCGCAACGCGTGGAAGAAGGCGCGCGATCCCTACCAGATCACGGAAGGCTTCCGGTTCGGCAATTCGATTGTCGACGACTGGGAGGGCAACGTGAACGCATGGCCCCTGGACGAGGGCCTGATCGATTACGTGGACACCAAGAGCTACGGCACCTCGTCGGACGAGAACCCGCTCTATACCGCCAACATCATCGCCTCCAAGTCGCTGCGCATCGGCAAGAAGACGATCGATCTCACCAAGATCACGCCGCAGTTGCTGCACCAGCTCAATTCCGCGGCCGGTGTCGAGGCGAACGTGGCGAGCGGCTGGCATGCGGTTGAATTCCTGCTGTGGGGCAAGGATCTGCACGGCACCGCGCGCGGCGCCGGCGAGCGCCCGTGGACCGACTACGACCTCAAGAACTGCACCAACAAGAATTGCGACCGCCGTGCCGAATATCTGCGCGTCGCCACCGACACCCTGGTCAGCGACCTGAAGGAAATGTCGGACGACTGGGGTGCCAAGGGCAAGGCCCGCGTCGCGCTGCTGAAGAAGAAGGACAAGGCTGGCCTTGCCGTGATCTTCACCGGGCTGGGCTCGCTGACCTACGGCGAACTGGCCGGCGAGCGCATGAAGCTCGGCCTGCTGCTGCACGATCCCGAGGAAGAGCAGGACTGCTTCTCCGACAACACCCACAACTCGCACTACTATGACGAAATCGGCATCCAGGACATCTATTACGGCCGCTTCACCAAGATCGACGGCACGACCATGAGCGGCCCCTCGGTGGCTGACCTCGTGCGCGCCGCCGACCCGAAGATCGCCGACGAGATCGATGCCAAGATGAAGGAGGCTCTCGCCAAGCTGAAGGTCATCAAGGACACCGCCGACAGCGGCGAGATGTTCTACGACATGATGCTCGCCGAGGGGAACGACAAGGGCAACAAGATGATCCAGGACGGCGTCGACGCCCTCGTGGCTCAGGCCCATGCCATCGAGCGCGGCGTCGCGGCGCTGAAGATCCAGATCAAGGTCGAAGGGTCCGACAGCCTGGACAACCCCTCGAAGGCCACGAAGAAGTAAGGGTTCGCCCTCCACTCATCTGTCATTCTCGGGGCATGACCCCGGGGATGATCTCCTTTGTGCGGAGCGGCCCGGACTGAAGTCCGGGCGTTGCGGCTTCAGGGCCGCGAGCGATTTCGCCGGTAGTCGGGGACCAAAATGATTTCAAGACGCGGACTGATGCTCGGGAGTGCCGCTGCCGGCCTCGTCTCCCTCGCGCCCTCCGCCATCGGCCAGGTTCCCGCCTCCATCGACACCTTGCCCCCTTCGGCCCCGGTGAAGCGCATCTCGCTGGTCGCCAAGGAGATGGATTGGAAGCTGCTCGGCCCGGACAAGCCCGCCACCCGGAATTTCTGCGCCTTTGACGGGGAGCCCTTCAAGATCTTCCGCTTCGATCGGGGCACGCGCCTCGCGGTGGATTTCGAAAACGGCCTGCCCGATCCCACCACGGTACATTGGCACGGCATCCGCGTGCCCTACCTCTCCGACGGCGTCGCCCCGCTGACGCAGGACGTGATCCAGCCCGGCGGCACGTTCAGCTACAACGTGCCGCTGCCCGACGCCGGCTTCTATTTCTTCCATCCCCATTGCGACGAGACCGGCCAGATCGGCCGGGGCCTGTTCGCACTGCTGGTGGTGGACGACCCCGCCGAGAAGAAGGTTCCCTTCGACGCCGAGTGCTTCATCGTCGTGAAGGACTGGCGCCTCGGCGAGGACGGTCAGTGGATCGCCATGAGCACCGACGAGGGCGCGGCCACCGCCGGCACCTTCGGCACCGTGCGCGCCACCAACGGCAGCGTCATCCCGCCTCGCGTCGAAGTCCCCGCCTATGGCGATGTGCGGGTGCGCGCCATCGTCGCCGATGCAACCCGCGTGATCGATCTCGGCACCGACAGCGACAACGACATGCTGATCGCCACGGACGGTCAGGCGCTCCTGCCGCCTGTGCCGCTCGAAAAGCTCCCGGACGGGGTGTGGCGGATGGGGCCGGCCATGCGCGCCGACCTCCAGGTGCGGATGCCGGGTCCGGGCAAGGACGTGAAGATTTTCGATTACCGCTCCGGCGAGCCCTATCTGCTGACAACCTTAGTGGCGGTGGACAAGGGCAAGCGCCAACGGCCCTTCAAGCCGCTGTCTTTGCCTGCCTCCACCGCGCCCATGCCGGACGTCTCCAAGGCCAAGCGGATGGAGTATCTGCTCCAGGTTTCCGCCGGCCCCACCATCGTCAGCCCCGCATTGCCGGCCGATGATCCGCTGTCCAAGGCGCTGATCGATTCGTTCTGCGTCGGCGACAAGACCCATTGGGCCATCAGCCGGGATTCCTGGTCCACCAAGGATGCGCTGCGCCTCGTGCCGCCGCTGGAGACCCTCTCGGCCGGCACCACCTACATCATCACCTGTACCAATGTGACGAAGCATGTGCATCCCATGCATCTGCATGGGCATGTGTTCCGCGTGCTGTCCTCCACCAAGAAGAAGAACATGCCGCAATATCTGGCGGATACGGTGATCGTGGAGCCGAACGAAAGCGTGCAATTCGCCTTCAAGGCGGCGAGCGGCAACTGGACGTTCCACTGCCATATCCTCGAGCACATGGACACCGGCCTCATGGGCTGGTTCCGCATTACATGAGGGCGTGGGCCATCGCATGCGTGAGCCTCGCCGCCGGCCTTCTGGCGGCGGGGGCGGCGGCGGGCGGGCTCGATGGCTTGGATCTCAAGATCGGCAAGGCGCTGTTCGAGCGCGCCTGGATTCCGGCGCCCGCGTCCACGCGCGGCGACGACGGGCTCGGGCCGCTGTTCGATGCCCGCTCCTGCGCCTCCTGCCACCCGCGCGACGGGCGCGCATCGCTGGTCTTCGGCATCGATGGGGCAATCGAGGGGCGTGGGGCGGTTCTCGTTCTGGCGCGGCCCGATGGGTCGGGCGATCCGGTCTATGGCCGACGGCTTCAGCTCGATGCGGTGCCGGGCCTGACGCCGGAGGGCATCCTCGCCGTTACGGATACCAAGCTTCCCGACGGCCGGGTGAAGCGCACACCCGCGCCGACCCATCTTGCCTATGGCGCGCTCGATCCCTCAACCGGCCTGTCCTTGCGCGCGGCACCTGATCTGCGCGGGCGCGGGCTGATCGACAAGGTGCCGCCGGAGGCCATTCACGCGGTCGCGCAGAGCCAGCCGGAGCAGGTGCGTGGCCGGGTGCGTCACGTCACGCTGCCGGACGGGACGTCGGGCATCGGCCGCTACGGCTGGAAGGCCGGCCAACCGAGCCTTGCGAGCCAGTCGTCGGAGGCTTTCTTCCTCGATATCGGCATGTCCACGCCGCTCCATCCCGAGCCGTGGGGCGACTGCACCCCGGCGCAGGTCGATTGTCGGAATGCGCCGCAGGGCCGCAGCGGGGAGGGGGACTTCGAGATCACCGGACCCTTGCTCTCCCGCGTCGTCGCCTATGTGGCATCGCTCCCGGTGCCACAGACGCTCGCCAACCGCACCGGTGCCCGGCTGTTCGCCGCCGCCGGCTGCGCCGCGTGTCACCGCCCCGCATTGCCGGTGGCCGGCGGCGGCGAGGCCCGGCTGTTTAGCGACCTGCTGCTGCATGATCTTGGTCCGAGCCTCGCGGACACGATGCCGGAGCCCGGCGCCTCTGCCTCCGAATGGCGTACCGCGCCGCTCGCGGGAATTTCAGATGCCATCGCGCGCAACACTGGCCTGTTGCACGACGGACGTGCGCGTTCGGTCGAAGAGGCCGTGCGGTGGCACGGTGGGCAGGCCGATGGTGCCGTGCGTAAGTTTAACGCCTTGCCGCAGCGTGAGCGTGCGGCTCTGATCGCCTATGTGTCGAAACTTTAGGAAGATGGCTGGAGCCCTGAAATGAAGACGCTGTTCGGTCCCCTCGCCATCGCCTTCACCGCTTTCGCGGGCCTTGCGGCGCCCGCCCAAGCGGCGCCGGCCCTCGATCCCACCCCGATCATCCAGGCCTGGCTCCTGCCGCGCTACGATGCCCTGGTGGCCGTGACGTCCGCCCAGAAGGAGGCCTGGACCAGCTTCTGCGCCAAGCCGGCGGCCGCTGGCGTGCCGGCGCTCAAGGATGCCTTCGGCAAGACGGCGGATGCTTGGAGCGCGGTTGAGTTCGTCACCATGGGCCCGATCAGCCTGTCGCTGCGCGCCGACCGGTTCAATTTCTTTCCCGATCGGCGCAACGCGATCCAGCGCGGCATGGCGGAAGTGCTCGGCGATCCCGACAACGCCCGTTTCGAGCCCGAGCGTTTCGCCAAATCCAACGCGGCGGCGCAGGGCCTGCCGGCGCTTGAGCGTCTCCTCTATGACGAGGGCGCGGCGGATGCGCTGGCGAGCGGGGCGGAGAGCGCCCATCGCTGCGCCTTCGGCACTGCCATTTCAGTGAACCTCGCCAATATCGCCAAGGAGGTGCGCGACGCCTGGGGCGATAAGACCAGCGGGGCGCTGGGCGCCATCGTTTCCGGCAAGGGTGACCCGGCACTGTTCCCGGATGTCGCGGCCGTCCCCGGTATGATCCTCACCGATCTGTCCGGCGCCTACCAGCGCGTGACCGACACACGCATCCTGCCGGTGATCGGCGGCGGCGATCCCAAGCCTCTGCTCGCCGAGGGGTGGCGCGCCGGCCGATCCGGGCAGGTGGTGAAAGTGATGATCACCTCCGGCGACGTGCTGCTGAAGGAAGTGGCCAAGCAGCTTCCCAGCCGTCCGCAATGGGTCGTGGGCAAGGCGGCCGATGCCGCCGACAAGGCCGCCGCCGATTTCCCCGCCGATCTCGGTGCAGCCGTTCAGACACCGGACGGGCTGGCGAAGGTCCAGGCGGCGGTGAAGGTGTTCAAGGGCGCTCAGCTCACGGTCTATCGCCCCATCGCCTCCTACTTCGCCATTTCGCTCGGCTTCAACGCGCTCGATGGCGACTGAGGGGCGGGTCTCATGATGCTTTCACGTCGCGGTCTTCTCGCGGGCGCCGGCGCGGCCCTTCTGCTGCCGCGCGGTGGCTTGGCGCAGGTCAATGACCGGCTTCACGCCACGGCCCACGCACTGGACGAGGGTTGGCTCACTACGGCCGGCGAAGGCGACGGCTTCGGCGCCTTCGCGGTTGCGGACGACATGGGCGCGGCCGCCCGCGTTCCCTCTCCCGCGCGCCTCCACGGCATCGAGGCGAGCCCACGGGGCCCGCTTGCGGTCGCGGTGGGCCGCCGGCCGGGGAGGATCGCTCTGGTGTTCAACCGTGAGAAGGGCGGCAAGGTCGGGGAGTTCGGTCCCGGTCCAGGGCGGGTGTTCTCCGGGCATGGGCGCTTTTCGGCCGATGGCGCGCTCTTCCTGACCAATGAGATCGAGCGCCCCCAGGACGGGCCGGTGCGCACCATGGGGCGCGGCATGGTCGCGGCGCGCTCCGTGGCCGGCGGGTTCGAGATTATCGCGGAATGGCCGACCGGGGGCGATGGCCCGCACGACCTGATGCGGTCCGGCGACGTTCTGGTGGTCGCCAACGGTGGCATCGAACCGAACACGCCGGAAGCGCGCGATGCCGAGGTGACGGGCAGCACCATCTCCTTGCTTGATCCTGTGACCGGCGCCGCGCGCGGGCAGGGCGTGCTCTCCGGCGATCTCACCAGCCTGTCGCTGCGCCATCTGGCGCGGGACGGCCGTGGCGCGACTGTGGTGGCGGCACAGGACCTGCTGAAGGATGGGGTCTCGCGACCGTTGCTGTTCTCCATCGGCGGCGATGGCGCCCTGTCGGCGTTCGATGCCCCCGAGGGCGAACTGATGGCGATGCGCGGTTATGTCGGCTCGGTGGCGTTCGATCGCTCCGGCGCCTTCGTGGCGTGTGCCACCCCGCGCGGCAATCGCGTCGCGGTCTGGCGGAGTGACGGGCGCTATGTCGGTGCGGTTCCGCTGATGGACGGCTGCGGCCTTGCCGGCACGTCCGAGCCGGGGCGGTTCATTGCCACCAGCGGCTATGGCGAAGTCATCGTCGTGGCCGTGGAGGACGACAAGGTCGGTGTCGTCGCCCGGCATATCGGCGGGCCGAAGTTCGACAACCATATGGTCGAGGTCGGGTAGGGCGACCGCCGTCTTTTCGTGAGCGAGCTCACGATCTCCGTCCCCGGTTCAAGTGGCCCCGCCCGATGCCACTTAGCTCACTAAAGCAAAAGTTGCTTTTGTAAAATATTCCCGTTTTTGCATTTTATGCGCAGGTCGGCATCGACGCGCTGTTTCGCACACACCGCTTTGCAGAAATCTGCAATCCCGCATCGCGGCATGACTGGATTAGGCTCTCTCAAAATAACAAAGCCAACCATCCAGAGAGCGACACAATGACATTCACTCGAACATTCCTCGGTTCCGGCTGCGCGGCGCTCACGGCGCTCAGCCTTCTTGTCACCCCGGCGGCCGCCAAGGACACGGTGAAGCTCGCCTTCATCGGCCCGCTGACGGGCGGCAACTCCGCCCCCGGTCTCGGTGGGCGCAATTCGGCGACGCTGGCGGTGGACCTGCGCAATGCAGACCCGGCGGCCAAATACACCTACGAACTCGCCGTGTTCGACGACGAGTGCAAGCCGAACGTCGGCGTCCAGGTCGCCACCAAGGCGGCGTCCGATAAGTCGATCATCGCCGGCATCACCCATTATTGCTCGGCGGTGGGCATCGCCACGGTGGACACCTACAATCGCTTCGGCCTGCCGGTGGTGGTGTGGGGCGCGGTGCTCCCGGAAATCACCTATGGCAATGATTATCCCGAGATCCATCGCGTCAACGGCACGATGATCAACGAAGGCCGGATGGCCTCGGAATTTCTCACCAAGCAGGGCTACAAGACCTTCGTGGTGATCCATGACACCACCGACTACGGCAAGGGCCAGAATAAGTATTTCTCCGAGAACCTGAAGCCCAAGGGCGGCGAGATCCTCGCCACCTTCCCGGTCTCGCCCGACCAGCAGGACTTCACCGCCGAGCTCACCAAGATCAAGGAACTGAAGCCGGACGTGGTGTTCATCGGCGGCCTGACCCCGCTCGGCGTGCGGGTGCGCTCGCAGATGGACCGGCTCGGCATCACCGCCCAGCTGGCGGGGGTCTCGGGCATCATGACCACCGGCTTCATCGAGGGCGCAGGCGGCATAGCCGAGGGCACCATCTCGTTCCACAATGGCGCGCCGATCTCCAAATATGCCGACGGCAAGGCGTTCCTGGATGCCTATGCCAAGGCCGGTTTCCGCGAGGACCCGGACGCCTACGGACCGTTCGCTTTCTCCGCCGCCAACCTGATCATGGACGCGATCGAGAAGGTCGGGCCGGACCGCAAGAAGGTGCGCGACCTGCTCAACACCACCAAGGGTTACAAGGCGCTGGTGGGTGAGATCAACTTCGACGACCACCGCCAGAACATCGTCTCCGCCAATGTCTACGTGGCGCAGGACGGCAAGTGGGTCTACTGGCCCGACAGCGCCTATGCGGCCGGGACCAAGAAGCTGGCCGGGAAATGATCTGCGGGTAGGTCCCTCTTGAACGGGACGAGCGCAAGCCCATCGCTGTTCACCCTCCCCCCTTGAGGGGGAGGGCAGGGTGGGGGGTATCTCTCGGCTTGGTTCGGTGGTGGTGGTTCTGGCGGCGCCATACCCCCCACCCCGACCCTCCCCCTCAAGGGGGGAGGGAGTTCCCAAATTCCCGCCCGGCGCCCTTCTTGCAAGGGGCCGGGCACCTTTCCCGCTTACCGGAGACGGCCATGGACCTCGGCCTTCTGGCGCAATATCTGTTCAACGGGCTGATGCTCGGCACCATCTACGCGATGGTCGCGGTCGGCTTCTCCCTGTTCTTCGGCGTGCTCGACGTCATCAAGTTCTCCCATGGCGACGTGGTGACGGTCGGCGCCTTCTCAAGCCTTGGCGCGGCGGCATTGGCGGCGAGCTTTCTCGCCTTTCTGCCGGGACCCGTGGCGCTCGCCCTCGGCCTACTCGCGGCGCTGGGCGCCGGGGCGCTCTCGGGGGTCATCATCGGTCGGGTTCTGGTGCTGCCGCTGAAGAACGCGCCCGCCGTCAATGTGCTGCTGGCGACCCTCATGGCCGGCACCGTGCTGCGGGAGGCGATCCGCCTCGGCGTCCCGAACGGGGGCAATCCCAAGCCGTTTCCGGCGCTGCTGCCCTCGGGCTCAGTGACCGCCGGATCGTTCAGCGTCGGCATCGACAGCGTGATGATACTATTCGCCGGGCTGGCCGTGGTGTTCGCCACCCATCTCGTCATCACCCGCACCCGCCTCGGCCTCTCGATCCGCGCGGTGGCGCAGGACGAGGAGGTGGCGCGGCTGTCGGGCATCGACTTCCAGAAGGTGGTGCTGGGCACCTTCGCGCTGGGCTCCATGCTGGCCGCGTTCGCCGGGCTGATGCTCGGGCTCTATTACCGGGAGATCAATTTCAACATGGGCGTCATGCTGGGCATCATCGGCTTTGCCTGCGCCGTGGTGGGCGGCCTCGGCAGCCTGCTCGGGCCGATCCTCGGCGGCTTCCTGTTCGCCGGGGTGCAGACCCTGGTCACGGTCGCCCTGCCGTTCACCAGCGCCTACAAGGATGTGGTGGCGTTCGCGGTGATCATCGCGCTGATCGGCCTGTTCCCCACCGGCCTGATCGCGGAAAAATCGAGCGAGCGGGTGTGAGATGAGCATGGCCGAACTCTCAACTCCCTTCGCCTCCCAAGGTGCCCTCGCGCGGTTTCCGCGCGTCGTTGCGGCGCTCACCGTGGCGCTGCTGTTCGCCGGTGGCGGGCTGCTGCTGCATGCCGAGAACCAGGCGCAGGTGCTCGCGCTGCTCGGCGCCTTCGTGCTGGTGTTCGCGCTGGCCGACCGCATCGCGCTCGGTCGCACCATCATCGCCATCTGCCGAGCGCAGTCCGGCACCGTGAACGCCACGGCGGCGCTCTCCACGCTCTGCGTCATCGCGGTGTTCCGAGAGGAGCATTACACGCTGCTGATGATGGCGACGGTCGCGCTGTTCGCCACCGCCTGCGCCGGGCTGAACCTTCAGATGGCGTTCGCCGGGGTGCCCAACTTCGCCGGTGCCGCATTCTTCGCCGTGGGCGCCTACACCGCCGCCGTGCTCGCCAAGTTCGGCGTGCCGCATCTCCTGATCCTCGCGGCGAGCGGGCTGGTCGCGGGCGTGCTGGGCCTTCTCATGCTGCTGCCGGTGCTGCGCACGCGCGGGCATTATGCGGCGCTCGTCACCATCGCGTTCGGCCTGTTGCTGCGCACCTTCATGGAGGTGAACGACACGTTCGGCGGGCCGCAGGGAATGAAGGTGCCGGGGTTCAACCTGTTCGGCCTCTCGTTCAATCGCGTTACCGAAATCGGCCCCTATGAGGTCTCCTTCTACCTGCCCTATGCGGTGGCCGGAGCGGTGCTGTTCGCGCTCGCCTTCTGGCTGGTGCGGCGGCTGGAGATGTCGTGGATCGGCATCGCGCTCGATGCGGTGCGGTCCGATGAGGTGGCCGCCTCGCTGTTCGGCCTCTCCATCGCCCGCTGGAAGGCCGTGGCCTTCCTGATCGGCAATGCGATCATCGGCGTCGCCGGCGCGATGTACGGCATGATGAACGGCTTCGTGAATCCCAACAGCGCCAATTTCGGGGATTCCCTGCTGATGCTTTCCATCATCGTCCTCGGCGGTCTGGGCAATCTCTGGGGCGCGGTGGGGGCGGCGATGGTGATCCTCGTCATCCCGGAGAAGCTTCAGGCGATCCAGGAATTTCGCCTCGTCATCTTCGCCCTGCTGGTCATCGCCATCCTGCGCTTCCGACCCTCCGGCATGATGCCACGCGCGGCGCGCGATCTGTCCTCTGTCGCGAATGGAGGCGGATCATGAGCACGCTTCTCGCCTGCTCCGGCCTCACCATGCGCTTCGGCGGCCTGGTGGCGCTGGATGGTCTCGATATCTCCCTCAAGCGTGGCGAGACGGTGGGCCTCGTGGGCCCGAACGGCTCGGGCAAAACCACCTTCTTCAACGTGCTGACCGGCCTCTACAAGCCCTCCTCCGGCGCGGTGACGTTCGAGGACAGCGACCTGTTCGCCAAGTCGCCGCAAGTGGTGGGCCGCGCCGGCATCGCCCGCACCTTCCAGCGCTCGCGGCTGATGCTGGACCAGAGCGTGTTCGACAATATTGCGCTTGGTGCATTGGGGCGCCTCGATCTCGGGCTGTTCTCCACCCTTGTGCGGCGGGCCAAGTTCAAGGCCGAGCTGGATGCCCTGGTGGCGCGGGCGCGGGGTCTGACCCAGCGTTTCAACCCCGCCATCGCGGCCAATCTGTTCCAGCCCGCCGGCGCCTTCACCATGATCGACCGGCGCCGCATCGAAATCTGCCGCGCGCTCATCGGCGCCCCGCGCCTGCTGCTGCTGGACGAGCCGTCCGCCGGGATGACCCATGAGGAAACCCGGCGCCTGATGGACGACCTGCTGGCGTTTCGAGCGGAGATGCCGGATCTCGCGGTGGTGTTGGTGGAGCATGAGATGGACGTGATCCGCCGCGTCTCCGACCGCTGCGTGGTGCTGAACTTCGGCAAGAAGATCTTCGAGGGGTCGTTCGATGCCCTGATCTCCAACCCGCAGGTGCAGACCGCCTATCTCGGGAGCGCGCAATGACGATCACCGCCACCCGCAAGCTCTCGGTCATGGGCATCGCCGCCGGCTATGACCGCGCGGATGTGCTGCGCGATGTCTCCATCGAGGTGAAGCCGGGCCGCGTCACCTGCATCCTCGGCGCCAACGGCGCCGGGAAATCCACGCTCATCCGCGCCATCCTCGGCCTCAACAAGGTGCGGCGGGGCGAGGTGGCGTTCGGCGGCGAGACCATCACCAATCTGCCCACCCACAAGATCGCCGCGCTTGGCATCGCGACCGTGCCGGAGGGCAATCGCGTGCTGCCGCGCATGACAGTCCTTGAGAACCTGAAGGTCGGCGGCTTGCTGGAGCGGGACGGCCGAAAGCTCGCTGCGCGCATGGACGGGCTGTTCGAGACCTTCCCGCGCCTGAAGGAGCGCCGCGCCCAGCTTGCCGGCACGCTGTCCGGCGGCGAGCGGTCCATGCTCTCCATCGCGCGCGGGCTGATGACCGATCCCGAACTGGTGGTGTTCGACGAGCCCTCGCTCGGGCTCTCGCCGCTGTTCGTGTCCGAGGTGTTCGGCATCATCCGGCGGCTGAAGGAGCAAGGGCTCTCGATCCTGCTGGTGGAGCAGAACGTGCGGCAGACGCTCGATGTTGCGGATGACGGCTATGTGCTGGTCCAGGGCCAGGTCGTCGCCTCGGGCACGACCGATGCGCTGAAGCAGGATGGCGAACTGCACAAGGCTTATTTCGGGGTCCACTGAGACATCCCGCAAGGAGGAAACAATGGGTTTGCCCGTCTATGACCGTGTCCATCCCCTGCGCAAGCCGAATGGCTTCGAGCCGGTGGTGCAGCGTTGGTGCGTCGGTTTCCCGAACAATGTCAAAGACTTGTGTGTGACGTTCCATGGCGTCCAGGGGAGCGATGCGCAAACCGTCTATGCCGCGTCCTTCTTTCCCTGGATCGAGGCTGCTGTGGCGCTGCCGGGCGGTCCCACCGTCCACGATCACGCCTGGCTGGTGGATGAGAACGGGCTCTACACCCACATCGTCGCCACCTATTGGCTGGACGCGGCGGCGCGCGATGCCTTCCTGGCAGCGCCCCATATGCGGGACTGGTGGGAGGACCCGGCGCGGCTGAGCGAAGAGACCGGATATTTCCGCGAGAGCATGACGGTGCCGGTGGAGCGCCTGGAGACGCTCTATTGGCAGGACTATCCCGCCGCTTTGTCCCGCGCGTCCGAGGTCGCGGTCTACCCCACGCCCTATTGCGGCTATTACGGCGCGATGCGCGACCGCATCCCGCTGGCGGCGGTGGACCGGCTGGAAACGCCTTTGCCGACGCAGTTGCAGGATCCTGTGGTGCGCGAGACCCGGGGCGCGCACTGGCGCATCGCGGCGCCGGCCAATCTCGCGGTGATCCGCTCGGCCGCCTATTGGGGCCGCTGCGATCCCGGCCAGACGGAAGATTACATGCGCGACCTGCGCGAGCCGCTGCTGCGCGGCATGGCCTATCTCAAGGAGAATGCGGGCGCCACCGGCTGCTGCTCGCTGCGGTTCCAGCAGACCTGCGACGCAGCGGGGACGCCGGAGCTGGAGACCCACGCGCTGGGTTATTTCCTGTCTTTGGGCCACATGGAGGAATGGGCGGAGCGCCATCCCTCCCACGAAGCCATCTTCTCGGCCGCCATCGCGCGCTACCGCAGGTATGGCAAGGCCAATCAGCTGCGCACCTGGCACGAGGTCTATGTGCTGCCGGAGGGCGGGCAGGCATTTGAATACATCAACTGCGCCCCCGGCACCGGGCTGTCGGGCTATTTCGAGGGCGAGCGGCTGGCCTGACCCGCGCTCACCTGGTCCACGGCGCCTTGGTCCCCGGGCGGTTCAATCCCGGGGACGATTTGATGAAAGCGGCGGTTCTTCCGCCAGCTCACATGCTCTTCTTCATCTTCTGAAGCGCCTGGGCGCAGCCCACGCTCATCTGCTTGGAGTGCGCCTGGAGGCAGGCCATAAGCCGTCCATCGCCCGGCGAGACGCCCTTGCAGAGGCGCTGGATATCCGCCTTGCAATAGGTCGCGATATCGCTCTGCTGGGCGGACGCGGCGCCCCCGAACAGGGTGGCGAATGCAAGGGCGAGGGCGGCGATCTGGATGCGCATTTTCAATTCCCTTGGATGGCTCAACGCGCCACTTTTAGATCGCGCGTCGCGCCGCAAGCCAAGGGGCGAAGGCGCGAGAATGCGTTCCGGGCCAATAATCGCCAGGGATACATCGTCCCCGGCCCAGGTCCCACGGTCCGGTGGAGACGGCCGCGCGAAGTTTGGGCTGGCGCAATTAAAGAAAATATTCTTAGAGGATTATATTCCCTTTTCCTTCCGTCTGTGCTAGCTTGCCTTCACCTTGCACCAAGGAGGGGCGCGTCCGGAGCGACCTGATGTGTGGTGCGGGGGGCGGTTGTCCGACGGGACCGGGATTAACGTCCCCGGGAACGTTAGCTAGAGGAGGCCCAAGGGCGTGACGCATGGATCCGGGACTGGTTCGTCCGGTGCTAATGGGAGAACTGATTACCCACTCGGCGTCAGCGAGAAGCCATAAATCACCGCGCGGGAGTGGAGGGGCGAAGGCCCTGATATCAACTTTCACCTCGGCGCGCGTCTGCCGACGCGCCATCCACTCCCCATCCCTCCCCCCTCGCCGGAAACGGCGGGGATGTTGGTGTTGAGGGCCCTACCCCCTCCGTTGGAGCCCCTCCCCCCTTGAGGGGGAGGGCAGGGTGGGGGGTATCTCTCCACTTGGTCCGGCGGGTGTATTCCAGGCGGTACCATACCCCCCACCCCAGCCCTCCCCCGCAAGGGGGGAGGGAGCTAAAGAAAGGGGGAAACGGCGGGGATGTTGGTGTTGGTGGCTGGGGTTCCCCTCCCCCCTTGAGGGGGAGGGCAGGGTGGGGGGTATCTCTCTACTTGGTCCGGCGGGGGTGTTCCTGGCGGCGCCATACCCCCCACCCCAGCCCTCCCCCTCAAGGGGGGAGGGGGCAAAAAAAGGCCGGGGAAAGAACGCCAGGTAAAGGCCCCGCTCAGATCGCCCCTGTCACTTTCGCAAACAGGGAATCTTCCGCCGGGCTCAAATCGGCCTTCGGCAGCGGGAAGATGTCGGCTGCGGCGGTATCGGCGGAGAAATGGGCCGGCTCGCGGGGCGAGCGGTCCACTTGCAGGTGGAACACGTCGAAGCGGTTGTAATAGCCCACCACGTCGTGAAACTGCTTGGGTTCCACGCAGCGGCCAGTGTCGATCTCGGCGTAGAGAATGCCTTCGTGGTCGGAGAGAACTTCGCTCACCACGTTCGAGGTCGGGTCGAGCACCAGGGAAATGCCGCGCGGGGAATTGTCGATGATCTCCAGGCTCGCCTTGTTCACGCTGCCGATGGCCTCGCGCATGGCGGCATCCACGAAGCCGGAGGCGACGATGTTGAACACCTTGGCCTCGAAAGCATGGGCGCCGGCGCGGATTTCGATGGCGCGCTTGAGGTCATAGGCGCCTTCTTCGCTCGGCGGGCGGGTCGGCCAGATCGGCGGATAGGATGAGACATGCACCTGCTCGCCCTGCGCCATCAAAGCATAGCGCGCCAGCGGATTGGTGTTCTCCCCGCAGATCAGCATGCCGATCCGGCCGATCTCGGTCGGCGTCACCCGCAGGCCGCGCGCGTCGCCGTTCGCCCACACCAGCTTCTCATAGAAGGTGGGAACGAGCTTCCGGTGATGGTTCAGGATCGCGCCGTCCGGCCCGATCAGGATGTTCGAGTTCCAGATGCAGCCGACGCTGGCGTCTGTGCCCTCGGTGAAGCCGAGCGAGACGTGCACGCCGTGGCGCCGCGCTGCCAGGCGGACGGTGCGGATGGCGCTGTCGGAGAGCTTCTGCGCTTCGGCCACCAAAGCCCGGAAGAAGGCATGATTGTAGATCGGCGCCTGAAGCGCGGCCCACACCGGGAAGCCGGGCAGGAAGGACTCAGGGAAAGCGACCAGGGACGCGCCCCCGCGCGCCGCCTCGGCGATCAGATCGCAGGCTTTCTCCGCGGTCTTCTCTGAATCCAGGAACACTGAGGAGGTGTGGCAGGCGGCGGCCTTGAAGCGGGGATAGGAGACGGTCATCGGGATCTTGCGCCATGCGAACGGCGCGGGGATGCGCCTTCCTGCATGATCACCAGAGTGCCGCCGCGCGGAACCGTGGAAATTTGCAGAGCGCATTGCGCGCCTTCTCAAAGCTCCAGCAAGAACGCCTTGTCGCGCTTGAAGATCTCCGTGAGGTGCCGCATCACGGCCTTCACGCGGCCCATGAACTCAAGGTCCTCGTGGACGCTCACATACACGTCGCGCATCACCACCACGTCATCGGCGAGAACCGGGATCAGGCGCGGATTGGCCTTCGCGGAAAACAGCGGCAGCAGCCCGATGCCGGCCCCGCCCGCGATGGCGTTCTGCTGCGCATGCATGGAGGTGGAGCGGAAGGTGACGCTGGGCGGCTCCAGAACATCCAGCAGCCAATGCACCGGCTGGATCGCCACAAGGTCTTCCACATAGTCCACGAAGGCGTGCGCCGGCAGGTCCGTGATGGTCGCCGGCAGGCCGCGCCGGCGGATGTAGTCGGGCGCGGCATAGAGGGCGAGGCGGAACTGACCCATCTTGCGCACCACCAGCCGCTGGCCGGTGGGCGGGACGAACGAGATGGAAATGTCCGCCTCGCGCTTGGTGAGATTGATGAGGTGGCGCTCCGTCACCAGCTCCACGACGATGCCGGGCTCCTTCTCCGCCAGTTCCGCGAACCGCTCCGCCAGGAAGAAGGCGCCGATGCCCTCCATGGAAGCGACCCGCACCCGCCCCGTGGGCGCGCTCGGCGCGGCGCGGATGGATTCGTGGATTTCTCCCGCCTCCTGCTCGATGCGCTCGGCGATGGCGAACAGGCGGTGGCCCTGCTCGGTCAGCACGAAGCCATCGGGCTTGCGGTCGAACAGCTTGACGAAGAGATCCTTCTCCAACTCCGCGATGCGCCGCGAGACCGTGGTGTGGTCCACCTTCAGCCGCCGCGCGGCCGGCATCAGCCGGCTCTGGCGCGCCAATTCAAGGAAGTAGATCAGGTCGTTCCAGTTGAACACGGCGCCGCCCCATCGAAACATCGATGGTTAGAGCATGCGGGATCAAAATTGAAGGCGTGTGGCCCTCAGAACAGGCGCCCGCCATTGGGCACCGCGACGCTCGGGCTGATCAGCACGACGGCCCCGTCCGGGTCCGGGAAGCCCAGGGTGAGGACTTCCGACATGAACGGACCGATCTGGCGCGGCGGAAAATTCACCACCGCCGCCACCTGCCGGCCCACGAGCGTCTCCGGCGTGTAATGCACGGTGATCTGGGCGGACGACTTCTTCACGCCGATCTCCGGCCCGAAGTCGATGCGCAGCTTGAACGCCGGCTTGCGCGCCTCCGGAAAGGGCTCGGCAGACAGGATGGTGCCGACGCGCACGTCAACTTTAAGGAAATCATCGAAGCCGATCGGGCTTGCCGCGCGCTGCTCGCTCATCCGCCGGTCATGCTCATGTGGCGGGAGACGGCGGGAACCTTGGTCTGCCGGTCGATGACGAAATCATGGCCCTTGGGCTTGCGGTAGATCGCGGCATCGATGGCCGATTGCAGCAGCGTGTCGTCGCTCGAAGCCCGCAGCGGTGAGCGCAGGTCCGCGGCGTCTTCCTGGCCGAGGCACATGTAAAGCGTGCCGGTGCAGGTGACGCGGACGCGGTTGCAGCCTTCGCAGAAATTGTGGGTCAGCGGCGTGATGAAGCCGAGGCGGCCGCCGGTCTCCTTCACCTCGACATAGCGGGCCGGCCCGCCGGTGCGATAGGCGATATCGGACAGCGTATAGCGTTGCGCGAGAGTCTCGCGCACCTCGGACAGCGGCAAGTACTGGTCGACGCGCTCGCTACCGACTTCGCCCAGCGGCATCACCTCGATCAGAGAGAGGTCATGCCCCTCGCCGTGCGCCCATTCCATGATGGAGGCGATTTCGTGCTCGTTCACATCGCGCAAGGCAACGGCGTTGAGCTTCACCTGGATGCCGGCCGCCTTGGCGGCGCGGATCCCCTCCATCACCTTGCCGAGATCGCCCCAGCGGGTGACTTCGCGAAACTTGTCCGGGTTCAGCGTGTCCACCGAGACATTGATGCGCTTCACGCCGCAGGCCGCGAGATCCGCCGCATATTTGGCGAGCTGGGAGCCGTTGGTGGTGAGGGTGAGTTCCTCCAGGCGCCCGGTCTCCAGATGCCGGGAGAGGGCGCGGAACAGCGTCATCACATCCCGGCGCACCAGGGGCTCGCCACCGGTCAGGCGCAGCTTCTTGACCCCGCGCGCCACGAAGGCGGAGCACAGGCGGTCCAGTTCCTCAAGGGTGAGCAGGTCCTGCTTGGGCAGGAAGGTCATGTGCTCGGACATGCAATAGACGCAGCGGAAGTCGCAGCGGTCCGTTACCGAAACACGCAAGTATGAGACGTGCCGGCCGAAATTATCCACCAGCGGGCCGAGCGCGGAGGACGCGCCGATGCTGCGATCGCTGAGGTCTCGGAGTACCGGACGCAAGGTGAGCGCTCCCATCTGTGTTGTTCGCGGCGGTCTTAGGCCGCTTCTGCGTGTAGTCTATATATCGTAGGCCCGGGCGCAATTGGTAGGCCTGACGTCTTGAGCCGCCCTCGACATCGCGGCTAAGTGACGTGAACGCGTTCGGCGCGTCGTCCGAGGAAGCACATCATGCCCGCCCCCGCCTCCGAGCCCTGGCCCACGGAACTGCGCCTCGTCCAGGACCGGCACGCGCTGGTCGTCACTTTCGAGGACGGGCCGAGCTTCACGCTGCCAGCGGAATATCTGCGGGTGGAAAGCCCATCCGCCGAGGTTCAGGGACACGCCCCGCATGAAAAACAGACCGTGCCCGGCAAGCGCACGGTGCGCATCGTCGAGGTGGACCCGGTCGGCACCTATGCGGTGCGTTTGGTGTTCGACGATGGGCACCAGACCGGCCTCTATGCCTGGCCATACCTGCGCACCCTCGGCGAGGAGCAGGAGGCGCGATTCGGCCGGTACCTCGAAGCCCTGAAGGCATTGGGGCTCACGCGGGGCTGAGCCGTTTCATCGCGCGCAACGCGTCGGCCGCGAGGCTCTGCGTCAGTTCCCCCGCCCCGATCTCGCGTGCCAGCCGTCCCGCCTGTCCCGACCACAGCGCCGTGAAATCCCCTTTGCCCTGCGCTTCCGCCGCCGCCTTGAGCGGGCCGAGCGGAGGCGCGGCAGTGGGGAAGGGCGGAATGTCGGCTTTCAGCGGGCCGTGCTCGCGCATCAGGCGGTTGGCGATGCCGCGTGCGGGGCGGCCGGTGAACAGGTTCGTGAGGGCTGTCCCATCATCGGGTGCGGCCTTCAGCGCGGCGCGATAGGTCGGGGAGAGTCCGGCTTCAGGGGTGAGCAGATAGGCCGTGCCGATCTGCACCGCATCCGCGCCGAGCGCGAAGGCAGCGGCAATGCCGCGCCCGTCCGCCACCGCGCCCGCCGCGATCACCGGGACGGACACCGCGTCCGCTACCTGCGGCAAGAGCGCGAAGGTGCCCACCTGGAAGGACGGATCGAGGTTCAGGAACATGCCGCGATGGCCGCCCGCCTCGGCGCCCTGCGCGATCACCGCATCCGCGCCGTTTTCTTCCAGCCACCGCGCCTCCGCCACGGAAGTGGCAGAAGCCAGCACAATGGCGCCTGCCGCCTTCACGCGTGCCAGCAGGTCCGGCGCGGGGAGGCCGAAGTGGAAGCTCACCACCTCGGGGCGAACCTCCTCCACCACCGCGCACATGGCGTCATCGAACGGTGCCCGGTTCGCGACCGGGATGGGCGCCAAGGGGTCGAGGCCCAACTCGCGATAATAGGGGGCGAGAGTTTCCGCCCACGCCGCCGCGCGTTCCGCGTCCGGCGGCGAAGGACGATGGGCAAAGAAGTTGAGATTGATGGGCTTGTCCGTGAAGGCACGGAACGCCTCGACCTCGACGCGGACCTGCGCGCCGGTCATGGAGGCGCAGCCGAGCGAGCCGAGGCCGCCCGCCGCGCTGACATGGCGCGCCAGTTCGGGCTTCGGGCCGATCATGGGGGCCTGGATGATGGGAAGACCAATCCCGACAAGGTCGAGAAAACGGGAGGACGGCCACATGGTGTGATTCCGTGAATGCGTTTCCGGGTGTTCGCCCCGGCGCTTGCCGCGCCGGTTGATGCTGCACCCTAAAGCCGCGCGCGCTCGCGTGTCCCGTGTGAATTCGGCAAGCCCAGGTGCCGAAAGTCTCCGTAGCCTCAGGCGGGGGCCAGCGTTTCGCTGAGGATCTGCCGAAGTTCAGGCAGGCAGGACCCGCAATTTGTGCCCGCCTTCAGCTTCGCGCCAATGGCGGCAGCATCGCACGCCCCGGCGCGGATCGTGCCTTCGATCGCCCCGCGCGCCACGCCGAAACAGGCGCACACCAGGGGGCCCGTCGCGGCGTCCAGGCCCGCCCTGCGGCCGGAAAGCACCAGCCTGCGGTCGGCGGCGGAGACGGCCCCCGCAGCCAGAAGGCTTTTCAATGCATCCCAGGAGGGCGCCGTGCCGGCGGGGCCGACGATGAGGGCGAAGGCGAGGCGCCCCTCGGCATCAAAGGCGGCAGCGCGGTAGTGGCCGCCGCTCATGTCGATGAGATCGGCCACATCGTCCGTGCCCATCTGGGCCGTGGCCCAGTCCCGCCAAGTCTGCGGCCCCTGCCGGGCGGCAAGGCGCCAGGCGAAGCCGCCCTCCAGGGGAAGACGTGCCCACCACGCGCCGGGCGGCGGGCTCAGGTGTTTGCGCGCGAGGACGAAGCCGTGGAACGGCGCGTCGACCGCGGCTATGGCCACCGGTGTCGCCTTGGAATCCGGCTGGCCGGAGAAGGGGTCGGTGCGATCGTGCACCAGTAGGCCGACGCGGCCGTGGGAGGAGTTGGCGTCGCTCCAATGGATCGGCGCGAACACCGTGCCGCGCGCCTGCCCCTCATCCAGACGGGTCTCCAGAACGGCGCTGCCGTGGGGGCTGGAGACCTGCGCCAGGGCGCCCTCTGTCAGTCCGAGCCCGGAGGCATCCTGCGGGTGGATCGCCAGATAAGGCGCGGGAAGATGCGCGGAGAGGCGAGCGGAAAGCCCGGTGCGAGTCATGGTGTGCCACTGGTCGCGGATGCGGCCGGTGTTGAGCAGAAACGGGTGCGCCTCGGTCGCGGCGGATGCGGCGACAATCGCGGGGGCGATGAAGCGGGCGCGCCGGTCGGGCGTGAAGAAGCCGCCCTCGGCGAAGAAGCGGGCTTGCCCGTCCTCGCCCTTCCGCACCGGCCATTGCACCGGCTCCAGCGCCTGATAGCGCGCATCCGAGAGATCGGCGAGCCCGGAAATGTCGAAGTCGCGGGTGCCGCCATTCTCGAAGCCGGAGAGTGCGGCGTGCTCGCGAAAAATTTCGGCGGGCGAGGAATAGGCGAAGGCATCGCCATGGCCGAGCCGTTGTGCGACGCCGCTCAGCGCCCACCAATCGGGCTGCACATCGCCCGGCAGGGTCAGGAATGCGCGCTGACGCGAGATGCGGCGCTCCGAATTGGTGACAGTGCCGTCCTTCTCGCCCCAGGCGGCAGCGGGCAGAAGCACATGAGGCGCGGCGGCGGCTGTGTCGTTGCTCCGAACGTTTTCCGAGACCACGAACAGGTCGAGCTTCTGAAGCGCGGCGCGAACCGCATCGGCGCGCGGCAGGCTCACCGCCGGGTTCGTGCCCATCACCCAGAGCGCCTTGATCTCGCCCCGCGCGATGGCATCGAACATATCCACCGCCTTGCGGCCTTCCTTCTCGGCCATGGCGGGCGCGTTCCAGAAGCGGCGTACGCGGTCCACCTCTTGCGGCGTGAAGCCCATGTGGGCGGCAAGCTGGTTGGCAAGGCCGCCCACCTCGCGCCCGCCCATGGCGTTGGGCTGGCCGGTGAGTGAGAACGGCCCCATGCCCTCGCGCCCGATCCGGCCGGTGGCGAGGTGGCAGTTGAGGATGGCATTGACCTTGTCGGTTCCCTGGGCCGATTGGTTCACACCCTGCGAGTAGCAGGTGACCGTGCGCTCGGTGTCGCGAAACAGCGCGAAGAAACAGGCAACATCCGCTTCCGCCAAACCCGTGGCGCGTGCGGTGGCAGCGATGTCGGGCGCGATATCGCGGGCGCGGGCGAGCGCCGCCGGCAGGCCGCTGGTGTGTGCCTGGATAAAGGCGTCGTCACAGGCGCCACGATCCGCCAGATGCACCAGAAGCCCGGAGAACAGCGCAGTATCGGTGCCGTGCGCGATGGGCAGGAACAGGTCCACATCTTCGGCGGTGGCCGTGCGGCGCGGATCGATCACAACGATCTTGGTGCCCCGCGCGGCGCGGGCTGCTTCCATGCGCCGGAACAGCACCGGATGGCACCAGGCGGTATTGGAGCCGGTGAGGATGATCAGGTCTGCCGTATCAAGGTCTTCATAGTTGCCGGGCACCGTGTCCGAACCGAAGGCCCGCTTGTGGCCGGCGACCGAGGACGCCATGCACAGGCGCGAATTGGTGTCGACGTTTGCGGTGCCGAGGAAGCCCTTCGCCAGCTTGTTGGCGACGTAATAATCCTCGGTGAGCAACTGGCCGGAGAGATAGAAGGCCACCGCCTGCGGGCCATGGCGTTCGATGGTCTCGCGAATACCGTCCGCCACGCGATCCAGAGCCGCCGCCCATGTCACGGCCTTCAAGGGGCCGGCGCCGTCGCGCATCATGGGCTCAAGCAGCCGGGTTTCGAGGCCGATGGTCTCGCCCAGCGCGGCGCCCTTGGAGCACAGCCGTCCGAGACTGGCGGGGTGCGCCTCGTCGCCCGCGATCAGCGCCCCGCCGACAGCATCCGGCGTCGCCTTCACGCCGCAGCCGACGCCGCAATAAGGGCAGGTGGTCTTGATGGCGGGTGCGCTGCCAAGAGGAGCGTTCATCGGCCGGCCCCGGCGGCAATTAGGCGGCCCCCTCTCCCGCTTGCGGGGGAGGGTTGGGGAGGGGGCAGGAGCCTCAGGATAAGCTCCGCACCCGGCCGTGTCTCACTGCTTTCCCCCTCCCTAACCCGCCCCTGCAAGCGGGAGAGGGAATGACTCTTTGCCCGGCCGCTGAGCGGGTACGTGGCGTGTGCGATCCGCATCACATCCCCCTCAGTAAACGTCGGCCTGGAAGCGGCCCGCCTTCTTGAGTTCAGCGAGGAAGGCCGCCGCCGTCTCTCCCGTCAGGCCGCCATGGGCGGTCGCGACGTCGATGAGGGCGGTTTCCACGTCCTTGGCCATGCGCTTGGCATCGCCGCAGATGTAGAAATGCGCGCCTTCCGAAAGCCACGCCCAAAGTTCCTGCCCGGCCTCCCGGATGCGGTCCTGGACATAGACTTTTGAAGCGCCGTCCCGCGACCATGCGGTGTCGAGCCGCGTCAGGTATCCGGCCGCCTGCATGCCGGACAATTCTTCCTCATAGAAGAAATCCGTTTCGCGTTTCTGGTGGCCGAAGAACAGCCAGTTCTTGCCTGGCGCCTTCGCCGCCATGCGCTCGTGGAGGAAGGCGCGAAACGGCGCGATGCCGGTGCCCGGACCCACCATGATGACGCCTTTGGAGGCGTCTTGCGGCAGAGCGAAACCATGGGCCTTCTGGATATAGGCCTTCAGCCGCGTGCCCGCCGGGATCCGACCGCCGAGGAACGTGGAGCAGACGCCCAGGCGCCCCCGCCCGGCGATTTCGTAACGCACGGCATCCACGGTGAGGGAGAGGCGGCCGGGGGTCGCGAGCGGGCTGGAGGAGATGGAATAAAGCCGGGGCTGGAGCGGCTCCAGGCACTCGATCACCGCCTCGGGATCGGGCCGCGCGCCCGCGAATTTTTCCAGTACGCCGAGCACATCCAGGGTCGCGGCATCGCCATCCGGGTCCTCGCCGTTGGCGAGCGCCCGCGCCTTCGCCCGGCGCGCGCCGCCGGTGAGGTATGAGAACAGCGTGAATAGCGCGTCCGGCGCGGATTTCAGGCAGACCTCGTGGGTCAGCACATCGCCCAGCGCCTTGTCGCCGACCGGATACTGCGCGTCCGCGCCAAGCGCATCGAGCGCGGCCGCCACGAGGCCCGGATCATTCACCCCGAACAGGCCGAAGCTGTCGCCCGCGACATAGTCGAGCTCCGAGCCTTCAAGGTCGAAATCGATATGCCAGGTCTCCTTTTCGGAGCCGTCCTTGTTCAGGCGTGTCCGACCGAGGAACGTCACCTCGCCGGGATTTTCCCGCGTGCCGAGCGGCGCTGTCGAGGGAGCCGGGCTAGCCTGCGCCGGGGCGGCCGCGGGCGCACTGCTGTCGCGCTCGGCGGCGAGGGCCTTCAGCATGCGCAAAGTTTCCTTGCCGCCCGGCGCGCACAGGTTCAGGGCGGTCTCCGTGCCATCCGCGATGGCCTTGGAATAGCTCTCACAGAGATATCCGCACTGGCCGCAATCCTGCTGCGCCATCGCCGCCATCATGCGACGGGGCAGGGGCTTGCCCTCGGCGAGCGTCATGCGCTCATCGAGCGGCATGGAGGCATCGTGCCAGGGGGCGCCATCGTCCTCCATCGCACCGCCGCCGGGCATCAGCGCGGCGGACGCTTCCGCCGAAAGCGCGGTCGCGGGGGCGGCATCGCTGGAGAAGATGCCGGCGAAAAAGCCGTTCAGCCACGCCCGCTGCTCCACCGTGAACGGCGCGCTTTCGGGCAGGTAGGGCACAACGGGAGGGATGCTCTGGAGGGTCATTCCCCTGCCTCCGCAGCAACGAGGGACTTGAGGGTCTCCGCCGGCATGCGGCGGGTGAATTTCGCGAACGGCTCCTCGGCCTCGCGATGGGCGAGCCATGCCTTGAGCAGGTGCTCCACCAGCACCGGCGCGTCCTCCGCCTTAACGTCGCGGTAAAGCTCATCGGCGATGGCCGCATCGGTGCCGAAGCCGCCGCCGACCAGGAGATTGTAGCCATCCACCGTGTCGCCCTCGTCGTTCACCGCAATGCGCGCGCCGATCAGGCCGATATCTCCGATGTAATGCTGGGCGCAGGAATTGTGGCAGCCGGTGACGTGGATGTTCACCGGCTGGTCGAGCGCGACGCGCGGTCCGCAATGGGCGGCGATGGCGCGTGCCGTGCCCTTGGTGTCGGCATTGCCGAACTTGCAGCCCTTGGCCCCGGTACAGGCGACGAGCCCGGCCTGGAGCACGTCCGTCTCGGCGGTGAGGCCGAGGGCGGCGACCACTTCCTTCACCGCCTCGACATGCACATCGGGCACGCCGGAGAGGATCACATTCTGCCAGACGGTGAGCCGCAGGTCGCCGTCGCCCATGCCGGCGGCAAGGTCTGCGAGTCCGTGCATCTGGGCGACCGTCATGCGCCCGACCGGCAATCCGATGCCGACCCAGTTCAGGCCCGCCTGCTTTTGCGGATGCACGCCGAGATGCGCGAGGCGATCCGGCTCGGGACGCGGCAGCACAGCATCAGTGGGCGCGCGCAGCAGCGGCGCCCCGAGCTTGGCCTCCACGGCGGCGAGGAATTTCTCGAAGCCCCAGGCGTCGAGCACATATTTCAGCCGCGCCTTCTTGCGGTCGGTGCGGTCGCCGCTGTCGATGAACACCCGCACGATCGCCGCCGCGACCTTGGTGGCCTCCTGCGGCCGCAGGATCACCCCCGTGTCGCGAGCAAAATCCCGGTGGCCGGTGATGCCGCCGAGCGCGAGGCGGAACCAGACGCCGGGCTGGATGCCGAAGCCGTCCTTCACCTCAACTGCCTGGAAGCCGATGTCGTTGGTGTCCTCCAGCGCGCCGATCCGTCCGCCGCCGTCGAACGCCACGTTGAACTTGCGCGGCAGGCCGTACATCTCGCGCGTGTTAAGGATGTAGTGGTGCCAATCCTTGGCGTAGGGGCGTGTGTCCAGAAGCTCCTGCGGATCGATGCCGGCCGTCGGCGTGCCGGTGACGTTTCTAATGTTGTCGGCGCCCGATCCCTTAGCGGTCAGCCCAAGGTCGACCAGCTTTTCCAGCAGCGTCACGCCGTCGGTGGCGGGAATGTCGCGAACCTGGAGATTGGCGCGGGTGGTGACGTCGGTGAAGCCGCCGCCATGGGCCTGCGCGATGTCGGCGATGCCGCGAAACTGCCAGTGGGTCAGGATGCCGTTGGGCATGCGCAGGCGGCACATGAAGCTGTCCTGCGCCGGGGCCACGTAGAACAGCCCGTGGTATTTCCAGCGCAAGATGTCCTGGCCCTTGGGGAACACCCCCTCCTCGGCCGAGACCTTCATGCGGGGGTAGGCATCCAGCCCGAATTCCTCGCGCTTGGCCTTCTCCTCCGGCGTGAGCTTGCGCCCTTCCGCCTCGGTGCGGGCCATCGCCTTGTGGCTGGCGGCGTCCGGCCCGTTCAGCTCGGCTGCGGGGGCGCTGCCCAAGCCGGCGCCCAATTCCCCGCCCAGTCCACGCCCGGCCCGCGCGACCTGGGCGCCGGAGACGAAGCCCTCCAGATAACGCTTCTGGTCGATGGTGAAATCGCCGCTCATCTCAATTGCCTTCTCAAGCCGCGATGGGCAGCGCGGCCCGGCCGAAGGCCAGGTCCGCGCGCATGGCGGCGATGGGGGTGCGGTTCGTGATCAGGTCGAGGTAGAACGGGCCGTCCGAGGTGTCGCCGTAGAGGACCGCGCCGGCGAGGCGGCCGTCCCTCACGATCAGGCGGCGGTAAAGCCCGAGGCCCTTGTCGGCGAGAATGATCTCCTCGCCCTCAGCGCCGATGTCTCCTGCGGAGAACACGAACACGCCTGAGACTTTCAGGTTGGTGGAAATGGTGCTGCCTTCGTAGCGTGCCTCGCGCCCGGCAAGGCGATGCGCCAGAACGGCCGCCTGCTCATACGCCGGTGCCACGAGGCCGTAGCAGGCGCCGCGATGCTCCGCGCATTCGCCGATGGCGAACACGGCGCCATCATCGGTGGCGAGCCCGTCGTCCACCAGGACCCCGCGATTGCAGGCAAGTCCGGCGGCGCGGGCAAGGTCGGCGTTCGGCTTCACGCCGCAGGCCATGACGATGATGTCGGCCGGCAGCACGCGCCCGTCCTTCAGGCGCAGCCCGGTGGCGCGTTCGGTGCCTTCGATGGCGTCGCTGGAGGCGTTGAGTTCCACCACGACGCCCTGCGCCTCCACGGCCTGCCGCAGCAGGCCGGCGGCGCGCGCATCAAGCTGGCGCTCCATCAGCCGGTCCATCAAATGGATCAGGGTGGTGTGGGCTCCGGCGCGGGCGAGGCCGCTCGCGGCCTCCAGCCCCAGCAGGCCGCCGCCGATCACCACCGCGCGTGTGCCGGGCTTGCCGGCCGCGATCAGCGCGGAGACATCGGTGAGATCACGGAAGGTGGTGACACCCGGCAGGTCCGCACCCGGCAAGGGAAGACGGATGGGATGGGAGCCGGTGGCGAGCACAAGCCGTGCGAACGGGAGTCGCCGCCCATCCGCGAGGACCAGTTGGCGCGCGCTCCTGTCGACGGCGGCCGCCGGCGTGCCATAAACCAGGGTCACGCCCTGGGCGCGCCACCAGTCGGCCGCGCGCAACTGTGTGTCGGCCGCCGTGGTCTTGCCGGCGAGCACATCGGAGAGCAGCACGCGATTATAGGCGAGGTGCGGCTCCGCCCCCACGACGGCGATGGAATAGCGCCCGAGCGCCTTGCGGCCCAATTCCTCGCATAGCTTTGCGGCGGCCATGCCATTGCCGACGATGACGAGGGGCTCAGCCATCGGAGACCCCAAAAGCCTGACGCGCTCCCTCTCCCGCTTGCGGGGGAGGGCTGGGGAGGGGGCCGAGCGCAGCGAGTGTGCGCGACCTCTCCTTGTTCCCGGCGTTTTTCGGCCTGCGGCCCGCCCCCTCCCTGGCCCTCCCCCGCAAGCGGGAGAGGGAATCAGGGGGCACGCTCGGTAAGCGTCCCGCGAAACCGAGGACAGGCATCGCCATCACGATCACTCCGCAGCCGTAACCGCCGGCACCGCTTCGGCGGCGGCAGTGATCATCACGGAGGAGAGGATGCCATAGGCCTCCACCCAGGCCCCCTTAACTTCGGGTGTGAAGTCTGGGCCCAGCCCCTGCTCCAGGGTCCACAGCAGCGCCGCGCCCACCGGGGCGTAGTGCGCGTCCTTCACCCCGTATGCGACGTGCCGCTTCGCCAGGACCTGTGCCACCGGTACCACAGCATCAAGGTTGGAGAGCCCCTTCACGACCACGGCGAGGGTGCTCATGAGCTTGCGGCCCTGTTCCTTGATGTCGCCCTTGAACATGGGTTTCACCTCCGGCGCGATCTCGAACAGGCGGCCGTAGAACAAAGCGGCCGCCTGTTCTGAAATCGGGGCGACCTTCGCGAACGAAGACTGGATAAGGTCCACTTGGCTGGGAAGCATGGAAATACTCCGTGGCTGGGCGGCAAGGTCAGGCGGCTTCCACGAAGCGGTGGCGCTCGTGGAGGAATTTCAGCACCGCCTCGCGGGCCTTGAGGTAAGTGGTATTCGCCACCAGCTCGAGCCGGCGGCGGGGCCGGGCCAAATTGACCTCCAGAAGTTCGCCGATGCGGGCGGAGGGGCCGTTGGTCATCATCACGATGCGGTCAGAGAGCAGCACGGCCTCGTCCACATCGTGGGTGATCATGAGGATGGTGTTGCCCAGCGAAGCGTGGATCTGCATCACGCTGTCCTGGAGATGGGCGCGGGTGAGCGCGTCGAGCGCGCCGAACGGCTCGTCGAGCAGCAGCACCTTCGGCTCCATGGCGAGCGCGCGGGCGATGCCGACGCGCTGCTTCATGCCGCCGGAGACTTCGCCGGGACGCTTGTCCTTGGCATGGCCCATCTGCACCAGTTCGAGATTATGCAGCGTCCAGGCGTGCCGCTCGGAACGCGAGCGGGTGCCGGAGAACACCTTGTCCACGGCAAGGCGAACATTGTCGTAGACCGAGAGCCAGGGCAGGAGCGAATGGTTCTGGAACACGACCGCCCGGTCGGGGCCAGGCGAATTCACCTCCCGCCCGTCCAGGATCACGCCGCCGATGGTGGCGTCGGTCAGCCCGGCGACGATGTTGAGCAGGGTGGACTTGCCGCAGCCGGAGTGGCCGATGATGGAGATGTATTCGCCCTTGGCGATGTCGAGCGAGACATCCGTCAGCACCTCGGTAGAGGCGGCGCCGCGCGAGAAGGTTTTGCCGACATGGCTGATCTGAAGATAGGTCATGGGAGCCTCCTCAATTGGCCGATGTGCCGCGCGTGACGATGGCTGAGACACCAGCCACGAGGCGGTCGAGGACGAAGCCCACGACGCCGATGTAGACCAGGGCAACGATGATGTCGGGCAGGCGTGAGGAGTTCCACGCGTCCCAGATGAAGAAGCCGATGCCGACCCCGCCGGTGAGCATTTCCGCCGCGACGATGGCCAGCCAGGACAGGCCGACGCCGATGCGCAGGCCGGTGAAGATGTAGGGTGCCGCCGAGGGCAGCATGATCTTCCAGAAGAACTCAATGGGGTTGAGCCGCAGCACCAGAGCTACGTTCCGGTAATCCTGCGGGATGTTCCGGATGCCGACCGCGGTGTTGATGATGATCGGCCAGATCGCCGTGATGAAGATCACGAAGATCGCGGAGGGGTAGCTGTCGCGGAACGCGGCGAGCGCCAGCGGCAGCCAGGCGAGCGGGGGCACGGTGCGCAGCATCTGGAACAGCGGATCGAGGCCACGCATCGCCCAGACCGATTGCCCGACGATGGCGCCCAGGAGAACGCCGACCACTGCGGCGAGGCCGAAGCCCACCACCACGCGCTGGAGTGACACCAGCACCCGCAGGCCGAGGCCGATATCCTGAGGCCCCGCCACGAAGAACGGGTCGAGGATCAGGTCCTTCGAGTCGATCCAGATCCGGCTCGGCGGCGGCAGTGTCGCCTTCGGGCCGGAACAGAGAAGTTCCCAGAGCACGAGGAGCACAATCGTCATCACCAGCGGCGGGATGACGTTGGCGGCAAACCACAGCGCAACCGATTTGAGGCGTGCGGTGGCCGGCGGCCGCGCCGGGGCGAGGCGGACCACCTCGGCGGTGCGCCGTTGCGCCGGTGGGGTGTCTTTTAAGGCTGTGACGGACATGCATGGTGCTCCCGTGCTTGGGAAATCAGACTTCGACGCGCTTGATGGTGAGGCTCTTCAGATAGGCGGTGGGATCAGAGGGATCGAACACCTTGCCGTCGAAGAACGTCTCCTTGCCGCGTGATGTGGAGGCGGGAATGTCGGTGGCCGCGACTGAGAGGGACTTTGCCGCCTCGCGCCACAGGTCTTCGCGGTTGACCTTTGAGACCAGCGCCTTGATGTCCGTGGAGGGCTCGTACTTGCCCCAGCGGATGTCCTCGGTGATGAACCAAGTGTCGTGGCTCTGGAATGGGTAGGAGGCGTGATCCTTCCAGAACTTCATGTACTGGTCGGAGTTCTTCACCACCCGGCCGTTGCCGTAATTGATGTCGCCCTTGAGGCGGCCGATGATGTCGGCGACGGGGACATTGAACCACTGGCGCTTGCCGACGATCTCGGCCAGCTCCTGCTTGTTCTCCATCTTGTCGCACCATTGCTGGGCTTCCAGCACGGCCATCAGGATGGCCTTGGTGGTGTTGGGGTTCTTGTCGACGAAGTCGGCGCGCATGCCGAGCGCCTTCTCCGGATGCTCCTTCCAAATCTCGCCGGTGGTGCAGGCGGTGAAGCCGATGCCCTGGTTGACGAGTTGTTCGTTCCACGGCTCGCCGACGCAGAAGGCATCCATGTTGCCCACCTTCATGTTCGCCACCATCTGGGGCGGCGGCACGACGATGGTGGAGACGTCCTTGTCGGGGTCGATCCCGGCGGAGGCGAGCCAGTAGCGGAGCCACAGGTCATGTGTGCCGCCCGGGAACGTCATCGCGACCTTCACCTCCTTGCCTTCGGCCTTTTTCTTGGCGAATGCGGCCTTCAGGGCCGAGGCGTCAGCCGTGACCTTCAAATCCTTGTATTCGTTGGAAACCGAGATCGCCTGCGCGTCGAGGTTGAGGCGCGCCAGGATGTACATGGGGGTCGGCGTATTGTTCTGCGTGACCTTCCCGCTCGAGATGAGGTAGGGCATGGGTGAGAGAATGTGCGCGCCGTCGATGCCGTTGGCCGCGCCGCCGAGCACGAGATTGTCGCGCGTCGCGCCCCAGGAGGCCTGCTTCACCACCTCAACGTCAGGCACGCCATACTTTGCGAACAGGCCCTTTTCCTTGGCGATCACCAGGGGCGAGGCATCCATCAAGGCGATATAGCCGAGGATGGCCTTGGTGGTTTCCGGTGCCGCCGCATAGGCGGAGGGAACGCCGCCGGGGAAGGCCATGCGTATCCCATCGAACAGGGCTGCGGTGCCGAGCGCCGCAACACCGCCCTTCAGCAGAGAGCGGCGCGAGAGGGACGCGGTTGGGGCCGGCTTGGTATCGGAAGCGTCGGTCATTGAGTTCCCCTGTGGTCGCCATTGGCGACGGGCCCGAAAACGAAAAAAGCCGCAGACTCCACGACGGCTCCTTGGCCATCGGGTGTCAGCGGCTCTGCTGCGGGTCCCGTCTTTGGGACGATTGGTTGGCACGATCCTCGTCGACCGCGCTTGGCCCTCTATATTCAAGAGGCGTGCCAAGTGGTGGCTCGCCCATCAATGCTTTGGAATCATTATGAGATACTTCCCTGCTTAGGGATTAAGCAGATGCAATAAGCGCCCTTCGCATGCGCAAAAAGTCGGCAGGTGGCGGAAGATGGGGCACGCCAGCCGGTGTGCGACACGCGCGGTCTTGCAGCGCCACCGCCGCCCGTCCACCATGCCGCCGGCCTTGGAAGCCGCTTGCGGGAGCAGACCATGTGTATCAATTGCAGCCTGAATGAAGCTCTGGGCGGCTTCGCGGTGGGTGCCCCCGCCGCCGTGCCCCAGCCTTTCAGGATGAGCCGCCGCAGTTTCGTGGGCGGCACCATCGCCTGCACAGCAGCCGCTTCCACCGCGCCCATCTCCGCGTTGGCGCAGAGCGTGCCGGGTGCGGACATCATTCTGCGGGGCGGGAAGGTCTACACCCAGAACCCAGCGCAGCCATGGGCCGAGGCATTGGCGGTCAGCGGTAATACAATCGCGGCCGTGGGCACCAATGCCGACATCGACAAGCTCAAGGGCTCCAGCACCAAAGTGGTGGAGCTGAACGGCCGGCTGGTGATGCCGGGCTTCGTGGAAGGGCACATCCACCCCTTCCTTGGCGCCTTCCTCACGTCCGGCATCGATCTTCAGGTGCCGACCTTGGATGAGGCGCTGGCAGTCATCGCGCGTCATGCGAAGGAGCATCCCACCGGCAATATTCGCGGCTTCGGCTGGCGCGTGGACATGTTTCCGCCGGAGGGGCCTTCGCGGCATTATCTGGACAAGATCATTCCCGACCGCCCGGCCTTCTTCTTCTCCATCGACGGCCACAGCCTGTGGGCAAACAGCAAGGCGCTGGAACTGGCGAAGGTCGACAAGGACACGCCGGACCCGATCCCGCGCTTCAGCTATTACGTGCGCGACGAGAAGGGCTTTCCCAACGGCTATGTGCTGGAAGTGAATGCGGTGCTCGCCCTGGTCAATGCGGTCGAGCCGATTTCGCCCGCGGCCATGAGCAAGCTGATGGAGGGCTGGCTGCCCAAGGCCTCCGCCGCCGGCATCACCTCGATCTTCGATGCCGGCGTGCCCCCGGTCGGCGGTAGCCAGGCGGACATCCTCGGTTTCTACACCGCCCTCGACAAGCAGGGCGTTCTCCCGTTCCGGGTCGTCGGCTCGTATCTGGTGAAGTCGCCGCCATTTGAGGATGTCGTCCAGGAGCTTCAAGCTCTCAGAAAGCAGGTTTCATCCGAACTGGTTGAGATCTCGATGGTGAAGATCATCGGCGACGGCACCCAGGAGGGTTACACCGCATGGCTCGTGGAGGCTTATTCCGACAAGCCGGGCTTCTTCGGCGCCTCGCCCTTCTCGGAGGAGCAGTGGACCAAGCTCGTGAGCATGGTGGATGCTGCCGGTTTCGATGTGCATATCCACGCTTGCGGTGACGGCACCGCGCGTGCGGCGCTCAACGCCATCGAGAAGGCGATTGCAGCAAACCCCGCTCGTGACCGCCGGCACACCATCGCGCATCTGGTCTATGTGACAGACCAGGACATCCCGCGCTTCGCCAAGCTGGGCGTAAATTCGCAATTCTCGGCCAACTGGTTCTCCGCCGATCCGGACACCTCCGAAATCCTTAGGGATCGTTACGGCGAGCGGCAGAAGAATCTGTACCGCGTGCGCTCAACCCTTGAGAGCGCCGGGCGCGTGTCCTTCGGCACGGACTGGCCGGCGGCGGGCTATTTCTCCACCTACAAGCCGCTGGATTCCATCCAGATCGCGGTGACCCGCCAGCTTATCGGCAAGGCCACCAACCCGGTGTTGGCACCCGCCGAGGAGCGCCTGACGCTCGCCCAAGCGGTGCACGCCAATACCATGGGCGGGGCGCATCAGATCCGCATGGAAAACAAGATCGGCTCGCTCGAAATCGGTAAGTTCGCCGACCTCGTGGTGCTGGAGAAGAACATCTTCGAGGGGGATGTTCACGACATCGCCCACACCAAGATCGACCTGACGCTGATGAACGGCAAGGCCACGCACGGAACAGTGTGAGCGCCTCTGTTTGCTCCCTCTCCCGCAAGCGGGACCTCTGCGAAAGGAGCCGGCACGGAGTCGGTGGTATCTCTTGAGTGACTGCGCTATGCCCCCTCTCCCCGACGGGGAGAGGGTTGGGGTGAGGGGGCAACCCTCTCCAGTTTTGAAATGTCGGAGCCCCCTCACCCGGCTGCTTCGCAGCCGACCTCTCCCCCTCGGGGCGAGGTAAAAACAGCCCGGCCTCTGCATCTAACGAACCGCGGAAGTTTGTGAGATCTCTTTCGCAGAACTCTCGCAAGCGGGGGAGGGAACGTGCTCACCCCAGCGCCCGCAGATGCCGCATCGGGCGGCCCGGAGCCACGGACTGGGCGGCAGAGACGATGCCGGCCGCGTCGATGCCGTTATGCCGGTAAAGGTCCGCGATGGTTCCGGTCTGCCCGAAATGCTCCACTCCGAGCGCGCGCACCCGGTGCCCGTGCACCGAGCCGAGCCATCCCAGCGTTGCCGGGTGGCCGTCGATGACGGTGACGAGACCGCAATGGCGCGGGAGCGGCTCGAGCAGCCGCTCGACATGGCTCTTGGCGTGGAAAAGTCCCTTCTCGCGGGCGCGGGCGGCGGCGTTCCATCCGGCGCTCAGGCGATCCGCAGAGGTGACGGCCAGGAGGCCGATGTCTCGCCTGTCCCCCGCCATCAGGCCGACAGCCTCGATCGCCTCCGGCGTCACCGCTCCCTGCACCGCCACCACCACCTCGGCGTTGGGGCCGGGTTCGCGCAGCCAATAGGCGCCGTCCACCATGTGCTGCTTCTGGAGGTTGGTCAGGACCCGCTTGGGCTGTTCAAGGGCGCGCGTGGACAGGCGGAAATAGACTGAGCCGCCGGTGTCGTCTCCCAGCCAGTTGGCGTCGTCGTCCTGCTCCGCATTTTCGCGTTGCACATAGTCGAAGGCGAACCCCATCAGGGTCGCCAACTCGTCCACGAAGCAGGGCTCGAACGAGGCAAGGCCGTCCTGTGCCATGCCGATGAGCGGCGTCGAGATCGACTGGTGCGCGCCGCCCTCCGGCGCCAGCGTCACGCCCGAGGGCGTCGCCACAAGAATGAAGCGGGCGTCCTGGTAGCAGGCATAATTCAGCGCATCGAGGCCCCGGCAGATGAATGGGTCATACAGCGTGCCCACGGGAATCAGCCGCGCGCCGAACAGCGAATGCGAGAGGCCGAACGCCGAGAGCATCAGGAACAGGTTCATCTCCGCGATGCCCAGTTCCATGTGCTGGCCCTTGGGCGAGAAGTCCCAATTGAAGGTCGAGGGGATACGTTCGCGCTTGAACACGTCCGCCAACTCGCGCTCGGCAAACAGGCCGCGCCGGTTCACCCACGGGCCGAGATTGGTGGAGACGGTCACATCCGGGGAGGTGGTGACGATGCGGTTCGCCAGCGCGCTGTCGCCGCGTGCCAGATCCTGAAGGATCAGGCCGAAGCCGGCCTGGGTGGAGAGGGTGGCGTTCGGCGGCGTGGCGATGCTCGGCACCGGCAAGGCAGGGGAGACGAGGCGGCGCGTGCCCTCGGCCTTGAAGGGCACCTTGTCGAGAAACGCCGCCAGGGTCCGCGACGGCGTCTTCAGTCCTTCGAACGGCTCCCATTCGTGGCCGGTGCGGACGTTCATGGCGCTCCGCAGGATTTCCACCTGCGCGGCGGTCATGAGGCCGGCATGGTTGTCCTTGTGGCCGGCCAGCGGAAGGCCCATGCCCTTGACGGTGTAGCAGAGAAAGCAGACCGGCTTGTCGTGGTCGATGCCGTCGAACGCCTCGATAATGGTCGGCAGGTCATGGCCGCCCAGGTTGGTCATGAGCGCCGACAATTCGTCGTCCGACCTGCGTTCGATCAGCGCCGTGACGTCGCCCTGGTCGCCGAGGTCATCCAGCAGGCGCTTGCGCCATGCCGCGCCACCCTGGAAGGTGAGGGCGGAATATTCGACGTTCGGGCAGGCGTCGATCCAGGCCTTGAGCTTGGCACCGCCCTTTTCCGTGAAGGCCGCCTGCTGGAGCGAGCCGTATTTCAGGATGACGACCTGCCAGCCCATGGCCTCGAAGATGCCGACGAACCGCTCATACAGGCCCTCGCGGACCACCGCGTCGAGGCTCTGGCGATTGTAGTCGACGATCCACCAGGTGTTGCGCAGATCGTGCTTCCAGCCCTCCAGCAGGGCCTCGAAGACATTGCCTTCGTCCAGCTCCGCATCGCCCACGAGCGCGATCATCCGCCCCTCGGGCCGGTCGGAGAAGCCGTGGGCGCGGACGTAATCCTGTGCGAGGCTGGCGAACAGGGTCTGCGCCACGCCCAGGCCCACGGAGCCGGTGGAGAAATCCACGTCGTCCGTGTCCTTGGTGCGCGAGGGATAGGATTGCGCGCCCTTGTAGGCACGGAACGCCTCCAGCTTTTCGCGGGTCTGGTTGCCCAGCAGATATTGGATGGCGTGGAAGATCGGGCTGGCATGGGGCTTCACCGCCACCCGGTCCTGCGGCCGCAGAGTGTGGAAATACAGCGCCGTCATGATGGTGGCGAGCGAGGCCGAGGATGCCTGGTGTCCGCCCACCTTCAGCCCGTCCGCGCTCTCACGCAGGTGGTTGGCATTGTGGATGGTCCAGCTCGCCAGCCACAGAACCTTGCGTTCCAGTTCGGCGAGAATTTCGATTTCCGTCCCGGCCATGGTCTTGGCGGCCATCTTCGGCGCTCCCTGCGGCGCAAATCGCCGTGCGAAGCCATGATAGATGCGTGAAAGAGGCGTTTTCCGTCGAAATCGGGCTGCCGGAAATCCAAGTGCGCACTATTATGCCGAGAAGAGGCAGAGATAAGATCGAAACATGCAGATCGACGCCATAGACCGAAAGATCCTCGCCCTGTTGCAGGTGGACGGGCGCATGAGTGTCGCCGATCTTGCGGCGAAAGTCGGTCTCTCGCCATCCCCCTGCCTGCGGCGGGTGCGGGCGCTGGAAGTATCGGGCCTGATCTCGCGCTATGTCGCGGTGCTGGACCAGCGCGCCGCCGGCCTGCCGGTGAGCGTGTTCGTTTCCATCAAGCTGGAGCGCCAGCGGGAAGATGCGCTCGACGCCTTCTCCGCTGCCATCCGCCGGTGGCCCGAGGTGCTGGAATGCTACCTCATGACCGGACAGCGCGATTATCTCCTGCGCGTCGTGGTGGCGGACCTGGAGAGCTATGAGCGGTTTCTCAAATCCAAGCTGACGCGCCTGGACGGCATCGCCTCCATCGAAAGCTCGTTCGCGCTCGAGCAGGTGAAATATTCCAACGTCCTGCCGCTCGGCTAAGATCGAACCAAGAGACATCGGCTGGGTTGCATCAGCGGCTACGGGTAAGGAACACGCACATGACCATACGTGTCGGCATCGGCGGCTGGACCTACGAGCCCTGGCGCGGGAGCTTTTTTCCCGGAGATCTAAAGAAGGCCCGCGAACTGGAATTCGCCAGCCGCGCCGTCACCTCCATCGAGGTGAACGGCACCTTCTACCGGACCCAGACCCCCAAAACGTTCAAAAGCTGGGCCGACCAAGTGCCAGATGGCTTCGTGTTCGCGCTGAAGGCGGTGCGCTACGTCACCAATCGGCGAGTCCTTGCCGAAGCCGGCGAAAGTATCCAGGCGTTCGTCAACAGCGGGCTGGTGGAGCTTGGCGACAAACTCGGGCCGATCAACTGGCAGTTCGCCGGCACGAAGAAATTCGATCCCGAAGATTTCGGTGCGTTTCTCGCGCTGCTGCCCGAGAAGGTCGACGGCGTGGCGCTGCGCCACGCGGTCGAGGTGAGGCACGAGAGCTTCTGCTGCCCGCAGTTCATCGCACTCGCCCGCAAGCACAAGGTGGCGGTGGTGATCGCGGACAGCCTCGATTACCCCACCATTGGCGATCTCACAGCCGATTTCGTCTATGCCCGGCTTCAGGATGCCAAAGCGGAGATTGAGACCGGCTATGACGCCAAGGCGCTTGGAACCTGGCGCAAGCGCGCCACAGAATGGGCCAAGGGCGAGGCGGCGGACGGCCTGCCGACCTATGGCGATGCCCCCGCCAAGTCAGGCAAGCACGACGTCTTCATCTACATGATCAACGGCGCCAAGGAACGCGCGCCCGCCGCCGCCATGGCGTTGTTGGAGAAGCTCGGCAAGGAGTGAAGCTCAGTCCTCCCGCAAGATGTCGATGGTGTCCGGCGGCGCGGTGGCTTTGGCGCGGTGGTGCGTGACTTTCTTGCGCGGCACAGGCGCGTCGTAGACATGCAGCACAAGCGCGGCGCGGGTCAGCACGGCGAAGATGAGCGCGGTGGACCAGCCGAACAGAAGCATCCCGTTGGCGGCGGTGATCGGCCCGAGCAGCCGCCAGCGCCGCGCGGGCAGGATGTCCCCGTATCCCAGGGTCGTGAAGTTCACGAAGGCGAGATAATAGCCATCCCCCGTCTTTGCCGCGCCCACCAGGTCATAGGACATTGCCCAGACCGCGACGTGGAGCATATGGGAGAAAGACAGCACGCTGCCGGTTAGCATCATGGTCAGGGCGAAGGCCTCGATGCGCCGCCGCTCGACGGTGCGCCGCCGCATGCCGCGCATGAACCGCATCAGAAACACGCTGATGACCGAGTGGATGGCGATGTTCACCATGCTCACCAGGATCCCGAACAGCAATTCTATCGGTACCATTGCGACCTCCGCCTTTCGGGCGCTCGCCTAAAGCCAATGACGTGCCTCAGGAACCGGCGCAAGGCCCGGGGAACCCTGCGCGCCGGGCTTCGTTGATTTTAAGGCGAGAGGGAGGAACAAGCCGGGAGAACCACAATGCACCGCCATGTGGAAGCCGAATCGGCCAAGAACAAGGTGACGCTGCAATACTGGTCATCGTTCCAGTCCGTGACGATACCGGAGACGTGGCCTGAGCCCTATGCATTCGCCAATCTGGAGGAGGCGATGACCTTCGCCATGACCCAATCCCCGGCCGGCCGGGAACTCGCCTGGCTGCGCACCGCCGAGGGGCGCGTACTGACCGCCGAGCAGATTCGCAGGGCCATCGAGCAGTGTCCGAGCTGACCTTCCGGGGGCGGCAACCCGCCACGCATTGATTTGCCGCCGCTCTTGTGTATTTTGCGCCGCAAAATGAAGCCAGCGGGTTCGAGACGTATCGAGCCCGCCTTTTGGTGTTTGGAACTCATGGAACTGCGCAATATCGCCATTATCGCCCACGTCGACCACGGCAAGACGACGCTGGTCGACAAGCTGCTCCAGCAGTCCGGCTCCTTCCGCGACAACCAGCGTGTCGCCGAGCGGGTCATGGATTCCAACGACCTGGAAAAAGAACGCGGCATCACCATCCTGGCCAAGGCCACCTCGGTGGTGTGGAAAGGTGTGCGCATCAACATCGTCGACACCCCGGGCCATGCCGATTTCGGCGGCGAGGTGGAGCGCATCCTCTCCATGGTGGACGGCGCGATCGTTCTCGTGGACGCCGCTGAAGGCCCCATGCCGCAGACCAAGTTCGTGGTCGGCAAGGCGCTGAAGATCGGCCTCAAGCCCATCGTCGCCATCAACAAGGTGGATCGGCCGGACGGTCGCCCGCAGGAAGTCATCAACGAGGTGTTCGACTTGTTCGCGGCGCTCGACGCCACCGACGAGCAGCTCGACTTCCCGATTCTCTACGGTTCCGGCCGCGATGGCTGGATGGCCGATGAGCCCGAGGGCCCGAAGGATCAGGCGCTCGGCCCGCTGTTCGATCTGGTGCTGAAGCATGTGCCGCCGGCCCATGTGGACGAGATGCCGTTCCGCATGCTCGGCACGCTGCTTGAGGCGAACCCGTTCCTCGGCCGCATCATCACGGGCCGCATCTCCTCGGGCTCTGTGCGCCCGAATCAGAGCGTCAAGGTGCTCGACCGCGAGGGCAACCTCGTTGAGACCGGCCGCGTCTCGAAGATTCTCGCGTTCCGCGGCATCGAGCGTCAGCCCATCGAAATCGGCGAAGCGGGCGACATCGTATCGATCGCCGGCCTCGTGAAGGGCTCCGTGGCCGACACCTTCTGCGATCCCTCGGTCGACACCGCGATCCAGGCACAGCCGATCGATCCGCCGACCGTCACAATGTCCTTCATCGTCAACGATTCGCCGCTGGCCGGCACCGAGGGCGACAAGGTCACGAGCCGCATGATCCGCGACCGCCTGTTCAAGGAGGGCGAGGGCAACGTCACGCTGAAGATCGAGGAATCCGACGACAAGGATTCGTTCTTCGTCTCCGGGCGCGGCGAACTCCAGCTCGCGATCCTGATCGAAACCATGCGCCGCGAGGGCTTCGAGCTGGCGGTGTCGCGGCCCCGCGTCGTGTATTCCCAGGGGCCGAACGGCGAGACCCTTGAGCCCGTCGAGGAAGTCGTCATCGACGTGGACGAGGAATATTCCGGCACCGTGGTGCAGAAGATGTCCGAGCGCCGCGCCGAAATGGTGGAAATGCGCCCCTCTGGCGGCAATCGCCAGCGCCTCGTGTTCTACGCTCCCACCCGTGGCCTCATCGGCTATCAGTCGGAACTGCTCACCGACACCCGTGGCACCGCCATCATGAACCGCCTATTCAAGGCTTATGAGCCGCACAAGGGCGAGATTCCGAGCCGCACCAACGGCGTCCTGATCTCGAATGAGTCCGGCGAAGCCGTGGCCTACGCGCTGTGGAACCTGGAAGATCGCGGCCCGATGATCATCGAGCCGGGCTGGAAAGTGTACCAGGGCATGCTGGTCGGCATCCACAACCGGGACAACGACCTGGAAGTGAACGTGCTCAAGGGCAAGAAGCTCACTAACATCCGCACCACGTCGAAGGATGAGGCCGTGCGCCTGACCCCGCCGATCCGCATGACGCTGGAGCGGTCGCTGGCCTGGATTCAGGACGACGAACTGGTGGAAGTGACACCCAAGTCCATCCGCCTGCGCAAGCGCTGGCTCGACCCGAACGAGCGCAAGCGCAACGAGCGCAAGAGCGTCAGCGAACTCGCCTGAGGCGTGCCTCAGCGTTTGCTCTGAAAAACGAAAGGCCGGGCTCAGCCCGGCCTTTTTCATTTGGATTGGGCAGGTTTTGTCCCGGACAAGCGACGGCGCAGCCGGAGCGCCGATCCGGGACCCAGCGAAAAGGCCGGCGAAGCCGGCCGTCAGCGACCAGCGTGAAGCATCTCCGCCGCGTGGCGGCGGAGATGGGTTGAAGCGCCTGCGGCGTTCCCTTGCGCTGGATCCCGGATCTGCGCTCAAGCTTCGCTTTCGCTTGTCCGGACAACATCAGCGCAGCCACCTTACCCCTTCGGGCGCTTGTCCACCACGCGGCGGGCCTTGCCTGCGGAACGCTCGATGGAGCCGGGTGCCTGGATGGTCACGCGGGTGGTGATGCCGATAGTGTCCTTGATGCGCGTCACCAGCCGCTCAGCGTGAACCTTAAGGCCGGCGCCGTCCCAATGCTCCTCGCGGGCCTCGGTGAGGACGCTCATCTCGTCCATGCGCCCTTCGCGGGTCAGTTCGATGAAGAAGTGGCCGGCGCACCAGTCGGTGGCGAGCAGGGCTTCCTCGATCTGGGTCGGGAACACATTGACCCCGCGCAGGATCATCATGTCGTCGGAGCGGCCCGTCACCTTCTCCATGCGCCGCATGCCGGGGCGCGCCGTGCCGGGAAGCAGGCGCGTGAGGTCGCGGGTGCGATAGCGGATGATCGGAAAGGCTTCCTTGGTCAGCGAGGTGAAGACCAGTTCGCCCATCTCGCCGTCCGGCACCACCTCGCCCGTCACGGGATCGATGATCTCGGGATAGAAATGGTCTTCCCAGACGTGCAGGCCGTCCTTGGTCTCCACGCACTCCTGCGCGACACCGGGGCCGATCACTTCCGAGAGGCCATAGATGTCGGTGGCGTCCATGGCAAAGGCGTGCTCGATCTCCCCGCGCATGGCATTCGTCCATGGCTCTGCGCCGAAAATGCCGAACTTGAGCGAGCTTTCGCGCGGGTCGAGCCCGGCTTTGGCGAAGCCGTCGAGGATGGCCAGCATGTAGCTGGGCGTCACCATGATGACCTCGGGCTTGAAGTCGGTGATGAGCTGGACCTGCCGGTCTGTCATGCCGCCGGACATCGGCACGACGGTACAGCCGAGGCGCTCGGCACCGTAATGCGCGCCGAGGCCGCCGGTGAACAGGCCGTAGCCGTAGGCCACATGCACCATCATGCCGGGGCGTGCGCCGGCGGCGCGGATCGAGCGGGCCATCACGTCCGCCCACATGTCGATGTCGGCCTGCGTGTAGCCCACGACGATCGGCTTGCCGGTGGTGCCCGAGGAGCCGTGGATGCGCGCCAGCTTCTCGCGCGGCACGGCGAACAGGCCGAAGGGATAGTTGTCCCGCAGGTCCTTCTTCACCGTGAACGGGAATTTGGCGAGGTCGGACAGGTCTTTGAAGTCCGAGGGGTGCACGCCCGCCGCGTCGAACTGCGCGCGGTAGAACGGCACGTTGTCGTAGGCATGCTTCAGCGACCAGGCGAGGCGCCGGCGCTGGAGAGACATGACCTCGTCACGGGACGCGCGCTCGACGGCGTCGAGGCCGTCCTTGATGCTGCGGTCGAAGCTGGTGGCCGGCTGCGCCATGTTCATTATCTCCTCCGCTCAGGACTTTGTTTGCGCGTCTGGCGCGATGATCGGGCCGCCTATGGTGCGGGAATGGCCGCGAAATTCCGCGATCAACTCGCCGTCCTGCGTGACGCTCACGTCGTAGATGCCGGAGCGCCCGGCGCGGGTGATTTCTCGCGCGGTTGCCACCAATGTGTGGCCCCGGGTGCCCGGCCGAAGGAAGCTGATGGAGCAGTGCCCCGCGACGCTGCGCTCGTCATAAGTGTTGCAGGCGAAGGCGAAGGCACTGTCGGCCAGCGTGAAGATAAAGCCGCCGTGTGCCGTGCCGTGCCCGTTCGCCATATAGGGCGCCAGCACCATGGAGAGGGTGGCAGAGCCGGGGGCCACCGCCAGCAATTCCATGCCGAGGCCGCGCGTCGCGGGATCGTTTTCCCACATGGTGTCGGCGCACAGCCGCGCGGTCTCCTCGGGGGAGCGGACGTTAGTCAGCGTGCTCATGAGGAGCGGCCCGTGAAGCGGGGCGCGCGCTTTTCCATGAAGGCTTTGGTGCCTTCGGCATAGTCAGGGCTACGCCCCGCCTCGCGCTGAAGATCGCGTTCCAGGTCGAGCTGGGTGTCGAGATCGTTACCGGCGGAAGCGTTGAGCGCCTGCTTGGTCAGCGCCAGGCCGTGGGTCGGCTGGGTCGCGAGATGGGCGACGAGCTTTTCCGCCTCCGGGCGCAGGTCGGTGTCTTCCACCGCCCGCCAGATCATACCCCAGCTTTCCGCTTCATCGGCGGTGACGGGTTCCGCCAGCATCATGAGCGCGCGGGCGCGGGCATCGCCCACCAGGCGTGGCAGGAAGAAGGTGCCGCCGGAATCCGGCACGAGGCCGATCTTCGAGAACGCCTGGATGAATTTCGCGGACTTCGCCGCAAGCACGATGTCGCAGGCGAAGGCGATGTTTGCTCCGGCACCGGCTGCGACGCCGTTGACCGCGCAGACCACAGGCTTCTTCAGCGCCCGGATGCGGCGGATCAGGGGATTATAGAAGGTCTCGATGGTGGCGCCGAGGTCCGGGGCCTCCTTGAGGCCGACCCGCGCACCCAGATCCTGGCCGGCGCAGAAGCCGCGACCGGCGCCGGTGAGGAGAACCGCGCGGCAGGTCTCGTCGGCGGCGATCTCATCGAGGGCGCCGCGCAATGCGAGGTGCAGCTCCTCGGTGAAGGCGTTCAACCGGTCCGGCCGGTTCAGGGTCAAAGCGGTCCAGCCGTCATGGCGGTCCACGAGAAGCACGTTCTCCACCCGATCCTCCCACTGGGCTCCTCAGAGAGCCTCTTGAATTAACCGATCGATCGGTTAATCTTTAGCTCAAGGAGCAAGCTTGTCAATCAGGCCGACAATGCTCCACCGGCACGGAGGATGCCATGTCGAAGCGATTTCCCAAGTGCCGAACCCCGCCCCCTTCGGGAATAAGTGCCTGTTCGGCGATCTGTTTGTCCGAAATTTCCGCAGATTCGGCTTTCCCGAAGCAGCGTGTTCGGGTTTTCTGCGCGCTCCAAATCGCCTGACCCGGATCATCGGAGATCATCATGACGCACGCCTATATCTGCGACTTCGCGCGCACCCCCATCGGCCGCTATGCCGGCGCCCTGAAGGATGTGCGCGCCGATGATCTGGCGGCTCATCCGATCCGCGTCCTGAAGGACCGCAATCCCAATATCGATTGGGAGGCAGTGGACGACGTGATTCTCGGCTGCGCCAACCAGGGCGGCGAGGACAATCGCGACGTGGCCCGCATGGCGGCGCTGCTGGCGGGCCTGCCGGTGAGCGCGCCCGGCACCACTGTCAACCGGCTGTGCGGCTCCGGCCTCGACGCGGTGGGCATCGGCGCCCGCGCCATTCTCACGGGCGATGCCGACCTCATCATCTCCGGCGGCGTCGAGAGCATGACCCGCGCGCCCTTCGTCATGGGCAAGGCGACCGACGCCTTCTCCCGCCAGGCGGAAATCTTCGACACCACCATCGGCTGGCGTTTCATCAACCCGCTGATGAAGGCGCAGTACGGCGTCGACTCCATGCCGGAGACCGGCGAGAACGTCGCGGCGGACTTCCAGGTGTCCCGTGCCGACCAAGACCTGTTCGCCTACAATTCCCAGCAGCGCGCCAAGGCCGCGCAGGACGCCGGCTTCTTCGAGCGCGAGATCGCCCCCATCGAACTGAAGGGCAAGAAGGGCGCGGTGACCGTCTTCTCCAAGGACGAGCATCCGCGTGCCGAGACCACCCTTGAGCAGCTTGCCGCTCTGAAGACCCCGTTCCGAAAGGAAGGCGGCTCGGTCACGGCCGGCAACGCCTCCGGCGTCAACGACGGCGCTGGCGCGCTCATCATCGCTTCCGAGGCGGCGGTGAAGAAGTATGGCCTCACCCCGCGCGCCCGCGTCGTCTCGGTGGTCCAGGCCGGCGTGCCGCCGCGCATCATGGGCATCGGCCCGGCCCCGGCGACCCGCAAGCTGCTGGAGAAGAACAAGCTCTCCCTCAGTGACATCGACCTGATCGAACTGAACGAGGCGTTCGCCTCGCAGGCGCTCGCCGTTCTGCGCCAGCTTGGCCTGCCGGATAACGCCGAGCATGTGAACCCGCACGGCGGCGCCATCGCGCTCGGCCATCCGCTCGGCATGTCCGGCGCGCGCCTCGCCATGACGGCGGTGAACGCGCTGGAAACCCGTGGCGGCAAGCGCGCCGTCTGCACCATGTGCATCGGCGTCGGCCAGGGCATCGCCGCCCTCATCGAGCTGGTGTGACGTGACTGCGATCCCCACCCCCGTCACCATCTGCCGCCACGGCCCTGTTGCCGTGGTGGAGATTTCAAATCCCCCGGTCAACGCGCTCTCCCGTGCGGTCCGCCTGGGTCTCATCGAGGCCATGGCGACACTGGGGGCGGATGCGTCCGTGAAGGGGGTGGTGATCAGCGGCGGCGCCGGGCGGTTCATTGCTGGCGCCGATATTCGCGAGATGAACCTGCCGCCCGAAGACCCGTCCCTGCCGGACGTGGTGTCCGCCATCGACGCTGTCGAGAAGCCGGTCGTCGCCGTCATTGACGGCGCGGCCCTGGGCGGCGGGCTGGAAATCGCTCTGGCCTGCGATGCCCGCCTGGGCTCCCCCAAGGCGCTGCTCGGGCTTCCCGAAACGCGCCTCGGCATCATTCCCGGCGCCGGCGGGACGCAGCGCCTGCCGCGTCTGGTGGGCATCGCCAAGGCGATCCCGCTGATCTGCGAAGGGCGGGTCTTGAAGGCAAAGGAAGCGTTGGAGCTTGGGCTGCTGGACGAGATCGTCGCGGACGACGTGCTCGCCGATTCCTTCCTCACCGTCCTGAGCCTGGCGAAACACGGCACCAAGCGCCGCGTCTCCGCTTTGCCGGTGCCGGAGGGCGCCGCCGCCGAGGAGGATGCCGCCGCCGCGCTGGCGCTGAAGGGTGCCAAGGGGGTTCCCGCCATAGCCGAGGCGATCCGTGTGATCCGCGCGGTGCGCGATGGTGATTTCGAGCAAGGGGTGGCCCGCGAGCGCGCGGCCTTCCTGACGCTTCGTGAGAGCGCGGAGGCCGCCGCGCTGCGCCATCTGTTCTTCGCCGAGCGCGAGGCCGGCAAGGTGCCCGGCCTTGAGGGCGCCACCCCGCGTGCGTTCGCGCGCACCGCCGTCATCGGCGCTGGCACCATGGGCGCCGGCATTGCTGTGGCGCTGGCAGATGCCGGCCTTTCCGTGGTCCTGGTCGATCGCGACGCCGAGGCGGCGGCTGCCGGCTTCGCGAAGGTGCAGGGGCTTTACGAGCGGCCGGTCAAGAGCGGCCGGCTGACACGGGCGCAGGCAGACGAGCGCATCGCGCGCGTCACGCCCACCGCCGACTGGCAGTTGCTCGCGGATGTCGACCTCATCATCGAGGCTGCGTTCGAAGCGATGGATGTGAAAGCCGATATCTTCCGGCGCCTCGATGCCATCGCCCGCCGCGGCGCGGTGCTTGCGAGCAACACCTCCTATCTCGACCTCGACGCCATTGCCGCCGTGACCGCGCGCCCGCAGGACGTGGTGGGCCTGCACTTCTTCGCGCCGGCCAATCTGATGCGCCTGCTGGAAGTGGTGAAGGCGGAGAAGACTGGGCCCGACGTCCTCGCCACCGCGCTGGCCTTCGCCAAGAAGATCGGCAAGCAGGCGATCGTCGCCGGCAATTGCGACGGCTTCATCGGCAATCGCATCTATGCCGTCTATCGCCGCCACGCGGAATATCTGGTGGAAGACGGCGCGGCGTCGCAGGACGTGGACGCGGCCCTGGAAGCCTACGGTTTCGCCATGGGCATCTTCGCGGTCTCCGATATGTCGGGCCTCGACATCGCTTTCGCCATGCGTAAGCGCCGGGCCGCGACCCGCGACCCCAACGAGCGATATGTCGCCATTCCGGATCGCCTGTGCGAGGCCGGCCGGCTCGGCCGCAAGACCGGGGCGGGATGGTATGCCTATGACGCGGCGGGCAAGGCCGCGCTCGATCCCGCGACCGGGGAAATCGTCGCCGCCGCCCGCGCGGAAAAGGGCATCACGCCGCGCACCTTCACGCCGGAAGAGATCCAGCGCCGCCTCATCGCCGTGATGGCGAACGAGGGGGCGAAGGAACTGGAGGAAGGCATCGCGCTGCGCGCCTCCGACATCGATCTCACCTTCGTCAACGGCTACGGCTTCCCGCGCCTGAAGGGCGGACCGATGTTCGCGGCCGACCAGATGGGACTTGTCGAGGTGCTGCGCGAGGTCGAGGCCGCCCACGCGGCGGGCGGCGCCGGGTCGGAACCATCCGCGCTGCTCCAGCACCTTGCCCGCACCGGCGGTAGCTTCGCGCAGTGGCGCAAGGGCTGAGCTCTGGCGTCTTACACGTTCATCGCAAATTCCTCAGGCGGGCGGATGCCGCTTCGCCTGAGGATGTCCTGAGGGATTAAGACCATGACACGCCTCATCGAAAGCTACGCCCTCGATCGCTGGGTGGCTCCCACAGTCGGCCTGGTGGACATTCCGAGCGCCATCGACGGTCACGTCGTCGCGCAGGCATCCACCAAGGGGCTCGATTTTGCGGCGATGGTGCGTCATGCGCGGGAGGTGGGCGGACCGGCGCTGCGGGCGCTGACCTTCCACCAGCGCGCCGACATGCTGCGTGGCCTGGCCAAGATCCTGGGTGAGCAGAAGGAGCCGCTCTACGCGCTCTCTGCCGATACGGGCGCCACTAAGCGTGACAATTTCTTCGACATCGACGGCGGTCTCGGCACCCTGTTCGCCTATGCCTCGCGCGGCCGCAGGGAATTGCCGAGCGAACGATTCGTGGTGGAGGGTGCGCCGGAAGCGCTGTCCAAAAACGGAACCTTCGTCGGCATGCATATCCTGACTCCGCTCAACGGCGTCGCGGTGCATATCAACGCCTTTAACTTCCCCTGTTGGGGCATGCTGGAAAAGCTGGCGCCGGCTATCCTCGCGGGCGTGCCGGTCATCACCAAGCCCGCCACCTCAACGGCTTATGTGGCTGAAGCGGTGGTGCGGCAGATCATCGATGCCGGCATCCTGCCGCCCGGCGCGCTGCAATTCGTGTGCGGTTCGGCCGGCGATCTGCTGGATCATCTGACGGGACAGGACGTGCTGTCCTTCACCGGCTCGGCGGCGACCTCCCAGGCCCTGCGCGATCATCCCGTGGTGTCGCGCAACGCGGTGCGCTTCATAGCCGAGCGGCGACTCCCTCAACGCCGCCGTGCTCGGCACCGATGCGGTTGCCGGCACACCGGAGTTTGACCTGTTTATCAAGGAAGTGGCGCGCGAGATGACAGTGAAGGCGGGCCAGAAGTGCACCGCCATCCGCCGCATCTTCGTGCCGCGCGAACAGGCGGCGGCCGCCGAAGCGGCGCTGGCCGCCCAGCTTTCCGCCATCACCGTGGGTGATCCGCGCCGGGACGATGTGCGCATGGGCCCGCTCGCCAGCCTTGCCCAGCGCGAAGCGGTGCGCGAAGCGGTGGCGGAGATCGCCCAGGAAGCGGACATCGTCTTCGGCAGCGTGGATACGGCGCAGCCTTTGGGCGGGAGCCTCGCTGATGGCGCCTTCATGGCGCCCGTCCTTCTGTGCTGCGCACAGCCGCGCACGGCCTCCGCGCCGCACCATGTGGAGGCGTTCGGCCCGGTCGCGACCCTGATGCCCTACGATGGGCTGGACGATGCGGTGGCATTGGTGGCCATGGGCGAGGGCAGCCTAGTCGCGTCCGTCTACACCTATGACGAAGACGTGGCGGAAAAGCTGGTATTCGGCATCGCCGCCCACCACGGGCGTGTGCTGGTGCTCGACCGCGACTGTGCAAAGGAGTCCACCGGCCATGGCTCGCCTATGCCTGGCCTGGTGCATGGCGGTCCGGGCCGTGCCGGTGGCGGCGAGGAGATGGGCGGGCTGCGTGGTGTGTTCCACTATATGCAGCGCACGGCGCTTCAGGGCTCGCCGCGCAGGATATCCGCGCTGACCCGCAACTGGATCAAGGGCGCGCCTGCGCCCGCGCCGTTCCAGCATCCGTTCAAGACCGATTTCGACGGTCTGGCGGTGGGCGATACGGTGGAGACCGCCGCGCGGACCATAACGCTCGACGATATCGAGCATTTCGCCCATTTCACCGGCGATACCTTCTACGCCCACATGGACGAGGAAGCGGCCAAGGCCAACCCGTTCTTCCCGGGCCGGGTGGCGCATGGCTATCTGATTCTGTCGTTCGCCGCCGGGCTGTTCGTGGACCCCGCGCCGGGCCCGCTGCTGGCGAATTACGGCCTCGACAATCTGCGCTTCCTGAAGCCGGTTTCGCCCGGCGACGACATCCGCGTGCGCCTTACGGTCAAGCAGAAGCAGGCGGCGCGTAAGCCGGAATACGGCGAGGTGCGGTGGGACGCGGAAGTGTTCAACCAGGACGGCGACACGGTCGCGCGCTACGAACTCCTGACCATGAGCGCGCGCAAGGCGGCGGCGTAAAGAAAAACGCGGCCGGGGTGGAGACCCGGCCGCGTGCGTCACGCGTCGTCGCTGCTGTGCTTGCGCATCACCGAGGGCGGATCGCTGGCGGGGAAGCTGTCGTCAAGTTCCTTGTCGAGTGCTTCCGAGGCTGCCTGATGCTCGGGGGATTTGGCCTTCGCATCCTTGTCACGGGCAACTTCCGCACCGGTGAAGCTTGAGGGGTTGGTCGCGGCCGGCGGGTCGCTGGCGGGAAAGCTGTTCTCCAGCGCCTTGTCCAATTCGGCTTCCTGGCGGTGTCTGTCGGCCTTTGTCTGCTGCGCGTCGTTGGTCATGTCAGCCTCTCCTCCGGGGGCGGATGGCGCTGGGTATCCGCGCGATCCTCGTCCCCAAAGCAACGCTCTAGAGCCTCATTTGGTTGCGGCCGGCACCGCCAGCAGGGCCACGACCGGAAAGTCACGCAGCAGGTCGGCCACCTGAAGCTTGCGGCCCTCCGCTGCGACGTCGCCGTCCCCCAGCACATCCGTGAACTGCGTCGCAGCGCCCTCGGGCAGGAGAACGGCGGTGTCGCGCCATGTGGACGGCGGCGGCAAAGGGATCTCCGCATTGGCGCCGAGAATGCCGGCGCAATGCCGTGGTACCACCACGAGCAGCGACACGTCCTCATGCCGGCGTAGGAAGGCCACCGCCCGGTTTGCCGCAGGTCCGGCCAGCGCGAGCGGTTCATAGGTGCCGGCGGCGAATAGCGCGGGATGGGCTTCCCGAAGGTGGAGCAACCGCGCAATGAGCGCCTGCTTGACTCGACCGTCCTGCCAATGCGCAAGCAGGTCGGCGGGGGCGGTGCCGGCGCGTAGCGCCCGTTCGCGCACCACATAATCCACCGGTCGACGGTTGTCTGGATCGACCAGGCTGAAGTCCCAGAACTCCGTGCCCTGATACAGGTCCGGCATTCCGGGAACGGTGTATTTGAGCGCGGTCTGCGCCAGACTGTTGAGCGCACCTGCCGGCGCCAGGCGCCGTGCGAAGTTCGCGATCCGCGCGCGCAGTTCAGCTCCCGCCGGCTGCTGGAGGATGGCGCCGAGGAACCACCGGCACGCCTCCTCATAGGCGGTGTCGGGGAAGATCCAATTGGTGCGCCGCTTGGCCTCCCGCAGGGCCTTGACCTGCCAGCCGGCGACCCGCTCGCAATAGGCGGCGACGCCCGCGTCATCGTCCGGCGAGAGGTCGAGCGGCCAGGCGCCGATCAGCGTCTGGTAGAGCATCACCTCGTCGCTCGGCTCCGGGGCGATGCCGCCCTCCAGCGTGGCGCGCAGCGGTTCCGCCAGCGCCATCAGGCGCTCCAGTTCGTTCTGCCATTCCCTCGGGATTTCGCTCAGCACCGCAAGCCGCAGGCGGGCATCCTCGCCCCGCTTGTGGTCGTGGGTGGCGGTGGCGAGCATGGCGCCGGGGAGGCGCGCCGCTCTCGCTGCATTCGCGGCGTGGAAGTCGGTGGGTGAAAGTCCCATCTGCTGCGGGTCCGAGCCCACCTCGTTGCGCGAGAGCAGTCGGCCGTAACGATAGAACAGCGTATCTTCCACCGACTTCGCAGCGATGGGGGAGGTGAGTTGCTGGAACTTGGCGATGGCATGCGCCCGCGTGCCCGCTTCCAATATGTCACCGAGCCCGTTCGGGGCCGCGCCGCCGAGCCATCCGTCGATCAGGTCGAGCACCGGATGGTCGATGGGCGGCAAGCGTTTGCGGGCCTGGGCGAGGGCCTGGGAAACATAGGTCCAATCCTGCTCTGAGCGGCCCGAGGCGTCGGCATAGGTGCGGTAGACCGGGAAGGCGACCACCAGTTCGTTCAACGCCCGACGAATGGCGGCGAGGGTGATGTCGCGGGTGTCGAGATCGCCGCGGGCGACGCGGTGCAGGGCGCGGGTCGCGGTCTGCATCTCGGCGCCAAAGCCGCCCCTCAGAACCTGCCGGCGCGCGGCTTCGACCTGCGCGGCATAATGCTCGGCATCGCCGGTCGCCTGTCCCCACACCTGGTCGAGCGCCTCGTCGGCGTCGCCGTCATGGAGCAGGGCGGAGACTTCGTCCATGAAGTCGTAGCCGGTGGTGCCGTCGACCTGCCATCCGTCCGGCATCCGCTCGCCGCGATGCAGGATCTTTTCCAGAACGACATAGCCGCCGGCGGGCGCATCGTCGGGCCGGCGGGCATCGAGTTGCTCCAGCCGCTTGCGCAGGCGGCGACAATAGGTGGCGGGGTCGGAGATGCCGTCCACATGGTCGATGCGGAACCCATCCACCAGTGCGTCGGCATAGAGGCGGAACACCAGCGCATGGGACTGCTCGAACACCTCCTGCCGCTCCACCTGCACCCCGGCGAGGTCGGTGATGTCGAAGAAGCGGCGCCAGTTGAGATCATCGTTCGCGGTGCGCCACCATGCGAGGCGGAAGTTTTGCCGCTCCAGCAGCGCGTGCAGCCGGCGGCATCCTTCCTTGTCGGAGGCATCATGGGCCGCGAGCACGTCGGCGAGCAGATCGGTGCCGGCATCGGCGAGAATGGAAAGCTGATCCTTCAGCCGCATAGCTTCCGACTTGCCGGTGCGATCCGGCGTCACCGCAGCGAAAGCGGTGCGCAGGTCGGCGAGCGCGGGGATGTTCGCCGCCGCAAGGATATCGCCGTAATGAAACGGACAGATGGGAAAGACATGGTCGTAATGGCGCGCCTGGAATTCGCCGCGCGCGGTGTCATAGCCGAGCGTGATGGTGCCTTCGCGCAGGGCTTCGCCATAGGGCGTGCCGAGGAACGGCGCGAGCACCTTGCCTTCCAGCGCGCTGTCGGCCGGCGTCCAGTTGATGTCGAAGACATCTGCATAGGCGCTGTCGCGCCCCCATTCGAGCACGTCGAGCCAAACCCGGTTGTCGCTGCCGCCGACCCCCATATGGTTCGGCACGATATCGAGGATCAGTCCCATGCCCCGCGCCCGCAGCGCGCTCACCAGCCGCCCCAGCGCCGCCTCGCCGCCAAGTTCCGGGTCCAGCGTGCCATGGTCCACCGTATCGTAGCCATGGCGCGAACCGCGCCGTGAGGTGAGCAGCGGCGAGGCGTAGATATGGCTGATCCCGAGGTCGGCGAAATAGCCGACCAGGGGAACCGCCGCATCCAGCGTGAAGTCCTCGTGGAACTGCAGACGGACGGTGGCGCGGGGGATTCTCATGTGCTCTTTCTTGCGAGGTCGAGGATCGCGAGGCGCGCGAGAACGTCGGGATCGTCGAGCACATGCGCCGCCTGCGCGGTGAGTCGGCGGCGCCAGTTGGGGTGCTCGTCTATGGTGCCCGGCAGGTTGGGCTGCTCCGGCAGGGCGAGGGCGTCCTCGACCGGGATCACCACCAGCGGGGCCGGGGTGCGGCCGATGAAGTTCAGCGCGGCATCCACCACGGCTTCGGGGGCTTCCGGTGGGGCGTTGGGGTCGGTGTCCTCGGGAGCGATCGCCTGCCAGATGTTGTAGCGGTCGCGGGTGCGGCCCTCGCGTTCGCTGCGCTCGTCCTGGCCTTCGCCGACGATGCCGAGCGGCACGCGCCAGTCGATGTCGCGTCCCTTCCACCAGCCGGCCACGGTGGGCAGGTCGTGGGTGCCGGTGACGGCGATGGCATTGGGGGAATAGTGGTCGGCGCGGGTGAACCAGTCGTCGTGCCGCTCGAACCACAGCACCTTCATGCCGAGGATGCCGCGACCCGAGAGCTTCTCGCGGAAGCCCTCTGGCACGGTGCCGAGATCCTCGCCGATGACGATGGTGTTGCGGCGGTGAGATTCTAGCGCCACCAGCCGCGCCAGATCGTCGAACGGATAGGCGAGATAGGCGCCTTCTGTCGCGGAGAAGCCCTCCGGCACCAGCCACAGGCGCATCAGTCCCATGATGTGGTCGATGCGCACCCCACCGGCATGGGCCATCACCGCGCCCAGCATGTCGCGGAAGCCGGCGAAGCCGGAATTCACCAGTGCACGGGGCGAGAAGGCGGAGAGGCCCCAACTCTGGCCGAGGCCGTTCAGCAGGTCCGGCGGCGCGCCCACGGAAAGGCCGATCAGCATGTCCGACTGACGGCTCCACGCCTGGCTCCCGCCGCCATCTGTGCCGACCGCGAGGTCGCTGATGAGGCCGATGGGCATGCCTGCGGAAACCGCTGCATCCTGAGCCTGGGCCAGACTCGCATCGGCGACCCATTGCAGGAAGGCGTGGAAGCTCACTTCCGCGCCGTGCTGGCGCGCGAAGGCGGCCACCGCATCGCTGGTCGGGTCGGCAAGGCCGCCGCCCCAGGTGCGCCAGTTCCATTTGGAGGGATCTGCGCCGAACTGCGCGGCGTGGATCGCCTCGAACCGGGCATGGTCTTCAAGCGGCTGGCCGGCGGCGGTGCGGAAGGCGGCGAAGGCCGCCATCTGCTCGGGGCTGCGGGCCAGGGCGTTCTCGTAGATATGCCGCATGATGGCGAGCTTGATCGGGCCGGCGGTGGGCCAGTCCACCATGTGCGCCCGCTCCAGGCTGGCAATGGTGGTGCCGCAGCCGAGCGCGGCGATTGCTTCCTCCACCGCATGACCGCCCAGCACGACGCCAGGGTCGGCATGAAGCGGGCTCAGGAATTGCCGGCTGGAGGGCGCATAGGGGCTGAAATGGTGCGGATCCGCCGAGAAGCCGGCGTGCACCGGGCTCAGCACGAGGCCGGAGGCGCCGGCGTTTGCAGCCTTCACCGCGAACTGCGAGAGGCCGGAGAAGTCGCCGATGCCGCAGTCCCCGTCGCGCCGAAGCGAATAGATCTGCACCGCCAGCGCCCACAGGCGCGCCTGCGGGCTCTCCGCCGCGTCGGCGATGCTGAAGCAGCTTGTGGGCGCCACCGCCAACACGGTGCGGATGCCGCCGGCCTCCAGCATGTGGTAGCCCGGCGTGTCGAACGCGGGCAGCGTCAGCGCGCCGTCCTCGATCTCCGCCTCGCCTTCCACCACGCCACCGCCGTCGAGAGCGACGTGGTAGCGCACAGTCCCGGCGGAGCCGGGAAGCGAAAGACGGACCGGCGTGCCAGCGTCCGCCGTCACCAGCGGCGGCACCTGGGCGATGCGCTCGACCTGGGTTCGGGCGATGCTCTCGGTGATCTGCGCCGGGCTGTCGGCGGGCAGCTCAAGCGCGGCGAGGATGGCGCGCAGGGAAGGCGCCGGCACGCTCTGCGGGCGGCCGAAGGCGTCGTGCCAATGGGGTGAAATGCCGGCGAGGCGGGCGAGGGTCAGCAGCGCGTCATCCATGCGCGGGTCTCTTCATGCCGGGAAGGGAAATGCTTGGGGTCATATGCGCGGGTCCACGGACTTCTGGTCCGCATAGGCGGCCAGCAGACGTACGCTGGAGGCCGCGAGGTGGGTTTCGCCGGTGATGGCGCGTTCCTCCGAAACCAGCCCGGCGGCACTGTCCAGCAGTAGTCGCCAGGTCAGGGAGGGGGCGGGAAGGCGGAAGGTCACAGCGTGGTCGGAGGCGTTCAGCAGCAGCAGCAGCACCTCGATGCCGCCGGTGGGCGTGCGCCCGGCGCGGCGCAGCGCCAGCGTGAAGCCACCGTCCGCGTCCCAGCCCTCCGGGGTGATTTCCGCGCCATTCTCGTCGAACCAGCCAATGTCGCGCAGGCCGGGCAGGAACTCCTCGAGGGCATGAAGGAAGCGCGGTGCGCGCAGGATGGCATAGCGTTTGCGGATTTCCGCGAGGCGCGCGACGAAGGCCGTCAGCGTCCGCCCCTCAGGCGAGCGGGCCTGCTCCCAGTCGATCCAGGAGAGTTCGTTGTCCTGGCAATAGGCGTTGTTGTTGCCGTTCTGGGTGCGGCCGAATTCATCGCCCGCCAGCAGCATGGGCGTACCCTGCGCGAACATCACACTCGCCAGCATTGCGCGGGAGATCCGGCCGCGGGTGGCGTTGATCTTATAGTCGTCGGTCGGGCCCTCGACGCCCCAATTGTAGCTGTGGTTGCCGTCGTGCCCGTCGCGGCCGTCCTCGCCGTTCGCGGCATTGTGCTTTTCGTTGTAGGCGGTGACGTCGGCGAGGGTGAAGCCGTCGTGGGAGGCGGCATAGTTCACCGAGGCCCAGGGCTTGCGGAAGCGGTGGTCGAACAGGAACGACGAGCCCGAGAGACGCCCCGCAATGTCCCCCCGCATGCCGGGATCGCGCTTCCAGAACCGCCGCACATCATCTCTAAACCGGTCGTTCCACTCCGCGAAGGAGGGCGGCATGCGGCCGAGCTGATAGCCATCCGGGCCGATGTCCCATGGCTCGGCGATCAGCTTGCAGCGGGCCAGCACGGGGTCCTGCCTGATCGCGTCGAAGAAGCCGGAGCCGGGGTCGTAACCGTTCCCCTCCCGCCCTAGCGTCACGCCCAGATCGAAGCGGAAGCCGTCGATATGGAACGCCTCGACCCAGTAGCGCAGCGAATCCATCACCATCTGCAACACGCGCGGATGTGAGAGGTTCACGGTGTTTCCGCACCCGGTGTCGTTGATGTATTGGCGCTCGTTGCCCGGCACGAGGCGGTAATAGCTGGCGTTGTCCAGGCCCTTGAACGAGAAGGTCGGACCCCTCTCGTCGCCCTCGCAGGTGTGGTTGTACACCACGTCGAGGATCACCTCGATGCCGGCCGCATGCAGCCGGCGGATGGCCGCGCGCATTTCCTGGAGCGAGCCGGTGGAGAGATAGCTGGGCTCGGGCGCGAAGAAGGAGAGGGTGGAATAGCCCCAGTAATTGCGTAGTCCCCGTTCCACCAGGAAATGATCCTGAAGAAATGCATGCACCGGCAGCAGTTCCACGGCGGTGACGCCGATGCGGTGGAGATGGTCGATGAAGCGGGGATGCGCCAGCGCCGCGAACGTGCCCCTCTCGTGCGGTCGCACATCCTGGCGTCGCATGGAGAGGCCGCGCAGGTGCGCCTCGTAGATCACGGTGTCGGCCCAGGGCAGGTCGGGCGAGCGGTCATCGCCCCAATCCGCCCAAGGGGAGACCACCACGCCCTTGGGCATGGCGGCGGCGCTGTCGCGGCGGTCGATGGAAAGATCGCCGCGCCCGCCGCCCATGCGATAGGAGAACAGCGTGTCCGACCAGCGTGGCGCGCCGGTGATCTGGCGCGCATAGGGATCGATCAGCAGCTTCGCCGGGTTGAAGCGATGGCCGCGCGCCGGGTCATAGGGACCATGCGCGCGATAGCCATAGATCAGGCCGTCGAAGGCGCCGGGGAGATAGCCGTGCCAGACCTCGTCGGTGCAATCTGGAAGGGCGAGGCGCGCCACCTCTCGGCGCCCGCGCGGGTCAAAAAGGCACAGCTCGATTTTCTCGGCATTGGCCGAAAACACCGCGAAGTTTGTACCCAATCCGTCCGGGGTTGCACCGAGGGGGTAGGGACGCCCCCTTTCCAGCCGATCCGGCAGCGGCGGCAGCGTCATATAGCAAATCTCGGTCGGAGGAACAGGGTCGCCAGCGGAGGCAGCGTCAGCACGAGGGAGTGTTCCATCCCGTGGCTCGCCTGCGCAAGTGCCTCGACGCCCTCGCCGTTTCCAATCCCGCTGCCGCCATAGACGGCGGCATCCGTGTTGACCATTTCGTCCCAGAACCCCGCACTGGGAACGCCGATGGAATAGTCATGCCTCGGCACCGGCGTCATGTTGCAGATCACCAGCACCGGCGCGCGCGCCCCCAACCGCAGGAAGGCCAGCACCGAGTTCGCCTTGTCGTCGCCGATCACCCAGCGAAACCCGTCCGGGCTTGAATCGCGGCTGTAGAGGCCCGGTTCGCCTGTGTAGAGCGCGTTCAGATCGCCCACGAGTGTCTGCACCCCGCGATGCGCGGGGTCATCCAGCAGGCTCCAGGGAAGTTGGCCGTCGTGGTTCCACTCGGTCGGCTGGGCCAGTTCGCACCCCTGGAACAGGAGCTTCTTGCCGGGATGCCCCCACATGAAGCCGAGATAGGCGCGCAGGTTCGCCAGGCGCTGCCAGGGATCGCCCGGCATGCGCCCATAAAGCGAGCCTTTTCCGTGCACCACCTCGTCATGGGAGATCGGCAGCACGAATTTTTCCGAGAAGGCATAGACCAGCCCGAAGGTCATTTTGTCGTGCTGGTAGCGGCGGTTGATGGGGTCGGTGCCGATATAGGTCAGGGTGTCGTGCATCCACCCCATGTTCCACTTGAAGGAGAAGCCCAGCCCCCCGTCCGCGACCGGCGCAGTCACGCCGGGCCAGGCGGTGGATTCCTCGGCGATCACGATGGCGCCCGGCGCCTCGTGGGCGATGGTTTCATTGAGGCGCTTCAGGAACGCGACCGCTTCCAGGTTTTCCCGCCCGCCGTGGATGTTGGGCACCCATTCCCCGGCCTTTCGGGAATAGTCGCGGTAGAGCATGGAGGCGACCGCATCCACCCGAAGCCCGTCGATGTGGAAATGGCGCAGCCATTCCAGCGCGCTTGCGATCAGGAACTGCGACACCTCGCGACGGCCGAAATTGTAGATCAGCGTGTTCCAGTCATGGTGGAACCCCTCGCGCGGGTCGGCATGCTCATAGAGGGCGGTGCCGTCGAAGCTGGCGAGGCCGTGGGCGTCGTTGGGAAAATGCGCCGGCACCCAGTCGAGCAGAACGCCGATCTTCGCGGCATGGCAGCGGTCCACGAAGCGGGCGAAATCGGCCGGTGAGCCGTAGCGCGCGGTGGGGGCGAACAGGCTGAGCGGCTGGTATCCCCAGGAGCCGCCGAACGGATGCTCCATGATCGGCATCAGCTCGATATGGGTGAAGCCGAGGCGGGTCACATAGGGAATGAGCCGGTCGCCCAATTCCTGCCAATTGGGATCGCGCCACCCCTCCATGTGCATCCACGAACCGGCGTGCATCTCATAGATGGAGATGGCGGCATCCGCGCTCTGGCGCACCGCGCGTTCCGCCATCCAGAGATCGTCGGACCAGGAAAACGGCGTCGGATCGGCGACCACCGATGCGGTCTTGGGCGGCATTTCGGCGGCGCGGGCCACCGGGTCGGCCTTGAGTGGCAACAGGCGACCATCCTGCGAGAGGATTTCGTATTTGTAGCTGGTGCCGGCACCGAGACGGGGGATGAAAATCTCCCACACGCCCGCGCCCGGATGCCGCCGCATGGCATGACGGCGCCCGTCCCACGTATTGAATTCACCCACCACCGACACGCGCTGCGCGTTGGGTGCCCAGACCGCGAAGCGCACGCCGGGCACGCCCTCCACTGTCGTCACGCGGGCGCCGAGCGCATCGGCGAGATTAAGATGCGTGCCTTCCGAGAGAAGATGCAGGTCCAGCCCGCCAAGCAGAGGCGGGAAGGCGTAAGGGTCCTCGCCCTCTTGCACCGCGCCGCCGGGCCAGGTGACGCGCAGACGATAGGCGGGCGTCAGCGCGCCCTTGATGCGACCCGCGAAGATGCCGGCGGGATCGATGCGTTCGAGGTTTGCAAGTTCTTCGCCCGCAGGGCCGATGGCGACCACGCGCTCGGCGCCGGGCTGGACCGTGCGCAGGGCGATGGCCCCCTTCAGCGCATGCGGCCCAAGCACGGAGAAGGGATCGCCATGGCGGCCTTCCCGCAGCAAGCGAAGGGTTTCGGCATCAAGGCCAGGCGTTGCGAGGGAGGGGTCGATGGCGCCCATCAGATGCTCCTCCAGAAGCGTGTTTTCCCGATAAGCGTCACGTCAGTGCGCTTCATGCCGTCACCCGCTCGAATGCAGCTTCGGCGTGCAACTCGGCGGCACCGGCATGCTTGACGGCTAGGTTGTGCAGGCTGCGCACGGCATATTCGATCGCCACCTGCCGCGCATCCGGATCCTGGCCGATCCGGCGGGCCAGCATTTGCAGCAAGAACAGGTCCATGAGCGGGCGATCCGCCCCGCTTGTCGTCGCGCCGCCATCGACATAGCCCGAGAGGAATGCGCGCAGCGCGCGGGACTTGAAGTTCTCCATCAAGGCGCGGCGCTGATGGGTCGAGGCGAGGCCGTGTATCTCCTTGCCGGAGAAATCCACATGGGCGGCGGCGGCATCGATGGAGCGCACCAGCCCCGCCACGTCGCGCCACGGACTGTCCTTCATCCGCCTGACCTCGGTGGAATCATGGGGATTGCCCTCGAAATTCATGATGTAGGCATCGCCGCCCGAAACCATGACCTGGGCAAAGTGGAAATCGCCATGGATGCGGGTGAGGATTGCACCGTTCCCCGCCGCGGCGAGCCGGTCCACGGCAGCCAGAAGGCCCTGGCGAGCGGCGAGGATCGCAAGCACCTCCTCCCGCACATCGTCCGAGGTCCATTGGCGGTCCGTCTCAAGTGTCGCGAAGGCTTTTTCCAGCGCAGTGCGCGCGGCTTCGGCCCACGCGGAGACATGGGCCTCGTTCGCGAATTCCGGGGCAAAGGCGGGATTGTCGGTCTGCCGCGCCAGCACGGCGTGAAACTCCGCCAGCCGCCGGCCGACCGCCCGCATGAACGGCGAGAGACCGGACAATTGCTCCTCGAAGCTCTGCTCCACATCTTGCCCGCCCTGGGTGGAGGCGGTGAGGGCGCGGCGCAACTGGTCGATCACCCAGTTCCAGGCATCGCCCTGGTTGCCGACATAGCCGAGCAGCAAGGCAAGGACCGCCGGGCGTCCCTCGGGGTCGAAGCGCACCACCTCGCCCAGAAGTGGCGCGGTGTTGGCATAGTTCTGCTGCGTGAGGTAGCGCACCATCTCGGATTCCGGGTGGATGCCGAACAGGGTGCGACGGATCACCTTGAAGGTGGCTTTCTCCTCGATGACGATGGTCGAGTTCGCCTCTTCCGCGCGGATGCGGTGGATCCGCGCCTCGGGCGGAATGTCCAGTCCGGCGAGGCGGCTGGTGGCAACAAACCTCAGATCGCCGCCATCCGGCAGCGGCAGAGCCGTGCCGCTGCGCAGGGCACGCACGACGGCATGTGGCATGGAATCCAGCGTGAGCGCATCGGTGAGATAGCCGACGCGCCGGCCCTGCCGCACCCGCGTCAGCGCCAGTTGCACCGACAAGGCGGAGGGCTGCTGGTCTTCCCAGGCGATGGCGAGCGGCATGACATAGCGTTCCGTGCCGCCGGCCACCTCGATCGCGATCTCCGCCAGGAACACATTGTTGCCGGCACGCGGCAACGGCATCGCCCAGGACAGGCGCACCGCGCCGATTTGCTCCTTGCGGGAGGCGAACCAGCGCCGCCGCCGCACATAGGCCGGCAGCGCGTCGCGCTCAAGCGCCGGGCGGTGGCGTTCCGACACTACGTCGGCAAGCCCGCCGCGCAGCACCAAAGTCTCGAATTCGGGAAGCTGCTCGGGCGGCGAGGAGTGCCAGCTCGGCTCGGCCATCTGGCTGGACAGGTTGAAGGCGTAGAAGCCATAGGCCGGGATTGTCAGGAGATAAGGAAACCGCCCCACGGGAGGGAACGGCGTGCCGCCGGCCATCTCGACCGGCACCCGCTGCTCGAATTCCGAGAGATCAAGCTCCACCGCCTGCAACGTCTGCGAAAGGTTCGCAACGCACAGGATGGTCTCGTTCTCGTGCGAGCGCAGATAGGCCAGGATCTTGCGGTTGCCGGGATACAGCAGGCGAAACGTGCCGCGCCCCATGGAGGGATGGCGCTTGCGGATCGCGAGCACCCGCCGCGTCCAGTTGAGCAGCGAGTGGGGGTCGCGCAATTGCGCTTCCACGTTCAGCGCGAAGTAGCCGTAGAGCGGGTCCTGGATCGGCGGCAGCACGAGTTGCTCGGGATCGGCGCGGGAGAAGCCGCCGTTGCGGTCCGGCGACCATTGCATGGGGGTGCGCACGCCATCGCGGTCGCCCAGATGGATGTTGTCGCCCATGCCGATCTCGTCGCCGTAATAGATCACCGGCGTTCCAGGCATGGAGAGCAGCAGCGCGTTCATCAATTCGATGCGCCGCCGGTCACGCTGCAGCAGCGGGGCGAGGCGGCGGCGGATGCCGAGGTTGAGGCGGGCGCGCCGGTCCGCTGCATAGACGGTCCAGAGATAGTCGCGCTCGGAATCCGTCACCATCTCGAGCGTCAGCTCGTCGTGATTGCGCAGGAAGATGGCCCACTGGCAATTGTCGGGAATGGCCGGGGTCTGGCGCAGGATGTCGGTGATCGGGAAGCGGTCTTCCTTGGCGATCGCCATGTACATGCGCGGCATCAGCGGGAAGTGGAATGCCATGTGGCACTCATCGCCGTTCTCGCCGAAATATTGCTGGGTGTCCTCCGGCCACATATTGGCTTCCGCCAGCAGCATGCGGCCGGTGTAACGCTCGTCCAGATGGGCGCGGATCTTCTTTAAGATGTCATGGGTCTCGGACAGGTTCTCATTCGAGGTGCCGTCGCGCTCGATGAGGTAGGGCACCGCGTCGAGCCGCAGGCCGTCCACGCCGATATCGAGCCAGAAGCGCATGACCGAGAGGATGCGGTCCAGCACCTCGGGATTATCGAAGTTGAGGTCCGGCTGGTGGGAATAGAAGCGATGCCAGAAATACTGGCCGGCCACCGGGTCATACGTCCAGTTGGACTTCTCGGTGTCGAGGAAGATGATCCGGGTGCCCTGATAGCCCTGGTCGTCGTCCGCCCAGACATAATAATTGCGCTCCGGCGAGCCCTTGGGCGCGTTGCGTGCCGCCTGGAACCAGGGGTGCTGGTCGGAGGTGTGGTTGACCACCAGTTCGGTGATCACGCGCATGCCGCGTGCGTGCGCCGCCTCGATGAAGCGGCGGGCGTCCTCCATGGTGCCGTAGTCCGGCGAGACGCCCTCGTACAGAGCGATGTCGTAGCCATCGTCGCGGCGCGGCGAGGGATAAAAGGGCAGCAGCCAGATGGCGGTGGCGCCGAGGTCGGCGATATAATCCAGCTTCGAGATCAGGCCCGGAAAGTCGCCGATCCCGTCATTGTTGGAATCGAAGAACGACTTCACATGAAGCTGGTAGATCACCGCATCCTTGTACCAGAGCGGGTCGTCGCCGGCGGTGATGGGAGCGGTCATGTCAACGCTCCAGACACGAGCTTAAGGAAACGGAAGGTGCGGTGCGCGCGGAGTGAACGCTGTGGAAAACGGCGGGTTCGCGAAGTTTCGGCATCGGCCTCGTCGCGGGTGCTGGCGGAGCGACGGATTTCCCTCCGGCAACGTGCCGGCAAATCCCCTCCACCTCGGCCAACGCCTCGCCGCGCTTCCGGTTCCATACCACCGCCGTATTCCGGGTGCGATTTTTTGGCGCCTTTTTCAAGTCCCGCGCCAGCCGGGGAACAGAGGCTCGCGCGCACCGGTTAGAAGCGGGCAGGGAACGAGGAGAACCATTTTGCAGAACCCACCAGCGCGGCATTCGGACGAGGCTCCTTGGTGGCGAAGCGGGGTGATCTACCAGATCTATCCCCGCTCTTTTCAAGACACGAACGCGGACGGCATCGGCGACCTCGTCGGCGTCACGGGGCGGCTCGACTATCTCGCGGAACTGGGTGTCGATGCCGTCTGGCTGTCGCCCTTCTATCCCTCGCCCATGGCGGATTTCGGGTATGACGTGGCCGATTATGTGGACGTCGACCCGATCTTCGGCACCCTCGCCGATTTCGATGCGCTGGTGGCGGCGGCGCACGAAAAGGGCCTGAAGATTCTTGTGGACCTTGTCCCCAATCACACCTCGGACGAACACGCTTGGTTCAAAGAAGCGCGGTCCTCCAGGGACAATCCCAAGCGCGATTGGTATATTTGGCGCGACCCCGCAGCGGACGGCGGCCCCCCCAACAATTGGCTGTCGGAATTCGGCGGCAGCGCCTGGGCGCTGGATGCGGCGTCCGGCCAATATTACTACCACGCCTTCCTGGACCGGCAGCCCGACCTCAACTGGCGCAACCCGCAAGTTGCGCAGGCGATCTTCGAGGTCATGCGCTTCTGGATGCGGCGGGGCGTGGATGGGTTTCGCGTCGATGTGCTCTGGCACATGATGAAGGACCCAAGCTTCCAGGATAATCCGGAAAACCCCGGATTCGCGGTGGGCAAGAACCCCTATCAGCGGCTGATCCCGCTCCACACCACCGACCTTGACGATGTCCAGGAGGTGGTCGCCGGCCTGCGGCGCACGGTGGATGAATTCCCGGACCGCCTGCTGATCGGCGAGATCTATCTGCCGCTGGAACGCCTCGTCGCCTATTACGGGGCGAACCTCGACGGCGCCCACCTGCCCTTCAACTTCGCTTTGCTCGATACGCCCTGGAACGCACGTAACATCGAGGCGCTGGTTTCCGCCTATGAGGCCGCCATCCCTGAGGGTGGCTGGCCCAACTGGGTGCTGGGCAACCATGACCGCCCGCGCATTTCCAAGCGCGTCGGTGCCGATCAGGTGCGGGTCGCCGCCATGCTGCTGCTGACGCTGCGCGGCACGCCGACACTCTATTACGGCGATGAGATCGGCATGGCGCATGTCGATATCCCGCCGGAGCGCATCCAGGACCCCTATGAGAAGAACGTGCCCGGCCTCGGGCTCGGCCGCGACGGCGTGCGCACCCCGATGCAATGGGACGCTTCGGATTTCGCCGGCTTCTCCAAGGTTGAGCCCTGGCTTCCGGTGGCGCCGGATTTCACCGAGGTGAATGTCGCGTCCGAGCGCGGCGCGGCCGGCTCCATGCTGACCTTGCATCGCCGCCTCCTGGCACTGCGGCGGGCGCATCCTGTGCTGGCGCTCGGCGACTACAGCCCGGTCTCGGCGCAAGGCAATCTGCTGCTCTATGTCCGCTCGGACGCGCAGGCGCGGATTCTCATCGCACTGAACCTTGGCGCGGAACCGCTGGAGGCGTCCGGCGTAGACTTCAACGGCCGGGTTCTTCTCTCCACCTTCTGCGACCGTGAGGGCGAGACAATCACGGACGAGATCGCATTGCGGGCGAACGAGGGGCTGATGATCCTGCTGGGTTGAGCCTCAACGGGCGCGGTCTCCCGCAGTGCACATAGGGAATACCTACGCCTAAGCCCATTTCGCCGTCGCCTTTCTTGCCCTCCGGCCATTTGCCGACCTATAAGGCCGGCTCATAACAGGAACGGGATGATCCGGGCGGCGCCGCGGGCGCGGCGCGCGGGACGCCCCGAAAACCGGAGGCGGCCATGGCCGGGCATTCACAGTTCAAGAACATCATGCACCGCAAGGGGCGGCAGGACGGCATTCGCTCCAAGCTGTTCTCCAAGCTGGCGCGTGAAATCACCGTTTCTGCCAAGATGGGCCTGCCGGACCCCGGCATGAACGCGCGCCTGCGCGCCGCCATCCTCGCGGCCCGCGCCGAGAACATGCCCAAGGACAATATCGAGCGCGCCATCAAGAAGGCGTCCGGTTCGGACAGTGAGAATTACGACGAAATCCGCTACGAGGGCTACGGCCCCGGCGGCGTCGCCGTCATCGTCGAGGCGCTGACCGACAATCGCAACCGCACCGCCGGAGAGGTTCGCTCCTACTTCACCAAGTCCGGCGGCAATCTCGCCGAGACCGGGGCCGTATCCTTCATGTTTGACCGGGTCGGCGTCATTGAGTTCGAGGCCGGCAAGGCCAGCGACGAGGCCATCATGGAAGCCGCCATCGAGGCCGGTGCCGACGATGTGTCGTCCTCGCCCGAAGGCCACGAAGTGGTGTGCGCGGGCGATGCCCTCGCGGACGTGCAGCGCGTGCTGGAAGCTAAGTTCGGCGAGCCCCGCAAGGCGAGCCTGGTGTGGCGCCCGCAGAACTCCATAGCGGTGGACGATGAAACCGCCGAGAAGCTGATCCGCCTGGTCGAGGCGCTCGAGGATAATGACGACGTGCAGAACGTCACGGCGAACTTCGAGTTGTCCGATGCCATGATCGCGAAAATGAGCGACTGAGCGTGGCCTGAGCGGTGCCGGTCATTCCGGCACCAGGGGGCGAGTGTAAGCCAACAGCATCCCTCGCGGCGTCCTGAGTCGCGAGTACGGATCCCGCGAATTGCGAGATCAGCCGGCAGTTGCATGTCCGAAAGTCCTGACCTTGCGAGTTCATGACCTTTGGCGAGATCGAGACTTGCCGCGTGCATGGTGGCGTGAGAGCGGCGCCGCGTTGCACCGGGAACCTGTGACGTGCCGGGTCGTTGCCGATGAGGAAAGCACGCTCTTTCTGACGTGCACGGGCCGTGAACGCGCTTCCGGCACTCAAGGATGCGACATGAATTTGGACTTCAACCGCCTCGGCGAACTCGCGATCATTTATGGCATAAATGGTCTTGGCGCGCTGACCATCGGGTTCATCGGTTGGTGGGCGGCGAGCTTCGCGGAGCGCCTGACCTATCGCGGGCTCATGGTGTCGAAGCACATGGACCGCACCGTGGCGGCGTTCGTGTCGAACCTCGCCAAATATGCTGTCATCGTGGTTTCGTTCGTGCTGATCCTTCAAGTTGTCGGCATCCAGGCCACCAGCCTTGTGGCGGTGCTCGGCGCGGCGTCCCTCGCTGTTGGCCTCGCGCTTCAGGGCACCCTGTCCAATATGGCGGCTGGGGTGATGCTACTGCTGTTCCGCCCGTTTCGTATCGGGGACAATATTGAGGTGGGCGGCAGAGCCGGAACGGTGCGGAATCTGAATCTATTCATGACGGAATTAATGAGCGGAGAGAATATCCAGATCCTCATCCCGAATGGTCAGGTTTGGGGGGCTGCGCTCATCAATCGGTCTACCTACGATACCTCAGAAACAGCACATATCAGCGTCACCTTGCCGGTCGCGCTGGCCAATGATCCGCAGATGGTGATGGATCGAATTCAAGACATGCTGGCACACGAGCCTGCCGTTCTGCCTTCCCCTGCTCCCAGCGTCACCTTGACCAAGGTCACGGATTCCACGGCAGAAGTCGCCGTGGAAGCGTGGTCGAAGAAGGAGAATGCTGCCAAGATCCGTGAGGCGCTGTTGCGTCAGGCACTTATGCTGGTTGCGCCGCGCGAGCCGAACGCGGCGCCAACTCCAGCAGAGTGACCCCTCTCCCACCTCAAGGAGAGGGGCCGGGGGTCAGCCGGGAATAACCGGCAGAAGCAAATACGGCTCCTTCCCGGCATCGAAATGCAGGGTATAGCTCTTGCCGAAGATGGCCGGCGGGCGGTCTTCCTCAATGTCGTGCAGGAACGGCCCGACGCCCTTCATGGGATACATGGCGTTCGCCACCTCGGCCACGCCGAGGCCGTGGTCATAGTCGTTGCCCTTGATGGTGACGGCGATCCGGTAGCCCTTTGGCACAACGATCGACGTGTTCCAGATCTCAACATCGAGTTCCACCGGCTTGCCGGGCTCGAGCGGCTGCAATTCGTCGTGGCTGTGCCAGGGGCGATAAGGCGTCGACTTCACAGGATCAAGCTTGCGGTGCGAGGCCCGCAGCCAGCCGAGACCCACCGGCACACGCGGATCGTTGGAGCCGATGAACAGCACTTCCTTGTCCTTGGGATCGTAGACCCGCAGCGCCAGGAAGACGTCCGCATCGCTGGTTTCCGAGGACAGGAACAGCTTTGCCGCCACCGGTCCGGTGATCTCCACCTCTTCAGTGAGCGGCGCCGTGGAGAAGGTGACGCCTTCGCCCATGGCCTCATAGGTGATGGCGCTGCCGGAGGCCGCCTTCGGGCCGAAGCTGCGTTCCGGTGTCAGGTAGAATTTGGTCCACTGCGTGCGGGCAAGCGGCCATTCGTTTTCGGCGCGAATGACGAACTTCTCGTCGGGATGGCGGATGTGGAGTTCCACCAGGGGGCGATCCTTCCAGCCGTTTTCCTCGCCCTTGAGATAATAGCCCAGGAACTGCTTCTGAAGCGCGACGCCGGCATCGCGATAGAACGGGGAGAAGTGAGAATCCCCGTGCACTTCCAGCCATTTGTCCTTGCTGGCGGCGCCGAGATATCCTTCAAAATTGCCGCGCGGATGCAGGCCCATGCCGCCCCAGTTGGCGGAGGAGAGCAGGGGCGCCACCACCTTGGAGAGGTCGGCGGTGCGGGAGCGATAATAGTCGTCCTCCAGCGGCCGGGCGAGAATCTCGATGCCGGGATCGACCCGGTTCTTTGCGAGTTCCTCGGCGCTGAGCGTGGCAGGCCCTGCCACCGTTTCCCCTGTGGTGGGGGAGCGGAAGCCGTTGTCGCCCACCCCGTGCTGCACGCGCGCCACCTGACGGTTGAACCACGCCGTCAGGAAGCGGCACAAGATGCCGCCATGACGTGAGAATTCACGGTAATAGTCGTGGGCGCCTTCCCACACGCAGATGGCTGCGAGGTGTGGCGGCTGAAGCGCGGCGACATGCCATTGGTTCATGGCGTAATAGGAAATCCCGTTGATCCCGACCTTGCCGTTGGACCAGGGCTGCACGCCGCACCATTCCACGCATTCGTAGAGGTCCTGCGTCTCACGCGGCGACCACACGTCGAGGAAGCCGGGTGAGCGGCCCGAGCCGCGGGAATCGATGCGCACGCAGACGTAGCCGTCCGGCACCCACTTCTCCGGGTCCACGAGTTCCCAGTTCTGATACTTGTTGGACGTGCCTTCCGTGATCTCCGGAAAGGCCGCGACCATGCGGTCCCAATTGCCTTTGAAACCCTCCTGGAACAGCAGCCCCTTGGCGTAGGGGCCATGGCTGAGCACCACGGGATAATTCCCGTCCGCGATGGGCCGGAACACGTCGGCGCGCAGCACGATGCCGTCGCTCATCGTGATCGCAACATCCCAGTCGATCCGCATGCCATCGGCGACGACGCTGGACTCTGAACTCATGGGTTTCTCTCCTTGTTGCTTCCCGGTCGCCGCGCTTGCGATGGCGGCGTTTTCCCTTGACGTATTCAAACGTTTGTTTACGAATAAACATTCGTTTGTATATGTCAATCTTGGTCTCTTTAGGGAAGGCTTAGATTTCGGCGGCAAAGACTGGCGAAAGTCCAGCATGCGCAAACGTAGGGATGGCCAAGGAGAACTGAACATGTATGGGACTTTCCGTGCACGCATTTCGACGCGGGCTGGTTTGCGTGACGGCAGGTCGGCAGGCGCCGCCGTAGCCCTCTTGCTGGCTGGCGTGTTTTTCGTCGGAGGCCAGAGCGGCTCCGCGCAGGCCCAAGGGCAGCCCCAAGGGGCGGCGAATTATCCGAACCACCCCATCAAGATCGTGATCCCGTTCGCGGCGGGTGGGCCGATCGATACCGTCGGCCGGCCGATGGCGGATGTCATGTCCAAGGATTTCGGGCAGCCCGTCATCATCGAGAACAAGCCCGGTGCCAACGGCATCATCGCGGCCGGCGGCGTCGCCCGTGCCGCGCCGGATGGGTACACGATCCTCCTAACCACCGGCTCGCACACCGCGAACCCGAGCGTGGTGAAGGATCTGCCGTTCGATCCGATCAAGGATTTCAAGGCTGTCAGCCTGCTGGCCGAGGCGCCCTATGGGCAGGTGCTGATCGTCCGCAATTCCCTGCCGGTGAAGACGGTGCCGGAACTGGTCGCCCTCGCCAAGAAGGAGCCTGGCAAGATCCTGTTCGGCCATGCCGGCATCGGCAATGTCACCCACATCACGGGCGAATTGTTCCAGAATGCGGCGGGGGTCACCTTCGCCCCGGTGCCCTATCGCGGCACGCCGCTGATCATCAACGACCTGATCGGTGGGCATGTGGATGTCGGCTTTGTCCTCACCTCCGCCGCTGCGGCACTTATCAAGGACGGCAAGGTGCGGGCGCTGGCGATCACCGGCACCAAGCGCGCGCCGGCCTTGCCTGACGTGCCGACCTTCACGGAACTCGGCATGCCGGACGTGGTGATGACCGGCTTCTTCGGCTTCCTGGTGCCGGCGGGTACGCCGGATGCGATTGTCGAGAAGCTCTCAAAGGAAGCGCAGAAGGCGGTGAAGGAGCCGGAGGTGATCAAGGCCTTCGAACTGGCCGATCTGGTTCCGGTGGGCTCGACCCCCGAGGAATACGCCGCCTATCTCAAGAAGGACCTGGACTATCAGGCCGCCATCACCAAGCGGATCGGCTTTCAGCCCGTCGCGATCCAGTGACGTTGCGCGCCGCCCGGTGATGCACCGGGCGGCCGCAGCTTCAGGCGGCCGCGCTCATGGAGGAGCGGAACGCCCAGCTCACCATGCGCTTCTCCATCACGGCGAACACCGCGTACATGAGGATGCCCTCGATCGCGAGCGCCAGGAGGCCGGCGAACACCAGCGGCATCTGGAAGTTGGAGCCGGCCTGGACCATCAGGTGCCCGAGCCCCGCGTTCGCGCCGATGGTCTCGGAAACTACGGCCCCCACGAAGGCGAGCGTGATGGCGACCTTCAGCGCGCCGAACAGGTAGGGTCCGGTTCGGGGAATACCCACCTTGCGCATGATGTCGAGCTTGCTGGCGCCGAGCGCCCGCATCACGTCCTCAAGCTCCGGCTCGGTGGTGGCAAGGCCAGTGGCGACGTTCACCACGATGGGGAAGAAGGAGATGAGGAAGGCAGTGAGGATGGCGGGGATTTCGCCGATGCCGAACCACATGATGAGGATCGGCACCACCGCCACCTTGGGGATGGAATTGAAGCCGATCATGACCGGGTAAAGCCCGCGATAGATCGCCCGGGACCAGCCCACCAGGATGCCCAGCGCGATGCCGAACGCCACCGCCAGGATGAAACCGACCACGGTGGTCCAGAGCGTGACGTAGGAATTCTTCAGCAGGGGCCACCAATAATGGCCCATGGCGGCGAAGATCAGGCTCGGTGCCGGCAGGATGAAGCTGTCGATCTTGAAGAGATAGCAGACCGCCTCCCAGACCACGAAAATCGCGACCGTGAAGATGACGGGGGTGAGATCCTCAGCGGTGATTTTCATGCCTGCCGAACCTCCGCGATCTTGCCGCGCAACGCGTGGACGAGGTCGGTGAAGGGCGGCGTGTAGCAGACCTCCAGCGGACGGGGACGCGGGAACTCCACGGTGCGGCTCTCCACGATATGGCCGGGCCGGGCGCTCATGACATGGATGGTGTCGGCCAGAAACGCGGCCTCGCGCAGATCGTGCGTCACCAGCACGACGGTGAAGCCCAGGCGCTGCCAGAGGTCGCGCAGCACCACCCACAATTCCTCGCGGGTGAAGGCATCGAGCGCCGCGAACGGCTCATCCAGCATCAGCAGCGCCGGCTCATGGATGAGCGCCCGGCAGAGCGAGGCGCGCTGCTGCATGCCGCCGGACATTTCCCAGGGAAAGCGGTCGGCGAAATCACGCAGGCCGACCACGCCGAGCAGGTCCAGCGCCTGCTCGCGATAGGCGGCCTTGTCGCGGCGGAACCGGCTGCGGTGCGGCTCGACGATCTCCAGCGGCAGCATCACGTTCTCGATCACGGTGCGCCAGGGCAGCATGTTGGCGGACTGGAACGCCATGCCAGCCACTTTCACCGGCCCGGTCACTTCCTTGCCTTCCACCTCCACCTTTCCCTTGGTGGGGCGGATCAGGCCCGTCACCAGCTTCATCAGGGTGGACTTGCCGCAGCCGGAAGGGCCGACCACGGCGGCGAACTCGCCCTTCTCCACCTTGATGGAGGTGTGGGCGAGGGCGGTCACGAGGCCGGCGCGACCGCTATAGGACAGGGTGACGTCGTGGAGGCGGATCACGGTTGGGCTTTCAAGAAGAGGTCACGGGGATTCCCTCTCCCGCTTGCGGGGGAGGGCGAGGGAGGGGGAAATGCGCTCCCCTCGAAGTCTCGGCGTTGCCCTGCTTCACCTGCCCCCTCCCCAGCCCTCCCCCGCAAGCGGGAGAGGGGGTGGGCTGTGCTTGTGAAGGTGCCCTTCACTTCAGCTTGCGCGCGGCGGCCGGGGGGAGGAATTCCTCGGTGAAGATGTCGACGGAGGTCGGCAGCTTGGCCTTGAAGTCATAGGTGACGGCGATCTGGTCGATGGACTTGTTCATGCGGTCCCGGTCGATGCCGCCGATGCCGTTCGCCGTCACCCACTCGGTGGCGATATTGTCTTTGATGGCCATCTTCAGCCGGGCGAGTTCGATCTTCTCGTCGCCGGTTTCATTGCGCTTCATCACGGACTTGATGGCGTCCTCGGGATTGGCGACGGTGTCGATGATGCCCTTGATGGTTGCACGCACGAAGCCGGCGACATCCTTGGGGTGCGCCTTGGCGAACTCGTCGTTCACCACCACGGCGTTGCCGTACAGCACGAGGCCGTAGTCGGACATCAGCATCACCTTGATGTCCTCGGGCTTGAGGCCCTTTTGCAGCAAGTTGAAATAGGAGGAGAAGGAGAAGCCGGTGATGGCGTCCACCTTGCCGTCCGCCAGCATGGGCTCGCGCACCGGGAAGCCGACGTTCTCGATCTTCACCTTGTCGGCGTCGATGCCGTTTTCCTTCACGAACGCCTTCCACTGGGCGAACGCGCCGTCCGGCGCGGGCGCGCCCAGCACCTTGCCTTCCAGGTCCTTCGGCTTGGTGATGCCGGTCTTCGCCAGGGTGACGATGGAGAAGGGCGGCTTGTCGTAGACCATCAGCACGGCCTTCACGCCCTTGTCGGGGTTCTGGTCGCGGAACTTCACCAGCGAATTGATGTCGAAGAAGCCGAGCGGGTAGGTGCCCGCCGCGATGCGCGCGATGCCGGCGACCGAGCCGGGGCCGCTATCGATGGTCACGTTGAGGCCCTCGGCCTTGTAGTAGCCCTTGTCGATGGCGACGAAATAGGGCGCGGATGGACCCTCGAACTTCCAGTCCAGCGCGAATTTGATGTCGGTGTCGGCCAGGGCCGGGATGGCGGCGCCCAGCAGCGCGGCGGCGCCGGCGAGGGCGGAAAAGAAGGACCTCATTGTGCTCTCCCTGTTTGCCCTAAAGGCAAGCAAGGCATGTGCCACGGGGTGCGCGCTTAAGCTTGCCCTCCCGCTTGCTGTAATTCCCTTCCCCCTTGGGTGAGGGGGAAATCCGAGGGGCTCGCGCGGGGCTTCCAAGTCGGCGCACGCTTTCGCATCCTTTCCCCGGCCAAGCGACGCCGTCTCCCCCTCACCCTAGCCCTCCCCCTCAAGGGGGGATGGAAACCCAGACATCGACACCAGCATCCCCGCCGTTTCGCCCTTCCTTTAGCTCCCTCCCCCCTTGAGGGGGAGGGTTGGGGTGGGGGGTATGGCGCCGCCCAAACCACCACCTCCGCACCCAGTGGAGAGATACCCCCCACCCTGCCCTCCCCCTCAAGGGGGGAGGGGAAAATCGGAGGGGGTCGTGCCCAACACCTTTATCCCCGCCGTTTCCGGCGAGGGTGGAGGGATGTGGGAGTGGATGGCGCGTCGGCAGACGCGCGCCGAGGTGAAAGTTGATATCAGGGCCTTCGCCCCTCCACTCCCACGCGGTGATTTATGGCTTCTCGCTGACGCCGAGTGGGTAATAAGTTCTCCCATTAGCACCGGACGAACCAGTCCCGGATCCATGCGTCACGCCCTTGGGCCTCCTTGGCTAACAGTCCCGGGGGCGTTAATCCCGGTCCCGTCGGACAACCGCCCCAAACACCACACATCAGGTCGCTCCGGACGCGCCCCTCCTTGGTGCAAGGTGAAAGGACGCTAACACAGACGACAGATAAAAGGAATATAGTCTCTAAGATTTTTTTCTTATATTTCCGTAACTGCCCGATTATTGGGCAGTCGCCTTAAGCGCGGGCCGCGTCACAGGCCCAGATAGGCGGCACGAACCTTCGGATCGTCCAGCAGCGCCTGGCCTTCGCCCTCCAGAACCACATGCCCGGTTTCCAGCACATAGCCTCGGTCGGCGATGGCCAATGCGGCGGAGGCATTCTGCTCCACCAGCAGCACCGTGATGCCCTCGCTTTTCAGCCGCACCACGGCGGCGAGAATCTGGTCGATCAGCAGGGGCGCGAGGCCGAGCGAGGGTTCGTCCAGCAGCAGCAGCTTGGGCGCCGCCATCAGCGCGCGGCCGATGGCGAGCATCTGCTGCTGCCCACCGGACAGGCTCATGGCGGGGATGCGGCGCTTTTCCGCCAGCACCGGAAACATGTCGTAGATGCGGGCCAGCGCGCCGGCCTCGGGACTGCGCCGCCGGAAGGCGCCGAGCTTCAGATTGTCCTCCACCGAGAGCGGGCCGAACACCTGCCGCCCCTCGGGCGATTGCGCGATGCCCAGCGCCACACGGGCATGGGGCTCCAGCCGCTCGATGGCGGCGCCCTCGAACAGGATCCGCCCGGAGGCGGTGGGCTGCACGCCGGAGAGGGTGCGCAGCAGCGTGGTCTTGCCGGCGCCGTTGGAGCCGACCAGCGCGACGATCTCGCCGGTGCGCACCTCCAGGCTCACATCGTGCAGAACCGAGATGCGGCCATAGGCCGAGTTGAGGCTTTCAACCTTGAGCACGGTCTGCCTCCCGTGCGCCGTGTTCACCGAGATAGGCGGCGATGACGGCCGGGTCCTCGCGCACCGCGCGCGGCGGCCCCTCCGCGAGGCGCCGGCCTTGGGCCAGGACCAGAACCCGGTCGGAAATCTTCATCACCAGCTTCATGTCGTGCTCGATCAGGACCACGCCGACGCCGCTCTTGGCGATGTCGCAGATCAGATGCTCGATGGCCTGTGTCTCCACCGCATTGCAGCCGGCGGCGGGTTCGTCCAGCAGCAGAACCTTCGGCTCGGCGGCGAGCGCGCGGGCGATCTCCAGGCGCTTCAGGGCGCCATAGGAGAGCGAGCCGGCGGTGGTGCCAGCGGTATCTCCCAGGCCCACCCGTTCCAGCAGCGCCTGGGCGGCGTCGCGGGTGATCTTGTTCTGCCGTCCGGCGGACGGCAGTCCGAACAGGTCGGAGACGAACGAGGTGCGCTCCGACAAATGCCGGCCCACCATGACGTTTTCCAGCGCGCTCATGCGGAAGAAGATTTGCAGGTTCTGGAAGGTGCGCGACATGCCGCGCCGCGCCAGCAGGTGGGGCGCAAGGCCGGTCATGACCTCGCCCGCCATGGACACCCGCCCGCGCTGGGGCGTGTAGATGCCGGTGACGAGGTTGAACAGCGTGGTCTTGCCCGCGCCGTTGGGACCGATGATGGAAAAGATCTGGCCCGGCTCCACCGTGAAGCCGACGCCGTCCACGGCGATCAGGCCGCCGAACGAGATGCCGAGGTTTTCGACCGCGAGCAGGCTCATGACAGGCGCTCCAGCAGCCATTTGCGCAGGGTGGGCACGATGCCGGCAGGCAGGAAGATCATGAAGACCATGATGAGCAGGCCCAGCACCGCCTGCTCATATTCCTGAAGCGCGGTCAGCGCCTGGGGCAGCACCACCAGGAAGGCTGCGCCCACCACCGCGCCGAGCACGGAACCGAGCCCGCCGATGATCACCATCGCCACCAATTCGATGGAATGCATGAAGCTCGCGGTATCCGGCGTCACGAGCCCGTTCATGCCCGCCAGCAGCCCGCCTGCGAAGGCGGCATAGATGGCGGCGATGACAAAGGCGGCGAGCTTCTTGCGGGTGACGTCGATGCCGGCGCCCGCCGCTGCCACTTCGCTGTCGTGCAACGCGCGCAAGGCGCGGCCTGTCGGGCTTGCCTCGATATTGAGCGCTAGCCAGGCGCCGATCATCAGCGCGCCGCCCGTCACCCAATACCATGTGGAGGCACCGGAGATGCGCCAGCCGAGCACGGTGGCGCGGGCCACCTGCATGCCGTCCGGCCCGCCGGTCCATTGGCTTTCGCTATGGAAGACCAGCGCCAGGATGACGCCGAAGCCCAGCGTCGCGATGGCGAGGTAATAGCCTTTCAGCCGCAGGATCGGCCGCCCGACGATGAAGGCCAGGAGGCCGGACAGCGCCGCGCCGATAAAAAGGGACAGCACCGGGTTGAGCCCGAAATGGGCCGGGCCGATGGCGACCGCATAGCCGCCGATGCCGAGGAAGCCGGCATGGCCCAGGCTCACCTGCCCGGCATAGCCCATGAGAATGGTGAGGCCGAGGGCGGCAAGCGCGAACACCCACACCACCGCCGCCACCCTGAGATAGAAGGCGGAGGGGGCAAGCCAGGGGATCACCGCGATGATGATCGCGAGGAAAATCAGCGTCGAGAGACGCGAGCGGATCAGTCTCGCCAGCATCACACGCGCTCCACCGAGCGGCCGCCGAACAGGCCGCGCGGCATGAAGAACAGCACCAGCAGGATCACCACGAAGGCAACCGCATCCTTGTAGGTGGAGGAGATGTAGCCGGCGCCGAACGCCTCCAGCAGACCGATCAGCAGGCCGCCGACCACGGCGCCCAGCGGATTGCCCATGCCGCCCACCATGGCGGCGGCGAAGCCCTTCAGGGCGAATAGGGTGCCGACATCATAGCGCGTGAGGGTGATGGGCGTGACCACTACGCCGGCGATGGCGCCGATGGCGGCCGAAACGCCGAAGGCCAGCGCCAGGATAACGGTGACGTTGATGCCGACGAGACGCGCCGCGAGCCGGTTGGCGGCGGTGGCGAGCAGCGCCTTGCCCAGCAGGGTCTTTTCCAGAAACAGATAGAGCGCCACGAACAGGGCGAGGGCAACGCCCATCACCCAGATGCTCTGCGGCAGGATCGTCGCGCCGCCGACCGCGATCGGCGCATCGCCGGAGAAGGCGGGCAGGGAATGGAACTGCTTGTCGAACACCACCTGCGCCACGCCCTTGATGAAGATGGACGCGCCGATGGTGATCATGATGAGCGCCACCGGCGAGGCGCCCCGCGCCGGCTCGATGGCGAGGCGATGCAGCAGCAGGCCGACGATCACCGCGCCGACGATGGCGATGAACGCGGCCACCGGCAAAGCGAGGCCGGCGGAGGCGAGAAACACCGTGCCCATGCCGCCGATCATCACGAAATCGCCCTGGGCGAAATTGATGACGTCCGAGGCGTTGTAGATGAGCGTGAAGCCGAGGGCGACGAGCGCATAGACCGCGCCCACCGTCAGCCCCGAGAACACCAGTTGCAGGAACTCGGCCATGTGTGCTCGCTGCGCCCTATCAGAATTTTCCCGATCCCGCCGTTCGCCTCCCTCCCCCCTTGAGGGGGAGGGCAGGGTGGGGGGTACTCTCTCCACTTGATCCGGCGGAGGTGTTCCTGGCGGCGCCATACCCCCCACCCCAACCCTCCCCCTCAAGGGGGGGGAGGGGCGCGTTGAGCGGGAGGGGCGCCGTTTTGCCTACTTGCCTTCCATCACCCAGTCGCCGCCCTTGATCTGGAGCATGCGGAACGAGTCCGTGCCCAGGCCAAGATGGTCGGTGGGGGACATGGTGTAGATGCCGGTCACGCCCACATAATTCTTGGTGCCTTCGATGGCATCGCGAACCTTCTGCGGGTCGGTGGACTTGGCGGCCTCGATCGCCTTCACCAGAATCTGGATGCCGTCGAAGCCGTAGCCGCCGAAGGTCGAGACCGGCTGGCCGGTCGCCTTCTCGTAGGAGGCCTTGTATTCGGTGGCGATCGCCTTCTGCTTGTCGTCGGCGGGCAGCTTGTCCACCACCAGCAGGGCAGGGGCGGGCAGGCGGACGCCTTCGGCGGCGGGGCCGGCAAGCTCCACATAGCTCTTGGAGGCAACGCCGTGGCTCTCATAGAGCGGCAGGGTGATGCCGAGCTGGGCGTAGTTGCGGGTCACGATCGCCGGGCCCTGGCCGAAGCCGGGGTTGAGCACCGCCTGGATGCCGGCGGTGTTCTTGATCTTGTTGAGCTGGGGCGTCATGTCGGAATCGGTGGCGCCGTAATTCTCATCCACCAGCACCGAGATGCCGTAGTCGCCGATCACCTTCAGGCACTGGGCGCGCATGGATTTGCCGAAACCGTCGGTGCCCGAGATCATGCCGATCTTGGTGAAGCCCTTGGACTTCATGTCCTCGAAGATCTTCTGGCAGGCGGTCTTGTCGGTGTGCGGCGTCTTGAAGACGAAGGCGCGGACCGGCTCGACGATCTCGATGGCGCCGGCGAGCGAGATGAACGGCAGCTTGGCGTCCTCGAACACCGGGGCCATGGCCATGGTGGTGCCGGTGGTGGTGCCGCCGACCATGGCGATCACCTTGTCGTCTTCCACCAGGCGGGTGGCGAAGGTGCGCGCCTTGTTGGCGTCCCCACCATCGTCATAGAGCACCAGCTCGACCGGGCGGCCGAGCAGCCCGCCCTTCTTGTTCAGCTCGTCCACATAAAGCTTGAGCGTCTTGGCTTCCGGATCGCCCAGGAAGGCGGCGGGGCCGGTGGCGGAGACCACCGAGCCGATCTTCACAGGATCGGCGGCGAAAGCGGACGAAGAAATCAATGCAGCAGCGGCGACGGCGCGCAGCGCCCATCGTCCGGCGACGGACGTTCCCATGTGGCGTTCCTCCCAAAAAGGCCGGTCGAAAGGAGCGGGTTGGCCCGCCTCCACGCTGCCGCGACCTTACGGAAGCGCAGCAGCACCGGCAATCTATGATTAACCGACCGATTGGTCAATCTTATCCGTGGCGATCCTGCGCGCGCTGGGTTAGATTGAACCATCAACCGGACAATCTTTGATAGGCCGGACAATGACCGGCGCGCATGCAAGGCGCCGGCGCCGTGGCGCCACACCGCCCGCGCGAAGGCTGGATGGAAGCAAGGATGGCTCGCACCCGCGCCCAGGATTACGACACCAAGCGGCTGGCCATCCTGCACAGGTCGGCGGAACTGTTCGCGCAATACGGCTATTCAGGCACCTCGATCACCATGATCGCGGACGCGTGCGGCGTCTCCAAGGCGTTGCTGTACCACTACTACCCCGACAAGGAAGCGGTGCTGTTCGACATCATCTGCGACCATCTGGAGATGCTGATCTCCGTGGTGGAGGCGGCGATTGCCGGCGCATCCGACCCGGAAGACCGCCTGTTCGCCATTTCCACCGCTCTGCTCGAAGCCTATCGCGATGCCGATGCCGAGCATCAGATCCAGATCGCCAATCTCAAGCTGCTTCCCGAGGAGCGGCAGGAAATCCTGCGCGGCATGGAGCGGACCCTGGTGGTGCTGTTCTCCGATGCCATCGCCGAGGCGGTGCCGGAGATCGGCCGCGGACCGCTGCTGAAGCCCATCACCATGTCGCTGTTCGGCATGCTGAACTGGCACTATCTCTGGTTCCGCGACGGCAAGGGCCTGACCCGCGCCGAATATGCCCGCCTCGTTACGCAGATGCTGGCGGGCGGGGCCGCGCGGGCGCTGGCTGCGGTGACGCTGGACTCAGTGCCGCCTGCCTCGACGCCGCCTGCCTCGACGCCGCCTGCCTCGACGCCGCCTGCCTCGGCGCCGCCCGCCTCGACGCCGCTTGCCGCGGAGGCGCCCTCAGCGGAACCCGTGGTCCGCGCGTCGGTCAAAGCCGGCCTCGCGAAGGCGCGGTAACGAGGCGGGCCGCCGCCTACCAGTTGTCCTTGAGCTTCTTCCAGCCATCCACTGCGGTCAGGGTCAGGACCGCTGCTTCCATGGTGCTTTTGTCCCGGTAGCCATTGGTCCAGGAGCCGGACAGCAGGAATATGGTCGCCAGAGCCGCGAGGCAGCCATTCTCCTTGCCGGACGTGATCAAATCCCTGCTGACCTGTTCCTTCGGCCTCACCTCTTTGGCGATCATGGACTTGAGCTTCTTCCCCGTGGAGTGGAAGATCTTCAAAATCCCCGCGACACCCAGCGTGCCGACGGAAACCGCGACAACTCCGACGTTCCGCTCTTTCTTGTCGATGATATATTGGATATTCTTCTCGCACTGCGTGCAGTTGCAGTAATAGACTGTGGCGCCGTGCTTTCCGCCGCGGGCATCGTCTCTCAATGTGTAGAGATCGAGCACCTTCCCCGCCTGCACGGCGACGGTCGCCATACTGATCCACGCGGTAATCGCCGAGCCGAACGGCGCCAAGGTTGTGGTCATCGGGATGGCGTGGTGCAGGACGTTGACGTTCCCGCCAACCGAGACACCGCCATGAATGAGCGCGCTTCCAGCTGTCGCCGCCAGCTTGGGTGCGGCTGTGCCGACGCCCTTCTTGGCGTAGTATGCGGCCTTATCCAGCGTGGGCCTCGACCCCGGTGCCGGCGGCGGGCTGCCGAGCCGCGCAAGCTCAGCGCGCTGGTCCTTCTCGCTCCAGAAGCCCATCTTGTTTGATTGGTGCGAGCCGTCGAGAATATCGGAGAGTTCCGCAAGCAGCTGAGGGGAAGGCAGACCCATAAGCGTTTCCTCGTTGGCCGCGAGTTTCATGACCTCACGATAGAAGGTCTATTGCTCCGGCAACCTGTTCTACGAGCCGGACAGGATGAGAGAATTCTCTTTCAGGAGGGCTCAATTCACACTGCGGCGATTTCGCTATGTCTATTGCAAGCGGCCAAGCTGAGCAAGTAAAACAAGCCGTGAAGTCCTTGCTGCGGCAGGTTTTTGGCCGGTGCGGCATTGCGCTCCGGGCGCGCTGCCGCGCCGTCCTCGGCTATTTTGCGACGCGCCTTTGAGCGGGCGCCCGTCGCGTGCGGGCGAAATCGGCGGGCCTCTTTCGCCCACGCCGTCCGCGCTTTATGCATCAAGCCATGTCGCGTGCCCTTGCTCCCATCCTCGATCATGTCCGCGCCGAGCCCTCGCGCACCTGGTCCATCATCGTCACGGTCTATGGCGATGCCATCGTGCCGCGTGGCGGCAGCGTGTGGTTGGGCACGCTCTCAGCCTTCTTCAAGGCGCTGGACATCTCGGACGGCGTGGTGCGCACCGCCATGTCGCGGCTTGCTTCGGACGGCTGGCTGGAGCGCACCAAGGTGGGGCGCAACTCCTATTACCGGCTCGCCGAGAAGGGGCGCGACACCTTCCGTCAGGCCTCCGAGCATATCTACAATCCCCGCCCGCCGGCCTGGGCCGGGCATTTCGACATGCTGCTCGCCGACACCTCAGTCCGTGCCGCGCTGGAAGCGGCGGACTTCGGCTCGCCCGCGCCCGGCGTGTGGATCGCGCCCGGCGGCACGCCGGTGCCGGGGGAGGCGGTGGACGCGGTGCTCCTCCAAGCAGGAGGCGATGACGCGGCCAACCGCGCGCTCGCCGCGCGCAGCTGGCCGCTGGAAGAAACCGGGGCAGACTATGCCCGTTTCCTGGAGGCGTTCGGCCCGCTGCGCGCCGCCGTCGCGGCGGGGCGGGGGCTGTCCGACCTCGATTGCCTGGTGGCGCGGGTGCTGCTGATCCACGATTATCGCCGCATCGTGCTGCGCGATCCCATCCTGCCGGCCGAGGTGCTGCCGCCGGATTGGCCGGGTACCGCCGCGCGGGCCTTGTGCGCCCAGGTCTACGCCGCTCTGCTGCCCGGCTCGGAGCGTTGGCTGGATGAGAACGCGGTGGACGAAACCGGCGCCTCGCTGCCGGCAAGCGATGAGGTGTGGCGGCGGTTTGGCGGGTGAGGGTGGATGATCTGGGGGGCGGGTGTTTCTCTCTCCCGCTTGCGAGAGCCCTGGGAAAGGGATCTCGCCAAGTGCCACGGTTCGTTGAGTGCAGAGGCTGGGCTGTTTTCACCTCGCCCCGAGGGGGAGAGGTCGGCTGCGTAGCAGACGGGTGAGGGGGCTCCGCCATTTCAGGACTGGAGAGGGTTGTCCCCCCTCACCCCAACCCTCTCCCCCGCGGGGAGAGGGAGCATCGCGCGGTCACTCAAGCAACATCACGGACTCCCTGCAAGCGGGAGAGGGGGCGACCTAGAGTGGACAGCGCATCACGAAACGGCCGCGTCCCGGCAGAAGGAGAAGCGCATGAGCACGGTTCTGGTCACGGGCGGGTCGGGCTTCGTCGGAAGCCATGCCATCGTCCAGCTTCTGAACGCCGGGCACTCGGTTCATGCCACGGTGCGCGACCTCGCGCGCGGTGGAGAGGTGCGCGCCATGGTGGCGCGTGGTGGCGCGGATGCGGGTGCGCGCCTCTCTTTGTTTGCCGCCGACCTTCTGAAAGATGATGGCTGGACGGCCGCGGTGGCCGGCTGCGACTATGTCCTGCATGTCGCCTCGCCCATGCCGCTGCGCCAGCCCGCGAATGAGGATGACCTCATCGTGCCGGCGCGAGAGGGCACGCTGCGGGTGCTGCGGGCGGCGCGCGATGCCGGGGTGAAGCGGGTGGTTCTCACCTCCTCCTTTGCCGCCATCGGCTATGGGCAGCCGGGGCGGACGGCGCCGTTCGACGAGACCTGCTGGACCGACCCGACCCATCCCGAAGTGCCGGCCTACATGCGCTCCAAGACCCTGGCCGAGCGCGCCGCCTGGGATTTCATCGCCCGCGAGGGCGGCGGCATGGAGATGGCGGCGATCAACCCCACAGGCATCTTCGGCCCCGCCTTGGGGCCGGACTTGAACGGCTCGCTCGCCATCATCAAAGGTATGCTGACCGGCGCGATCCCGGTGGTCCCGCGCATCAATTTCGGCGTGGTGGACGTGCGCGACGTGGTGGACCTGCATGTGCGTGCCATGCTCGACCCCGCCGCCGCCGGCCAACGCTTCATCGCCACTTCGGGCGAGTTCATGTGGCTGCGCGAGATCGCCGCCGTCCTGCGCGCCCGCCTGGGGGATGCCGCCCGCAAGGCGCCGCGCCATCAACTGCCTGATTTCGTGGTGCGCCTCGCTGCCCTTGTCGCCCCCATGGCACGCCCCGCCGTGCCCCTGCTGGGCGTGGTGCGCAACGCCACCAGCGAAAAGGCGATCCGGCTGCTGGGCTGGACGCCGAGGGCGCCGGAGGATGCGATTGTCGCGGCGGGGGAGAGTTTGGGGCGGTTGGGACTGCTCTGAAGGCGGTTCTGCCTCCCGCCTTCGGCCGGTTTTGCCTGCTATGCGGGCAGGGCGGGCGTCGCCCTTGCGGTATGCCGGTTTGCGCCTTGTGCGGGTGGTCCGGCTGGGGTTCTTTGGGGCTGGCGTTGCGCGGGCCTTTGCCGCCGCGCTCGATCTTTTGCACCTCGACAGTCAACGCTCCAGAACCGTCTCAGATTTTTTCCCTTTCATCCCGCCGCCCGCGCGCCGCAGATAAGGCTCTTTGCCTGTCGATGCGGGGCAGGCGTGGTGCGCTTTTCGATGGTCGCCCATGTCCGTAAACGTCACCGCACGCCAGCGTCCCTATGTGGTCGGGGCGATCCTCCTGTCCACCTTCATGGTGGCGATCGAAGCCACCATCGTGGCGACCGCCATGCCGAGCATCGTCGGGCAGTTCGGTGGGTTCGGGCATTACAGCTGGGTGTTCTCGTCCTTCCTCCTGGCGCAGACCACCACCACCGTCATCTATGGCAAGCTCGCGGACGTGTTCGGGCGCAAGCCGACGCTGATCGCCGGGACCGCCCTGTTCCTGTTCGGCTCGCTGATGTGCGGGCTGTCCTGGTCGATGCTGTCCCTGGTGGGGTTTCGCCTGCTTCAGGGCATCGGCGCCGGGGCGATCCAGCCCATCACCATCACGCTCATCGGCGACCTCTACAAGCTGGAGGAACGCGGCAAGGTGCAGGGCTTCGTCGCCAGTGTCTGGGCCGGCTCGGCGGTGGTGGGGCCGCTGGTGGGCGGCGTGCTGGTGGACCATGTGTCGTGGGTCTGGATCTTCTGGATGAACATCCCCATCGGCATCCTGTCGATGGTCGGCTTCGTGATGTTCCTGCATGAGAAGATCGAGCCGCGCGAGAGCCCGATCGACTATCTCGGCGCCGGCCTCCTCACCATCGCCATCGCCTCGTTGCTGATCATCCTCAGCGAGACCGATAGCTCCTGGCCTGTCATGGCGGGCTTCGCCGCCGTGTGCGTGGTGAGCGGCGCGGCTTTCGTCTGGCAGGAACGCCGCGCGCAGGAGCCGATCGTCTCCTTCGACCTGTGGCGCCGAAAGCTGGTGGCGGTGTGCAACACCACCGCGCTGCTGGTGGGCGTGCTGCTGATCGGCCTCACCACCATTCTGCCGCTCTATGTGCAGGGTGTGCTGGGCTATTCGCCCATGGTGGCGGGGCTCGCGCTGACCATGCTGATCCTGGGCTGGCCGGCCTCGGTGAGCCAGTCGGCGCGGATGTTCCGCGCGTTCGGCATCCGCAACACGCTGCGCACGGTCAGCGCCATGCTGCCGGTGGGCACGGCCATCATGCTGTTCCTGACGCCCGGCAGCCACCCCGCTCTCGCGGGGCTGGGCTCGTTCGTGGTGGGCATCGGCATGGGCACCACCAGCTTCACCTGCATCGTGCTGATCCAGGATAGCGTGGAATGGTCCATGCGCGGCAGCGCCACCGCCTCCAACATCTTCGCGCGCAACCTCGGCAGCGTCCTGGGCGCCACCGTGGTCGGGGCGATGGTGAATATCGGTCTGGTCTATTATTCCGCCCCCGATATCGCCGGCCGCGTGCATGACGTGCTCAACCAGAAGGCGGGCCTTGCCGACGTCGCCGCCGACCCCGCCGTGGTGGCGGTGTTCGACCAGTCGCTGCACCTCGCCTTCTGGGCGCTTTTCATCGTCGCGCTGCTCACGGCGGCGACCGCGTGGCTGATCCCGGTTGCGCCTATAGGCGGAGATAAACGGGCCACCAGTGCGCCGGCCTTGGGGGAACATGCGCTGGGGGAATAGGTCGGGGTGGGGTCATGGTCTTGACAGTATATCAATTCTTGAATACCGAGGTATCTGCTTACGTGTAAAGTGCCGCAAGGTACTTGGCCTGGTGTCTTCGCTAGGTCTCATTTTATTGTTCCCACTTGGGGCCTTGGAAGACGGCTTTGCGCCATCGTCCAGGGACCGCTCCGCTCGATGCCTCAAAGCCGTCTTCCAAGGCCTTAAAGGTAAGCATTGCTTCCGTATTTAGAAGATATCGATGTCGATCGGGTCCACGTACAGGAGCCGTTCGACATCGTTCTTCTTTGTGGTGGAACATGCAGCGATATCAGCAATCCCACTCCTATGTCGCTTCGCGACGCCTTTCTTAAGGCGACACTCCCGCTCCGCTTAAAGATAGATATCTTTTACAAGCAGAGAGTGTGACTTCTGAATTTGATTTTTTCAAAAACTACAATGATTTACTTATATTTGAAACCGATCTTGCCCAGATAGTCGAGTTAATAATTTTATTCTGTGAAAGCGAAGGTAGTTTGGCGGAATTGGGAGCGTTCGCTGCTACAGATGAGATTATGAAGCGCCTTTTTGTTGTTATTCGCGAGAGGCATTGGAATGAAAATTCATTTATCAAGCTTGGCCCGTTGAGGCGAATAGAAAATCATGTTGGTCGCAACGCCATTTCTGTCATAGCGGATGATGATGTCGGTTTCAAAGGCCATTCGGCAGCCGATATCGATAAAAATAAGCTTATTGATATATTGATTGACCCTCTCAATGCTAGGCTTGAGATGGTGAGGAAGACCACCACGCTGGATCATGGTCTATCGGGTCATGTTATTAAGCTTATTGTCGGGCTTGTTCAGGAATATGGTGCACTTACGTTGGGGGAAATAATTGAAACTCTAAAAATTTTTCATATTCACAAAGATAAAGACGATATACGCGGTTATCTACTTTGTTCAATTGCCGTAAGATGGTTGGAAATCGTTTCCAAGGGGGCGCGCGATTTTTATGTCCAAACAGCTTCTAGTCACGCCAACGGCAAAGATGCCGCCACCCTCTATATGAAAGATGGGGCGAAGGAGGCAAATAAAGGACGCCGCCGCTTCGACATAAGGCAGTACTGGAAAGAAAAAGACAAATTGAGATTTGCCGCAATTCAACAGGTTATGAAAGGAATGCCGCTTGTCTAAAGTCGTGCAAATCCTTTCAATAGCTAGCGGGTTGAGCGAGACTGATACGAGGTCTATCCTTGCCTCGGCGCCCGTCCGCTACAAAACTTACTTGATACCTAAACGAAATGGTGGCTCGCGGCAGATTTCTCAACCGGCAAGAGAAGTAAAATTTTTACAGAAAGTTTTTTCTGATGAAGTTTTATCTAAACTTTATATTCATGAAGCCGCTATGGCATACCGTCGCAATAGATCGATTAAAGATAATGCGGCTGCACATGCTGGCAGTGGGGCGATTATTAAATTCGATTTCTCAAATTTTTTTCCATCAATTACCGCGACAGATTGGAAGTCGTATTGTGAGAAATTTTCTGTTTTTGAAAACGAGGAAGACATAAATTTAACCTGTAATCTTCTATTCCGCCGCTCAAAGTACGGTTCAATTTTGCGTCTTGCTATAGGCGCGCCATCGTCACCCATATTATCTAATGTAATAATGGCTGATTTTGACAAGCTTATTTCTGAATTAGTTGCAAAACACAAAGTTTCGTATACGAGATATGCCGATGATCTGACTTTTTCAGCAAAACGAGCAGGTAATTTATCAGAAGTTGAACGTATATTGCGGAATGTTCTTCAATATATGCCGTCGCCGCGTCTGCGCATTAATGAGGGTAAGACAGTCTTGGCGACAAAAAAATATCGCCGCGTAGTTACTGGTCTTGTTCTTACTGACGATGGTGAAGTGTCCCTCGGGCGGGACCGTAAGCGAGTGATACGTGAAAGTGTACACAGATATACGCTTGGCCTGCTTGATGATGAACAGGCTGCTCGCTTATCTGGTCTCTTAGCCTTCGTGAATGCCGTTGAGCCCTCTTTTCTGGATAGGCTCGTTGAAGTCTATGGATTGAGTAAAATTGAAGAAATAAGAGGGCGATTTAAAAAAAAGCAGTTGATATATAAATTATACGATAATCCACAGTATTTTTCTGAGGAATAGGCAATTTCAGTCTGTAATATCGTTTCATTTAAATCCGTTACAAAATTCCCTTGCCTCTGAAAATTCCGTCACATATAATCCTTCCAAACATAGGGAGGAGTGCATGTATACGCAGGCCCTCAACGCCAATCCGGATGCCGCCGAACGCAACCTCGAAGATGCCGCTCTCGCTGCGCGCTTTCAGGAGCGGGTGGATGAGGAAGAGCGGATCGAGCCCAATGACTGGATGCCGGCGGCGTATCGCAAGACGCTGACGCGCCAGATCTCCCAGCATGCCCATTCCGAGATCGTCGGCATGCTGCCCGAGGGCAATTGGATCACCCGCGCACCCTCGCTGCGGCGCAAGGCGGCGCTGCTGGCCAAGGTGCAGGACGAGTGCGGCCACGGGCTCTATCTCTACGCCGCCGCCGAGACGCTCGGCACCTCGCGCGAAGAGCTGGTGGATCAGATGCTCTCCGGCAAGGCGAAGTATTCGTCCATCTTCAATTATCCCACCCTCACCTGGGCGGACATCGGCGCCATCGGCTGGCTGGTGGACGGCGCGGCGATCATGAACCAGATCCCGCTGTGCCGCTGCTCCTACGGGCCCTATGCCCGCGCCATGATCCGCGTGTGCAAGGAGGAATCCTTCCACCAGCGCCAGGGCTACGAAATCATGGTCACGCTGGCCCAGGGCACGGCCGAGCAGAAGGACATGGCGCAGGACGCGCTGAACCGCTGGTGGTGGCCCTGCCTGATGATGTTCGGCCCGCCCGACAGCGACAGCCAGCATTCCGACCAGTCCACCAAGTGGAAGATCAAGCGCTTCTCCAATGATGAGCTGCGCCAGAAGTTCGTCGACGCCACCATTCCCCAGGCGCAATATCTCGGCCTGACGCTGCCCGACCCGGACCTGAAGCAGGACCCCGAGACCGGGCACTGGAGCTACGGCACCATCGATTGGGACGAGTTCAAGCAGGTTCTCGCCGGCAACGGCCCCTGCAACCGCGACCGGCTCGCCGCCCGCCGCAAGGCCCATGAGGATGGCGCCTGGGTGCGCGATGCAGCCCTCGCCTTCGCCGAAAAGCGCCGCGTGAAAGCGGCCGCCGCCTGACAGGAAGGAAGCGCACCATGTCGAGCCAGTCCATTCCGCTTTGGGAAGTGTTCATCCGCTCCCGCAACGGCCTCGCCCACAAGCATGTGGGCTCGCTGCACGCCACTGACGTCACGCTGGCCCTCCAGGCCGCGCGCGATCTCTACACCCGGCGCGGGGAGGGGCTCTCGATCTGGGTGGTGCCCTCCAACGCCATCACGGCGTCGGACCCGGCGGACAAGGGCATGATGTTCGAGCCCTCCGAAAGCAAGATCTATCGCCACCCCACCTTCTACGACGTGCCGGATGAAGTCGGGCATATGTGATCCCGCCGTCCGTTCCCTCTCCCGCTTGCGGGGGAGGGTTAGGGAGGGGGCTTTGGTGAGGATGGGTTGAGTTCGGTGTGTGCCGTGAGGCGCCTGCCCCCTCCCCAGCCCTCCCCCGCAAGCGGGAGAGGGGGCGCCATCGATAAAAACAACCGAGGAAACACCCATGTCCGCAGGCTCCATCACCGTCTCCGAGACGCCGCTCGTGCGCTATGTGCTGCGCCGCGCCGACGATGCGCTGGTGCTCGGCCATCGCCTGTCCGAATGGTGCGGCCACGCCCCCATGATGGAAGAAGACATGGCCATGGCGAACATGGGCCTCGACCTGCTGGGCCAGGCGCGCTCGCTCTATGCCTATGCCGCCGAAGTCGAAGCCGCCGGCCACACGGAAGATGATTTCGCCTATCTGCGCGACGTGCGCGGCTACGGCAACATCCTGCTGGTGGAGCAGCCCAACGGCGATTTCGCCCGCACCATGGTGCGCCAATATCTCTATTCCGCTTTCATCGATCCCTATTGGCGCGCCCTGATGGGCTCGTCCGATGCGACGCTTGCCGCCATCGCCGCCAAGGCGGAGAAGGAAAGCGCCTATCATGTGCGCCATTGCGCCGAATGGGTGATCCGCCTCGGCGACGGAACGGACGAAAGCCATCGCCGCGCGCAGGAGGCGGTGGATCATCTGTGGGCCTTCACCGGCGAGATGTTCGAGGTGGACGCCCCCGAGCGCGCGCTGATCGAAGCCGGCATCGTGCCCGACCCCGAGGGCCTGCGCGCCGAATGGCGCGCCGCCGTTGGCAAGGTGCTGGACGAGGCGACCCTTAACGTGCCCGGCAATGCCTGGATGCAGAAGGGCGGCCGCGCGGGCGCCCACACCGAGCACCTCGGCCATCTGCTCGCCGACCTCCAGCACATTCAGCGCAGCTTCCCCGGGGCGACCTGGTGATGAGCGCGGCGCGCCGAGACGCTGATGCTCTGCGCGGCGAGGTTTGGCGCGTGGCAGGCGCCGTGGTGGACCCGGAAATCCCGGTGCTCTCCATCGCCGATCTCGGCGTGCTCAGGGATGTGACGGTGGCCGACGGGCGCGTCGAGATCGCCATCACGCCGACCTATTCCGGCTGCCCGGCCATGAACATGATCGCGCTGGAAATCGAGATTGCGGTCGAGAAGGCGGGCTTGGGGCCGGCGGTGGTGAAGACCGTGCTCTCCCCCGCCTGGACCACCGATTGGATGACCGAGGACGGGCGACGCAAGCTGCGCGAATACGGCATCGCCCCGCCGGTCAAGGGTGGCGGACGCCGGGCGCTGTTCGGCGAGGACGAGGTCGCCTGCCCGCAATGCGGCGCCACCGACACGGCGGAAATCGCCGCCTTCGGGTCCACCTCGTGCAAGTCGCTCTGGCAGTGCCGCCGCTGCCGCGAGCCGTTCGACTATTTCAAATGCCACTGATGGGTAACGCCATGTCTACCGTCATGTCTGATGTGACCTCTCAAGCGGCCCCCAACGCGGCCGTAAAGCCCGTCGCGAGCCCGAAATTCCACCGCCTCGCCGTGCGCAATGTGAAGCGCGAGACCGGGGATGCGGTCTCCATCGCCTTTTCCGTGCCGCCCGACCTGTCGGAGCATTATGCGTTCGCGGCGGGCCAGTATTTGACGCTGCGCGCGACGGTGGAGGGCGAGGACGTGCGCCGCTCCTATTCCATCTGCTCCGGGCCGGACGATGGGGAATTGCGCATCGCCGTGAAGCAGGTGGAAAGCGGCCTGTTCTCCACCTGGGCGAACAGCTCCATCAAGGCGGGCGATGAATTGGAGGTGATGACCCCCACCGGCCGCTTCGGCCTCGGCGGCAATCCGGGCGACGGGCGCCTGCATGTGGGATTTGCGGCCGGCTCCGGCATCACGCCGATCCTCTCCATCGTGCGGGGCGTGCTGTCACGCGAGCCCGGCAGCCGCTTCTTTCTGTTCTACGGCAACCGCTCGACCAACGAGATCCTGTTCCGCGAGGACCTGGAGGAGTTGAAGGACCGCTTCCTGGGCCGGCTCTCCGTGTTCCACGTCCTCTCCAAGGAGGAGCAGGATCTGCCCGTTCTCAACGGCCGGCTGGATGGGGACAAGGTGCGCCTGCTGCTCACCGCCATGGTGCCGGCGGCGGCGGTGGATCACGCCTTCATCTGCGGCCCCGAGGGCATGATCGATGACCTCGAAGCAACGCTGAAGGACCTGGGTCTGCCGGAGAGCCACATTCACACCGAGCGATTCGTCTCGGCGCTGGGGGGCGCGCCGCGTCCCAAGCCGGTGGTGGTGGCGGATGCCCCGCCCGCCCATGTGGCGGCGATGATCGTCGACGGCAAGCGCCGGGACGTGCCGGTAGCCGCGGGCGAGACCGTGCTCGACGCCGCGCTGCGCGCCGGCATGGACCTGCCCTTCGCCTGCAAGGGCGGCATGTGCTCCACCTGCCGCGCCAAGGTCGCGGAAGGCGCGGTGGAGATGGACGTCAACTATTCCCTGGAGCCTTGGGAGTTGAAGGCCGGCTTCGTCCTCACCTGCCAGTCGCATCCGACCACGCCGCGCGTGGTGATCGATTTCGACCAGATGTAGGGTCGCTGAATTCCCCTTTGGAATCGAACCGTCCACCGGTTTTTGCGCCGCGTCTGTCCCGCCTTTTCGCGGGGTGGGTGCGGGGTCGTGCCCGTGCGGGCACTTCGCTAAGCCTCCCATATCGTTGACAGTTGGTCGCGGCGCTCCTACCACTGATGCGCCGGTCGGTTTGCAAAGAACGGGGGAAATGTGGGGCGACCCATCTCCCTAACCCAAAGGGGACCAAATCGCATGGCCTTACGCGTTTCGGGTAAGAACATCGACGTCGGAGAAGCACTCCGGCACCGCCTTTCGGATCGTGTTTCCGAAGTGCTCGGCAAATATTTTGACGGCGGCTGGTCCGGCCATATCACAGTGGCGCGAGAAGGCTCCGGCTATCGGTCCGAGTGCATGCTCCACCTTGATTCGGGCGTGAACCTCCAGGCTCACGGCAATGCGCACGACGCCAATGCGTGCGCCGATGTTGCGGTGGAGAAGATCGAGAAGCGCCTGAGGCGTTACAAGCAGCGCCTCAAGGATCGCCACGGGCACGGCCACAGCAACGGTATGGACGCGAGCAGCGCGCAAGCCTATGTCCTCGCGCCCGCAACGGAAGCGGAGACCGACGAGGTCGTGGAAGGCTGGAGCCCCACGGTGGTCGCGGAACAGGTGACCGCGCTGCGCAGGATGACGGTCGCCGATGCCGTGGTGGAGCTTGAGATCACCGGCGCGCCGGTGGTGGTGTTTCGTCACGCCGGACATGGCCGCATGAGTGTGGTGTACGTCCGTCCGGACGGGCATGTGGGTTGGATCGACCCCGCAGCCTTCGCCGAGGAAAAACATTGAGTCCCGCGGGACGGGGAGGGCGGTCGTCGCCCCTCCCGTCCCGCTTCCGCAGCAGGGGCCGCAGCGGCCCCGGCGCGGTCCGAGTTTAGACCCAGGAACAAGGTTCGATGCCTCTCGCCGATCTCCTCTCGTCCGACGCGGTTTTTCCGTCCCTTCGGGCGAGCAGCAAGAAGCAGGCTCTTCAGGAGCTTGCCCATCACGCCTCCCTTCTTGTGGGGCGTGACCAGAGGGAGATTTTCGACACTCTGCTTCAGCGCGAGCGGCTTGGCTCCACCGGCGTCGGTGGTGGCATAGCTATACCCCACGGCAAGCTGCCGAAGCTGGGACGGCTGTTCGGCGCCTTCGCCCGGTTGGAAAAGCCGATCGATTTTGAGGCGCTGGACGGGGAGCCGGTGGATCTGGTGTTTCTGCTGCTGGCCCCCGAAGCGGCGGGCGCGGACCATCTCAAGGCCCTCGCCCGCGTGGCACGCATGCTGCGCGATCCGCTGATCGCCGAGAAGCTGCGGGCGACCCGCGATGCCGGCGTCATCCACGCCCTTCTCACCGCTGTTTCGGCCTCCGACGCGGCCTGAGGGCGCGACCCGGTTAGGGCGTGCGCACAACGAAGTGTTTGCGCATGGGCTCCAGAACCTCCCAGGTTCCGCTGAAGCCGGGCTCCAGCACGAAGGCATCGCCGGGACCTGCGGTGATCACCGTGCCGTCATCTCCGGTGACGATGCAGCGGCCAGACACGATCAGGCAATATTCCCATTCGTCATAATTCACCCGCCACTTGCCGATTGTCGCCTCCCACTCGCCGGCGCACAGGCGCTCGAAGGGGGCGTCGTAGGTGACGAAGGCTAGGGTCTGGGGTTCGCCGGCAAGCAGCACGGCCGAATCGACCGGCCCGGTGATCGGCTCGGCCTTTTCGCGGTTGAGTTCATGCAGTTTCATCAGGCAGTCCATCCGCTGGGCACTTGCGCCGCCACGTAGGGTGGCGGGACGAGGCCCGGTTTCATTCTTAGCGCTTTGTGGTCGCACTTTTCGGGTATAATTCAAGAGGTACGAGCCATCAGGATCAGGGTTTCGATGATGACGGTAGTGGTGCCTGTTCCGAGCGAAGATGGGGTCCGCAGCCTTTGGGGCCGCGAAGAGGCCGAGCGCCTCTACAATCTCCCGCTCAATGACCTGCTGTTTGAAGCCCAGGGCGTCCACCGTCGCCATTTCGATCCCAACAAGGTGCAGATGAGCCGTCTGCTCTCCATCAAGACCGGCGGCTGCCCTGAGGATTGCGGCTATTGCAGCCAGTCCGCCCATGCGCCCACCGGCCTCAAGGCGTCCAAGCTCATGGAAGTTGAGCGCGTGATCGCCGAGGCCCGCAAGGCCAAGGAGACCGGCGCGACCCGCTATTGCATGGGCGCCGCCTGGCGTTCGCCCAAGGATCGCGACATGGACATGGTGGTCGCCATGGTGGAGGGCGTCAAAGCCCTCGGCATGGAGACCTGCATGACCCTTGGCATGCTCAATCCGAACCAGGCCGGCCGCCTCGCGGACGCGGGGCTGGATTATTACAACCACAACCTCGACACGTCGGAGCGTTACTACAGCGAGATCATCACCACCCGGACCTTCGCCGACCGGCTGGAGACCCTCTCTAACGTGCGCGACGCCGGCATGAAGGTCTGCGCCGGCGGCATTCTCGGCATGGGCGAAACGGCGGGTGATCGCATCGACATGCTGCTCACGCTGGCCAATATGACGGTGCCGCCGGAGAGCGTGCCGATCAACATGCTGATCCCCATTCCCGGCACGAAGCTTCAGACCGCAGAGCCGGTGGACCCCATCGACTTCGTGCGCACCATCGCGCTCGCCCGCATTCTCATGCCCACCTCGCATGTGCGCCTTTCCGCCGGCCGCACCGAGATGAGCGACGAATTGCAGGCCATGTGCTTCTTCGCCGGCGCCAATTCCATCTTCGTGGGTGACACCCTGCTGACCGCCGACAATCCCGGGGAGGACCACGACACCGGCCTGTTCCGGCGGCTGGGCATTTCGGCCGAGGGGCTGGACGCGCGGCAATGACGGCCGGGCGGCTCGCCCGCTTCACGCAGACATTGGAAGGCTTGAGAGGGCGCAGCCGTGGCCGCGCCCTGGAGCCGCGTGCCGGGCACGACTTCGCCTCCAACGATTATCTCGGGCTCGCTTCTTCTCCCCGCCTGCGCGCGGCAGTGGCGGATGCGCTGGCGCGGGGCGTGCCGGTGGGTGCTGCGGGCTCGCGCCTGCTGCGCGGGAACGATCCCGAGCACGAGGCGCTGGAGGAAGAGGCGGCGCGCTTCTTCGGCGCCGATGGCTGCCTGTTCTTCGCCTCCGGCTTCGATGCCAATCTCGCCCTATTTTCCACATTGCCGCGCCGGGGCGACCTGATCGTCCATGACGCGCTGATCCATGCCTCGGTCCACGCCGGCATGCAGGCGGGCAAGGCGCAGGTGGCCGGCGCCGCGCACAATGATGCCGATGCGGTCGAGGACGCGATTCTGGCCTGGCGGGCGGCGGGCGGCATGGGCACGCCGTTCATCGCCGTGGAGAGCATCTATTCCATGGACGGCGACGCCGCGCCGCTCGCCGATCTCATGGCCATCGCCGAGCGCCACGACGGCTTTCTGGTGGTGGACGAGGCCCACGCCACCGGCGTGTTCGGGCCGCAAGGTCGGGGACTTGCGGCGCAGTATGAGGGGCGCGAAGCGTTGATCGCGGTCCACACCTGCGGCAAGGCTCTGGGCGTCTCCGGCGCTCTGGTGACGGCGCACCGGTCGCTGCTGGATTTTCTGGTCAATCGCGCCCGGCCCTTCATCTATGCCACTGCGCCGTCTCCCTTGGTGGCGGCAGGGGTGCGCGAGGCGCTGCGCATCCTCAAGGACGAACCCGAGCGGCGGGAGCAATTGGCGGCGCTGGTGAAGACCGCCGAGGGTTCGCTCATGCAGCGTCTCGGCGTGCCGGCCTCCGGCTCGCAGATCATCCCGGTTCTGCTGCGCTCCAATGCGCGTGCCAGCGCGGTCGCCGCGAAGGTGCGGGCCGCCGGTTTCGACTGCCGCGCCATCCGCCCGCCCACCGTGCCGGAGGGCACCGCCCGGCTGCGCGTGTCGCTGACCCTAAACGTGGACGCCGGCATCGTCGCGGGGCTGGTGGATGCTATCGCGGAGGCGATGGCCGAGGTGCCGGCGTGACCGCAATGATCGTCACCGGCACCGACACCGGCATCGGCAAGACGGTGTTTTCCGCTGCGCTGACCCACGCACTGGGCGCGTTCTATTGGAAGCCGGTGCAGGCGGGACTGGATGAGGCGACGGACGCGGAGAGCGTCGCCCGGTTCGGCTCGGTGCCGCCGGAGCATATTCTGCCGGAGGCCTACCGCCTGAAATTGCCGGCTTCGCCCCATCTCTCCGCCGAATCGGAAGGCGTCGAGATCGATCCCCGGCGGCTCGCCCTGCCGCCGCAGCGGCCCCTGGTGGTGGAGGGCGCGGGCGGCCTGATGGTGCCGCTGACGCGCGATCTCCTGACCATTGATCTGTTCGCGCGCTGGGGCCTGCCGGTGGTGCTGTGCGCCCGCACCACGCTCGGCACCATCAACCACACCCTGCTGTCGCTGGAGGCGCTGAAGGCGCGCGGCATTCCCGTGAAGGGCATCGCCTTCATCGGCGCGGAGATGCGCGACAGCCAGGATGTCATCGCCGCCTTTTCCGGCGTAAAAGTGCTGGGCCGCCTGCCGCCGGTCGATCCGCTGACGCCGGATGGGGTTCAGGCGGCGTTCGCGGGGGCGTTCGCGGCGAGAGACTTCCTGTGAGGCTTGATTTTCTGTGATGACGCCTTCGCCGGTCTGGCATCCCTTCACCCAGCACGCCACCGAGCCGTCGCCGCCGCTGATCGCGCGCACGCAGGGCGCCTATCTGGAGACGGCCGACGGCCGGCGCATCCTCGACGCCATCTCCTCCTGGTGGGTCGTCACCCACGGCCATCGGCATCCCGCCATCATGGCGGCGATCCGCGAGGCCAGCGAAAATCTCGACCAGATCATCTTCGCGGGCTTCACCCATGCCCCGGCCGAGGAACTGGCGCGCGAACTCGTGGCGCTGGCGCCCGAGGGGCTGACCCGCGTGTTCTATTCGGACAGCGGCTCCACCTGCGTCGAGGTGGCGCTGAAGATGGCGCTCGGCACGTTCCGCAATCGCGGCGAAAAGCGCAGCCGCATCGTGGTGATGGAGGACAGCTATCACGGCGACACCATCGGCACGATGAGCGTTGGCGCGCGCGGCGTGTTCAACGCAGCCTATGAGCCGATCCTGTTCGACGTGGACCGCATTCCCTTTCCCGCCGCCGGCCGCGAGCAGGAGACGCTGGACGCCTTCGCGCGGTTCGCCGCGACCGGCAGGACCGCCGCGATCATTCTGGAGCCTCTGGTGCTGGGCTCGGGCGGGATGCGCATGTATTCGCCGCGGGTGCTGCGGGAGCTTCACGCCATCGCCAAGGCCAGCGGCACGCTGTTCATTCTCGATGAGGTGATGACCGGCTGGGGACGCACTGGCACCGTGTTCGCGTGCGAGCAGGCGGGCATCTCGCCCGATATCTTATGCACCTCGAAGGGCCTCACCGGCGGCGCCGTGCCGCTCGCCGTTACCCTCGCCACCGAGGAGGTTTTCGCGGCGCATTATTCGACCGACCGCGCGAACACCTTTTTCCACTCCTCCTCCTTCACCGCCAACCCCATCGCCTGCGCCGCCGGCCTTGCGAATGTGCAGGTGTGGCGCGACGAGCCGGTGGCTGCGCGGGTTGCGGACCTGTGCGCCCAGCAAGCCGCGCGCATCGCCCGGTTTGCGGATGACCCGCGCTTCGCCGATGCGCGGCAGTGCGGCACCATCACGGCGCTGGATCTCAAGGTGGACGGCGCGGGCTATCTCGCCGATGTCGGGCCGAAGATGCGGGCGTTTTTCCTCGAGCGCGGACTGCTCGTGCGGCCGCTGGGCAACGTGCTCTATGTGTTGCCGCCCTATTGCATCACCGCCGCCGAACTCGACCGCGTCTATGACGCCATTGACGAGGCCGGCACGCGCTTCGGGGTGAAGACATGAGCCAGGGAACGCGTCTCGCCGGCCTCGGCCACGCGGTGCCTTCGCGGGTGGTGACAAGCGCGAAAATCGAGAGCGCCCTCGGGCTGGAGGCCGGCTGGATCGCGCGGCGGACCGGCATCATCGAACGCCGCTGGGCCGAGCCGGATGAGACGCTGTCCGACCTCGCCACGGCGGCCGGGGCCATGGCGCTGGACCAAGCGGGCCTGCCGCGCGGCGACATTGGCTTGACGCTGCTCGCCACCTCTACCCCGGACCATCTCCTGCCCCCCTCCGCGCCGCTGGTGGCGCACAAGCTGGGGCTGACGGGCTCGGGCGCGGTGGACCTTGCCGGCGCCTGCGCGGGCTTTCTCTATGCATTGGTCATGGCGGAAAGCTTCGTGCGCGCCTGGCGCAGGCCGGCGCTGGTGATCGGCGCCAACATCCTCTCCCGCCGCATCAATCCGCTGGAGCGCGGTTCGTCCGTGATCTTCGCCGATGCCGCCGGGGCGGTGGTTCTGGCGCCGGGCGGGGAGGGCGGCATGCTCGGCACCGCGCTCGGCTCCGATGGATCAGGCTACGACCTCGTGCATATTCCCGCCGGCGGCAGCAATCGTCCGTTCGCGCCGGATCTGCTGATCGAGGACACGCGCATGACGCTGACCGATGGCAAGGCGCTGTTCCTGGGCGCGGTCCGCCTCATGAGCGAGAGCGCGCGGGCGGCGCTGGAACAGGCGGGTCTGACCGCCGCCCAGGTGGATCGCTTCGTGCCGCACCAGGCGAACGAACGCTTGCTGGACGCGGTGGCGCGGAACCTCGGCATCGCGCCGGAAAAGACCGCGCGCTCTATCGCCCGTTTCGGCAATTCCTCCGCCGCCACCATTCCGCTGACGCTGTCGCTCTCGCACGCGGAAAAGCCGCTGGCGCCGGGCGAACTTGTGCTGATGAGCGCGGCGGGGGGCGGACTAACCGGCGGGGCCTGCGTGCTCAAAATCTGAACGAGAAAAAAGGGAGAGGGACATGCAGGTGAAGGGACATGCCGCCCTGGTGACAGGCGGCGCATCCGGCCTCGGCGAGGCCAGCGCCCGCGCCCTGGCTGCGGCCGGCGCCAAGGTCGCCATTCTCGATGCCAACGAAGCGGGCGCGAAGAAGGTCGCCGAGGAGATCGGCGGCATCGGCCTCCTGTGCGATGTCTCAAGCGCGGAGAGCGCCGAGGCGGCAGTGGCGACCGCGCGCGAGGCCCATGGCGCGGCGCGCGTGCTGGTGAACTGCGCCGGCATCGCCCCCGCCGGACGCGTCGCCGGGCGCGACGGGCCCATGCTGCTCGACAATTTCCGCCGGGTGATCGAGATCAACCTGATCGGCACGTTCAATCTCATGCGCCTCGCCGCCGCCGGCATGGCGGGGCTGGAGGCGCTGGAGGGCGGAGAGCGCGGGGTCATCGTCTCCACCGCCTCCATCGCCGCGTTCGACGGGCAGATCGGCCAGTCCGCCTATGCCGCCTCCAAGGCCGGCGTGGTGGGGCTTGCCCTGCCGGTGGCGCGGGAACTGGCGCCGCTGGGCATAAGGGTCTGCACCATCGCGCCGGGCATTTTCGAGACCGCCATGCTGAAGGGCCTGCCGCAGAACGTGCAGGACAGCCTGGGGGCCAGCGTGCCGTTCCCGCCGCGCCTGGGAAAGCCGGAGGAATATGCCGCCCTCATGCTGCACATCGTCGGCAATGCCATGCTGAATGGCGAGGTGATCCGCCTCGATGGCGCGCTCAGGATGGCGCCTAAATAGCGGCATGGGCGCCCGCGCGCCGGGCATCGGCAATGCTGCCGCTGATCTGTGCTTCGAGGGCGCTCGCCACGATGCGGCCGACGCGGGTGAGCGGCTTGCGGCCATCCATGGCGATGCTCACCATCTGCGGTTCGGCGCCCTTGTCGCGCACCGGGCGAAACACCAGCGTGCCGGCGATGAGTTCCGGCGCGGCATCCAGTTCTGAGGTGAACGCCACATAGCCGCGCTCCTTGGCGAGGATTTTCACGAGCTGGAGCGAATTGGTCTCCACGGTCTTGCGGTCTTCCGTGAACAGCCAGCCGTGGTGGGATTCCAGATAGCGGCGGATCATCAGGGCGCGGCTCTGGAGCACGATCGGGTGGGCCACCACCTCCTGGAGGCTGATGGTGGCGGTGCGGGCCAATGGGTGGTTCGGCGCGATGACGCAGCCCAACGGAAGTTCCGCCGACCACAGCACATGGATGTCGCGCCGGGGCGACAGGTTGAACACCGCCGCGATGTCGGCATCGCCGGCCGTCAGCGCGGCGACGGCCGCGTCCGTGCTCATCACCTCGATATCCAGCGAGATGCGGGGATGCCGGGCGTCGAGATCGGCGATCAGCGCGGGCAGGATGCCGTTGACGTGGCTGTCCATGGCCACCACCCGGATGTGCCCCTGGTCGACCCCCTGCAACTGGCGCAGTTCGGCGACGGCGCGGCGCTCGTCCGAGCGCCAGCGGCGCGTCAAAGTGACGATGGCATCGCCCGCCGGCGTCGCCCGCATGCCCTTCGCAACGCGCTCGAACAGCGGCACGCCGAGGGTCTGTTCCAGTTGCAGAATCTGCCGGTTGATGGCGGAGGCTGCGATGTTCAGCTCCTTGGCCGCGCGCTGGATGGAGCCCGAGCGCGCCACCTGCTCGGCATAACGCAGCGACGCGGGAACGAGTGATGCCGGCATAGCTTGCTCCATACGCATTTTGCGTATGCAAAACTATCAAATCTGCGATGGACGGCAATGGTCTCGCGGCCGCAATGATGGCGGCGAAAGAACGTGGCTTGGCGGGAAATGCCCGGATGCCATGTGGGGTAAAGCACCATGAGCCAATCCGCCGGGCATGCGCTGACCCTCCGGAAAATCTCCCATTCGTTCGGCCAGATGGTGGCCGCGAATGACATTGATCTCGACATCCGCCCCGGCGAACTGGTGTCGCTGCTCGGTCCCAGCGGATGCGGGAAGACCACGCTGCTGAAGATCATCGCCGGCTTCCTGCGCCAGGATGCGGGCGACGTGCTGGTGGATGGCGCGTCCATCTCCCATCTGCCCACCAACCAGCGCCGCATCGGCATCGTGTTTCAGAATTACGCGCTGTTTCCGCACATGAGCGTGGCGCAGAACATCGCCTATGGCCCCACCGCCGCCGGCTGGCCCAAGGCGGAAATCACCGCCGTGGTTGCCGAGATGCTGGAGGTGGTGCGGATGTCGGCGCTCCGCGACCGTCTCCCGCGCGAACTCTCCGGCGGCCAGCAGCAGCGCGTGGCGCTGGCGCGGTGCCTTGCCATCCGCCCCAAGATCCTGCTGCTCGACGAGCCGTTCAGCGCGCTCGACAAGAACCTGCGGCTCGACATGCAGATCGAAATCAAGCGCCTTCAGCGCCAGTCCGGCATCACCACCGTGATGGTGACGCACGACCAGGAAGAGGCGCTCAGCATTTCCGACCGCATCGCCGTGCTCTCGCGCGGCAACCTGGAGCAGTTCGCCAGCCCCACCGACATCTATGACCGGCCGGCGACCCTGTTCGTGAACACCTTCGTCGGCACCGCCAATCTGGTGAAGTGCGACGTGGTCGGCGAGAGCGCCGCCGGTGCCGCTGTCCGGCTACCTAACGGCGCGGTGATCGAGACCGGCAAGACCGGGCTGGGGCCGGGCGCCCGCGCCGTGGTGGCGCTTCGGCCGGAGGGGCTGCGCGTCTGCGCCGTCGGCACGCCCGGTGCGCTGCCCGCCCAGGTGACGGCGGCCATGCTCATCGGCTCCTCGCTCATCTATCAGGTCGCGCTGGACGACGGCACGCCGATCAAGGTGGTGCAGGAGCGCGACGACGATGCGTCCGCGCCGCTCGAAGGGGCGGTGTCCCTCGCCATCAAGCCGAACCGCATCAGCGGACTGTTTCCGGACCCTTCCAACTGACACCCATAGACAGGGGATTGAGCATGACGTTCGAGATTTCGCGCCGGAGCCTTCTCGCGTCCGCCGGCGCTGCCGCCGGCCTCGCGATGCTGCCGCGCGGTGCTTTCGCCGCGGACGAACTGGTGGCGGCGACCTTCGGCGGCACCTGGGCCAATGTGCAGAAGCAGGTGCTCGCGCCCTATTTCACCAAGCGCACCGGCGCCAGCGTGGTGCAGTCGCCCATGCTCGCCACCGAGCAGATCGCCAAGCTCACCGCCGCCAAGGGCGGCCAGCCGCCGTTCGATGTCGCCATGCTGGACGAGGGGCCGGCACTGGAGGCGATCGATGCCGGCCTGATCGCCAAATACGACCCGGCCAAGTCGCCGAATTTCGCGTCGCTGAACCCGCAGTTCCAGGGTGCCTACGGCCCCGCGATCACCATGCAGGCCATCGGCATCGCCTATAACCCCAAGACGGTGAAGACGCCGCCGACCTCGTGGGAAGACCTGTGGAAGCCCGAGTTCAAGGGCCGCGTCGGCATCACCTCGCTCGCCAGCACCCTCGGCCTCGCCTTCCTGCTCGACATCAACCGCCTCGCCGGCGGCACGGAAGCGAACATGGAGCCGGCCTTCAAGAAGCTGAAAAGCCTGCTGCCGAACCTTGCCGCCGTCTCCGCCAATTTTGGCGCCCACGGTGCGCTGTTTCAGCAGGGCGAGATCGACATCGGCGTGCAGAATTTCAACTTCGCCGAGGAGTTGAAGGCCAAGGGCGTGCCGATCGAGTTCGTACGCGTCTCCACCGGCACGCCGGCCTGGAAGACCACCATGCATGTGGTGGCGGGCGCCCTGAAGAGCGACCTCGCCTACGCCTATGTGGACAGCCAGATCGCGCCCGAAGTGCAGAGCGAAATGCAGAAGGCGCCGTGGAACGTCATCCCCACCAGCAGCAAGGTGCCGTTCGCGGGCCTGGTCGCGGAGAAGATCGCGAAGACCCCGGCGGATCTCGACAAGATGGTGTTCTTCGACTGGAAAAAGGTGAACGAGAACCGCGCCGCCTGGACCCAGCAGTTCAACCGCGAAATCCGGGTGTGACCATGGCGGGCGCCCGATCCTCGACCTCTTCATCGGCCACGAAGGATTGGGCGCTCGCGCTGCCGCTGGCGCTGTTTTTCCTGCTGTTCTTCGCCGCGCCGCTGGGCCTGCTGATCTCCACCAGCTTCCAGGCGGAACGGCAGATGACCGGCGCGCTGGGACTGAACCAGTACGCCGCCTTCATCGCCGACACGCTGAACCTCTCCGTGCTCGGCGACACGCTGCTGGTGGGGGTAAAGGCGACCGCCTTGTGCCTCATCGCCGGCTATCCGCTCGCCTGGCTCTGCACCAAGGTTTCCGGGCGCTGGCAGGCGGTGCTGATCTTCCTGGTGATCCTGCCCATCGTCACCAGCGTGGTGGTGCGCACCTTCGCCTGGATCGTGATCCTCGGCCGCTACGGCATCGTCAACGAGGCGATCGTGGCGCTCGGCCTGTCCGCCCAGCCGCTGCGCCTGCTGTTCAGTGAAACCGGCGTGGTGATCGTCCTGGCGCAGGTGCAGATGCCGCTCATGGTGCTGCCGCTCATCACCACGCTCCAGCGCATCGATCCCAACCTGGAGAGCGCATCTTTGGCGCTGGGGGCAGGGGCGTGGCGCACCTTCTTCAAGGTCACGCTGCCGCTCAGCCTGCCGGGCATCATCGCCGGCACCATTCTCACCTACACCGCGTGCGTGACCGCTTTCGTCACCCAGTCGCTGATCGGCGGCTCGCGCCTGCTCTACATGCCGATGATGATTTTCCAGCAGGCGATGGATCTTCAGAACTGGCCGTTCGCCGCCGCCGTTTCGGTGATCTTCATGGTCTCGGTCCTGCTCATCGTCGGCGTGCTGGTGGCGCTCTCGCGCAGCCGCGCCGCGCAGCTCTACGGCTAGGAGAGGCACATGCGGTTCCGCATCGACTGGCAGGCACTCTCCTTCAAGGCCGTGTTCGGGCTGATCTCGCTCATCAGCGTGATCGTCCTGGCGGGGCCGACCATCGTCATTCTCATCCTCTCCTTCAGCGGGGAGGAATCGCTGCATTTCCCGCCGCAGAGCTACGGCGTGCGCTGGTATGCGGCGCTGCTGGACGCCAACGAGCTTCAGGCGGCGGTCTGGGTCAGCCTGAAGGTTGCGGTCATAACGGTAGTGCTCTCGGTGGTGCTGGGGGTGGCGTCGTCGCTGTTCATCGCCCGCAGCCGCTCCGGCTGGGCGCGGTTTCTCGAAACCCTGTTCATGTCGCCGCTCATCCTGCCGGCACTGGCCTTCGGCTTCGCCGCGCTGATGCTGTTCTCCATGCTGGGCATGCGCCCCTCAACGATGACGCTGGCGATCGGCCATATCGTGGTGTGCGTGCCGTTCGTGCTGCGCACCACGCTTGCCAGCCTCACCCAGCTCGACCCGGCGCTGATCGACTGCTCCAAGAGTCTCGGCGCCTCCGATCTCCACACGTTCCGCGAAGTCACGCTGCCGCTCATCAGCCGGGGCGTCGCCTCGGGCGCCTTCATCGCCTTCATGGCTTCGTTCGACAATGTGCCGGTGTCGCTGTTCCTCCAGGACGCGCGCACCCAGGTCTTGCCGATCTATCTCTGGGACATCCTCCAGAACCAGTTGGACAGCCGCGCCGCCTCCGCCTGCGGGGTCATCATCATCGCAACCATGATCCTGATGGTGCTGATGGAGCGGTTCGCCAGCTTCTCGCGCTTCATGAAATAATCGTCCGGGAGAGACAGGTGCCAAACGATCTCACCACCCTCGAAACGCTCAACGCCGCCGACGAGGCGACGTTTGTCGCCGTGCTCGGGCCGGTGTTCGAGAATGCGCCCTGGGTCGCCCGGCATGCGGCCGGGCAGCGTCCCTTCGCGAGCCTGACCGACCTGCACCGCGCCATGATCGATGCGGTCATCGCCCTGCCGCAGGAGGCGACCTGGGCCTTCCTGTGCGGTCATCCCCGGCTGTCGGCCGAGACGCTGCGCGGCGGCACCACGGTGGAATCGACGCAGGAGCAGACGGCGCTCGGCCTTGCGGCGCTGGACCAGGCGCTGAGCGCGCGGCTGGACAGCCTCAACCTCGCCTATGAGGCGCGGTTCGGCTTTCCGTTTATCCTGGCGGTGCGCAATGCATCCCTTGCAACCCTGTTCGCGACTTTCGAGCGCCGGCTTGCCGCCAGTCCCGAGGCGGAGTGCAAGGAGGCGCTGGCGGAGATTTCCGCGATCAGCTGGATGCGCCTGCTGGACCGGGTCCGCGCGGCGCCCACCGGCAGCCTCTCCACCCATGTGCTGGACACCGTGCGCGCGGCTCCCGCCGGCGGCCTCGGCGTCGAACTCTGGCGCCGCCATGCCGGCGGCGACATGGTGCGGGTCGAGGCCTTCATCACCAATGCCGACGGGGCGTGCGACGGCAATCTGCTGGACGGCGGGCGGCTTTCCGCCGGCACCTATGAGTGGCGCTACGACACGCCGACCTATTTCGCGCGCCACGGCTATGCCACGCCCAACCGGGCCTTCCTCGGCAAAGTGAAGGTGGCCTTCACGGTGTGGAATCCGGAGGAGCATTTTCACGTACCCCTCCTGCTCTCGCCGGGCGCCTACACCACCTATCGTGGAAGCTGAGCGGGCATCCGGCGCAGCTTTGTGCCATGCCCCTCTCGCCGGGAGACATTTCGAGGATCAGATCATATAAATCTCATGCAGCTATATCTGAGGCTCATGAGTGAAGCGGGAAGACCTTGTCGATCTCAATGCCCTTCTGGTGGTGGCGGAGGAGCAGAGCTTCACCCGCGCGGCCGCCAAGCTCGGGACGTCGCAATCATCCCTCAGCCACACCATTCGCCGGCTTGAGACACGCCTGGGCGTCCGCCTGCTGACCCGCACCACCCGCAGCGTCGCGCCGACTGATGCCGGAGAACGGCTGCTCGCCACGCTGCGCCCGGCGCTGGGCACCATCGACACCGAACTCGCGGCGCTGAGGGAATTGCGCGACAAGCCATCGGGCATGATCCGGATTACCACGGCGGAGCATGCCGCCAATTCGATCCTGTGGCCGGCGCTCGCAAAGCTGCTGCCCGATTATCCCGATATCCACATGGAACTGAGCATAGATTCCAGCTTTACCGATATCGTCACGGAGCGGTTCGATGCCGGCGTCCGGCTGGGGGAGGCTCTGGCCAAGGACATGGTTGCGGTGCCCATCGGTCCCGACCTGCGGATGGCCGTGATCGGCTCCCCCGCCTATTTCAGGGATCGCCCCATTCCGCGCACGCCGCACGATCTGGCCGACCACAATTGCATCAACCTGCGCCTTCTCAGCGGCGGCGGCCTCTATGCCTGGGAGTTGGAGAAGGACGGTCGTGACGTGCGGGTCCGCGTCGAGGGGCAACTCGCGTTCGACAACATCAACATGGTCGTGCGCGCCGCCAAGGCCGGATTCGGCCTTGGCTTCGTCATGGAAGATCAGGTGACGGAAGACATCGCTGAAGGGCGCCTGATCCGCGTGTTGGAGGATTGGTGCGCCCCGTTCCAGGGCTACCATCTCTACTACCCGAGCCGCCGCCAGCCCTCGGCCGCCTTCGCGCTGTTAGTCGAGGTGTTGCGCTATCGGGGTTAAGCGTGGAAGGGCGCCTCAGGCGAGTGCGCCGCCGCCGTCGAGATAGATGATGGAGCCCGTCATATAGGGATTGTCCATGCAGGCGATAACCTGGGTCGCGATATGCTCGGGCAGGCCGACGATGCCGGCCGGGAGGCGGGAGGCGGCATTGTCGAACATGGACTGGCGGGCATCGCCGGCGAGGCCGGAGAACATCTCGGTCGCGACCAGGCCGGGCGAGACGCAGTTGACCCGCACCGGCGCGAATTCCAGCGCGAGGCCCTTGGTCAGCGCCTCCACCGCGCCGTTGATGGCGCCCTGGATCGCGGCACCCTTGCGCGGGCGAATGGACAGAAAGCCGGAAACCAGGGTGAGAGACCCGCCATCAGTGATGCGGGCGGCGCGGGCGATGCGATAGGCGCCCCAGAACTTCGAGGCGAAGGACTGGTAGGCGTCCTCAAGCGGCAGGTCGCGCACCGCCGCCACCTTGGTTTTGGACGCCGTGACGGCCACATGGTCGAACGGCGCATGGCGCGCGAAGAAGGCGGCGATGCCGGGGTCGTCCCCGGTGTCCAGAACTTCTCCGGCAGCAGCGGCGCCGAGCCGGGACAGGGCGTCCGCGACTTTGTCCGGGGAACGCGAGGCGATGGTGACGTGCGCCCCCGCTGCAAGCGCCGCCTGCGCGGTGCCGAAGCCGATGCCCGAGGTGCCACCCACCACCAGAACCCGTTTCGCCTGAAGCGTCATGGTTTGCTCTCCTATTTTGCCGGCACCGGCTTTTGGGCTGGCGCCGGTTTGCGCGCGATGTTGTCGCCGGCTGTGGGATCGAGCCGGATGCTGTCGATAAGGCTCGCCGCCGATACCAAAGCGATAATGAGGAAGCCGCCGCGATAGCTGACGGCGGGAATGCCTGAGAGTCCCGTCAGATCGGCGATCCAGGCACAAAGGCGGATGGAGATGGCGCCCAGCGCGATGCCGAGGGCCAGCGCCACCTGGAACGCGGTCGAGAACAGGGTATTGGCCCCGCTCATGCGCTCGGAGGGGACGTCGGCGAACGCCAGGGTGTTGAGCGCGGTGAATTGCATGGAGCGCGAAAGGCCGCCGACGAACAGGACTGCGGCGATCACCGGCACCGGCGTCTGCGGCGTGAACAGGGCGCAGGCCGCGAGCGCCGCGACGGTGATCAAGCCGTTGACGATCAGCACGCGGCGGAAGCCGAAACGGCGTAGGATCGGTGTTGTACCCGGCTTCATCATGATGTTCCCGGCGAACACCGCCATCATCAACATGCCGGAGTTGAAGGCGTCGAGCCCGAACCCGAGCTGGAACATCAGGGGCAGCATGAACGGGACGGCGCCGATGCAACTGCGGAACACAGAACCGCCGCGTATCGGCACGGCGAAGGTGCGCATGCGCAGCGCAGACAAATCCAGAATGGGATGCTGCGCGCGCCTCAGGTGCCGCACGCCGAAGGTCATCAGCACCGCTCCCACCAACAAGGTGATGGCGGCGGACGCCCATTCCACGTCCGGCCGCCCGAGGGCCTCGGCGGTCCAAAGCAGGCTGAACAGAGCGGAGCCCGTCAGAAGGAAGCCCGGCCAGTCGAACGGCTTGGGCGTGCGCTCATGGTCTCGCGGGATCAGGATCAGCGCCGCCACCAGGCCGATGAGACCGAGCGGCAGGTTGAGGTAGAAGATCCAGCGCCAGGAAAAATAGGTGGTGATGAAACCGCCGACCGGAGGCCCGAGAACCGGGGCCACCAACGCCGGCCAGGTGAGGGTGGCGATGGCTGCGATCAGCCGCTCCTTGGGCGTGGCACGCAGCACGACGAGCCGCCCCACCGGCACCATCATGGCCCCGCCGATGCCCTGGAGCACACGCAGCAGCACGAACTCGGTCAGTCCCTGGGCCATTCCGCACAGCAGGGAGGCAAAGGTGAAGACAATGATCGCGCTGGCAAAAACCGTGCGCGCGCCGATGCGATCCGCCACCCAGCCGCTGATCGGGATGAACACACCCAGCGTCAGCAGATAGGCGCTGACGCCGATGTTCAATTCGATGGGCAGGACGCCGAACGAGTGCGCCATGCTGGGGACGGCCGTCGTGATGACCGTGCCGTCGAGATTTTCCATGAAGAACGCACCGGCCACCAGCAAGGCGATCGCGATGCTGCGTTGACGGCTCGGCGGGGAGGAAGCGGTGTTCATTGAGCGCCGTCTTAACCGCTTGGCACCACACGCGCTACCGCTCTCCAAGGGTCAGCAGGCAAGATTGAGGGAAAGGCCTCGGATCGAGGTATCCTTGTCTTCGGATCGCATGTCTGCGCCGATCCGGCGCGTCGGTTCGATCGCCTGATCGAGGGCCGGGTAAGACCGGCTGCCGCTACCGCAATTGGCTAGGCGGCGGCGGGGTTTTCCCGCTGGAAGACGATCATGTCCAGCGACGGCGCGGCATCGCGCCCCGCGATCTGCGTGAGCAGGCCATGCGCCTGCCCGCGATGATGAGCCTGATGGTTGAAAAAATGATCGAGCGCGCTCCACAGGCTTTGGGAAAAGCGCGTGCCGCTGCTGTTGGTATAGCTGATCTCGACATCAAGGTCCGCCGCGCCCAACGGTTCGATGAACACGCGGATGCGGGTGTCCTCCGCCGCGCGGGCACTGCGCAGGGCGAACAATTCCTCGAAAAGAATGGTGTCGAGCGGCGGCGCCGGGCAGTTGAACTGGGCGAAGCGGTCCATCCAGATGCGGTCCGTCACCAGCAGATGGTTCAGCGTGCCATGCACCGAGCCGAAAAAGGCACCGAGGGGGCGGCGATAATCCGAATCCGACAGGCGCGCCGCCGCCGCATAGATGCGGGTATTGGCCCATTCGTTATAGGCGGCGAGGTCGTGATAGGCGCGGTGCGGCATGAACCTTCCCCGTTCGGGCAATGGCGTGGGCTGGAAAACAGGGCCGCGCGCCCAGACAACACTCTCACACTTGAAGGCGGAAATGCAGCTCCCACATGCTGCCGACCCGCTGCACCTGGAGGCTGGGCGCAAGGCGGGTGATGAGGTAGCCGGTCAGGGCCTGTGTCAGGTCTGGGTTATCAAGCAATTCCTCCGCAGTCGGAGGCCGGTCGGTGAGGGTGGGCGCGTCCCCCTCGTATCGGACCGCAATGTCGAAAACGACATCATCGTATCGGGTGGCGACTTCGATGACCGGTCGTGCCGGGTCCACCAGGTTCTGGCCGATGAGATCGATGGCCTGCGCGGCGGTGAAGGCGCCCCGCTGCACCACGTCGACCCGTGCGCCCCACCGCCCGCCTTCCGCTTCGATGAAGTCGGAGACATCCGTGTGCGAGGTGTGTCCCACGGGGAACCGGCGAACCACCCGGCGGGCGTTGCCGATGCGGAAAACCGCGAGCAGGATCACCGTCACCAGCACCGACATGGCGAACGAGGAGAAGGTGACGAGCCGCAGGCTCGGTGCCGCCCCTTCGATCAGCGCGCGCAGCGGCTCGTAGGCGATTGCGGTCACGAAGCCGAGGCCGATGGCCAGCACCTTGCGGGCATCCAGAACGCGGCTGGCCACCAGTTGCAGGCCGTTGACGGTGGTGAAGGTGGCGAGGAACAGGAACATGGCACCGGTGACTGAGTCCGGCATCAGAAACCAGAAGCCGATGATCTTCGGCAGGAAGGAAATCAGGATCAGCAGGCCGCCGGTCCAGTAGGCGATGGTGCGCGAGGTGCAGCCGGATGCAGCGGCAAGTGCCACCGCGCCGCCCGAGGCCACCATGGGCAAGGCGTTGAGAAGTCCCGCGAGGACATGCATGACGCCTTCAGCGCGAATGCCGCGGCTGATGGAGACGAAGTCCGGCCCCTTCCAGTCGCGGTCGTTGTTGCGCTGGGCGATGGTCTGCACGCCGACCGATGTGAGAGCGAGCACGAACCCTGTTACGGCGAAGGGGATGATAACCTCGGGCTGGAAGTCCCATCCGAACAGCGGCACCTTGGGAATGCTCAACCAGGCGGCGTGATGGAAAAGCTCGATGTCCCGAGGGTCCAACTGCCCCGCCAGCGCACTGAAGACCAGCCCCACGGCTAGGCCAATCAGGTTGGTGAACAGCCGCAGCCGATGGCGAACATAGACATGCAGGATGATAAGGGTCGCGAGCGTCAGCGCAGCGGTCAGGATGTGCGGGACCGCATTGTTGGCCGCCATACTGTGAAGGTCGAAAATCAGCAGAAGGCCCTGCTGGCCGAGCCCCACGCCGATGAGGAACACCGCGAGCCCCGCCACCTCCACGGTGAAGATGCCGCGCAGCCGGGCGATGACGAACGAAAACAGAATCTGCGACAGGCCCAGCACTGCAACCATGGTGAAGTTCTGCGCGAGGTTGAGACCCGCGGCGGAGGCATACATCAGGGCTGGAATGGCGGCGGTGGTGCATTGCAGCGGGTAGAACAGGCCCGCTCCGAGCCCGAACCGCCCCAACCCCTGCATGATGATGACGACGCCGGCGCAGAACAGCGTCAAAGCCGCGAGATCGAGAAACTGCTGGGTGTCCAATCCCAGACGCGCTGCCGCGATCCCGGGAACTCCCAGAAGCGCCACCAGGAACGCGACCTGCTGAACGGCGGAGAGCAGCGCAATCCGGACCGGCGGCAGATCATCGACGCCATAAACGAGGGCTTCGGGTTTGCGCATCGTCGCCCCGGTGCGATCAGGTGACGGGCAGCAGGGGCGCGCCCGGCGTGTCGGACGCCCAAAGGTCGCCCGAATCCAGATCGAACCACCAGCCGTGAAGCTGGAGTGTGCCGGCCTCGACGCGCTCGCGGACCCAGGGATAGGTCATGAGATTGTCCAGCGAGCCCAGGATGGAGGCGCGCTCGGCGAGGAAGGGCACCTGCTTCAGCCGGTCCAGCGGAATGGTGCGGGTTTCCCCGCTTCCGGTCTCGTCGGGCAGATAGAGCTGGCTCGCGGCGAGCGCCATCTCCACCCAGGGGGTGACGAACTCGCGCGGCGGGCGATCGCCGCCGGCGGTGGAGAGCATCGCCTTGATGCCTCCGCAATGGGCGTGTCCGAGCACGACGATGTGATCGACCTTCAGGTCGCGCACCGCATATTCGAGTGCCGCGCCGGTGCCGTGGAGGCCGTCGTCCGGGGCGTAGGCGGGCACGAGGTTGGCGACGTTGCGCACCACGAACAACTCGCCGGGGTTGGCGCCGGCGAGCAGCGCCGGGTCGACGCGCGAATCCGAGCAGGAGATCATCAGGGTCGCGGGCGCCTGGCCCTGCTCGACCAGCTGCTTCATCAGGGAGGGGGCCTGCTCGTAGAAGCGGGCCTTGAAGCGGCGCACGCCTTCCACAAGATGCGAGATATCGCGGCAGCTTTCGCCTTCGGCGTGCTCATGGCCAGCATGGGACGTTTGATCAGACACGAGCCATCTCCCTATACTGAGGGGTTCAACGGATGGCGTCCAGTGGACATCCCCAGCCAGCGCCTTGCCCTGCGTAGCTGAATTGCCGCTTTGCGGGAAGAGGCTTGGATTGTGAGAGAAAAACCAAACAGGCGCCCGAGGGCGCCTGTCGCTGGTTGACCGTTTCGGTGAAATCAGCGGCGGAAACCGCCACCGCCGTGGAAGCCACCGCCGCCACCGCCGCCGCCGTGGAAGCCGCCGAAGTCGCGGTTGCCACCACCACCGCTCCACCGCTGGGCGGACGAATCGCGAGCCTGCCGCTCATTGTCCAACGCCTGGGTGTTGTAGGAGCGATCCACCTGCTGCCAGCCGGAAGAGGTGTTGCGGTTCCAGCCATCGCTGTCGTGCTTGTAAACGTTTCCGTCGTGATCAGCGTAGACGTTGCCGTTGTTCCAGGCGACCGAATTGCCGGTGCGCTGGTTGGTGGCGACGCCCTTGCTGTCCACATTCACCTGCCCATCGGTGCGGGTCACAGAGGTGGAGGAGGCGTGCGCGGTGCCGGCGGTGGGATTGACGCCCGCCGACGTGCGGTTGGCGTCAAAGTTGCCGGTGCGCGCATTGCCCGAAATCGACGCGCTTGAGGCGCCGCGGGCGCCGGTATAGGGATTGTAGCGGCTGGTGTCGCGGGCGCCGGCATAATTGCCGGTGTAGGGATTGAACGCCCCCGCCGAGCGACCGGCGACTTCAGTGCCACGGCCGGTGACACCGTAGCCGGAGCGTGCGCTCCAGTTGGTGCCGTTCCAGGTGGTGCCCCAGGCGTGGGTCACGGTGGCGGCACCGCCCCAGCGACCGTAGACGTTGGCGGTGTTGACGTTGGCGTAGCCCCAGCGGCCCCAGCCGCCGTTGTTGCCCCAGTAGGGACCCCAATAGGGGCCCACCGCCGCGCCCCAGGCCCAGCCGGCGGCGAAGCCGAAGCCGAAGCCCACGGCCGCGCCGAGCGAGAATCCGGCGCCGTAGCCGTAGGTGGTGGGGCAGGGATACCAATAGGCCGCCCCGATATAGCCGTAGCAATTATAGCCGGTGCCGTAGACCACCGTGCCGCCGGGCGCGACGATGACGCCCATATAGCCGGGGGTATATCCCACCACGACGGTTTCGGGTGTCGCATTATAGACCCGCACATAGGTCACGTAATGCAGCGGCGAGGCGACCGGAATGCTGTAGATCGCGGGGGGAACCTCCGCCGCCACCACCCAGGGGCCGGCGGGCGAGCGGGCGACGAACCACACGCCGTTGGACACCGCATAATAGCTCGACGGCGTCACCTGGATGACCGGCGTCGACGTATTGGCGGCGTACTTCAGGGATGTGCCCGAGATCTCGGCGAATTCGGGATTGCCGGCATAGCTGACGGTGGTGGTCGCGGTGCGCTTCACGGTGGAGGTCTGCGGGATGGTCGCGGCGATCGCCGCTTCCTTCGCCTGCGGGGTGCCGGCGACCGAGACCAGAACGTTCGCCTTCGGATCCGTCGGGGGGATCTTGGCGAAATCAGCCGGCAGCGCGTCCGAGGGAACGAAAGCCCACGGGCCGTCCATGCCCGCCGAGCGGAACCAGCGGCCCGAGGTCAGCACGTAGAAATTGTTGTTGTTCGGATCCATGAACACGGCGTGGTCCGCATTGCTCATGGTGAGGAGCTGGGTGCCCGCCACGGGAAGCATCTGCGGCTGGCCGTTGGTCTGCACCAGTTCGGTCGGCTCGGTGGACACCAGGATGGCCGGCGGCGGCGTGATCGGCTTGCCGTCCTTGTTCAGCAACGGGTCCGGCGATCCGACCTTCGCGGCGGCAGCCCCTGCCGCGACCAGATCGGCGGCCGGCTTCGGTGTGACCAGCCAGGTGCCGGTGAGCGAATTGCTCTCATACCAGGTGCCCGCCGCCTGAAGGTGGAAGATGCCCTTGGAGTCATGCAGGATCAGGGGGCGAGTGTTGATGACCCGCTGATAGGTCGGTGCGCCGTCCACGGGACGCATGGCGGGCGGGCCGGAGATCGGCACCAGGATGGTCAGGGTGTCGGTGAAGACGATCTTCGGCGGCGTGTTGTCCACCGGCTGGGACTTCATCTCGGCGATCTTCTGGTTCACCGCGTAGCTCGCCTGGAGCTGGTCGAGGCGCACCGTCAGTCCATCCTTCGGCAGGCGCTGGTCGATGGTGGTCTTGACCGAAGCGGCTTGGTCCGGCGCGGTGGCCACTTCCACCTTGTCGACCGTGATGCGGTCCAGGTGGACCAGTCCGGCGGACTTGTCGATGGTGGCGTCAGCCATGAAATGCGCGAAGCCGTAGGTCGGCGTTCCGTCGGTGGGGCCGATGGCCAGCGCGGAGCGGCCGGTGATCTTGGTGCCGTCCCAGGTCTCGATCTGCGGCTGGTAGATTTCAAGGCGGTTTTTACCCACATCGAAATCGCGGGGCCATGCAAGGCCCGCCGCGCCGATGGGCGCGTTCTGGTTCGCTTGGCCGCCCTGCTGTGCATAGGCGTAGGGCGGAACCAGAAGGCTTGCGATCGAGAGGGCCGCCACGGCGCTCCTGCCTGCGAACCGGCTTCGATCCAACACTCGTGCGATGCTCATCCGTGCGCTCCCTTGGCCGTCTAGGCCGCCGCGAGCACTAGCACCTTCAGATTCGGGCGTCAGTGCGACGCGAGCCGACATGACGAAATGTTTAGGAAAAACTTTGACCCAACCCGCGCGAGAAATCGCGGCCTCCGCCGTGGCGCGGATCGCAATTTTAGCTAGCATCGGGACGCGGGTTCGCCCTCGACGGCGGATCGCCTGGGTGGGAGGAAACAATGCAAAAATATATCGCAGAATTTATGGGGACCGCTGTTCTCGTCCTCTTCGGATGCGGCTCGGCGGTGCTTACCAGTTACGGCACCGCGCCGATCGGCATGCTGGCGATCGCGTTCGCCTTCGGTCTGTCGGTGACGGCCATGGCCTACGGCATCGGCCACGTCTCCGGCTGCCATATCAATCCGGCCGTGACGGTCGGGGTCTGGGCGGCGGGACGCCTGCCCACCCGCGAGGTCCCCTTCTATTTTATCGCGCAAATCCTGGGGGGCATCGCGGGTGCGGGCATTCTCTATTTCATCGCCTCGGGCAAGATCGGCGGGTTCGACATCGCCAAGTCGGGCCTTGGCCAGAACGGGTGGGGCGAGGGATATATCGGCGGCTACGGTCTGAGCGCCGCGATCGTCGCGGAGCTGGTTGGAACCTTCATCTTCCTGATTGTGATCCTCGGCTCCACCTCGAAGGCCGGCATCACCCAAGCCGCCGGTCTCGCCATCGGCCTGTCGCTGGTGATGATCCACATCGTCTTCATCCCGGTCACGGGCGTTTCGGTTAACCCGGCGCGCAGCATCGGGCCGGCGGTGTTCGTCGGCGGCAAGGCTCTGGCGCAGCTCTGGCTGTTCATCGTGGTGCCGTGCGTCGGCGCCTATCTCGCGGGTCTGCTCTACAAGCATCGCTTTCCGGAGTGAGGCAGGACGGGCGCGGATCATCACGCGCCCGTCGCTTTCTCCATTTTCAACTTCGCACGCGCGCGGGATTGCCCATCGCCGTCGCGACGGCTGGCACCGGGCGGGTAACGATGCTGCCCGCGCCGATTACGGCATCATCGCCGATCGTGACCCCCGGCAGGATGATGGCGCCGCCGCCGATCCAGACATTGCGCCCGATGGTGATCGGCCGGCCGAACTCCAGCCCCGAGGCGCGCTCGCCCGCATCGCGGGGATGGTCGGCGGTGAGGATCTGCACGCCCGGCCCGATCTGGGTCTTGGCGCCGATGGTGACGGCCACCACGTCCAGAATAACGCAATTGAAATTCAGGAACACGCCGTCGCCGAGCGCGATGTTGAAGCCGTAATCGCAGTGGAAGGGTGGGCGAACATCGACGTTCGAGCCCACCGCTGCCAGGCGCTCCGCGAGCAGCGCGCGCCGCGCGCCGACCGGCCACGCCAGCGCGCCATTGTAACGGGCAAGCCAAGCCTGGGTGGCGTGGAGATCGCCCTGAAGCTCGGCATCGCTTGCGTCATAAAGGGCGCCGGCGAGCATTTTCTCTTTCTCGGATCTAAGCATGCATCCTCACCCTTCCATGATGGGCGCACGGTTTGGATTGCCCACGATCCCAGGAATGGACCATTGTTGGCGCGCTTATGGGGCAGGAGACGATAAATCATGGACACGTTGCTGCCACTGGCGGGCGTGCTGGGGGAGAAACTCAAGGCGCGCGGCGAGAGCATCGCGGTCGCGGAATCCTCCGCCGGCGGCCTGATCGCCGCCGCTCTGCTGGCCCAGCCGGGCGCATCGGCCTATTTCCGGGGTGGGGCGGTGGTCTACACGGCCTTTGCCAGGGAAGGGCTGCTCGCCATCACCCCCGCCGACATGGAGGGGCAGCGCGGTGCCACCGAGACCTATGCGCTTCTGCTCGCCCGCCGCCTGTGCGAGCGGCTTGGCGCGACCTGGGGCCTGGCCGAAACCGGAGCGTCCGGCCCGTCGGGCAATCGCTATGGCGATGCCGCCGGCCACTCTTGCTTTGCAATATCGGGGCCGATGGAACTGACCATGACCCTGGAGACGGGTTCCGAGGACCGGATTGCCAACATGCGGGCCTTTGCCGCCGCCGGGCTGGTTTTTCTCTCCGAAAACCTGTGAACACGGCGGTCAGCGGCCTTAAAGCTGCCGGCCGCCTTGCCACCCGTGCGGTTCGCGGCTAAGCCGCCCTCGAATACGGAAGGGCACCATGGCGCAGGACGGGCTCAATTATCGCGATGCAGGCGTCGATATCGATGCCGGCAATCGGCTGGTCGATCTCATCAAGCCGCTGGTGAAAGCCACGGCACGCCCCGGTGCGGATGCCGACATCGGCGGATTCGGCGGACTGTTCGATCTGAAGCGCGCCGGCTTTTCCGATCCGCTGCTGGTGGCCGCGACGGATGGCGTGGGCACTAAGCTCAGGATCGCCATCGAGACCGGCAAGCATGACACCATCGGCATCGATCTCGTCGCCATGTGCGTGAACGATCTGGTGGTGCAGGGCGCCGAGCCGCTGTTCTTCCTGGATTATTTCGCCACCGGCCGGCTTTCTCCCGAGGTGGGCGCGCAGATCGTGCGTGGCATCGCGCTGGCCTGCAAGGAGTCCGGCTGCGCTTTGGTGGGCGGCGAGACCGCCGAGATGCCGGGCATGTATTCAGATGGCGACTATGATCTCGCCGGCTTCTCCGTGGGTGCCGTGGAGCGCGCCGGCCTGCTGCCGCGTTCGGATGTCGGCCCTGATGACGTGATCCTCGGCCTTGCCTCGTCGGGCGTGCATTCCAACGGTTATTCCCTGGTGCGCCGGGTGGTGGAGCGCGCCGGCCTCTCCTGGCAGGATCCCGCGCCGTTCGCCGGGGGCCAGAGCGTCGGCGAGGCGCTGCTGACGCCGACCCGGCTCTATGTGAAAAGCGTGCTCTCCGTGATCCGCCAGACCGGAGCTGTGAAGGCATTGGCCCATATCACCGGCGGCGGCATCACCGAGAATCTGCCCCGCGTGCTGCCCAAGGGCACCATCGCGCGCATCGACCTCTCCAACCTCATCGTGCCGCCGGTGTTCCGCTGGCTGGCGCAGGCGGGAGGCGTGGCGCCGGAGGAAATGCTGCGCGCGTTCAATTGCGGGATCGGCATGGCTGTGGTCGTGCCGGCGGAGCAGGCCGAGGCCGTCGCCGATGCGTTCGCGGATGCTGGCGAAACCGTGGTTCACCTGGGCAGCATCGAGCCGGGCGAAGGGGCGGCCCGCGTGGTCTATGAGGGCGATCTGGGGATCTGATCGCTGGACCCGCGCCGTTCCGTTCGCACGGCGTTGCGCTGTCCACCTGATTTCGTGTTCAACTCTTTGTGCGTAGACGCTTTTTGGCTTAGATGACGTTGGGCGATTTCCAATTTGAGCGGGCCGGGCTGTACATAGAATGCAGAAGAAGCGCACAGCCATCCTCATTTCGGGGCGTGGCTCCAACATGTCGGCACTGATTAAGGCTGCTCAGGCCGCTGATTTTCCGGCTGAAATTTCGCTTGTCGTTTCCAATCGCCCGGACGCTGCGGGGCTCGCGGTCGCCAAGGCCGCGGGGATTCGCACCCTGGTGCTCAACCATCGCGAATTTGCCGACCGGATCGCCTTCGACGCCTCACTGGACGCGCATCTGCGCATCGAGAGCATCGACATCATCTGCCTTGCCGGTTTCATGCGCCTTTTGACCCCCTGGCTGGTGGGGCGCTGGCGCGACCGCATGATCAACGTGCATCCCTCGCTGCTGCCGAGCTTCACCGGGCTCGACACCCACGCCCGTGCGCTTGCGACTGGCGTGCGCTTCCATGGCTGCACGGTTCATTTCGTGCGGGCCGAGGTCGATAGCGGGCCGATCATCATGCAGTCCGTGGTGCCGGTGCTGCTCGAGGACACGGCTGATATCCTGGCCGCCCGCGTGTTGCGGCAGGAACACCTACTTTACCCCACCGCTCTGGGTCTCATTGCCGGCGGCCGTCTGCGGGTTGAAGACGAGCGTGTCATCATCGAGGGCGCCCGCATGCCCTCCGAGGTGCTGGTCGCGCCTCGGGTCTAAATGGCGCGGTCCGGTTGGTCGGCCGCTTTGCGCACCTGCACCCGGTTGTCATGAAACGCCGCGCCGCCGATCGGCGCGACCGGGTCGGCTCCGGTCAGGGCGTTGATGCCCCGCCCGTTCTCGTGGGCATGGTTGGGCTTGATCTGCTCCGACACCACCACCCCGCGCCGCAACCCCTCGAACAGGCGGGCCACCAGCACCACCGAGCCGCGCGGGTTGGACACCTCCAGCCGGTCCCCCTCTGAGACACCCAATGCCGCCGCGTCCTCGGGATGGATCAGAAGCGAGGGCGCGCCTTCGCGCTTGGCGGAGGTCGGGGTCTCGGTGAAGGTGGAATTGAGGAAGTTGCGGGCCGGTGCCGTCACCAGCCGGAAGGGATGCGCATCGGTGGCGTCCTCGATCACCCGCCAATGGTCGGGCAATTCCGGCATGTCGTGGATCGGGCCGAATGTGTTGCCCCCGCCATAAGACGGCTTCTGCCAATCCGGCTTCAGGCGGAAGCGCCCGTCGCGGTGGCCGAACCCCTTGAGGTAGTGCGCGGTCTCGAAGTCCGGTTGGACATCGATAAAGCGCGCCGCCTCCAGCGCCTCGAACGAGCCGCGCCCGGAGGCCGCCAGCGTGTGATCGACCAGTTCGCGCGCACTCATGGCGAAGCCCGGGTGCTCGGCGCCCAGGCGGCCGGCGAGGCCGCAGAGGACATCGTGATTGGACCGGCACTCACCCGGCGGTTCCACCAACTTCGGGCCGAGCAGGATGTGTTGGTGGCCGCCGGCGGTGTAGACATCGTCATGCTCGGTGAACATGGTGGCCGGCAGAACGATGTCCGCCTGTCGCGCGGTATCGGTGAGGAAATGCTCGTGCACCGCCACGAACAGATCCTCGCGCGCGAAACCGCGTTTCACCGCCTCCTGGTCGGGGGCGATGTTCATGGGGTTGGTGTTCTGGATGAACAGTGCCGTCACCGGCGGCCCGCCTTTCAGGGCTTCGCTATCGCCGGTGAGAATGGCGCCGATGCGCGACTGGTCGAGTTCGCGGGTCGCGGGATCGCGAACATCCAGACCCTCGATCAGGGTCTTGCGCAGGTTGTAGATGCCGGAATTGGAATGGAACGCCCCGCCGCCCTCGTGCTGCCAGGCGCCTGAGACCACCGGAATGCAGGAGACGGCGTGCATGTTCACCGCGCCGTTGCGGCTGCGGGAGAGGCCGTAGCCGATGCGGAAATAGGCGCGGGGCGTCTCTCCCACCAGCGCCGCGAAGGCTTCGATCTCCGCCACCGGAATGCCGGTGATGGCGGAAGCCCAGGCCGGGTCGCGGGTGCGCAGGTGCGTCTCCAGCGCCTCGGCATCATTGGCATAGCGGGCCAGATAGGCCCGATCCGCCCGCCCGTCGCGGAACAGCACATGCATCACCGCGCAGGCCAGCGCCCCGTCGGTGCCAGGCCGCAGCAGGAGGGGAATGTCGGCCTGCTCCATGGTCGGGGTGCGGTAGACATCGACCACCGCGATCTTCGCGCCGCGTTCCTTGCGCGCCTTGATGGCGTGGGTCATGACGTTGACCTGGGTCGCCACCGCATTGGTGCCCCAGATCACCACCAGATCGGAGCGGCCGATCTCGCGCGGGTCGGCCCCTGCCAGCCGGCCGGTGCCGGCCATATAACCGCTCCACGCCGGATTGACGCAGATGCTCGCGAAGAAGCGGGAATATCGCTTGGCATGGGTCAGCCGGTTGATGCCGTCGCGCATGACATGGCCCATGGTGCCGGCATAATAATAGGGCCACACGGTTTCCGCACCCAGCGCGCGCTCGGCCGCAAGCAGCCGCTCCGCGATGCGGTCCAGTGCCTCGTCCCAGGAGATCGGCGCGAACTGGCCGGAGCCCTTGGGCCCGGTGCGCAGCAGCGGGACGGTCAGGCGGTCGGGATGGTGCGCCCGCTCGGCATAGCGTGCCACCTTCGCGCAAATCACCCCGGCGGTGTAGCTGTGGTCCGCCGCACCGCGCACCCGGCCGATCCGGCCATCCCCACGCACTTCCACTTCCAGCGCGCAGGTGGAGGGGCAGTCATGGGGACAGGTAGAGGCGCGGATCGCCGCGTGCTTGGTCATCGTGGGCTCCTTCGCCCGCGATCATAGCGTGCCGGCGGGGGCTTTATCGAGACCCGCGCGCCTTTCTCTTGCGGTGCGCCATGCGCTTGGCGTCAGCGCCCGCCCCTCCTAATTACCGGAGGAGCGGGGGATGGGGAACTCACGCCGCCTGGGGGCGCTGACGGCTGCGCAGCAGCCAGCCCAGCGCCACCACGAACACCGCACCCACGGCGCTCGCGACATAGTGGGGGAGATTGGCGGGCTTCATGCCGATGGGCGAGTCTTCGTCGGGCTTGACCAGGTGCGGGTCGAAACTCTGCATGTATTGCAGCGACATCACATCGCTCACCAGCATCTCGCCGGCGATCCAGCCGAGCAGGGCCGCTCCGGCCCAGACCAGAGCGGGCAGGCGGGCGAGCAGCGCCATCACCAATTGCGAGCCCGCAACGATCAGCGGAATCGTGAGCAGAAGGCCGAAGATGAACAGTTCGGGATGGCCGCGGGAGGCGGCGGCGATGGCCACCACATTGTCCAGGCTCATCACGGCATCGGCGATGGCGATGGTCCGAACAGCCTTCCACAGGCTGGTTGCCGCCTGCACCTCATGGCCGCCGCCCTCGCTATCGGTCACGAGCTTCACCGCGATCCACAGAAGAAGCAGGCCGCCGACCACCTTCAGCAGCGGCACGCCGAGGAGGTAGGACACCGCGAGCGCGAAAATGATGCGCAGGCCGACCGCCGCGCCCGCACCGAGCAGGATGCCCCACTTGCGCTGCCTGTCGGGCAGGGAGCGGCAGGCCATGGCGATCACCACGGCGTTGTCACCCGATAGCAGCAGATCGATCCAGATGATCTGGAGCAGCGATAGCCAGAAGGTGGGTGCGGCAAAATCCATATCGGTTCTCGTCGATGTGCGGCGGGATGGGTTGAACGCTTATTATTTACGTTACGTCATGTGAGAAGCGAAGAAAAAGGGGACGCGGACGTCCCCTTTTATCGCCGCGTGAGGCGGCGTTTCCTTGAGCTAGTGGGCCGCTTTCGCCTTGCGCATCCGCCCCACCGTGTAGGCAATGCCCACCACGAGAACGGCGCATACCGCTGCCGCCGGATATTCCCAGCGATGCGCCACTTCGGGACCGATTCGGTCGATGACGGCGACGTCCGAGACCAGCATCTCTCCGGCCACCCAGCCCAGCAGCGCCGCGCCGGCCCAGATCAGCAGAGGGAAGCGATCCAGCAGCGACATCACCAAGGAGGAGCCGGCGACGATCAGCGGAATGGAGATGGCGAGGCCGACAATCAGAAGGAACCAGCTTCCGTTGGCGACCGCCGCGACCGCCACGACATTATCGAGGCTCATGACGATGTCGGCGATGGCAACCGTGCCGATGGCCTTCCAGAGGCTGTCGCTGGCTTCGACCGTGTCTTCGCTCTCCTCATTGGGAAGCGCGAGATCGACGGCGATGTACATGAGCGCCAGCGAGCCGACCAGCTTCAGCCAGGGAAGGGCGAGCAGGGTGGCGACGATGCCGGTGAACAGGATTCGCAGGCCGACCGCGACGCCCGCGCCGGTGATGATCCCCCACTTGCGGGTCTTTTCCGGCAGCGAACGGCATGCCATGGCGATCACCACGGCATTGTCACCCGAGAGCAGAATGTTGATCCAAATAATCTGAAGCAGCGCCAGCCAAAGCGCCGGATTGTCGAGCGACAGCGACATCGTTCCCCATCCTCACAAACGTTTCCAACTGGAATGCCGGAGTCTGGTGCGCCGTATTATGCATTCCTGAGCGGAAGCTAGTCGACAGGCCGCTGTGCGACAACCAAAACCGGACACGGCAGGCGGTAAAAGCATATTGCAGTGCAGCCGGAGCTGTTAAGCCCCGGCTGCGGATGTCGTCAGCCGACGATTTCGTTTCCGGCGAAGAACTGGGCGATTTCGATGCCCGCGTTCTCCACGCTGTCCGAACCGTGGGCCGTGTTGGCTTCGATGGATTCCGCGAACAGCTTGCGGATCGTGCCTTCGGCTGCGTTTGCCGGGTTGGTCGCGCCCATCACTTCGCGATACTTCGCCACCGCGTCTTCGGCTTCCAACACCTGGACCACGACGGGGCCGGAGGTCATGAAGGCGACGAGGTCGCCGAAGAAGGGCCGCTCGCGATGCACGCCGTAGAAGGTCTCGGCCTGGGCGCGGGTCAGTTCAATGCGCTTCTGAGCAACGATGCGAAGGCCGGCCTTCTCAATGACGGCGTTGACCGCGCCAGTGAGATTACGGCGCGTCGCGTCGGGCTTGATGATCGAGAAGGTGCGCTCGATCGCCATGTTCACCGTCCTGTTTTTTCTGAAATCGGAATTCCACGCTCAAGGCGTGGACGCGGGCTCTTAGCAGCGATGCCAGCCTGCGGCAAGGGAAGGCGGCTGGCGCGCGCGCTGCCGGCGCCCCTCAGCCGCCTTTGCTTTCCTCGAACACCAGGGCAAGCCGGGTCATGAAGGGCTCGTCGGTCTGGTCTACCCGCAGCGGGGTGACGGAGATAAAGCCCTGGTCCAACGCGCGCAGATCCGTGCCGGGAATTGTGGCGGAGATCCGGCGCTCGAAGGCGATCCAGAAATACGGGTTGTTACGCCCGTCGTGCCGCGCCTCGATGCGCATCAGGTTCTGGTCGCGCTTGCCCTGGGCCGTCACCGCGATGCCGCCGACGGCGTCCGGCTTGCGGTCCGGGAAGTTCACATTGATGACGACGCCCGGCGGCACCCCTTCCTTCAGCAGGGTGCGAATCACCCCGGGGCCGTGGGTCTCGGCCGTGTCGTAGCTGGGATTATCGCGCGTGGTGGGGCCGAATGCCTGGGACAATGCAATCGAGGGAATGCCGAGGATGGTGCCCTCGATGGCGCCGGCCACGGTGCCGGAATAGCTCACGTCTTCGGCGATGTTTTGCCCGCGGTTGACGCCGGACAGCACCAGGTCGGGACGCGCGTCGAGGATGTGGCGCACGGCCATGATCACGCAATCCGTGGGTGTGCCCTTCACCGCGAACCGGCGCGGAGCCACTTCGCGCAGCCGCAGCGGATCGGACAGGGAGAGCGAATGGGCAACGCCGGACTGGTCGGTTTCCGGCGCAACCACCCACACGTCATCGGACAGGGCTTGAGCGATGCGCACGCAGGCGTCGAGGCCGGGGGCGTGGATGCCGTCGTCGTTCGTCACCAGGATGCGCATGTGTGTCTCTTTTCCTGTTTTCGGGCGGCTCCCTCTCCCGCTTGCGGGGGAGGGCTGGGGAGGGGGCCGGAGCCTCACAAAAAGCGCTGCACCCGCTGTTTCGTCGCCATTCCCCCTCCCTACCCCTCCCCCGCAAGCGGGAGAGGGAATGCGGTGTGCGAGGGGGGAGGGAGACGGATCCCTATCCCATCTTCTCGATCTTGGTGATCCCGCCCATGTACGGCAGCAAAGCCTCCGGCACGATGACGGAGCCGTCCTCCTGCTGGTAATTCTCCAGCACCGCCACCAGCGCGCGGCCGACCGCGACGCCGGAGCCGTTGAGCGTGTGGACGAAGCGGGGCGCGCCCGGCTTGCCGCTGGCGTCCTTCGGGCGATAGCGCGCGTTCATCCGCCGGGCCTGGAAGTCGCCGCAGACCGAGCAGGAGGAAATCTCGCGAAACGCGTTCTGCCCCGGCAACCAGACTTCGATGTCGTAGGTCTTCTGCGAGGCGAAGCCCATGTCGCCGGTGCAGAGCGTCACCACGCGATAATGCAGGCCAAGCTTCTGCAACACCGCCTCGGCGCAGGCCAGCATGCGGTCATGCTCCGCCAGCGCCTGCTCCGGCGTGGTGATGGAGACCAGTTCCACCTTGGTGAACTGATGCTGCCGGATCATCCCCCGCGTATCCCGCCCGGCCGATCCCGCCTCGGCGCGGAAGCAGGGGGTGCAGGCGGTGAAGCGCAGCGGGAGTTCGTCCTCGGTGAGGATGGATTCGCGGACGAGGTTGGTCAGCGGGACTTCGGCGGTGGGGATGAGCCAGAGCAGTTCACTCCTGAACTCTTCAGAACTAAATAAAAGCCGACTCCAGCTACCCTTTGGATGGGCAGCCTCAAACTTCGCTTCTTGTTCGGCTTTTGGGAGAGATTTAAGCGTAGGGAACTGGTCGTCTCGAAATTTGGGAAGTTGCGCGGTTCCGAACATCGCGTCGTTGCGCACCAGCAGCGGCGGGTTCACCTCAGTGTAACCGTGCTCGACGCCGGTATGCACATCCAGGAACAACTGCCCCAGCGCCCGCTCCAGCCGCGCCATCGGCCCCTTCGTCACCACGAAGCGCGCGCCGGAAAGCTTGGCGGCGGTCTCGAAGTCCATGAGGCCGAGCGCCTCGCCCACCTCGAAATGTTGCTTGGGGGTGAAGGCGAAGTCGGGCTTTGTGCCGACCACCTTCAGTTCCACATTGTCGTGCTCGTCCTTGCCGTCCGGCACCTGATCGAGCGGGACGTTGGGAATGGCGGCGAGTTCGTCGTTGAGCGTGCTCTCGATCTCCTTCACCTGCGCTTCCAGCGCCGGCACGTCGGTCTTGAGCTTGGCGACCTCTTCCATGAGGGCGGCGGCGCGCGCTTCGTCCTTGGCGGCCTTGGCCTGGCCGATGTCCTTGGACGCGGAATTGCGGCGGGCGAGCAGGGTCTCAAGCGTGGTGAGGGTGGCGCGGCGCTGTTCGTCCAGCCCCAGGAGCTTATCGCGCAGGGCGGTCGCGTCCGCCTGGGGCACCTGCCGCCGGACGAGAGCGCGCACCAAACCCTCGGGCTCGTCGCGAATCCATTTGATGTCGTGCATATCGACCGACTCCGAGGAAACGGCGGACGCCCCAAACCACGGTCATGCCCGGGCTTGTCCCGGGCATCCACGCCTCTCCACTAGACGGAACCGCGTGGATGGCCGGGACGAGCCCGGCCATGACGCTTGGGAGAGAGGACGGCCTCCGTCCAAAAACCTTAGGAAATGCGCATCACGCGCCGCGTCAGGCGGCGTCGGATGCTGCCTCTCGGGCCTTCTCCTCCGCTGCCCGGCGCTTCTCGACGATGCGCACCAGATAGACGGAAATCTCGTAGAGAAGGAGCGTCGGGATCGCAAGGGCGAGCTGCGAGACCACGTCCGGCGGCGTCAGCACGGCGGCGACGATGAACACGCCGACGATGGCGAAGCGCCGCGCCTTCTTAAGCTGGTCCGAGGTGAGGATGCCGATGCGCGCCAGCAGCGTCAGGACCACCGGAAGCTGGAAGGTGATGCCGAAGGCGAGGATCAGGGTCGTGATGAGCGAGAGATATTCGCTCACCTTCGGCAGCAGCGAGATTTCCGCGCGCCCGTCGCCGCCGACCTGCTGCATGTTCAGGAAGTAGCTCATGGCCAGCGGCATGGCGCCGAAATAGACGAAGGCCGCGCCCGCCAGGAAGCAGAAGGGTGTCGCCACCAGATAGGGCAGGAAGGCCTGCCTCTCGTGCTTGTAGAGGCCCGGCGCGACGAACATGTAGATCTGCGTCGCCACGATCGGGAACGACAGGAAGGCCGCGCCGAACATGCCGAGCTTGATCTGGGTGAACAGGAATTCCTGCGGTGCCGTGTAGATCAGCTTCACGTTACCGCTGAAGCCGGAGGCGAATTCATAGGGCCACAGCAGGATGTTGTAGATCTGCTTGGCGAAGAAAAAGCACAAGAAGAACGCCAACATGAATGCAATGACCGACTTGATCAGCCGCGAACGCAGCTCGATCAAATGATCGATCAAGGGGGCCTTGGAGGCGTCGATTTCCTCCTCGCTCATGTCGGCGTTCCGCTCTGGGGAGGCTTGTCTTCCGCCGCCACCGGGGCAGGCGTGATCGGAGAAATCGGCAAGGGCAGATTGATTTCCGGCTCTGCGGCAGGCTCGGGCAGGGGCACCAGGGGCTCGCTCGTGATCGGGGGTGTCGGTGCGGCGGCCAAAGTCTCGCTACCGCTTTCCACGGCCGCGACAGGCGCTGCCGGCTTGCCCGCGCTTTCCACGGTGGAGCGGATTTCCTCACGGATCGAGCGCAGCGGGTCGAGCACATCCATGCCGGGGAAGCTTTTCTTCACGCTCTCGCCGGCACCGCCGGCACCGCCGACGATGTCGCCGATGTCCTTGCGGATTTCGGAAAGCTCAGCTTCCCTTAGGGCATCTTGAAATTGCCCTTGGAACTCCCCGGCCATGCGGCGCACGCGGGCGATGGTTTTGCCGACCGTACGCAGGACGGAAGGCAACTCTTTTGGACCGATGACGATCAGCGCAACCACGCCGATCAGCATCAGTTCCGACCAGCCGATGTCGAACATGACGGCCTATTGCCGGCGACTATGCCGCCGCCCTCTCCTCGTGGGGTGCCGTCAGACCGGCTTCTTCTCGGCCTCGGCCGAGCTGGGTACTTGATGCGGAATGTTTCGCGGGGCCTCGGGCGCGGTGGACGGCGCAGGTGTCTCGTCCTCGGCCATCCCCTTCTTGAAGGACTTGATGCCCTTGGCCACGTCGCCCATCAGGTCGGAGATCTTGCCGCGACCGAACAGGAGGAGCACCACGGCCAGCACTACGATCCAGTGCCAGATGCTCATCGAACCCATCACTCACCCTCCGTGAGAGTCTCGTCGCCGAGTCTCTTGATTGTAGCCGGCCTCAGGCTTGCGCCCGTGCCACGCTTTTTCGAGCGGCGACACTAGGACCCGGAGAAGGCGAAAACAAGGACTTCCGCCGGGTCGATCAAAAGCCCGACTTTCTCGCCCGTTTGCACCGGACCGCTGGTCCGCAGCCGTGCCGTCAACGGACGATCTAACCCTTCCACCGCCACCAGCACAAGGTCGATTTCCCCAAGGGAACGTCGCTCGATGATCCGCCCCGTCAGCCCCTCGCCACTCACAGCAAAAGCGATGCCCTGGGGTCGCACCGCCGCCACCGCCGGCCCGTCGGAGATTGCGGGGGCGGGAAATCGCCCCAGCGGCGTGTCCGCCACGCCGGCCCGCACGCGTGCCGGCACCTCATTCAGTTCGCAGAAGAAGCGGGCGACGCCAAGGTCCACCGGGGTGCGGTAGAGGGTTTCCGGCGTGTCCACCTGCACCAGTTCGCCGTCGCGAAGCAGGGCGATGCGGTCGGCAAGGCGCATCGCCTCCTCGGGATCGTGGGTGACGATCATCGCCGTGGCGCGCACATCGCGCAGCACCGCCAGCGTGTCGGCCCGCACCTGGTCCCGCAGCCGCCGGTCCAGGCCGGAGAACGGCTCGTCCAGCAGCAGGATGCCCGGCCGTGGCGCCAGCGCGCGGGCAAGCGCCACCCGCTGCTGCTGCCCGCCTGAGAGTTCATGGGGATAAGCGGCCTCGACACCTCCGAGGTCGACCCGCGCCAGCGCCCGCATCGCCTCGTCCCGCGCCGTGGCGCGCGGCAGGCGGTCGAGCCCGAACATCACGTTCTGGAGAATGGTGAGGTGGGGGAACAGGGCATAGTCCTGGAACACCAGCCCGACGCCGCGCCGCTCCGGCGGTACGACGCCGAGAGGTCCGGCGACCTCCTGCCCGTCGATCAGGATGCGGCCTGCGTCGGGCACCTCGATGCCGGCGGCGAGACGCAGCAGCGAGGTCTTGCCGCAACCGGAGGGACCGAGCAGGCAAAGGACTTCGCCCGGCCGCACCTCCAGCGACACGCCGCGCACCGCCTCCACGCGCCCGTATGACAGGTGAACATCCAGAAAATTCAGGCCCTTGGCGAGGGCGGTCGGCGCCGGTTCGCGCATGGCGAGGGCGCTCATGTCTCGTCCTCTTCCTCTTCCGGTGCGGGAGTGAGGATGAGGTCGAGCAGTTCGGGCTCCAGCGGCTCCTCGTCGTCCCGCAGGCGGTCATCATCCGAGGGCAGGGGGATGGCGAAGCCGGAGGGCACACGCGGATCGATCAGGCCGGCCCCCTTCATCTCTTCGATCCCCGGCAGGTCGTGCACCGCGTCGAGGCCGAAATGGATCAGGAATGCCGGTGTGGTGCCATAGGTCACGGGCCGTCCGGGCGCCCGGCGGCGGCCGCGCAGGCGCACCCAGCCGCTTTCCAGCAGCACATCCAGCGTGCCCTTGGAGGTGGAGACGCCGCGAATATCCTCGATTTCGGCGCGGGTGACGGGCTGGTGATAGGCAACGATGGCCAGCACTTCGGTCGCCGCCCGCGAGAGCTTGCGCATTTCGGGCGCGCCCTCTCCTGCCACCTCGGCAAGGTCCGGTGCGGTGCGCAGCATCCAGCCGCCCGCGACCCGCACCACATTGACGCCGCGCCGGGCATAGTCCGCCGTCAGCATGTCCATGAGGGCGAGAATGTCGGTGTCCTTCGGCAGACGGGCTGCGAGGGTCACGGCATCCAGCGGCAGGGAGGAGCCAAACAACAGGGCCTCGACCGTGCGCATGTCGCGCACCAGGGCGGCCTCGCGCTCGTCCAGCGGGCGCGCGTCGAACAGGTCGATACGCGGGGAGGCGCGGCTCATAGTAGGGATTCCTGGGTCCCGCGCGGCCGCAGCCAGAGCGGGGAGAACGGCGCGTCCTGGCGGATATCCAGCGTCCCCTCGCGCACCATCTCAAGGCTTGCGGAGAAGCAGGAGGCGAGCGCGGTGGCGCGCTGCTCGGGTTGGGCGAGATAGTCGATCAGGTACAGGTCCAGCCGCACCCAGTCGCCATGCTCGGCGCCCACCAGCCGTTCCAATCGCGCGCGCGCTTCCGCCAGCGACCACACCGCCCGCGTCTTGAGGGTGACATAGGAGAGGGCGGTGCGCTGGCGCTGCGTGGCATAGGCGGAGAGGAGATCGTAGAGGCTGGCGTCATAGACCACCCGCCCCGGCAGCGCCGCTTTGGCTTCCGGGAGTCGCCGGGCAAAGACGTCCACACCGAGCCGGGTGCGCGCCATAAGCCGTTGCGCGGCTTGGCGAATGCGCTCGAGATGCCGCAGGCGCCGGGCGAAGGCGTCCGCCATCTCCTCAGCGCTCGGCCCATCCTCCTTCGGCGGAGGCGGCAGCAGCAGGCGGGATTTGAGATAGGCGAGCCACGCCGCCATCACGAGATAGTCCGCCGCCAGTTCCAGCCGCACCTTCCGCGCCGCATCGATGAAGGCAAGGTATTGGTCGGCAAGGGCGAGGATCGAGAGGCGGGTCAGGTCCACCTTCTGGGTGCGGGCGAGGGCGAGCAGGAGGTCGAGAGGTCCCTCGAAACCTTCGATGTCCACAACGAAGGCGCCCTCTCCCGCGGTGGCCGGGGTGTCCTCGGCGAATTCGGGGGGAGGGGGCGCCTCGGTCATGATGTCAGGCCGGCGCGTCGGCCAGCGCCGCCAGTTCGCGACGGACGGCTTCCAGGTCGAATTCGGCCGGGTCCTTGCGGAAAGCCAGCGCCGCGTCGGCGCGCTCCGCGGCGAGGCCGGAGAGAAGGGGGGCCTCAGCGGCGATTGGCATCATCTCGTCCATCCGGCCGTTGCAGTGCAGGAGCATGTCGCACCCGGCGGCGAGCGCGGCCACGGAACGGGTGGCGAGGGTGCCTGCAAGCGCCCCCATGGAGAGGTCGTCGCTCATCACAAGGCCGGTGAAGCCTATGAAGCCACGCACGATTTCGTCCATCACCCGCTTCGAGGTGGTGGCGGGATTGTCTGGGTCGATGGCCGAATAGACCACATGCGCGGTCATCGCCAGCGGCAGGTCGTTGAGCGGGCGGAACGTCGCGAAGTCGGTGCGCTCCAGAAGCTCGCGGGGCGCGTCCACCTGCGGCAGGCGCTCGTGGCTGTCGACCGGGGCGCGGCCGTGGCCGGGAATATGTTTGACCACGGGGAGGACGCCGCCCTCCAGCAGCCCCTCGGCGGCGGCGCGGGCCAGGGCTGAGACCTGCTCCGGCGTGTCGCCATAGGCCCGGTTGCCGATGATGCCGTGGCCCTCCGGCAGGCGCAGATCCGCCACCGGCAGGCAGTCGACATCGATCCCGACTTCAGCCAGATCTGCCGCGATCAAGCGTGAGTTCAACCGCACTGACGACAGGCCACGTTCAGGGTCTTGTTGATAAAGTCGGCCGAAGGCTTCGCCGGGCGGGTAATCGCGCCAGTGAGGGGGGCGCATCCGCTGCACCCGGCCGCCTTCCTGGTCGATCAGCACCGGCGCGCGCCAGCCGAGAGCGGTGCGGGCCTCCTCGATCAGGATGCGCACCTGCTCGGGGGTCTGCACGTTGCGGGCGAACAGGATGAGGCCCCAGGGCGCGGCCTCCTTCAGGAAGGCGCGCTCCTCGTCGAGGAGCACGAGCCCGGCAAGGCCGGTGATGAAGGCGCGCGAGGTCATGGTACGGGCGTATCGGCGGGCCGGCGCGGCGTCAAGGCGGGGGCGGGCCGCCGGCCGCTTTCTCCCACACTGGCGCGGGGATCAGTCCGCGAACGGTCCGAACACCATGTCCGGGGCGCTGGTGTTGTGGCGCGAGGGGGAGAGGCGGCCGGCCCAGAGTTCCAGGGCCGGGCCGCCGGGGAAATCCAAGATCGGCTGCTCGCGCCAGCCGGCCACGCCCGGCGGCTTCCAGGCGACCGCCGCGACGTCGTTGTTGAAGGCTGTGACATACATGGAGCGCAGCGCCGCGAACGGGCGGTCCGTCGCCACCCCGTCCAGCGTCACGTCGAGCGTCTGGCGTTCGCGGTCCAGCGCGGAAATGCGCATGCGGGCGGTGCCGCCGGCGGCGAAGGAGAGGGTGAAGGTGCTGGCCCCGGGGTCGAACGCGATTTCCTTCAGCTTGACCAGTGGCCGCACGTCGGTTTCAACCGGTCCAACCAGAAAGGAGGAGCCATAGGCCGCGACAGGCAGGTGGCTCGGCGGCAGCGGGCGGGCGCGCCAATAGCCGTCAGGGGGATAGACCACGAGGCTTTCGTACAGTCCGCGCGGCGAACGCGCCCAGAGCTGCACCATGTGCAGGCCGTTGAAGGTCCGCCCGGCGATCTTCACCGGCACATCCGGCGCGCGCCAGAAGCTTGGGAAGGTGAAGCCCACGAGCTTGAATTGCGAGGAGCGGAACAGGATCTGCGTGCGCGGCTTCGCGGCAAAGCGGGTGTCGCCGGACATATCGCACTGGGTCCAGTCGGGCGCAGTGCGGTCGGCGTTGAGCATGCCGATATAGGCGGGGTGGCGCGCCTCGATGCGGAACGCGCGCACCGCCGGTGCGGCGAACACCAAGGCGACATTGTCCTTCTCGGCACACAGCACCGGCTCGCTCTCGTTGCGCACCTCGACGGAGACGGGGGCGGCAAAGGCGGGGGTGGAGAACGCCAGCAGACTGGCGAGGAGGACGTTTCGCATCGGGAAAGACCCATCTCCGTCATGGCCAGGCCGGCCGGTTCATGGCTGAGGGACCCGCCGCGCGCTCCCTCTCCCGCTTGCGGGAGCTCTGCGAAAGGGATCTCGCAAACGCCCTCGGTTCGCTAGATGCAAAGGCCGAGCTGCCTTTTACCTCTCCCCGAGGGGGAGAGGTCGGCTGCGAAGCAGCCGGGTGAGGGGGCTCCGACATTTCAGGGCTGGAAAGGGTTGTCCCCCTCACCCCAGCCCTCTCCCCCGCGGGGAGAGGGGGCATGCCGCAGTCACTCGACAAACACCACCAAACCCGCGCCTACCCCTTTCGCAGAGCTCCAGCTTGCGGGGGAGGGCTGGGGAGGGGGCAGGAGCCTTCAGACAAAGCTCTGCGCCCGGCCATTTCTGACCAATTCCCCCTCCCTAACCCTCCCCGCAAGCGGGAGAGGGGATCATAGGGCGGAGCGGGATCAGATGCCGCCGATGCACATGTATTTGATGTTGAGGTAGTCGTCACAGCCGTATTTGGAGCCTTCGCGGCCGATGCCGCTCTCCTTCACGCCACCGAAGGGGGCGACCTCGGTGGTGATGACGCCGGCATTCACGCCCACCTGACCATAGTCCAGCCCTTCCGCCACGCGGAACGCACGGCCGAGGTCCTTGGTGAAGAAATAGCAGGCGAGGCCGTATTCGGTGTCGTTGGCGAGGCGGATGGCGTCCGCCTCGGTCTCGAACTTGAAGACCGGAGCCATGGGGCCGAAGATTTCCTCACGCGAGAACGCCATGTCGGGCGTGGCGTCGGCGATCACCGTGGGCTCGAAGAAGGTGCCGCCCAGGGCATGGCGGTGGCCGCCGGTGACGATCTTGCCGCCCTTGTCCAGTGCGTCCTTCAGCAGGCGCTCCACCTTGTCGACGGCCCGCTGCTCGATCAGCGGCCCCTGCACCACGCCCTCCTCGAAGCCATTGCCGACCTTCAGCGCCTTGGACGCCTCGACGAACTTGGCGACGAAGGCATCATAGATGCCGGCCTGCACATAGAAGCGGTTGGCGCAGACGCAGGTCTGGCCGGCGTTGCGGTATTTCGAGGCGATGGCGCCCTCGACCGCCTTGTCGAGGTCGGCATCGTCAAACACCAGGAAGGGGGCGTTGCCGCCCAGTTCCAGGGAGATCTTCTTCATAGTGTCGGCGGACTGCTTCATGAGCAGCTTGCCGACGGCGGTGGAGCCGGTGAACGTCACCTTCTTCACCGCCGGGTTCGAGGTCATCTCCCCGCCGATCGACTTGGCATCGCCCGTGACGATGTTGATGACGCCCGCCGGAATGCCGGCCTTCTCCGCCAGCACGCCCCAGGCGAGGCCGGAGAAAGGGGTGAGTTCCGAAGGCTTGCACACCACGGTGCAGCCCGCCGCCAGCGCCGCGCCGATTTTGCGGGAGAGCATGGAGGAGGGGAAATTCCAGGGGGTGATGGCGGCAACCACGCCCACCGGCTCCTTGGTGACAAGGATGCGCCGGTCGGCCCAGGGGGAAGGGATGGTGTCGCCATAGAGCCGGCGCGCTTCCTCGGCGAACCAGCGCACATAGGCGGCGGAGGAGCCGACCTCGCCCTTGGCCTCGGCCAGCGGCTTGCCCTGTTCGGTTGTGAGGATGCGGCCGAGTTCGTCGACATTCTCCACCAGGAGGTCGGCGAGCTTGTGCAGCAGGGTCGCGCGTTCGGCGGCGGTCTTGGCGCGCCAGACGGGGAAGGCTTTGGAGGCGGCTTCGATGGCGCGGCGGGTCTCGGCGGCGCCGGCATCGGGAATGGTGCCGAACAGTTCGCCCGTGGCCGGGTTCACGACATCAATCGTTGCGCCGCCATCGGCGTCGACCCATGCGCCGCCGATCAGCATCTGCTTGCGCAACAGGGGGAAGTCGGAGGCGTTACCGGAAATGGGCGTGTGGACGGTCATGGTTTCCTCTTGCCGGCGGCGTGCGAAAGGCTTCCGCCGAGATGCGGAGCCACAAAGAAGCGCGGCGGATAGGACTAGCGCACGCAGGTGATGGAATGGAAGGGGACGATCTGTTCCTTGTGATGCTCGCCGCCCGCGATATGGCACCTGAGATAGTCTCGCCCCACGCTGAGCGGGGCATATCCGGTGATGGTGGCGCCGCCGATCACCTGGATGATGATGGCCTGTCCGTCCTTCGCGCCGACGATATCGAGAATGGCTTCCCGGAAGTCGTCTTCTTTCAATTGGCACCGCATGGATGGTCCTCCAATGCTGACGTTTCCTCGACCGGCCGTTTCGGCTCGTTATGTCCAGTATAGCGCGCATTGCCTGGCGCAGACATGCCGGAATTGCAGCCCTTTTCCTGCAAGGATTGCGAAGCGAGATGGTTCCCGTAGGTCAGGCTGGGGCGATGGCGTGGAAGAAACTGCCGGAAACCTGGCCCCTTCGGCTCCCCTCAGCGCCGAGCGCACGGCCCTGCGCATCGGTGAGGTCAGCCAGCGGGAGGTCGGCGCCGCGCGAGACAATGGTGGCGTAGTGGAACTCGTGTCCCCGCACCCGTGCCCCCTCCGGCCCCAGCGCGCATTGCCCCAGCAGCCGCGCCTCGCGATAGCCGAGCGTCATCTTGCGCTTGGCGAAACTGGTCTCCAGCGCCAGCAGGCCGAGCATGGCATGGACGGTGCCCTGCGCATCCACCAGCGCGGTGCCGAGCGCCATGTAGCCTCCGCATTCGCCATGCACCGGGCGGGTCTGCGCGAACCGCAGCATGCCGGCCTTGAAGCGCGCGGCGGCGGCGAGGGTGCCGGCGTGCAATTCGGGGTAGCCGCCCGGCAGCCAGCAGGCATCGCATGTTTCGTCCGGCGCCTCGTCCGCCAACGGCGAAAAGGGCAGAATTTCAGCGCCTTGGCGGCGCCAGCTGGCGAGGAGATGGCCGTAGACGAAGCTGAACGCCCCATCCCGCGCGAGCGCGATGCGCTGGCCCGGCGGCTTCAGCATCGGCCCCTCTTCGCTCGGTGAGGGCGCTGCCAAGGGGGCTGAAAGGGCGAGCACCGCGTCAAGATCGATGTGCCGCTCGGCCATGTCGGCGAGCGCCGCGAGGCGCGCGGGCAGGTCGCCATGCTCGTCCGCCTGCACCAGCCCGAGGTGCCGCTCCGGCAACACCAGCGCATCGGTGCGCGGGATCGCGCCGACCACCGGCAGGCCGAGCGGGGCCATGGCGTCGCGGATCAGCTTTTCGTGCCGTGCGCTGCCGAGCCGGTTCAGCACCAGGCCGGCGATGCGCACGGCGGGATCGTGGTGCATGAAGCCCCGCGCCACTGCGGCGGCGGTCTGCGACTGGCCGGAAACGTCCAACACCAGGAGCACGGGCAGGCCGAGGCGGGCGGCTACATCCGCCCCCGCGCCGGAACGGCCGGGCACTCCCGGTACGCCGTCGAACAGCCCCATGGCGCCTTCCACCACTAGGATTTCGCCCCCCTCCGCAGCCTGGCCGGCGATGGCGCCCAGCAGATCCGGCGGCATGGCCCAGCTATCGAGATTGAGCCCCGGCCGCCCGGTGGCGGCGCCATGGAAGGCGGGGTCGATATAATCCGGCCCCGACTTTGCCGCCCGCACCGCGATGCCCCTGCGCGCCAAAGCGGCGAGCAGGCCGAGCGTCACAGTCGTCTTGCCCGAGCCGGATCGCGGCGCCGCGATCATGAAACCGCGCGTCATGGGAGGGCTCCGTTTGTGCGTGCCGCTCTTGGCGGGACTTCAGGCGCCGGCCCCCTCCCAACCCTCCCCCGCAAGCGGGAGAGGGCTTTTCCGGCTGCGCTGCGCGTGAGTCCGCGTCCGCCGGGAGCGCCCTCCGCCGCTGCCGCTCCCGCTTGCGGGGGAGGGTTGGGGAGGGGGAATGGGTGAGAAATGGCGACCGCGCAAAACGCAGTTCGCACGCTTTCCGCAGTGCCCGGAAATAAGGCTGTTTCCACCTCTCCCCGAGGGGGAGAGGCCGGCTGCGCAGCAGCCGGGTGAGGGGGCTCCTGAGGCGCAGAACGGACAGGGTTGCCCCCCTCACCCCAACCCTCTCCCCGTCGGGGAGAGGGGGGTGCATCGCCCGAAACCCAAGAGGCTCCCTCTCCCGCTTGCGGGGGACGGCTGGGGAGGGGGCAGGGCGCCGCCATCAAAACCCGCTGGGGGATGAGAGGAATCCCGTCCGGCTTCGTGTAAGAAACCTCATGGACGAAGACATCGCCCTCGATCCCCCGCCGGACCGTCCGCTGAAGCGCGGCTGGACCACGGGCACCTGCGCGGCCGGCGCGGCGAAGGCGGCCTTTGCCGCTTTGGTGACGGGCGCGTTTCCCGATCCCGTCGAGGTGGAACTGCCGGGCGGCGGGCGCCCTGCCTTCGCATTGGCCGTCACGGGCCGCGAGGGCGACACCGCCATGGCCGGCATCGTCAAGGATGCGGGGGATGATCCCGATGTTACCCACGGCGCCCTGGTGCGGGCGCGGGTGACGCGCGGCGCGGCGGGGACCGGCGTGACCTTCAGGGCGGGGGAGGGTGTCGGCACCATCACCCGGCCCGGCCTGCCGCTGCCGCCGGGCGAGCCGGCGATCAACCCCATGCCCCGCCGCATGATCGCCCAGGGAATCGCCGAGGTGGCGCAAGCGGCAGGCGTGGGCGCCGATGCGCAGGTTGAGATCGCCATCGAGGACGGCGCCGCGCTGGCGCTGAAGACGCTGAACCCGCGCCTCGGCATCCTGGGCGGACTTTCGGTGCTGGGGACCACGGGCATCGTCATCCCGTTTTCCTGTTCGGCCTGGATTCACTCGATCCATCGCGGCATCGATGTCGCCCGCGCCATGGGGCAGGCTCATGTGGCCGGCGCCACGGGGTCGGCATCCGAGGCGGCGGTGCAGACGCTGCACGGCCTGCCGGAGGTCGCGCTGATCGACATGGGCGATTTCGTCGGTGGGATGCTGAAATATCTCGGGGCTCATCCGGTGCCGCGCATCACGGTCGCTGGGGGCGTCGCCAAGATGACCAAGCTGGCCCAGGGCCTGCTCGACCTGCATTCCAAACGCGGCGCCGCCGATCTCGCCGCCCTTGCCGCCCTGGCATTGGATGCAGGCGCGAGCGTGGACCTCGCCGCTCGGATTGCCGCCGCCAACACCGTCGCCCACGCCTTCCAGCTTGCCGGCGCCGAGGGGGTGATGCTCGGCGATGTGGTCGCCCGCCGCGCCTGGGACACCGCCGCGCGGGTCATCGCCGGCAAAGGCATGGCGCTGGAAATCGCCGTCTTCGACCGCGATGGGGCGCTGATGGGATTGGCGCCGTTCAGGGAAGCGTAATTTTTTTGCGCGACCCCACCGTTCGCGACCCTCCCCCCTTGAGGGCAGGGGAATTGCATTTGGAAATTTGGAGCCCCGTTTCTTTGAAACGCGCGGCCGAAAGACCTCATGGAATCGTCATGGCCGGGCTTGTCCCGGCCATCCACGCGGTGCCGCCGGGCGCCGGCCCAGGAGGTCAGCGCGCACGGAGGGGCGTGGATACCCGGGACAAGCCCGGGCATGACGTCATGTCGGGCGGGAACGCCCGCACAACGCCATAGGCAATTCCCCTCCCCGCAAGGGGGAGGGCAGGGTGGGGGGTATCTCTCGGCGTGTTCCGGCGTGGGTGGCCCTGGCGGCACCATACCCCCCACCCCAACCCTCCCCCTCAAGGGGGGAGGGGGCGCGAAACGACGGGGCGGTTGATTCACCGGAATTGCCTCACATAATCCGCATCATAAAGCGCGCTGTCGCGAAAACCTTCAGCGGCCAGTGCCGGCCCCACAAGGATCAGCGCCATCCGCGCCAGGGGCTCGGCGGCGAGCCTGTCGCGGATGTCGGACAAGGTGCCGCGCACGATGCGCTCGTCCGGCCATGTCGCCTTGGAAACCACCGCCACCGGGCATGCAGGCCCGTAGAACGGCGTCAATTCCGCAACCACCCGGTCGAGCGCGTGCACGGCGAGGTGGATGGCGAGCGTCGCACCGGTGGCGGCGAAGGCGGCGAGGGTTTCCCCCGCCGGCATGGCGGAGGCCCGCCCGGAGATGCGGGTCAGCACGAGGCTCTGCGCCACTTCCGGCACGGTGAGTTCACGGCGCAGCACCGCCGCCGCCGCGGCAAAGGCGGGAACGCCGGGGGTGAGCGTGTAGGGAATGGCGTGACGATCCAGCCGGCGCATCTGCTCGGCGAGCGCACTGTACAGCGAGAGGTCGCCGGAATGCAGCCGCGCCACGTCGAGGCCCTTGGCGTGGGCATCGAGATATTCGCTCTCGATGCGGTCGAGATCGAGCGGGGCGGTGTCGACGATGCGCGCGCCCGGCGGGCAATGGCTGAGAAGCTCCGGCGCCACCGTCGCACCGGCATAGAGGCAGACCGGGCAGCGGGCGATGAGGTCGCGTCCGCGCACGGTGATGAGATCCGCTGCGCCGGGTCCGGCGCCGATGAAATGGACGCTCACGCCACGCCCCCCCGCGCGATCGCGCATGTCACCGCGCCAAGCACGAGGCGCGGCCCCAGCAGATGCGAATCGCGCCCCGCAGCGGCGAGAGCGGCGGTTTCCGATGCGGAGGGCACGCGCAGCAGAGCCACCACCCGCTCGGAGCGGGTCTGCGTCCGCGCGGAGGCGGCCTCCAACTGGGCCTGCGGCACCAGAACCAGCGGCAATCCAAGGCCGGCGGTGGCGGCGGCGATGCCCGGTTCGCCGCCCTTGATGGCCGGGGTGGCGATGGCGCTGAGCGCATCGCGGGTGAGTTCCGCCCGCTCCAGCGCGGCGTCGATGGCGTCGAGCACGTCGCGCGCGCTCACCCCCCCTTTTGCTGCCGATGCCGGCGACGATCATGCCCGCGTCTCCAGGGGTTTCACCCAGACCCATTGCGTGACCGGCATGGCCGGGCGCCAGCCGGTCATGCCCTTCACCGGCGCGGCGCGGGTGACAGCGAGGCGCACGAGATCACCGCCGAGCCGGGCGTGAAGACCTAGCAGCAGCGCTTCGGTTTCCAGCGTCACCGCATTGGCCACCAGCCGTCCACCCGGCTTGAGATCGAAGATCGCGCCATCCAGCACCCCTTCCTCGCTCCCGCCGCCGCCGACAAAGATGGCATCCGGCACGGGCAGGCCCGACAATGCGGCCGGCGCCGTGCCCTCCACCACCCGCAGGTGGGGCACGCCCAGCGCCGCCGCGTTCCGGGCGATGCGCGCGGCACGCTCCGGCGCCGCCTCGATGGCGATGGCCTTGAGCGAGGGATCGCACAGCAGCCATTCGATGGCGACCGAGCCTGCCCCCGCGCCGATGTCCCACAGCGTTTCGCCCCGGCGCGGGGCAAGCGCGGACAGTGTGAGCGCGCGGATCTCGCGCTTGGTGATCTGCCCGTCGTGCTCGAACAGCGCATCCGGCAGGCCGCGCCCCAGGTGGAGGACTGGGGCACTGCCTTCCACCGTGATGGCAAGCAGGTTCAGCGGATCGATATCGGGAAGCGCGAAATCGCTGGCCTGCACGCGTCGCACCCGCTCGCGCGGTCCACCCAGGGCTTCCAGCACCACCACCTGCGAAGCGCCGAAGCCCAGGGTGTCGAGCAGGGCGCAGACCGCCGCCGGGCCGTCCGCATCCGACGTCAGCGCCAGGATGCGGCTGCCGGGATGCAGGATCGGCCGGATGCGGCCGATCTCCCGGCCGTGGAGCGAGATGCACGAGACGTCCTGGAGCGCCCAGCCGAGGCGCGCCGCCGCAAGGCTGAAGCCAGAGGGCGCCGGGATCACGCGCATCTCATCGGCCGGCACATGCCGCGCCAGCGTCGCGCCCACCCCATGGAGGAATGGATCACCGGAAGCGAGGACACAGACCTTTCGCCCGCGCGCTGCCAGCACCTGCGCGATGCCCTCGGAGAAGGGGCTCGGCCAAGCGCGCGGCTCGCCCGTCACGAGGTCGCCCGCAAGCGCGAGGTGCCGCGCGCCGCCGAAGACAAGCTCGGCATCGCAAATCAAGCCGCGCGCAGCGGGCGAGAGGCCGGCGGCGCCGTCCTCGCCGATGCCGACGATGGACAGCCAAGCGCGCGGCGAGGCAGTGTGCGGCGCCATGCCAGATTTATCGCCGTCCCACGCGCCCTCACCCATGCCCCTGCTCCTCCTGGGCGGCACGGCGGACGCCCGCCGCCTCGCGGGGCAGATCGCCGGCCGCGCCGATCTCAAGGTTATTCTCTCGCTCGCCGGGCGCACGGAAAATCCCGCGCCCCAGCCGGTCCCCACCCGTACCGGCGGGTTCGGCGGGGTGGAGGGGCTGGCGCATTATCTGCGCGCCGAGGGCATCGGCGCGGTGATCGATGCGACCCATCCCTATGCCGCCGCCATTTCCCGTAACGCCGCCCAGGCCTGCGCGGCCGCCGACGTGCCGCTGCTCGCCCTGCTGCGCGCGCCGTGGGAGCGGCAGGCGGGGGATCGCTGGCATGAGGTGGCGGACGTCGCTGGCGCCGTGACGGCGCTGGGGGACAGTCCGCGCCGTGTGTTCCTGGCGCTCGGCCGCAACGAGGTCCGCGCCTTCGCGGCGGCGCCCCAGCATGGCTATGTGGTGCGCAGCGTCGATCCCGTGGTTCCGCCTTTGGCGGTGCCGGATGCGCATTATGTGATGGCGCGCGGCCCGTTCGCGCTGAGTGATGAACAGGCTCTGCTCGCGGCCCACCGCATCGATGTCATCGTCGCCAAGAACAGCGGCGGCGCCGCCACTTACGCCAAGATCGCCGCCGCGCGGGCGCTTGGTATCGAGGTTCTTCTGCTGCGCCGGCCTGAACTTCCAGACGTCGCATCGGTGGAAAGCACCGAGGCCGCCGTCGCGTGGCTGGATGAGGTTCTGGCGCGCCGGTGAGGGGGGCTCCCGTCTGCTTCGCAGCGGATCTCTCGACCTTGGCGGGGCTATTCTCTCTCCCGCTTGCGGGGGAGGGTTAGGGAGGGGGAATTGCTGAGAAATGGCCAGACGCAGTGCTTCCCGTGAGGCTCCTGCCCCCTCCCCAACCCTCCCCCGCAAGCGGGAGAGGGGGCGCCCGCGCATGACGTGGCGCGCGTTATCAGCGGAAAATCCGCTTCCGGAGCACCACCGGGTGCCGCGCGAACCCTCCCAATAAAGGGGAGCGTCGCCTAAAGCGCGGTGGCTCCCTCTCCCGCTTGCGGGGGAGGGGTGGGGAGGGGGCAGGAGCCCTACAGAAAGCTCCGTACCCGGCCATGACTCACCAATTTCCCCCTCCCCAGCCCTCCCCCGCAAGCGGGAGAGGGGGCGAGCGCGGATGATGCGGCGCGCGTTATCAGGGAGAAATCTACTTCCGAAGCTCCGCTGGGTGCCGCATGAACCCTCCCCCCTTGAGGGGGAGGGCAGGGTGGGGGGTATTTCTCCGCTTGGTCCGGCGACGGGGGTCCTGGCGGCGCCATACCCCCCACCCCAAGCCTCCCCCCTCAAGGGGGAGGGGGCGGCCCGGGCTGCGCGAGCGTCGACAAAGGAGCGAGCCTCGACAAAAGAAGCAGACATCGGCGCGGAAGAGGCCGTCATCCCCCCGCGCTCCGGGGGGAATAGACCAATGGCTCAAGGCCGGCGCGCTCCACGATGCGGGTGGCGGGAGAGCCGATGATGATGCAGGTGGCCATGTCCGCCATGTCGGATGCCGCTTCGGCCAGGGGCACGACGCGCATGCGCTCGTCGGCCCGTCCCGCCGCGCGGCCGAACACCACCGGAACCGTGCCAGGCAACACCTCGCGCAGCAGGTCGAATGCGGCGCTCAATTGCCAGGGCCGTGCGCGGCTGACCGGATTGTAGAGCGCCACCACGAAGCCGGCCTGCGCCGCCGCCTTCAGGCGTCGCTGCACCAGATCCCACGGCTTGAGATTGTCGGAGAGCGACATAGCGCAGAAATCATGGCCCAGCGGCGCGCCGACCCGCGCCGCCACCGCCAGCATGGCGGTCACGCCGGGGACCATGCGGGTCTCGATGGCGCGCCATTGCGGCGGCCCCGCCTCAATGGCTTCGCACACCGCCGCCGCCATGGCGAACACGCCGGGGTCGCCGCCGGAGACCATGGCGACGCGCGCACCCGCAGCCGCGTGTTCCAGCGCCGCGCCGGCGCGGGACAGTTCCTCGCGATTGTCCGAGGCGTGGCATACCTGGCCCGCGCGCAGGACCACACGGTCGAGATAGGGCCCATAGCCGAACAGGGCGTCGGCTTCGCTTAGCGCCTGGGCCGCCTCGGGTGTCATCTGCTCCGGTGCGCCCGGGCCGAGGCCCACCACGACGAGGCGCCCGCTCATTCCGGGCGCTCCCAGCCGGGAACCAGCACGATGGCGAAATAGGGGGCGGGCGTGTCGGGCCGCTCGGCGAGCGGAATGGTGGTGCAGTTCGCCATGGTGCCGCGTTCCACATAATGGGCGCGCGGCAGGCGCCCGGCAGACGCCAGCGCGCGGCGGATCTTCGGCAGGTTGCGGCCCACCTTCATGATCACCGCCGCGTCCGCCTGCGCGAGGCGGCGGGCCAGTTCGCTCTCCTCCAATGTGCCGGGCAGCACCATCAGGACATCGTCGCCCTGGGCGATGGGGGTACCCACCGTGGACCAGCAGCCAGACATGCCTGTCACGCCGGCGATCACCTCGGTGGGAAACCGCGAGGACAGGCGGACATGCAGATGCATGTAGGAGCCGTAGAACAGCGGGTCGCCCTCGCTCAGCACCGCCACAGTGCGGCCGGCGTCCAGATGCAAGGCGAGGGCCGCAGCCGAGGCATCGTAGAAGGCGCTGATGGCCTCACGATAGGCGGCATCATGGCGGTGGATTTCGGTGGTGACGGGATAGAGCAAGGGCAGTTCGAGAACGCCCTCGGTGAAATGGCTTTGAGCGATGGCGCGGGCGTGGCTGGCATTGCCCGCCTTGGCGAAATAGGCCACCACATCTGCCGCGCCGATCGCCCGCGCGGCCTTGAAGGTCATAAGCTCGGGATCGCCCGGCCCGACGCCGACGCCGATCAGCCGCCCGCTCATACCCCGGCCCTCGCCAGTGCGTTCAATGCGGCGGCGGTGATGGCGCTGCCGCCGAGCCGCCCGCGCACGATGGCGAACGGCACGCCGCGCGGGTTCTCCGCCAACGCGTCCTTGGATTCCGCCGCGCCCACGAAGCCCACCGGCATGCCGAGAATGGCAGCGGGGCGCGGCGCGCCGGCGTCCAGCATTTCCAGCAGGTGGAACAGAGCGGTCGGCGCATTGCCGATGGCAACCACCGCCCCCTCCAGCCGATCACGCCACAAGTCCAGCGCCGCCGCCGAGCGGGTGGTGCCGAGCCGTTCCGCCAGCGCCGGGACGCTGGCATCGCGTAGGGTGCAGATCACCTCGTTGCCGGCGGGCAGGCGCGCGCGTGTGATGCCGTGGGCGACCATCTGCGCGTCGCACAAAATGGGTGCGCCGGCCTTGAGCGCCGCGCGGGCGGCGCTGACAAATCCCTGGCCGAACACGAAATCCTGCGCCGCCGCGACGAGGCCGCAGGCATGGACCATCCGCACCGCGACATCGGCTTCGTCTTCGGAGAAGCGCGAAAGGTCCGCCTCGGCGCGGATGATGGCGAAGGATCGCTCATAAATGGCGGTGCCGTCGCGGACGTAATCGAACGTGGCACCCATCAGGCTGAAGGCTCCAGCAGCGCCGCGAGATCGAGGCGGGAGAGAAATTGCGCACCGCTTTCCCCCGTCCGCCGCTCGGCCGCCAATTCGGCGATGCGGGCGAAGGCGGGCATCAGGGCCTGCGGCTTGAGGACGGCATCGGGCGGGGACCCCGCATTGCCCTGTCGCACGAGGCCGACCGGACTGTCCATGCCCTGCGCGTCGCGCCCGACGATGGTGAGTGTCGCAGCCGCCGGCCGGGCGCACCCCTTGGCGCAGCCGGACACATGCACCGTAACGCTGCCGTCCAGCAGCGGGGCCAGCATCGCCGCAATCTCCGGCGCCATCGCCCGCGCCGCGATCCGCCCCGAAGCACAGGCCGGTGCACCGGGGCACGCCATGACGGACCGGCGCGGATCCGCCGGATCGATGATGAAGCCGAGCTGTTCCGCGTCTCGGGCCAGCGCCGCCGCGCCTTCCCGCGAGAGCCCTACCGCCACGATCATGCGCGGCGGCGCTGGCCGCAGATCCCGCGCGCCATGGTGCGCGGCTGCATCGGCAAGCGCGATCATCATCCCGGCATCGGCGACGCCGAAGGGAAGCGCGATCGCCAGGGCGAGGGTGCCGTCGGCGAGGGGGTGGAGTGGGATACTTGGTGTGGGGGGATCTCTCAACGAGATCGAGCCGCCGTGCATGCCAAGCTCCCTCTCCCGCTTGCGGGGGAGGGCTGGGGAGGGGGCAGACGCAGGCGCTTCAGCATAGTCAGGATTGTCCATGCCGCGCCAATTCCCCCTCCCTAACCCTCCCCCGCAAGCGGGAGAGGGGACAACCTTGCGTGGGAGCCAAGAGAGAGCAGGCAGAATGGACGCGAGAGCCGCGACGCGCCCGCCACGCAGAAAATCGGCCATCCTTGCCGCCGGGCCGTGCGTCGCGAGTTGGGTGAGCAGGGCAACGACAGAGTCAGCCGCATCCCTATGATCGATATGCCCGAGTGCGGTGGCGGCTTGGGCGCTGCCGGCCAGGGCGAGGTCCCAGGCGCCGTCGTCGCGCGCCTTCAGGCGGATGTCGGCGGGGAGTGCGTCGAGGGAGACCGAGCCGCCGCCGTCGATCACCACGGAGACTTTCGGGCCGAGCCGCCCGCCGATCCCCAGGGCCGCGATGCCAGCCCGGACGGCATCAGCCAACGGCCGGGCATCGGCGTGTTCCTGCGCATCCAGCCCAGCCAGCGGCGAAACATCGAGCGCAAGCCCTTCCCGGGCGCGGATGCCGAGGGCGTCCACCGCTCTATTGAGCGGGCCGATTGTCGCCGCGCGGAGGCCGCGCAATTGCAGGTTTCCCCGTGCCGTCACCTCCAGCAGGCCGTTGCCGAACGTCTGCGCTGCCGCTGCCAGACCCGCGAGGGCCACGGGAGACAAGGCGCCATCCCAGGGGGTGAGACGCACCAGCAGGCCGTCGCCGGTTTCCATGGGTACGCTCAGCGCCGGGCAGGCGCCGCGGCGGCGGGGGAGGGTCATTCCGCAGCCTCCGCGCGCAATGCCGTGAGGTCGCCGTCGAGATCGTTGCGGCGGGGATGCCACAGCCCGCGCCGCCGGGCATCCTCGAAGCGCGCGGCCATGGCCTGCGCGGCGGCGGGATTTTCCCGCAGCAGGAAGGCGCGCACGTCGGGATCGCCGAGATAGGCGGCGTGAAGCTGGTCCAGCAGGTCGCCGGGCACATCGTGGGTGGTTTCGGCGAAGCCGATGAGGCGGTCCACGGTCTCGGTGAATTCGGACGCGCCGCGCGGTCCATGACGCATCTGCCCGGCGATGAAGCGGCGCGAGACCCGCCCGTGGACGATCCGGGCCAGGGCATCGCGCAGCCGGCGGGCGCGGGGGCGATGCGGGTCGCTGGTATCGAGCACCACGAGGTCGGCGGCGCGGCCCAGGGTAAAGGCCGCCGCCGCGAAGCCGCCCATGAAGGCGACATCCTCGCCGCCGTCCAGCAGGTCGCGGCCGGGATCGTCGGCGCCGTGGATCAGCGCGTCGGCATCGGCAATGCGGTGGGCGAAGGCATCGCCGCTGGGGCTGGCGGTGCCGTCCGGGCCGCCATAGGCAAAGGCGGTGGCGTCGAGATAGGCCCGGCCCAGTTCCGCGCGGTCGGTGAAGCGGCCCGAGGCAAGATGATCCTCGATGCCGGCGCCATAGCTGCCCGGCGCCGAGCCGAAGATGCGCGCGACCGTCCCGCCCGCGCGCACGCTGACGGCAAGCGGGTTGTCGTCGGCTTCATCCTCGCGCGCTGCGACCGCGCGGGCTGCGGCGTCGAGCAGGGCGAGCTGAGCGGGAAATACGTCGCGGAACAGGCCGGAGATGCGCCATGTCACGTCCACGCGCGGCCGACCGATTGCGGCCGGCGGCAGCACCTCGATGCCGGTGACGCGTCCGCTCGCTACGTCCCAGATCGGCCGGCAGCCCATGAGATGCAGGCCCTGGGCGATCTCCTCGCCGCCGGTGCGCAGGGTGGCGCTCCCCCACAGGTCGATCACCACCGCGCGGGGATAGTCGCCGTGGTCCTGGAGATAGGCGCGCACCACTTCATCCGCCGCCAGCCGGCCGAGGTCCATGGCGGTGGCGGTGGGCAGATGGCGCGGGTCGGCAGTGAAGAGATTGCGGCCGGTGGGGAGGACATCCTGCCGCCCGCGTGACGGCGCGCCGGAGGGGCCGGGCGGCACATGGCGCCCGTCGAGTGCCATGAGCAATGCCGCGCGCTCGGCCGCGCCACTTGCCGCTCGTTGCGGGTCGGGTGAGGCGGCGCCGAAGACATGGAGCCCGTCCTTTACGGCGAGGTCCTTGAGATCGCACAGCCAGGCGTCGATGCGCTTCAGGGCCTCATCCGGATCGGTGCCGTCGGCGACGCCGGCTCTGCGGGCGAGGTCGGTTTCGCCTGCGGTCGCCACGATCAGCCGCGCGAGCTTGTCCCGCCGCCGGTTATCGAGCCCGTCGGCGCCGGCATATTCGTCCACCAGCCGTTCCAGGCGCTGCTCGGCCTCGGTCAGCTCCGCCCCGGCGAGCGGCGGGGGAAGATGGCCGATGGTGACGCCGGCGATCCGCCGCTTGGCCTGCGTCGCCTCGCCGGGATTGCTGAGGATGAAGGGATAGATCACCGGCAAAGCGCCCAGCACCGCGCGCGGGAAGCAGGCGGGTGTCAGCGCCGCCGCCTTTCCCGGAAGCCATTCGAGCGTGCCGTGGGCGCCCATGTGGATGAGCGCATCGAAGTTCCGCTGAAGCCAGAGCCCGAAGGCGAGCAGCGCGTGGCGCGGCGGCAGGGCCGGATCGTGATAATCGGCGCGCCGGTCGAGCGAGGAGCCCCGGTCGGGCGCAAGCGCGACCATCGCCGTGCCGAACCGCGCGGCGCGGAAATGGAATGCGCCCTCGCGCGCCAACGGGTCGTTTTCCGGCGGGCCCCATGCGGCCTCCATCTGCGCCTGGAGAGCGGCGGGGAGTGTTGCAAGCATGGCGCGGTAGGCGCCAAGCGGCAGGGCTTCGGAGGGAATGATCGCGTCGAGCAGGGCGCGGGCATCGGGCGGTGCCGGGGGAACATCGTAGTCCGCCCCCGCCAGGGTTTCGAGCAGGCTGCGCACGCTCTCCGGCACGTCGAGCCCCACCGCATAGCCGGTGCGGCCCGGTGCGCCGGGATAATCCGGCATCAGGATGGCAAGGCGCCCGCTCATGGGTTGGCGCGCGCGCCAGCCGTGCCAGGGCGGCGGCGCGATCCGCCACATGGGCGACGCCCTCCGGTTCGGCGCGGTTGCGGGCGGCGGAGAAGGCGAGGTCGTCGTCGCGCGCCTCCGCATCCTTGAACGACAGCGCGCCCGCAAGGACCCGGCCGTCCAGTTCCGGCAACACGACGTGCATGGCGAGGTCGGCGGAGGCGAGACCGCGCGGGCTTGCCGCCCAGGCGGAGTGCGCGGTGGTGGCGGGGATTGCCTGGAGCACCGGCGGGCCGCCGGCCGGGAACAGGTCCTGCGTCTCCCCCGCCGCAAACGCGGTGGCGGTGATGATGACATCCGGCCGGTGCGCGGCGATGGCCTCGCGCACGAAGGCGCGGGCAATGTGGTCTTTCAGGGACGACACGAAAAGCGGCAGCGGTGCGACCCCGCGCGCGGCCAGCGCATCGCAGAGGGCGTCAATGGGCGCGGTATCTCCGGCGAGCCACATGGAGCGGTAGAAGAGGATGAGGACGCTTGAACTGCCCGCAGCTTCCCGCTGCGTGTGGTCTGAACCCTCCCCCCTTGAGGTGGAGGGCAGGGTGGGGGGTATCTGTCCGCTTAGTACGGAGGTGGTGGTCTCGGCGGCGCCATACCCCCCACCCCAACCCTCCCCCTCACGGGGGGAGGGAGCGCGCGAAGGTGGGAGGGGCGGTGCGTGAGCGAAGGAAAGGCCAGGCTCGCAGGAAGCGGCGACGGGTATTGGCTGGGTGGTCTCATTGCCCGTGCTCTCGAAACCCTCTCCTCTTGAGAGGCCGTCGCGATGGGCGCGGTCGCCCCCTCTCCCGCTTGCGGGGGAGGGCTGGGGAGGGGGCAGGAGCCCTGCGACGGGTGCCCCACCCAGCCATGTCTCAGCAATTTCCCCCTCCCTAACCCTCCCCCGCAAGCGGGAGAGGGAATAGCCCACCTCCCCCCTTGAGGGGGAGGGCAGGGTGGGGGGTATCTGTTCTCTTAGTGCGGAGGTGGTGGTCCTGGCGGCGGTATACCCCCCACCCCAACCCTCCCCCTCAAGGGGGGAGGGCGGCGATTGAGTGGGGAGGGTTGGGGTGTGGTTGGCGGCCTGCACACGCGCGTAGAATGCAGCGGCGGGGACGGGGTGTGGCGGCGGGGCGTCCAGGGCGCGGCCATCCGTGCGCGCAGCAGCCAAGCGCAGCAGGGCGCGCATGTTGTCCGGGCCACCCTGGCGGAAATAGGCGAGCCAGAGGGTCCAGTCCTGCGGTGTGACAGTGGACAGGCCCATAAGGCGGGCGTCGTCCTGGTCCTCTCCCGGCAGCAGCGCCAAAGCGATGCCGTGGGTGCGGGCGATGACCGACAGGCGCTCGGCTCCGTAGCGCCACCAGTCGAGCCCGCCCAAGAGGCGCGCGACGATGACCTTGGCGTGCCGCGCCGAACGCTCCAGCCAGAGGTCCACCGACATGGGGTGGCGCAAATCCTTCAGCCGGGCGAGGCGCAGGCTGGGGAGGTCCGCGCGGTCCGTCCGCCAAGCGGCAGCAAGTGCGAGCAGGTCGCTATCGGTGAACGAGAGGGCAAGCATCGCGGCCGGAGGCTGGCGGAGGTCGATGGGCTCCGCCAGATCCTCGATGGTGGCCGACGTGCTCGCCAGGAGATGCATGGCAGAAGTCTAGCCCCTCAGGCTGCCGTCGTCGCCAGCCGCGCCGTGCCGAGAATAGCCTGCGCCGCTGCGTCCCGATCGAAACCCTTGAGGCCGATCACCACCAGCGCGCCGGCCCGCTTTTCATTCGCGGCCCACGGCCGGTCGAACTGGTGCGACACGCGGGTGCCCACACCCTGGACCAGCAGGCGCATCGGCTTGCCGGCGACGCTGGCGAATCCCTTTACGCGCAGCACGCCCGGCAGGCCGGCAGCCTCAGACACGCGCTGCGAGAGCGCGGCCGGCTCGGAGATTTCCGGCAGGGGCAGCACGAAGCTGTCGAAATCATCGTGGTCGTGATCGAGTTCGTCGTCGTGATGGGTCTTGCGGTTCTCGATCTCGTTCTCGGTGCCGACGCCGAGGCCCAGCAGCACGGCCGGGTCCACCTTGCCACCGGCCGCATACACCATCGATACCGCGCGCGGCAGAACCTGCGCGACGCGGGCGGCGGCGATCTCGGCGCCGGCGGCGTCCATCAGGTCCGACTTGGTGATGACGATCAGGTCGGCGCAGGCGATCTGGTCCTCGAACACCTCTTCCACCGGGTCGTCGTGATCGAGCGTGTCATCGGCGGCGCGCTGGGCGGCGAGGGCGGCGAGGTCGTCGGCGACCCGGCCTTCGGCGAGCGCGCGTCCATCCACCACCGCGACCACGCCATCCACGGTCACGCGGCTCTTGATGTCCGGCCACTGGAACGCCTGGACCAGGGGCTTGGGCAGCGCGAGGCCGGAGGTCTCGATGAGGATATGGTCGATGCCCGGCCGCGCCAGGATCTGGTCGAGCGCCGGCACGAAGTCATCCGCCACGGTGCAGCACAGGCAGCCGTTGGAGAGTTCGACGATATTCTCCTCGGGGCAGCTTTCGATGCCGCATCCCTTCAGGATTTCCCCGTCGATGCCGACGTCGCCGAACTCGTTGACGATCACCGCGAGCTTCCGCCCTCCCGCATTCTCAAGGACATGGCGGATCAGCGTCGTCTTCCCGGCACCGAGAAAGCCGGTGACGATGGTGCAGGGAACGCGGGTGAGAGAGGTCATCGGGGTTCCTCGATGAAGGAGAGGGGAGGCACGCGGGCGATCATGCCGCGCTTGAGGCAATCGGGGCGGCCGCGCCAGGGCATGATGCCCTCGGTGGCGCCGGCAAACAGCGAGGCGCCGGCCAGAAGATCGGGTGCCGACTGGGGCGTGAGGTCGCCGAAGACATAGGACCAGCCGCCCGCGCGGACCATGGCGGCGGAGAGCCCGCGCTTGCAGTTGGAGAGGCAGCGCACGGGCCGGACCACCACACCCGGGTCGGCTGCGGCCGCAGCGACCGCTTCGGCAAGATGGCCCCCTTGGGGCGGCTCCTCGGCGGGCGTGCCCGGAACGCGGCAGGTGGTGCAGACGAAAAGGGTGACGGCGGGCGCGGCTTGAGAATCAAGCGCGACGGGCCCGTGATCGTCGGGCTCCTGCTCGTGCCGGTCTGTGGGCGTCGGTCGCTCCAGGGCGATGGTCCTGCGGGTGCGAAAGACGCGCCGATCCGACGCGAAGCCGCCTTGCCAGGGCACCCCGCCCGGCGCGCGGTTCGTCGAAGGCAGGTCTCCTGGCTCGCGGGTCGTCGTCTCGTGCCGCCTTCCCGAAGCGCCGGCAGGGCCGGTCTCCAGTGGCTTTTCGGTCGAGACTATCCGCCTACAGTTGCGGGGGCAGCCGCGGAATTGGCGCCGAGTCGCGCCGAACCGCATTCCCTTTTCACCCATCCGACACGGGTCTGCGTCGGTTGGGAACCTTTGACACCGGCACTAAAGGGTGGGTGGCCGGCGAAGTCAATCAACATGGAATGCATGGGCTGGACGGCGGGAGATTTGCCAGGCGGGTGTCGCCTCTCTGGGCCGCTGCTTGATTCCCTCTCCCGCTTGCGGGGGGAGGGGTAGGGAGGGGGCATTGGTGAGAAATGGGGTAGGTGCAAAGTTTATTCGGAAGGCTCCCGACCCCCTCCCCAGCCCTCCCCCGCAAGCGGGAGAGGGGGCGGCCCAAAGCAGAAACGCCCCCCAGAAACAATCATGCCCGGGCCTGGCCCGGGCATGATGAAGTGGAGGTCTATTCGCCGAACAGCTTGCGCTGCCACCAGCCGGAGCGGGGCTTTTCCGGGGGCTGGGTGGGAGCGGGCGCCGCCGCGGGTTCTTCAGCCGCAAGCGGCGCTGCGATATCCGCGTCCGCGATCGGAACCGAGGCCTCTTCCTGGATGGACACCACGTCCACCGGAGCGGTCGATGCGGTCTCCAACTGGGGGGCAGGGGCACCCGCGCCTGGGGCCTTCTCGCGCACCGTGGACCGGCGGCGGGCAGGCTTGGCTTCGGGAAGCTCAGGGGCGGTCGGAGCCGCGGGGGCCTCAACTGACTTTCGCTTGGAGGCAGGCGCCTCGGCAACAACCGGTGCGGGCTCGTAAACAACGGCTTCCGAGATCGAGACTTCGGAAGTCGAGACTTCTGAGGTCGACACGTCCGCGACCATGGGTTCCGATGTCACCGGCTCGGCGTCTGCGGGGACGCGATCCGCAGGCTCGGCGCTGGCGGCGATCTCTTCGCTGCCCTCGTCCTCGCCATCATTCGTCTCGCCTTCGCCTGCCTCGCCTTCGCCGTTCGGAGCATCCTCGCCCTCACGACGATTGCGGCGGCCACCACGGCGGCCGCGACGGCGGCGGCGGCGGTCGCTCTCGGCCTGCGATTCGCTGGTTTCGCCGTCCTCGGTCTCTTCGGCTTCGCCTTCGGCGGCGGGTTCGTCTTCGCCTTCCGCAGTCTCGCCTTCAGAGCCGGGCTCGCGCGGCTCGCCATCGCGCTCGCCACCACGGCGGCGGCGGCGGCGGCGCTTGCGGCGTCCGTTGCCATCATCGGCGCGCTCGCCGCGCTCCTCAGTCTCCTCGGTCTCGGCTTCCGGCTCGGCTCCGGGGGCCTCCTCGAGGGTCTCGTCCTCTTCCTCATACTCCTCCTCGGGGAGGATGGAGTCGGGGCTGATGGCCTTGCTGAGGCGCGGGGCGGCCGGCGCGGGGGCGGCGGTGTCGCCCTTCTCGATGATGAAGGGCTGGTGCCCGTTCACGCTCTCATCGGCGCTGATGGTCAGCGTGACGCTGAAGCGTTCTTCCAACTCGCGCAGGTGCGCCCGCTTATGGTTGAGCACATAAAGCGCAACCTCGGTGCGGGTGCGGCCGATGAGGTTGTTGGAGGCGCTGCGCAGCAACTGCTCCTCGAAGGCGCGCAGAAGCTGAAGCGCGACCGAGGCGGCCGAGCGCACATGGCCGGTGCCGCCGCAGGTGGGGCACACCTCGATGGAGCTTTCCAGCACGCCGGTGCGGATGCGCTGGCGCGACATTTCCATCAGGCCGAAATGCGAGATCCGCCCGACCTGGATGCGCGCCCGGTCGTTTTGGAGGCAATCCTTGAGCTTGCGCTCGACCGTACGGTTGTTGCGCTTCTCCTCCATGTCGATGAAGTCGATGACGACCAGGCCCGCGAGATCGCGCAGGCGCAACTGCCGGGCGATTTCCTCGGCGGCTTCCACGTTGGTCTTGAGCGCGGTGTCCTCGATGTGATGCTCGCGCGTGGCGCGGCCGGAGTTCACGTCGATGGAGACCAGGGCCTCGGTCGGGTTGATGACGATGTAGCCGCCGCTCTTGAGCTGGACCACCGGCGAGAACATCGCGTCGAGCTGATGCTCGACACCGTATTTCGCGAAGATCGGCTGCGGCTCGCGGTAGGCCACCACGTTCTTGGTGTGCGAGGGCATGAGCATGCGCATGAAGTCGCGCGCTTCGGCATATCCTTCCTCGCCGGCGACGTGGATGTCGTCGATGTCCTTATTATAGAGGTCGCGGATGGCGCGCTTGATCAGCGAGCCTTCTTCATAGACCAGGTTCGGGGCGGCGGAGCCGAGGGTCAGCTCGCGCACGGTTTCCCAAAGGCGCAGCAGGTATTCAAAATCGCGCTTGATCTCGACCTTGGTGCGGTTGGCGCCGGCGGTGCGCAGGATGATGCCCATCCCCTCCGGCACTTCCAGATCCTGCACCACTTCCTTCAGGCGCTTGCGGTCGACCGCATTGGTGATCTTGCGGGAGATGCCGCCGCCACGCGCGGTGTTGGGCATCAGCACCGAATAGCGGCCGGCGAGCGAGAGGTAGGTGGTGAGAGCGGCGCCCTTGTTGCCGCGCTCCTCCTTGACCACCTGCACCAGCATCACCTGCCGGCGGCGGATCACTTCCTGGATCTTGTAGGAACGGGCGCGGCGCTGATGCGAACGCACCGGCACCTCTTCCATGGCGTCGGCGGAGCCCAACTGCTCTACTTCGTCCTCTTCGTGTTCCTCGTCTTCGTCCTCGTCGTCGTCTTCCGCGTGGGGCGCGTCCGAATGGGTTTCGGCGGCGGGGGCGGCCTCGGTCACCTCAGGGGCGCTTTCGCACTGGTCGGCGACTTCGGAAACAGTATGGGACGCGACGGAGGCTTCAGCCGGCGCCGGCTCGTGGACCGGGGCGTCCTCTGCGGGGACCTCCTGCGCTACGGGCGCATCTTCGGCCTGCGCGAACATCTCTTCGGCGATGTGGGGCGCGGCTTCCGGGTGGTCGTGGTCGTGATCGTCCTCGTCGTCGTCCTCGTCGCCGCCCAGAATCTGGCCGTCCTCGATGGTTTCGACGGCGTAGGAGTCTTCGATCTCCTCGATGTGACCGGAGCCGCCCTGGCTGTCCTCGTCCTCTGCGGTCTCGGAGACGCGCTCGTCGCGGCGGGCGCGGCGGGGCCGCGAGCGGCGGCGCTCACGGCGCTCCTCGTCCTCGTCGGCCTGACGGGCGGCGCGCTCTTCTTCCTCGATCAGGGCGAGGCGGTCGGCGACCGGGATCTGATAATAGTCGGGGTGGATTTCGCTGAAGGCGAGGAAGCCGTGGCGGTTGCCGCCGTATTCCACGAAAGCAGCCTGGAGCGAGGGCTCGACCCGCGTCACCTTGGCGAGATAAATGTTGCCCCGCAACTGCTTGCGGGACGCGGCCTCATAGTCGAATTCTTCGACCCGGCTGCCGCGCACAACCACCACCCGGGTCTCCTCCGGGTGGGTGGCATCGATGAGCATCTTGTTTGCCATGGAATTCTCTCTGGGCGGCACCGGAGCCAAGGCTCCGCGACGGTGGGCGCGGCATTGCCTGCGAACCGCCGATACGCCGTGAATGGGAAAGGGAAGAAGGGGAACGCAGGCGCAGGGGCAACGTCTCGACGCTCTTGGCATCGTGGCACGTGGTGGCACGCTGTGCGCGCCTGTCGTGCAGTTGAACGTTCATGCCCTCGGCTACTTGTTCCTTAGCGAAGCGTCGGACCGGACGGGCGCCCAATCCTGGCATACGGCGGTTCGATCCCCCTTCGGATCGGGCACCTCGGTGGTCGTGAGCGACGCGGCCTGCCATCCAAGCGCACCTTACGGCGCGCTCACCGCTGAAGCCCTCACGCTTGATCGTTGAGCAGCTTGCGGCGGGAGATGCCGGCTCGCCGGGAATCCCGGATATGAGGGCGGCATCGGGAGAAAGCCACGCCACCGGGGCCGAAGTGCCAATTCCGGAACGCGAACGGTATGCCCCTCTTTCTTAAACGCGCACATCCTGCTTTGGCAAGGTTCATGCCTGTTTCGGGGGCAATAATCTGCGGATGCCCTGTTGCGGGCACGCCACAAGGCGATGTGAACGGTGGACGGCCGTGAACCATCGGTTAACGCGGTTCGCCCTATCCGGTACATATCGCTTCAGGACGAAGCGTCGCATGACGGGGGTCTGGGGCTCGCAGCCAATGGTGGCGCACGCACTTCACACCGGGATCGCTCAGGTCGATCCAAGGACGTCGGGAAGCGCCCACGCCTCGCGGGGCGTGTCATTCTGCCGCGCGCCCTTGGTGCGCGCCGGCCTCGCCGCGCTGGCACTGCTCGCGGGCGGGAGCGCGCAAGCGCAGCAGCAGCCCCAAGCGCAGGCGCCGGCTCAGGAAACCGCTCAAGTCCAGCAGCCGACGCCATCGGCCCCCGCACAGCCGTCTGCCGTCGCCACCCCGGCGCAGGCCCTCGACGCGCGCGTTGCCGGAGACGAGCGCCGCACGCGGCTGATCGTCGATCTCAGCCGCAAGGTGGAGTTTCGCGCCTTCACTCTCGCCAACCCCTACCGGGTGATTCTCGATCTTCAGGACGTTGCCTTCATCTTCGAGCCGGGCCGGGTGCCGACCAAACGCGGCCTGGTGTCCAATTACCGTTATGGGGTGTTCGCGCCCGGCAAGGCGCGGATGGTGCTGGATGTGTCGGAGCCGGTGGCCATCGACAAAGCGTTCGTGCTGGACGCGGTTGACGACCAGCCGGCCCGCCTCGTTCTCGATCTTGTGAAGACGGATGCGGCGAGTTTCGCGGTCAGCGTTGCCACCGCCGCCGAGGCGCGGGGCGCGCCTTCGAACATTCTGGCGCGCAGTTCCGTCCCCGATGGCGACACCCGCCCGGTGATCGTGCTCGACCCCGGCCATGGCGGCATCGATTCCGGCACCACGGGGGCCAGCGCCTTCTCGGAGAAGAACATCGTGCTGGAGGTGGCGCTCGCGTTGCGCGCCAAGCTTGAGCAGAGCGGGCGTTACCGCGTGGTGCTGACCCGCTCCAGCGATACCTTCGTCGCCCTCGGTGAGCGGGTGAAGGTCGCAAGGGCCAACCGCGCGTCGCTGTTCGTGTCGATCCACGCCGACGCGCTCGCCAGCAATGACGGCCAGGCGCGCGGGGCCAGCGTCTACACCCTGTCCGAGACCGCCAGCGATTCGGAGGCCGCGCGCCTCGCGGAAATCGAGAACAAGGCGGACTTGATCGCCGGCGTCGATCTCTCCGAGGAGAGCGACGAGGTGGCGGGCATTCTGTTCGATCTCGCCCAGCGCGAGACCAAGAATTTCTCGGCCTTGTTCGCGCGCACGTTGGTGAGCGCGATGAAGGCGGCAGGGCGGATCCACAAAACGCCGCTGAAATCGGCGGGCTTCCGGGTTCTGAAAGCCCACGACACCCCCTCGGTGCTGGTGGAACTCGGCTATATGTCGAGCCGCGAGGACCTGAAGCTCATGACGTCCGACGCATGGCGCGACAAGGTCACGGGGGGAATGAGCGATGCCATCGACGAATTCTTCTCCACCCGCACCGCCGGCATCACCGGGTCGATCCCTGCCGCGCAGACCGGCAAATAGCGCCCGCGCCACAGGTCGCGAGGGCCGTGCGGGCTGGTGGCAAGCGTGCTTTCCGGGCATCATCTCCAGAGGGTTGAAGTCCCCTGCGGGCTTTTGGCCGTGAAGCGGCCACTTTTCGCCAACATAGCGGGACCAATGTCGCCCGCGTGCGTTATGTACCGGGCGCTGCGCCGCCAAGCTTGAATGCAAGCTTGAATGGCGGTCAATGCGGATAGTTTGCGGCGGGCCTTGACGGGTCCCGGGCGGGAGGAGCCGGCGAATGCGGCTGCTGTTGAGGTTCTTCGGCTTTCTGTTTGCCCTGGGCACTGTGGTGCTCATGGTGGGAGCGGGCGCGGCTACCTATTTCGTCTGGAAATATTCCCAGGACCTGCCGGATTATTCGCAGCTCCAGAATTACGAGCCGCCGGTGATGACCCGCGTCCATGCGGACGACGGAGCGCTGGTGGCCGAATGGGCGCGCCAGAAGCGGCTCTATATCCCGATCCAGAACGTTCCCCGCCTGGTGATCGAGGCGTTTCTGTCCGCTGAGGACAAGAATTTCTATGAGCACGGCGGCATCGACCCCTCGGGCATCTTCCGCGCCGGCCTGGTCTATCTCCAGAATTACGGCTCGAACCGTCGCCCCCAGGGCGCCTCCACCATCACCCAGCAGGTGGCGAAGAACTTCCTTCTGACCAACGAAGTGTCGATCGACCGTAAGATCAAGGAAGCGCTTCTGGCGCTGCGCATCGAGCGCGCCTATTCGAAGGACCGCATCCTCGAACTCTATCTGAACGAGATTTATCTCGGCATGGGCGCATACGGCATCGCCGCGGCCTCGCTGATGTATTTCGACAAGTCGGTGGACGAACTGACCCCGGCGGAAGCCGCCTATATCGCGGCTCTGCCCAAGGCGCCGTCCTCCTACAATCCATTCCGCGACCGGGAGCGTGCCATCGACCGGCGCAACTGGGTCATCGACCGCATGGCGGAGAACGGCTACCTCACCGCCCAACAGGCGGACGTGGCGCGCAAGTCTGCGCTGACTGTGACGCCGCGGCCCACCGGCGGGCAGATTTTCGCAGCGGAATATTACGCCGAGGAAGTCCGGCGCCAGATTTATGACCGGTACGGCGAGACCAAGCTGTACGAGGGTGGCCTCTCGGTCCGCACCGCGCTCAATCCCAAGCTTCAGGTGATGGCGAAGAAGGCGTTGTCCGACGGCCTGATCCGCTTCGATGAACAGCGCGGATGGCGCGGCCCGTACAAGACCATCGACCTCACCGGCGACTGGGGCGTGAAGCTGTCCGAGGTGAAGGCCTACAGCGATATTCCCTGGAAGCTTGCGGTGGTCCTGTCCTCAGACAAGGATTCGGCACGCATCGGCTTCCAGCCCCCGCGCGAGAAGGGCGGCGGCGTCTCCTCCCAGCGCGACCTCGGCCTGCTGTCGCTCGACGGCGTGAAATGGGCGCGGTGGACCAAGGGGCCGGATGCGGGCAGGGCGGTGTCCTCGGTTGCCCAGGTGGTGAAGCCGGGCGACGTGGTCTATGTCGAGCCGATCACCGGCAAGGATGGCCAATACCGCCTGCACCAGATCCCCGAGGTGGAAGGTGCCATGGTGGTCATGGAGCCGCTGACCGGGCGCGTGCTCGCGCTTTCGGGCGGCTTTTCCTACGACGAGAGCCAGTTCAACCGCGCAACCCAGGCGCTGCGCCAGCCCGGCTCCTCGTTCAAGCCCATCGTCTATTCAGCGGCGCTCGACAACGGCTACACCCCCTCGACCGTCGTTCTGGACGCACCCATCGAGATCGACCAGGGACCCGGCCTGCCGGTGTGGGCGCCGGAGAACTACGCTAAGAAGTTCTACGGCCCGCAGACCCTGCGCTTCGGCCTGGAACAGTCGCGAAATGTGATGACCGTGCGTCTCGCACAGGATGTGGGCATGCCGATCATCTCCGAGTATGCCCGCAAGTTCGGCGTTTATGACGACATGCTACCGGTGCTCTCCATGGCGCTCGGTGCCGGCGAGACCACGCTGATGCGGATGACCGGCGCCTACGCCATGATGGCGAACGGCGGGCGCAAGGTGACGCCGTCGCTGATCGACCGCATTCAGGATCGCTATGGCCACACCATCTACCGCCATGACGAGCGCGAGTGCCGTGGCTGCGACGCCGAAAGCTGGCAGAATCAGCCCGAGCCGACGCTGATCGACCGGCGGCCGATCGTGCTCGACCCCATGACCTCCTACCAGATCACCGAGATGATGGAGGGCGTGGTTCAGCGCGGCACCGGCACGGCCCTGAAGGAACTCGGCAAGCCGGTGGCCGGCAAGAGCGGCACCACCAACGACGAGAAGGACGCCTGGTTCGTCGCCTTCACGCCTGAAATGGTGGTGGGCGTCTATCTCGGCTACGACAAGCCCAAGCCCATGGGCAAGGGCGCGACCGGCGGCGTCCTCTCGGCACCCATCGTTCGGGACTTCATGAAGACGGCGCTCGCCGACCGGCCGGCGATTCCGTTCCGTGTTCCGCCGGGCATCAAGCTGGTGCGGATCAATCCCAAGAGCGGCCTGCGGGCGGGGGCGGGCGAGAACGCCATCCTCGAAGCCTTCAAGCCGGGCACCGCGCCGCCCGACAGCTATTCCGTCATCGGCGCCTCGGATGCCTCGCTGGGCGTGACACCCGAAGCCGACCGCGCCGTCCGCGCCGGGACCGGCGGTCTCTACTGATCGCGAAACAGGCTCAGCTTCCGTCCTCTTTAGGGGTCGGAAGCTCGGAGCGGGGGTCCCGAGCGGCCGCCCTGCCGAGCTTTCGTGCGTGACCGCTGGTTTACACGCTCCACCCCCCTCGCTACTTTCCCCGGCCATTTATCGAAAGACAGGTTTGCCATGCGTGCGGAGCTTGCCGCGAAGGTCGAGGAGATCAACGAATCCGTCGACCTTCTGCGCCAGCATCTCAATGTGGACCGCTCGCGTCGGCGTCTTGCCGAGCTGAACGCCATCGTCGAGGATCCAAAGCTTTGGGATGATCCCGAACGGGCCCAGAAGCTGATGCAGGAACGCACCTCGCTCGAAGACGCACTCGGCGCCATCGACCGGGTGAACCGCGAACTCGCCGACCACGTTGAACTGATCGAGCTGGGTGAAGCGGAAGGCGACGAGGGCGTGATCGCCGAAGCCTCGGTCGCGCTCGACGGGCTGAAAGCGGAGCTTGCCCGGCGCGAACTGGAATCGCTGTTCAACGGCGAGGCCGATAGCAACGACACCTATCTCGAAGTCCATGCCGGTGCCGGCGGCACCGACAGCCAGGACTGGGCCGAGATGCTTCTGCGCATGTATCGCCGCTGGTGCGAGCGCCATGGCTTCAAGGTGGAACTGGTGGACGAGTCCCAGGGCGAGCAGGCCGGCCTCAAGTCCGCGACCATCACGGTGAAGGGCCACAACGCCTACGGCTGGCTGAAGACCGAAGCCGGCGTGCACCGCCTGGTGCGCATCTCGCCATTCGATTCCAACGCCCGCCGCCAGACCTCGTTCGCCTCGGTGGACGTCTATCCCGTGATCGACGACCGCATCGTGGTCGAGATCAATGAGAGCGAAGTGCGCATCGACACCATGCGCTCCGGCGGCGCCGGCGGCCAGCATGTGAACAAGACCGAATCGGCGGTGCGCCTCACCCATTTGCCCACCGGCATCGCGGTGGTGTCACAGGGCGATCGCTCGCAGCACAAGAACAAGGCCACCGCCTGGAACATGCTGCGCGCCAAGCTCTACGAGGCCGAGCTGAAGCGCCGCGAGGCGCAGGCCGCCGCCGAGCAGGCCGCGCGCACCGACATCGGCTGGGGCCACCAGATCCGGTCCTACGTGCTCCAGCCGTATCAATTGGTGAAAGACCTGCGCACCGGCGTCCAGTCGGGCACGCCGCAGGAGGTGCTCGACGGCGACCTCGACCCCTTCATGGAAGCCGCCCTCGCCCAGCGCGCCTATGGCGGCGGCCCGGCCGAGGTGGAGGACGTGGAGTAAGTTCGATCTCGGACGGCGGAGCGTTTACCGACGCTTCGCCGCAGAGCCGGTCAATAATGGAACCGGCATTGGGCGATTTCGAGCTGCTGGTGGGGCGCCTTCCCGGAGACGCGATACACCAGTCGATCATCCCGCGTGAGCCGGCGCGACCACCAGCCTGCCAGATCTCCCTTCAAGGGTTCAGGCTTCCCCATGCCGACAAACGGGCTGCGCCGGCATTCCCGGATGAGGTCGTTCAGCCGCCCGAAGACCTTCGGGTCGGCCGCTATCCAATGATTGTATTGCTCCCACGCGAGGTCGGAGAAGATCAGCCTCACGGCTCGATCAACGCACGCTCGGTGCCGCTGCCTTCATCGAGCTGGGCAATGGAGTCCCGCAGCGCACGGGCATTCGCCGGCGTCGAGAGGAGATGCATGGTCTCCTGGATGGAATTCCAGGCGTCCAGGGAGACCATCACCACCGGCTTTCCGTTCTTGCGGGTGACGACGACCTCTTCGTGGTTTTCCACCACGCGGTCCATCACATCCTTCAATTTGGCGCGGGCGTCCGTGTAGGTCAGAACCTGCATGTGATCCTCCATATCCCTGATATGTACAGAACACTGTACATATACAAGTGGGAGAAATGAAGGCATGCGCACCGACCCACGCACAGTGTGGGTCGGTGCTTATTATCAGCCGATCGTCACCTTCAGCGTGCCGACACCCGCGACGCCGCCTTCCAGCACGTCGCCGGCCTTGCAGGGGCCAACCCCTGCCGGCGTGCCGGCGAAAATCAGGTCGCCGGGCATCAGGCGGAACAGGGTGGAGAGTTCGGAGATCATCTCCGGCACCTTCCAGATCATCTGGTTGAGGTCGCCCTCCTGCTTCAGCACGCCGTTCACCGAAAGCCAGATCCGCCCGGCGGAGGGGTGGCCGATGCGCGAGACGGGCACCAGGGCCGAGGCCGGCGCCGACTGCTCGAATGCCTTGCCGACTTCCCACGGCCGTCCGAGCTTCTTGGCTTCGCCCTGAAGATCGCGCCGGGTCAGGTCGATGCCGATGCCGTAGCCGTAGACATGATCGAGCGCGCTCGCGAGCGGGATGTCCTCGCCGCCTTCCCGGATCGCCACCACAAGTTCGATCTCGTAATGCACATCCGAGGTGCGCTTGGGATAGGGGATGGTGGCGCCGTCCGGCACCAGATTGTCGGGGTTCTTCTGAAAGAAGAAGGGCGGCTCGCGGCTCGGATCGTGGCCCATCTCGATGGCGTGATCGGCGAAATTGCGGCCGACGCAATAGATGCGGTGAACCGGAAACAGCGCCGCGCTCTCCACGACGGGAAGGGTGGGAATTTCCGGGGCGGTGATAACGAAGGCGCTGGCCATGAGGGGTCCTCTTAAAGGGCCGAGGACTCAAACCCCGGCGCAAGCTGCGGCGCGGCATAAAAGGCGTTTCTGGCGCCGGGATCAATGCGTCAGCTGGCGCGGGACCGAAAAACGGCGGGAGTTGCCTCCCGCCGCGCATGAAGACTTACGGTGTCGCGGACTATTCGGCCGCCACCCCGACCCCGATTGGGCAGGACACGCCGACGCCGCCGAGGTTGCAATAGCCCTGCGGGTTCTTGCCGAGGTATTGCTGATGGTAGGTCTCGGCGAAATAGAACGGGCCGCCCTCGGCGATCTCTGTGGTGATGGCGCCGAAGCCCCGCCCCTTGAGCGCGGCCTCATAGGTGGCCTTCGAGGCCCGCGCCTCCGCCAGCCGCGCCGCGTCGGGCACATAGATGCCGGAGCGGTATTGCGTGCCGATATCATTGCCCTGGCGCATGCCCTGGGTCGGGTCGTGGTTTTCCCAGAACGCCTTCAGCAATGCGCCGAACGAGGTCTGCTTCGGGTCATAGACCACCAGCACACCTTCGGTATGCCCGGTGCGGCCGGAGCAGGTTTCCTCATAGGTCGGGTTCGGCGTGTGGCCGCCGATATAACCCACGGCGGTCACATAGACGCCCGGCAGCGTCCAGAACATGCGCTCGGCGCCCCAGAAGCAGCCCAGCGCGAACACCGCGCTCTGCAAGCCTTCGGGATAGGGGCCCTTGAGCGGGCGGCCGTTGATGAAATGGGTCGCGGCGGTGGGAACAGCGTCGGCCCGGCCGGGGAGGGCATCCGCGGCGGCGGGAATGTCGAGGGACTTCTTGGACCAGAACATGGCTTCGCGCTCCTCGCGCGCGTTCCGCGCCGGTGCTTGAGACACGGTGCGATGCGGCGCGCTTGATCGAGGGGGGAGCAACTTGTGGGAGGGCTTGGGGCCGCCCGGAGCCTGCTCGAACGGCTCGCTGCCTAATATGGGATTGCGCCCACTTAAATGCGAGGGGCGGCTCAGCCGACTTCGTAGCGCGAGCGCCGCCGCACGCGGCCGATGGCCAGCATCAGAAGCCCCAGAACGGCGAGCACCGCGAACAACGGCAGGCCCAGAACCGGCGCGGCGAGGTCCGGCCAAGCCCAGGCCGAAAGGCCGGAAACCCGCGCCTGCGCCTGGGTGAGCGTGGCCGGGGATAAGGAGTTCCAGGCGTCCCGCGTTGAGGTGAACAGGATCCGCGAGGCGGCGATAGAGCGCGTGCCGTCCACAACCAGGGCGACGAAGCCGCCGGCCAGAACCCAGAAGCCGAAGAAGCGAAACAGGAAGCGGATCATATCGTGACGTGCCAAATGTGCCGGCGGATTCCCGCGACGCTTCCTTCTAGCACGACGGCGGGCCTGGGGAAGCGGCGAAGCATGTTCGCCCTCAAGGGCTTAGAGCATGCCCGAGTGGCATGCCGGCAGGGTGCCTGTGCGCAGTGGACCTAAAGGACTTGATGCGCGCGCGCTTGTTTGCTTCCATCCCGACATGGGCACTGGACTCATCGAGATCCGACGCGCAAGGACGCAGGACGCTCCTGCGGTTGCAGACGTCCACGACAACGCCTGGCGCACCGCGTATCGCGGTCTGATCCCGGGCCTGGAACTCGAGCGCATGGTCGAGCGGCGCGGCCCCATGTGGTGGGAGCAGGCGATCCGAAGGGGCAGCCGCGTTTCGCTTCTCATCGCCGGGGACGAAGTGGTTGGCTACGCCAATTACGGCGGCAACCGCGCCAAGACCCTCCCCTATGGCGGCGAGATTTATGAGATCTACTTGAAGCCGGTCTATCAGGGGCTCGGCTTCGGGCACCGGCTTTTTTCCGCCGCCCGGCGCGATCTGTCATTGGCGCGCCTCAATGGTCTTGTGGTGTGGGCGCTCAAGGACAATTCAGGGGCCGTCGGCTTCTATGAGGCCTTGGGCGGGCAACGCGTCGCAGCCTCGACAGAGCGTTTCGGAGCGAAAACCCTGGACAAAATCGCCTTCGCTTGGCAGCGGTAACCGCGCTGCAACGCAGCGCGAGATCCCCTAGGCTTTCCAAGTGAGTGGTGACATGCGCATCGACGCGATCAAGATCGGCAAGAATCCGCCCCACGAAGTCAACGTGGTGATCGAGGTGCCGATCGGTGGAGAGCCCATCAAGTATGAGCTGGACAAGGAAGCCGGCACCCTGTTCGTGGACCGCTTCCTCTATACGCCCATGCGCTACCCCGGCAATTACGGCTTCATCCCGCACACGCTCTCGGGCGATGGCGACCCGTGCGATGTCCTCATCGCCAACACCCGTCCCATCATCCCCGGCGCGGTTATCGCAGCTCGGCCGGTGGGCGTGCTTCTCATGGAAGACGAGGGCGGCCTCGATGAGAAGATCATCGCCGTGCCGGCGCCGAAGCTCACCAAGCGGTACGACAAGGTGCTGACCTATTCCGACCTGCCGGACATCACGATCCAGCAGATCGAGCACTTCTTCACCCACTACAAGGATCTTGAGCCCGGCAAGTGGGTCAAGATCGTGCGCTGGGGCGATGCCGAAGAGGCGCTGCAGATGGTCAACGAAGCCATTGAGCGCGCCAAGGCGAAGGGCTGATCGTTCCGTCCGACTGAGTTGAGCGTATCGTGGCCAGGGCAATCCCGGCCACGATTGTTTCTACGGCTCCCTTAAGCCGCGATGCCGTGGGCCGCGAACACCGGCCGGGCGCGGGCGGCGGCGAGGTCGGGGTCGCGCAGCAGGCCGGCTGCATCCGCCAGCCGGAACAGGTCCGCCAGATGCAGTGTCGAGCGGGCGCTTTCCTGGCCGCCGACCATGGTGAAATGGTCTTGATGGCCGTTGAGATAGGCCATGAAGACGATGCCGGTCTTATAGAAGCGCGTGGGCGCCTGGAAAATGTGCCGTGAGAGTGGGACCGTGGGCGCGAGAATGCGGTGGAACGCGCCCTCATCCCCGCTCGCCAGCGCCGTGAGTGCGGCGGACGCGGCCGGCGCGATGGCATCGAAAATACCTAGCAGCGCGTCGGAATAGCCCTCCGCGTCCCCTGCGATCAGCTCGGCATAATTGAAGTCGTCGCCGGTATACATGCGCACGCCCTTGGCGAGGCGCCGGCGCATGGCAATCTCAAAATCCTTGTCGAGCAGCGACACCTTCACGCCGTCCACCTTGGCGGCGTTGCGGTTGATGACCTCGACGGCGGTATCGAGCGCCGCGCCAAGGTCGCGCGTGCCCCAATATCCGGCAAGCGCGGGGTCGAACATATCGCCCAGCCAGTGGATGATGACCGGCTCCTTCACCTGCGAGAGCACCCGGTCATAGACCCGGCCGTAATCCTCCGGCCCGCGCGCGACACGGGCGAGCGCCCGCGAGGCCATGAGGATGATCTTGCCGTCTACCGCTTCGATGGCCTCGATCTGCTCCTCATAGGCGCGGATCACATCGTCCAGGGAGCGCGCGGCCTCGGGCGCGAGATGGTCCGTGCCGGCGCCGGAATAGACACCCGCGCCGCGTGCCTTGGCGGCCGAGACCGAACGGCGGATCAATTCCAGGGAGGTCGGCCAGTCCACCCCCATGCCGCGCTGCGCGGTGTCCATGGCTTCGGCGACGGAGAGGCCGAGGTCCCACAGATGCTCGCGATAGGCGATGGTGCGGTCCCAATCGATGGCGGCGTCGATCCAGGGGTTTTGCGCGCGCAGCGGGTCGGCGACCATGTGGGCGGCGCCGAAGGCGATCCGGTTGAACGGCCCCGCCTGCTTGGTGGGAAACGGCGAGGGCTCGCCGGTGCGATAGGTCTCGACGCGACCGGAGGCGGTGGGAAGAAGGAGCGCGGGCATCAGTCAAACCATTCGTCGTGGTGATCGAACGCGGGGATCGGGACAATCAGGATGCGCATCTTGCCGATGGCGCGGTGGCGGCATCCCGGTTTGATGAAAATAGACGTGAGGGGCGAGACCGGCACGCGCGCGCCGTCCAACTCCATTTCGCCCTCGCCTTCGAGGATGACGTAAATCTCGGTCATGCGCTTGTGGTAGTGCACGCGCGCATCCTCGGTGATGTCGGTGAGGTGCACGGTCGCGGTCGTGTTGTCCTCGGTGCTGAAGGCGCGCCGCGCGAAGCCGCAGGGGCAGGGCACGGCCGGCACATCCTCCAGGCGGGCGATCATGTAATTCTGCGTTGTCATTGTGCGGCCTCGGCAATGGCAGGCTGGCGGTCGCGCGCGGTCGCGCCCGGCACCGTGAGGGGGGCAAGGCGGTCCCAATCGGGCAGGACCGAGGAGGCGAAACCGGGCACGGCAAGGGAAGCGGTATCGAGAAAGCCGTCACCGACGGCGAGTCGCATATTGCCTGCGGTGTGCTCATAGAAGGCGGGATGGGCGCGAAGGAACGCCTCAGCTTCCGGCGCCCTGTCGAAGCCGTCGGCATAATGATGGCCGTTGCGCTCGGCGTGCGTGAGGCCGAGGAAGGCGACCAGCGCCGTGTCCTGCTGCACCGCCAGACCTGCCTGGCAGGTCAGGTCCTCAGCCGTGAGGAAGCCGCCATTGGCCTGCGCCCGCGCGCCGTTGAGCAGGGATTTGTAGAAGCCCTTGCAGGATTTGGACGACACGCCGGCATAGCCGAGAGCGCGGGCGGCGGGGAAGGCACCATAGCCGTCGTCCGCCTCGTCGATGATGACATCGAAGGGCAGGGACGGCAGGGCGGCCGCGAAGGTCTTCTCGCGCGGCAGCGGCTGTTCCAGATACAGCATGCGCTGGGCGATGCGCGCGAGGGCGGGATCCCGCGTGATCGCCTCGGCCAGGGCGGTCAGGGCATTCGCGTCGGGATATTGCTCGTTGGCGTCCAGGCTGACCTGGCTATTGTCGGGGAGATGGGCGGCGATCTGCGCAAGCCGCGCTCTGTCCGCATCGAGGTCGCCGGACAGCTTGAGCTTGAAATAGCGGACCTTGTCGCGCGCCCCAAGCGCGGCGATGCCGTCCGGCCCCTCCAGCGGGTCCATCATCCCAACCGTATGGCGCAGGGCGACGCGCGCTTGTGGGGTACGGGTTTCGAGAAAAGCGGAAATGGTGTCGTCGGAGAGGTCAGGCGTCAGCCGGCCGTCGAGGCCGCCCGCATTCGCACGAAGGCCTCGGAAGACATCGAGCCCCAGCCCTCGCAGCAGCGCGTCGAGGATGGCTTTGTCGATTTCGGCAGGTCCAAAAGCGGCGGCGAGCGCGGGAATGCCTGCGTTTGCGCACCGCGCCATGTGCGCGCCGTAGCGCGTCGCGTGCAGGCCGAAGGCGGTATCGGCCTCGCCCTCAAGATAAAGCGCGCGCGCCCAGAGCAGCGCGGTGCGCAATTCATCCACCGTATCGGCGACGTCGAGATGGGGCCGCTTGTCGAACCATTTCGGCACCATCAATTCGGCGGTGCCGCCGATCACCTGCCGACCATCGGGAAATTCCGCCGTGACCCGCACGAAAGCCTGCGATGCGCTTTCCACCGTCACCGCGCCGAAGCGGAACGGCGCGCGGAAGTTCACAGGCCGCTCGAACAGCTCGATCTCGCGCAGCTTGAGGCGCGGGGCGTCCATCAGTCGAGGCCGCCGTGAGCGTAAAAATGGTGGCGGATCTTCTGCGTCAGCGACACGAACACCGGGTCGGCCATCACGTCGAGCGTGCGCGGGCGCTCCAGATTCACGTCGTAGACGGCGGCGATGGTGCCGGGCCGCTCGCTCATTACCAGCACGCGATCAGCCAGGAACACCGCCTCCGGGATGGAGTGCGTGATGAACAATATGGTCTTGCCGGTGGCGCGTTGGATGCGTTGCAGCTCCACGTTCATCTTCTCGCGCGTCATGGCATCGAGCGCGCCGAACGGCTCGTCCATCAGAACGATCTTGGGGTCGTGGACCAGCGCCCGGCAGATGGAAGCGCGCTGCTGCATGCCGCCGGACAGCTGCCAGGGGTATTTCCCGGCAAAGTCGGCAAGCCCGGCCATCTCAAGCAATTCATAGGCTCGCTTGGCGTAGGTCGCCTTGTCCAGCCCCTTCACCTCCACCGGCATCATCACGTTGGAGAACACGCTGCGCCACGGCAGCAAAAGCGGCTGCTGGAACACCACGCCGACGCCCGCATGCGGCTGGAGAATGACTTTTCCCTCGACGCGGATTTCGCCGGTGGAGGGCGGCATCAGCCCGGCCACCATCTTCAGCAAGGTGGACTTGCCGCAGCCCGAGGGCCCCACCACCACCAGGAATTCACCTTCGTTGATGGTGAAGTCGATGGGCTTCAGCGAGGGCACATCGCCGTCTCGCGTGCGGTAGGTCTTGGAGACCCCCTTCATTTCGATGATCGGGCGGGATGCGGGCGTGGGGGCTTCGCCGGCAAGATTGGCGCCGGCAAGATTTTCGCTGGCGGTATTTTCGCTGGCGAGCCTGAGGTGCGGTCGGGCCATTTCAAGTTCCTTGACGATCGGTCGCTCTCAACCGGGCGCGGTGCGCCCGGTACCCACTCAGGCTGCGACCACGAAGTCGCGTCGCTGGCTGGCGTGCCAGGGGATCGAGACACGCTCGATGATGTCGATGATCCAGAACAGGATCACGCCGATCATCGAGAGCACCACCAAAGCGGCGAACATCATCGGCAGCTCGAAATTGCCGATGGACCGCTGGAGCACGTAGCCGATGCCGGAGTTGGAGCCGACGAATTCGCCCACCACCGCGCCGACCACGGCCAGAGTCACGGAGACTTTCAGCCCGGCAAAGATGGCGGGGGTGGCGAACGGCAGGCTGACCATGCGGAAGGTCTGGAGCCCCTTGGCTTCCATGGAGCGCGCGAGGTCCAGAAGGTCGGGGTCCACTGACTTGAAGCCCTGCACGGCGGCGACCACCACGGGAAAGAAGCCCAGCAGGAAGGCCGAAATCACCTTGGGGAAAATGCCGAAGCCGAACCACACCACGAACAGCGGCGCGATGGCGATCTTGGGGATCGACTGGGAGAACACCAGGAGCGGGTAGATGTAGCTCTCCACCGTCTTCGAGGAGGCGATCAACATCGCCACCGGAATGCCGAACAGGGCGGAGAGCAGGAAGCCCGCCAAGGTCGCCGTGGTCGTCGGCACCGCCTCGCGCAGCAGCAGCGGCCATTCCTTATAGAGGGTGATGATGACATCCACCGGCGAGGGGACCTGATACGGCGGAATGTTGAACACCTTGATGGCAAGGTCCCACATCACGATCGTCGCCAGCATGAACAAGGCGGGCCGAATCCAGGGGCCGTTTATCACGCTCATGATGGTCCGGCGGCGTTTGGTTTGCGCCATGGCGCTCCTCCCTGGAGCTATGTGGTTTTTAGTTTGTAGCTTTATTAACTCGATAGTTAATAGATGCGCGCGCCGGGCGTCAAGCGGGCTGATGTACCCTCTCCAATGTCGGGCCTCAGAGGCCACACGCGGCCTTTCCGGAAGGCGACCCCGCCCTCAATTACTTAAGCGGAACTATTCGCATCCGCCGGTGTTGTGGGACGTTAATTGGGGGCAAAAGAAAATGGGGGAGGCCCTGGAAGCCACGAATGCGGCAGGGATGCCGACCACGATCCTGGTGGTCGAGGACGAGGTGCTCGTGCGCTTCGTGATCTGTGATGCGTTGCGGGCACAAGGCTTCAAGGTGGTCGAAGCGGTCAGCGCGGTCGAGGCCGATGCGTTGGTGCGCGAGGGCCTAGCGGTGGATCTGGTGTTTACCGACGTTCGCATGCCAGGCGCGTTCGACGGGCTGGAACTTGCCCGCCGGCTGAAGGCACAGAAGCCCGACCTGCCCGTGCTGGTCACGTCAGGCCATCTTGATGGCAGCGTCGTGAGCTGGGCCACCGGCTTTCTGCCGAAGCCCTATATCGCGCAGGATGCCGTCACGCGAATATCCGCCCTAATTCCGAGGACGACGCGCTGATCCCTTGGGCCTACTTCAGCCCGAAGCGCAGGCCGATGCGGAATTGCTGTTCCTGGACGCCGGACAGCTTGAGCGGCAGCGGGCTGGCGTCGGTGGTGAATGTGGGCGCGCCCAAATCCAGGTAACGATATCCAGCGTTGAAGGTGATATCCGGCGTTATCGTCCAGGCGACCCCAGCCATGAGGGCCCAGGCGAATTGCCAATCGTTGCGGTCAAGATCGGGAATCCGCGCAACAGGCGCCCGCGACGACAATGACACCGACCCCGCGCCGATGCCCGCACCGACATAGGGCGTGAGCTTGTTCCAGGTGGCGATATCCCAATAGGCGTTGGCGAGAAAGGTGTTTTCCGTCAGCCTGTTGTGGCTGGTAAAATCGGCGGTCACGTCGGCGCGAATCTGAGGCGCGAACCGGTAGCCCAGCCCCACGCCCAGGGTCCAGCCGCGGGCGCCGCCATAAGGGCGGATGGCCCGGCCGAAGGTCGCCGTGCCCTCGTCGATCCGCGATCCGCCACCATCGATGCGCACATACCAGCTTGAGGGCATCTGCTCCTCAAGGTCCGGCAGCGCAAGCGAGAAGTCGCCTTCTCTGCCGAGCACAGGCATCGCCGGGTCAGCGGCGCTGGCCGGCGTGCACGAAATCGCCACACCAGCGAGCGCGGCGAGGGCGAGCATCAGGCAACGAAAGCGATACGGCATGCGCAAGGTCCATGAGCCGCGCGAACCGGCGGCCGAGGGTAAGCTCGCACGGGACGCTTAAGCACCGGTTAACCCTAACGGATCGTGTATGCGGCTTTGCCCTGATCGCGGGAAAGCAGAGGTGGCGGCCCTCAGGCCGCCGCCTTCCGCAGCGCGTCGATCACATCGTCCACCACCGTCTCCACCAAGTCGCGGTCGTCCCCTTCGCCCATCACGCGGATCACCGGTTCGGTGCCGGAGGGGCGGATCAGGAGGCGGCCGTGATTGGCGAGGCGACGCTCGGCCTCGGCGATGGCGATGATCACCGCCTCGTTCTGAAGCGGCTGGCCCGAGGCGTAGCGGACATTCTTGAGAATCTGCGGCAGCGGCTCGAAGCGATGGCATATCTCGGACACCGGCCGGTTCCGCCGCGCCACGACCGCGAGCACCTGGAGCGCCGCGAGCAGGCCATCGCCCGTGGTGGAATAGTCGGACATGATGATATGGCCGGATTGCTCGCCGCCCAGATTGTATCCGTCCGCACGCATGCGCTCGAGCACGTAGCGGTCGCCCACCGAGGTGCGGGCGAGGGTGAGGCCGATGCTTTTCAGATGCCGCTCCAGCCCGAGGTTGGACATGACGGTGGCGACGATGCCGTCGCGCGAAAGGCGCCCGTCTTCGAGGAAGCTTTCCGCGACCACCGCCATGATCTGGTCGCCGTCGATGATATGGCCCTTCTCGTCGACGATGATGACGCGGTCCGCATCGCCGTCGAGGGCGACGCCGATGTCGGCGCGCACTTCACGCACCTTCGCCGCCAGCGCGGCGGGAGAAGTGGAGCCCACATCGCGGTTGATGTTGAGCCCGTCCGGCTCGGTGCCGATGGCCACCACGTCCGCGCCAAGCTCCCACAGGGCCTCCGGCGCGACGCGGTATCCAGCGCCATTGGCGCAATCCACCACCACCCGCAGGCCGTCGAACGACTGGTCGCGGGGCAGGGTGCGCTTGGCATATTCGATATAGCGCGCGTGCACGCCTTCCAGGCGGCGGGCCCGGCCGATTTCCGCCGGCTTGGCGAGCTTCTTCGCCAGTTCCTGGTCGATCAGCTCCTCGATTTCCATCTCGATGGCGTCGGACAGCTTGAAGCCGTCCGGCCCAAACAGCTTGATGCCGTTGTCGTCGAACGGATTATGGGAAGCGGAGATCATCACCCCGAGATCGGCGCGCATGGAACGCGTGAGCATGCCGACGGCCGGCGTCGGCATCGGGCCGAGCAGCAGCACGTCCATGCCCACCGAGGTGAAGCCGGCGACCAGCGAATTCTCTATCATATAGCCGGAAAGCCGGGTGTCCTTGCCGATCACGACCCGGTGGCGGTGCTCGCCGCGCCGAAACACCAGGCCGGCGGCCATACCGACCCGCAGCGCCAGATCCGCCGTCAGCGTACTGTTGGCGCGGCCTCGAACGCCGTCCGTGCCGAAATATTTCCGAGCCATCCCATCACCTTTCCCCTGAAAGCGGCGATGCCCCCGGCTTCGCCACTTTCAACGCCACCCGCCATTCCCGCCTGACCGGGACGTGACCGAGGCTGACATTGCGGGGGTTTGGGCTCTTTTCAAGGGGAATCTGAAGATTTGGTATCCAGCGCGGGGACGCCCGCGTTGCCGGAGCCATCGTCGCAGTGCTAGGGCTGCCGCCACACTTGATCCGGAGTTGTCTCCCCGTGCCTTCAGCGACCCTTGATGTCCTCGCCATCGGCAATGCGATTGTCGATGTCCTCTCGCGCACCGAGGAGGATTTTCTTCTCGCCCAGGGCATGCCGAAAGGCTCCATGACCCTGATCGATGAGGCGCGCGCCGAAGCGGTCTACCAGGCCATGGGGCCGGGGATCGAGATTTCCGGCGGTTCCGCCGCGAACACCGCCACCGGCATTGCCTCGCTGGGCGGGCGCGCCGGCTTCATCGGGCTGGTGCGGGACGACGGGCTGGGCGAGGTGTTCGGCCACGACATTCGCGCGGCGGGTGTCGCCTATGAGACCCCGGCGGCGTCCGATGGCCCCTCCACCGCGCGCTGCCTCGTCCTGGTGACGCCGGACGGCGAGCGCACCATGAACACCTACCTCGGCGCGGCCCAGAACCTGACGTCAGCGCACATCGACCGCGCCACGGTTGAGAGCGCCGCCATCGTCTATCTGGAAGGCTATCTGTGGGATCCGCCGGCCGCGAAGCAGGCGTTTCTCGCCGCGGCGGAGATCGCCCATGCCGCCGGCCGGCAGGTCGCGCTGACCCTCTCGGACGCCTTCTGCGTCAGCCGCTACCGCGCCGAGTTCCTCGATTTGATGCGCACCGGGGTCGTCGATCTGGTGTTCGCGAACGAATCCGAGGTGAAGGCGCTGTATGAGACCGGCGACTTCGAGGCGGCTCTGGTATCGCTGCGTGCGGATGCCAAGCAGGCGGTCGTAACTCGGGGCGAGACGGGTGCCCTGTTCACCGCGGATGGCGCCACGGTTACAGTGCCGGCCTATCCCGTGATCGAAGTGGTCGACACAACGGGCGCGGGCGACCTGTTCGCCGCCGGCTTCCTCTTCGGCCACGCGCGCGGCATCGACCCCGCGACCTCGCTGCGCCTCGGCGCAATGGCGGCGGCGGAGGTGATCTCCCACATCGGGGCGCGGCCGCAGAAGACCTTGGCGGACCTTGCCAAAGAGGCTGGTCTCATCAGGTGAGCATCCTCCCCGTCGATCCAGGCGCAGGCGCCGCCGAGGCGGTGCGCCACATCGAGGCCGGGGCCGGAACCATCATGGTTCTCGGCGGCGCCGGCACGGGCAAGACGA
>NZ_CBDIHQ010000010.1:0-206943 GCF_965279295.1 Aquabacter sp. | reverse complement strand
TGATCGTTGAATACCAGCACGACACCCTGACGCCGCTGCACCACCACCCCAACGCCGACAGCATGTTCGTCCTGCTCGAAGGCAATATCAACTTCGTGGTGGACGGCAAGAACGTCGTCGTTACGCCCGGCCAGGTCACGATGTTCAAGGCCGGCGACATCCACAGCCTGCGCTGCGCGGACGGGACCACGGAAGCGGGCTTCCTGGAATTCCACGTTCCCGGCGCCTTCACCACGGTCAGAGAGTAGTCCCATGCGTCTCGTAACCTTTTCCAATTCCGGCACGCCGACCCTCGGCGTCGTCGAACTGGACCGCGTGCTGAATGTGCCGGAAGCGGCGCTGCGCTTTGGCGCCAGCGTCCCCGACACCATGCAGGGCGTGATCGAGGCGGGCGCCGCCGTGCTCACTGTTCTCAAGAACCTCTCGACCTCTGGCTCCGGGGATGCGGACTTGTGGCTGCCGCTGCGTGCGGTGCGTCTGCTGGCACCGATTCCCCGTCCCAAGAAGAACGTGTTCTGTGTCGGCCGCAACTACAAGGCTCATATCGAAGAGGGCGCCCGCGCCCGGGGCGTGCCGCTGGTATTTCCCACTGTGCCTGAATTCTTCTCCAAGCCGACCACCTCGGTGATCGGCCAGGGGGCGGACATCCGCCTCGACACCAAGCTGACCGAGCAATTGGACTATGAGGTCGAACTGGCGCTGGTGATCGGCAAGGCCTGCCGCGACATCTCGGTGTCGGAGGCGATGGATGCGGTGTTCGGCTACACTGTGCTCAACGACGTGACCGCGCGCGACCTTCAGAAGCGCCATCACCAGTGGTTCAAGGGCAAGGGGCTCGACACCTATTGCCCGATCGGCCCCTGGATCGTCACCGCCGATGACTTCGGCGATCCCGCCGGCCGCCGCGTCACGCTGCGCGTCAACGGCGAGATCCGCCAGGACAGCTCGACTTCGGACCTGCTGTTCAACGTCGCGAAGATCGTCTCGGTGCTCTCGGAAGGGCTCACCCTGGAGCCCGGCGACATCATCGCCACCGGAACGCCCGCCGGCGTCGCGCTGGGCATGACGCCGCAGCGTTGGCTGGTCGACGGCGACGTGGTGGAGGCCGAGGTCGAAGGCGTCGGCATCCTGCGCAACACCGTGCGCGCCGTCGCCTGATACTACCCGCCACGGACCGTGCACAAACGGTTCGCGGCGGTCACTCTCTGATTGATCGGGATGACCGCCTGGGGGGCGCATTCTTGCCCCTTGGACGGCATTCCAGGCACGGCTGAAAAGAAGGGGAACAGGGCCTATGACTGGACGAGACGCATCCGCACGCGTCGCTGCCGACGTCGGAAGCGGCGGCGGTACGGTTGCCCGGCAGGATTCCCCTGTCGCCTGTCGATGCGTCGGCGCCGGGCGCTGGTGTCCCGACCATCGAGGTCAAGGGCCTCACCAAGATCTACAAGTCCAAGCGCGAAGGATCGGTCCTGGCGCTGGACGACATCAATTTCACGGTGAAGGACGGCGAGTTCGTCTGCATCGTCGGCCCCTCGGGCTGCGGCAAGTCCACCCTTCTGAAAATCCTCGCCGGCATCGTGTCGCACGCGGTCGGCACCGTGGCCGTGCGCGGCCTGCCGCCGCGCGATGCCGCAAACCGCCTCGGCCTAGTGTTCCAGGCGCCGGTCTTGCTGCCGTGGCGCACCGTGCTGCAAAACACCTTGCTGCCGGCCCAGGTGCTGGGCCTCGACATGAAGGCGGCCGAGGCGCGGGCCCACGATCTGCTGCGCATGGTCGGGCTGGAGAACTTCGCCAAATCCTATCCGGGCGAACTGTCCGGCGGCATGCAGCAACGCTGCTCCATCACGCGCGCCCTGCTGCACGACCCCTCGATCCTGCTCATGGACGAGCCGTTCGGCGCGCTCGACGCCATGACGCGCGACACCATGAATCTGGAATTGCAGCGCATCTGGCGGGAGAGCGGCAAGACCATCTTCCTGATCACCCATTCCATCCCGGAAGCCGTGTTCCTGGCCGACCGCGTGCTGGTGATGAGCCCGCGTCCCGGCCGGATCGTCGAGGAGATCAAGGTTGATCTGCCGCGGCCGCGCGATCTCGACACCATGTCCGAGCCCGCGTTCGCTGACGCGGTCAAGCATATCCGCACCCTGTTCGGAATCGGCGCAAAGGACCGTCCCAATGTCGACTGAATCCGCCGCCGCCTCCGAAACCGCCACCGGGCGCCGTCCATTCTCCATCGCCCCGGCTGATCGACCGTCACCTCGGGCTGCTGTCCTTCATCATCCTGGTGCTGGCGATCGAGGGCGGGGTGCGCTATTTCGCGGTTCCGGGACTATGTCTTCCCGCGGCCCTCGCAGATTTTCCTGTCCCTGGTGCGCGGCTTCGCCCCGCCGTTCCTGTCGCCCTCCCAATATTACATCAACATCTTCACGACCCTGACCGAGGCGCTCGCCTCGTTCGTGCTCGGCAGCCTGTTCGGCATCATTGCCGGGGCGTTGGTGGTGGAGTTCAAGGGTGTGCGCCGGCTGGCGCTTCCCTATGTGATCGGCCTCCAGAGCGTGCCGAAGGTGGCGCTGGCGCCGCTGTTCGTGGTGTGGTTCGGCTTCGGCATCGAATCCAAGATCCTGCTGGGCGTCCTGCTCACCTTCTTCCCGCTGCTCATCAACACCGCCGCCGGCCTCTCCAGCGTCGAGCGGGACCGGATCGAGCTGATGACGAGCCTGAAGGCCAACCGCTGGACCATCTTCCGGCTGGTGAAGTTCCCGAGCGCTCTGCCGTATGTGTTCGCGGGCCTGGAAAATGGCTGCGGTCTACTCGATCCTCGGCGCGGTGGTGGGTGAGTTCGTCGGCGGCAATGCCGGGCTCGGCGTGCTGATCCTCAGCCGCAATGCCGCGCTCGACATCGCCGGGTCGCTGGCAGCGCTGGTGATTTTGGCGGTCATGGGCATCGCGCTTCAGCGCGGCGTCGCCTTTGCCCGCTCGCGCATCCTGTTCTGGGCGCCGGTCAACGACGCATTGGATACCGACGCTTAACACCGTCGGTTGTCGCTTCCGCATCGCCCGGACGGTTTCCGACCTGGCAATGCGGGAGACCGGGTGAGGGGGCGATGCTGCCCTGACGCCGTTGTCCCCTCATTCCGGTCCCTTGCCCCAGCGTGAGTGCCCCCGAAAGGGCTTGGGGGTGCGACATTACTGAAAAGTCATCTCGCGGGGCCTGCGATCACGGGCGCCGTTAGGCTATAGAGTTCCGGCTTGAAAAGCCTGTCCGGAACCCGTCTGCGATGAATCAGCCCCACGACGCCGCCTACGCCCAGGTCCTGCACCGCGCCTTTGAACGCCTTGGCGCCTATATGAACACCTGCATCCTCGGGCAGCCGGCGTTCGTCGACCTTTTGCTGGTTGCGGTGCTCGCCGATGGGCATCTGCTGGTGGAAGGCGCGCCGGGTCTCGCCAAGACCAAGGCCATCAAGGCCTTGTCCAAGGCGATCCATTGCGACGACCAGCGCATCCAGTTCACGCCGGACCTGCTGCCGTCGGACCTGACCGGCACCGACATGTACCGGCCGGAGGATGGCACCTTCCTGTTCCAGCCCGGCCCGGTGTTCACAATTTCATCCTCGCCGACGAAATCAACCGCGCGCCCGCCAAGGTTCAGGCTGCGCTGCTGGAAGCGATGGCGGAGCGCCAGGTGACGGTCGGCGGCAAGACCTATCCGCTGCCCGAACTCTTCCTGGTCATGGCGACGCAGAACCCGATCGAGCAGGAAGGGACCTATCCGCTGCCGGAAGCCCAGCTGGACCGTTTCCTGCTGCATGTGAAGATCGGCTACCCCGACCTTGCCGCCGAACGGCAGATCCTGCGGCTGGTGCGGGGCGAGGCGCAGGGCGAGGTGGTGACGTTCGGCGAGCGGGTGCCGCAGGCCCTGATCTTCGCCGCCCGCCGCGCCGCGCTGCGCACCTTCATGTCCGAGGCGGTAGAAGAATATCTGCTGCAACTGGTGGCCGCGAGCCGTGCGCCTGAGCGCTATGGCCAGGACCTCGCCGGCCTGGTGGCGTTCGGCGCCAGCCCGCGCGGCACCATCGCGCTCGATCGCTGCGCTCGCGCCCACGCCTGGTTGCGCGGCCGCGACTATGTGGTGCCGGAAGATGTGCAGGCGATCGCCAAGCCGGTGCTGCGGCATCGTGTCATCCTCACCTTCGAGGCGCAGGCCGACGGTGTCACCACAGACGAGTTCGTCGACGCCTTGATCTCCCGCGTGCCGGTGAGCTGACCCGCCCTGTGCCGCTCATGAACAAATCATCGGCCCTGCTGCCGCCCGAGACCGATCTGACCGGGGTGGTCGCACGCCTGGACGAACTGGTGGCCGCCCATCCCGGCGGCGCGGCACGCGGTTTCGCGCCGCGCGGCAAGGTGCGGACCCACAGATTCGGCGGCCACAAATCCGCATTTCGGGGCCGGGGCATGGAATTCGACGAAGTGCGCGCCTATCAGGCGGGTGATGATGTGCGCACCATCGACTGGCGCGTCACCGCACGCACCGGGCGCACCCACACCAAGCTGTTCCAGGAGGAGCGCGAGCGTCCCGTCCTGGTGCTTATGGATGCCCGCAGCTCCATGCGCTTCGGCACCCGCACCAGCTTCAAGTCGGTGCTCGCGGCGAAAGTGGCCGCCGTTCTCACCTGGACCTCGCTCGAGGCGGGGGACCGGATTGGCGGCGTGGTGCTGACGCCCCATCGCATCACATCCTACCGGCCGCAGGCCAGCCGGGGGCGCATTCTCGCGTTCGTGAAAGCTCTGGCGGATGGGACGCAGGACGGATTCGGGACGCCCGCGCCCGCCTCCGAGCCCAGGCTTTCCGATGCCTTCGCCCGGCTGCGTCAGGTGTCGCGGCCCGGCACTCTGGTGTTCATCGCCAGCGATTTTCACGATTTCGACGAACTCGCCGCCCGCGAACTCACCCGTCTGGCGATGCAATGCCAGGTGACGAACGTGTTCATCCACGATCCTCTGGAGCGGGAAGCGCCGGGCAGGGGCGCCTATCGCGTCAGCGATGGGGTAGGTGTCGCCGTGCTCGATGCCGACAGCCGTGCCGCACGCGATGCCTATGCCCGCCATTTCGCGACCCGCCGCGAGCGGATCGAGCATCTCTCGCGCCAGCGGGGCATGGCCTTCGTGCCGATGCGCACCGGGCAGGACCCGGCCGACGTGCTGAGCCCCGAGCGGCATAGGCGCTCGGAGGAGGACGCCGCGTGACCACCCCGAGCTTTGCCGCCCCCGCCGGCAATGATCCGCTTGCCGGGCTGCGCGACATTCACCTGCCACCGTCGGTCTCCTTCTGGCCGCCCGCGCCCGGCTGGTGGGTGCTTGCCGGCCTTGTGGTTCTGCTGCTGGTGGTATTGGTCATGCTGGAGCTGCGCCGGCGCCAGACGCTCGGCTATCGCGCGATGCAGGAATTGAACACCATCGCGCAGGATCAGGCGCGCTATGTCGATGCGCGCGCGGTGGCCGCAGCCTCTGCGGTCTTGATGCGCCGCATCCTGCTGTCGCGCGCCGGCCGCACCGAGGCGGCAAGCCTCACGGGCGAGGGCTGGCTCGGCTTTCTCGCCGAGGGCAAGGGTGGGATCGCGCCGGAGGTCAGCGGCTTTATCGCCGCCGCACCCTATCTGCCGCCGGGGGCGCCGGGAGGGGATGCGGTGTCGCGGGAGGTGGTGGTCGCGGCCGTGCGGCGCTGGATCCGGGGCAACGCATGATCCAGTTTCAATGGCTCTGGGCCCTGGCAATGCTGCCGCTGCCGCTGCTGGTGCGCTGGCTGGTGCCGGCGGCCAAGGCGTCGCGCTCGGGCGCGCTCCGGGTGCCGTTCTTCGCAGAAATCCGTGGGGCTGGCCTGATCTCCACCGGAGGTCGTCGGCGTCGCATCGCGCGTCTCGCGATCCTGGCGCTGATTTGGTGCCTGCTGATCGCCGCCGCCGCGCGCCCGGCCTATGTGGGCAAGCCGGTGCCGATCCCGGTCAGCGGCCGCGACATGATGATGGCGGTGGACCTGTCCGGCTCGATGGCGCGCCAGGATTTTTCGCAGGATGGCGTGCCGACCGACCGCCTGTCCGTGGTCAAAGCCGTGGCGGATGATTTTATCGCGCGTCGCAAGGGCGACCGAGTAGGGCTGATCCTGTTTTCCAGCCGCGCCTATGTGCAGACCCCGCTCACCTTCGACCGAAATGTCGTGCGCGAACTGCTCGGTGCCTCGCGCATCGGGTTGACGGGGCAGGAGACCGCCATCGGCGATGCCATCGGGCTTGCGGTCAAGGTGCTGCGAACCCGGCCGGACGACCAGCGCGTGCTGGTGCTCCTCACCGACGGGGCCAACAATTCCGGCGTGCTGGAGCCGCTCCAGGCCGCCGAGGCGGCAAAGCAGGAGCATGTGAAAATCTACACCATCGGCGTCGGCGCCGACCGCCTCGCCATGGGCCAGCGGATGGTCAATCCCTCCGCCGACCTGGATGAGGGCACGCTGGCGAAAATCGCCGAAATGACCGGCGGGCGCTATTACCGCGCCCGTGATTCCGCCGGCCTTGCCGCCATCTATAACGATATCAACCGGATGGAGCCGACCTCGGGCGACCCGCTTTATCTCAGCCCCACGGTCTCGCTGTTCCAATGGCCGCTGGGCGCGGCATTGGGGCTGAGCCTGGTGATGGGCGGCTTGCTTTTGGTTCCCGCGATGCGCGGCAGCGCGCCGGCGCGAGGCGAGGGCGCGCGGCCATGATGGCGTCCTTCATTCCCGCCGACTTCCATTTCCTGCGGCCGGAATGGCTGTTCGCAATCATCCCCGGTGTGATCCTTGCCGCCCTGGTGTGGCGCGGGATCGGCGCGGGGCGGAACGACTGGCGCAATGTGGTGGACGCGCATCTTCTGCGCCATCTCGCGGTGCGCGATACCGCCGGGCGCGGCAAGTGGCCGGTGGCGGTGCTGTTGGCTGGCTGGGTACTGACCGCGCTCGCCATGGCGGGCCCAAGTTGGCAGAAGGTGCCGACCCCCGCGCTCGACCGGCTCGATCCGACTGTCATCGTGCTCAGCCTCGGCCAGAGCATGGATTCGGCCGACCAGAGCCCGTCGCGCCTGGTGGCGGCCCGCCATAAGGTTGAGGATATCCTCAACCGCATGCGCGGCGGCCAAGTGGCCCTCATCGTCTACACTGACGCGCCGTTCGTCGCCTCGCCCCTGACCGAGGATGGCAAGGTGGTGTCGCAGATGCTGCCGGAACTTGCGACCGATCTGATGCCGGTGCGGGGCAACCGGCCTGATCTCGCGATCCAGAAGGCGGTGGAACTGTTGAAGAACACGGGTGCGCCGAGCGGGCGGATCGTGCTGGTGACGGATGGCGCGGGCGACGCGCCCAATCTCACCACGGCTGCCACGCAGGCGGCGGCGCGGGACGGCTACGCGGTCAGCGTCATCGGCGTCGGTGTTCCGGCGGGGCCGCCCGCGCTTGGCGCGAATGGACGACCCGCGCCGCTTGCCGGCATGGATGACACGCGCCTGAGCGGCGTTGCGCGGGATGGCGGCGGGCGTTTCGCGGTGCTCACGGCCGACAGCCGCGATCTCGACAACATCTTCGCCAAATCTTCCGCGTCGTCGTCCGGTCCTGCGTCTCGGGACAATGACCTTGTGGCGGACCAGTGGGTGGATATGGGACCCTGGCTTGTAATCGGCGTCGTCCTCATGGCGTCACTGGCGTTTCGCCGGGGCTGGCTCGCCGTGATCCCGCTGGCGTTCGCGCTTTCCGGCGGCCTCGGCGTGCGCCCAGCATCGGCCCAGCCAACGGATTTCAGCAATCCGGCGGATGGCCTGTCCTGGCAGGACCTGTGGCAGACCCCGGACCAGAAGGGCGCCAGCGCCTTCGCCAGCGGGGATTATGCTTCGGCTGCGACCCGTTTCCAGGACCCGGCATGGCAGGCCAGCGCACTCTACAAAGCGGGCGAGCACGCGCGCGCGGCAGAAGCCTATTCCAGTCTTGCGGGCCAGGATTACAACCGTGGCAACGCCCTTGCCCGTTCGGGAAAGCTGGAGGATGCGGTCGCGGCCTATGACGCTGCCCTGAAGGCCGACCCGAAAGACGCCGACGCCGCCTTCAACCGCGACCTCGTGCTGCGCGCCCTCGAGCAGCAGAAGCAGCAACAGCAGAACCAGAATAAGGACGACAAGAAGGATCAGGACCAGAAGAAGCCCGACGATAAGTCCGGCGACAGTCCCCAGAACAAGGACCAGGCGAAGAACGATCCGCAGAAGCCGGGCGACCAGAAGCAGCCCAAAAACGATCCTGCAAAGAACGATCCTGCGAAACCCGATCCGGCCAAGAACGACCAAGCCAAGAACGATCAAGGGAAGAACGATCCGGCGAAGAACGACCCCGCCAAGCCCGATCCGGCCAAGCCCGACCCCGCGAAGGACGGTCAGGCAAAGAATCAGCCTGCGCAGAAGCCGGAGCCGCCCAAGGAGCCGGCCAAGCCGGAGCCTCCGCAGCCTGCCAAGGACGCGGCCAACGGCAAGCCGCAGGACCAGCCGCCACCGCCACCAGCGGATCCCGCCGGATCGGTTGCGGCCAAGCCGATGACCGAGCAGCAGCAGAACCGCGAACAGGCGCTACGCATGGTTCCCGATGACCCCACGGGGCTCTTGCGCGCGCGCATCCGCAGCTATTATTCGGGCACCACCGTGCCCGTGTTCGAGGATTCAGCGAGGTGAGACGCTCCTGGCACAAGGCCCTGATCGCCATGGTCCTGGCGTGCGCATGTCTTGCGCGGGCGGGCCAGCCGGGTTTTGCCGCCACGCTGACAGCAACCACGGACCGCCCGAGCGTGGGCATGGGCGAGACCTTCAGCCTGGTGCTCAGCCTCGCCGGCGGGGACAGTTCGCAACCCCCCGACCTCACCTCGCTCTCCAAGGATTTCGAGATCGTCGAACGGCGCCGTGGCAGCCGGACCACGATTGTTGACGGCAAGCGCACCACGGTGAACGAATGGGCGCTCCTGCTCGCGCCCAAGCGTGCGGGCACCTTCACCATTCCCTCGCTTTCGGTGGCGGGCGTGTCCTCGGCGCCGATCCAGATGCAGGTGACGCCGGCCGCCTCGGTGGATTCGACGGAGGAGCGTCCGCTGTTCCTTGAGGTGGAGGTCGGCAAGGGCACGCCCTATGTCCAGAGCGAAGTGCCCGTCACCGTGCGCATTTACGACAGCCTCGGAATGCGCAGCGGCGCCATGTCGCGCATTGCGGCGGATGGCGCGACCTTCGCGCCGGACGGCGATCAGCAGACCTATCTCAGGACCATCGGCAAGCAGCGTTACCGGGTGATCCAGCAGAATTACATCATGACCCCGCAGCGCAGCGGCACCATCGATATCCCGGCGGTGCGGCTTCAGGCCAATGTGCCGAGCAATGACGGCGCTCCGATGCCGTCAGAAATGGCGCGGCTGCTTGGGCGAAGCGGGATGCCGCAGCCCTGGCTCGACGCCGCCTTCAACCGCGGGCGCGACGTCACCATCCACTCCGAGCCGATCAAGGTGGAGGTAAAGGCGCGCCCGGCCGATGCGCAGGGCTGGTTCCTGCCGGCCCGCGCCGTCACCCTCACCAGCGAATGGTCCTCGCCTCCCGCAAAGGCGCGGGCCGGCGACACGCTGACCCGCACCATCCGCCTCGCGGCGGTGGGCGCGAGCCCGAACCAGCTTCCGCCCGTGACGCTGCCTGATGTGCCGGGCGTGCGCCAGTATGAGGAAGAGACGCACTCCGAAACCGCGCAGATCAAGGGCGAGGCCGGGGCGGAACTGACCAAGACGATTTCGGTGGTGTTCACCCGCGCCGGTGATGTCACCCTGCCCGCCATGGAGGTCGGCTGGTGGAACACCGCGACCAACCGGCAGGAAACCACGGCCCTGCCTGCGGAGAGCTTCACCGTGCTGCCGGGCGCCGCTGTGGCGGCCCAGCCGGCCCCCGTGGTGATCAAAGAGGACGTCCCCTCCACTGCGGCGAAGGTCGCCGAGCCGCCTTCTATGAACAGCGGATGGACGCTGGAATCCCTGCTCGCTTGGCGCGGCCCCGCTGCGATTGCTGCCGGGTCGGCGCTCGCCCTGGTGCTGGCGGGATTGCTACTCTCCTTCGGTCTGCTGTGGTATCGGCGCCGGGCCGTCCGGCGCGCGCAGGCGGGGCGGATCTCTGGCATTGGAGCAGGGCCTGCCGCCAAGCCGGTGCCGGGTGCGTTTCGCGCGCGAGGCATCGGGCTTTCCGGTGCCGCCGCTGAGCGCGAACTGACTGCCGCCTGCAAACGCAATGACGCGGTGGCGGCGCACCGCGCCTATCTCGCCTGGAGCCGGGGTGCCGACGAGCCGCGAACCCCCGACATGGGAGAAGCGGTGCGGGATTTGCGCCGGCATCTCTATGCGGCGGGCGGTACGCCATGGAATGGCACCGGTTTCCTCACCGCCTTCAAGACGGAACGGCGGGCGCTGAACGCCCGTGCCCCGGCCGCGCGTGGCGCGCGTCTGGCCCCGCTGTATCCCAAGGCTGGCTAGCTAAAGCCCCGGCCCGCGTGCGGTGATCGGCCAGAGGGCTTCCACCACGCCTTTGCGTACGCCGACATACCAATCGTGCAGGTTGACGGTCGGGTCGATATGGCCGGGGATGAGTTGCACCCGGTCACCGGGGCGCAGCCGCCCGCCTGCCGGCTGGCGCAGGATGGTGTGCTCGTCCGACATGCCGATCACCCGCGTTTCCAGGCCGAACGGCGCGGGATAGCCGGAATCCACGGCGAGGCCCTTATAGCCCACATCAAGCACCGCCTTGCCATCCACCGCAGTGCTCATGGCAGTCGCGTGCACCAGCAGGGAGTGATCGAAGGACGGCCCGTCAAAGACGTTGCGGGCATAGTCCGCATCCATCAGCACGTAGGAGCCAGCCTGAATCTCGGTGTATTCGCCGGAGGCCGCTTCAAGAATGAAGCTGCCGGTGCCGGCGCCCGAAACGGTCTCGCACGGGAAACCCGCTTCGGCGAAAATCGCCTTCGCGCGCTTCACCCGCTCCACGGCCGTGCCGATGGCCTCGCGGCGCTCGGCTGGCGCGCGCATGTGCTGGGCTGTGCCGTGATAGGCCTGGAGGCCGGCAAAGCGCAGGCCCGGCGTGCCTGAGATGGCGGCGGCCAGGGTGGCAAGCTCGGGGCCGACGGCCAATCCGCAGCGGCCCTGTCCCACGTCGATCTCGATGAGCACGTAAATTTCAACGCCCTTGCCCGCCACCGCCGCCGCCAGCAGCGCCACATGGACGGCGCTGTCGACGCAGATGCCGATGCGGGCGGTGCGCGCCAGTTCGACCAGCCGGGCCAGTTTGCGGGGGTCGACGATCTCGTTGGTCACCAATATGTCGGTGATGCCACCCGCGACGAAGGCTTCCGCCTCGCTCACCTTCTGGCAGCAGATGCCGACCGCACCTTCGGCGATCTGCCGGTGGGCGATGTCAGGGCATTTGTGGGCCTTGGCGTGGGGGCGCAGGCGCAGGCCGGCGTTGGTTACCGCCTTGCGCATGACGCGGACATTGCGGTCGAACGCGTCGAGATCGATCACGAGCGCGGGCGTTTCGATCTCGGCGACGGAAGCGCCGATTGTGGCTGGCGGACGGGGCGGCATGGCGGCCTCGGAACGTGGGAGAGTTCAGATACTTGCCACAGCTTACCCTATCGTGCGGCCAAGAAATGGTGCTGAGCTGGGTTTTGACGGAAGGTGATGCCTTCCTGCCATCCTCAAAGGTCCGTTCGGACCCTAACCGCGCGCCAACAGGAAGACGCCGAACAGATTCTCCGCATCGCTCCAGGCCGCTTCCACCGCCCATCCGGCAGCACGGGCGAGGGTTTCAACGCCCTCCGGCGCGTATTTGTAGGAGTTTTCGGTGTGGATGGTTTCGCCGCGCGCGAAGCTAAAGAGCTGACCGGCCGCCTCCACCTCCTGGTCGCATTGGCTCACGAGGTGCATCTCGATCCGACTTTCCCCCGCGTTGAAATGCGCGCGATGGGCGAACCGGGACGGGTCAAAATTGCCGCCCGCTTCCCTGTTGATGCGGATGAGCAGATTGAGGTTGAAGGCGGCGGTGACGCCTCGCGCGTCGTTATAGGCGGCCTCGAGCCGCGCGAGGTCCTTCTTCAGGTCGACACCCAGCACCATGAGCGCGCCGGCCCCCAGGGTGCGGCCGGCCTCGGTGAGGAAATGCTCCGCTTCTGCAGGCGTGAAATTGCCGATGGTCGAGCCGGGAAAGAAACCGATGGTGCGGTTGCCGGCGAGCGGCGGCAGCGCAAGCGCGCGGGTGAAATCACCCACCAGCGGCGAGACCCGCAAGGCCGGATAATCGCGCGCCAGATCGGCGCTCGCGGCGATGAGGTGATTGGCCGAGATGTCGATGGGAATATAGGCTGCCGGCGTCGTCAGGGTATCCAGCAGGATTCGCACCTTCACCAGCGACCCCGCGCCGAATTCCACCAGCTTTGCGTCCGGCCCCGCCGCGCGGGCGATCTCGCCGGCACGGGATTTCAGAATGCCTAACTCAGTTCGGGTCGGGTAGTACTCGTCCAGCTCGCATATCTGGTCGAACAGGCGGGAGCCGGCGGCGTCGTAGAAATATTTGGCGGGCAGGGTTTTGCGCGGCGCGCCTAGCCCCCGCGCAACGTCGGTACGGAACGACCCCGTGCCCGGTGCGTCGGCGGGGGTGGTGGCGACCGGGGGCTTGCGCTGGACTGTCATGCGGCGTCCTCCGCCAGGCGGAGCCCAGCAAAGGGCCAGCGCTGGTGCGGGTAGAAGAAGTTGCGGTATGTGGCGCGCACATGGTCGTCAGGTGTCGCGCAGCAGCCTCCGCGCAGCACGAACTGGCTCGCCATGAACTTGCCGTTGTATTCACCGATCGCGCCGGGCGCGGCCTTATATCCGGGGTAGGGGCTGTAGGGGCTTTGCGTCCATTCCCAAACATCCCCGAACATCTGGGCCGGGGCGGTTGCCCCATCCTGCGCCGCAACCGGGCGCAGATGACCGGAACCGGCGAAGTTGCCGGCGATGGGGAGGTCGCGGGCGACGATCTCCCATTCCGCTTCGGTTGGCAGACGCTTACCCGCCCAACGGGCGAAGGCGTCGGCCTCGTAATAGGAGACATGGCAGACCGGCGCGGTGGGATCGACCAGATGCTGGCCGGACAGCGTCATGGCCTCCCACCCGTGCGCGGCCTTTTCCCAATAAAGCGGGGCTTCATATTCCCCCGCCGTGACGCGGGCCCAGCCGTCGGCCAGCCAGAGGTCAGGGCGGCGGTAGCCGCCGTCGGTCATGAAATCGATCCACTCGCCGTTGGTCACGCAGCGCGATGCGATGCGGAACGGACGAAGCAGCGTCTGGTGGCGGGGGCTTTCATTATCGTAGGAAAAATCGTCTCCCGCATGGCCGATTTCGACGATGCCACCGGGATTATCGTGGAACACGAGCGGCGCCGTATCCCGCGCAAGGCCGGCGCGGTAGGTGGAATAGGCCGGCCGCAGCGGGTTGCGGGAAAACAGGTTCAGAATGTCCATCAGGATCAGTTCCTGATGCTGCTGCTCATGGTGCGTGCCGATGTCCACGAGCGGCGCGATTTCTCCCCAAAGCGTTGCGTCCGCCCGCTCGAACAGGGTTTCCATGCCCTGGGTGACATGGGCGCGATAGGCCTGCACCTCGCCGACGCCGGGCCGGGTCACAAGGCCGCGCTCGAAGCGCGGATGACGCGCGCCGGCGGCTTCATAATAGGAGTTGAACAGATAGGCGAATTGGGGATGGCGCACCTCGTAACCAGCGAGGTGAGGCACGAGAATGAAGGTCTCGAAGAACCAGCTCACATGGGCAAGGTGCCATTTGGTGGGACTACAGTCCGCCATGGACTGCACCGTCTGGTCCTCGGCCGTCAGAGGATGCGCGAGATTTTCGCTGTGGGCGCGCACAGCGCGGAACCGCGCGACGCGGGTCCGGTGCGCGTCGGTTTCAGGGCGTGCGGCGGTCTGGATGCTCTCATGTGTCGGCATGGGTTCACCCTTCCCGGCTTTGCTGATGGTGGAGCTAAACGTCGCCGGCCAGCGAAAGTTCACCCGCAAAATGGGGGTGGGCCATCAGGCTATGTGGGGAGGTCAGGCTGTATTCCAATGACCCGGTGGAGAAACTGAAGGGATTTGTTTGCGATGCGGAAACTAAGGCTAGGGCGCAGTCGTTGGGCACCTGATCCCGCCTTGCGCTGGTCCTCCCGAAACAGGCGCCTCCTGTGCTGCATAAACCCCTCAACCGCGCTGTCCGCTCTGGCCAGCCTTTTCCCAAAGGTGCAACCTGGACCGGAGAGGGCGTGAATTTCGCGCTGTTCTCAGCCAATGCTACCAAGGTTGAGCTTTGCCTGTTCGACGACGAGGGGCGCACCGAGACCGCCCGGATCGTGCTGCCGGAATATACCGACCAAGTGTTCCACGGTTTTGTGCCCGACATCGGGCCGGGCCAGGTTTATGGCTATCGGGTTCACGGCGCATACGCCCCGGACGCGGGCCATCGCTTCAACCCGAACAAGCTGCTCCTCGATCCCTATGCCCGGGGGCACACCGGCGAAATCATCTGGGACCCGGCGGTGTTCGGCTATATCCAGGGCGACCCGGACGGAGACCTCTCGTTCGATACCCGCGACAGCGCGCCCTTCGTTCCGAAATGCGTGGTCGTGGACCCCAATTTCGACTGGCACGGCGAGCCGGGGCGCATATTCACACCCTGGGATCGCGCGGTCTTCTATGAAACCCACCTGAAGGGCTTCACCAAGCTACATCCCGCCGTTCCCGAGCACCTGCGGGGGACGTATGCCGGTATGGGCCAGCCAGAGGTGCTGGACTATATCAAGTCGCTCGGTGTGACCTCGGTGGAGTTCCTGCCGCTGCACACGTTCCTTGATGACGACTATCTCCTCGCCAAGGACCTGCGGAATTACTGGGGCTACAATTCCATCGGCTTCTTCGCACCGGATCCGCGCTATGCCCGCGAGCGCGAGCACACGTTGCGCGAGTTCAAGGAGATGGTGGCCCGGTTCCATGAGGCCGGTCTCGAAGTGATCCTGGACGTGGTCTACAATCACACCGCCGAAGGCAACGAGAACGGCCCGACACTGTCGTTCAAGGGCATCGACAATGCGAGCTACTACCGGCTCATGCCGGATGATCCGCGCTATTACATCAACGACACCGGCACCGGAAATACGGTCAACGTCTCCCATCCCCGTGTGCTCCAGATGGTGACAGACAGCCTGCGCTACTGGGTGACGGAAACCCATGTGGATGGCTTCCGCTTCGATCTCGGCACCATTCTGGCCCGCGAGCCCAACGGCTTCGACAACCAGAGCGGATTTCTCAAGGCGTGCAGCCAGGACCCGGTGCTTGGCACCGTTAAGCTGGTGGCCGAGCCTTGGGATTGCGGCCCCGGCGGCTATCAGGTCGGCGGCTTCCCGCCCGGCTGGTCGGAATGGAACGACAAGTTCCGCGACACCGCGCGCGACTTCTGGCGCGGCGATGCTTCCGCGGCCGCGCTTGCACCTCGCCTTTCCGGCTCGGGCGATATTTATAACCGCGAGGGACGGCGGCCATGGGCCAGCGTCAATTTCATCACCGCCCATGACGGTTTCACGCTGAACGATCTCGTGAGCTTCAACGAAAAGCACAATGAAGCCAACGGCGAGGGCAACCGCGACGGTTCTGATCATGATCGGTCCTGGAATTGCGGCGCCGAGGGGCCGACCGACGATCCCGAGATCAACCGACTGCGCGAACGCCAGATTCGCAACTTTCTGGTTACGCTGCTGCTCTCACAAGGCGTGCCCATGCTGCTCGCCGGAGACGAATTTGCGCGCACACAGCAGGGAAACAACAACGCATATTGCCAGGATAGTGAGATCTCTTGGCTCAACTGGTCGATCGAGGACAAGGGCGAGCGGATGATTGCATTCGTCCAGCAATTGACTGAACTGCGGGCCTCCCATCCAGCGCTGCGGTACCGGCGTTCCCTGACAGGGCAACTTGATGCCGAAGGACGGCGCGATGTCACTTGGGTCAGCGCGGGCGGCGGCGAACTGAGCCAGGAGGAGTGGAACGGCGTCACAAAATGCTTCGGCATGCTGATCGATGTCGCAAGTAACCCGGAAATCGGCTTGGACGACGGCCGCGACACGGTTCTTCTGGTGCTTAACGGCCACGACGATCTGGTGACTTTCACGCTGCCCGAGGTGCCAGGGGGCGGGGCCTGGAACCGGCTGGTCGACACAAATCTGGACGCGCACGAAGAGGCGCTTTTTGAAACTGGCGTTAACTATGACGTGACATCACGCTCCAGCCTGCTGTTCGCGGCGGTGCCCTCCGGCTGAGGGCGCTGCCAGCCCTCGTACCGCCTGTCGCTACGAAGCAGGTGACATGCCTGCCCGAAAGTGTGCTAGCTAGGTGTTTAGTCCCGGCATTTGATGGATGGGGTCGAGGATGAATCTCTCTGGCTCTGAAGTCCAGCATTTGCAGATGAACTCGTAGGGCGTGAGCCCCCTGAGGGTCTTCAGGCGCCGGCCGAAATTGTATGCGGCGACGAAGTCGGTGAGATGCGTTTCGAACTGATGATGGTCGTCGTAGTGGAAGCGCTTGACGGTCGCTTCCTTGATGGTCCGGTTCATCCGCTCGACCTGGCCATTGGTCCAGGGGTGCTTCACTTTAGTCAGGCGGTGCTCGATGCCGTTCTCTCGGCAGCGCATGTCGAACATATGGGTGATGTAGCGAGCTGTCGGCCCATCGGCGTAGCGAGGCGGAAAGGTGAACTGGATGCCGTTGTCGGTAAGAACGGTATGGATCCGGTAGGGCACCGCGTTGATCAAGGCCATGAGAAAGGCCGAGGCTGAGCTCCGGCCTGTCTTCCTGACGACCTGCACGAAGGCGAACTTGCTCGTGCGGTCAATGGCTACGTAAAGGTACAGCTTGCCCTCGGCGGTCTGCACCTCGGCGATATCGATATGGAAAAAGCCGATCGGATAGGACTTGAACCGCCTCTTCGGCTTCTTGTCGCCCTCCACCTCCGGCAGCCGGCTGATGCCGTGGCGCTGCAGGCAGCGATGCAGGGATGAGCGCGTCAGATGCGGGATCGTCGCCTGCAAGGCATAGAGGCAGTCGTCGAGCGGCAGCAGCGTATGCCGGCGGAAAGCGATGATGATGGCCTCTTCTTCAATCGACAGAACCGTCGATGTCGGCTCTCTCGGACCAGTCGGCAGATCGGCGACCGAGGTCCGCTTCTTCCACTTGGCGACGGTCTTCTGGTTGATCCCATAGCGCTTCGCCAGAGCCCTCAGGCTCTCTTGACTATGCTGTATCGCTCGACGGACTGCCTCAGTCGTCGTGGCGCTCCCGTGTAGAAACTGGCCCATAGTGCCTCCCTCCACTCCCGCGAAAAGACTGCACCATCAAAGCCCGGGATCAAACAGCTAGGCCCATTCTAAGACCAGTGGGCGGATCGATGGTGCAGGTGAACACGGGCTCGGCGGTGGTGGACAAGCCCGATGTAAGTGTCCAGATCGGAACCCGGCTGCGGCATGCCCGCCTGATGATCGGCGCCCGCCTGAAGGATGTGGCTGAGGCTGCGAACTGTTCGGAAAGCCTTCTCTCGAAGCTTGAGAACAACAAGATCCGTCCGTCGCTGAATATGCTCTCGCGCATCTGCGACGCGCTGAACCTGACCATCGGCGAAGTGTTCGCGACACCCAACTCGGAGCAAACCGTGGTGGTGCGCGAAGACGCCCGCGTGGTGCTCGATCTTGACCCCGTGCAGGGCAAGGGCGTGCGCATGGAGAGGCTGATCCCCTACACCAAGGGGCATCTACTCCAGGGTTCGGTCCATGTGATCGCGGTGGGCGGCGGCAGCGAGGGCATGGTGACCCATGATGGCGAGGAGGTCGGGTATCTTCTCTCCGGAAGTGTAGAGTTACTGCTGGGTGACCGCGTGTTTCTAATAAACGCAGGCGACTCTTTTATCTATCGTTCCGAAGTCCCTCATGGCTATCGCAATGTCGGCGATGAAGAAGCGCGGATCATCTTCGTAAATACCCCGCCGACCTTCTAGTCGACCGTCTTTCTGCACACTTGCTGCACAAAATTTTTGCGCACTCAACCTTCATGCGAGGCGGAGTGACGCGCGCGTGGCCAGCGTCCATTTCCCGAGGCGCAATCTATGCGCGCGCCCGCCAGAGGCTGCACAAATATTGGCTTTCTTCCACCTTTCCGAATAATCAAGTCACTTGAAAATCGCTTATGTCGGCGTAACATTTCTCCTGCGCGCCCCTTCGGGAGGGCCGCCAGAAGGAGACGGACATGGCGGAAGAGTTGCTCATCGACCAGGTGGGAGATGCCACCCATGGTGTGTACAAGCCTTACGGTTGGCACCATTGGCCCCAATTCCCCTGGATGAGCTATCAGTTCCGGCGCGCGCTGGGTGAAACCCAGGAAGGCGGCGGCACAGTTTCGGAATGCTTCCTCGCGGCGAGCCGCATGATCCCCGGCGATCAGGAAAGCTGGCATCGCGAGTGGAAGCGCATCGCCGATTTCAACCAGGAGCGCGGCGACCAGGAATTCGGCAAGGGGCATGTCCGCACCGCCATGAATTGCTGGCTGCGTGCGGCCAATTACTACCGGCACACCGAATTCTGGCTGGAATATAGCGACCCGCGCCGTCTGGAAGCCTTCACCGACATGGAGGAGTGCTCGCGCAAATTCATCCAGAACCTCAACCCGGCGGGGGAGGTGCTGCAAATCCCGTACGAGGACGACAAGACGCTGTTCGCCTATTTCGTGCGGGCACCGTTCGATACTGGCAAGCAGCCGGTCATGATCTGCATGGGTGGCCTTGATTCCATCAAGGACGAGATGTGGTTCATGCAGGCGCACGGCGCACTTCAGCGCGGCATGTCGGTGCTGATGATCGACGGTCCCGGCCAGGGCGGCACCCTGCGGCGTCACAAGATTCCGACCCGGCCCGATTACGAGGTGCCGATCGGCAAGTGCATCGACTATCTGCTCACCCGCGACGACATCGACCCTGCCAGAATCGCGGTGTGCGGCTCCTCGCTGGGCGGCTATTACGCCGCCCGCGCTGGCTGCTACGAGCCGCGCCTTGCGGCGGCGATTTCCCATGGCGCCATCTGGTCGATCCCCGAGCTTTGGGCGAACGCCAAGGAAGATCATGGGCTTGCCGACCATATCAAGACGGTGTTCGGCGCCAAGACCATGAAGGAGGCCCTGGAAAAGGCGATTCCCTTCACCCTGGAAGGGCACCTCGACAACATGACGTGCCCCTATCTCATCGTCCACGGCGGGCATGACGTTCTCGGCGTCGCGGCGGCGCAGAAGACGGCGGACTACGCGCAATCCAAGGGCGTCAACGTCACGCTGCGCTTCGTCACCGAGGAAGAGACCGGCGCCGACCACTGTCAGCATGACAACCCCACCATTGGTCAGGAACTGATGGCCGACTGGCTCGCAGATGTCTTCGGCATCGACGAGCGGGAACTGCGCAAGAAGATGACGAACCCGCTGATCTGAGCGCGGAGCGGCGGCCCGTTTTATCCTTTAGGGAGAACCCAAATGGCATACGTCGACGGTTACGATGACGCCTATCATTCGATGACCTGGATGGGCGCGAAGGGCTACCCGGAAGGCGGCAATTCGGGCCGCTGCTACTTCACCGGCCTCTTGGGCATGTATCGCCTGCATGGCGAGAGCGACGTGCTGTTCGCCGACGGCACGTCGGGAGACGGCTTCTCGTTCCGCTGGACCCCGGTGTGGGGTGCTCCCGCCTTCAACGGCGGGGCCGGGCCGTTCCACGAATTGTGGGAATACACCGCCCAATCCCTCGGCTTCAAAGGCCATTGGGAGGAGGATCACGAAGGTGGTTTCGACGAGGCGTTTGCCAAGCTTTGCGGCCTCATCGACCGGGGCATTCCGGTGCAGGTGGGCCTGCATTACTCGCTGATGCTGCCCTATGGCGCCAAGACCTCGCCGCGCCTGAAGTTCCAGCACGAGACCATGGGCAAGACCGGGTTCGGGCACCATGTGGTGGTTGCAGGCTACGATCTCGACAAGGGCACGGTCACGATCTTCGAGCCCAACGACATCATGCCTTATTCGCGCTACGACGCGCCCATCACGGTGTTCGCTGAAGCCTGGAAGCAGGCCAAGCAGCGCGGCGCTTCCGGGTATGAGCCTTGGGAGCACCACCACCCGTTCGGCGGTGAATGGACCCTGCACGACGGCTACGGCCCCTATCTCATGGTCTGGGTGGAGCCTGGCCGCGATCCCGCATGGGATATCGCAACGTCGATCCGCCATTCCTTCCGTCGCAATATGAAGATCCTGTGCGGCGATTATCCCAAGCCCTACGCGCTTTTCGGCAATCAGTGGCAGATCCCGCGCTTCGAGACCGGGGCGCCGGGCATGGCGGTGTTCGCGGAGAAGATCCGCAAGGGTGAGATCGAGGATGTGCTGGCGCCGAATGGCGAGCGGCGCCCGCTGTTCCTGCGCGGGCAGATTCCCAATCACGGCGTGCTCGGCCGTGCTGGCGCTGCCGGCTATCTGCGCCGCGTCACGCGCGAACTTGGCCTGCGCGGCCTGAAGACCCAGGATGCTGCCGTTGCCGCGGACATGATGCAGAAGTCCTCCGACACCTTCCGGGTGCTGCGCTACGAGGGCGATCTCAAGGCTGCCGGAGACATTCTCGCGCGCATCGCCGAGATGGAATTGGCGGCGCTCAACAGCATGGTCCGCGCCTGGAACGAGGTGAAGCACATCACCGAAGTCTCTCCCAGGGCGCAGAGCATCGCAGCCGAATAGGCCACAAGGCCCAATAGGGGGCGAAGCCCCCACTCCCAATTGTCAGATACCTTCCAGGGGAACAGCACATGACGATCAGGGGCGCGTTACTGGGTCTTTTGATGGGCGTGACGGCAGCCGGATCGGCGGTCGCGCAGACGGTGGACAATTACACCGTCAAATTGGTCGCCGGCACGCCGGGCTATGATCATATCCAGCCCTTCGTGGCGGAATATCTGAAGCTCTGGGACAAATACGGAGTGAAGGTCGAGTTCATCGGCGGCAACTACCAGCGGTCCAACCAGTTGATGGCGATCGGTGACTACGACGCCGGCTATAACCAGTATGCCAGCGCGCTCCGCTATCTCTCCGCCGGCATCGAGAACACCATCGTTGCCGCTTCATCGGCCAATTGCGCGATGATGGTGGCATCCCCGAGCGTGAAGTCGTGGGCGGACCTCAAGGGCAAGCGCATCGGCATCGTCACCAAGTTCGACGTGCAATATCTCACCCTGATCCACGAAATCCTGCCGCGCTTCGGCCTCTCGGAGAAGGACGTGCAACTCGCACTGGTGCCGGTGCCGGAAGTGGCCTCGGCGCTGCTGACGGGAGACATCGCCGCCGCCTTCCCGTTCGAGCCTTACGGCACCAATGCCATCGACAAGGGTGCCAAGTTGCTGCTGGCGGCGGACCAACTCGTCGATAAGCAAAAGCTCAATTCCGACATGCTGCGGAACGGGCTCATCATGACCAAGAAGTTCGTGAAGGAGCACCCGGAACTCGCCAAGCGGCTGGTGTGGGCGCATCTCGATGCGGTGCACATCATGCGCACCGACAAGAAACTCGGCATGGAAGTGCTGAAGCACTATGTGCCGAATATGGATCCCAAGCTGCTTGAGCAGTCCTACGACAATTGCGGCTGGACCTATAACGCCCCGCCGAAGGTCTGGATTCAGGCGCTTCTCGGCTGGATGGCCGAGGACAAGCTGCTTCAGAAGCCGATCACCTACGAGGATGCTGTCGATCTCTCCATGGCCGAGAGCTACCCCGGCTATCCCGGCTACGAAAAGCTCAAGAAGTGAGGCGCCCGGCATGGTGATCATCGAGGGCCTCAACAAGAAATACGGCAACCAGGGCAGCGAGGTCTCTGCCCTGGTGGACATCAATCTTGAGATCGAGGAGGGGGAGTTCATCTGCCTCCTCGGTCCCTCGGGCTGCGGCAAGTCCACCTTGCTGAAGATCGTCGCCGGTCTGATCCCGGCGACGTCGGGCCGGATCGCCATAGACGGCAAGACTGTCGATGGCCCGGGGCCGGAGCGGGCAGTGGTGTTCCAGGACTATGCCTTGTTTCCCTGGATGACCGTGCGGGACAATGTGGAGTTCGGCCTTCAGGCGCGCGGCCGGCCCGCGAAGGAGCGGCGGGAGGCGTCGGATCGGCTGCTGGCCATGGTCGGCCTTTCCGAGTTCGCCAACCGGTTTCCCCACCATCTCTCCGGCGGCATGAAGCAGCGCGTTTCCATCGCCCGCGCGCTGGCGGTGGACCCCTCGCTGCTTCTCATGGACGAGCCGTTCGGTGCGCTTGATGCGCAGACCCGCGAGACGCTTCAGGACGAATTGCTGCGCATCTGGCGCGCATACAAGAAGACCGTGATCTTCGTCACCCATTCCATCGAAGAGGCGCTGTACCTCTCCGACAAGATCGTTGTGATGACCGCGCGCCCTGGACGCATCAAGCAGGTGATCCATGTCGAGGAGCCACGCCCGCGCGACATGACTGGAGAAACCATGGGCCGGTTCCAGCGCGAGGTGCGCGCTGTGCTCGGCGAGGAGATCAGTCGCGCGGCCGCGCTTGAGCAGGCCGACATGATGGCGGGGGTGTGAGATGGCCATGATGTCGTCCTCGAAATCCGTGATCGCGGCGCCCGCCAAGGCCGCCACGAGCCGCACATTCCGATCCTTCCTGCCGGGCCGCGACCGGCTTCTGGGCACCAGCACCATCATCGCTTTCCTGCTGATCTGGCAGGTGGTCTACATGCTCGCGCTGATGCCGAAATGGGCCTTTCCCTCGCCCTGGCAGGTGGTTACTGCCTTCTACGAACTCGGCCTCAACGGCGTTCTGCTGAAGAACACCGCCGCGAGCGTCGGGCGGCAGATGAGCGGCGTCGCGCTTGCCGCCCTGGTGGGAATTCCCGCCGGTCTCGTCATGGGTGCCTCGCCGACCGTGCGCGCAGCCTTCCTGCCCTTGTGCAGGTTGCTCTACCCGATCCCCGGCATCGCCTGGATTCCGCTGGCGATCCTGTGGTTCGGCATCGGCTTTACCTCGACGGTGTTCGTGATCTTCTTCTCCGGCATCTGGTCGATCATGTTCAACACCATGACCGGGGTGCAGACCCTGTCGGGGCAATATACGGAAGTCGCCAAGGTCTATCTCGCCTCGCGCAGCCTCTATACTTGGCGCATCCTGATTCCTGGTTCGCTTCCCTATATCATCACCGGCATGCGCCTCACCTATGGCGTCGGCTGGCGTGTGATCGTGGGTGCGGAAATGATCTCCTCGATCACCGGTCTCGGCTTCCTGATCGACGACGCCCGCTGGCAGCTTCGGCCCGACATCATGATCTGCGGGATGATCACCATCGCCATGATCGGCTGGGTCTCCGAAAACTGGTTCTTCGACTGGGTCGAGAGAAAGACCGTCGAACGCTGGGGCATGAAGACAAGCTGACGCGAATTCCCTCTCCCGCCTGTAACGGCTTCCCCTCTCCCGTTCGCGGGGGAGGGCTAGGGAGGGGGAAGAGTGAGCAAAAGCCGGGTGCCATGCTTGTCGTCATGGGCGCTGGCCCCCTCCCCAACCCTCCCCCGCAAGCGGGAGAGGGAGCCCGCTGTATTCCCCGAAGTCGAAGCTGGCATCCGCCGGCCTCGCCCCGTGCTTGCCTTGAAGGAGCCTCCCATGGCCGACACCGAAGCCAAGCTGATCGATGCCGTCGTCACTGACACCACGCCCCATTACGAGCCCTATGGCTGGCACCACTGGCCGCAATTCCCCTGGCCATCCTACCAGTATCGCCGCGCGCTCGGGGAGACGCAGGAGGGCGGCGGAACTGTCTCGGAATCCTTCCTTGCCGCCAGCCGCATGATCCCCGGCGACTATGATAGCTGGCACGACGAATGGATGGTGGTGGCCAGCAACAATTTCCGGCGTGGCGAGGCCGAGGAGGCCAAGGGCCACATCCAGACCGCCATGAACTGCTACCTGCGCGCCGCCGATATGTATCGCTCCGCCGAATTCTGGCTGGAGGCGGACGACCCACGCCGCATGCCGACCTTCGAGCAAGCGGAACTCTCCACGCGGCGGTTCATGGAATACACCGTCCCCAAGGGGGAGTTCGTTGAGGTGCCCTATGAGGAAGAGGGCAAGCCGATGTACGGCTACTTCTTCCGCGCGCCCTACGACACCGGCAAGCAGCCGGTCCTGATTTCCTTCGGCGGGCTGGATTCCTACAAGGACGAACTCTGGTTCATGACCGGGCGCGGCGCGCTCCAGCGCGGCATCTCCGTGCTGCTGATGGACGGGCCAGGGCAGGGGGCAACGATCCGCCGGCACAATCTGCCGAACCGCTTCGACTACGAGGTGCCGGTCGGCAAATGCATCGACTGGCTGGCAACCCGCGATGACGTGGACATGAGCCGCATCGCCGTCTCAGGGTCCTCGCTCGGCGGCTATTACGCCGCCCGCGCCGGCGCCATGGAACCGCGCCTTGCGGCTGCGATCTCCCATGGCGGCATGCTCAGCCTCTATGAGCGTTTCAAGGACCGCGGCGAAGACCATGGTCTCGCCGGGCACATGAAATGGGTGTTCGGCGCGGATTCCATGAAGGGCGTGGCGGAAAAGTGCAAAGACTTCGACATGCGCGGCGTGTTCGAGAACATGAAGTGCCCCTATCTGATCCTCCACGGTGGCCATGACGTGTTGGGCGTCGAGGCCGCGCGGCAGGGCTACGCCTATGCCAAGGCGGCCGGCGTCGACGTCACCCAGATGTTCGTGGAAGCGGATATGACCGGAGCCGAGCATTGCCAGCACGACAATCCGACGCTCGGCCAGGAACTGATGATCGACTGGCTCGTCGACAAGTTCGGCATCGACGAGAAGGCCTTGTCGAAGCATCCGCTGCGCACCGCCTAACCGGCGGGGCCGGTCTCAGGGCAGGTTCTCGCGCAGGATGATCTCGGTGCTCGGATGGGTGATGCCGTCCAGCGCCGGGCGGCCAGCACGCAGGTTGGCAAAGATGGAGACGCAATCCATCAGCGCGCCCTGCGGGTTCTGGTTGAGCACCGCATCCATCGCCCCGTCGATCAGGAGGGCGCGGGTGTCGGGCGTCAGGCCGTGGCCGACGAGCACGATGTCATGCTGGCGCCCCGCTTCCTTCAGCGCGCGGGCAATGCCCTCCGGGCCGCCGCCGATATTGTAGATGCCGGAGAGGTCGGGGTGCTGCGCCAGCAGGGTCTTGGTCTGGCGGTAGTTGCGCGCGCCCTCGTCGTGGCCCTCGCGCAGGCCCACCACCTCGATGGCGGGAAACTGTTCCTGAAACAGGCGCAGGAACCCCATCTCGCGCTCCTCATGGGCGCGGTAGCTGAGGCTGCCGGCGATCATCGCCACCTTGGCGGGGCGCGGGCCGATGAAGCGCGCGATCAGATAGCCCGCCGTGCGCCCCGCCGAGCGATTGTCGAGGCCGACATAGGCGACGCGGCGGGTGTTGGCGAGATCGGAGATCAGCGTCACCGCCGGCACGCCGCGCTCCCACAGCCAGTCCACCGCATCGCGCACGGTCGGATGCTCCAGCGCCATGAACACCACGCCGTCGGCATCGCGGCCCGCCTTGCGCAGTGCCTGCGCGAGGAGTTCCGGCTTGAAGCTCTCAATGAAGTCCACGCAGGCGCGCATGTTGAACGAGGCGAGTTGGCTCTGTGCACCGCCAATGTGACGCCCGAGCATGCTGAGAAACTGGTTGGTGCCGGCCGGCAGAAGGAACACCAGCCGCATCGGCTTGAGCGCCCCCGAGGGTACGCCGGCATCGACGACATAGCCGAGTTCGCCCGCCGCCTTCAGCACCCGCTGCACCGTGACCGCGCGCACACCGGGCCGCTGGTTCAGCACCCGGTCGACGGTCGCCGTGGAGACGCCGGAGAGATGCGCGACATCCGCGATGGTCGCGATCTGCCGGCGCTGCGGCAGGTGTTCAGTCTCGATGTCGCGCTTGAGCACTGTCTCAAATTCCATCAAAAACCATCAAAAAATGAGTTTGACCGACCTCATCACGAGTTTCTATCTTTTCCTCAAGAAAAAACGCATCCCTGGGAGGTAAAAATGACGGACCTGACACGCCGCACCGCGCTGCGCCTGTTTGCCGCCGCGCCCGCCGTGACCGTGCTCGGCATGCCCTATGTGGCCCGCGCTGCCGAATTCGAGCTGAAGTACGGCAACAACCTGCCGCTCAGCCATCCGCTCAACGTCCGCTCCCTGGAAGCCGCCGATCGCATCCGGGCGGAGACCAATGGGCGCGTCGACATCAAGATCTTCCCGAACAACCAGCTTGGCGGCGACACCGACATGCTGAGCCAGGTGCGCAACGGCGGCATCACCTTCTTCACGCCCTCCGCCCTCGTCATCGCGACGCTGGTGCCGGTGGCGGCGATCAATGCCGTCGGGTTCGCCTTCTCGGACTATGATCAGGTGTGGAAGGCGATGGACGGCAAGGTCGGCGCCCATGTGCGCGAGGCGATCTCCAAGGTGAACCTCTACGCCTTCGAGAAGATGTGGGACAACGGCTTCCGCCAGATGACCACCAGTGGCAAGCCGATCGAGACCGCCAAGGACATGGCCGGCCTGAAGATTCGCGTGCCGGTGAGCCCGCTCTCGATCTCAATGTTCAAGGCGCTGGACGCGGCGCCCACCAGCCTGCAGTTCAGCGAAGTCTACACCGCGCTCCAGACCAAGGTGGTGGATGCGCAGGAGAACCCGCTGCCGATCATCCAGGTGGCCAAGCTCTATGAGGTGCAGAAGAACTGCGCCATTTCCAACCACATCTGGGACGGCTTCTGGTTCATCGCCAATGGCCGCGCGTGGCGTGGCCTGCCGCCCGACCTCCAGAAGATCGTCGCAGACGCCATCAACGAGGCCGGCGTGAAGCAGCGCGAAGACATCAAGACCCTGAACGCCACGGTCCAGACCGATCTGCAGTCTAAGGGGCTGGCTTTCAACAAGACCAACCCCGACACGTTCCGCGCCAAGCTCCGCGACAGCGGATTTTACAAGGAGTGGCAGGAGCGGTTCGGCACGGAAGCGTGGAGCCTGCTAGAAGGTGCGGTCGGCAAGCTCGCGTGAGCCGCCCCATAAACTAGCAGTGAGGAAACTGATCATGGACGGCCACGCCGCAACTCCCGCCCAGGCGGCCGTTCCGGCGACCGGAGTAGCCCGCATCGCGAACATTCTCGATGCCGTCATTGGCGGCATCGTCGAGAACGTGGCGGCGGCTCTGGTTGTCGTGGAGATATTCATTCTCGCGGCCGGCGTGGTGGCACGCTACGTCTTCCATGCTCCTTTGGTGTGGTCGGATGAACTGGCGGGCATCCTGTTCCTGTGGCTGTCCATGCTGGGTGCTGTCGTCGCCTTCCGGCGCGGCGCGCACATGCGCATGACCGGCCTCGTCAACCGCGTCGGGCCAGATGCCCAGGCGCTGCTGGAAGCCCTCGCGATCACCGCCTCCATCGCTTTCCTGTTGCTGCTGATCCCCCACGCGATCGAATACGCGGAGGAGGAAAGCTTCATAGTTACTCCGGCGCTTGAGATCACCAATAGCTGGCGGGCGGCGGCGCTGCCCGTGGGCATGTGCCTGATGGTGTTGGCGGCATTCTTCCGCCTGCTGCGCTTCGGGGCCTGGAAGCCGGTTCTGCTGGCCATCGCCATCACCGCCGCGCTGGTGCTCGTACTCTGGCTGCTCGGGCCAGTGCTGAAGCCGCTCGGCAAGGCGAACCTGGTGATCTTCTTCGTCGGCATCGTCGCGCTGAACGTGTTCGCCGGCGTGCCGATCGCGTTTTCCTTTGCGATTGCCACCTTCGGCTATCTCTCGCTCACCACCTCGACGCCCATGCTGGTGATGGTGGGGCGGTTAGATGAGGGCATGAGCCATCTGGTGTTGCTCGCGGTCCCGCTGTTCATCTTCCTCGGCGCGCTGATCGAAATGACGGGCATGGCGCGCGCCATGATCCAGTTCCTCGCCAGCCTGCTCGGCCATGTCCGCGGCGGCCTCTCCTACGTGCTGGTGGGGGCCATGTATCTGGTCTCCGGCATCTCCGGCTCGAAGATTGCGGATATGGCGGCGATCGCCCCCGTCCTGTTCCCGGAAATGCAGAAGCGTGGCGCCAAGCCGGGCGATCTGGTGGCGCTGCTCTCTGCCACCGGCGCGCAGACTGAGACCATCCCCCCGTCCATCGTTCTCATCACCATCGGCTCGGTTACGGGCGTATCCATCGCCGCTCTGTTCACCGGCGGCATGCTGCCGGCGGTGGCGCTTGGCATCGCGCTCTGCTTTGTCATCTGGTGGCGCTGCCGGGACGAGGACCTGAGCAAGGTGATGCGCTATTCCAAGCGCGAGATCGCCAAGCTGGCGCTGATCGCCGCGCCCGCCATCGCTTTGCCATTCGTGATCCGCGCGGCAGTCGTGGAAGGGGTCGCGACCGCCACCGAGGTCTCCACCATCGGCATCGCCTATTCGGTGCTGGCCGGGCTGCTGCTGTACCGGCAGTTCGACTGGCGCCGCCTGCCGGTGATGCTGAAGGACACCGCTTCCCTTACCGGCGCGATCATCTTCATCGTCGGCTGCGCCACCGCCATGGCCTGGGGCCTCACCCAGTCGGGCTTCTCGCAGGATCTGGCGACGATGATGTCGCGCATTCCTGGCGGCTCCTGGGGCTTCCTGGCGATCTCCATTGTCGCCTTCGTCATCCTCGGCAGCGTGCTTGAGGGCATTCCGGCGATCGTGCTGTTCGGGCCGCTGCTGTTTCCCATCGCCAAGCAGGCCGGCGTGCACGAGGTGCACTACGCGATGGTGGTCATATTCGCCATGGGCATCGGGCTTTTCGCCCCGCCCTTCGGCGTTGGCTATTACGGCGCCTGCGCCATCTCCAAGGTCCATCCCGACGAGGGCATGAAGTACATCTGGGGCTACATGCTGGCGCTTCTGGTGGGCCTCGTCGTGGTCGCCGCCGTGCCGTGGATCTCCACCGGCTTCCTTCGAAACTGACCCCGGTCTTCAAGCAAAAGGCACCCGCGCATGAGCCGCTTCTTTGGCCAGATCCGTCAGGCCGGCTATGTCGTTCCCGACATTGAGGCCGCGATGGATTATTGGAGCCGCGTCCTCGGCGTGGGGCCGTTCTTCTATAATCCCAAGGTCCCCATCAAGAACTACCGCTACAAGGGCGAGGCCTACGAGCCGCACAATTCCGTGGCGCTCGCCAATTCCGGGCCGTTGCAGGTGGAACTGATCCAGTGCCGCAACGACGTGCCCTCGATGTATCGCGATTTTACGCAGGCCGGGCACAGCGGGCTTCAGCACGTCGCCTATTGGACCGATACTTATGACGCAGACCTGGAACGCCTCACTGCCCAGGGCTTCAAGCCGGTGATGAGCGGCGAGGTGGGCGAGCGCGGGCGCTTCGTCTATTTCGATACCCATTACCACCCCGGCACCGTGATTGAACTCTCTGAAGTCGCCGGACCCAAGGGCGAGATGTTCCGCCTGATCCGCGAGGCCTCCGAGACGTGGGACGGCACCGACCCGGTGCGCCCGTTCCCTGACCTCAGCAAGCTCTGAGCCATGGACGACACGCGGTTCGAGGCGACCTATCTGATCGAGACCCCGCTCGATCCCGTGAAGGTCGCGGAGGTGATGGCGGGGGAGCAGTCGTGCGGCACCTTCACCCGCGTCCACGGCGAGACGGATGATCTGCGGGCGCGCGCCCGCGCCATCGTCACCATCGTCGAGGAGCTGGAGGCGGGCGAGACGCCCAGCCTGCCCAACGCTTGGCTGACACGGAAGGGCATCGCCGGACCGTGGCGGCGCGCGCGCATCGCCATTTCCTTTCCGGTGGACAATGTCGGCGCCAATCTGGCGACGCTGGCGGCGACCGTCGCCGGCAATCTCTATGATCTGGGCGAAGTCACCGGCCTGCGGCTTGATACCATCACGCTGCCCTGGGCGTTCCGGAAGCGGTTCGCGCTGCCGACGCAGGGCATAACAGGCACCCGCCGGCTCACCTGCGTCGCCTCCGGGCCGATGGTCGGCTCCATCATCAAGCCGAACGTGGGCCTGAGCCCGCAGGAAACGGCGACCCTGGTCGCCAGCCTCTGCGCGGCCGGGCTCGACTTCATCAAGGATGACGAGATCAGCGCCGATCCGGTGCACGCCCCTCTGGCGCTGCGCATCCCCGCCGTGATGGAGGCGGTGCGCCGGCATGAGGACCGCACCGGCAAGCGGGTGATGGTGGCCTTCAACATCACTGACGAAACCGACGCCATGCGCCGGCATGCCGACTTGGTCGCGCGCGAGGGCGGCACCTGCGTCATGGCGAGCCTGAACTGGTGCGGCTTCTCCGCCATCGAGACCCTGCGCCACTCCACCGATCTTGCACTGCACGGCCATCGCAACGGCTATGGCGCCATCTCGCGCCATCCGCTGCTGGGCATCTCGTTCCAGGCCTATCAGGTGCTCTGGCGGCTCGCCGGGGTGGACCATATGCATGTGCATGGCCTCCAGGGAAAATTCGCCCAGGAGGATGAGGAGGTGGTCTCCTCCGCGCGTGATTGCGTGACGCCGCTCACCGATGGGGCGGACGACCGGGTGCTTCCAGCCTTCTCCTCCGGCCAATGGGCCGGCACGGCGCAGCCCACCTGGGATGCCATCGGCCATGCCGACCTGCTGTTCATGGCGGGCGGCGGCATTCTCGCCCATCCTGGCGGCCCGGCGGCCGGCGTCGCCAGCATCCGGCAGGCATGGGATGCGGTGGTTGCGGGGCAGACGCTCACTGAAGCCGCTGCGCTCCACCCGGAACTCAGTCAGGCGCTCGTCATGTTCGGCAAGGCGGCGGGCTGACGTGTCGGCCGCTCCGCGATACGGCTGGTATGGCGATGATTTCACCGGCGCCACCGACACGCTCGCCACGCTCGCGGAGCAGGGGCTGAAGGCGCTGCTGTTCCTCGCATTGCCCACGCCGGAGCAATTGGCCGCTGCCGACCCGCTGGACGCGGTGGGCATCGCCGGGGCGACGCGCGCCATGGCGCCGGAGGCGACGGCCGCCGAACTCGAGCCCGCCGGGCGCTTTTTCGCCGGGCTTGGGGTCGAAATCCTCCATTACAAATGCTGCTCGACCTTCGACAGCGCCCCGCATGTGGGCAACATCGGCGCAGCCGTGCGGGCCCTGCGGCCGCATTTTCCCAATCCGCTTCTGCCGATCATCGGCGGCCAGCCCAATCTCGGCCGCTACTGCCTGTTCGGAAATCTCTTCGCGGCCGCAGGCCGCGGCGGCTCTGTGCACCGGATCGACCGGCACCCGACCATGAGCGTGCATCCGGTGACGCCTATGGACGAAGCCGATCTGCGCCTGCATTTGGCCAGGCAGGGGCTTGGAGCCGTCGCCCTGGTGGATTACCGCGCGCTCGACGGTGCCGAGGCTTCCTCGGCGCTGGCCTACGCCATGGAGCAGCGCCCCGAGGCGGTGCTGTTCGATGTGTCCCGTGCGTCAGATCTCCGCGTTATCGGCGACCTGATCCGCGCGGCGGCACACGATGGGCCGATGCTGGTGATTGGCCCCAGCAGCGTCGCGCAAATGTGGAGCGCTTCCACGACGACAAGCGCCCCGGCGGCATCGCAGCGCCGGCCGGGCTCGGTGCTTGTTCTCGTCGGCAGCCTTTCGCCCGTAACCCGTGCCCAGGTCGAAGCGGCCTCAGGCTTCGTGCAACTCCATATCGATACCCGCCGGCTGATCGAAGATGCCGGCTACGCGGAGAGCCTGCGCGTGCAGGCGCAGGCCCATCTCGCGCAAGGCGATACCATGCTGGTCACCGATCCGCCCGAGGGCGTGCCGGAAGACACGGCGGCGGTTGCGTCGGCCACCGGGCGCCTGCTGCGCGCGATCATGGATCAGGCGGAGGTGTCCCGGCTGGTGGTGGCCGGCGGGGATACCTCGACGCTCGCCGTGAAGTCGCTGGATATTTGGGGCCTGTCCTATCGCGCGCCGTTCGTGGCCGGCGCGCCGCTATGCCGGGCACACAGTGCGGACACCCGGCTCGATGGCCTCGATATCATCTTAAAGGGCGGTCAGATGGGCCCCCCTGATGTGTTCGCGAAAGCTCTGGGCTGACAGCGCCGCCGCCACTTTCCATAGGGGTAAGATCGGCGCTAAAGGGAGATGTCGCGCGGCCTGACCTTCGGCAACCGTGGATCTCCTCATGAAGCTGTCGCTGTTTCGCACCCACGCGGCGCTGTTCCTCGCGGTGTTTCTCGACATCCTGTCGTTCGGGCTCATGTACCCGCTGATCGTCGGCTTGTTCGGCGCGCCCGGCCTTGGCGGGGCAATAACGGATGCCAATCGCGATACGCTCATGTCGCTAGCCTTTGCCCTGTTTCCGATCGGCGCGTTCTTCGGCTGCTCGCTGCTGGGGGATCTCTCGGACGCGCTCGGCCGCCGCCGCACCTTAATGGTGTGCATGGCCGGGCTGGCCGCCGCCTATGGGCTCATGTGGCTGTCGCTGGAAGTCGGGCATCTCTGGCTGTTCTTCCTTGGGCGGCTGGTGGCGGGGCTGATGTCCGGCACGTCTCCCATCGCCCAGGCCAGCATGGTGGATGCGGTCTCCCCCGAGGCGCGGGGCGATGCCATGGCGCAGGTGACGGTGGTGAATACCGTGGGCTTGATGGCCGGTCCGGCCATCGGCGGCGTTCTCGGCCATTACGATTTCCGCCTGCCCCTGGCGTTTGCCCTGGTGCTGTGCGCCGCCAATGCGATGATGCTGGCGCGTGCCCGCTTCGGTGAGGAAACGCCACGGCGAGCGTTCCATTTCGACTGGCGCCAGCCGTTTCTGCTGTTCGCGCGCCTGAAGGACCGGCCGCGCGTGCTTGCGCCGCTGGCGTCCTTCTTCCTGTTCCAGCTGGGCTTCCTGATCTACTACACCTTCATCTTGGTGGTGATGCAGCGCGACTACGGCTTCAGCACCGCCGAGGTGGGCCTGTTCTCGGTGGCCATGGGCGTTGGCTTCATGCTCGGCTCGGCGGTGGCTTACGGCCCGGTGTCGCGGTGGCTTAAGCATGAGCGTGCTATCGCGGTGTTCGGCACCGTGATGTGCGGCGGCTTGCTGCTGTTCACCGCCCTGCCGGTGAGCGCACCGGTGCAGATCGCCCTGGCTTGCGCCATCTGCATCTTCAACGTGTTTGCCTATGTGTCCCTGCTCACCGCCGCATCAAGCCTGGTGGAGGAGACGGAGCGGGGCTGGATTCTCGGCCTCTCCAGCGCCAGCGTCGCGGTCTGCGTCTTCATATCGGGCCTGCTGACGCGGCTGTTGTCTGAATTCCCCACCGGCCTTTTCCTGGCCGCAAGCGGCGTCATCGTGCTGCTTGGCGCCCTGCCGGCGCTGGGCATCACCAGGTCCCGGGAAACCGCAGGCGGCTGAGATGACCGAAACGCTCCACCCTCCTCAGTCCTCGACGACGGTGTGCATCCGGCGCTTGTCCATGGTCACCTTGCGCGCGCCGCACAGGCGGATGACGCCTTCGCTCTGAAGCTGAGACAGGGCGCGGGAGACGGTTTCCAGCGTCAGGCCGAGATAGTCCGCCATGTCCCGCCGGGGCATCGCCAGATCGAGGCTGCCGGTGCCGCCGAGCCGGGCATCCAATTGCAGCAGGAAGGCCGCGACCCGCTCAAGGGCGGTGCGGCGGCCCAGCAGGATCATATGATCCTGGGCATGGCCGAGGCTGCGAAGGGTCATGTCCCAGAGCTTGCAGGCGGCCTGCACGTCGCGGCTTGCCACCTCGTCGATCTGCCGACGCCGGAACAGGAGAACCACCGTGTCCGCCACCGCTTCGGCGGTGAGGCGGTGCTTTGTGTCGGGCTCGAACCCAAACAGATCGCCGGGAAGATGGAACGCGTCGATCTGGCGCCGACCGTCGCTGAGTACTTTGCAGGTCCGCACCGCTCCGCGCACCACCCGGTACACGAAGTCCGCATCCTCACCCTCGCCGAAGATTTCTTCCTCGCGCCGATAGGAGAAGGAGGCGCCGACCAGTTCCAGGCAACCCGCGAACAGCAGCGTCTCGGGCGCGCCATGGGGGATGCCGGCGGGCGGGGGGAGATGGCGTGCAATGTTCAGCACTTCGTGTCTCATCACTGCCGGCTCCTCGTTGAACTCTCAACGCAGACGCTAGCAGTGGTGAGCCGATCGGGAATGTCGTGCTGATCGCTTAAGGGGAAGCCCCTAAGGGGAAATACGTAGGACTCCGGCGCGGGCGGCGCGCACGGCATTCAGCAGCATGTCCTGCGAAAGCGGCTTCTCGATCAGGTCGAGGCCGGCGTCCATGGCGCGCATCGCGATCTTCGGATCGGGATGGCCCGTCACCAGAATGACGGGGGCAGTCACACTCAGCTCGCGCAGCCGGAGGAACACGTCGATGCCGTCCATCACCGGCATCTTGAAGTCGATGATGAGGCAGGCCGGCGGGTCGAGGGGCAGCGCCGCCAGAAGGTCCGGGCCATCCTGGTACGCCTGGACCACATAGCCCTCGCTCTCCAGCAGGAACCGAAGCGAGTTCAGGGCACCGGGGTCGTCGTCCACGATGATGATGGGCAAGGGCGGTCTCCACGCGAACCGCCTTCGGTCCACCCCTATCAAAGCACTGCGCGGCCGCCGCCGATTTGAGGCGGATCAATCCGCCGCGTTGATGGAACCTTGCGCCTTCAGGCGATCCCGGCACGCACCGCGCTGCGCACTAGATCGGAGAGGCTCGAGGCCTGGAGCTTGCTCATCACGTTTGCACGGTAGACCTCGACAGTGCGCGGCGAGATGTCGAGGGTGCGGGCGATCACCTTGTTGGCGTCTCCCGCCACCAGGCGCTCGAACACCTGCCGCTCGCGCTGGCTGAGGGTGGCGAGGCGGCGCGCGAACGCCTCCTGCGCCGCGCTGGTGCGTTCATTGTCCAGGGCCCGTGCGCCGGCGAGGCGCAGGGCGCTGATCAGCGCTTCATCGTCGAACGGCTTCTCGATGAAGTCCGCCGCCCCGAGTTTCATGGCCTCCACCGCCAGCGGCACGTCGCCATGGCCGGTCATGAGCACCACAGGAAGCCCGCGCCCGCTGGCCTTCACCCGGCGCAGCAATTCCATGCCGTCGATGACCGGCATGCGGATGTCGCTGAGGATGCAGCCCGAGGGCAGCGCGGGCAGGGCGGCGAGGAAGCTCTCGGCGCCGTCGTGCAGGCGGACGGAAAAGCCGGACGAGCCGAGGAGAAAGGCCAGCGATTCCCGCATGGCATCATCATCGTCCACCACGTGGATCAGTTCAGTGTCCGGCATTGCGCGGCTCGTCGCCCTCTCCTGCGGGAAGTGTCAGGCGGAAGCATGCCCCGCCGCCGGCACTGGGCTCAACCCACAGCTTGCCCCCATGGGCCTCGATGATGGTGCGGCTGATGGACAGCCCGACCCCCATTCCGGTCTCCTTTGTGGTCACAAACGGCTGGAACAGGCGGTCGGCGATCTCGACCGCGAGGCCCGGACCGGTGTCGGAAACAGCGATTTCCACCATGCTATCGGCGCTCGGCCGGGCCGAAATGGTGATTTCCCGGCGCTCGGACGCCTGCATGGCGTCCATGGCGTTGCGGATCAGGTTCACGAGGACCTGCTGCACCTGCACCCGGTCCGCAATGACCGTGGAGATGCGGGGATCGATGTCGAGGCGCGAGATGATGCCGGCTTCGCGCCCGCCGACCATCGCCAGGGCGCTGGCTTCATCGATCAACTGCGACACGCGCTCGATGCGCCGCTCGGTCTCCCCGCGCGACACGAAATTGCGCAGGCGGCGGATGATCTGTCCGGCCCGCACGGCCTGCTCGGAGGCCTTGTCCAACCCTTCCTTCACACGGGGCAGTGCCGCGATGTCTTCCTGGTCTAGCAGGCGGCGGCAGCCTTTCAGGTAGTTGTTGATGGCGGCCAGCGGCTGGTTCAGTTCGTGCGCCAGGGTCGAGGCCATCTCGCCCATGGCGGTGAGGCGCGAGACGTGGACCAGTTCGGACTGCAACACCTGAAGTCGCGCCTGGGTCTGCTGGCGTTCGGTGAGATCGGTGATGAAGCCGGTGAAGAACACCCGGTCGGCGGAGCGCATCTCGCCCACCGCCAGCTCCATTGGAAAGATCGAGCCGTCGCGCCGCTGCCCGTTGACGATGCGTCCCCTGCCGATGATGTTCTTCTGCCCGGTGCGATGATAATTCGCGAGGTATCCGTCATGGCGGCCGCGGTCCGGTTGCGACATGAGGATGCGGACGTTCTCGCCGATGGCCTCCTGCGCGGTATAGCCGAACAGGCGCTCGGCCGTAGCGCTGAACGAGCGCATGATCCCGGCGGCGTCGATCACCACCATAGCCTCCGGGACGGTGTCGAGGATCGAGCGCAGGTGCTCCTCACGGGTGCGCAGTTCCGCCTCGGCGCTTTTCTGGACGTCGATGCCGAACACCACGCCACGCATCCAGATCGCGCGCCCCTCGGCATCCGCGCGCACCTGGCCTTGGGAGCGCAGCCAGCCGATGGCGCCTCCGGGCTTCACGATACGAATTTCGATGGCATAGCGCCCGCCGCCGGCCAGGGCGTTGGTGACGGCGTTCTCCCGCGCCGCCCGATCGTCCGGATGCACGATGGCCTGGAGGCTGGGGAAATCCGTCACCGTGATCCCGTCGAGCCCGAACAGGCGGGCGCAGGTGGCGGACATGGTGACGCCGCCGGTTGCAAGATCCATCGACCAGATGCCGATGCCCGCATCGTCCAGCGTTTCGCGCAGATCGTGCTCGGCGCTAGGGGCGGTTCCATGGTCGAGGGGGTGCGGCATCGGGCGAAAGCGGGTTCCTGACACGCGGCGCATGCCGCAACCGTTCATGCCAAGCGCAAAGTTGCCCGTTTCGCAAGAGGCAGCGCCACAGATGCCGCCTCAAAAGGCGCTGGCAGACGATGTCGTAACCTGTAAAAGTCGCTTACGAAAATAATCTCGGGGGGAAATTTCTGTCGATGTCAAAAAAAACCGAAAGTGGCCCCGTGCCATCTCGTCGCGATCTTTTTTCCTCCGGCGCCGCTTTACTTGGCGCAAGCTTGCTGCCGAAGCTGGCCCAGGCTGAGAGTAGCACGCCGCCATCCCCGATAAAGGCACCGGATGCGCCTCCAGGCGGATACAATATTTTGTTCATCTTGGTTGACCAGGAACACTTCTTTGAAAGCTGGCCGTTCCCCGTTCCCGGCCGGGAGTGGATCAAGAAGAACGGCATCACCTTCAACAACCATCAGGGCGCGTCCTGCGTCTGCTCGCCCGCCCGTTCGACCCTCTACACGGGTATGCATATTCCGCACACGGGGATCTTCGACAACGCCAATTCCCTTTGGCAGGCAGACATGTCTACCGATGTAAAGACCATCGGCCACCGGATTGCGCAACTGGGATATCATGCCTCCTACCAGGGTAAATGGCATCTCAGCGTCAATCTGGACCAGGTGAGCGAGGCGATCGATGCTCCGTTTCTGGAATATCGAAAGATCATTCAGAGCTATGGTTTCGACGATTTCTTCGGCGTAGGTGACATCAATGACACCACTCTGGGCGGATACAATTACGACGACACCACTACGGCATTCGTGACCCGCTGGTTCCGGACCAAGGGCCAGGAACTCGCACAGCAGGGGAAGCCCTGGTACCTCGCCGTGAATTTCGTCAATCCCCACGACGTCATGTACATAAACTCGGATCTCCCGGGCCAGACCGTGCAGGGCAAGAACACCGCGATGCCCATCGCGCGCGCGCCCGGGAACGATCTGTACAAGGCGACCTGGGACAACGTGCCCCTGCCGAACACCCGCACCCAGGCCTGGAATGCCCCGGGCCGGCCGAAGGCGCAGCAGATCTACCAGGAGGTCATGGACACGCTTGTCGGCCAATGGCCGGACGAGGATCGCCGCTGGCGCCTGCTCCAGAACTATTATTTCAACTGCATCCGCGATTGCGACCTGCAAGTCTCGCGCGTGCTGGATTCGCTCAAGGCCAACGGCATGGACCAGAACACCATCATCGTGTTCACTGCCGACCATGGCGAATTGGGTGGCCACCACCAGATGCGCGGCAAGGGCAATTGCACCTACCGCCAGCAGAACCATCTGCCCTTGATGATCGTGCACCCGGCCTATCCCGGCGGCACGGAGTGCAACGCCGTGACCTCGCAGGTGGACCTGACGCCCACGCTCCTGGCGCTAAGCGGTGCCAGCCCCGAGACGCTGAAGAAGGTGGGTGAGGGTCTGGCTGGGCGGGATTTCTCACCGCTCATGACCAACCCCACGAAGGCTGCCACCGATACGCTGCGCCCGGCTTCGCTGTTCTGCTACGACATGCTGTCCTACCAGGATGCGAAATGGGCGGTGCATTTCGACGTCTATATGGACAACAAGAAAATTCCCCTCGCCGGCAAGCTGACCGAGCTTCAGAAGAACGACCCGAACTTCAATAACCGCTGCGATATCCGCAGCGCGTTCGATGGGCGCTATCGCTTTAGTCGCTATTTCGCACCGATCGCTTTCAATACGCCGACGACCTTCGAGGAATTGACGAAGAAGAACGATCTCGAGCTTTACGACCTTCAGAATGACCCGGACGAGACTAACAATCTCGCGATGGACACAAAGGCCAACGGCGACCTGATCATGTCCATGAACGCCAAGCTGAACGGCCGCATCGCTCAGGAAGTGGGTGTGGACGACGGCAGCTTCCTGCCGATCCGCAACGGCAAATGGTACTTCCCGCCGGCCAGCCAGCGCGGCTGATCTGTAGGATGGCCGGCTCGGAGCCGGCCATCGCTCCGTTCACGAACCTCAAGCCTTGATGTTCATGACCTTCATGGCGTTGAGACGCGCGACCTTTGCCCGGGTCTCATCGTCGAGGGGGGCATCGTCGAGGAATTTTCCCGCCACGGCGGAATCCTCATAGGGGTAATCGACCGAGAACAGCACCTGGTCGTGTCCGAGGGCCGACAGCGCGGCGATCAGGGGCACGTTGTCGAACTGGCCGGACGTGGTCACGAACATATTCCGCTTCAGATAGAAGGACGGCGCCTCCTTCAGCGGCCGCTTTCCCTCGATCAGCGCGGCGCGACTGTCGAAGCGCCACAGGTGGTAGGGCATGGTCTCGCCCATGTGCCCCAGGATGATCTTCAGCTTGGGAAATCGGTCGAACACGCCGGAAAACAGCAGGCGCAGGAAGTGGGAAGAGGTCTCGAAATTCCACTCCCATGTGGGTTTCAGCAGTTCCGGACATCCTTCCAGGACATAGGGCAGGACGAACGAATCCGTTGGATGGATATAAAGCGGCGCATCCAGCGCCTGGAGCCGCTCCCAGAAGGGGTCGTACTTGATATCGTCGAGATAGACGCCGTTGGTGTGGCCGTTCACCAGTGCACCGACAAAGCCAAGCTGGCTCACGCACCGCTCCAGTTCGGCGATGGCCGCCGGCACATCCTGCATCGGCAGGTGGGCGAAGCCGCGATACCGTGCCGGCTGCTTCTGGATTTCTCCCGCGAGGTCGTCGTTCGCCTCGCACGCGAGCTTTACCGCAAGGGCGGCATCCGGTTCGGCCTGGACGCCGGGACCTGAAATGGACAGCACGGCTATGTCCACACCGGCAGCATCCATTGCCGCAAGCCGCTGTTCACCGACATCATACATCGCCGCGGTCAGCTTATCCGCGCCTTCCGCTGATACGGCCGGCATCGCCGCGCGCATGTAGGTTTCCAGGCCGCGCGTTATAATGTGTTCTTCAAGCGCAATCTTGTGCATGGAGCCTCTCGAGATGCGGCCCGCGTGATGGAGGAGGCTCAGACCGCGTGAGAGGCCGGATGTTTCCGGCCGGCAATCAACCTACGCGGCAGGCACTCATAAGAGAAGAACTCTGCCGCATCCCGATAGGGCCGGCGAACCGTCCTGGGGGTGGGACCGACAAGCGTCTTCCGGCCATGCGTAAAGTCGCCTATGAACCTAGAGAGGCTGGGGGATCAATGGGATGCGGGCACTCGTCGGCCACAGCGGTTTTGTCGGCACGAATCTGAAACAGGCGACCACCTTCGACGCCCTGTTCAATTCGCGCACCATAGAGGGCATCCGCGGGCGCTCGTTCGACCTTGTGGTGTGTGCGGCAGCCCCTGCCACCATGTGGGCCGCAAACAATGATCCCGAAGGCGACCTGAAAATCATCGAGGGTCTGGTGGAAAATCTCGCCCAGGCCGAGATCGGCCGGCTGGTCCTCATCTCCACCATCGCGGTGCTGGACGACGCCGCGGCCGGCTATGACGAGACCAATGCCCGGTACGAGACCGTAAAGGCCTATGGCCGCAACCGGCGGCTGCTGGAAACAGCGGTACAGGCGCGGTTCGACAACGCTCATGTGATGCGCCTGCCGGCGCTGTTTGGCGAAGGCATCAAGAAGAATTTCGTTTTCGACCTCATCAACCCTGTCCCCTCCTTCCTCAAGCCGGACAAGCTGACGGCGCTTCTGCCCGCTATGCCGGGGCAGGCGGCCAGGTTGGCGGGCGAGTTCTTCGTCATGGACGCGGGGCTGGGCATGATGCGCTTCGAGCGTGAAGCGGCCCGTGCGGCGGGGGCAGGGGCAGTGCTGGAGGAGGCCTTCTCGGCAGCCGGCTTCATCGCCAGCGGCTTCACCAATAGCGAAAGCCAGTTTCAATATTATGGGCTGGACCGGCTGTGGGGCGACATCAAGCGTTGCATCGCCGCCGACCTCCCTGTTCTCAACGTGGCGTCCGCGCCCTTGCGCGCCGCCGACGTGCATATGGCACTGACCGGTAAGGCCTTCGTGAACGCCGGCCCGCCGCTCTATACCGAGGACATGCACTCGCTCCACGCGGCCGAATGGGGCCGGCCCGCGCCCTACCTTTATTCGGCTGAGGAGACGCTGGCATCTCTCAAGCTGTTCTACGACCGGGCGGTGGCATGATGCGGCTGGCCGTCTCCAACATCGCCTGGCCGGCGCAGCATACCGACCGCGCCTATGCCATATTGGCTGAAGCCGGGGTGCCCGGCCTCGAAGTCGCGCCGGGTCTTTTGTTCGCGGGCGAGCCGGACCCCATGGACCCGACACCCGCCGCGCTGGATGCGGCGCTCGACAAGACGACGCGGGCGGGGCTGACGCTGTGTTCCATGCAGTCGCTTCTTTTCGGTGTCGAGGGGGCGGCCCTGTTCGGCACGGAACACGAGCGCGCGGTCATTGCGGCGGCGCTCACGCGCGCCATCGTGCTGGCGGGCCGTCTCGGCATCCCCAACCTCGTGGTGGGCTCGCCGCGCAACCGCGTGGTCCCGCCCGGCATGGACCGCGATGCCGCCTTTGCGGATGCGGCGGAGACGTTCCGGCGTCTGGGGGAAACAGCCGCACAGCACGGCTGCGTGCTCGCCATGGAGCCCAACCCCGCCATCTACGGCACGAACTTTCTCAACACCCTGGCCGAGACCGACGCCTTCGTGAGACTGGTGGACCATCCCGCCGTCACGGTAAATTTCGACGTGGGCGCGCTGCATGTGAACGCGGAGTTTGACGATCTGCGCATGCTGCTGGATCTCTCCTTGCCGCGCGTGTCCCACGTCCACCTCAGCGAGCCGGCCCTCGCCGCCTTTCCGCGTGATGGGGAGAGTGCCGAAACGCTGTTCCGCACCTTGGATGCTGCGGGCTGGAACGGCTGGGTCTCCATCGAGATGCGGGCAGACCCGCAAGACCCGCTCGCGGTTCTCGCCAGCTCGATCGCCGGGACGAAAGCGGCGATGAATGCGGTGATCGGCAAAGAGGTCGGGGAGACAGGGAAATGACGTCGCATCTGCCCGTGCCGAGCCGCCCGCTGCGCGGCGATTTTCTTGTCTCCGTGGCGGTGGTCGGTCTTGCCTGGACCGAGGAGCAGATCGCATCCCTGCGCGCGCTGGCGCGGGAATTGGGGGAACGCTACCAGTTCTGGGAATTGGTGGTGGTGGCGCCCATCACCGAAGTGGTGGCGCCCGCTTTGCTCAAGGACCTTATGGGCATCGCCAATATCCGCGTGCTGCGGGTGGATGAGGTGGATAATTTTTACCGTCTGCGCCTTGCCGCTGCTTCCGAAGCCATCGGCGACGTGGTGCTGCTCACCTCCGGCGACGAACTGCCCCTGATGGATCTGCCGGCGCTGGCCGACAAGGTCTATGAAACCAACGAGGTCGTGGTCATGGCGCGCGAGCGGCAGGGCCTGCTCGTGGAAACGTTCCTGGGCGCACTCGGCTATCTCATCGGCTACCGAATCGACCCGCGCGACACGCTCACCGCCGGCTTCCCGCGCACCTGGCTCAGTCTGGTGCTGGCGAGGCCGGACGCCGACCTGCTGCTGCGGTTCGAGCGGCGCACCGGAGCCAACCAATTCCACCGCGAGCCGATGCCGGACCGCGCCCGCGTGCCGCGCGCTTTGCGTTCGATGGCGCGCCGCTTCCGCCTGCTGGCGGATCTGCTGGCGAGCGCCGCGCCGCGCGTGCTGCGTTCGGTCGCCGCGCTTTCGTTCGCGGTGGCGATCTTCGCTGCGGTCTACGGCGTCTATGCCATCGCGGTGTGGGTGCTGAAGGAGAATGTGGCCCCAGGCTGGCTCACCACCTCCATGCTTCAGGTGGTTATCGTCGGCTTCCTCGGCATCACGGTCTCGGCGATTTCCATCGGCATCGTGAAGTTGCTGGATCGGATCGAGGGAATCTTGCGCTATACCATCGTCGATGAGCTGAACAACGTAGACTTCTTCAGCGATGTCAAAGGCTTGAACGTCGAAACACACCGGGACGGCGCAGGGAAGGGGAACTGATGAGCGTTGCGATGGACCAGGAGATTGGCCGGCGCGGCTGGTCGGTCCCGACCTTCACGACCAATGTGCTCGGCCCCGTGCAGCGCCCCTATTGCCTGATCGTACCCGTCATCAACGAGGGCGAGCGCATCCGCAAGCAGCTGATCGAGACCCATGCCCTCGGCATGAGCGAAGCGCTTGACGTCATCATCGTCGATGGCGGGTCCACCGATGGCTCGCTGGAGGAAGGCTTCCTGCGCTCGGTGGAGGTGCGTGCGCTCCTCACCAAGACCGGGCCGGGCAAGCTCTCGGCGCAATTGCGCTGCGCTTATGCTTTCGCGCTGCTGGAAGGCTATTCCGGCATCATCACCATCGACGGCAACGGCAAGGATTCGATCGAGAGTCTGCCGAAATTCATCGCCGCTTTGGACGAGGGGATCGACTACGCCCAGGCCTCGCGTTTCATCAAGGGCGGGGAGGGGATCAATACGCCGCTGTCGCGCCTTGTCGCCATCCGCCTGCTGCACGCGCCCGCTTTGAGCCTCGCCGGCCGGCGCTGGTTCACCGACACCACGCAGGGATACCGGGCCTATTCGGCGCGCTATCTCCTGGATGAGCGCGTGCAGCCGTTCCGCGACATCTTCGTGCGCTACGAACTGCTCGCCTACCTCACCGCGCGCGCCGGCCAGCTCGGCTACCGCACCAAGGAGGTGCCGACCCGGCGGGCCTATCCCGCGGACGAGGCGATCCCCACCAAGATCGGCGGCGCACACGCGCACATGGATCTCATCAACGTGCTCTGGAAGACAATCCGGGGCGATTACAATCCACCGGGGCGCTAGAAATGGCGCGGCCTGACTATGATTTCGCGGTGATCGGTGGCGGCTTCTACGGCTGCTGCCTTGCGCTGCTGCTGCGGAGTATCAGCGACCGCGTGGTGGTGATCGAGGCGGGCGGCGGGCTGCTGGAACGCGCCTCGCGGGTCAATCAGGCGCGGGTCCACACCGGTTTCCACTATCCTCGCAGCTTCCTGACCGCTTTGCGTTCGATGGTGCTGCACCGGCGCTTCGCACTCGATTTTCCCAGCGCCGTGGTGGATGATTTCGAGATGCTCTACGCCATCGCGCGGCGCCGCTCGAAGGTGTCGGCCGGGCGTTTCCTGCGCATGTACGAGAATCTCGGCGCGCCCATCGTGCCCGCCGGCCGCGCCGAAGCCGCACTGTTTGCACCCGAACTGGTGGAAGCGGTGTTCAACGCCCGTGAATGGGCGTTCGACTATCGCGCCCTGCGCACGCAGCTTCTTGAGCAGATCGACCGCAACGCGCTGGAGATCCGCTTCGACACCTTCGTTGAGCGGCTGGAGCCGCGCGCGGACGAGGTAGGGGTCGAACTCTCGGGCGGCATGAGCTTCACCGCAGGCACGGTCTTCAACGTCACCTATGCCATGCTCAATTCTGTGCTCGCGGCGAGCGGGCTTTCGACGCTGAGCCTGAAGCAGGAGTTTGTGGAAATCGCCCTGGTGGAGCCGCCGCCGGAGCTGAGGGGCTTTGGCGCCACCGTCATGGACGGACCGTTTTTCTCGGTCATGCCCTATCCGTCCGAAAGCCTCTATTCGCTGACTCATGTGCGGTACACCCCGCATTTCTCTTGGCTCGATGCGAATGTGGATCGCTCGCCCTACCAGATGGCGCGGGAGCTGCCGCGCACCTCGCGCTGGCGCCACATGATGATGGATGCCCGCCGCTACATGCCTTGCTTGAGCGGGACCGAATGGCGCAAATCGCTGTTCGATGTGAAGACTGTTCTTCTGAAGAACGAGCGCAATGACGGGCGGCCGATCCTGTTCCACCGCGACCGGAACGCGCCCAACGTCATCTCCGTGCTGGGCGGCAAGATCGACAATATCTATGATCTGTTCGACGTGCTGCCGCTGGAGGATGAACGCTGGCGCGGCATCGACCTGTCCCGCCTGTTGCCCGGCGCAAGCACCGCGCTGATCGCGTGAGGGACGCTATGGGAGGGCGCCACTCAGCCTCTTTTCAACGGGAGCATGGCGCATGAGGCTTCCACGCGAACTGCGCTACCTCGCCGTCGTTGTGGCCGGATACGCGGTGGATTTCGGCGTCTCCTTCGCGACGTTCAAGCTGTTCAACATTTCGCTGGTGGTTGCGGCGTGCGTCGGCTTTTCGCTGGCGGTGGTGTTCAACTATCTCGCCCACGAATTCTGGACCTTTGCCGGCGAGCGGCGCACCGGATACGGCGCACGCTTCGCCAAATTCGTCGGGGTGGCCCTGTTCACCCTCGTGGTGCGCGCTGGCGTGATATGGCTGTTCACCGCCTGGGCGACCACGGACATGACCCGCGCCGGCCTGCTGGTGGGCGCCGCCGGCTTCTCCCTCGCGGTGAATTATGTCCTCACCCGCTTTGCGGTGTTCGGCGCAGCCGAGAGGACGAAATAGCCCGCCGCTTACGGTCGCGTCTGCGCGCGCGCCTCGGTCCTTCCCTTTATTGCCCGCTCTGAGATTTCACGCCGCTGCTGTGACGCAGGCGGCGTTTTTGCGCGTGGACTCTTTCGTTCGCGTACGACGCGAAGGCATCGTTTTGGGAAGTAGTCATTTTTCCAATTGTGTGTTTCGGCGCGTTTTGCGCTGACATAGCCTGCAGGCCTCATAGCTAGAGGGACGCGCGTGATTTGGTTTTCGCGTAGGTCCCCGCCGCGCATAACAAATACAACGAGGCTTCCATGCGCCTGGGTTATTTCACAATGCCGATGCACCCGATCGAACGCGATTGGGCGGTGACGCTGCAGGAAGATCGTCAAGCCATCATCCTTGCCGATAAGCTTGGTTTCTACGACGCGTTCGTCGGCGAACATCTCACCGACAAGCTGGAGAACGTCACCAGCAGCATGATCTTTCTCGCGAGCCTGATCTCCGATACCAAGAACATCAAGCTTGCGACCGGCACGTCCAATCTCTCGCAGATGCATCCGACGCTCATTGCCTCGCATGCCGCGATGCTGGATCATTTGGCGCTTGGCCGCTTCATTTTTGGCATCAGCGCAGGCGCGCTGCCCACCGACGCCGAGGCGCTCCAGACGCTGGATTTCGACCGCCAGAAGATGTTCGAGGACGCGATCGACGTCATCCTCGAAATCTGGCGCCGCGATCCCCCCTATGACATCGACCTTCCCGGCAATCGCTACAAGGTGTCCACGGGCAAGACCGGCAAGCTGGATCTTGGCGTTGGCTATCTCGCCAAGCCCTACCAGAAGCCGCGCCCGGAAATCGTCGGCACGGTGGTGGCGCCGTTCTCCAAGGGCGTGATCGCCATGGGCCAGCGCGATTTCCATCCGCTCTCGGCGAACTTCCTGCTGAGCAAGTGGGTTAAGACCCATTGGGCCGGCTACGTCCAGGGCAAGAAGGACGCCGGCATGGAGGCTTCGCCCTCCGAGTGGCGCGTGGCCCGCACCGTGTTCGTCTGCGACGACGACAAGGTTGCCGAGAGCTATGGCTGGACCGACTCCAACAGCCCGTACCGCGCCTATTACGACCAGATGCTGAAGAAGCTGGTGCGCGCCGGTCGCCAGGGCGTCTTCAAGGAAGAGCGGGAACAGGCGGACGAGACCATCACGCTCGACTATGTGCTGGATCGTTTGGTAATCCGCGGCACCGTGAACAGCGTCGTGGATCAGGTCCTGGCCATGCGCGAGGAAATCGGCGATTTCGGCGAGATCGTCTATGCCGGCATGGATTGGGTGGACCCGGCGCTTGCCAAGCGGTCCATGGAACTGATGGCCAACGAAGTGATGCCGCGCGTGAATGCGGCGACGCAGGAGCTGGCACTCGCCGGCTGACACACTCAGGTTTCGGTGTCCGCCGGCACGGCCGGCGGATTTGCTCGGTGCGCTATCGGCCGCTCCCGGAAATCGGGATGCGGCCGATAGCTTTTGGTGCCGGCATTCACACCGAAATATATGCGCCGCAACATGAACCCCGCATTGCGGGCAGTGCATCGGAGGCTTGCGGGCCGGGTGGCAAGGGGATTTGATCTCCCCGCGCGGTCCGATGCGGGGCGCGGCAGCCCGGAGTAAACACCTTGGATAAATTCCAGGCTTTCGTCATCTTCAATACGGTCGTTGACCATGGCGGCTTCTCGATCGCCGCGAAGAAGCTGGGCATGTCCGCTTCGGCGGTGACCAAGAATATAGGACGTCTTGAAGATGATCTCGGCGTCATGCTGTTCAACCGGACCACGCGCCAGATTGCCCTGACGGACTATGGCCGGGCCTTCCACAAGCACTGCGTCGAGATATTGACCGCGCTGGATGAAGCCGAGAGCAGCATCCGCCAACTCGGCACGGCTCCCAGCGGCAGGGTGCGGCTTGTGATGCCCTATTCCTTCGGACGTGTGACCTTCACGCCGGAACTGCCGCGTTTCGTCGAACGCTATCCAAGCATTTCGCTGGATATACACTTCAGCGACGAACCGGTCGACATGATAAAGGAGGGGTTTGATCTCGCCGTTCTTTCGCGGGAACTCGATGATTCACGGCTTGTCCGCCGTATTCTTCATGTCGGGCCGGTCATTGCCGTGGCTTCACCCACCTATATCGCGCGTTATGGTACACCCTCCGTGCCGCAAGACCTTGTCACACATCAATGTATCATCGGACCCTACGGGTCGGAGTGGACGTTCCGGCATCAGGATCAGCCGATTTCGGTGCGCATTGCCGGAAGTATTGCATTGCACAACGGTGATGCGGTGCGGGAAGCTGCGGTGGCAGGGCTGGGTATCGCGCAATCCACCTGGTGGTTATTCCGAAAAGAGCTTCAGCAAGGCACGCTGATACCTGTGCTTTCAGACTACGATCGAGAGGGCGTTCCCATCTCGGTTCTTTATCCCGCCAAGCGTCACATCTCCAGAAAGACGGCGGCAGTGCTCGATTTTCTTAAAGAGATTACTTCAATTTCCTTTCCCTATGGCACGTCGCGCTCCGCAGGCGCGTGAGGAATTCGGGCCGGATTTGCAGTTTGCGGAAAAAGTGAATTATCCGGAATGGACCCCTCCAGGCCGTCGCGAGGGTGTTCGGCGTTGGCAAATTTGGATAGATTTCGTTCGGTCGAATGAGCTGCTGAAGCTGAAGTTCAAAAGATAACGACCGGATTTGGGCGAGGAAATAATGGTGGACGAGCCTGAGGTTGTGTACGTCGTGTCCTGCGCGGGGCTCGCCCTTGCTGAATGCCGTCGGGCCTGACGTTATGGCATCCCCCACACATAATCTTCGCAGCGTGTCATCTGCACCCGGCCAGGCCGATGTTCCGGTGCAGTCTCGCACGGTCGATCTCAAGGTCAGCGGTCTCGGCAAGAAGTATGGCGAGTTCATCGCCATCGCCGATGTGTCGTTCTCTGTCGGGCATTCGCGCTCGCTTGCCCTGCTCGGCCCCAGCGGCTGCGGCAAGAGCACCATTCTGCGCTGCATCGCGGGCCTTGAAACGCCGGAGACCGGCCGCATCCAGATCGGCGACACGGTGGTGTTCGACGCGGCGGCGAAGATCAACCTTCAGCCTGAGTTGCGCGGGCTTGGCATCGTGTTCCAGTCCTATGCGGTGTGGCCGCACATGACCGTGGCCGAGAATGTCGGCTTTCCCCTCATGGTGCGGGGCCTGCCGCGCCATAAGATCGACCAGCGCGTCGGCGAAATACTAGACATCGTCGGCTTGGCCGACTGGCGCCATCGCTCGGCCACCGCCCTGAGCGGCGGCCAGCAGCAGCGCGTCGCGCTGGCCCGCGCCATCGTTCACGAGCCGGAGCTGGTGCTGTTCGACGAGCCGATGTCGAACCTCGACGCGCAGCGCCGCGAGGACATGCGCCTGGAGCTGAAGCTGCTCCAGGAAAAGGTCAAGTTCACCAGCATCTATGTCACGCATGACCAGTCCGAGGCGTTCTCGCTCGCGGACGAAATCATGATCATGGATCGGGGCGTGGTGCAGGTGTCGGGTGGTCCGGAAGACATCTTCCGCCGCCCCGCCACCCCGTTCGTCGCGCGCTTCTTCGGCTTCAATGTGCTGTCCGGCAAGGCGGTCGCCGTGATCCCGGTGCGTCCCGGCGTCAGCAACATCCAGGTGAACCTGCCGGGCGACATCCGCATATGGGGCGTCCACGAGGGCGAGCGGGCGCTCGGCATTGGCGACGACGTGGTGCTCTGCGTGCGCCGGGAGCATGTGCGCATCGACGAGCCGGCGGGCATCGAGGGCATGCAGAGCGTGCCGGGCCTTGTGAAGGCGCGGGCCTTCCTGGGTATGCAGCAGGAAACGCTGCTGCGGATGGGCGACATGGATCTCCGGGCGATTCACGCACCCACCGCGTCGCGCAGCGCCAACGTGACGGTGTCGTTCCTTGCCGCCGACTGCGCGGTCCTGCCGGATGACGGCCGCATAGGCCTGAGCAGCTAGGCCGCGCCGGCGCGCATTCAGTCAGTTGTAATCAAACATAAAAATGGGGAGTGAAATTATGAACCGTATCGCCACCGGCTTGAGCGTTCTCGCGCTCATGCTCACGCCGCTCATGTCTGGCGTTGCCGCCGCGCAGGACGCGCCTGTGTTCAAGACTGCCTCGGCGGAAGAGAAGGCGCGTCTCACGCCGCTCATCGCCCAGGCCGCCAAGGAAGGCCGTCTCGCCTATTGGGACACGGTCATGCAGCCGGAGACCAAGAACGCGCTGACCAAGGCCTTCGTCGCGCATTACGGCCTCCCGTCCTCCTTTGCCGTGGATTTCAGTGAAATCGCGCCGAGCAACATGATCACCCGCCTTGAGCAGGAGTTCAAATCCGGCCGCGCGACGGTGGATATCGCGGCCGTCGCCTCGCCCATCTGGGTGAGCGAGCAGGTGAAGGCCGGGAACATCATGAAGTATGAGTCCCCCGCCTACGCGCACTTCAAGACCGCGCTGGACGACGGCTTCGGCAAGAAGGACTACTTCCTCTTCAATGGCGCCTACACGTTCGTTCCCGTCTGGAATGGCGAGACCAACAAGTTCAGCGGCACCTCCTGGAACGACGTGCTGGCTGCGCTTCAGACCGGCCGCTTCAGCGTCGGCAACGGCGCGGCTTCCGACGCGACCATCATGACTTATATCGGCCTGCGTCAGGTGCTGGGTAAGCCCTATATGGAGCAGCTCGCGGCCAAGAAGCCGGCGTTCATTCCCAAGTCCGAAACCATCGCCTCGCGCGTGGTGACGGGTGAGGACACCATGGCCTTCATGGGCATGCCGACCCGCGTCTACCAGTTCAACCAGAAGGGCGCCTCGCTGAAGTTCCTGCTGCCGAAGGAGGGCATTGTCGTCCTGCCGCAGAACATCTTCATCATGAACGGCGCACCACACCCCGCCGCTGCGAAGCTGATGTTCGACTTCATCCTCTCCGACGAGGGGCAGAACATCATCGTCAGCCGCGAAGCGATGATCTCGGGCCGCGACGGCTTCAAGAGCCCGCTGCCGGAATTCGCCCCGGCGATCGACACCCTGAATGCCATCAAGATCAACTGGAACGACATGACCACCGAAGACATGCAGGCCGCCCGCAAGGAATGGATGACGCTGTTCAATCAGTGATCGGCGCCCGCCTTCAAAGTTAAGAAACAGGACCCTGCGCGGGTGAGGAGACGTGTATGTCTGTGGTCGCAAATGGTGACGACGGCCTCTTGAAGGAGGCGCTGCGCACGACCCCGCGCGGGGTCAGGATGCGGCGCCTTCTGGAGTGGGCAATCCCAGCGGGGGCCGTCGGGCTTGGCGTGGTCCTGGTCGCGGGGCCGATCGTCAGCACCTTCATGCGCAGCGCCACGGTCTCCGCGGGGCAGAAAGAGTGGTTCGGGCTCGCCAACTTCCTCGATCTCCTCACCAGCGCACGCGTCGCGCAAGCGCTCCTCAACACGCTGGCGACCGGCATCTGTGTGACGCTGTTCGCGGGTATCCTCGGCTGCGTGCTGGCCTTCCTGGTGGCACGCACCGACATGCCGGGACGGCGCACCTGGGCGCTGCTCAACCTGCTGCCGTTCTTCGCGTCTCCTTATGTTGGCGCGATGGCGTGGCAGTATCTTGCCGCCTCCCATAGCGGCATCATGCAGAATCTGGCCCGGCGACACCTGGGCCTCGACCTCTCCTTCATCAACATCAACAGCATTGCCGGCGTGATCTGGGTGCTGACGCTGTTCTATACGCCCTACATCTATCTCTTCGTCATCGGCCCGATGCGCGGCATGGACGGCGCGCTGGAGGATGCGGCGCGGGTGCATGGTGCCCGCTTCTGGCTGACGGCGCGCAAGATAACCCTGCCGCTGCTGATGCCGGCGCTGCTGTCCGGCAGTATGATTGTGTTCGTCACCAGCGCCGGGCTGTTCGACGTACCGCTGGTCCTCACCACGCCCAAGGCGATTCCCACCATTCCAAACCAGATTTTCGAGGCGGTGAATTATCCCTCGGATCTCGGGCGGGCGGCTGCGCTGGGCGTGTTCATGATCCTCGTGACCATGATGTTCTCGGTGCTCCAGAGCCGCTACACCGCGAAGCGCCGCTTCGATACGGTGACGGGCAAGGGGTATCGACCGCGCCTGGTGGTGCTCGGCCCCAAAGCCAAGGCGGCCGCCCTGTTCATTCAGGGAGCCTATGTGTTCTTGGGCGCCATCCTGCCTCTCGTCGTCGTGATGCTCGCGGCGCTGTCCAAGCTGTGGACCGGTACGTTCGATCCCTCGCGCGCCAGCCTCTCGAACTTCGAGCATGTGCTTTTCCATTACGAGCTGACGCGCGGCGCCATCGTCAACAGCCTGTTCCTGTCGTTCGCAGGCGCCTCGCTGGGCGTCGGCCTCGGCCTGCTGCAGGCCTACTACTTGAAGACCCACACCACGCCGTTCAGCCGCTTCATGACGGCGGTTCTGGCGTTGCCCATCGGCATGCCCGGCATCATCTTTGGCCTCGGCTTCCTGATCATGCTGATCGGCACGCCGCTCTACGCCACGCTGTGGATCCTGCTTATCGCCTATGTCGCGCATTATTTCCCGCTCGCGCTGCGGTCCATGAGCGCCATGTTCCTGTCGCTCGGCCCGGAGCTGGAGCACAGTGCCCGCGCCTCGGGCGCGAACTGGTTCCAGACCATGCGCTATGTGGTGCTGCCGCTGATGCGGCCGGCCATGACGGCGAGCTGGCTGATGCTGTTCATCATCCTGGTGCGCGAACTCGGCTCCACCATCCTGCTGTACGGGCAGGGCACCGAGACCATCAGCGTGGTGATGGTGATATTGAGCGAGCAGAACTTCCTCTATGTGGCGGCGCTCGCCATGGTGCAGGTGGTGTTCCTGCTCGCCGGCTTCATCGCCCTGAGCTGGAGCGGGAGTTCACTGCTGGACCATTAGCCGACAAGCCCCACGACTTCGCCGGGAATGCGCCGCCTCTCCGGGCGGCGTATTTTTTGTGCGTAGCCCGATGCGACGGGGCACAAAAAACCGCCCCGGCGGGTCGGCCGGGGCGGTTATGTCTGTGGCGATTGTCGCCGGATGTTCAGGACAGAGCAGGGAGGGTCGCGGCGCCGTCGGGCAGGGGGGTGCGGCTGACGTTCAGGATCATGGCGAGCATGGTGTAGTAGCCGATGATCCCCAGGGCATCGATCACGCCCTTCTCGCCGAACGCCTGCGTCATCTGCTGATAGACCGCGTCATCCGCCTGATGGGTCTCCTGCACCGTGGTGCAGAAATCGTAGGCGACGCGTTCGTCGTCCGCGAGCTTGGCGGGGACACGCCCAAAGGAAATGTCCTCCACCGCGCTCGGATCGAGCCCGCGTTCCAGCGCGATCGGCGCATGGACGTGGAATTCGAAATCCTGCGACCACTGCCGTGCCGTCACGAGAATGATCATCTCGCTGACGCGCGGCGGCAGGGCGGAATCAAAGCGCAGATATTCCCCGAGCTTCTGCGCACGGCGCATGAATTCGGGGCTGCGCAGCATCGGCACAAAGGGGCCGCGTACCCGTCCGCGCGGTCCCGAGACCAGTTCGGCCATAGCCTCGCGCTGTGCGGGCGAGAGGTCCTCGTCCGCGATCAGGGGCATGCGGGGCGGCAGGGTGCCGCCCGTCTCGTCATGCGCCATGGATAAAGCCGTTCATCATGTCGGCGAGGGCCTCGGCGTCGTCCAGCATGGGGAAATGCCCGCAGTCCTTCATCTCGGTGCCCGAGGCGCCGGCAACCTTGCCCATGAAGGTGGCGAGGCCGCGCGGGTGGGGGGTCTTGTCGCCGTAGACGATCATGGTGGACGTGGTGACCTTGGACATCATGCCGTGCACGTCATATTCGCGCAGCGACCACATCACGTCCATCATGGCCCAGGTGCCGGCCTTGAGCCGATCCATGTTCCAACGCTCCAGAACACCGTCTTTCAACTGTCGCAGGCGCGGCTTGACCTGTGCCTCGGTCTGCACGGGAACGGTGTACCCCCGCTCGGTGGCAAGCCAGCGCTCGTCCCACTCTTCCTTTGTGCGCACCGGCGACTCGCAGATGAACAGCTTCTCGATGCGCGCGGCATGGCGCACACCGAGGTCGAGCGCGATGGTGCCGCCGATGGAGGAGCCGAAGACGCTGGCGGTGGCGATGCCCAGCGCGTCCATGAATTCAACCACCGCGTCGGCATAGTCACCGACGGTGTAGTGGCGCTTGATCGGCTCGGAATCCCCGTGGCCCGGCTGATCCCAGGCGATGACCCGGTTGTTCTTGGCGAGGAACTCGATGGTCTCGTCATACTCGTAGCCGGAATTACCGTTCGAGTGCAGCAGGATTATCGTCTTGCCCGCGCCCGCTTCCAGATAATGGATGCGCCCGTGGGTCTTGGTCTGAACGAAGCCGTCCTTCATACGCGTTCTCCCTATTGCAGCGGCTCTGGTTTCAGGTTCCAGGCCGCAAGGCTTTGATGCGGGACGCCTAGGCGGTCCCTACGCTTCCGAAAATCGCCGTCGCCTGGCCCGAAAGGACGCCGCCGTTGCCGTGGGCGAGGGCGATGTTGGCGCCCTTCGCCTGCCGGTCTCCGGCGGTGCCGCGGAGCTGGACCACGGCCTCGATCATGGCGAACACGCCATACATGCCGGGATGGCAGCAGGAGAGGCCGCCGCCATTGGTGTTGACCTTCAGCGCGCCACCGGGCGCGATGGCGCCGCCCTCGACGAAGCGTCCGCCTTCGCCCTTCGGGCAGAAGCCGAGGTCTTCCAGGAACAGGATCGTGTTGATGGTGAAGGCGTCATAGAGCTGGATCACATCCACCTCGGCCGAGCCGATGCCGGCCATCGCGTAGGCGCGCTGGCCCGATTCGACCGCCGACGTCACGGTCAGGTCCGGCATGGAACTGATGAAGCGGTGGCTCGCGGCGACGCCGACACCCAGCACATGAACCGGCGGTTGCGGTCGGTCGGTCGCCTGCTCGCGCCGTTGCAGGATCAGTGCCCCGCCGCCATCAGTGACGAGGCAGCAGTCGAGTTGCGTCAGGGGATCGGAGAGCATGCGCGCGCTGAGCACGTCGGCAATGCTTAGCGGGCCGCGGGAGAAGGCCGCCGGATTGAGCCGCGCCCAGGCGCGGGCCGCCACCGCCACTTCCGCCAGATGCTCCCGCGTGGTGCCGAACTGGTGCATGTGCCGCTGGGCGGCAAGCGCATATTGCGAGACCGGCGTGCGGGGGTGGTAGGGCGCCTCCCAGATTGCCGGCTCGGAAATGTTCAGAAGCTTGCCGCCAGCGGACCTTTGGTTCGAGCCGTAGCAGATGCAGACGGTGTCGCAGAGGCCGGCATCCAACGCCTGAACGGCCGAGAGCAGATGCTCCATGAAGGAGGCGCCGCCGATATTGGTGCCGCCGATCACCTTGGGGCGCAGGCCGAGATATTCCGTCGCCGTCAGTGCCGGCATGAGATGCCCGAGGCTGGCGAAGAACAGCCCATCTATGTCGCGCACCGATAGCCCGGCGTCCGCCGCTGCCGCCGCGACCGCCAGCCCCATCTGGTCCATGGCGGAAAAGCCGGGATTGTCCCATGTCGCTGTGGTGCCGACGCCGACGACCGACGCCTTCGCTCTCAGAGGATGCGCCATGGTCAGGCCCTGGGTGTGAAGATGATCAGGGGCTCGCCGCCGGCATCCGAGATGCGCGCCGATACCCGCAGGCCGATGCGCACCTCGCCGGGGGGGATATCCTCCACCCGCGACATCATCCGCGCGCCCTCGTCGAGATCGATCAGGCTGATATTGTAGTCGCCGCCTTGTTCGGGCTTCCGGCGCACGGTCGTGGTTGAATAGACCGTGCCGTCTCCGCTCACCTCGCGCCATTCCGTCAATGGCGTGCCGGAATAGGGCGAGAGCACGCGCGGATAGAACACCGCCTTGTCGGTGACGGAGCAGAAGGGAAGGCGGAACACGCCCTCACGCAAGGACTGGCGGAAGAAGGTCTCGGGGGCTTGCACCGTCCCGGCTGACGTCCCGTTCGTCACGCGGCCGCCGTGGGCTTCGGGGTCGGGAGATAGCGGCCGAAGCTGCCCTTGCCGAACATCAGCGGTTCGCCGTCGTCCTGGATGAAGGCGCGCACCTCTCCCACCACGATATCGTGGTCGCCGCCATCATGGATGGTGCGCAGGTCGCAGATGAGATGGGCGAGGCAGCCGCCGAGAACCGGGAGGTCGCCCTCCTCATAATGCACGTCGATGCCCTTGAAGCGGTCCTGGCCCGGGCGGGAGAAGCGCAGCGCGATATCGGTCTGTTCGTGGCCGAGGATATTGACCACGAAGGAACCCCGGCTGCGGATGATGCCGCCTGTGGCGCTTGCGCGCTTCAGGCAGATGAGCAAGAGGCACGGGTCGAGCGAGACGGAGGTCAGCGAATTCACCGTCATTCCAAACGGCCCGTCCGCGCCATGGCTCGTGACCACGGCAACGCCCGTCACGAAATGGCTCATGGCCTGTCTGAAGCCCATGGGCTCCGCGGGCAGAAATTTGGGAACCTGAACGCCCATGACGACCGTCCTCCGAAGAAGCTTGTTTGCGACGAAGCGTGTTATTTTCGGAGGCCACCTTATCCCCCGGTACCTGAGACCGTGAGCCACATGCGGGAAAGTTACTTTTTCCCGACAGGCCAGTCGCCCGCCGCCGGCGACCCCGAGATGTTCCCTAACGTGCAGGAAATATCCCGCTTGCGTTGCCGTCCAAGCTGACCGAGGAAGTCATCCGCGCCAGGCGCGGTTACGTGCGCGGCGGAACGATAAGAAGCGTACAGGGACGAAAAACGTTGATTGACCGCGGTTCGCGCCGTGATGCCGGCGTGGTCGCGCTGGTGAGCACGGCCCATTTTGTTAGCCATTTTTATATGTTGCTGCTGCCTCCGCTGTTTCTGGCGGTCCAGGAAGATTACGGCATCAGCTTCACCGCGCTCGGCCTCGCGCTGGGCGCGTTCAATCTGGTTATGGTGCTGTTGCAGGTTCCGGTGGGCATGCTGGCTGATGCCTGGAGCGCGCGGGGCGTGCTGGTCCTGGGCCTTCTGCTCGGCAGCATCTCCGTGCTGGGGGCGGCAGTGTCGCCGAGCTTCATCTGGCTGGTGGTCGCCTTCGGCGTCGGCGGGCTGGCCAATACGGCCTACCACCCGGCGGCCTACGGCATTCTCGCCTATCGCATCGCGCCCCAGCGGCTGGGCTATGCATTCTCCGTACACACCTTTGCCGGCTTTCTTGGTGCGGCCTGTGCGCCCGCGACCCTGATCGTTCTCGGGAGCTGGTTCGGCTGGCGCGGCGCGCTGATGTGGGCATCAAGCCTTGGCGTCGTGGCTGCCCTGATTCTCGCGGCGGGCTGGCCGCTGCTGCGCGACCGCAGGGATGGGCCGAAGGCACCGGTGCGTGCCGGTGAGCCGTCCCGCATCTGGTCCGGTGCGGTGGTGCGCAACCTGTTCGTCTTCGCCTGTCTTGCGGCGGCGAATGTGGGCGTGCAAGGCTACACTGTCGTTGCGCTGGCTGGTGCATGGGGTGTGCCGGTGCTGGCCGGGGCGGCGGCGATCTCCAGCTATCTGTTCTTGGTGGCCGCCGGCGTGCTGGTGGGCGGCTGGATCGCCGAACGCTTCCCGCGCCATGATCTGGTGATGGCGGTGGGGCTGGGGGTTTCGGGGCTGGTTCTGGTCGGTGTGGCGCTGCTGCGGTTCGACCCATCCGCCTTGCTTCTGGTGTTCGCCGTCAGCGGTTTTACCAATGGCTTGGTTCTGCCGTCCCGCGACCTGATCGTGAAGGCGGCGACCCCGCCCGGCGCGTTCGGGCGGGTTTTCGCCATCGTCACCATGGGCTTCAGCCTTGGGAACATGGTGGCGCCGTTCGTGTTCGGCCTGCTGATGGACTACGGGGCGCCGCGCGGCGTGTTCCTGGCGGTGGCCGCCTTCACGCTCGGAGCGATCCTGCTCAGCATCATCGGCCGGCCGAACCAGGCGCCGCACGCGGCCGCTTCGCGCTAGAGGTGCCCTCAGTTCGGCTTCGCGCCGGGAAACCACTCCACATGGAAATCCCCGGTGCGTCCGTAATAGACCGCCCGCCGGCCGGCGATGGAGACGATGTAGGCGACGCAGCCGGCAGCTGCGATGCGCTCGCAGAATTCCTTATACTTGATGTGCCCGCCCTGGATCGCCCGCACCGCGCGCTCCACGCCATCGGCGGAGAACGCCTCGGCGGGCGTGCCGGCGATAATGTCGCCAGCCACCGCATGGGAGGCGCCAGCGGGGAGGAAATACACCTTATCCCCCCTCAGCAGGTCTGCATGGTACCGCTCGACGCCGGCATCCATGAGCCGCCCGACCACTTCGCCAAATGTGACGCGCTCGGCGTCCGAATCCCGAGTGCAGGCCTCCACGACATCTTTCACATGGGCGTCCATGTCTTCTCTCCGCATGAATAAGGGGTCAGTCGACCGGCACGCCCCGCAGGCCGTTGCGCCGGACGATGTCCTTCAGCGCGGCCTCCAGGGTGGAGCGGGTCGCGGGATCGAGGTGGCCGAAGAAGGCTGCGTCATTGGCATCCGCCTCGGCTGAGAGGTCGGGCACTAGGGTGCGCCCCTTCGGCGTCAGGGCAAGCGACTGGAACCGCCGGTCGCCTTCCGTTGCGGTCCGGGTCACGAGGTGCTTCGCCAGCAGCCGGTCGGCCAGCTTGGTGATGGCGCCCCGCGTCAGGCCGAGGCGTGCGGCGATGTCGCTGGGGGCGGAGGCATCGTGGTCGAAGAGGTCGCGCATGACCACCCATTCCGCGACCGTGGTGTCGCGCGCCAGTAGCCGCAGGGCGAAGGCGTGGGACACTTGGTTGGAAACAAAGCGCAGCCAATAGCCGAGATGGGCTTCCAGAGGGCTGGTGTCGGCGGGTTCGAGCATCACGACCTCATTGATTGATTAGGAAACTATATGCAAATGGTTTCCTTGCAAACTATATCATGCGGCGCCGCGTTCCTTGACGTCCGCCCTTTGTCGGCGCGAACGTCTCTGCGTATTCGCACGAGGTTTGAAGATGGAGATCGTCGTCCGCATCGTCGCTTATCTCGCGTCCGTGGGCGTGGTGGCGGGGCTGGTGTTTGCCGTGATCGCCTTCGGCGCACGGGCGAAGGCGTTGAGGATCGCCGGCTGGCGGACGGTGCAGGGCGAGGTAACGCGGGCGCCCCGCTTCCGCAGGTGGGGCGCCCTTGGAGGAGGCCTGCGCTATCGCTATGCGGCTGACGGCCGGGCCTATGAGGCGGGGCGCATCCGCCTGCTGGATTGGCCGGTATTCCTGTGGCCCGACGCCGTCCGTTTACAGGCGTGCCTGTCGACGGCGCAGCGGGTGGATGTGAAGGTCAACCCGGCCTTGTCAGAGGATGTGGCGCTCGACCTTGCGCCGCCGCCGCGCGCGTTCGGCTGGGCAGGCCTCGTTTTGTCGCTGTCCTGCCTGGTGTTTCTGGGGCTGCGGCGGTTGTTGTGAAAATCAGTAGCCGAAATAGCGCATGCCGGCTGCCATCGCCACGCCAGCCAAGACCGCGAAGAAATCGCTCTTCAGGAGCTTTGCCGCGATCAGTGCCGCCGTGAGGCCCGCCGCGACCGCAAGGTCGCCATGGGCTGCGGTGGGCGCAATGATGGCGATGAGCACCGCGCCCGGCAGGCATTCCAGGATTTTGCGGACACGCGGCGTCAGCGGGATGAAGCGCATCACCATGAAGCCGGCGGTGCGGTTGAAGATGGTGGCAAGCGCCATCACCGCGATGCCCAGCAGTGTTCCTGGATCGACGCTAGTCATCGGTGAAGCCGCCCGCGACCGCGCCCGCGAGCGCCCCCATGAAGATGAACCACCAGCCGGGAAGCAGGAACGAGGCGCTCACCGAGACGATGGCCGCCACTCCCCAACCCACCAGTTCGCGCCGGCCGTGCCAATTGGGCACCAGCATGGCGATGAAGAAGGAGGGCACCACGAGGTCGATGCCCACCGCCTTTGGGTCCGGCAGGCCGCCACCCACCACTTGACCGGCGGCGGAGGAGAGCACCCACATGGTCCAGGTGAAGGCGCCAGAGCCGACGAAGAAGCCGACGTCACGCCCACCTTGCGTGTAATATCGCATGGTCGCCGCCCAATTGTTGTCGGCGAGGAAAAACAGCGTGGGATAGGACTTCCAGGGCGGCAGTTCCCCAAGCCACGGGCGCATCGACGCCGCCATGAGCAGATGGCGCATGTTCACCGTGAAGGTGAGGATGGCGAGCGCGAACAGGCCGCCGGTGGTCCAGTTCGTGGTCCAGCCTTCAAGGGCGATCATCTGCGCGAGGCCGGCGAACACAAGGCCGCTGGAAAGCGCGACCTCGGGCATGGAGAAGCCCTTCTGCGCCGCCGCCGCCCCGAAGGCGAGGCCGAACAGGCACATGCCCGGCATCATGGGCACCATGACGCGCGCGCCTTCCAGGAAGCCAGCACGGGTGAAACGGGGGCGGGAGATGGAAATATCGTCCATGGCCTGGGGCGAATAAGGTCAGCCCTGCTTATGCAACACAGGCGTGCGCCCCGACCAACCCGATTTGCGCATAGCGTTCGGACGAGCTACGCCGCCAGAGCGGGGGAGAGGATGCTGGAAAGCCCCTCGTCCCACGGCGGAACCGAGCCGTAGAGCGCGGCGAGATGGTCGATGAAGACGCGCACCTTCTGCGGCAGGAACCGTCGCGAGGGATAGACCGCGAACACGCCGACCCGGCTTGAGGCATGGAATGCCGGCAACACCACCTTGAGCGCGCCGGTGCGCAGCTCCGGCCCCACATCCCAGGTGGAACGCAGCGCGATGCCGACACCCGCGAGTACGGCGGCGCGCACAACCTCGTTGGAATTGGTGCGGAGCGCGCTGTGCACCCGTTGCGTCACCGGGCCATCCGGTCCTTCAAGCCGCCAGGGGTCCTGGCTGTGGGTCGCGAGCAGGCGATGGCCTGCGAGGTCTGCGAAGGTCTGGGGCTCGCCAAGGGCGGCGAGATAATCCGGCGTCGCGCACAGCACCCGGTGCACCGGCGCCAGCCGCCGCGCCACCAGGCTCGAATCGGAAAGGTCGGCGATGCGCACGGCAATATCGAACCCTTCGCCGACGATATCGACGAAGGCGTCGGAGAGTTCGAGGTCGACGGTCAGGTCGGGATTGGCCGCCAGAAGCGGGCCAACATGCGGGGCGATATGCAGCCGACCGAACGAAGTCGGTGCCGCCACTCGCAGCAGGCCGCGCGCCTCCGAGGAGCGGCGCGAAAGCTGGCTTTCCGCCTCTTCGATGGAGGAAAGGATCGAGACCACCCGCTCATAAAAGCCCTGGCCGGCTTCGGTAAGGGTGACTTTCCGGGTGGTCCGCTGGAACAGCCGGGCGCCGAGGCGCTCCTCCAGCCGCTGCACCCGCTTCGAGACCACGGGCGGCGACAGGCCGAGTTCCCGTCCCGCCGCAGAGAGGCTGCCGGCGGTGACGATGCGGGAGAAGATTTCGAGATCCCCAAGGTTTCCGAGCATGGGGCGCGTCTCCCCCGTGGTGCGGCGGGCCGAGGAGCGGGGAGGATCGCGGCGGATTGTTTCCATAATCGGGATGATTTTTAGCCGAATGGGAAATAATCCGCGACCCTTTTCAAGGGTGGAATGATTATAGTCCGTCACAACGGAAACGACCCAAAACAGTTCAAGGACGCCGCAATGAGCCTCAGGCTTCCGGCACCCGATCAAGACGTGCTTGCCAAGCGCGCGCAGATCATCGCCGATCTTAACGCCATCGTCCCCGGTGAGGGCGTGATCTCCCATGAGCGGGAGATGAAGCCATACGAATCGGATGGTGTGACCGCCTACAAGCAAATGCCTCTCGTGGTGGTGCTGCCGGAGACGCTCGATCAGGTGCGGCGGGTCCTGAAATATTGCCATGACAACGGCATCCGCGTGGTGCCGCGCGGGGCGGGAACCTCGCTCTCGGGCGGTGCCCTGCCGCTTGAGGATGGCGTGCTGCTCGCCATGGGCAAGTTCAACAAAGTGCTGGAGATCGATTTTGCAAACCGCTGCGCCGTGGTGCAGCCGGGCGTGACCAATCTCGGCATCACCCGCGCGGTGGAGCACGAGGGCTTCTATTATGCGCCCGACCCCTCCTCGCAGATCGCCTGCACCATCGGCGGCAATGTGGGAGAGAATTCCGGCGGCGTGCATTGCCTGAAATACGGTCTCACCACGAACAACGTGCTTGGTGTGGAGATGGTGCTCATCAATGGCGATGTGGTGCGGCTCGGCGGCAAGCATCAAGATGCTGGCGGGCTCGACCTGCTCGCGGTCATCGTCGGCTCCGAGGGCCTGCTGGGTGTCGTCACCGAGGTGACGGTGCGCCTGCTCAAGAAGCCCGATGTCGCCCAGGCGGTGCTGGTGGGCTTTCCCACCTCCGAGGATGCGGGGGATTGCGTCGCCAAGATCATTGGCGCCGGCATCATCCCCGCCGGCATCGAGATGATGGACCGCGACGCCATCGCCGCCGCAGAGGCGTTCGTGCGCGTCGGCTATCCGCTCGACGTGGAGGCGCTGCTGATCGTCGAGTTGGACGGACCGGAAGCGGAATGCGTGCACCTCCTCCAGGAGGTGACGCGGATCGCGCAAGCCTGCCACGCCTCGACCTTGCGGGTTTCCACCAGCGAGGAGGAGCGGCTCGGCTTCTGGGCCGGGCGAAAAGCGGCATTCCCTGCGGTGGGGCGCCTTTCCCCTGATTATCTCTGCATGGACGGGACGATTCCCCGCAAGCAGCTTCCCCTCGTGCTGTCACGCATGCGCGAGATGTCGGCAAAATACGGCCTGCGCGTCGCCAATGTGTTCCATGCCGGCGATGGCAACCTGCACCCGCTCATTCTCTATGACGCCAACCAGCCGGGCGAGATGGACAAGGCGGAAGCCTTCGGCTCGGAAATCCTGCGCCTCTGCGTCGAGGTGGGCGGTGTGCTCACCGGCGAACACGGCGTGGGCGTCGAGAAGCGCGACCTCATGCCGGTGATGTTCAACGAGGTCGACCTCGACCAGCAGTTGCGGCTGAAATGCGCGTTCGACGACCAGGGCTTGCTCAATCCCGGCAAGGTCTTCCCGACGCTTCGTCGGTGCGCGGAGCTTGGGCGCATGCACGTCAGCGGCGGGCAATTGCCGTTCCCCGAACTTCCCCGGTTCTGAGCGTCATGAACCCCGAGCAGATCGCATTTGTGCGCGACCCAGCGAATACGCCCTTAATCGCGGTCATGCCCGGGCATGACGGCTTCGGATTCCAACCGGGCTCCAGACGCGCGCGCGTGCGCCGGGCCATGGGAGTTGCCGCGTGACCGATATTGTTCGCCCGCGCCATGAAATCGAGATCGCCGAGGCGGTCACGTCAGCCCTTGCTGAGGGGGCAACGCTGGATGTGATGGGCCGTGGCTCCAAGCGTGGCTTCGGCCGCGCCAGCCAGACCGACCGCACCCTCGACGTCTCCGCGCTCACCGGCGTCACCCTTTACGAGCCGGAAGAACTGGTGCTTTCCGCTCGAGTGGGAACGCCCATTGCGGAAATCGAGGCGCTTCTGGGCGAAAACAGCCAGATGCTCGCATTCGAGCCGATGGATTTCGGCCCGCTGTACGGCACCATGCCGGGCGCCGGGAGCATCGGCGGTGCTTTCGCCTGCAACCTCTCCGGTCCCCGCCGCCTCAGCCATGGCGCCACCCGTGACCATGCGCTGGGCATCCGGGCCGTGTCGGGGCGGGGCGAGGTGTTCAAGTCCGGCGGCCGGGTGGTGAAGAATGTCACCGGCTATGACCTGCCCCGCATGCTTGCGGGCTCTCACGGTACATTGGCGGTGCTGAGCGAGGTGACGCTCAAGGTGCTGCCGCGCCCGGCAAGCGAGGAAACCCTACTGGTCTTCGGCCTTGGCCCGGTTGCCGCCGCGCGGGCGATGAGTGCGGCCATGGGCTCGTCCTGCGAAGTATCGGGCGCGGCGATGCTGCCCGCCTCGGTGTCGCGGCGTCGCGATGAAGTTCCCGCCGATGCTTCGGTCGTCGCCTTCCGTCTGGAGGGCGTCGAGCCTTCGGTGCGGGCGCGGCGGGCCATGCTGATTACCGTGATGACCCCGTTTGGTGCCGTCGAGGTGCTGGAAGATCCGGCCTCCCGCGCGTTCTGGGCCATGGTGCGAGACGTTCAACCTTTTGCCGGAACGGGTGAACGGGCCGTGTGGCGGATCTCCACCGCGCCCATGGCGGGGCCACCACTGGCCGACAGCCTGAGCCAGGCACTGGACGCCGAGGCATACTGCGACTGGGCCGGCGGGCTCGTCTGGCTGCTGATGCCCGGCGAGGCGGCCCATGCGCAGGACGTCCGGGCCGCGCTTCGCCCCCATGGCGGCCACGCCACTCTGGTCCGGGCCACCGCCGCCGAGCGCGCCGGCGCAGTGTTCCAACCGCTCGACTTCGCCCTCGAAGCCCTGACCCAGCGCGTCAAGGCCAGCTTCGATCCCAAGTGCCTGCTCAACCCGGGGCGGATGTATGCGGGGATGTGAGATGAGAGAGCGCCGCACGCTCCCTCCCCACTTGCGGGAAAGGGCTGGGGAGGCGGGTGACACCTTCGCCGCCGCCGAGTCGGTTCCGGGAGAAAAGACCAATGAAAACTGAATTCTCCCTCGCCCAGCTTGCCGACCCGCGCATCGAGGCGGCGGATAAGATTCTGCGGGCGTGCGTCCACTGTGGGTTCTGTACCGCCACCTGTCCGACCTATGTGCTGCTGGGCGATGAACTCGACAGCCCGCGCGGGCGCATCTACCTCATCAAGGACATGCTGGAGAACGACCGCCCGGCGACGCCGGAGGTGGTCAAGCATGTGGACCGCTGCCTCTCCTGCCTGTCGTGCATGACCACCTGCCCGTCGGGGGTGAACTACATGCATCTGGTGGATCACGCCCGCGACCATATCGAGGAGACCTACCGGCGGCCGTTCTTCGACCGGATGAACCGGGCAATGCTGGCGGCGGTCCTGCCTTACCGCGACCGGTTCCGCCTCGCCATGCTCGGCGGGGTCATGGCCAAGCCCTTGATCCCACTGTTCCAGGCCATCAAGCCGCTGCGCCCGCTTGCGGCCATGCTGCGGCTCGCGCGGCTGCCGCATGGGCGGAGCGCGAGCGAGGGGCCGGGGGTGCATCCGGCAACCGGGCCGCGCCGGGCGCGCGTGGCTCTTCTGGCGGGCTGCGCGCAGCCCGCCTTGCGGCCGGAGATCGACGAGGCCGCCATGCGGCTCCTCAACCGGCTCGGCGTCGAGGTGGTGCGGGTAAAGGGCGAGGGCTGCTGCGGCTCGCTGCCCCATCACATGGGCCGGGAAGCCCAGGCGAACGCCCTCGCCAAGGCGAATATCGATGCCTGGACGGCGGAGATGGATGCCGAGGGGCTGGACGCCATCCTGGTCACGGTGTCCGGCTGCGGCACCTCGATCAAGGATTATGGCTACGTGTTCCGCCTGGACGGTGCCTATGCCGAAAAGGCGGAGCGCGTGTCCGCAATCGCCATGGACATCACCGAATTCCTGGCGAAGCACGGTGTCCCCAAGGTGGAGCGGTCGATGGGGCGCAAGGTCGCCTATCATTCCGCCTGTTCGCTGCAGCACGGCCAGAAGGTCAAGACGTCGCCGGTGACGCTGTTGCGGAATGCCGGGTTCGAGGTGGCGGAGCCGTTCGAGAGCCATTTGTGCTGTGGCTCGGCGGGCACCTACAACATGCTCCAGAGCGAGATCGCAACCCGGCTGCGCGACCGCAAGGTCGGGCATCTGGAGGCGCTGGCGCCCGACATCATCGCCGCCGGCAACATCGGCTGCATGACCCAGATCGGCAGCGCCAGCGGCGTGCCTGTGGTCCACACGGTGGAGCTTCTGGATTGGGCGACCGGCGGGCCGGCGCCCGCTGCGGTGGCGCAGACCGTGCGCGCTGCCTGAAGCGGCTCGCCCGATCGGATGGGATTTCGCGTCGCGCGGGCTGCGCCCAGTTGCAGTTCCGGCGGCGGCCCGCTATCTAGGCGCCCACTTGAAGAACCCGCGCGCCGAGACGCACGGGGAGGGTTGAGGGAATGTGCCAGACGGCCAGCATTATCGTCGCGCTTGAGCGCGCCTCCCCGTGCCGCAGGGGCCTGCGCGCGCGAAAATGATGGTGTATCCCGCGGGCATTTCCCGCGCGTCCGCCCTCTACCCCTTTCCTTTTTTGAAGAGAGACGCGAGCCATGGCTCGGCTGGTGATGAAGTTCGGCGGCACCTCGGTCGCCACAATCGATCGCATCCGCACCGTTGCGCGTCATGTGAAGCGCGAGGTGGATGCCGGCTATTCGGTGGCGGTGGTGGTTTCCGCCATGTCGGGCAAGACCAATGAACTGGTCGGCTGGGTGCGCGATGCCTCCAATCTTCACGATGCCCGCGAGTATGACGCGGTGGTCGCCTCCGGCGAACAGGTGACCTCGGGCCTGCTCGCCATCGCGCTCCAAAACATTGGCGTCACCGCTCGCTCCTGGCAAGGATGGCAGATTCCCATTTCCACGGACGATGCCCACGGCTCCGCCCGCATCCTCGAAATCGACGGCGCCGACCTGACCGAGCGCATGGACGAGGGCGAGGTGGCGGTTATCGCCGGCTTCCAGGGCATGCATCTGCCGACTGGGCGGATCACGACGCTGGGGCGGGGCGGTTCCGACACCAGTGCAGTTGCCATCGCCGCCGCCATAGGCGCAGATCGATGCGACATCTATACCGACGTGGACGGAGTCTACACGACAGATCCACGCATGGTGCCGCGCGCCCGGCGCCTGGCGAAGGTGGCATTCGAGGAAATGCTGGAAATGGCATCCCTGGGAGCCAAGGTGCTTCAGGTGCGCTCGGTCGAGCTTGCCATGGTGCATAAGGTCCGCACATTCGTGCGTTCCAGCTTCGAAGACCCCGATGCCCCGCACATGGCAGTGGCGGAAGCGGCGGGTACGCTGATCTGCGACGAGGAGGAAATCATGGCGACCCAGATGGAATCCCAGGTGGTTACGGGCATCGCCTTCGCCCGCGACGAGGCGCAGGTGTCGATCCGCCGGGTCGCCGACAAGCCAGGAATCGCGGCGGCGGTGTTCGTTCCGCTGGCCGAAGCGCACATCAATGTGGACATGATCGTCCAGAACGTGTCGGCTGACGGTTTCACCGACATCACCTTTACCGTGCCCTCGGCCGACTTCGACCGCGCCAAGGTCGCGCTCGAGCAGGCGCGGGCGAGCATCGGCTACGAAACGCTGGAAGGCGAGGCGGATGTGGTAAAGGTGTCGGTGATCGGCATCGGCATGCGCTCGCATGCCGGCGTTGCGGCGAAGGCGTTCCACGCCTTGGCAGGAAAGGGCATCAACATCCTCGCCATCACCACATCGGAGATCAAGATTTCGATCCTGATCGAAGCGGCTTATACCGAGCTTGCGGTGCGGACTCTCCATTCGCTATACGGACTCGACAGCTAGCTGTTGTCTTGTAGCGGTCCCTTGGCGCTGGGGGCGCCACCGGCAACCCATTCCGGGTCTGCGGTCTCTAGGTTATTTTTTAAGGATGCGGTCGATGCGTGGCGCGCTCGGCGGCCCCCGCGTGCTCCTGAGACGCCTCCGCGAGGTGATGGCGGAGCCGGTCAGCGCGCAGGACCGCCTTGATAAGATCGTGGTGCTTATCGCTGCCAATATGGTGGCGGAAGTCTGCTCGGTCTATGTGCTGCGGGTCGACCAGACTCTTGAGCTGTACGCTACGGAAGGTCTGAACCGAGACGCGGTCCATCAGACTGTTATGCGCGTGAACGAGGGCCTCGTCGGCCACGTTGCCCGCGAGGCCGAGCCGGTCGCCATCTCCGACGCGCAGAACCACCCGGAATTCTCCTACCGGCCGGAAACCGGCGAAGAAATCTACAATTCCTTCCTGGGCGTGCCGATCCTGCGCGCTGGCAACACGCTCGGCGTGCTGGTGGTGCAGAATCGCGCCCACCGCACCTATGCCGAGGAGGAGATCGAGGCGCTTCAGACCACGGCCATGGTGCTGGCGGAGATGATCGCCTCGGGTGAACTCACGGTTCTGGCCCGGCCCGGCGCCGAGCCTGCGGTGCGCCGGCCCGTCCATCTCACGGGCGTTCCGCTCGCCGACGGCCTCGGGCTTGGCCATGTGGTGCTACACGAGCCGCGCGTCATCGTCACCAACGTGATTGCCGATGACGTGCAGGGCGAAACCGCCCGGCTCGACGGCGCCATCGACAAGCTGCGGGCGTCCATCGACCGCCTGCTGGAGGAGGACGGCCTTTCCAAGGCCGGCGAGCACCGCGAGATTCTCGAAGCCTACCGCATGTTCGCGCATGATCGGGGGTGGATGCGCAAGATGCGCGAGGCGGTGCTCACCGGGCTGACCGCCGAGGCGGCGGTGGAGCGCGTCCAGTCCGATACCCGTGCGCGCATCATGCGCGCCTCCGATCCCTATCTGCGGGAACGCCTGCACGACCTGGACGATCTCGCCAACCGGCTGCTGCGCGAACTGACCGGGCGCGGGCGCGGTGCCGACCGGCAAGACCTCCCCGAGAATGCGGTGATCTTCGCCCGCAACATGAGCCCGGCGGCGCTGCTGGATTACGACCGCACCCGCGTGCGGGGCCTTGTGCTTGAGGAGGGTGGGGCGACCAGCCATGTCACCATCGTCGCACGGGCGCTCGGAATCGCGGCGGTGGGTCAGGTGGCGAATGCCGCCAGCCTTGTGGAGCCCGGCGACCCTGTCATTGTCGACGGGCAGGCCGGTGAAGTTCATCTGCGCCCGCCCGGCGATGTCGAGGCGGCTTATGCCGAGAAGGTGCGCTTCCGCGCCCGTCGGCAGGCGCAATATGCTGCCCTGCGTGACGAGCCCTCCATCACGCGTGACGGCATCGTCATCGATTTGAACCTGAATGCCGGCCTGCTGGTGGACCTGCCGCACATCGCAGAGACCGGCGCGGCGGGTATCGGCCTGTTCCGCACCGAACTCCAGTTCATGATCGCCTCGGCCTTCCCGCGCATTTCGGAGCAACTGAAGCTCTATCGCGCGGTCCTTGATGCGGCGGGAAACCGCCCGGTGACGTTCCGCACGCTGGATATCGGCGGCGACAAGGTGCTGCCTTACATGCGCACCGTCGAGGAGGAGAACCCTGCTCTCGGCTGGCGGGCGATCCGCCTCGGCCTGGACCGGCCCGGCCTGCTGCGCAGCCAGTTGCGCGCCCTGCTGCGGGCGGGCGCCGGGCGCGATCTGCGCATCATGTTTCCCATGGTCGCCGCAGCCTCCGAGTTCGATCAGGCGAAGGCGATCCTGGAGCGGGAACTGACCCATTTACGCAAGCACGGCCACGGCCTGCCGGAGCGGGTGTTCGTGGGTGCCATGGTGGAAGTGCCCTCGCTGCTGTTCCAGCTCGATGAAATTCTCTCGCGGGTGGATTTCCTTTCGGTTGGGTCAAACGACCTCGTGCAATTCCTGTTCGCAGCCGACCGGGGCAATGTGCGCGTGGCCGACCGGTTCGACCCGCTTTCCCCGCCCGCGCTGCGGGCGTTCCGCGCAGTCGCGGAGGCGGGTGAGCGGCACGGCAAGCCCGTGACACTGTGCGGCGAACTGGCATCGCGTCCGCTTGAGGCGGTGGCGCTTGCGGCGCTGGGTTACCGTTCGCTGTCTTTGTCGCCGGCCGCAATCGGGCCGGTGAAGGCGACCATACTGAAGCTTAACGTCGGGGCGGCCCGCGCGGTGCTCCTGCCCCTTCTCGCCGACACATCCGGGACGGTGGACGTGCGCAGCACCCTGCGTGCCTTCGCCGATCTCAGCGGATTGCCGCTTTGAGCGAAGATTTCCTCGCCAGACTGCCAATCGCCAAGCTTGACCAATTGGTCGCACGCCACGGCGAGGTCGAGGCAATGCTCGCCGCTGGAGCGGAGGGCGAGGAGTATGTTCGGCTCGGGCGTGAATTCTCCGAGCTGACCCCGGTGGTGGAGGAGGTTCGCGCGCTTCGCCTCGCCGCCCGCGATCTCGCTGACACGCGTGAGATGCTGAACGATCCCGAGACCGACGCCGAGATGCGCGCCCTCGCCCAGAGCGAACTGGAGCGCCTTGAGGGCGAACTCGAGCGCCTGACGGCCGCCGTGCGCATCGCCCTGCTACCCAAGGACGCCATGGATTCGCGCGGCGTGATCCTGGAAGTGCGCGCCGGCACCGGCGGCGACGAGGCGGCGCTTTTCGCAGGCGATCTGTTCCGCATGTATACCCGCTACGCCGCCGAAAAGGGCTGGTCGGTGGAGGTGCTCTCGGAAAGCGAGGGCAGCATGGGCGGTTACAAGGAAGTCATCGCCGCCCTCCACGGTGCGGGCGCCTTCGCGCGGCTGAAGTTCGAATCCGGCGTCCACCGTGTCCAGCGCGTGCCGGATACGGAGGGGTCGGGACGCATCCACACGTCCGCCGCCACTGTCGCCGTTCTACCCGAGGCGGAGGAGGTGGACGTGGACATCAACGAGAGCGATCTGCGGATCGACGTTTACCGTGCCCAGGGCGCCGGCGGGCAGCATGTGAACAAGACAGAGAGCGCGGTGCGCATCACCCATATTCCCACCGGCATCGTGGTGGCGGTGCAGGACGAACGGTCCCAGCATCGGAACAAGGCGAGGGCCATGGCGATGCTGCGCGCGCGCATGCTGGACGCGGAGCGCCAGCGCGCCGAGCAGAGCCGCGCCGCCGACCGACGCGGACAGGTGGGATCGGGCGATCGCTCCGAGCGCATCCGAACCTATAATTTCCCTCAGGGCCGTGTGACCGACCACCGCATTAACCTGACCCTCTATAAATTGGAGGAGGTGATCGCAGGCATGGCGCTGGACGAGATTCTCGACGCCCTCATCACTGAGCATCAGGCGGAGCTGATGGCCTCCGCCGAGGGGTAAGGCGGTGCGCGCGCCCACCCGCACGCACATGCGCCGGCTGATGGCCGAGGGCCTGAGGCAGGCGGGTATTCCCGGCGCCGATCTCGACGCGCGACTATTGCTCGGCTTCGCGCTGGGCGTTGATCCCGCCGCCCTGCTCTCCGACGAGCCTGTGTCGCTGGTCGAGGCCGGTCGAGCCGAGGACCTGCTGGCGCGCCGGATCGCGGGCGAGCCGGTGGCGCGCATCCTGGGCCAAAAGGAATTCTGGAGCCTGCCCTTCGGTCTCTCCAAGGAAACGCTCGTGCCCCGTCCGGATACCGAGACGGTGGTGGAGGAGGCGCTGTCGCTGATTCCGGACCGAAGCGTAGCGCTACGCGTCCTCGACCTCGGAACAGGCAGCGGGGCGATCCTTGCGGCCTTGCTCCAGGAGTTGCCCAATGCCACAGGGATTGGCGTGGACCGCTCAATGGGTGCGGCTTTGACGGCGCGCGACAATCTGGCACGTCTGGGTTTTGCTAGCCGCGGGCAGGTCCTTGCGGGCGATTGGGCGGAAGCGTTGGCGGGGCCGTTCGATCTCGTCGTGTCGAACCCGCCCTATATTCCCAGCGCAGACATTGCCGGCCTTGACGTTGAGGTGCGGGGACACGATCCCAAAACGGCTCTGGACGGGGGGCGCGAAGGCCTTGACGCCTATGCGACTATAGCCGCCGCGCTTCCCCGATTGCTGGTACCGGGCGGGGCCTGCGTCCTCGAACTGGGTGTCGGGCAGGAGGCGGCGGTGGCGCATCTGCTGCGTGATGCGGGGCTCAATGTCTCGCGTCCGGCCCGCCGCGACCTCGGAGGCATTGCGCGGGCGCTCGCTGCATGGCGTCGATAGGGCGTGGAGCCGCACGGAGCCACGAAAAAACCGCTTGGAAGGGTGGAGCGAACTCGATAGTGTCCTATCTCAGGAGTCGAACCGATGCATCGGTCCATGGACGAGATCCACGGGACTGAAGCGCACTCCCGAAATCTGAACAGATCATTCGGGTGTGACGAAAGGTGAGTTGGCGGTGCGCCTAGACCGCGCCGCGCCCTCCTTTGCGGGACGAACGCATTATCCTGTTTCTCGCGCGCATGTCCGGTGTGGCTGCGCGGAGGGCGGGTTGGCTGGCCGCGCAGATGCGCGTAGCGAGGCTCATGGTTCGAACGGATCCTGATTTTTCAAGGGTTTACTTCAACAGGCCAGGGGCGTTGCCCTCAGCCGTGAACGGCGGTTATCCGCCTTGTCTTTCCCCGGGAGGCGACGTTCGGCTTTGGCCGCAGCGCTCTGGTTCCGGCGGCAAACCGGCGACTTCAAGCCGAGCGAGTAGAGAACGATCCAGATGAGAAATGGTCAGCAGAAGCGCATGCGCGGCCGGCAGAACCCTCCCCGGCGTGGCTCCAATCCCCTGACGCGGGTCTACGAATCGAACGGTCCCGACGTGAAGGTGCGCGGTACGGCGCATCATGTTGCCGAAAAATATCAGCAGCTTGCGCGCGATGCCCAGTCCTCCGGGGACTATGTGGCGGCTGAAAACTACTACCAGCATGCCGAGCACTATCTGCGCCTTATCGCGACCCTTCAGGCTCAGTTCGCCCCGCAGCAAGGCTTCGGCCGCCCTGAGGACGAAGAGGGCGAGGAGGAGGGCGAGGACATGGGCGGCATGGAAGCACCGCAGGCCTATCAGCCGCGCGAGACCTTTCAGCCTCGCGACAATTATCAGCAGCGGGACAATTACCAGCCCCGCGAGCAGCGCCAAGGCCGCGATGATCGCCCCCAACGCGATGATCGCCAGCCCCGCGATGATCGCCCGCAGCGGGACGATCGTCAGCCTCGCGACAATCGTCAGAATGCCTACCAGCAGCGCGGCAACCGCGATGACCAGGGCGGCGAGAGCTACCAGGCGCCGCGCGAGAACCGAAGCCGTGGCCCCGAGGAAGATACCGGGTACGTACCTCGCCAGCCTCGCCAGGACGACCAGAACGGCGGCTATGCACCGCGTCCGCCGCGCCAAGACGACCAGAACGGGGGGCACGCACCCCGTCCGCCCCGTCCGCCCCGCCAGGAGCGAGCCGAGCGTCCGGAACGCGTAGAGCGGCCCGAGCGGGTCGAACGTCCGGAGCGTGTGGAACGCCCCGAGCGTGTCGAGCGGTTTGCGCGGGACGAGGATGCCCAGCCCCTGGGCCTGCCGTCCTTCATCACGGGTGGCGGGCGCGGCGAGCCGCGTGAAGCTCCTGTGCGTGAAGTCCCCACGCGGGACGTCGCGCAGGACGAGCAGCCGCGCGTTGAAGTGGCGGAAGCTGTTGTTGCCGCTGCGCCCGAGGTTCCGGAAGCCGGTGATGCAGCCGCCACGGGGACCCGTCGCCGTCGCAGCCGCTATCGCACGCGCGCCGAGCGGCCCGAGGGCGGCGATGAGGAGCAGGCGCCGGTGGAGCAGCCCAGCTTCGGGGAGTAATCTCCGGCGCAATCCGCCGCCAGAAACAAAAGGCCCCGCTCGCGCGGGGCCTTTTTTATTCGAGGGTGTATAATTTCAGCGGCAATACGCGGCTTGCATGACCGCTATTGAAGGGAGGGCTCGCCGTCGTCGCCCGGCATGCGGGCCAGCATCATCTGGGTGATGGCCACCAGCATGTCGGCCCGCTCCTTGAGGTCCTTGGCCTCCAGCAGCGCCTGCTTTTCCAGCGCGCCATACGGCGACATCACGCAGAGCGCGTTCACCAGCGTCTCGGTGCCGGCCTGCTGGATGCCTTCCCAGTCCGCTTCCAGCTTGTTGGCCTCTAGAAAGTCCGCCAACGCTCCGAGCAGCGCGGAGCGATCCACCTTGTCCTCGCCGATCCCTTCTTCGAAATCCCCGGAGAAAGGTGCCGCATCCACATGGAACTGGCGATAGGGGGTATCCGTCGCCACTTCCTCACCGATCCGCACCCGGGAAATGCCGGTGAGGGTGATGAGATAGCGGCCGTCTCCGCTCTCGGCGAACTGGGTGAGGCGACCAAGGCAGCCCATCTGGAACAGGCGCGGCCCGGCTTCGCCCTCCGGCTTGGATTCGTCGGGCTGCACCATGACGATCACACGCCCGCCCGCCAGCGCGTCATCCACCATTTCCAGGTAGCGCGGCTCGAAGATGTTGAGCGGCAGTTCGGCGCGCGGCAGCAGCAGCGCCCCCGACAGCGGGAAGACGGGGGCGACCGCGGGCAGGTCGCCGGGAGCGTTATATGAGCGATGCGCGGCCACGATGGTCCGGGTCTTTCAAAATGGAGAGTGCGAGGCCTGCCGGGCAATCACGCTCAGGAGAAGAGGATCGTCGAGAGCTTCCTGCGTCCGCCAACGGTGTGCGGATCGGTCGGCCCCCACGCCTCGAAGAATTGCACCAACTGCTTGCGGGCGCCGTCCTCGTCCCAGGTGCGGTCACGCTTGACGATCTCCAGCAGGTGCTGGAGCGCCTGATCACGCTGGTTCTTGGCGTTCAGCGCCAAGGCGAGATCGAAGCGCGCCTGATGATCGGCCGGATCGGCGGCCACGGCCGCCTCCAGAGGGGCCATGTCGCCGAGCGAGGCGGCCTGTTCCGCCAGATCCAGCGCGGCGCGCGCGGCGGAAATCGCCGGGTCGTTTTCCTTGCCGGCGGGGACCATATCCAGCGTTGCCTTGGCTTCCTCCAGCGCGCCGCCCAGCACCTGGGCGCGCACCAGTCCGCCGAACGCCTTCAGGTTCTCCGGCTCCGCGCCAAGCACATGGGCGAAAATCTCGGCCGCACCGGGGGCATCGCCCTCAGTCAGTGCCTGCTCGGCGGCGGCGAGGATTTCGGCGACGTCGGCATCCACCGCCCCGCCCAGCAGGCGCTCGATGAAAGCCTTCACCTGGCCTTCGGGCAGGGCGCCCGTGAAGCCGTCGACCGGCTGGCCGTTGACGAAGGCGTAGACGGCGGGGATGGACTGGATGCCGAGGCGGCCGGCGATCGCGGGATGCTCGTCAATGTTCATCTTGGCGAGCTTGACCTTGCCCTTGGCGGATTTGACCGCCTTTTCGATGATCGGGCCGAGCGTCTTGCACGGGCCGCACCAGGGCGCCCAGAAGTCCACGAGCACCGGACGGCGCCGCGATTCCTCGATCACATCGACCATGAAGGTCTGTGTGGTGGTGTCGATGACGAGATCGTCGGCGCCCGCCGTCGTGCCGTTCACGTCCCCTGCCTGATTGAGCAGCATATGTCCTCGTCCTTGAAGCTCGGAAAAGCGCGTGCCCGCGTTGCCCCATAGATGGTGCGCGCTCAGGCAAGCGCAATTGCCGGGAACGCTTCTAGAGCGCCGGAGGCTCGGAGGGAAGGCGGGGATGATGCGGGTTTGCCGCTGAATGCGCTGGTGGTTCGTCCAAACGCTCCGCAAGCCGGGGATTTCGGGGCGCAGGCTGTGGACCGCGCAACCCTTGGCCTTGCTCCGGCCCCTCTGCGCCCTCACGCTGCATTTGACCGCAACCGGCAAAGGCTGGCACACCGCCTCGCAATGAAGTTCACCCGCCTCCGGCTCCTGGGTTTCAAGACCTTTGTGGAGCCGACAGAGATTCTGATCGAGCCCGGCCTCACCGGCGTCGTGGGGCCGAACGGCTGCGGCAAGTCCAATCTGGTGGAAGCCATGCGCTGGGCCATGGGGGAAAGCTCCCACAAGGCGTTCCGCGCCCAGGACATGGACGACGTCATCTTTGCCGGCACCACCACCCGTCCGGCGCGCAATGCCGCCGAGGTGATGCTGCATCTCGACAATAGCGACCGCACCGCTCCCGCCGCCTTCAATGATAGCGACGCGCTGGAGGTGGTCCGCCGCATCGATCGGGGCGCAGGCTCCCACTACCGGATCAACGGCCGTGAGGTGCGCGCCCGAGACGTGCACCTTCTGTTTGCCGATGCTTCTACCGGCGCTCGCTCGCCTGCCCTGGTGCGGCAAGGTCAGATCGGCGAGATCGTCGGCGCGAAGCCGGCGGCGCGTCGACGCATTCTGGAGGAGGCGGCGGGCGTCGCCGGCCTGCATGCCCGACGCCATGAGGCGGAACTGCGCCTGAAGGCGGCCGAGGCTAACCTGCTGCGCCTGGAAGACGTGGTGGTGCAGATCGCCGCACAGATCGAGGGGCTGCGGCGCCAGTCGCGCCAAGCGGTGCGCTACCGGGCCATTTCCGACGACGTGCGCAGATATGAAGCCTCGCTGCTGTGGCTGCGCTGGCGCGAGACCGCCACCCAGCTTGCCGATGCCGAGCGCGCGGTGGAGGCCGGCACCCGCGAAGTGGCCGAGCGAACCCGCGCCCAGGCCGAGGCGGCCCGCCTTCAGGCGATAGCCGCGCATCACTTGCCCGGCCTACGCCAGGCCGAGGCCGAGGCGGCGGCCCGGTTACAGCGCCTCACCTTGGCCCGCACCGAACTGGACCGGGAGGAAAGCCGCCTTGCCGCCCGGCGACAGGAACTTGAGCGCCGCATGGTGCAACTGGTTCAGGATATGGCTCGTGAGGACGCGCTTTCCGCCGATGCTTCAGGCGTGCTGGACCGGCTGGAGGATGAGGCGGACGGCTTGCGCGCCGAGCAGGAACAGGCGGTCGCCGCCGCCACGGATACCATGCTTGCGGTCGCGGATGCGGAGCGGCGGGTGGTGTTCGCCGAACAAGCGCTGGAGGAGCGCACGCGCGCCTATGCCGATGTTGGTGCCCGGCGCTCCGCCCTCGAAGCGCAAGTGCGCGATGCGCGTGCGCGGCTCATGCGCAATGCCGCCGAGCGCGCCTCGGTGGAGGCGGAAGCCGCGCGGCTGGCCCAGGAAGCCGGCACAGCCGATCTGGAGCGCCGGCGCGAAGCGGCTGATATTGCCCGTGAGCGGCTTGAGGTCGCCGAAGAGGTCGCTGGCACCGCCGAAGCCGCCCATGCGGATGCCCGCCAAACGGTGGAGGCACTGCGACCCCGCCTCGGCGAGGCCGAGCGCGCCTTTGGGCGCCTCGACGCCGAGGCGCGCACTTTGGAAAAGCTGCTTCAGTCCGCCGATAGGCGGTTTCCACCTGTTGTCGACCTGCTGCGCGTTTCCAAGGGCTTCGAGACCGCGCTGGGTGCTGCGCTGGGCGATGATCTGGATCTGCCGGTGGATGACCGGGCGACCGCCCGATGGGCCGGCGCCGCGTTGGTCTCCACCGATCCCGCGCTGCCCGAGGGAGCCGCTTCGCTCGCCGACTTCGTGGATGGCGCGCCCGCGCTCGGCCGCCGCCTTGCCCAGGTGGGCATTGTCCCCAGAGGCGAGGGATCCCGGCTCCAGGCCCTGCTGAAACCGGGGCAGCGGCTGGTGTCCCGTGAAGGCGATATGTGGCGGTGGGACGGGCTCGTCGCCGCGGCTGACGCCCCCACCCCGGCCGCCCGCCGCCTCGCGGAACGCAATCGCCTTGCCGACCTCAATGCCGAGGTTGAGGAGGCGCGCCGCGTCTTGAACACGATCCGCGCCGATGCCGCCACGCTGGATTCCCGCCTGAAGGCGGCTGCGGCGCAGGAGGTGCAGACCCGCGAGGCGCGACGGACCGCCCAGCGCGTCGCCGAGCAGGCGCGCGAAGCCGAGGCCGCCGCCGAGCGCAAGGCCAGTCAGCACGCCGCCCGCCTCTCCGCGCTGGAGGAGGCGCGCGTGCGCATCGCCGCCAGCCGCGAGGAAGGCGAGGACAGGGTGGCCGAAGCGGAAGCCGGGCTCGCGGCTCTGGAAGCGCCGGCGCTGATCGATGCTGATCTGGCCACCGCCAGAGGGGAGGCCGCCCAGGCGCGCGCGACACTCGCGGAAGCCCGGGCCGCCGCCGCGGGCCATGAGCGCGAACGCGCGGCGCGGGCGAAGCGGCTTGAGGCGATCGCTGGAGAGGAACGGTCCTGGCGCGAGCGGGCGGGCGGCGCGGCTGCGCGCATCGCCGCGCTTGAAGCGCGGCGCGCGGAGGCGGCTGACGAACTGGCTGCCACCGAGGAGGCGCCCGCCGAACTGATCCTGAAGAGACGCTCACTGCTTTCCGAGTTGGAAACCGCCGAAGCCGCCCGCCGGGCCACAGCAGATAGGCTCGTGGAAGGCGAATCGGTGCTGGCGGCGACCGACCGCGCATCGCGCGATACGCTCGAGGCTATGGCCGCTGCCCGTGAGGAGAGCGCCCGCACAGAGGCGCGAGTAGAAGGCGCCCGCCAGCGCCGGGACGACGCGGCTCGCGAGATCGCGGAGGCTTTCGGCGGCTCTCCGGAGAGCGCCAGGGAGGCCGCAGGGCTACAGCCCGACGCTCCCGTGCCGCCGCTGGGCGACATCGAGGCTTCGCTCGACCGCGCGCGGCGCGAGCGTGAGCGGCTCGGGGCGGTGAATTTGCGGGCCGATCTGGAGCTTCAGGAGGCGGAAGCCCAATACGGGACACTCACCAACGAGCGGGATGACCTCACCGAAGCCATCAAGCGGCTGCGGGCGGGCATCCAGAGCCTCAACCGCGAGGCACGCGAACGCCTTCAGGCCTCGTTCGTGGTCGTGGACGCCCATTTCCGCAAGCTGTTCGACACGCTGTTCGGGGGTGGCGAGGCGCAACTCATTCTCACGGATGCGGACGATCCGCTGGAGGCAGGGCTGGACATCATCGCCAAACCGCCCGGCAAGAAGCCCCAGACCCTCTCCCTGCTCTCCGGCGGCGAGCAGGCACTCACCGCAATGGCGCTGATCTTCGCGGTGTTTCTCACCAATCCGGCGCCGATTTGCGTGCTGGATGAAGTGGACGCGCCGCTGGACGATGCCAACGTGGAGCGCTTCTGCACCATGCTGGACGAAATGACGCGCCTGACCGATACGCGTTTCCTGACCATCACGCACAATCCCATCACCATGGCGCGAATGAACCGATTGTTCGGTGTTACGATGGCGGAGCGGGGGGTCTCGCGGCTGGTCTCGGTGGATCTTCAGAGTGCCGAGCGGTTACGCGAGGTGAGCTGATACGCCGCGCCGCGCCGCACACGAACGAATTTTTCAGTTAAATCAATAAGTTATCTGCGGCGGACGTGTCCTTGACACTCAATTTTGCCGCAACTATGGTGCCGCGCGGTTTCGGAGGCCGTGCTCGTCTCGTTTCCCTCCACCGAAACCGGAGTTCGTGCCATGCCGAAACGTTCGGAATCGGACCATCGGGATGCGGGCGAAATCCCGCTGGAACAAGGCCCGGAGGCTAGCGATCCTGCGCTCGCCGATCGGCTTCAGCGTCTCAATGCCGCGCTTGACAAGGCGCAGCCGAGAGACCAATCGCAGCCGAAGGGAGGGCGTGATAATGCGTCCACCTCTTCGAGTATGGCCCTCGCCCTCCGGCTTGGGTCCGAGTTCGTGGCCGGGGTACTCGTCGGGGCGGCCGTCGGCTGGGGCATCGATCAGATGTTCGGCTTGGCGCCCTGGGGAATTTTGGTGTTCACCCTCGTTGGTTTCGGGGCGGGCGTCGTCAATATGATGCGCGCCGCCGGCGAAACCGGACGCAAGGTTGAAAAGAAATAAGGGGCCTCGCGAGTTGAGGGTCCGCCCGTTTGGGGTTTCCCCGCGCCGCGTTCGGTGTGGGGAGGCCTTAGTTTTCATGACGAGGCGCGGCAAGTGCCGCACGACACAGGGGCGCGCGTCGGATGACCATTGATCCGATCCACCAGTTCGAAGTGCAACGCTATGTCGAGCTGTTGCACATCAGCGGGGTGTCGTTTTCGTTCACCAACGCTTCGGCGTTCATGATCGGCATCGTCGCCGCGATCTTTTTCTTCCTGACCTACGCCACGCGCGGCCGCACTTTGGTGCCGGGACGCATGCAGTCGGTGGCGGAGATGTCCTACGAATTCATTGCCAAGATGGTGCGCGACTCCGCCGGCACCGAAGGCATGATCTTCTTTCCGCTGGTGTTCTCGCTGTTTATGTTCGTGTTCGTCGCGAACGTGATCGGCCTGGTGCCTTACACCTTTACGATCACCGCCCACATCGTTGTCACCGCCGCCCTGGCGCTGCTGGTGATCGGCACGGTGATTGTCTATGGCTTCTACAAGCACGGCACCCACTTCCTTCATCTCTTCGTGCCGTCGGGCGTTCCGTCCTTCCTTCTGCCCTTCGTGGTGCTGATTGAGGTCGTGTCGTTCCTCTCCCGTCCGATCAGCCTGTCGCTGCGCTTGTTCGCGAATATGCTGGCCGGTCATATCGCGCTGAAGGTGTTCGCCTTCTTCGTGGTGGGTCTGGCATCGGCGGGCGTCGCCGGCATGTTCGGCGCGGTGCTTCCGTTCTTCATGATCGTGGCACTGACCGCGCTGGAACTCCTGGTCGCGGTGCTGCAGGCCTATGTGTTCGCGGTGCTGACCTCGATCTATCTCAACGATGCGGTGCACCCGGGACACTGAGCCCGACACCCTCGACCCCTTAAACGCGTTTCTCAAGGAGCAGAACAATGGACGCGAATGCTGCAAAGTTCCTCGGCGCTGGTCTCGCGTGCCTTGGCATGGGCCTGGCCGCCATCGGCGTGGGCAACATCTTCGGCAACTTCCTCGCTGGCGCTCTGCGCAACCCGTCGGCTGCCGACGGCCAGTTTGCTCGCGCCTTCATCGGCGCGGCGCTCGCGGAAGGCCTCGGCATCTTCGCGCTCGTCGTCGCCCTGGTTCTGCTGTTCGTGGCGTGAACCAAACGGGCGCCGGCATTTGCAGGAGCCCTATCGGGAATGACGTTCGAATGAGCGGGACGCGCACTATGACCAAGCATTGGAAGCTGAACCTGTCCGTCGCGCTGACGGGCTGCGTCCTCCTCGGAGGGGCGGCCCTGGCGGCTGGCGCTGAAGCCGAAGGCGGTCATGGCGGCGGCGGGGGATTCCCGCCGTTCAATCCGACCACCTGGTTCTCGCAGCTGATGTGGCTGGCGGTGAGTTTCGGGGCGCTTTATTTCCTGATGAGCCGGGTGACGCTTCCGCGCATCGGCCGCATTCTAGAAGAACGTCACGACCGCATTGCCCGCGATCTGGCGGAAGCCAGCCAGCGCCGCGCCGAGAGCGAGGCCGCGCTGGCGGCCTATGAAAAGGCGTTGGTCGAGGCCCGCAACAAGGCGAATTCCATCGCAGGGGAAGCCCGCAATCGGCTCAATGCCGAAAGCGAAGCCAACCGCGAAAGCCTGGAGGCGACCCTCGCCACCAAGCTGGAAGAGGCCGAAGTGCGCATCGGTGCCACCAAGACAGAGGCACTTTCCCATGTTCGCGGTATTGCCGTGGACACGGCCAAGTCGATCGTGACGGCGCTGGTCGGCGTCACTCTTGAGCAGCGCGAAGTGGAGAGCGCGGTGGATGCCGCCCTCGCCAGCAAGTCTGCGGCCTGACGATAAACAGCGCCCGCGCGCCGCGCGGGGTCGAACGAGACGGGTGATCGAGGATCCGCCATGAATGAAATGGAATTGGCCGAACTCTGGGTCGCCATCGCCTTTTTCCTGTTTGTCGGCATCCTGCTTTATTACGGCGTCCACCGGACCCTGACTTCGGCGCTTGATGCACGCGGTGCGCGCATTGCTGCCGAGCTGGACGAGGCCCGCCGCCTGAAGGAAGAAGCCCAGAAGCTTGTTGCGGAATACAAGCGCAAGCAGCGCGAGGCCGAGACTGAAGCGGAATCCATCGTGACCGCTGCCCGCGCCGAGGCCGAGCGCCTTGCCGCCGAAACCCGCGCCAAGCTTGAAGACTTCATCGCCCGCCGCACCCAGATGGCGGAAGACAAGATCGCGCAGGCCGAAACCCAGGCCCTGGCCGATGTCCGCGCCTTCGCGGCGGATGCCGCAGTGAAGGCCGCCGAGGGGCTGCTCGCGAATGTCGCCAACGAGGCTGGCACTGCGGAGCGTCTGATGAGCGCGGCAATCTCCGACGTGACCATCAAGCTCAACTGAGACCGCCACGCGCGGTATGATCATTTTCCGGGCCATCTTGAAACGGCCCGAGAGCTGCGTCATGTCTTGCGGATGACGCGCGTTCCCAGCCATCGCCCACGCACCGGTTTCGTGATGCTCGCCGCGCTTTTGTGCGCGCTCGGGCCGGGCGGCGCTGTGGCTCAGGACATTCTGCGGCCGCCGGGAAACGTTCCCCGTCCGCCGGCGAACGTGCCGCAGGGCGGCGGATTCAACCTGTTCGGCGGGTGGCACATATTCCCGCAGCAGCAGGCGCCGGTCCAGCCGCCCGCGCCCAAGCGCCCGCCCCCGGAGCCGGAAGGGGCGGTGTTCGATTCCGCGGCCGATGCCGTTCAGGGCAAGAAGCAGCCGCCGACGAAGTTCGTGCTGGTGCTGGGCGACCAACTGGCGGGGCAACTCGCGCAGGGCCTGGCCGATCTTTACGTGGGAGACCGCTCCAATCCCGCCATTATCGACCGCAGTGAGGATGACGAGGGGTTTCTGCCCCCCGAGCAGCACGGCGGCCCGGAAATCCTGGCTCGGTTGCCGGAGGCTATCGCCGCCGCCAAGCCCAACGCCACCATCGTCGCGCTTGGCTCCAATGACCTGCGGCCAATCAAGGACGGCGATCAATTCGTCGAGCCGATGACCGACCGTTGGGTGGAGCTTTACGGCAAGCGGATCGATGACGTGCTGGCCGCTCTGCGCACCCGCGTCGGCGGGCTCATCGTGGTGGGACCCGCACCGGTGCAGAACCCCGCCACCTCCACCATGTATGAGCGGCTCAACGACATTTTGCGCACCCACGCGGCGCGGGCAGGGGCGGGGTTTGTCAGTGTGTGGGACGGTTTCCTGGACGAGGATGGAAAATACGCGGCGTCCGGAGCCGCTGTGGACGGCCAGCGACGCCGGCTGCGCCAGGCGGATGGCGTGCACTTCACGCGCGCCGGCGGCCGGAAACTCGCCTTCTTCGCCCAGAAGGACGTGACCCGGCTCCTGGCTGAACCCAGCCCTGAGACACCTTCATCGGGCCCGGCAGCTGACGGCTCGCGCCCAGCGTTCTCGCTCAGCGACGGCCCGCGCGGGGCAAATGCCCTTGCCGGGGCGACCGCCGTTCCAGCCTCTCTTCCATTGGGGGAGGCGGCCCGTGCCTTGGTGGAGGGCGCCCCCATTCCAGCAACGCCCGGCCGCGCCGATGATCATGCATGGCCACCCGGACAGCCCGTCCCACCGGCATCTCCCGCCCCGTGATCGCCTCCTGTCCCGGATCGGGACGGCGCGTGCAATAGGCGGGATCGCATGCAGAACGAACCCAGCGCGAATCGCTATCAAGCTGAGGATCGTGTTTTGTTCTACGCGCCCGAGCCTGTGTCCCGCTTCGGGACAGTTCGCCGGATCGTTGGGCACACAGTAGGAACGGAGGTGGCACGAATCGGTATCGTGCAGATGGTCCGCTTGTGTTCCCGCCCGCTTCTGCCCTTGCGGCACTGCGCCCGCATTCCCATCCTATTCATGTCATTGCGCGTCATGGCGCGCGGGAAAGCCTGCGACATCGGTCACAGGGAAGATGGGTTCGCGGCATATGCCGCGTGGAGGAGATGATGAATTACGTTCGGACGGCGATCCTGCTTGCGGGTCTCACCGCCCTGTTCATGGTGGTTGGCTTCGCCATCGGCGGGCGGGGCGGCATGATGATCGCCTTCGTCGTGGCCGCCGGAATGAACCTTTTCAGCTATTGGAACGCCGATAAGCTGGTGCTGCGCATGTATGGCGCGCGGGAGGTGGACGACCGAACGGCGCCCGATTTCGTGCAGATGGTCCGCGAGCTGGCTACCCGGGCACAACTGCCCATGCCCAAGGTCTATCTCATCGATAATCCGCAGCCGAACGCCTTCGCCACCGGCCGCAACCCGCAGAACGCGGCCGTAGCGGCCACGACCGGCCTCATGCAGATGCTCAATCGTGACGAGATCGCCGGGGTGATGGCCCACGAACTGGCCCATGTGAAGCACCACGACACCCTCACTATGACGATTACCGCCACCATCGCCGGCGCCATTTCGATGCTCGCAAACTTCGGCCTGTTTTTCGGCGGTAGCGGAAACCGGGAGAACAACGGCTCGCCGTTCGGCGCCATCGGTACGATCCTGATGGTGTTCCTGGCCCCGCTCGCCGCAATGGTGGTGCAGATGGCGATTTCCCGCTCGCGCGAATATGTGGCGGACCGGAGCGGCGGGGAAATCTGCGGCCAACCCCTGGCCCTCGCGTCGGCATTGGCGAAGATTTCAGGCGCCGCCCATCAGGTGCCCAACTATGAGGCGGAAGCCAACCCCGCCACGGCGCATATGTTCATCATCAACCCGTTGTCGGGCCAGCGGATGGACAATCTCTTCTCCACCCATCCCGCCACCGAAAACCGCATCGCTGCATTGCAGGAACTCGCCCGTCAGATGGGGCCGGGACGCGGAAATGTCTCGCCGCGTCCCGCAGCAAAAGGACCGTGGGGCGGCGCGCGTTCGATTGGAGAGCGGCGCGGCCCATGGGGCTGAGGATGGGTGAATTGACCTCGTTTGGCGCCAAATGACCCCTGCGCTCCGGCAAAGGTTGCCTTCTCACGCGCGAAAGCTTAGGTGCCTGGGATGACAACCCCCTCCCGTACCCGTCCCACCGGCGCTCGCCCGGTCCAGCCCGGCCTCACCGCGCGGCTTCTTGCCGCCGATGCCCTTGATCGTGTGCTGCGCGCGGGCACGCCGCTGGAAGATGCCCTTCAGGATTCGCCCGGCCTTGAGCCGCGTGATCGGGCGCTTGCTTTCCACATTCTGGCCGCCAGCCTGCGGCGCCTCGGCACGCTCCGCGCGGTGCTTGGCACGCTTCTGACGAAGGGCCTGCCGCGTTCGGCGCCGAAGGTCGAGGCGGTGCTGCTCACGGGTGCGGCGCAGATCCTGTTCATGGACGTACCGGACCACGCAGCGGTCGGCCTTTCCGTCGAGATCGCGCGCGGCGACAATTCCACAGCCGGCTTTTCCGGCCTGATTAACGCGGTCTTGCGGCGGCTCACCCGCGAGGGGCCAGGTCTTCTCGCTGCTGTCGACACCATCGCGGTTGATACGCCGGAATGGCTTCGCGCGCGCTGGACAGCCACTTATGGGGAGGAGCAGGCACGCGCCATCTCCGCCATCCATGCGTTCGAGCCTGCCCTCGACATCACGGTGAAATCCGACCCCGAAGGCTGGGCGGAAAAACTCTCCGGCGAAGTGCTGCCCACCGGCAGCATCCGCGTGCTGGAAGCCGGCCCGGTTCGCGCCTTGCCAGGCTACGAAGACGGGGAATGGTGGATTCAGGACGCCGCCGCTGCGCTGCCTGCGCGCCTGCTCGGGGACGTGCGCGGCATGAAGGTGGCCGACCTCTGCGCCGCGCCGGGCGGCAAGACCGCGCAGCTCGTGGTGGCCGGCGCCCATGTCACGGCCATCGACCGCTCCACCGAGCGCCTGCGCCGTCTGTCCGAAAATCTGGCGCGTCTGAAGCTCAAGGCAGAGGTGGTGCAGGCGGACGCCGGAGCCTATTCCGGCGGGCCGTTCGATGCAGTGCTGCTCGACGCGCCGTGCACCGCCACGGGTACCCTGCGGCGGCATCCCGACATCGCCTGGAGCAAGCGTCCCGATGATGTGGGCGCGCTTGCGGTGCTGCAATCGCGGCTTATCGGCCACGCCTTCGATCTGGTGCGGCCCGGCGGACTTCTGGTCTTTTCCACCTGCTCGCTGGAGCGGGAGGAGGGGGAATTGCAGGTGGAAGCCCTTCTGGCCACCCGCCCGGACGCGGAACGCGTGCCGATTTCGGGAAAAGATGGCGCTGCGGTTGCGGCGTTCACGACTCCTCAAGGTGATTTGCGCACTCTGCCTTCGGACTGGGTGCGGGGAGAGCCGGAGCGTTCCGGCCTCGACGGCTTCTTTGCCGCCCGTATGCGCAAACGCGGATGAGGACCGTCTCGTCGGAATGACCCGAGGAGCCATTGCAGAACGCCTGCGCCTCGCGGCCTTCCTCGCGGGGCGATCCTGGCGTTCACTCGTCTCGCGCACCCCAGCTGCGCCGCTGACGCTCGGAAACGTTGCTGTACCGGTGCCCGAGCGGCTGCTGATCGCGCCGCAGGATCTGCGCACCGGCGATGCCACCCGCGCCAGCGAGATCTATGCCGGCCGCTTCGCGTTCGCCGGCAAGATCGCCATGCTTGAGGGCAAGACTCCCTTCGAGCTTGAGCCGCCCTCCGAGGAATGGGCGGAGATTCTCCATGGCTTCGGCTGGCTGCGCCATCTGCGCGCCGCCGGCACGACCATCGCCCGCGCCAATGCCCGTGCGCTGGTGGGCGACTGGATGCGCAACCCCGGCGTGGCGCGAAACGTCGCGGTCCGACCGGATGTCGCCTCGCGTCGCATCATCTCCTGGCTGACCCAGGCGCCGTTCGTGCTTCAGGACGCCGACCACGATTTCTACAAGCGGTTCATGCGCTCCCTGGCCAAGCAGGTGCGCCAGCTTCGCCGCGCGGCGGGGGATGCGCCCGATGGCTATTCCCGCCTTATCGCGCTGATCGCGCTGGTGTTCGCAGGGCTGTGCATGTCGGACCAGACCCGCCTGCTGCGCGCCGCGCAGAAGCGGCTGGTGGAGGAACTGGACCGGCAGATTTTGCCTGACGGAGGACCGCTGACCCGCAGCCCCGGCATGCTGATCCTGCTGCTGCTGGACCTGTTGCCGCTGCGCCATGCCTTCGCAGCACGCAATCAGCCGGCGCCGCCAGCCTTGATGAATGCCATCGACCGCATGATGCCGATGTTGCGCTTTTTCCGTCACGGCGATGGCGCGTTCGCGCTGTTCCACGGCATGAGCCACACGGCGGCCGACCAGCTTGCCACCATCCTCGCCTATGACGACGCGCGCGGCGCACCGGTGGCAAATGCGCCCCATTCCGGCTTTCAGCGGTTGGAGGCCAAGGGCACGGTCGTGATCGCGGACACCGGCGCGCCGCCTCCGCTCGCCGCCAGCAGCGATGCCCACGCAAGCTGCCTGTCGTTCGAGATGTCGTCGGGCCGCCACCGTATCGTGGTGAATTGCGGCATGACCGAAGTGAACCGCGACCGCTGGCGGGGCGCAGCCCGCGCCACGGCGGCGCATTCCACCGTGGTCATCGGCGATACCTCTTCGTGCCGCTTTCTTCAGGGTGGGCGGTTCGCGCGCGCCATGGGGGCGCCAATCGTTTCCGGGCCGCGCAATGTTCCGGTCCAGCGCGGCGGGCGCGATGGCGCCATCCTGGTGCGGGCGCGTCACGATGGCTATGCCGAGCCCTTCGGCGTGCTGCACCAGCGGTCCTGGCGTCTTTCGGCCGACGGTAGCCGGCTGGATGGAGAAGACCAATTCAGCGCGTCGATCAGCAAGGATGCGACCGGCAAGGGTGCCGCCGATAAGGCGCCTCTGCCGGCTGTGTCCTTCACCGGGCGCTTCCATCTCCACCCGTCCATCGAAGTGGAACGGCTGGACGACCCCTCAACCATCCTTCTCACGGTGCCCGGCGGAGAAGCCTGGGCATTCGTCGCGCCGAACCAGACGGTGCAGGTGGAGGAAAGCGTCTATCTCGCTGCTCCGGACGGCCCGCGCCGCAGCCTCCAGCTGGCGGTTACCGGCTCACTAGCGGAGAGTTCGCGCTTGTTGTGGACGCTGGTGCGCACCAAGGAAGGCGACGAGCCGCGTGGCGGCCATGCACGGGGTGCACGGCGCGGCGGGTGACGGCCGGCGCGCGCCATGTTAGGGCGAGCCAGCCGCGATCCGGAGTTGTCTCAATGCCTGTCGATGTCCGTCCCGTCACCCGTGCCCTCATTTCGGTGTCCGACAAGACCGGCCTCATTCCCTTCGCCACGGCACTCGCCAAGGGTGGCGTGCAACTCCTCTCCACTGGCGGAACCGCAAAAGCGCTGGCCGATGCGGGGCTGGAAGTGATGGACGTTGCCGAACTCACCGGCTTCCCCGAGATGATGGACGGACGGGTGAAGACCCTGCACCCCAAGGTGCATGGCGGCATCCTGGCGATCCGCGCCGACGCCGGACACCAGGCGTCCATGGCCGAACACGACATCGTTCCCATCGATCTGGTGGTGGTGAACCTCTATCCCTTCGAGGCGACCATCTCCCGCGGCGCGGATTTCGAGACCTCGATCGAGAATATCGACATCGGCGGACCCTCCATGATCCGGGGCGCAGCGAAGAACCATAACGACGTCGCGGTGGTGGTGGATGCTGCCGACTATGAGGCGGTGCTCGGAGAAATCTCCCTGCATGGCGGCACGACGCTGGCGCTGCGCCGCCGGCTCGCCCAGACCGCCTATGCCCGCACAGCCGCCTATGACGCGGCGATCTCCAACTGGTTTGCCAGTGAACTGAAGCTGACCGCGCCGGCCTATCGCGCCACCGGCGGCAAACTGCTGGAGGAGTTGCGCTACGGCGAGAACCCGCACCAGACCGCAGCCTTCTACGCCACCGCCGAGCAGCGCGCCGGCGTCGCCACCGCTCGGCAGGTGCAGGGCAAGCAACTGTCCTTCAACAATATCAACGACACCGATGCGGCCTTCGAGTGCGTGGCGGAGTTTCGCCCCGAGCGCACGGCGGCGGTGGTGATCGTCAAGCATGCCAATCCGTGCGGCGTCGCCGAGGGGACATCGCTTTCCGACGCCTATCGCAAGGCGCTGGCGTGCGACCCGGTTTCGGCGTTCGGCGGCATTATCGCCGTGAACCGCCTGCTGGACGCCGAGGCGGCGCGGGCCATGACCGAGATCTTCACCGAAGTGATCATTGCGCCCGATGCCACCGAGGAGGCGATCGCCATGATCGCTGCCAAGAAGAACCTGCGCCTGCTGCTCACCGGCGGCCTGCCCGACCCGAGGGCGCCCGGCCTCAACATCCGCACCGTGGCCGGCGGCCTGCTGGTCCAGGGCCGCGACACGGCGGTGGTAGATGAGATGGCGCTGAAGGTCGTCACCAAGCGCGCGCCCAGCGAGGCGGAACTCGCCGACCTGCGGTTCGCCTTCCGAGTGGCCAAGCATGTGAAGTCAAACACCATCGTCTATGCCAAGAACCTTGCGACGGTCGGCGTCGGCGCTGGCCAGATGAGTCGGGTGGATTCGGCGCGCATCGCCGCCCGCAAGGCGCATGATGCCGCCGAGGCTGCCGGCCTGTCGGAGCCCATGACCAAGGGATCCGTCGTCGCTTCAGACGCCTTCTTCCCGTTCGCAGACGGGCTTCTCGCAGCGGGGGAAGCGGGTGCGACGGCTGTGATCCAGCCCGGCGGCTCCATGCGCGATCCCGAAGTCATTGAGGCAGCGGATGCGGCGGGGCTGGCGATGGTGTTCACCGGCGTGCGACACTTCAAGCACTGAGGCGAGGGCGGAGCGAAAGGTCCTCTCCTGCGAGGTTGAGGGCTTTTCGCGCACGACATTGTTGCGTCGCATCAATGCGACATCGAACGGCTAAGAGCATACGGACGGCGAAGACTTCCAGCGGCAGACCCCAGCGAGGCAGTCCCCATGACCACCCGCAATCTCGACGCGCTGTTCCATCCCTCCGCCATCGCCCTCATCGGCGCCAGCAACCGGCCAGGTTCGGTCGGGTCCGTGATCGCTCGCAACCTGTTCGAGGCTGGGTTCGAGGGGCCGATCCTCACCGTCAATCCCAAGGAGCGAGCGATCCGCTCCTCGCTCAACTACGCGAGCGTCGCCGATCTGCCGGTGCCGGTGGACCTCGCCGTGATCGCGACGCCGCCCGACGCCATTCCACAGGTGATCTCGGACCTGGGCGCCAAGGGCTGCCGTGCGGCCGTGGTCATCACCGCCGGCTTCGGCGAAGGGGATAAGGTCGAGGGCAAGGAGTTGCGCCAGAAGATGCTGGACGCTGCCCGTCCGCACCTTTTGCGCATCGTCGGGCCCAACTGCATCGGCTTCATGTCCACCGGGCCGCGCATCAATGCCAGCTTCGCGCATCTGATGCCCAAGGCGGGGGACGTGGCCTTCGTCACCCAGTCAGGCGCCATGGCGGCGGCGGTGCTCGACTGGGCGCATGCGCGGGGCTTCGGCTTCTCCCACATCATTTCGCTTGGCGACATGGCCGATGTGGATTTCGGCGACCTGCTGGATTACCTCGCCCTCGACAACAAGACCCGCGCCATCCTGCTCTATGTGGAGAGCATCACCGACGCGCGGAAATTCATGTCCGCCGGCCGGATCGCCGCCCGATCCAAGCCGGTGATCGTCATCAAGGCCGGCCGGAGCGCGGCGGGGGCGAAGGCGGCGCTGTCCCATACCGGGGCGTTGGCCGGGGCGGATATCGTCTATGACGCGGCGTTCCGGCGCGCCGGCATGCTGCGCGTGTACGAATTGCGCGAACTGTTCGAGGCGGTCACGACGCTCTCCTCCGGTCTGAGGCTGAAGGGCGAGCGGCTGTCCATCCTCACCAATGGCGGCGGGGCGGGGGTTCTGGCGACGGATGCGCTGGAAGGCACGGCTTTGAGCCTCGCGACCCTGGATCCCGCCACCATCGAACAGCTTGATAAGGTGCTTCCCAACACCTGGTCGGGCGCTAATCCCGTGGACATCATCGGCGATGCCCCTGGAAAACGCTATGCGGATGCTCTCTCCGTCCTGTTGTCGGATCGCAGCTCCGATGCCGTCCTTGTGCTGAACTGCCCTACGGCCGTGGCGGATTCCACCGAGGCGGCGGATGCCGTCATCGATGTGCTCGCGCGCCATCGCGGCACCCCGGTTCTCACCTGCTGGCTCGGCGAGACCGCAGTTGCCGAGGCGCGGCGCCATTTCGCCGCCAAGCGGGTGCCGACCTATGAGACGCCCGATGAGGCGGTTCGGGCATTCGCGCACCTCGCCTCCTATCGCCGCAACCAGGCGCTGCTGATGGAGACCCCGCCCGCCCGCGCCTTCGACGATCCAGATCGGGGGCGGGCGCGTGAGGTCGTGCGGCAGGCGCTGGCGGCGGGCCGCTCCATTCTGACCGAGTTCGAGGCCAAGGAGGTCCTTGCTGCCTACGACATCCCGGTGGTCGCCACCCGGATGGCACGCTCGCCGGAGGAGGCCGCCGCGCTGGCCGAGGAAATCGGCTTTCCCGTCGTGCTCAAAATCCTGTCTCACGACATCACCCACAAATCCGACGTGGGCGGCGTGCGGCTCGATTTGCAGAATCCGGAGGCTGTGGCGGAGGCGGCCACCATGATGCTGGCGACAGTCGCCCAGCGACGACCCGGCGCGCGCATCGAGGGCTTCACCGTGCAGCAGATGATCCAGCGCCCGGAGGCTCAGGAGCTGATCGTCGGCATCTCCAACGATGCCACCTTTGGGCCGGTGATCCTGTTCGGGGAGGGCGGCGTTGCGGTGGAAGTAATCGCCGACCGCGCGGTTGCCCTGCCGCCGCTCAATCGCCGGCTGGCGCGCGAAATGATCGAGTGCACCCACATTTCCCGCCTGCTCGCCGGTTATCGTGATCGCGCGCCCGCCGACATGGCGGCGATCGAGGCGACGCTGGTGAAGATTTCCGATCTCCTGGGCGACCTGCCGGAAATCGCCGAACTGGATATCAACCCGCTGTTGGCGGATTCCCAGGGCGTGATCGCGCTGGACGCGCGCATCGTCGCCCATGAGGCTGCGGAAACCGGCACCCGGCGGTTCGCCATCCGCCCCTATCCCACGCGGCTCATCGGCACCATTGCCTTGAGCGACGCGCAGGTGCTTCAGCTTCGTCCGATCCGCCCGGAGGACGAGCCCGGCCTCGTGGACATGGTCCGCCGCTCCGATCCGCAGGACGTGCGCATGCGGTTTCTCGGCTCTATCAAGGATTTCCCGCACCTCATGGCGGCCCGTCTCTCGCAGATCGACTATCACCGCGAGATGGCGCTGGTGGCGGCGAACGATGCCGGCGAGATTCTGGGCGTGGTGCGGATCATCGCCGACCCGGACAATGAGGAGGCGGAATACGCCATCATGGTCCGATCGGACCAGAAGGGGCGGGGGCTCGGCTACGGGTTGATGAGCGAAATCCTGAAATACACCCGTCAGCAGGGGCTCAAAAGGGTATTCGGCGACGTGCTGCGCGAAAACCAGCCGATGTTGCGCGTGGCGGAGGATTTGGGCTTCACCGTCCGGGCGGGCGCCGACGATCCAACCCTGACACGGGTCGATCTGACGTTGTGAAGGGCAGGCTGCGGGTCTCCGCGCCTGCCCCGCAAGCGAGAACTCGGCAAAATGGATTCGGCACGCTTGCGGAGCGTCCCGATTGTTTGCGCGCAAAGGCTGGGCAGTTTCTAACGAAATTATGCGGGATGTGAGCCTGAAGCACGATATCCCGGATCACCACCTGTGCCGAAACCGGTCAGCCCCTGGGCTGCAAGGTATCCAAGAAGCGGACGGCGGCGCCGCCGGAGGGGCCGGTGAGTTGGCCTTCCCACATCACCTTGCGGCCGCGCACGAAGGTGCCCACGGGCCAGCCGGTGACCTCTTTGCCGTCATAGGGCGTCCATTTGGAGCGCGAGGCGATCCAGTCGTTGGTGATGGTGGCGCGCCGCTTCAGGTCCACCACCGTGAAATCGGCGTCGTAGCCCACCGCGATCCGCCCCTTGCAGGCGATGTTGAACAGGCGCGCCGGGCCGGCGCTGGACAGGTCCACGAACCGCGCCAGCGACAACCGCCCGTTCGCCACATGGTCCAGCATCAGCGGCACCAGGGTCTGCACGCCAGTCATGCCCGAGGGGCTCTCAGGATAGGGCTTGGCCTTCTCCTCCAGCAGGTGGGGCGCGTGGTCGGAGCCCAGCACGTCCACCACGCCGTTGGCGATGCCTTCCCAGAGCATGTCGCGATGGCGCGCTCCGCGCACCGGCGGGTTCATCTGGGCGAGGGTGCCGAGGCGCTCGTAGCATTCCGGCGCCGCCATGGTGAGATGGTGCGGCGTCACCTCGGACGAGGCGACGTCGCGATGGGCGGCGAGATAGAGGATTTCCTCGGCGCTGGTCACATGCAGCACATGGACCCGCGCGCCGACCTCGCGCGCCAGGGTGATGAGGCGGCGGGTGGCGGTGAGCGCCGTGATTTCGTCGCGCCAGACCGGGTGGGAGGAGGCGTCGCCCGGCACGCGCAGGGGCTTGCGCTCGTTCAGGCGCGGCTCGTCCTCGCAATGGAACGCGGCGCGGCGGCGGATCACCTTGAGGATCGCCTTGACGCCGGGATCGTCCGCCACCAGCAGCGAGCCGGTGGACGAGCCGATGAACACCTTGATGCCCGCCGCGCCGGGCAGACGCTCTAGTTCGGGCAAATCGGCCACATTCTCGTGGGTGCCGCCGACATAGAAGGCGAAATCGCAATGCATGCGGTTGGTGCCACGCTTCACCTTGTCCGCCAGCGCCTCTGCATTGATGGTAAGAGGATTGGTGTTCGGCATCTCGAACACGCCTGTTACCCCGCCCATGACCGCCGCGAGGGAGCCGCTTTCCAGATCTTCCTTGTGTTCAAGGCCCGGCTCGCGGAAATGCACCTGGGTATCGATCACGCCGGGCAGGATGTGCAGGCCGGTGCAATCCACCACATCGCCGGCCTGGGCGGCCGAGAGATTGCCGATGGCACGCACCGCGCCGTCCTTCACGCCGACGTCGCGCACGGCCGCGCCGTCCGGGGTGACGACGGTGCCGCCTTTTAGGAGGAGGTCGAAGGTCTCAGCCATCGGTGCACACTCTCTTGAGAGGGATCGATGGGGGCTTTAAGTCTCCTGTTCAAATCTGACAAGGACCGGGCCATGCCCATCAGCTTTCTTTCCGACCGCGCCGTGCTCCGGGTTTCCGGGGCTGAGGCGCGGCATTTCCTGCACAATGTCGTCACCTGCAACGTCGAAACCCTGGAGCAGGGCGGTGCGCGCTTCGGTGCGCTGCTGACGCCGCAGGGCAAGATCATCAGCGATTTCCTGGTGCATCTGCCGGTGGGAGAGCCGGAAATCTTCCTGCTCGACGTTCCCCGCGCCCTTGCGGGCGACCTGATAAAGCGGCTGACGCTCTATCGCCTGCGCGCCAAGATCGATCTGGTGCTGGGAGAGGGTCTGGCGATCGCCGCCGCCTGGGGGGACGCGTCCTTGCCCGAAGGGGTGGACGCCTTCGCCGATCCGCGCCTGCCGGCGCTGGGGTATCGCCTTCTGCTCTCCCGCGCCGAGGCGGAGGTGCTGGAGGGCGACAGCGCGGCCTATGAGGCGCATCGCATTTCGCTCGGCATCCCGAAGGGTGGCGCCGATTTTGTCTATGGCGATGCCTTCCCGCATGAAACCGACATGGACCAGTTGGACGGCATCGACTTCAAGAAGGGCTGCTATGTCGGCCAGGAGGTGGTGAGCCGCATGCAGCACCGCGGCACCGCCCGCACCCGCACCGTCATGGCCACCTTCGATGCGGCGCCCGAGGCTGGCGCGGAAATCTTCGCCGGTGAGAAGCCGGTGGGCCGCATCGGCTCCTCGGCGCATGGCCATGGCATCGCCCTGGCGCGCCTGGACCGAGTGGCGGATGCGCGGGCGGCCGGGTTGCCGCTGATGGCGGCCGGCGTGGAGGTGGTTTTGAGCAAACCGGATTGGGCACGGTTTGCGATGGGCGAGTGAGTTATTCGGCGGGGTCGGAGTGGCGGGGGCGGTCAAGACGCGTCGCGCCATACCCCATCGCGATGACCACGAGGGGTAAAATGACGTAAGCGTAAATCCAAAGCGCGGTCATTTCAGACGTCCGAGAATGCCTTTTGCCAGCAAGTGTAGCATTGCCGCCGCAAACAGCCAAAATGCGCTGCCGACGAAGATAAGAGCATTCGCCTGCATCACAGCCATGCTTCCGATACCATATAGGACGGCAGCCGCCGGCCCCAACACGCCCACAGTCAGACATGCAGTGGATGCCCGGTCCAAGGCGTTGGCGGTCAGCTTGGTTCTTTCGTTATGGATCAAGCTCATGGACAAAGTGCCGTACCGGGGACAGCCGGTCGTTTCGGGTCGCGTCCAATCTCAACTTTAAGTTACAGGGACCCAATGAGCCTAGCCACCCTCCATCCCGACGGAAAGCATCGCTGCCCCTGGTGCGGCACGGACCCGGTCTACATGGCCTATCACGACACCGAATGGGGCGTGCCGGAGCGGGATTCGCGGGCGCTGTTCGAGAAACTGCTGCTGGACGGCTTCCAGGCCGGGCTCGCCTGGATCACCATCCTGCGCAAGCGCGACAATTTCCGCCGGGCGTTCGAGGGGTTCGATCCCGAGGTCATCGCCCGCTACGATGAGGCGAAGAAGGACGCGCTGATGGCGGATGCCGGCATCGTGCGCAACCGCGCCAAGATTGAGGGGGCGGTGCTGTCCGCCCGCGCCTATCTCGACCTTCGGGATAAAGGCGCCGATTTCTCCCAACTCATGTGGGAGAGCGTCGGCGGCGAACCATTGGTGCGACGGCCCGCCATGCTTTCGGATATTCCGGCCGAGACCGCGCAATCCACGGCGCTGTCCAAGCGGCTGAAGGAGGCCGGGTTCAAGTTCGTCGGCCCCACCATCGTCTATGCCGCCATGCAGGCGTGCGGACTGGTGGATGACCATCTCGCCGACTGCCACCGGGCCAAGCCGCGCGATTAGCTATTTTCCGTCGAGCCGCTTCCCGTCGAGCCGTTTGGAGAACACGATGCGCGGCTCTTCCTCGTAGCCGATGGCACCATAGAACGCGCGCACCTGCTCGTTTTCCGGCCGTACCAGGAGCATCAGCTTGGGTACGCCGCGCCCCCGCAGCCAATCCTCGGCGGTCTGGCTCAGCGCGCGGCCGAGGCCGGTGCGGGCGAGGCGCGGGGCGACGGCGAGGTAATAGATCCACCCGCGATGTCCGTCATGGCCCACCATGGCCGAGCCGACGATGGCGCCCTCCGACCGCGCCACCAGAATGGTGGAATGCGGACCCCGGCGGGCGAGGGCGATGTCGGCGCGCGGATCGTTCCAGGGCCGGGTCAGACCCGTCTCGGTCCAAAGCGCAACCAATGCCTCGGCGTCCTCGTCGCCCATATGCGCGATCACTGGGGTCATTTCAGTTGTCCTCTGGCATCAGCGGGCGGGGCGCGGCGGCGCGGTTGAGACGGTCGGCGATGGCTTCGCCCAGCCCGTCGCGGGGCAAGGGCACCACGGCGATGGACGATGCCCCGAGGCCGTCCAGCCGCCGCAGGGCGCCATAAAGGCTTGCGGCGGCCTCGATGAGGTCGCCGTCCGGGCTGAGGTCGAGCACGATTGAGGCGTTCTGCGCACCCGGCGGAAGGTTGCCGGCGAAGGTGAGCAGCGCCTCCCCCGGCGCCACGTCCCGCGCCTCCAGACGCACAATGGCGCGAGGGGCGTAATGGGAGGCGAGGCGACCGGGCGCGCTCGGCCGCTCGGCGTCGGTGGCGTCGGCATCGGCGAGGGCGTGGCCGAGCACGCGCTCGATCTCGCCCCGGGCGAGGCCGCCGGGGCGCAAAAGCGTCGGGCGCGGGCCGGAACAGTCGACGATGGTGGATTCAACCCCGACCTGGCAGGGGCCGGCATCCAGGATGACATCGATCCGCCCATGAAGATCCGCCGCCACATGGGCGGCATCGGTGGGGGAGACGTGTCCCGAGCGGTTCGCGCTCGGCCCGACCACCGGCCGCCCGACCGCGCGCAAAAAGTCCAGCCCCACGGCATGGGCGGGCACCCGAAGCGCCAGCGTGTCGAGCCCGGCGCGGGCGAGATCGCAGACCGCCCGCGTATCCCGGCAGGGCACCACCAGCGTGAGGGGACCGGGCCAGAAGGCAGCGGCAAGCCGTTCCGCCGCATCGCAGAAATCACCTAGCCGTGCCGCAGCCGCGGTATCAGGCACATGGGAAATCAAGGGGTTGAAGGCCGGGCGCCCCTTCGCCGCGTAGACCCCGGCCACCGCGCGCGGATCGCCGGCATCGGCGCCGAGGCCATAGACTGTCTCTGTCGGGAAGGCGACCAGACCGCCCTCGTGGATGGCGCGCGCCGCCGCATTCATCGCCGCCGCGCGGGCGGTTCCGCGTGTGGTCAGTGTGCGGGTGGCGCGCAGCGCGTCATAGGTGCGGCTTGAGGTCATCGGACCTTTCCCGGTGGGGGCTTGACGAACGCGGGCTCCCGCATCGAATTGTGTGCCCGCCAAGCGGCCTCCGCATAAGGCCGCGAGCGGTGTCAGGTCAATGCGGCGCGTGTGCCGGCGGAGGGGTCCAGTCATGTCCTATCGTGCGCCCGTGGAAGAGGTTTCGTTCTTCCTGAAGACCTGCACCTCGCTTCCGCGCCTGATGGAGGAAGGGCTGGTGGACCTGTCCTTCGATGTGGTGGACAGCGTGCTCCAAGAGGCCGGCAAGTTCGCCGCCGAAGTGATCGCGCCGCTCGACCGGGTTGGCGACACGGTGGGCAACACCTTGAAGGACGGCACCGTAACCACCGCGCCCGGCTGGCGGGAAGCCTATGCGGCCTGGACAGCGGCGGGATGGAACGGGGTTTTCGCCGAGGAAGCGTTCGGCGGCCAACATCTGCCTTGCGTGGTCACGTCCGCGCTTACGGAATTCTGGAACAGCGCCGCCCCGGCCTTCGCGCTCGGCCCGGTGCTCACCATGGGCGCCATCGAGGCGCTGACCCAGCACGGCTCCAAGGCGTTGCAGGACACCTATCTGGAAAAGCTGGTCAGCGGGGCGTGGACCGGCACCATGAACCTCACCGAGCCGCAGGCGGGCTCGGATCTCGCGGCGCTGCGCGCCCGCGCCGAGCGGGCGGGGGATGGCACCTATCGCATCTTCGGCACCAAGATTTTCATCTCCTACGGCGAGCACGACATCGCCGACAACATCGTCCATCTCGTGCTTGCCCGCCTGCCGGACGCGCCTGCGGGGACGCGGGGCATTTCGCTGTTTCTGGTGCCGAAAATCCTGGTCAATGCGGACGGGACGCTGGGCGCGCGCAACGACATTGTGGCGACCGGGCTGGAGCACAAGATGGGCATCCACGGCTCGCCCACCTGCACCATGGTGTTCGGTGACAAGGGCGAAGGAGCGGTCGGCTGGCTGGTGGGCGAGGAGAACCGGGGCCTCGCCTGCATGTTCACGATGATGAACAACGCCCGCCTCGCGGTCGGCGTCCAGGGCGTCGCGGTGGCTGAGCGCGCCACGCAGCGCGCCTTCGCGTTCGCCCACGAGCGTCGCCAGGGCAGCGCGCCGGGCGCGGAAGGCGCCGGCATGAGCCCGATCATCCAGCATCCCGACGTGCGGCGCATGCTCTTGACCATGCGCGCCGAGACCGACGCCGCCCGCGCCATCTGCCTGAAGACCGCCGACGCGCTGGATCGCGCGCGGCGCCTCACCGATCCGAACTTGAAGGCGGCGGCGCTGGCCGAGGCGAGCCTGCTCACGCCGGTGGCGAAGGCTTTCTCCACCGACGCGGGCATCAAGGTATCCTCGCTCGGTGTCCAGGTGCACGGTGGCATGGGCTATATCGAGGAGACCGGCGCCGCCCAGCACATGCGCGATGCCCGCATCTTCGCCATCTACGAGGGCACCAACGGCATCCAGGCGATCGATCTCGTCACCCGCAAGCTCACCCTTGGCGGAGGCACGCTGGTGGAGGGGCTGATCGATGATTACCGCACCGTTGCGGCGGACGTGTCGGCGCTGAACGACCCCGCGTTTGGCCACGCCGGCGAGCGCCTGTCGGAAGCGGTGGATGCGCTCGGCCGCGCGACGCGCCAGATGCTCGACTGGGTGCCGGAGGAGATGGAGAAGGCGCTGGCGGGGGCAACGCCATATCTCGCGCTATTTGCCCGCGCTGCCGGGGGCGCCTATCTCGCCCGCGTCGCTCTGGCTGCCCATGCGGCGGGCGGGGCTGAGGATAAGCGCCATGCTGCCCGCATCTCGGTGGCGCGCTTCTTCGCGGAGAACCTCGCGGTGGAAGCATCCGCCCTGGAGCGTGCCGTCGTTCACGGGGCGGGCGTGATCCTTGAAGGGGCGGCTGTGCTCGACGCGTAGCCGCCGTTCAACGCCGTCCGGCCGAGGGGCGAACGCCGGGGGCGGGCCGCTCGATCAGCACGTCGCGGCGGAAGCGCACCAGGCGGGCGGGGCGCCCGCCGGTGCCGGTGATCGTCTCTCCGGTTTCTTCCACGAGACCCTGGGTCTCCACGAGCCTGCGGAAATTCTGCTTATGCAGCCGCATGCCGGAGAGGGCTTCCACAGCGCGCTGAAGCTGCAGCAGGGTGAAGGCGGGGGGCATCAATTCAAACACCACGGGGCGATACTTGATCTTGCCCCGCAGCCGGCCGATGGCGGTGGCGAGGATGCGGCGATGGTCGAACGCCATGGCGCGGCCGAGCGGCGGAGACGACGGTCGCGCGCCTTCCTCACCGGCTGCTTCCTGCACCAGCCCGGCCTCATAGAGCAGTTCGTAACGTTCCAGCACCCGCTCATCGTTCCAGGCAAGCCCTTCCCCGAAGGCGAGGTGGCGGCGCTGGCGGCGGATCTCGGCGGTCTTGGCGTCCGGCGCCACCTGCGCCCAGGCTTCCAGCGCCACCTCGATCGCATCGAGGATGGCCGGGCGTCCGTCGCGCCAGTCCTCCCAGGGAAAGCAGCCGTACCAACCGAGCCACGCCGCTTCCATCTCGCCCGCCGGTCGCGCCTCGCGCACCAGGGCGAGGTAGGCGACCGAGAGCGCGCGCGCCCCGGCATCGTGCCGGTCGAGATCGCCGAAGGTGTAAAGCTGCTCGATATAATTCAGCTTCTGATTGGTCTGCCGTTCCACCCAGGAGCGCAGGCCCGCCTCCAGCGTGCGATGCGCCGGCTCAAGCGGGCCGGAGGGCAGCGCCGGGCGCTCGCCCCCATGCAGCGCGAGAACGCGCGGCTCCTCCGCCGTCACGGCCACGACGGCGGCTGACAGGTCGATGCTGACCCCCGGCTCGGGCCGGAGGGTGCGTCGAGGCGGGGAGGAGGGTCGCGGTGCGGCTTCGCCCATTGGGAACACTGAGATGGGAACACGGAAGGTGCCTGCCTGATCCTATGGCCTGAAGGCGCGTCCGCATCAATGCGCCGTTTGGCGGTGGCTTGCGCCGTCCCGTGTTCTGCGGGCTGTGCGTGGCGTCAGGGGCGCCGACGCCGCATTGACCGGTACCAGCCTGCGGCTCATCCTCGACGATATTATTCCCGGCGGGAGTTGCGTCGGCGCGCCGTGATGCGTTTGAAAATCACATGAAATATCGGAACCGAACCTGCCGTGTATGACGCCGGTTTTCTCGCGCGGATGGAAAATGGCCTGAGGCAGGCGCTGCCGCTTTGGGAGGTGAGGCCAGACACCCGGCTTGACCTGCTCGCCATTTCCGAGAACGCCACGTTCCGCGCCACCGGGACAGGGGCGCGGGACATGGTATTTCGTGTTCACCGGCCAGGCTATCACAGCCGCGCGGAGATCAGTTCGGAACTCGCCTGGATCGAGGCCTTAAGGGTCGCCGGGAACATTGCCATTCCCCACCCGATCCCATTACGCGACGGCTCTCTCATTGCCGATATCGACGATGCGGGGACGGATCGCCAGGTGGTGGCGTTCGAGTTCATTCCGGGCAAGGAGCCGGCGGAAGGTGACGATCTCGCCTCCTGGTTCGGCCATCTCGGCGCGATCAATGCCGGCCTGCATCACCACGCGCGCACCTGGGCGCGGCCGAGGGGTTTCACCCGCAAGGTGTGGAATTTTGACACCATGCTCGGTCGCCGAAGGCTTTGGGGCGACTGGCGGGCAGCTGTCGGGCTCGACGCGCCGGGCCGTGCGGTGCTGGAGCGCACGGTTGCCGTGCTGGAAGAGGAACTGAAGCGCATCGGTGAGGATGAGGGGGATTTCGGCCTCATCCATGCCGACCTGCGCCTTGCCAATCTGCTGGTGGATGGCGACAGGCTCACCCTGATCGATTTCGACGACTGCGGCTTCTCCTGGTTTCTCTACGACTTCGCCGCGGCGATCTCGTTCATCGAGCATGAGCCCTATGTGGACGACCTGCTGAAGGCCTGGGTCGAAGGCTATCGCACCCGCATGCCGCTCTCCGACGCGCGGGCGGCGCAGATTCCGCTGTTCGTCATGCTGAGGCGCATCCTGCTCACCGCCTGGATCGCCTCGCATGCCGAGACCCCGACGGCGCAGAGCCTGGGGGCCGCCTACACGCGCGGCACGGTTGAACTGGCGGAAGGCTTTCTCTCCCGCCAGCCGCGCCTCGTGCTGGCGGCCTCCTGAGGCTCAGGCGATTCCAGCCAGCAACGCCACGCCGGCCACCGCGACGGCCGCGCCCGTGCCGCGCACGAACACCTGGCCATGGGTTTCACCAAATCGGCCGATGGCTATGCCCGCCGCCAAGCCGACGAGGTGAAGGATGGCAGTGGCAAGCATGAAGCCGAAGCCATAGGCGAGGCCGTCGGCGCTTTCCGGCATTTCCGCGCCGTGGGCGTGACCGTGGAACACGGCGAACAGGCCGACCACCGCCATAGCTGCCACAAGTGGCGCCTTCACGCCGAACGCAACGGCCGCGCCCAGCACGACGACCGAGAGGGCGATGCCGATCTCCACGAACGGCACGTCGACACCGGAGATACCGAGCGCTCCCCCCACCGCCATCAGCGCCACGAAGGTCGCCGGAACCGCCCACACGGCGCGTCCGCCAAGCTGCCAAGCGAAGATACCAACCGTCACCATGGCCAGAACATGGTCGAGGCCGGTGATGGGGTGCATGAAGCCGTGCGTGAAGCCGTGGGCATCGCCGATGCCGGTATGGGCGAACGCCAGGGTGGGGGCGAGGGTGAGGAGAACAGCGAGGGCACAGGCGCGGGCGGAACGGATCATCACGAAAATCCCCAGTATTTCGCGCCATGCTAAGCCGTGAACATCGCACTGCGCAACGGACCACCGCGCGTGGATGACGCGCACCTCCGGTTGGCACCGCCGCCCGGTATTGATATGCACTGCTGCGATCTGTTTTCTAGCGAGAGCCCGTGATGACCTTTGATCCCTCCACTGCGCGCGCGCCCCTTCCCAAGGGCGGCTTGCGCGCCGGCCTGCTGGCGGGCCTGACGCTCCTCATGGCTGCGGGTTCCGCAACGGCTCAGACGCCTGCTGCGCCCAGCTCGCCTTCCGCCACGCCTCCCGCCGCACAGACCCAGCCACGGAAGCCTGCCACCCCGCCTCCCGCCGCCGCGAAGCCGGCAGCGTCTCAGCCAGCGGCGGCGGACGGCGGCCCGACCCGCACCAGTGCCACCTATGAAGACTGGGTGGTGCGCTGCGAGCGGGGCGAGAGCACCGGCGGTGCCAAGGTGTGCGAAGTGGCGCAGACCCTTCAGATCGGCAACCAGCAACAGAATCTCACCGCGCAGGTGGTGTTCGGCAAGCTCAAGAGCGACGGGCCGTTGCGCCTCGTGCTCCAGCTTCCGGTCGGCGTGTGGCTGCCCGGTGGGGCCTCGTTCACCGCGGGCGAAAATGGCAAGGCGCTCGCAGCCACCTTCAAGTTCTGCATCCGCGCCTGCATCGCCGATATGGACCTGACGTCGCTGGAAGCCACGGCTCTGAATTCGGCCACCGGACCTGCTTCGCTGGTGTTCCAGGATCGCAACCAGGCGCAAGTGACGCTGCCGGTTTCGCTGAAGGGTCTCTCCGCCGCGCTCGCCGCGCGCGACAAGATGTGATTCTCCGGTACTGCTTTTTCTGCCAAAAATCTTACTGCCGAAAAGAAAAATGCCCGGGCACTGCCCGGGCATTTTTTATGGAGGTGGGCGGGTTCAGGCGACTTCGGCCTGCTCCAACTCGGTGATCATGCTGTCGATCAGGTTGAGGCCGGTCTGCCAGAAGGCGGGGTCGCGGGCATCAAGGCCGAAGGGTGCCAGCAACTCGGCATGGTGCTTGGTGCCGCCCGCCGACAGCATTTCCAGATACCGCTCCGCGAAACCGTCCGAGGCGTTCTGGTAGACCCCGTAGAGCGAGTTCACGAGGCAGTCGCCGAAAGAGTAGGCGTAGACGTAGAACGGCGAATGGATGAAGTGCGGGATGTAGGTCCAGAACGTCTCGTAGCCCGCGCTGAGATTGATCCCCGGCCCGAGGCTCTCGCTCTGCACCTGCATCCACAGGGCGTTGATCTGGTCCGATGTCAGTTCGCCCTTGCGCCGCTCGGTGTGCACCAGGCGCTCGAAGGAATAAAAGGCGGTCTGCCGAACCACGGTGTTGATCATGTCCTCTACCTTCTGGGCGAGCATGATCTTGCGGTTCAACGGCGTTTCCGCATGGCTCAGCAGCTTGCGGAAGGTCAGCATCTCGCCGAACACCGAGGCGGTTTCCGCTAGGGTCAGCGGGGTCGGCGCCATCAGTGCGCCCTGGCGCCCCGCCAGCACCTGATGCACGCCGTGGCCGAGTTCATGGGCCAGCGTCATCACGTCCCGCGGCTTGCCCTGGTAGTTGAGCAGCACATAGGGGTGGGCCGAGGGGACGGTCGGGTGCGCGAAGGCGCCCGGCGACTTGCCCGGACGCACCGGCGCATCGATCCAGTTCTTGTCGAAGAACGTCCGGGCGATGTCCGCCATGCGCGGCGAGAACGCGCCATAGGCGCCCAGCACGGTGTCGCGCGCCTCGCCCCAGGCGATGTCACGGGTTTCTACCTTGGGGAGCGGCGCATTGCGGTCCCAGAACTCCAGCTTGTCCTTGCCGAACCAGTGCGCCTTCAGCGTGTAATAGCGATGCGACAGACGCGGGAAGGACGCGCGGATCGCGTCCACCATGGCGTCCACCACTTCCTTTTCCACCCGGTTGGCGAGGTGGCGGGAGGAGGCGACATCAGGAAAGCCCCGCCACCGATCGGAGATTTCCTTGTCCTTCGCCAGCGTGTTGGTGATGAGCGTGAACAGGCGCAGGTTCTTGGAGAGCACGTCCGCGAGGGCAAGGCCCGCGGTCTTGCGCACCTCCTCCCGCGTGTCCTGCATCATGTTGAGCGTCGGCTCGATGGCGAGTTCCTGGCCGTTCACCGGGAAGCGCAGGCTCGAGATAGTCTCGTCGAACAGCCGGCCCCACGACCCGCGCGAAGGGTTCGATTTCTCGTGGAACAGCTGCTCGATGCGGTCTTCGAGCTGGAATTCCTTGTCCTTGCGCAGGTCTTCCAGGAACGGCCGGTAATGGCCGAGGGCGGGCACCGACATGGCGGTTTCCAGCGCCGCATCGTCCAGGCGGTTCAATTCCAGGGTGAAAAACAACAGATGCGTGGAGGCGTCGGTGAGGCGCTCCTGGATGTCGCCGTAGAATTTGGCTCGCACGGGGTCGGCGGTGTTTCCAGCATAGACCAAGCTGCCATAGGAGGCGATGCGCCCGAGCAGGTCATCGATCTCCTCATACCGCTTCACCGCAGCGCCGAGTGCGTCTCCGGCGTTCGGCCCCGCGAGAAGATCGGCAAGCTTGCCCTTGTAGGCGTCCTCGAACGCCTTGCAGGCGGCGTCACCGGTTTCCAGGTCCGCCGCGAGGGCAGGGGAATCCATCGCCGGATACAGGTCGGTGAGATTCCACTCGGGCAGGACGTCCACTGTGGCGGGAGCGGTGGCGAGTTCGGCCGCGAACGTCGGGGATAAGCGCATGAGACCTCCGGCAGTACGGATCGAAACCCGTCAGTGACGTCTCATAATGCGCGAAGGGCGCCGATGGAAGCGCGCGCCGTGCACTGGGCTTAGACATCTCTTAACCGTGCGCCGTCCAAGCTCGCAGAATCAGCGTGCGCGGAGTCCCATGAGCCACCGTATTCTTGTTGTTGAAGACGATGCCGTGGAAGCACGCCGTCTTATCTCCGCCCTGGCGTGCCTCGGCCATGTCTGCGTGCACGCGGAAGATGGCGATGCGGCGCTGGCACGCCTTGCGGCGGAAGGCTTCGATTGCGTTCTGCTGGATCTGGTTCTGCCGGGACTGGACGGCATGGGCGTCCTGCGCGCGATGGATGCGCGGGGCATCGACGTGCCAGTCGTCGCCGCCGTGACGCCGGCCGGGATCGACGCGGTCGAATCCGCGCTGCGGGCCGGCGCACGGGATTTCGTGGTGAAACCCGCCGGCGCGTTGCGCCTGAAGGTCACGATCGCCAACGCGCTGGCGCATGCGGCGCTGTCGCGCGGTGCCTTCGGGAAAGAGGCGCCCCGCTCGGCTCACGATTGCGTGCGTTCGGAAATCAATGTGGTGGCGTTTCCCACGCCGGCGCGTGATCCTTTCGAGGCAGAGGACAATCTCCCCCTGGTGGATCGCAGCGGCCATGCCCGCCCCTTGGCACATCTGGAAAAGGACGTGATTCGCGCGGCCATGGCGCTTTATGGCGGTCGGATGAGCGAGGTCGCGCGGCGTCTCGGTATCGGCCGCTCGACGCTTTATCGCCGCATCGGCGAACTTGGCCTTGTGGTGGCGGAACCTCTAGCTTCGCTTTCCGTTGCTGCTGAGTGACGAGGTGGATAACAGGGCGGCGCCTGAGCTTGTGATTTGAACTGGCGCGCCGCCGGTGCAAGCTCTGGCGCCGGCATGTCCTGCGACTAACGACGATTTTCCTGGTCCGGACCGATGGTCCGGTTGTGCGTGCGCGGATTGGAGAGGCCGATGGCCTGGCGTGGGAAGAAGCCGCTTTATGTGTTTGCCGTGCTGGCCTCCGGTCTGGCGCTTCCGGCCGCAGGTTACACGCAGGGCGTGCCGGTCAGCGGTGATGCCGGGATGGGCACCGCGGATGCCGCATCCACCGAGGGCGGAGACCGCGTGCCCGAGCACCGCATGGGTGAGGCGCCGGTTCCTGGCGATGGCACCGCGCACCCCCAGACGCATCCCCACGCCGGTGTGAGCGCCTCCGGCAATATCCCGCTGCCCGAGGAGAGGCCGGCCGAGGTCTCCGCGCCCGTCACCTCCGCGCCAGTCACTGCGGAAGCCCCTGCCGAAGCGCCCGTGCCCGTGGTGGTGGACTTGCCGGCCGAGCCGGCACCCGCGACCGGGCTGGATGCGGCGCCGATGAAGGCGGAAGCACCGGTGGTCCCGTCCACTGCGCCGCATGTCCAGGTAGGCAATGCGCCGGCCGCTGCGACCCCCGCCCCCACGGCTCAAACGCCGGCGGTTCAGGCCCCGGTTGCCCAGGTTCCGGCCGATCCGCTGGCGCCGATTGCCCAATCCATCGCCCGCCTCCTGTCCGCCACGCCGATTCCGGCCGGCAAGGATCAGGAAGCCATCGCTGCCTTCTATGGCGCGCGCGCCGATGCGCCGGTGTTCGTCGACGCCCGTGGCTACAATGCACGCGGAAAGGCAATCCTCGCCCGCTTCGCCGGGGCCGGTAAGGACGGCCTGGAGCCCGCCGACTACAAGTTCCAGCCGATCACCGCCGAAGCGGATGCCGGCAGCCTCGCGCAGGCGGAACTGCGCCTTGCCGCGAGCGCGCTGCTTTATGCGCGCCACGCCCAGGCCGGGCGGTTTGATCCTATCCGGGTTTCGGCCCTCACCACCCCCACCCGCAGCATTCCCGATGCGCTCGGGGTTCTGCACACTCTGGCGAGCGCGCCGGATGCCAGCGCCGCGCTGGAAGCCTTCAACCCGCCCCACCCCGGCTATCTCGCCCTCAAGGCGAAGCTGGCCGAGGCGCGCAACACCTCTTCCACGCGCGCCTCTCTGCCCCGCGTGCCGACTGGCCCGAGCCTGAAGCCGGGCGATGTGGATGTGCGTGTGCCGGTGCTTCGCCAGCGTCTTGGCCTGAAGGCCGGCAAGACGCAGACGAACGAGCGGCTGTACGATTACGAACTGGTGGACGCGGTGCGCTTCTTCCAGGCGGAAAACGGGCTGGAGCCGGACGGCAAGGTCGGCACCGGCACGGTCGATGCCCTGAATGGCTTTGCAAATCCCGCCGACCGCGTGGCCGACATCATCGCCAACATGGAACGCTGGCGCTGGCTGCCCCGTGACCTCGGCTCGGCCAATGTGATGGTGAACATCCCGGAATATATGGTCCGCATCAATGACGGCGGGCGCATGATCCACGAGACCCGCGTGGTGGTCGGCAAGCCGGATACCCAGACCCCGCTGCTGACTCACGACATGGAATATGTCGTGGTGAACCCCTCCTGGAACATCCCGGCCAACATCGCCCGCAAGGAGATGCTGCCGAACCTCCAGCGCGATCCCTATTATCTCAAGCGCCAGGGCATCGAAATCGAGCGCGGCGGCCGGGCGATCGATCCCGGCACGGTGAATTGGCAGGCCGGGCTCGGGGGCTACTCGTTCCGCCAGCCGCCCGGCGAGCGCAATGCGCTCGGGCGCATCAAGTTCATGTTCCCGAACGACCACTCGGTCTATCTGCACGACACCGCCTCGCGCAGCCTGTTCGCAAACGAGAAGCGCGCCTACAGCCACGGCTGCGTGCGGGTTCAGGATCCTCTGTCCTTCGGCGAGGTCATCTTCACCCTGGGCATGCCTAACGACGGGTGGACCGAGACCAAGATCAGCAAGATGTTCGGCGGGCAGGAGCGGTACATCAACCTGAAGCGCCGCATCCCGGTGCACCTGGTCTATTTCACGGCACTTGTTGATGCCTCCGGCCAGTTGTCCATGCGCCCGGACATCTACGGAATCGACGAGCGCGTGAAGGAGTTGCTGGGTCTCACGGGTGCGCAGCACCTCGCGTCCGGCAAGGCCAAGACGGTGGCCCGCTAGCCTCTTCAACGTCTTCATGGTCGGCACTGCCGACCATGAAGACGTTGGCTTGATGCATGGCGATGCTGTGGACAATTGCAGCCATGCTTAAGAATCCAGCAACCATAATCGCTGGACCGCGCGCGTTAAAAATCCGCCGCAATCCGAATTTCTCATGCTACTGCATAGTTAGTGCTTGTTCGTGATTTTTTTGTCGCATGGAACTAGCACGTTTTCGCCACACTCTCCCTCTACTCACGTCACCGTGACCGAAGCGAAAGTCGCGAATTTCGCGTATTCGTTCGGGGGGAACGGTGGCGTCAATACGCCCTTAACCGAACCCGGCAAGACTCTGTTGAGTTTCGCGTCGCGCATTCAGGTGCGCGGCAGAGAGATAGAATTGAGCCTCGGGTTCGCGACATTGCAGATTTTTCAGCGTATCCCCGTCCTTGCCCGCGCCGCAGTATCGGCGCGCCGGACGCGCGCCGCCGCCGCTGCTCTCACCCTCATCCTGGTGGGTACGACTTCGCTTCAGAACGCGGCGGCAAACGGCGACACCCGCACGATCTATCTTGAGAATGCCCACACCGGCGAAAGCGGCGCCTTCACCTTCAAGAAGGAAGGTCGCTACGACGACGACGTGCTGAAGAAGCTGAACTGGTTCCTGCGCGATTGGCGCAAGGCCGAACCCACCAAGATGGACCCCGAGCTGTTCGACCTGCTCTGGGAGGTCTATCGCGACGTTGGCGCCAAGGAAGAAATCCAGGTTCTCTGCGGCTATCGTTCCCCCTCCACCAACGCCATGCTTCGATCCCGCTCCAAGGCTGTCGCCGAGCAGAGCCAGCATGTGCGCGGCAGGGCGATGGACTTCTTCATCCCCGGCGTGAACCTCGCGGAATTGCGCGCAGCTGGCCTGCGCATGCAGCGCGGCGGCGTCGGCTTCTATCCCAGCAATAATTTCGTCCACATGGACACCGGCAGCGTGCGCATGTGGCCGCGCATGACCCACGACCAATTGGTCAAGGTGTTCCCGGACGAGAAGACCGTCCACGTTCCCGCCGACGGCAAGCCGCTCGCCAATTACCAGCAGGCGCTGGCGGAGCTTGAGGGCGGCAAGACCGTCGCGGTGGCGCAGGGCGATGCCGGTGCCGGCATCCGCAAGTTCTTCGCCTCGCTGTTCAGCGGCAAAACGGTGGACGAGGAGGAGGACGAAGAGGTGTCTCCGGCGGCCGCCAAGCTCGCCGCCCGCTCTAAGGCCGCCGAGGTCAAGGTGGCCAGCGCCGCCCCGCCGGAAGAGACCCCCGCGCCCGTCGCCGCCCCGATCAAGGTTGCCACCAAGCCGCTGCCGGTGCCCCGGCCTGCGGAGATCACCGCTGCCATCATAACCGCACAGGCGGTGGTGGCGCCTCTGCCGACCGCCCCGCTTCCGCTGCGGCGGCCCATGCCGGCTGACGCGGTGTTCACCGCGAGCGTTGCACCATTCCCGGCGCCGTTCCCGGCCGTCATCACGCGGGGCTCGCAGACGGCTCCCGAGGGGACGCTCTCTTATGCGCCCTCGAGTGGTGATCTGGATGCCCGCCGGCCGCTGTCGCAGGAGGTTATCGCCGCTCCCGCGCTCCAGGCGCGCCAGCGGTCCAAGACGGCTGAAGTGCCGTTCGGACGGCTGTTCGTGGCGCCGAGCCTGACGACCGAGCCTTATCTGCGCCCACCGGAGCTGCGGGTGTTCACCGCCTTCATGACGGCGCCGCGACAGGTGGTGGCGACTGGTTTCTCCAGCGACGCGACGCGCGGTCTCTCGACCAGCCATTTCTCAGGCACCGCGATGGCGTCCCTGCCGGTCTACGTGTTCGGCCCGCCCAATATCCAGCTGACGCAGCGCGTTCCCTGATCTTGCCAATCTGAGCTTGTCGCGCATTGCGAGCGCCCGGCCGACTAGCTGGGGGCTCGCAGAAGCGGGCTTCAGACAAGAAAAAAGGCCGCGCAGGGCGGCCTTTGGAGGGGTTTTGGAGGTGTAACAGTGGCCGGTCCGCTCGTCACCCCGGGGGGCTGGGGGGCTGGGATAGACCGGAGCAACCGCGAACCGGCCCTGCTACATTTCGAATATGATGGGGCCCATGGGCGAGGTCGGGGCCGAAAAGCGACCATAGTGTGATTGTGTTGACGACCCCGTGAGGTCGCCCCTCAGCCGGCTTCGCAATACCCTTGCAAGGCGAGGCAACCCGAACGATCATGAACCATCGCGTCCAAGAGGAGGCCCGATGGGAGAAGTCGAAACCCTACGCAAGACCGGTATGGCCGCCCAGGCGCATGCGCAGCCGGCCGGTGCACAATCCACCACCACCACACATCCATCCGCCTTATCGCCGCCCCCGGTCAGGGTGACTTTTGACCGGCGCGAGCTTGATCGCATCCTCGATCTCTACGGGCGCATGGTGGCGGCGGGCGAATGGCGGGACTACGCCATCGATTTCCTGAGGGACAAGGCGGTGTTCTCGATTTTCCGACGCGCCCTCGACGTGCCGCTCTATCGCATCGAGAAAGACCCCAAGCTGGCGCGACGGCAGGGAGAATACTGTGTGGTCTCGCAGACCGGCCTTATTCTCAAGCGCGGCCACGAGCTTCCCCGCGTGCTCGCGGTGCTTGAGAAGCCGCTGAAGGCGATCGGCTAAGGGTTGTCCCGGGCGAAGGCGTCGGGCATCGTGCGCGCCGCCTTCGAATGGAACCACCGATGTCCGCAGCTCCCCGCCCGATCCAGCCCGGTGACCATGTCTTCCTGGTGGATGGGTCCTCCTTCGTCTTCCGCGCCTATTTCCAATCCATCAATCAGGACCGGAAGTACAATTTTCGCTCGGACCGTCTGCCGACCGGCGCGGTGCGCCTGTTCTGCACCAAGCTGTTTCAGTTCATCCGCGAGGGGGCGGTGGGCATCAAGCCGACCCATCTCGCCATCATCTTCGACAAATCCGAGGATTCGTTCCGCAAGGAGCTTTATCCCGCCTACAAGGCAAACCGCTCCGATCCGCCGGATGAACTGATCCCCCAATTCCCGCTGATGCGCGAGGCGGTGAAGGCGTTCGGCCTGATCCCCGTCGAGATGGCGCGCTACGAGGCGGATGACCTGATCGCCACCTACGCCTGCCAAGCGGCGGCGGCTGGCGCGGACGTGCTGATCGTCTCGGCCGACAAGGATTTAATGCAGATGGTCGGGGAGCGGGTCGGGATGTACGACCCGGCCTCAGGCGAAGCCGGCGGGCGTGGCGCCCGGCCGGAGCGGCGCATCGGCGTGCCGGAGGTGCTGGAATATTTCGGCGTGCCGCCGGAATTGGTCACCGATGTCCAGGCACTGGCCGGGGATTCCACCGACAATGTTCCCGGCGTTCCGGGTATCGGCATCAAGACCGCCTCCGCGCTCATTCAGGAGTATGGCTCGTTGGATGCGCTTCTGGCTCGCGCCGGGGAGATCAAGCAACCCAAGCGCCGCGAGTCCCTGGAAAACAAGGAAAACCAGGACAAAGCCCGCATTTCGAAGATGCTGGTGACGCTGGTGCGCGATGTCCCGGTCGAGGTGCCCCTGGAAAACCTGGTCCTGGAGGACCCGGACGGCAAGCGCCTCATTGCCTTCCTCAAGGCCATGGAATTCACCACCATCACGCGCCGCGCCGCCGAGACCTTCGGGGTCGATGCAGCAGCGATCGAGGCCGACCCCGCGCTTGCGCCGGGCGGCGGGCAGGCGCCTTCACCGGCGACGGAAGATGCGGCGCCCGCCCCGGTCGCCCGCCCGTCCTCGTCGGGCCGTCCTGATATCCTTACCCCGTCCGATCTCGTGACCGCGCGGGCGCAGGAGGCGCGGGCGGTCAAGGTGGATCGTTCCCGCTACAAGATGCTCACCGATGCCGCGACGCTGACGGATTGGTGCGCGCGCGCTGTGGACCAGGGCCTGGTCGCCTTCGACACCGAGACCACCGGAATCGACCCGCAGCAGGCGGATCTGGTGGGCGTCTCCCTGGCGCTGGCGCCGAACGAGGCCTGCTATATCCCGCTCGCTCACATTGGCGCGGGGGACGGCCTGTTCAGCGAGGGCAAGCTGCCGGGGCAAATCCCGGTCGAGGAGGCGCTGGCGATCCTGCGGCCGATGCTTGAGGACAAGGGCACGCTGAAAATCGGCCACAACGTGAAATATGACGCCGCCATATTGGCGCGTCACGGCATCGTGGTCGCGCCCTACGACTGCACCATGTGCATGTCCTATGCGCTCGACGCCGGGCGAAACAATCATGGCATGGACGACCTTTCGGTGCGCCATCTCGGCCATCAGCCGATCGCCTTCTCCGAGGTCGCCGGGAAGGGCAAAGGCCAGATCACTTTCGACAAGGTGCCGCTAGAGGCCGCCACCGCCTATGCGGCAGAAGATGCCGACGTGACCTTGCGGCTGTGGCGCGTGCTGAAGCCGCGCCTCACCGCCGAGGGGATGAGCACGGTCTACGAGACCCTGGAGCGTCCGCTGATTCCGGTCCTGGGGCGGATGGAGGCGCGGGGCGTCTCCATCGACCGCAATATGCTCTCGCGCCTGTCCAGCGAATTCGCCCAGGGCGCGGCGCGGGTGGAGGACGAGATCGCGGAACTCGCGGGTGAGCGCCTCAATGTGGGTTCGCCCAAGCAGATGGGCGACATCCTGTTCGGCAGGATGGGCCTGCCCGGCGGCACCAAGACCGCCACAGGCGCGTGGTCCACCAAGGCGAACGTGCTGGAGGAACTGGCGGAGGCCGGTCACAAGCTGCCGCAGAAGATCCTGGAGTGGCGGCAACTCGCCAAGCTGCGCTCCACCTATACCGATGCGCTGCCCGGATACGTGAACCCGCGCACCAACCGGGTTCACACCGGCTATGCGCTGGCGGCGACCACCACCGGCCGCCTGTCCTCATCCGAGCCCAACCTTCAGAACATCCCGATCCGCACCGAGGAAGGCCGCCGCATCCGCAAGGCGTTCGTTGCGGAGCCGGGCAACCTCCTGGTTTCGGCGGATTATTCGCAGATCGAACTGCGCCTGCTTGCGGAGATCGCCAATATTCCGAGCCTGCGGCAGGCGTTCCAGGATGGGCTGGACATCCACGCCATGACGGCATCCGAAATGTTCGGCGTGCCGGTGGAGGGCATGCCGAGCGAGGTGCGCCGCCGCGCCAAGGCGATCAATTTCGGTATAATCTACGGAATCTCGGCCTTCGGGCTCGCCAATCAGCTCGGCATCCCGCGCGAGGAGGCGGGGCTCTATATCCGACGCTATTTCGAGCGTTTCCCTGGCATACGCGCCTATATGGACGAGACCCGCACCTATTGCCGCGAGCATGGCTACGTCACCACCCTTTTCGGGCGTCGCTGCCATTATCCAGACATTGCCGCTTCCAACCCGTCGATCCGCGCGTTCAACGAGCGGGCGGCGATCAATGCCCGCCTCCAGGGCACGGCGGCGGACATCATTCGCCGGGCGATGATCCGCATGGAGCCGGCCCTGGCGAAGGCCAAGCTCAACGCCCGCATGCTGCTTCAGGTGCACGATGAACTGGTGTTCGAGGTGCCTGAAGGCGAGGTGGAGGCGAGCCTGCCGGTGATCCGCGCGGTGATGGAGCAGGCCTCGCTCCCTGCGGTACAACTGGCGGTGCCGTTGAAGGTCGATGCGCGCGGGGCGCTGAACTGGGACGAGGCGCACTGAGCGCGCTTCTCTCGCCATCTTGGCAAAGCCTTCGCATACGCACACATTGATTTCTGCCGCTCTCCCTCCCCCCCTTGCGGGGGAGGGTTGGGGAGGGGGTACCGGTGTCGCAAGCGCCTTCTCGCAGGCTCGCACGGAAGCATACCCCCTCCCCAGCCCTCCCCCGCAAGGGGGGAGGGGACGTGTTTTACTCAAGGGATGACCAATGGCCCCACCGGCCGACACCGACGACATCTCCCGCGCCCCCCGCGAACGGCGTGGCGGGCGCATGGACCCGCTCGCCCGGTTGCCGGTGTTCTTCGCTCTGGCCGGCAAGCAGGTGGTGGTGGCCGGCGGCGGGGAGCCGGCGGTTTGGAAGGCGGAACTGCTCTCAGCCGCAGGCGCTCATGTCTCGGTGCTCGCCACAGACCCCTGCGCAGACATGCGCGCACTTGCGGCCTCCCCGCCCGACGGCCCGATCCTGCTGGTCGAACGCCTTTGGCAGCCGGCTGACCTTGAGGGGCGCGCGCTGGCCATCGCCGATGCAGAGGATGATGCGGAGGCCGCCCGTTTCGCAGCCGCCGCCCGTGCTGCCGGCGTACCGGTGAATGTGGTGGACCGGCCGGCCTTCTGCGATTTCGCCTTCGGTGCCATCGTCAACCGCTCGCCGCTGGTGGTCGGCATCTCCACCGATGGCGCCGCCCCGGTGTTCGGGCAGGCGATCCGCGCCAAGATCGAGGCGCTGCTGCCGTTGGGTTTCAAGAAGTGGGCGCAGGCGGCGCAGGATTGGCGCACGGCCGTGTCTGCGCTGGGCCTGTCGTTTCATGGCCGCCGCAGCTTTTGGGAGGGTTTCACTGCGCGCGCGCTCACCGCGCCGGAGCGGGTGCCGGATGAGGAAGACCGCCGTGCTCTGTTCGCCGCCGCCGAGACCGCGCGCGCCGCGCCCGACACAGGTTCTGTGGTTTTGGTGGGGGCGGGGCCGGGCGATCCCGAACTGCTCACGCTGAAGGCGGTGCGCGCGCTGCAATCCGCCGAGGTGGTGCTCTATGACGACCTGGTTTCGCCCCAGGTGCTGGATTTCGCCCGGCGCGAGGCGAAGAAGATGCTGGTGGGCAAGACCGGCTATCGCCCCTCCTGCAAGCAGGACGACATCAACACCCTCATGATCCGGTTCGCCAAAGAGGGCCGGCGGGTGGTGCGCCTGAAGGGCGGCGACCCGATGATCTTCGGTCGGGCAGGGGAGGAGATTTCCGCCTGCCGTGCCGCCGGCATTCCGGTCGAGGTGGTGCCGGGCATCTCCTCCGCCCAGGGCGCGGCGGGGCGTCTCGTGACGTCGCTGACTCATCGCGATCATGCCCGGCGGCTGCAATTCGTCACCGCCCACGCCCGCGACGGCAAGTTGCCCAAGGATTTGGACTTCAAGGCGCTTGCCGACCCCGCTGCCACCACCGTGGTCTACATGCCGCGTCGGACGCTGGCCGATCTCGTGGCCCGTCTCGACGAGGCGGGAATTGACATGGAAACGCCGGCGCTGGCGGTGTTTTCCGCGACCCGTCCCGAGGAGGTGGTGATCGCGGCGTCGCTCTCCCGCCTTCCCCCGGCGGTGGACGCAGCGGTGGAGGCCGGAGCGTCCGGTCCCTGTCTCGTTCTGTACGGCTACGCACTGGCAGAAGGTCTAGCAGCGCAGGTGCTGGCGGATAGCGTCCTACTGGTGCGCGCGAGAGGGCTGGGCTGAGGCCCTTTACAAGAGAAAACACCCTCCGCGCCGCCGCGAAGGATGTTTCACAATCCGATCAATTACTGGACGATCACTGGCAGGCGTGGCGCAGCCCGTCGTAGCCCATGAAGGTGCCGGTGCGCGGATCGAACGATCGATAGCGGTTCGAGCAATAGGCATACCATTCCGGCGAGCCGGGAGGGGGACCGGCGGGGCCAGGGGCGTAGTAGACCGCCGGAGGACGGCTGTTCTGCTGGGCGATGCTTGCCGCCGCCGCGCCGAGCGCGAGGCCGCCGATCACGCCGGCTGCGACCGCCGCGCCGTTATTGTTGTTATTGCAGTTGTTCCAGCCGCCGCAGCCGCGGTTGTAATAGCCAGGTCCGGGACCCGGACCCCAGCCGGGACGGGGACCCCACTGCACATTGGTCACGCCGCTCTCCACCACCGGCATAGCGGGCCGCAGCGCCTGGGCGTTGGCGCCCGAAGCCGCAGTGACGCCCACCACGGCCGCGGCGGCGAGGAAGGTCACAAACTTACGCATTTTTCTCGGTCTCCTTCGGGAGATAAACGCTCCAGGCGGGGAAATAGATCAGTGCGAACGGATCACTTTCCACGCGCTGGATTATGAACGGGTTTCTGCGGCAGACATCACGGGCAAGCGTGGCGTCGTCCGTCATAGCCGAGGTAGGTACCTGTGGCAGGATTATAGGATCTGAACCTTGCGGAACAGTATGCGACCGCGTTCCCGCGATAAACCGGACCGGGGGCGCTCGCGATCGCCGAGCCGACGATGATGCCTGTGGCGAAGCCTGCTCCAGGTCCCCAACCACCGCCCCAGCCGCAATTACCCCAACCGCATCCGCCCCAACCCGGGCCACCCCAGCCACCGCCGGCCCAGCCGCGATTCCAACCCGGACCCCATCCGCCGCCGCCGCGCCAGCCGCGATTCCAGCCGGGGCCACCGCCGTTCCAGCCAGGGCCACCGCGGTTCCAGCCGGGCCCGCCGCCATTCCAGCCTGTGCCACCGCGCCCTCCGCCGCCGCGCCATCCACCACCGTTCCAGCCGGGGCCGCCGCCACCGCCCCGCCACTGAACCTGTTCAGTGGGTGCAGGGACGTTGCGTGCCGCGTCCGGCATGGCGCCGAGGCGGAGCGCCTGGGCGTGACCTGGAGAGGTGAGTGCGAGGGAACCCATCATCGTGAGGGCCGTCGCGAAGATAGAAATCTGACTACGCATGTGACGTCTCTCCCTGCCGCTTTTCTGTTAAAGCCGTGGCGGCAAGCATCGGATCCCCTATCCCAGCGTGATCACACGAGATTGAAGGGGCGGCATCAAGGCGTTGCCGCGGCGTCCGCAAGGCTTTCCAGGCCCCCGCCGAAGGCTTAGCAGGGCCCCGCTTGCGTTTCCCGCCATCCTCCTGTAACGAGTGCGGCCTTCTGAACTGGCCGGCTAACAAGGGCTGCCGCGCTGGTTCTTATCGCTCACAGCAACAAAGGCTGAGCATCCCGCGCCACGCGCGCGTCGGATCACGGCCACGGAGAGCCAAATGCCCAAGATGAAGACGAAGTCGGGAGCGAAGAAACGCTTCCGTCTGACCGGTAGTGGAAAAGTGATCGCAGGCCAGGCCGGAAAGCGGCACGGCATGATCAAGCGGACCAACAACCAGATCCGCAACCAGCGCGGCACCACCATCCTGTGTGAGAGCGATGCGCGGATTATCCGCAAATCGTTCCTGCCCAACGGCTGAGCTAGCGAAGGAGATTTTCCATGTCCCGCGTCAAACGTGGCGTCACTTCGCACGCCAAGCATAAAAAGGTCTTCAAGGCCGCCAAGGGTTTCTACGGTCGTCGTAAGAACACCATCCGCGCCGCGAAGTCCGCCGTCGAACGGTCGATGCAGTATGCCTACCGCGACCGCAAGGTTAAGAAGCGCAACTTCCGTGCGCTTTGGATCCAGCGGATCAACGCCGGCGTTCGCGAACTCGACCTCGGCCTGACCTATTCGCGATTTATCGATGGTCTCACCAAGGCCGGCATCGAGGTCGATCGCAAGGTGCTCTCGGATATCGCCATCCATGAGCCCGAGTCGTTCAAGGCCCTCGTGGAGAAGGCGCAGGCTGCTCTCGCAGCCTGAGTTTTTCCACCTGAGTCGATTGGGCTCCCGCCCTTTCCGAGACCTAAGAAGCCCCGGCGGTCCACCGTTCGGGGCTTTTCGCTTTTGTCTCGCTACCGGTATAAGCACCGCGAATTCCCTCATGCGGACGTCATAGCCGGGCTTGTCCCGGCCATCCACGCCGATCCGCATGGTGGAGCTTAAGGGATAGCCGTGGATGCCTGGGACAAGCCCGGCATGACGGTTCTCTATTGGATGCGCCTTCGAAGGACCATTCCATGTCCGATCTCGTTCTGACCGATCATCCCGGCCTCGACGCCCTGGAGCGTGAGATCGCCACAAGCATCCTGGCTGCGGACGACGAGGGCGCGCTTGAGCAGGTGCGCATCGCCGCGCTGGGCAAGAAGGGCAGCGTCTCCGACCTGCTGAAGTCCTTGGGCAGCATGAGCCCTGACGAACGCAAGACCATGGGTCCGGCGATCAACGGCCTGCGCGATCGCGTGCAAGGCCTGCTTGGGGGCCGCAAGGACACGCTGAAGTCCGCCGCCCTTGAAGCGCGCCTTGCCGGCGAGCGGGTGGATGTGACGCTGCTGGTGCGCGAGGCGCCCGCCGAGATCGGCCGTGTCCATCCGATTGCGCAGGTAACGGAAGAACTCACGGCGATCTTCGCCGACATGGGCTTCTCGGTCGCCGAAGGCCCCGACATCGAGACCGACTTCCACAATTTCACCGCGCTGAACTTCCCGGAAGGGCATCCGGCGCGCGAGATGCACGACACCTTCTTCCTGCCGCCGAACGCGGACGGGCAGCGCAAGGTGCTGCGCACCCACACCTCGCCGGTCCAGGTGCGCACCATGCTCACCAAGACGCCGCCGATCCGCGTCATCTGCCCCGGCCGCACCTATCGCTGCGATTCGGACCAGACCCACACGCCGATGTTCCATCAGGTGGAAGGGCTGGTGATCGACAAGACCTCCCACATGGGCCACCTCAAGTGGATCCTCGAGGAGTTCTGCAAGGCGTTCTTCGAGGTGGAGAGCGTGACCATGCGCTTCCGCCCGTCCTTCTTCCCGTTCACCGAGCCGTCGATGGAAGTGGACATCCAGTGCGATCGCTCGCGCCCTGGCGAGATCCGCTTCGGCGAGGGTAACGATTGGCTGGAGATCCTCGGCTGCGGGATGGTGCATCCCAACGTGCTGAGGAATTGCGGCATCGACCCCGATGTCTACCAGGGCTTCGCCTGGGGCATGGGGATCGATCGCATCGCCATGCTGAAGTACGGCATGAACGATCTGCGGGCGTTCTTCGAGGCCGATGTGCGCTGGCTGTCCCATTACGGCTTCCGCCCGCTCGATTTCCCAACCCTTGCTGGAGGGCTCAGCGCATGAACGGCCCGTTGATTCCCCCCAGCATCACCAAGCTGACCCTGGAACGCACCAGCGGCGTGCGCTCGGCGCGCCCCTCTCCGGCCTTCGGCGGCGTCGGCAACTGGCGGCTGGGCAACAGCCCCTCGTCTCGGGAAGAGCGCGCCGCCTCCGACTGGCGCCTGCCGATGCGGGTGACTGTGGAGGGCGCGGACACGCGCGCCGCCGCCATGGATGCCGAGGAGAAGCTCTGGTTTGAACTGCGCGCCCATCGGCTCGTTGGCCTCGGGTTCCGCCGCCAGCATCCGGTGAGCGGGTACGTGGTGGACTTCGTCTGCAAGACCGCCAAGCTGATCGTGGAAGTGGAGGGCGGCGAGACCTCCGACGTCCGGGACGCGGTTCAGGACGCGCGCCGCACCTCCGCGCTGGGCAGGAAGGGCTTTACGCTGCTGCGGTTCAGCAAGACCGACGTGTCGCAGAACATGCGCGGCGTTCTTAAGACAATCACGGAAGCCGCACGTCCGATGCTGCCCGCCCTCCCGATTTCGGGGAAGGTGCGGGGAGAGCGGATTGGAGACGATCGATGAAATTCACCCTCTCCTGGCTCAAGGAGCATCTCGACACTTCGGCCTCGCTCGACGCCATCGCCGAGGCGCTGACTCTGATCGGCCTTGAGGTCGAGGGGATCGAGGACAAGGCGAAGGCGCTCGCCCCGTTCGTGGTGGGCGAGGTGCTGACCGCTGAAAAGCATCCCAATGCCGACAAGCTGCGGCTCTGCACCGTGTCCATCGGCACCGGCGCACCGATCCAGGTGGTGTGCGGCGCCCCCAATGCGCGCGCCGGGCTTAAGACCGTGTTCGCCGCGCCGGGAACGATCATCCCCGCCACCGGCATCGAGCTGAAGATTGGCAAGATCCGCGATGTGGAAAGCCGGGGCATGCTGTGCTCCGCGCGGGAGATGGGCCTTTCCGAGGAGCATGACGGCATTCTGGAACTTCCCGCCGATGCACCGGTGGGCAAGCCGTTCGCGGAAGTGCTCGGGCTTGGCGATCCGGTCATCGAGATCGCGGTGACGCCGAACCGGGCCGATTGCTTGGGCGTGTCTGGCATTGCCCGCGACCTCGCCGCCGCCGGCCTCGGCACGCTGAAGACGCCTGGGGTGGCGCCCGTGGCGGGGACCTTCCCGTCTCCGGTGAAGGTCCGGCTCGATTTCGGCGATACTCCCGCGCTCTGCCCGGCCTTTGCCCTGCGCGTGGTGCGCGGCGTGAAGAACGGCCCCTCGCCCGAATGGCTCCAGGCCAAGCTCCGCGCCATCGGCCTGCGCCCCATCAATGCGCTGGTGGACATCACCAATTTCCTGACCATGGACCGCGACCGCCCACTCCACGTCTTCGACTTGAAGAAGGTGCATGGCGACCTCGTGGTGCGTCGGGCGTTTTCCGGCGAAAGCCTGCTGGCGCTGGATGGGCGGACCTATCAGCTCGACCCGTCCATGTGCGTCATCGCCGACGACAAGGGCGTTGAGAGCCTCGCCGGCATCATGGGCGGCGAGGAGTCCGGCTGTGACGAGGCCACCACCGACGTGGTGATCGAAAGCGCGCTGTGGGAGCCCATCAACATCGCTCAGACCGGGCGCAAGCTCGGCATCAATTCCGACGCGCGCTTCCGCTTCGAGCGCGGCATCGATCCCGCTTTCATGGCTCCGGGTCTTGAGCTAGCGACCCGGCTGGTGCTGGACATCTGCGGTGGCGCGCCGTCCGAACTGGTGCTTGCGGGCGTCGTGCCCGACACCACGCGCACCATCGATTTCCCGCTTGCGGAGGTGAAGCGCCTGTCCGGCCTCGAAGCCTCCGAAGGCGAGATGCTCGACGTGCTCTCCCGCCTCGGCTTCAGCGTCAGCGGCACCGCGCCGGTGGTTCAGGTGGCGCCCCCGTACTGGCGTGCGGATGTGGACGGCAAGGCTGATCTCGTGGAAGAGGTGGTGCGCATCCTGGGCCTTGCCCGCGTGCCTGCCACCGAGTTCCCGCGCGAGGGTGGCGGCCGGGCGCCGGTGCTCACCGCGCTGCAATTGCGCACCCGCAAGGCGCGCCGGTCCCTGGCGGCGCGCGGTCTCGTGGAAGCGGTGACCTGGTCGTTCCTCTCCGCCAAGGAGGCCCGGCTGTTCGGCGGCGGGGCGCCGGAACTGGCGCTGTCCAACCCCATCGCCTCCGATCTCTCGGATATGCGCCCGAGCCTGCTTCCAGGACTGATCCGCTCGGCCCAGGCCAATGCCGATCGTGGCTATGGCGACGTTGCCCTGTTCGAGGTGGGGCAGGTGTTCGCTGGCGACAAGCCGGAAGACCAGCGCCAGGCCGCGTCCGGCGTGCGCCGTGCGACGGCCAAGCCCACTGGCGCGGGCCGTTTCTGGACCGGTGCCGCCACCGCCGTGGATGCCTTTGATGCCAAGGCCGATGCCCTGGCCGCACTCGCCGCCTGCGGCGCGCCGGTGGCGAACCTTCAGGTCTCGGCTGATGCGCCGGGCTGGTATCACCCCGGTCGTTCGGGATCGTTCCGCCTCGGGCCGAACGTGATCGGCACCTTCGGCGAACTGCACCCTTCCGTGCTTGAGGCGCTCGACGTCTCGGGGCCGCTGGTGGCATTCGAGATCATCCTCGACCGCGTGCCCGAGCCCAAAGCCAAGCCGACCAAGGTGAAGCCGCTGCTCGACCTCTCGGCGTTCCAGCCGGTGAAGCGCGATTTCGCCTTCGTGGTGGACCGCAGCGTGGGCGCCGCCGATATCCTGCGGGCGGCCCAGGGCGTGGACAAGAAGCTGATCTCCGGGGCCAGCGTGTTCGACGTCTATCAGGGGCCGGGCATCGAGGCGCAAAAGAAGTCGGTGGCCATCGAAGTGGTGCTCCAGCCGCGCGAGCGGACGCTGACGGACACCGAGATCGAGGCGGTGGCGACGCGGATCGTCGCCGATGTCACCAAGAAGACCGGAGCGGTGCTGCGGGGCTGATTACCCCTTGCCGCGCCCGGCGCAGGTCTGACCTGCGCCGGGAAACGCGGCTTCCGATGCGTGATTTCTTGCCGAACCACTGTGCAATTTGATATGAGGCGGTGCGCGTGCGCTGGCACAGGCCAATGCTGCGCGCAAGACAACTCGCAATATAGGCTTCATCCATTTGCAGAATACCTGGAATACCGGTCTGACCGACCGTCGCAAGGCCTCTTCCGACGCCAAGAAGGCCTTGTTCGAGAAGTTTCGTACGAAGACCGCTGAGCCTGAGCTTGCGGCCAAGCTCGCAGAGCGTGAAGCCATCGCGGCCGCGCGCGAAGAGCGTCTCGCGGAGCGGGAGCGTCAGAAGGCGCAGGAGCGTGAGGCTCTTTTGGCCGCCGAGGCAGAGGCTGCACGACTGGCGGAACTCGCCGCGAACGAAGAGGCGAACAAGCGGGAAGCCGCTGATCGCGAACGGATCGCCCGCGTTTTCACCGATCAGGCAGCCGCCAAGGCATTGCGCGACAAGCGTTATGCCGAGCGCAAGGCGCGTGGCAGGGGCTGAGGCTCCACGCGGCCGGTGGATCACCGCCGGCCTGTTACCGTGCTCAAGCACGCATCGACGCGCCCGCCCAAGGACGCGTCATTTCCGTCAAGGGCCATCAACGGGCGCGCGGCTTATCCAACGTCCCACCCCTTCGCCCGCGCTTGCCGGAATGCGGAGAGGTAGACGAGAAACAGCATGCAGAAGAACCGCTGCATGGTAGAGCCTAGGCGCGGCCCCGCGACATAGCATCCCCGCTGCGCGGTCACGACCACGAGGCCCGCCTGCTCGGCAAGGCGCAGCGTCTCCAGCGCATGGGAGCGGGACACGGAGAAACGCCGTGCCATCCCGGTGACCGAAATGGCCTGCCCTTCCCGCTGGATCAGCATGGAAAGCAGCATGGTGATGCCGGCATCCCGGTCGGCGAACGGCCGCATTTCCGGAACATAGATGAACATCTGCCCGCCGCTCTGGTAGGCGCGAACGAGAATCTGCGCGCAGTGGCCGACGAAGGCCGGGTCGCGCAACGCGTCGGTGGCGCCCTGCGCTTCGGGTGAAAGGGTCGCGAGAAGCTTGAACACAACCGACCACCGGGAGCGATGTATATCGATCAGAGCTTCGGTCGGCGCGAGCAGATTCGTGCGCCGGTCTGCGTTCTGTACCGGCGTGAGAAAGCCTGAGAGGCGGAGGGTTGCCAGGAACGCCGTGATGCGCCCGCTGCTGCACAGATTGGCGGCCAGCGCGGCTCGCTTGAGCTGGGCGGCGGTGAAGCCGCGCCCCTCACCCTCGCTGAAATGCAGGCTGAGGATCATCAGGGATGCGACGAAGCGGCCGCGATCGTTCAGCAACCGGTTGAGCAGCCAGCGTCCCTGATAGGTGTTCACCGCCGAGGTGGCGGCGCTGCGGACGACGGCGGGAAAATCCGGATGCGCTTCCAGGGCAGCGATCGCCTCGGGCCCGAGATCGGGACCAGCGGCGTCCTGAAGACATTGCTGCGCGTCCGCCACTCCGAAATCCGCCTCTTGCTCAGCTTCCGCATTCGGATCGTGCGCCACGGAATGCAGCCAATCATATCAAATTTAGCCGTCGCATCCGGCGATATGCCGAGCAAGTCGATTGCACGCAAACGTCATGCTCGACCGCGAAAACACTGTGAACAATTCATGTCGGTGGGGCAACGCACCTCACGGGGCGAGGTCACTTCAGCCAGCCGGGGAACATGGCGCCCAGTGCGCCCCCGACCATTTCCATGGCGATGGCCGCCAGGATGATGCCCATCAGGCGCTTGGAGATGGAGAGCGCAGTGGGGGACAGGCGGGCGCCGAGCAGCGGGGCGAGCGCCATTGAGGCGGCGAAAAACAGCAGGTAGCCGATGAGGCCGGTGTAGAAGCCGACCACTTCCCGCGGCGCCTGCGCGGCCTGAGCATAGACAATGATGGTCGCCATGGTGCCCGGACCGAGCGCGATGGGCAGACCGAGCGGATAGACACCGGGATTGCTGGTCGACTTGAACTGCTGCTTCTCGTCTTCGCTGCCCTTGTGGGAGGGGTGCTCGTCGCCGCTCAGCATGGAGAGCGCGATCATCAGGACAATCAGCCCGCCCGCGAGGCGGAAATGCGCGACATCGATGCCGAACAGGGCCAGCAGGGTATGGCCGGCCAGTGCGCAGACCAGCGCGCCGATGGTCACGGTGGCGATAAGGGCAATCAACGTGCTGCGCCGCGCGGCCGAATCCAGATCGGCCGTCAGAGCCAGGAAGATCGGCACGATGCTGAGCGGGCCCATGATGGCGAACAGCGCCGCGAACAGTTTCGCGGTCAGTGTGAAATCGATCATGCCCGCCCCTGCGTTGATTCGTCCGACTGCCTGTGCCTGATTTTCCGGCCGTTTTCCAGCGTCCCGACAAGATCATCTTTAGTGCGTCGCCACCGGCGGTCGACGAATGGACCCGGCATTGGCTGCCGTCCTTGATCGACCGGCCCTATCTGCTCACCTTTGCATTCCCCATTTTTGTACGGTTTTTGCTTCGATTGATCTGAAGATGATGGATTCGACGAAGAGGCCGATGAGGATGACGCTGAGGAGCCCGGCGAACACCTTTGGTGTTTCGAGTTCCGAGCGGGCCTCGAAGATGTACCAGCCGAGGCCACCGGAGCGCGAGGAGACGCCGAACACGAGTTCAGCGGCGACCAGGGTGCGCCAGGCGAAAGCCCAGCCGATCTTGAGGCCCGAGAGGATGGCGGGGAAGGCGGCGGGGACCAGGATCAGCGCGACATAACTCAGGCCCTTGAGACCGTAGTTGCGCCCCGAGAGGCGTAGGGTCTCGGGGACGGAGCGGAAGCCGGTGAGAGTGGAGAGCGACACCGCCCACAGCACCGAATGGATGATGACGAACACCAGCGAGGGGACGCCGAGCCCGAACCAGATCAGGGCCAGCGGCAGCACGGCGATGGCCGGGAGCGGGTTGAACATGGCGGTGAGGGTGGTGAGCACGTCCGCCCCGAAGCGGGATGAGACCGCGAGCGAGGTGAGGATCGCGGCGAGCGCGATGCCGCCGAGATATCCCAGCGCCAGGGGATAGAGCGAGGTGCGGGTGCGGTCGATCAGCGTGCCGTCGAGCAGATCCCGCATGAAGGTCTCGATCGTCAGGGTGAAGGTCGGAAACAACAGGGGATTGTCGAGCCAGCGGGCATAGAGTTCCCAGGCGATGACCAGGATGACGAGGACGCCGACGCGCCTGATGCCATCATTGTTGACGATGCGTTCGAGCCAGGAGAGGCGGCGCTGGACCTCGCCGATGCCGCTGGCATCCGAGAGCGCACACTCGAAGTCGGGGCGCGGCTTGGGGAGGGCGGCTTTCGGCTTCGCGATGTCGAGCGTGCCGGGGCGGGTGTCGATGATGGACATGGCTTTTCCCTCAGCTCGCTGCGGCCAGATGGGCGGGTTCGGAGGGCGCGGCAGACGCGTGGTTCACCTCCTCCTCGAACAAGAGCGCGTGGATGCGCTTTGAGAGGGCGCCGAAGGCCGGGGTGTCGACATCGGCATAGGAGAGATCGCCGGCCTCAAGTTCCGCGCGGACGCGTCCGGGATGGGGCGAGAGGATGAGGATGCGCGAGCCCACCACGATCGCCTCCTCGATGGAATGGGTGACGAACAGCACGGTGAAATGGAGCTGGTCCCAGAGCGAGAGCAGCTCCTCCTGCATCTTGCGGCGGGTGAGGGCATCAAGGGCTGCGAACGGCTCGTCCATGAGCAGGACGTCGGGCTCCATCGCCATGGCGCGGGCGATGGCGACGCGCATCTTCATGCCGCCGGACAGCATGTGGGGATAGACGTTCCTGAACTTGGTGAGGTTGACCTTGTCGATGGCCGACAGGGCGCGCTCGCGGGCCTCCGACTTCCAGTATTTGCCCGCGGCTTGCATGGGGAACATGACGTTCTGGAGCACGGTCTTCCAGGGCATGAGCTGCTCGAATTCCTGGAACACCATCATGCGGTCGGGCCCCGGCTCGCGGACCTCGCGCCCGTTGACGACGATGGAGCCGCCGACCGGCCTGATGAAGCCGCCGATCGCCTTGAGCAAAGTGGACTTTCCGCATCCCGACGGCCCGAGGATGACATAGCGATCGCCGCGCTCGACGGTGCAGGAGACCTTGTAGGTGGCGGTCACCAGATGGTCCGGCGTCTTATATTGCAGCGTCACGTCGCGGACCTGCACGAGGCCGGTCGAAGACAGGGCCGTCATGGCGCGAATCCTTTCCATCCAGGACGAGCCTGAGACTGGACTGAGACTTGGACTGGCGGCTCGCCCCTGAAGGGACGAGCCGAGCGATGGCGGGTTGGCGCGAGGGTCAGTCGCCCGGCTGGTTGTGGACGTAGACGAAAAACAGGTCCTTCCAGCTATCCGGCGTCGTCTTCATGCTGCCGATGCGCTTCAGGAAGCTCACGAACGTCATGAATTTCTGCGGCGTCAGGCTGTAGACCGTGCCGGGATCGTTCAGCAATTCGACGATATCCGCCTTCGACGTATTCTTGCTGTTGGACATCTCGATATAGATTTCCGCCGCCTTCTCCTTGTTGTTCCGGATGAAGGTCTGGGCATCATCGAGCGACTTCACAAATGCTTCCACGGCCTTGGGATTGTCCTCGCCGAACTTCGCGGTGGTGAACAGCAGGTTGAACGTGGAGGGCCCGCCCATCACCTCCTCTGAGGTAAGGATGGTGCGGATGCCGGGGGTCTTGACCTCCGTGTTCTGGAACGGCGGCGAAGTGAAATGCCCGGTGATCTCGGTCTTACCCGCGAGCAGCAGGTTCATGCCGTCGGGGTGGGACAGGGACACGGTCAGGGGATCGAACTTGGCATATTCCGCGTCGCCATAGGCTTTCGCGGCCGCCATCTGGAGCAGGACGGCGGGGGTCGAGGTCTTCACCGCCGTGATGGCGATGCGGTCTTTGTCGGTGAGGTCGCGCACCGACTTCACGTTCGGGTCGCGGGTGTTGAGCCACATGGACTGGCTGAGCAAAGGCGCGATGCCCTTGATCTCGTTCCGCGTGCCCTTGGTCTTCGACCAGAACAGCAGGAAGCCGGGCGGGCCATTGGTGATGACGTCGAGATTGCCCGAGATCAGAGCCTCATTGGCGGCCGTATTGGTGCCAAGCGTCATGTAGACCGGCTTGGTGGTGATGCCGAGTTCCGCCGCCCGCTTTTCGTAGAGCTTCTGGTTCTCCATGATCATCAGCGGCAGATAGGCAAGGCCATACTGCTTGGCGATGCGGATTTCAGCGGTCTCCGCCATTGCTGCGGAGGCAGCCGTGGCGAGCCCTGCGGCGAGAGCCAGGGCGATACCAAATCGAGATGTCCTAAGCATGCGAGTTCCCCTTTGTTATTGAATGCACGCCTTGGGAGTTTCTTCCCCTGCTCTTTGTTGTTTTCAGTTTCTGGAGCGGACCTGACCGTTGGAAGGAAACGGGCGGTCCGCTTTTTATTTCACGTTCTTATTTCGGGTCTTGCGCGGCAATCAGGTCGATTTCGACGAGATAGCCGTAGTGCAGTTCCGGCACCGGAACGACGGAACGCGCGGGCCGGGCGCCGGCGAAGACTTCGGCATAGACCCGGTTGAAGGTCGGCCAGTTTTCGCCGCCGACGATATAAGCCGAAACCTTCACCGCCCGGTCGAGCCCCGACCCGGCGGTCTCCAGGATCGCCGTGAGATTTGCGAGCACGCGGCGCAACTGGGTCTCGAACGGCGCCGCCGCATCGTGGGGGCTGCCCATGACGACCGGGAGCTGGCCGGAGACATAAACGAGGCCGCCATGAACGATGGCCTGCGAATAATGCCCGCCGGGTGCCGGGGCGTTCGGCGAGAGGATGGCGATCAGATCGTCTGTGGGCATCGGGGTCACCATCCTCTGAAGCGCGGCCAGTAGCCGTGCGTGCGGTTGGAGCCTTCGCGCACCACCACATAGCCATCGTACTGGGCGGCGGTGGAGCAGGCGTGGTTGGGCAGGATGCGCAGCTTGGTGCCGAGGGGCAGGTCGGGCATCGCGGCCGTGCTGCCGGGACGGCGCGAGATAATGCCGTGCTCCTGGTTTGCGGTGATCATGATGAGGTCCGGATACGGTTTCCCATCCGGGCCGCAGACCAAGCCATAGCCCTGGTTCACGCTCTGCGCCGCCGTGCCGAGATCCCGCGACATGGCCATCCAGCCGGCGTCGACGATGATCCAGTCGAGGTTCTTTCTATGGCCGATGACGGTGGTGAGCACCGAGATGGCGATGTCGTCCATGGTGCAGACGCCGATACCGACCTGCACGAGATCGGAGAACATAAAGACGCCCGCGCGCACTTCGGTGACACCGCTGAGATTGCGCGCATTCAGGGCGGTTGGCGTGGAGCCGACGCTGACCACCGGGCAGGGAAGGCCGGCGGCCCGTAGCGTCTCCGCGGCCTGAACCACCCCCGCTCGCTCCTGCTCGGCGCTCGCTTCACATTCCGCCTGTGTGCGATCGGCATAGCTTCCGCCGGCATGGGTGAGCACGCCGCGCAGCGCGCCCGCGGCGTGGAGGATGCGGCCGATGGCGACGATCTCCTCGCCCTCGTCCGGCGTCAGCCCCGAGCGGTGGCCGTCGCAATCGATCTCGATCAGGGTTGGAAGCACCATGCCGTCCGTTGCAGCAGCGGCGATTGCGGTGGCCTGAGCACGCGAATCCGCCACGATGGCGATATCGGTGCCGGCACGGCGCAGAGCGGCGACGCGGGAGAATTTCGAGGGAGCAATGCCCACCGCATAGATCATGTCGCTCACCCCGGCGCGGGCGAACACCTCCGCCTCCTTGAGGGTGGAGACGGTGGCGGGGCCGGAGGGATGGGACAGCACGCGCCGCGTCACATCGAGGGATTTCGCGGTCTTGAGGTGCGGCCGGAACGCGACGCCCAGCGCGGAGAGCCGCTGGCTCATCCGCTGGATGTTCGCATCAAGTCTGCCTTCGTCCAGCAGCAGGCACGGCGTATCGAGATCTTCGATGCGCTCGGGCAAGTCCAGGGACGGGTCGGCGAGGGTCTGGAGCATCAGCCTACTCGGTTCGGTTCGAGGTCGAAGCGGCCATTGTGCGTCTGGATTGCCACGGGCGTCATCTCAGGTGTTCCGCGTGCTGGGCCGGTCTTCGGCCCGAGGCGCCCCGAGGGACGCCCCGGGCCGCTCGCCGCGAGCGTGTCAGGGCTTTGACCCCGACGAATGCCAGCGCGCGGAGACGCGGTCATGCCGCGCCCTGATCCTTGTAGTCGTCGATCATGAGGCCGCTGATGCGCAACGTCTGCCAATAGGATTTGTCGGCGTAATGGACGATCGTGCATTCCGGGCTGCGGACGAGCACTTCGCCTTCGTAGGAATGACCGAGCGCGATCTGTGCCACTTCATCCGGCAGGCCCACCGTCAGGCAGACATGCATGCCGTAGGGCGGGTGTCGGAAGATCGGCCAGCCGGCCTTGCTCGGCTGCGCCTTGCGGCTCGCCTGCTTCACCGGGTCGTATTCGTAGGGCTTGCCGACGTCATGGCACAGCGCGCCGGCCACCAGGATGTCCTTGTCGACCGGAAGTTCGGGAAATTGCTGCTTCAGGGCATGGGCGATCTGGATGGCGATGGCGGCGACGCCGCGCAGATGGTCCGCCTGGGTGCCGCGGATCAGCCGGTCGGTGTTCCACATGCCCGAAGCGCGTAGGTCGCTGATGCAGGTGAACGAGGTGTGGGCGATGGCGACGGCCCAGGCTTCCACCACCCGATCCCGTATGGTGTCGCTGCCGATTTCATCAAGCTCCGGCTGAAGCTCCGCGCGGATGGTTGCGCGTAGTTCATCGGAGACTTCGTTCTGGGCGAGGTCGCTCACAGCATTGGATGTCATCGTTGGCTCTTTGCTGTTCAGATCGTTGATTGCGTAACGGCGTGGGCGCGGTGTCAGTTTTCAAAAACGATATTTAATTTCACGATTATTGCGAAAAACGAGTGTTCCGGATTTTTCGCTTTGAAAACGAAGCCATACTTCTCTCGATATCATGCGTCGGGTCGCTTGCTTCCAGTCTGCCCGGCTGATCTGGCTTGCAGTTTAGACCCAAAAAATATCAAATCTAATTTGAATAATTGAGGCTCTTAGATAGGAAATGACTATCGATGCGGTTCACCCTCGCGCAGCTTGAGGCGTTCTACTGGGTCGCCAAGCAGGGCACTGTCCGCGATGCCGCCCTGCGCCTGAACCTGTCCCAGCCATCGGTCTCTCTGCGCATCCGCGAACTGGAGACGGCGCTCTCGACCATTCTGTTCGAGCGGTCGCGCACCGGCATGCGCCTGACTGACGACGGGACCGAACTGATGGAGCGGGCCTTCCTGATGCTCGGGGAGGCGGAACGTATCCGCAATCTCGCGAAGTCCGAGGAGGCGGTGCGCGGCACGCTCAGGCTCGGCATGCCGGAAGTATTCGCCGTGCGCTGCCTGCCAACGCTGCTCGCGAGCCTTGGCGCGGCATACCCCTATCTCAGGGTGGAACTGCACATCGCCACCAGCGCCGAACTGGTGGAGGACGTGGCGGAGCGACGGATCGACCTCGGCTTCATCATCGATCCGGTGAAGGCGCAGCATCTCCACATGGTGCCACTGGGCTATCTGGAGCGCCGCTGGGTCGGCGGGCTGAAGGCGAGCGTGAAGGAACCGCTGAGAGCGGAGGACATCCGCCATATGCCGATCCTCACCATCCCGCCGCGCGGTTCGCCCGAGACGACGGTGACGCGGTGGTTCCGGAGTGGTGGCGCGGAGCCCTCGCGCCTGATCCCCTGCAATAGCGTCTATGTGATCGTCCAGCTCATCAAGCGCGGCATTGGTATCGGTATTCTGCCGCTGCCGCTGATCGAGGCGGAAAATGCCGATGGGGAGTTGCGCATCCTGGAAAGCCACCCGCCGGTGGAAAGCTCGATGATGTACGCGGCCTACAAGCTGGAAGCGACCAGCCCGAACATCGCGGCCCTGATCCGCATGACCAAGCGGACGCTTGGCGAAATCGGCTTCCTCGGAACGACGTGAGCCGGGCGACAGGCCGAAACGCCAATCAAAATGGCGACCAGCCGTCGCATAGTTGACATCCTGGATCCTGGATACTTAACTTCAGACATTGGTTTTCGCCTTGTCGGTTATGATGTTACTTATCGTTCAAAACGCTTCAGGTGCGGGCGCGGACGTGTCTTATGTCTCCGCCTCCGGCGCTACATTTCCCGTCACGGAGCCGCTGTGGTGCGCGCCGGATGGCGGCCGGCTTGGCTTGACGCCGGGCCGTGGCCTCACCCGTTCCGATATTGCGACCCACGAGAATTCCCTTTGGCGCTATGCCGCCGCCATCCGCGTCGATGCCGCCCAGCGGGTTACTTTGGGCGAGGGCTTCACCCCGCTGGTGTCTACCCGCTTCGGTGGCCGCGAGGTGGGTATGAAGCTCGAATTCATGGCGCCCACTGGGTCGTTCAAGGATCGCGGCATGGCGGTGCTGATGACCTATCTCAGGAGTGTCAGCGTCACCCGCATCCTCGAGGATTCCTCCGGCAATGCGGGCGCCTCCATGGCGGCCTATGCGGCGGCGTGCGGCATGGCGTGCCGCATACTCGTTCCGGCCTCCGCCCCCGCTGGAAAGCTGGTGCAGATGCGCGCCATGGGCGCCGATGTCGTGCCCGTGCCCGGTACCCGCCAGGACGTCGCCGACCAGGCGCTGCGCGAGGCGGCGGAGATTTTCTACTCCAGCCACAACTGGCAGCCGTTCTTCATCGAGGGCACCAAGACGCTGGCGTTCGAGCTTTGGGAGCAGGCCGGCTTCACGGTTCCGGACGTCGTGGTGGTTCCGCTCGGCTATGGCAGCAACGTGCTCGGCTTGCGCATCGGCTTTGAGGAATTGAAGCAGCGCGGCGCGATCGACCGTATTCCCAGGATTTTCGGCGTTCAGGCGGCGAACTGCTCCGCTTTTGGTGCCTCGCAGGATGCCGGGGTCGACCATGTCGTGCCGTTCCAGCCCCGCCCCACGGTGGCGGGGGGCATCGCCTCGCAAAAGCCGGTCCGGGTGGCGGAGGTTCTGTCCGCCATGCGGGACAGCGGCGGTGGGCTTGTTCGGGTCTCGGAGGACGAGATCGCCGCCGGCCTGCGCGCGCTTCTGGCGGTCGGATTGTTCGTGGAGCCGACTTCGGCCGCCGGCGCTGCGGGGTTGCTGCAACTCCAGGCGCAAGGGCATATCGGCCCTGAGGAAAGTGTGGTGTTGGTGTTGACCGGCCACGGCCTCAAGGCGACGCAGGATATCGAAGACATGATCGCGGCATCACCGCGCTAACAGTCCGGAGAACAGTCATGGCGACGAAGCTGGCCCTCGCAACCGCACCGCTCGATGAGAGCGAGGGGCTCAGCGCCCGCCTCTGCGCCGACATCGCAAGCTGGCGCTACGAAGACTTGCCCGAGGCGGTCGTGCGCACCGTCAAGCTGTTCCTGGTGGATACGTTCGGTGTGATCGCCGGGGCCGCTCGGGCGCCGGGGATTGCCGAGGTACGGGGCCGTTTCGCGCGCTGGGAGAAGGACGGCAGCGCGACCGTCCTCCTGGGCAAGAACCGCATGTCGCCGCCCCACGCCGCCCTGGTGAACGGCGCCGCCGCCCACGCGCTGGATTTCGACGACATCCACGACCCGGCCCGCGTCCACACCTTCTGCGTCATGCTCCCCGCCATGCTCGCGGCGGCGGAGGACATCGGCAGCGTCGATGGCAAGCGCCTCATCCTCGCCCTGGCGATCGGCGCCGAACTGCACGCGCGCCTTGGCCTTGCCGCCTACAATTGCCTCGGCAAGGGCTGGCATCCCACCATGACGCTCGGCGCGCTCGCAGGTTCGCTCGGGGTCGGCAGCCTGCTCGGATTGGACGAGACCGGCATGCTGAACGCCCTCGGCCTTGCCCTGCACCAAGCCAGCGGCACGGCGCAGCCCATGCTCGACGGCGTGCTCGCGAAGCGGCTCGGCGCGGGGATCGCGGCTCGCGGCGCGGTGACGGCGGGCTTTCTCGCCAAGGACGGCGTCACCGGCTCGTTCCGCCCGCTGGAAGGGGATGCCGGCCTGTTCCCGTTCATGGAGCGCGGCGAGGCGCGCATCGGCGAACTGATGGACGGCCTGCGGGAAGAATGGCGCGTTCTTGAATATTCCTTCAAGCCATTCCCTTGCTGCCGTTGCACCCACACGGAGATCGGCCTCGGCTTCGAACTGCGCCGGCTGGGCGTGACGCCGGAAGACATCGCCTCGGTTGAGATCGCCCTCGGCAAGGTCAATTTCCAGACCGTCGGCCAGCCGTACGAGGCCAAGCGCGACGCCGTGGTCCATGCGCAGTTCAGCGCCGCCTACACGTTCGCGCGCGCCCTCACCGACGGCAAGGTGGACCTCGCCACCTTCACCCGCCCGAACATCACCGATCCCCGGATCGCCGCCTTGGCGGAGAAGGTCACCGCCATCATCGATCCGGGCGAGGCGGCGACCGACATGGCGCCGGCTCGCGTCACCATTACCCGCACCGATGGCAGCGTGCTCACGGTCGCGAGCCGGCTGATCCCCGGCAGCCCGGATGCGCCCATGAGCGAGGCAGACATCATCGCCAAATTCGAGGGCTGCGTCGCGTTCGGCCTGGGCCTAGACGCGGCGCAGGCGCGGCCGTTCGCGGAACGCCTGCTCGCCATCGATGAATTGCCTGACGTGTCGGTCCTGGCGCGCGATTTCCCCAACTGAATTTCACGTCTCACGAATTGGAGAACGGCATGTACGGCTGGCGCGGACGGATCGGGCTTCTGGTGCCCTCCATCAACAACACCATGGAGCCGGAATTCTGGCGCATCGCGCCGGAGGGCGTTTCCGTAAGCACGGCACGCATTGCCGGCGGGCGCCACGGCACGCCGGAGGAATTGCGCGGGATGGAGAAGGAATCCCGCGCCGCCGCCGCGCGCGTCGCCAATACCGAGCCCAATGTGGTGGTCTATGGCTGTACCTCCGGCAGCTTCTTCGAGGGGCCGGAATGGAATCGCATGATCTGCGATGAACTCACCAAGATCACCGGCGCGCCCACCATCACCACGGCGGGCGCCATGGTCGAATGCATGACGCGCAACGGCCACAACAAGGTGGATGTGGTCACGCCTTATGTCGAACTCACCAACGAGCGCCTGAAGCAGTTCCTGCGCGCCTACGGCGTCGAGGTCACGAGCCTCGCCACCTTCGACATGCTGGATATGTTCGACCACGCGAAGATCCGCCCGGACGAGATCTATCAACGCGTCAAGGAAACGGTGACGGAAGACTCCACCGCCGTGTTTGTCGCCTGCACCCAGCTTCGCGCGCTGGAGGTGGTGGACATGCTGGAGCGGGATCTCGGCAAGCCGGTCTATTCCGCCAACCAGGCGAGTGCCTGGCTCGCCTATGAGGCGCTCGGTATCGATCCCGGCATCAGCAATTGCGGCAGCCTGCTGCGCTCGCTCTCCGAGACGGGCCGCCGGGCGCCTCAGCCCTTGCGACAGATTGCGTGAGTGGCAGGAGTGCCGCATACGGTGTCGGAGCGCCTGCCTGCCTGGATTCGCTTGGGTGAAACCGGCGACGATGCAATCGCGGGTGTCCCGTTGAGGCGTCCTCAGGGGCGCCTTGGGCGGGGCATCGGGAGGGGCTAAAGACGCCGTGCCGGTAAGGAGACTTGCCGGCAAGGCCATCCGTCGGGGGAATGAGCGCCACATGCCCAGCCTGGTCCGCACCGAGCCGCTTTACGATCAGATCTACGAGATCCTGTGGGAGAAGATCCTCGGGCTGGAGATTGTCGCGGGCGCGCGCCTGCGGGACATCGAATGGGCCGAGAAGTTGGAGGTCAGCCGCACCCCGGTGCGCGAGGCGCTGCGTAAGCTCCAGAAGGATGGCGTGCTCGAGCCGGTGGGCCACGGCCGCTACGTGCTGAAGCGCATCAGCCCGACGGAATTGCGCGCGCTGTACCGCTGCCGCGCGGTCCTGGAGGCCCTGGCGGTGCAGGATCTGAAGGGGCATCTGAAGCCCCGCGACGTCGCCGCTCTATCGACCCTGGTGGAAAAGACCCAGGCCGCTCTTGAGGCGGGCGATTTCCGCAGCGCCTTCCAACTCAACACCGAGTTCCACCAGCGTCTCACGACGCTCAGCGGCAACACCTATCTGATGCTGCTGCTGGACAATATCCGCCGCCTGATCCTGTACGCCCGTTCCACATTGCGCACGCTGATCGAGCAGAGCGACAGCCTCAGCGGCCTGTATGCCGCGCATCTCGGGCGCGGCCAGTCCTACCATGTGGCGATCGTCGACGCCCTGAAGGCCGAGGATTACGCGGGCGCCGCCAAGTCCATGGAGCAGCATCTGTTCCAGACCGCCGAGGACATGAGTATCCTGTTCGAGCGGGCGACGCAGGGCGCGCCCGCCGTCGCTGCGGGCGCCTGATTTAACGGTTCACCGTTGCATTCCCCACTTCTGCACGGTCCTGGCTTCGATGGACCTGAAGATGATGGATTCGACGAAGAGGCCGATGAGGATGACGCTGAGGAGCCCGGCGAAGACCTTTGGTGTTTCGAGTTCGGAGCGGGCCTCGAAGATGTACCAGCCGAGGCCGCCGGAGCGGGAGGAGACGCCGAACACGAGTTCCGCTGCGACCAGGGTGCGCCAGGCGAAAGCCCAGCCGATCTTGAGGCCCGAGAGGATGGCGGGGAAGGCGGCGGGGACCAGGATCAGCGCGACATAACTCAGGCCCTTGAGACCGTAGTTGCGCCCCGAGAGGCGTAGGGTCTCGGGGACGGAGCGGAAGCCGGTGAGGGTGGAGAGCGACACCGCCCACAGCACCGAATGGATGATGACGAACACCAGCGAGGGGACGCCGAGCCCGAACCAGATCAGGGCCAGCGGCAGCACGGCGATGGCCGGGAGCGGGTTGAACATGGCGGTGAGTGTGGTGAGCACGTCCGCCCCGAAGCGGGAGGAAACCGCGAGCGAGGTGAGGATCGCAGCCAGCGCGATGCCGCCGAGATATCCCAGCGCCAGGGGATAGAGCGAGGTGCGGGTGCGGTCGATCAGCGTGCCGTCGAGCAGATCCCGCATGAAGGTCTCGATCGTCAGGGTGAAGGTCGGAAACAACAGGGGATTGTCGAGCCAGCGGGCATAGAGTTCCCAGGCGATGACCAGGATGACGAGGACGCCGACGCGCCTGACGCCATCATTGTTGACGATGCGTTCGAGCCAGGAGAGGCGGCGCTGGACCTCGCCGATGCCGCTGGCATCCGAGAGCGCACACTCGAAGTCGGGGCGCGGCTTGGGGAGGGCGGCTTTCGGCTTCGCGATGTCGAGCGTGCCGGGGCGGGTGTCGATGATGGACATGGCTTTTCCCTCAGCTCGCGGCGGCCAGATGGGCGGGTTCAGGCGCGGCAACCGGCGCGTGGCTCACTTCCTCCTCGAACAAGAGCGCGTGGATGCGCTTTGAGAGGGCGCCGAAGACGGGTGTGTCGACGTCGGCATAGGAGAGGTCGCCGGCCTCCAGCTCGGCCCGGACCCGCCCGGGATGGGGCGAGAGGATGAGGATGCGCGAGCCCACGACGATCGCCTCCTCGATGGAATGGGTGACGAACAGCACGGTGAAATGAAGCTGGTCCCAGAGCGAGAGCAACTCCTCCTGCATCTTGCGGCGGGTGAGGGCATCGAGGGCGGCGAACGGCTCGTCCATGAGCAGGACGTCGGGCTCCATGGCCATGGCGCGGGCGATGGCGACGCGCATCTTCATGCCGCCGGAGAGCATGTGGGGGTAGACGTTCCTGAACTTGGTGAGGTTGACCTTGTCGATGGCCGACAGGGCGCGCTCGCGGGCTTCGGACGTCCAGTATTTGCCTGCGGCCTGCATGGGGAACATGACGTTCTGGAGCACGGTCTTCCAGGGCATGAGTTGCTCGAACTCCTGGAACACCATCATGCGGTCGGGCCCCGGCTCGCGGACCTCGCGCCCGTTGACGACGATGGAGCCGCCGACCGGCTTGATGAAGCCGCCGATGGCTTTGAGCAGGGTGGACTTTCCGCATCCCGACGGCCCGAGGATGACATAGCGATCGCCGCGCTCGACGGAGCAGGAGACCTTGTAGGTGGCAGTCACCAGATGGTCGGGCGTCTTGTATTGCAGCGTCACGTCGCGGACCTGCACGAGGCCGGTCGAAGACTGGGCCATCGAAGACTGGGCCGTCGAAGACTTGGCCGTCATGGCGCAAACCTTTCCATCCAGGACTAAAGGCTGGCGGCTCGTCCCGAGGGACGAGCCGGGCGATGGCGGGCGGGGCGAGGGTCAGTCGCCGGGAAGGGCTTGCACATACTCAAAGAACGGCTCGTTCCAGGTGGCGGGGATCACCTTGAGCGAACCCACCGCCTTCAGGAATTCCGCATACTTCATCATCTTCTGCGGGGTCATCGTATAGATGGTGCCGGGATCGTTCAGCAGAGCAACGATATCTTCTTTCTTGGCCCCGCCTTCCTTCGAGAACGACAGATATATGTCGGCGGCCTTGTTCTTGTCTTCGTTGATCAGCTTCTGGGCGTCGCCCAGTGCCTGGACGAACGCCTGCATGGTCTTCGGGTTTTCTTCCTTGAATTTCACCGTGCTGAACAGGATCGACCAGGTGGAGGGGCCGCCCATCACGTCCTCGGAGGTGAGCACGGTGCGAATGCCCGGCGCCTTGGCCTCGATGTTCTGGAACGGGGGCGATGTGAAGTGCGCGCTGATCTCGGTCTTGCCCGAAAGCAGGATGCTCATGCCGTCGGGATGCGGCAGGGAGACGGTGAGAGGGTCCAGCTTGTTGTACTGGCTCATGCCCCATTCTTTGGCCGCCGCCATCTGGAGGATGATGGCGGGAATCGAAATCTTCACCGCCGACAGCGCGATCCGGTCCTTATCGGTGAAGTCCTTGATGGTCTTCACGTCGGGATTGCGGGTGTTGAGCCAGCTCGACTGGCTGAGGAGCGAGGCGATGCCCTTGATCTCGGAGGAGGTGCCCTTGGCCTTCGACCATACGGTGAGGAAGCCAGGCGGGCCGTTGGTCACGACGTTCACGCTGCCCGAGATCAGCGCCTCGTTCACCGCCGTGTTGTTGCCGAGCGTCATGTAGACCGGCTTGGTGGCGATGCCGAGTTCTGCCGCGCGCTTCTCGAACAGCTTCTCCTTCTCCATCACCATGAGCGGGAGGAAGGCGAGGCCATACTGTTTGACGATGCGGATCTCGTCGGTTTCCGCCAATGCTGCCGGTGCCACGCAGGCGAGGCAGGCGGCGGAGACCAGCAATGTGCAGCCGAGACGTTGTGCGATCCTGAACATCCTGTCTTCCCCTTTTTTGTGAGACTGGAGCAGAGCTTTACGGTGGTCTCCCTAGATGCCGGCTCCGACGTTGGCCGGGCGGCGGCTCTTGCTGGCCATGAATTCTCCGGCGACCTCGACCACCCGGTCGATGTCGTCTTCGTTGTTGTAGAGATGCAGCGACAGGCGAAGCATGCCGCGCCGGATGGTGTGGCGCACATGGGCCGCGGTGAGCCGCGCATTGAGGGCGATGAGCATCTCGTCGCCGACGGAATCGTGCTCCTCGCTGAGGTTCTCGCCGATGGCGACGATATGGCCCCGGTCCGCGCAGGACGGGCCGCCGAACACCGGCACGCCGACCGCACACAGGCCTTCCGCCAGCCTCTGGGCAAGACCGCAGACCCGCGCCTCTATGGCTCGTGTGCCAATGGCCGCGATTTCCCCGAGGGACTGGCGCACCGCGACCGCGCCCACGAAGTTGAAATTGCCGACGTCGAAGCGGCGCGCGCCCAGGGCATAGCCGAAGGCGTCGGGGTCACCGGAAGCCGCTTCATGCTCGGCGGCGATGCTGACCCCGGCGCGGGAGAGATAGGCCGGCACCAGCGTGTCGGCGAGTTGGCGCCGCACATACAGGAATCCGGAGCCGTAGAGCCCCAGAAGGCCCTTCTGGGTGGAGGAGGCGAGGGCGTCGACGCCCATCGCCTTCACGTCGGTGTGGAGAATGCCCGTGGACTGGGCCGCATCCACCAGCACTCGCACGCCGCGCGGCCGGCAATGGCGGGTCAGGTCTTCGACCGGAAAGCGGAAGCCGGGCGCGAACGAAACGGTGGAAACCGTGACCAGGCGGGTGCGGGGATCGATCGCGTCGATCACCTTGTCGAGCGGCACGCGTCCGCCCACCGGCCGCACCACCTTCACCTCGACGCCGCGCAGACGTGCGAGGTTCTGCCAGGGGAAGATATTGGCGGGATGCTCCAGCGCCTGACAGACCACGACATTGTCGCCCGCTTGCCAGGGCAACGCGTTACCGAAGGCGTTGATGCCTTCCGAGATGTTCTTGGTGAGGCTGATCTCTTCGCTGTCGGCGCCGATGAGATCGGCGAAGCGGCGGCGGCTGTCCTCCGCGAGCGAGAACATCCAGGCCTTGTCGCCGCCCTCGATCATGCGGTGGTCGAGATAAGCGTCGATGGCGCCGCGCACGCCCACCGAGATCAGGCCGCGCGCCGCCACGTCGAGATAGGCGTAGTGCCCGGTGCCGGGATAGGACGCACGGCGCGCCGAAAACACATCGCCCGCAGACAGTGCGCTCATGCCGCATTCTCCGTGGGCAGCGAAGCGCCTTTCGCGGATGGGGCGGTGACGCGGTCCTCGCGCACATCCTTGTCCATCAGCGCGCTCGGGCGGCGCTCGGGCGGTCCATAGCCGCCACCGCCCGGTGTGAGGATGGAGAGCACCGAATCCGGCGGCAGGGCGACGTCCGCCTCCGCCGAATTGAGGATGCGCTCGCGCGGCGTGCCGGGGTCGAGCACGAACACGCCCAATGCGCCATGGACGCCGCCGGCAAGGCCGGGCGCCGGCACGTTCTGCCGCTCGGCGGAGAGGCTGACCGTGATGCCCTCGGCGAGCGCGCGATATTCGCGGATCACGCCCGCGCCGCCCCGGTGCTGGCCCGGTCCCCCGGAGCCGTCGCGGATGGCGTAGCGTTCGATGCGCAGCGGATAGGCGTGCTCCAGCGCTTCGACCGGCAGGTTGGCGGCGCCGGAGGCATGGACCCGCACCGCATCGATGCCGTCGCGGTTGGGTCGTGCCCCCATGCCGCCGGCTATGGTCTCGTAATTGACGAAATAGCCGGCATTGCGCGGATCCGGGCCGGCGAACACCGCGAGATGGTGCGGGCCGCTGCCGGCGATGGCCCGCTCCGGCATGGCTTGCGACAAGGCGAGGGCGATCACGTCGCCCAGCACGCCCGCACTGATGGAGCGGCAGCCGACCGGCGCAGGCGCCACCGGCTGCACCACGCTGCCCTGCGGCGTGGTGATGGTGATGGTGTCGAAATAGCCGGCATTAGCCGGCACGTCGGGGTCGAGCAGGCTTTTGGCGACCGTGTAGACGGTGGCGATGAGCGCCTGGTTCGGGATGTTCCGCGCCCAGCTCAGTTGCGCCGCCGAGCCGGCGAAATCCAGCTCCATGCGATCACCTTCGATGGTGAGCTTGAGCGCGATCCGTGCGGTCTCTCCCGGCGCGTCGCCGTCCAGGAAATCCTCCACCCTATAGACCCCCGGCTTGATGCGGCCGATGGCGGCGGCGAAGCGGCGGCGGGTGAAGTCCACATAGGCCTCGATCGCCGGTTCGGTCGCCTCGCCATAGCGGGCGAACAATCCTTCCACCGCCCGGATGCCGGTCACGTTGGAGGCGAACTGTGCCCTCAGATCGCCGCTGCGCTCGTCGGCGGTGCGGGAGTTGAGCAGGATGATGTCGAAGACGTCGCGGTTGATCTCCCCGCCCCGCATGATGCGCACGGGCGGGATGCGCAGCCCCTCCTGGAAGATCGAGCGGCACACGGCGGCTTCGCTGCCGGGCACCATGCCGCCGACGTCGGCGTGGTGGGCGATGTTGGCGACATAGGCGACGATGCGCCCGTCCCAGAACACCGGCGCGATGATGTTGATGTCCGGCAAATGCGAGCCGCCGCCGGAATAGGGATCATTGGCCACGAACATGTCGCCCGGCGCGATCTCGTCCACCGAAAAGCGGGCGGTCACGGCGAGTACCGCGCCGATCATGGAACCGAGATGGATCGGCACCCGCTGCGCCTGCGCGATCACGCGACCCTTGGCGTCGAACACCGCCGTGGAGCAGTCGGCGCGCTCCTTGATGTTCGGCGAGAATGAGGTGCGGATCAGCGTCGCGGCCATCTCTTCCGAGATCGACAGAAGATGGCGGGAGACGACCTCGGCGGTGATGGAATCCACACTCTTCGCGCTCATTGCAGCAGTCCTTCCGAAGCGGTGGGGATTGCGATCATGAGGTTGCCGGCACGGTCCACGTCCACCGTGGCGCCGGGCGGGATCACCGTGGTGGTGTCCATCTGCTCGACGATGGCGGGGCCCTGGAAGCGGGTGTCGGCGGGCATGCGGTCGCGGTCATAAACGGGTGTCGGCGCGAAACCCGAGCCGAAGAACCACACCTCGCGTTCGTCGATCACGGCGTCGCGCAGCGTGCCGCGCGGCACCGCGGTGTTGAGCGGGGGAATGGGCCGCTGGACCGTCACCGCGAGGCGCAGGTTGACGATCTCCACCGGCCGCTCCGGCATGGCGTAGCCGTAGGCGGCCTCGTGGGCGGCGTGGAAGCGCGCGATGACAGAGGCCAGGGTCTCGGCATCGAGGTGCTGGTGGGGCAGGGCGGCGGAAAGTTCGAAATTCTGCCCGAAGTAGCGCAGGTCTCCCTGCCACTCGAACAGTGCGGCTGCCCCCGCAGCTTCAGTCTCCAGCCAGGCTTCGCCCCGCCGTTTCAACTCGGTGAGGCCGGCGTTGAGGGCGCCAAGGGACGACGGCTCGGCAAGCACCAGCCGGGTGAGGCTGAAATCACCCCGCGCGTCTGCGTGCAGCAGCCCCATGGCTGAGAGCAGGCCCGGCCGCTGCGGCACGAACACGCGCGGCATGCCCATCATGACCGCCACGTCTGCCGCATGCAGCGGGCCGGCGCCGCCGAACGGCATCAGAGCGAAGTCGCGCGGGTCCTCGCCGCGCTCCACCGAGATGACGCGGACCGCGCCCATCATGTTGACGTTGACGATCTCGATGATGCCGGACGCCGCCCGCACGAGATCGATGCCGAGCTGCTCGCACAGATGGGTCTCGATGGCCTTGCGCCCGAGTTCGGGGAACACCTCCATTCGGCCCTGGAGCAGCGCCTTCTGGTTCAGTCGGCCGAGCACCATGTTGGCATCGGTGACGGTGGGGCGCTCGCCGCCGCGGCCGTAGGCGGCGGGGCCGGGCATGGCGCCGGCACTCTGGGGTCCGACCTTCAGGAGGCCGCCTGGATCGACCCAGGCAATGGAGCCTCCGCCCGCGCCGATGGTGTGGATGTCGAGCGTGCGGGTGCGTACGGGGAAGCCGCCCATCTCGCGGACATTGTGCTTGGCCGGCACGCCGTCGCGGATCAGCGCCACGTCGGTGGAGGTGCCGCCCATATCGAAGGTAATGATGTCCTTCGTGTGCACGGCGGCGCCGATACCCACGGCGCCGATCACACCGCCGGCCGGGCCGGAGAAGAAGGTGTTGATGGGCGTCCGTCGCACGGTGGCAGGGGAGACCGCCCCGCCGTTGGATTGCATGATGGTGGGCTGCGCGCCGATGCCCAGCGCCGCCACTCCGCGCTCGAATCGCTCAAGGTAGCGGTCGATCACCGGCAGCAGGCTGGCGTTCACGGTGGAGGTGGCGAACCGCTCGTATTCGCGGAATTCCGCGAGGATGTCGGACGAGGCGCAGACGAAGGTCTCCGGCCACATCTCCCGCACGATCTCGGCGGCGCGACGCTCGTGGTCCGGGTTGGCATAGGCGTGCAGGAAGCAGATGGAGACCGCCTGGGCGCCGCGCGCCTTCAGGGTGGCGACCGCAGCGCGCACCGCATCCTCGTCCAGGGGCGTGACCACGGCGCCATCGTGCGCGATCCGTTCAGTGACTTCGATGCGCAGGTCGCGGCTGGACGGCGGGGCGGGTTTTTCAAGATCAAGATTGAAGAAGCTCGGGCGCCGCTGGCGCGCAAGCTCGATCACGTCGCGGAAGCCCTGCGTCGTGATCATGCCGGTTCGCACCCATTTGCGTTCCAGCACCGCGTTCGTGGCGAGGGTCGTGCCATGGCAGACCAGATCCACCTCGGAGGGGTCAAGTTCGGCGAGGCGGAGGATTTCCTCCATCCCGCTGAGAATGCCCCGCGAGGCATCGTCCGGCGTGGTTGGTGTCTTGTGCAGCCACTGGGCGCCGCTTTCCACGTCCACCAGGACCAGATCTGTGAAGGTTCCGCCGGTGTCGATGCCGAGCCACGCTTTATGCTGCACTTCCGGTCTCCATTATTGGATACTGGACCCTGTATAACGTTCTGCGGAATGGGTGGTCAATGTTTGGTCGTTAGCAAAGGCTGCTCGAAGATTGTGCATCGCAAGCAGGCGGGCTGTGTCCTGCAACTCAAAATGGCGTGCGACAGCGGTCCCGCGCGCTATGCGGCGGGCCAAAAGTTCGCCAGATCCAGAAAACGAAAGGCTTGCCAGCCTTCGGGCGTAGGCCCGGTCAGACCCGGAGCGCGTCCGCCAGGGCTTGGGCTGCGATTTCGATCTCGCCCGCAGCGATGTCGAGGTGGGTGACCGCGCGCATCAGGTGGGGCCCTTCCAACGACATGCGGACCCCCCGCTCGCCTAGCCGCTTGAGGATATCGCTGGAGACATGCCCGGTCGCGGCGATATCGATGAAAACGATGTTGGTTTCGACGCGCGGAAAGGCGAGGCGGACGCCGGGAATCTGCGAAACGAAATCGCCCAGGCGCCGGGCATTGTCGTGGTCAATCGCCAGCCGGTCCACATTGTGGTCTAGGGCATGGAGGCAGGCGGCTGTGAGGACGCCGGACTGGCGCAAGGCGCCGCCGAGCCTGTGCTTCCAGGCCCAGGCGTCCGAGATGAAGTCGCGCGAACCTGCCAGCACCGCGCCAACCGGACAGCCCAGGCCCTTGGAGAAATCGAGCCAGACGCTGTCGCACGGGCGGCCAAAATCATGTGCCGCCACGTTGGAGGCCACCACCGCGTTGAGCAGCCGCGCGCCGTCCATGTGCACGGCGAGGCCGGCGTCATGTGCCTTCAGGGCGACATCCTCCACCAGCGCGAGCGGCCACACCGCCCCACCGCCGCGGTTGGAGGTCTGCTCCATCACGACCACCCTGCTGCGCGGCGCTCTCTGGCGCGCGGGCCGGATGGCGCTGAGGACGGCATCGGCATTGAAGATGCCGTCCGGCGCATCGATGGGCCGCACGAAAGCCCCCGCCAACGCGGCCGCGCCGCCGCCTTCCGAGCCGTAGATATGCGCCTGCTGGGCGGCGATGATCTCATCCCCGGCCTTGCAGTGCACCAGGAAGGAGATTTGATTGCACATGGTCCCGGAGGGCAGGAACACTGCGCTTTCCTGCCCGAGCAGGTCGGCCGTGCGTTCTTCCAGAGCGCGGGTGGTTGGGTCCTCGCCCCGCTGCTCGTCGCCGACCGGCGCGCGCGCCATGGCCTGAAGCATCTCCGGGGACGGGCGCGTGGACGTGTCGCTGCTCAGATCAATCTTGATGGCGCGCTCGATCATGATGCCCACTCGAAATGCCGGTGATGACGGAACGCCCGCCGCAATGGCGGGATCAGACCCGCCAAGCATCGGCGGCGCAAGAGGAGACGCCATCATGCCTGCCATGTCCGCGCCGCGCGAGCATGTTCAAAATCGTCCGGCAGTGCGACATTCCGGGGATGCGGTCAAAAATTGCCGGTCTATCGGGGGATGCGCCCTTGTTCCCCGTCAACCCCTCCTTTATGCCGGTGGGGGTCGCACATTTTGTGGATGGGGTAGCGTCGGGAAATCAAGTTTTTCCAAGCGTTTGGAGTCATCCTCTCATCATTCTTCCAGCATGTGAGATCCGCGTAAGGGCTGCTGTCTCCGGATCTGTCGGGTGTTGTGCGGTAGCGGGGCGCGCCCGCTTTTGGTTAGGGCAGGGGCGATGAGATCAAAGGGGCCGTTTTTGGCCGCTACCGCGCTTCCGGAGCGTCTCCGGGGGCAGCGCAGGCGTGTCAGCGCCCTGTTGAGCAGCTGCGCTACCGTGGCTTTGATGATGGCGCCGGTGATCGTCACCCTGGGCGTCACCTTGCCCAATCGGGTGCGTGCGCAGACCGTGTCACTGCCCAGCACCAGCGGCGGCATTGTGCTGCAAAGCTATGCCGGGTATTCCAGCTTCCTCATTACCCCACTGACGGCGATCTCCGGCCCCACCACGGCGGTCTCCGGCAACAATTCCCATATCTGGACCCTGACAAATTCCGGCACCGTGACGGGTGTCTCCGGTCACGGCATCAGCTTCGCCGCTGGCGGCCAGATCGAGAATTCGGGCTCCGCCTCCGCCATTTTTGGCGACGACCGGGGCATCGACATCGCCGGGGCGCTGGGCACCGTCACCAATGACGGAAGCATCAACGGCGGATACGGGGTGTTCCTCGGGGCCGGCGGCACCATCACCAATTCAGTCTCGGGCCGGATCAGCGCCAGCGTTGCCGATGCGGTCGTGATCGATGGCGGCCCGGGCACGGTTCAGAATTCCGGCACCATCATCGGCCTGATGGACGGGGTCCGCCTGCTGGCCGGCGGTTCGGTCGTCAACACCCTTACCGGCGTGATCCAGGGCTATTGCAACGGCGTTTCGGTGATGGGCGGCGCCGGCGCGGTCAGCAATTCCGGCGTCATCGGGGGAAGCTGCACCACCGCATACGGCGTCCATCTCTATGACGGCGGCGAGGTCACAAACCTCGGCACCGCCTCCCTGATAACCGGCACGAGGGGCGGCGTCCTTTTCACGGCTGAACCCGGCACGGTGGTGAACGAAGGTTCCATCATGGGAACCGCCGACGCCTTTGCCGGTGTCTTCCTGGGCGACGGCGGCAGCGTGTCGAACGTCGGGCCGGCATCGCTGATCTCCGGTGAGACCTACGGCGTCACCGTCTTCGGCGCGGCGGCCACCATCACCAATGCCGGACGGATCGTCGCGACCGGCACCGACGGCGTCGGCGTCGCGTTCGACGTTGGCGCCTATGACAACACGCTGACCAATTCCGGGACCATCATCGGCACCGGCGGCACGGCTGTGCAGTTCGGGGCCGGCAATGACCTCCTGACACTGCAAGCCGGCGCTACCTTCACCGGTGTGGTGGACGGCAGCGGGGGAAACAATACCCTCGCTTTCGATGGCACTGGCGGGAGCTTTACCGGGCTCGGCGGTGCGGACTTCGTCAATTTCGGTGGGGTGAGCGTCAACAGCGGCGCGGAGTGGACATTCACGGGCGGCAACACCGTCGCGTCAGGGGTGACCCTGACCAATTCCGGCACGCTGGCGAACAGCGGCACGTTCACCAACGACGGGCTTCTGACCACGTCAGCCGGCGTACTCACCAGTTCCGGAACCATGACCAATTCCGGCAGCATCGACGGCACGGTGACGCTGACGGGAACAGGCATCCTGAACAATCTGCTCTCCGGCGCGATCACCGGCGGCGACGTTGGCGTGTACGGGGCGGGCGGCAGCAATCCGACCATAACCAACCTCGGTTCGATCAACGGCGCCAACACGCGCGGCATCTACCTACGCAATGGCGGCCTCATCACCAACGGCGGAACGGCGAACGCGACGGCCCGGATCAACGGCGGCCAGGACGGCATATTCATCGCCGGCAGCACGGCGACGATCACCAATTACGGCAGCATCACCGGCAACGACCACGGCATCCAGTTCCGCGATATCAGCGGCAGCGTTACCAACGCGAGCACCGGCATCATCACTAGCGCCATGGGGGTCTATTTCGCTTATGCCCCCGGGACGATCACCAATGCCGGGACCATCATAGGCACCAACGGCCCCGGTGTTTACGTCTATGCCGGCGGGGGAAGCTTCACCAACGAAGCCACCGGAACGATTTCCGGCACCGGTGGCGGTGTTAATTTCGGCGGTGGCGGCGAAGTCACCTTCACCAACGATGGCGAGATTTCCAGCACGGGCGGCGGCTGGGCCGTCACCGTCAGCCAGGGGACCATGGTCAACCGCGGCACCATTCAGGCGAGTGGCACGGCGGTCGGCGGCTTCCAGTTCGGCTCTGGGACGCTCACCAACTATAACTTCATCGACGGCGGGAACGGTGCCGGCGTTCGTGTCAACAACTCCGGCGCAAACCTGATCAATCAGGCGGCAGGCACCATCACCAGCACGACGCTGGGCGTGATGATATTCGGCGGGACGCTGTCGAATTTCGGCATGGTCCAGGCCACCGGCACCGCCGGCGTGGGGGGCTATTTCTACGCCGCCGATGCGGTCAATAATTTTGGCACGGCTTCCCGGATTGAGGGAGCGCTGAGCGGCCTCCAGCTCCGGAACGCCGGCTCCCTGCTGCACAATGAAGGCACCATCATCGGCACCACCGGTTACGGTGTTGACCAGAACACCAACGGCGCCATCGAGAACTTCGGCACGGCTTCGCTGATCAGCGGCGGCCTCGGAGGCATCCTGATTGCCCAAGGCACCTTCACCGGCGGTCCGATGGCGGTGCAGATCACCAATGCCGGCACCGTCATGGCCACCGATGCGGGGGGCGTTGGCATCAGGACGCTCGACGGCCTTGGGACTATCGATAACACCGGGATGATCCAGGGCGGCACGGCCGGGACCGGCATCCACATGGGCGCCGGCGGTTCCGTGCGCAATCTGGGCACCGCCTCGCTTGTCTACGGAGGGCTGCGCGGCATTTATGCCGCGGGCGCCCCTGGCACGATCACCAACTACGGCAGCATCGGCGGCGGCACGGGCAGTGGCATCGTGCTCACCGCCGGCGGTTTGGTGATCAACAGGGGGGCGGGTTCGCGGATTTCCGGCGCTGTCGGGCTCAACATCGGCGGCGGGCTTGGGACGCTCAGCAACGAGGGTACGATCAGCGCCACCGGCGCCTACCCGGCTGCGGCTGTTTCCCTGGGAAGCGGCGGCAATGTTACCAATACCGGCACGGCCAGCCTGATATCGGGCAGCAACGTCGGTGTTGCCGTCGGTGGCGTTGGCGGCACACTCGTCAATCACGGCAGCATAGCCGGTAGCCTATGGGGCGTCTTCTTCAAGTCCGGCGGCGCGGTTGCTCAGGTCACGAATGACGGAACCGTCAGCTCTTCGGCGGGCACCGGCCTGTACTTGCAAAGCGCGGGGACGGCCACCAATTCCGGACTGATTGCGGGCGGCAGTAAAGGCGCCTACATTTTAAATGGATACGGCAGCGGTGGTCTGCTGACGAATTCCGGAACCATCCGGTCCACCGGCACGGACACTACGTCTAACGCCGGCGTGGTGTTCAATGTTATTGGCTTCACCAACACGCTGGTGAATAGTGGCGCCATTATCGGCGACAGCGGTATCGCGGTTCAATTCAAGCGTACCAGCGACGATACGGTCCGCCTGCTGCCGGGCGGGTTCTTCACGGGGGTGGTCGACGCCGGGGATGGCACGGACCTGCTGGAGTTCGCCGGAACCACCGCCGCCACCTTCTCCGGGCTAAACAACACCAATTTCACCGGCTTCGAGCAGATCAGCGTCGCGGCCGGCGCGAACTGGACCTTTACCGGAGCCAATTCCGTCACCTCCGGTCAAGTGATGACCAATAGCGGTCAGATGTCCGCCGGCGGCACATTCACCAATTCCGGTTCGTTCCAGAATTCCGGCACGCTGGGGATCACCGGCCGCTTTCTCGATGCCGGCACGCTGACGAATTCCGGCAGCATCTCGGGCTCGGTGACGCTGACCGGTGCGGGCCTGTTTTCCAACTCCGGCACCCATACCGCCGTCGGCACGGCAGTGCAGGGCGCTGCGGGTGCGACCGGCGCCAGCGTGTTCAACTCCCGCCTGATCTCAGGCTTGTATGGCGTCTATCTGAAGGCGGCCGGCCTGATCACGAACAGCGGCACCGCGGCGGTGATTAGCGGGACGCGCTACGGTGTCTACGTGTCTGCCGGCGCCGGGACCGTGATCAACAGCGGCTCCATTTATGGCAACATAGGCATCGGGTTGAGTGCCGGCGGCACGATAACGAACCAAGGCACCATATCCGGGACGCAATACGGCATCTCCGTCAACAATATCGCTGGAACAGTAAACAACGCTGGCACCATCATCGGCAACAACGGCACTGCGGTGCGGTTCGGCGCTGGAGACGACCTTCTGGCGCTTCAGCCGGGCGCGGTCTTCACCGGCGTGGTGGACGGCGCCAGCGGCACCAATACGCTGGAACTCTCCGGTTCCGGCGGCAGCCTCACGGGGCTCGGAACGAGCTTCCTGGCGTTCCAGCAAGTGACCATCGCCAACGGCGCCGCGTGGACCCTCACCGGCAGCAATGACGCCACCGCCAGCACGATAACCACTGCCGGCACGCTCACCAACGCCGGCACGCTATCTGGCAACGTCGTACTCTCCAGCACCGGCCAGTTCGCGAACCTGGCGGGCGCGACGCTTACCGGCACGGGCAACCTAGTCTCCGCTGACAATAATCAGACCATCACCAACGCCGGCACAATCACCGGAACCGACACCACCAGCATCGGCATCTTCCTCAACTCCGCAGGCTCCATCCTCAACACCGGCACGGGCGCTCGGATTTCGGGCGGCATCGGCGTCTACACGAAATATAGCGCCGCCATCGTGAGCAACGAGGGCACGATCATCGGCTTGCAGGAAGCCGGCGTGCAGCTCAAGCAGGGCGGCACGCTCACGAATTTAGGTCAGGCGAGCTATATCTCCGGTACCCAGGTCGGGGTGTCTCTCACCGGCGGCTATGGCGTGACCGTCATCACCAATGACGGCACCATCACGCAGAGCGGGACTGCCACCCCGGGCGCGGGTGTTTTCACACTTTATGGCGCCACGATAACCAACACCAACACTGCCGCGCGCATCTCCGGTGCGAAGTACGGCGTCTATTCGACCAATGTTCTCGACCCGGCACAAACTGCGACGTCCATAACCAATGCGGGCACCATCGGTGGCGGCGTGAGAGGCATCGTGCTGGTGAACGCCGGCAATGGCACGATCGTCAACCAAGGCACGACGTCCCACATCTACGGCACCGCGAAATATGGCATATCCGTCGATAGTGCCAACGCGGTCGCGATCACCAATGAAGGCACCATCTCCGGCGGCCTGATCGGCATCACGTTCGCCGATAATTTCGGCACCGCCAACAACACGATCACCAATTCCGGTGCCATTATCGGCAGCGGCGGCACGGCGGTGCAATTCGGCGCCGGCGCCGACCTGCTAACGCTGCTGGACGGTGCCTCCTTCACAGGCACGGTGGACGGCGGGGCCGGCAGCAACACCCTGGCGTTCTCCGGCAACGGCACCTTCACCGGCCTCGGCGGCGCGAGTTTCATCAATTTCGCGCAGGCCAGCATCGACAGCGGCGCTGAATGGACTTTCGGCGGCGACAGCACCATCGGCTCGGGCACCACCCTGACCAATTCCGGCACACTGGCGAACATTGGCTCGTTCACCAATGACGGGCTGCTTGCGACCTCTGCCGGCGTGCTTACCAGTTCCGGGACGATGACCAATTCCGGCAGCATCGACGGCACGGTGACGCTGACGGGAACCGGCGTCCTGAACAATCTGCTCTCCGGCGCGATCACCGGCGGCGACGTTGGCGTGTACGGCGCCGTCGGCAGCACGCCGACCATAACCAACCTCGGTTCGATCAACGGCGCCAACACGCGCGGCATCTACCTGCGCAATGGCGGCCTCATCACCAACGGCGGAACGGCGAACGCGACGGCCCGGATCAACGGCGGCCAGGACGGCATATTCATCGCCGGCAGCACGGCGACGATCACCAATTACGGCAGCATCACCGGCAACGACCACGGCATCCAGTTCCGCGATATCAGCGGCAGCGTTACCAACGCGAGCACCGGCATCATCACTAGCGCCATGGGGGTCTATTTCGCTTATGCCCCCGGGACGATCACCAATGCCGGGACCATCATAGGCACCAACGGCCCCGGTGTTTACGTCTATGCCGGCGGGGGAAGCTTCACCAACGAAGCCACCGGAACGATTTCCGGCACCGGTGGCGGTGTTAATTTCGGCGGTGGCGGCGAAGTCACCTTCACCAACGATGGCGAGATTTCCAGCACGGGCGGCGGCTGGGCCGTCACCGTCAGCCAGGGGACCATGGTCAACCGCGGCACCATTCAGGCGAGTGGCACGGCGGTCGGCGGCTTCCAGTTCGGCTCTGGGACGCTCACCAACTATAACTTCATCGACGGCGGGAACGGTGCCGGCGTTCGTGTCAACAACTCCGGCGCAAACCTGATCAATCAGGCGGCAGGCACCATCACCAGCACGACGCTGGGCGTGATGATATTCGGCGGGACGCTGTCGAATTTCGGCATGGTCCAGGCCACCGGCACCGCCGGCGTGGGGGGCTATTTCTACGCCGCCGATGCGGTCAATAATTTTGGCACGGCTTCCCGGATTGAGGGAGCGCTGAGCGGCCTCCAGCTCCGGAACGCCGGCTCCCTGCTGCACAATGAAGGCACCATCATCGGCACCACCGGTTACGGTGTTGACCAGAACACCAACGGCGCCATCGAGAACTTCGGCACGGCTTCGCTGATCAGCGGCGGCCTCGGAGGCATCCTGATTGCCCAAGGCACCTTCACCAGCGGTCCGATGGCGGTGCAGATCACCAATGCCGGTACCGTCATGGCCACCGATGGCGTGGGCATCAAGACGCTCGACGGTCTGGGAACTATCGACAACACCGGCACGATCCAGGGCGCCGGCAGCACCGGAGTCGGCGTCTACCTGGGCGCCGGAGGGTCGGTCAGCAATCTGGGGACCGCCGCGCTTATTTCCGGCGACCAATACGGCATCTCCGCCACGGGCGCGGCCGGCACGGTTACCAACCAAGGCAGCATCGGCGGCGGCGCGCACGGCATCTTCCTCGCGGCTGGCGGCAGCGTCACCAATGGCGGCACCGCCAGCGCCACTGCCCTGATCAATGGCGGCCAGGACGGCATATTCGTCGCCGGCAGCGCGGCAACGATCACCAATTACGGCAGCATCACGGGCACGAACCACGGCCTCAATTTCCGCTATGTCGGCGGCAGCGTCACCAATGCGAGCACGGGCACCCTCAGCGGCGGCATCGGCGTCTATTTCTACAAGGCCCCCGGCACGCTCACCAATGCCGGGACCATCACCGGCACGAGCGGGGCCGGGGTTTACGTCTATGCAGGGGGAGGAAGCCTCACCAACACCAATACTGGGGTGATTTCCGGCGCCATGGGCGGCGTCAATTTCGGCGGGAGCTTTACCGGCGACGTCACCTTCACCAATGACGGCCAGATCTCCGCCACAGGCGGCTGGGGCGTTAACGTGAACCAGGGGTTGATGGTCAACCGCGGTACCATTCGGGCGGATGGCACCGCGGCCAATGGCGGCTTCCAGTTTGGCTCGGGCACGCTCACCAACAGCGGGCTCATCGACGGTGCCGACGGCCCCGGCGTCCGCTCGAACAATCTCGACGTCCATCTCATCAACCAAGCGTCCGGGACCATCACCAGCACGACGCAGGGCGTGATGATGTGGGGCGGCACGCTGAGCAATCATGGCGCCATTATCGGCACCGGCACGTCTGGCGTGGGGGGCTATTTCGATGCCACCGACGTGGTCAACAATTTCGGCACCGCTGCGCTGATTTCGGGTGCTGCGAGCGGACTGCAGCTCAGGTTCGCCGGCTCCCTGTTGCACAATGAAGGCACCATCATCGGCACCACCGCCTATGGTGTCGACCAGAACACCAACGGCACCATCGAGAACATCGGAACCGCCTCGCTCATCAGCGGCGGCCTTGCCGGCATCGTGATTTCCAACGGCACCTCCACCACCGCGCCGATGGAGGTGTTCATCACCAATGCCGGCACGATCGTGGCCACCGGCACCAGCGGCATCGGCATCAAGACGCTCGACGGCCTGGGCACCATCGACAACACCGGTACGATCCAGGCGACGCTGGGGACCGGCATCTATCTCGGTGCCGGTGGCTTCATCCGCAACCTGGGCACCACCGCGCTCATCTCCGGGTACGATCGCGGCATCTATTCAAAGGGCGCCGCCGCCACCGTCACCAACGAAGGCAGCATCGGCGGCGGGACCAGCTACGGCATTCTGCTTAGCGCGGGCGGGACAGTTACCAATTCCAGCTCGGGCCGGATCACGTCCACCCTTTGGGACGCCGTCGGCATCGACGGTGCCGCAGGCTACGTGAGCAATTCCGGCACCATCATCGGCCAGTCCGATGGCGTTCGCCTGATGGCGGGCGGCACGGTCACCAATTATGCGGGCGGTCTGATCCAGGGCTATTGCAACGGCGTTTCGGTGCTGGGCGGTGGCGCGGTCACAAATTCCGGCTCCATCCGGGGGACCTGCGGAAGCTCGGTCGGTGTCTATCTCTCAGACGGCGGCTCGGTCACCAATTCCGGCACCGGCTCGGAGGTTTCCGGCGCCATTGCCGGCGTCATCATCTCCACCGCGAACGGCACCGTGACCAACGAGGGTGCCATCACGAGCACCTATATCGGCGTCTCCCTCAAGGCGGGCGGCCGCGTTCAGAATGACGGGTCGGCGGCGCTGATTTCCGGCGGGCTGATGGGCATTTATGTGGTCGATGGGGCGGCCACGATCACCAATGCCGGGACGATCACCTCCGATGGCGTCGGCATCCTTTTCGATGTCGGTACCTACAGCAACACGCTGACCAATTCCGGCACCATCATCGGCAACAGCGGCGCGGCGGTGTTGTTCGGTGCCGGCGACGACCTCCTGACGCTACAACCCGGCGCGATATTCGTCGGCATCGTGGACGGCGGGGCAGGAACAAATACCCTCGCCTTCGAGGGCACGGGCGGCAGCTTCACGGGCCTCGGCGCCGACTTCTTTGAATTCGGCCTCGTGAACGTCAACAGCGGCGCGGAGTGGACATTCACGGGCGGCAACACCGTCGCATCAGGGGTGACCCTGACCAATTCCGGCACGCTGGCGAACACCGGCAGCTTCACCAATGACGGGCTTCTGAGCACCTCTTCCGGCGTGCTCACCAGCTCCGGAACCATGACCAATTCCGGCAGCATCGACGGCACCGTGACGCTGACGGGAACCGGCATCCTGAACAATCTCCTTTCCGGCGTGATCACTGGCGCCGATGTCGGTGTGTACGGCGCCGCCGGCAGCAGCCCGACCATCAGCAATCTCGGCACGATCAGCGGCGTCAGCACGCGCGGCATCTACCTGAGCAACGGCGGCATCATCACCAACGGCGGCACCGCGAACGCGACCGCCCTGATCAACGGCGGCCAGGACGGCATCTTCATCGCTGGCAGCGCCGCCACGATCACCAATTACGCCAGCATCACCGGCACGGACCACGGCATCCACGTCCGCTATGTCGGCGCCAGCGTCACCAATGCGAGCACGGGCACCATCAGCAGCGCGATGGGCGTCTATGTCTATCGCGCGCCCGGCACGATCACCAATGCCGGGACCATCATCGGCACGAGCGGGCCCGGCGTTTACGTCTACGCCGGCGGGGGAAGCTTCACCAACGAAGCCACCGGAACAATTTCCGGCACCAGTGGCGGCGTGAATTTCGGCGGCGGATTTTCGGGTGACGTGACCTTCACCAACGATGGCCAGATTTCCAGCACGGGCCTTGGCTGGACCGCCAACGTCAGCCAGGGAGCCATGGTCAACCGCGGCACCATTCAGGCGAGTGGCACGGCAGCAGGCGGCTTCCAGTTCAGCTCCGGGACGCTCACCAACAGCGGGCTTGTCGACGGTGGGAATGGTGTCGGCGTCCGCTCCAACAATTCCGACGCCCACCTCATCAACCAGGCCGCTGGCACGATCACCGGCACGACGCTGGGCGTGATGATGTGGGGCGGCACGCTGGGCAATTTAGGCACCGTCCAGGCCACCGGCACCGCCGGCGTGGGGGGCTATTTCGACAGCACCGATGTGGTGAACAACTTCGGCACCGCGTCCTTGATCTCGGGCACGGTGGACGGGCTGCAGCTCCGGTCCGCCGGCTCCCTGCTGCACAATGAAGGCTCGATCATTGGCACCGAGGGGATCGGTGTCGACCAGAACACCAACGGCGCCATCGAGAACTTCGGCACGGCTTCGCTAATCAGCGGCCGCCTCGCCGGCATCGTGATCGCCCAAGGCACCTTCACCGGCGGTCCGATGGCGGTGCTGATCACCAATGCCGGCACCATCATGGCCACCGGCACGTTGGGCGTCGGCATCAAGACCCTCGACGGCCTTGGAACCATCGACAACACCGGCACGATCCAGGGCGGCACGGCGGGAACCGGCATCTATCTGGGCGCCGGCGGTTCTGTCCGCAATCTGGGGTCCGCGGCGCTCATCAGCGGCGCCTACGGCATCTATTTCGCAGGCACGACCTCGAACGGCGGCACCGTCACCAACGAAGGCAGCATCATCGGCACCGCCCGTGCCGCCCTCTCCATGTATGCCGACGGCAGCGTCACGAACCGCGCGTCCGGAATCATCCAGGGCGCGGAAAGCGGAATCAGCATTTCCGGCGCCGGCACGGTCGCCAATTACGGCCTGATCAGCGGCCTGTCCCAGTACGGCGTCTCCATCGGCTCCGGCACCATCACCAATGCGGCCACCGGCGTGATCAGCGGGGCCGTCGGCATCTTCACCGTCACCGGCGGGGTCACCAATTCCGGCACCATCACCGGCACGGGCACCGCCGGCACCGGCATCAATGTCACCAACGACGCGCGCGTCACCAACACCGGCACTGGCCTGATCACCGGCGTGCTGGCCGGCGTGAACATGTTCGCCGGCACTGTGGTGAACGAGGCCGCCATCAGCGGCACCGGCGCAGCCGGCATGGGCATCTATGCCAGCAGTCTTGTGCAGGTGACGAACCAGGGCACGTCGGCCGTGATCTCCGGCGTCGTCGCAGGCGTCTATCTCCAGGCCGGCGGCATGGTGAGCAACCAGGGCACGATCGCCGGCACCGGCACGGCTGGCATCGGCGTGCAGTTCACCGGCACGTTCGGAAATACCCTGATCAATAGCGGAGCCATCAGCGGCGCGAGCGGCACGGCGGTGCAGTTCGGCGCGGGCGACGATCTGCTGCAGATCCTGGCGGGCGCCTCCTTCGATGGCGTTGCGGACGGCGGAGCCGGTTCCAACACGCTGGAGTTCGTCTCCGGCACCGGCACAATCACTGGCTTCACCAATTTCGCCAATGTCGCGGTGGATTCCGGCGCGGACTGGACCCTGGCGGCGACCGGAAGCACGGTGACGCTCACCAACGCCGGCATATTCAGGAACAGCGGCACGCTGACCAATACCGTCACCTTTATCAACAGCGGGACCTTCGTCACCTCAGGCATCTTCACCGAGGAGGGCGCGCTGACCAATAGCGGCAGCATCTCCGGCACGGTGATGCTGAGCGGTGCGGGCCAGATCACCAACCAGGCGGGCGGGCGTATCACGGCCGCCGACGTCGGCATTTCCCAGGCCATCGGCGCCACCGGCACCATCCTCAATGCCGGCACCATCATCGGAACCTCCACTGCCGGCATCCTTCTATCGGGGGCCGGCACGGTCACGAACCAAGGCACGGCATCGCGGATCGACGGCGGTTTCTACGGCATCAACAGTCTGAATGCCGCCAGCACGATCCAGAATGAAGGGACCATCGGCGGGTCGGCCTCCATTGGCATCCGTCTCGACGCCGGTGGCAGCATCTCCAACCAGGGCACCGCTTCAAGGATCGCAGGCGTCGACTACGGCGTCATCACGTTCAATATCCCGGGTAGCGTGACCAATGCGGGCACCATCGCTGGCGGCACTGCCGTCTACCTGGCCGCAGGCGGAAGCCTGACCAATTCCGGCGCCGCCTCCCGCCTGTCGGGCACCACCAACGGTGTCTTGGTCCTCAGCGGTGTGGGCGTGGTGGACAATGCCGGCACAATAGCCGGTGGTGCGGCGGGCGTGCGTTTCCTCGACGATGGCGGCACCTTCAACAACACGGTCATCAACAGCGGCACGATCAGCGGCACGACCTTCGCGGTGCAGTTCGGCGCCGGTGCCGATCTGCTGCAGCTGTCGTCCGGCTTCGCATTCGGCGGCGCTGTGGACGGCGGAGCGGGGGTCGACACGCTGGATCTGCTCTCCGGTAGCGGCGCCTCGGCGGGCTTCAGCAATTTCGAGGTGCTGATCGTCCACGCCGGCGCCAGCTGGACGCTGAGCGGCACGGACTCTGTCGAGACCATCACCAATGCCGGCACGCTGATCAATCTCGGCACGCTCGCCAACCTCGACACCATCGTCAACGACGGCACGCTGCAGAACAGCGGGACGATCCTGACGACGGTGACGCTCTCCGCCGGCGGGGTCCTGGACAACCAGACCGCTGGGCTCGTGGCTGGGCCGGACGACGGCGTGGTTGGCACGGGCATCGCCGCCCGCACGCTAAGCAATGCCGGCACCATCATCGGCACCCTGGGTCGGGGCATCTACTTCTCGTCCGGCGGCAGCATCACCAATTCCGGCAGCGCCTCTGTGATCTCCGGGGGCACCCAAGGCATCCTGATCGCAGGCGCCGCCGGAGCGGTGAGCAATGACGGCTCCATCTCCGCCACCAGCGTCGCCGGCACCGGCGTGTCGCTCCTGGCGGGCGGCAGCGTCGACAACACCGCCTCGGGGAGGATCGAAGGCGGCGGAGTGGGCATCGCCATCGCCGGCGCCACGGGGACTGTGACCAATTCCGGCTCCATTGCCGGCCCGTCCAGCTATGCGGTTTCCCTTTCGGCCGGCGGCGACGTCATGAACACTGCCTCGGGCCGCATCTCGGGCTATGGCGGCGTGGCGATCCAGGGCGGCGGCACTTTGACCAATGCCGGCACCATCGTCGCCACCGGACTTTACGCCGTGAGCCTTGTCTCGGCGGGCGGCAGTATCTTCAATCAGGGTACCGCCTCATCCATCACCGGCGGCACCTGGATCAGCGGCGGCGCCGGCAGCCTGACCAACGAGGGCAGCATTCGCGCCGTGGGCTTCCCATCAAGCGTCGGCGTCATTCTCGTCGCGGGCGGCAGCGTGACGAACCAGGGCACGGCCTCCTACATCTACGGCAGCCTCAACGGCGCGCAGATCGCCGGCACCGGCATCGTGACCAATGCCGGCAGCATCCGTGGCAACACCGATAGCGGCGTCCAATTGCGCGGCGGCGGACAGGTCACCAACGCGAGTTCCGGCCTGATCTCCGGTGCCCTCCAGGGGGTCTATTTCCGCGGCGGCGCGGGCACGCTGACCAACAGCGGCACAGTCACGGGTGCGGCAGGCCTCCTCGTGTCGGATACGTTCGGCACCTTCAACACGACGCTCATCAATAGCGGCACCATTGCCGGTACTGGTACCGCCGGCATGGCGGTGCAGTTCGGGGGCGGCGACGACCTGCTGCAGGTTCTTTCTGGCGCGGTTTTCACGGGCCGTGTCGATGGCGGTGGCGGCACCGATACGCTGGAATTCCTCTCCGGCACGGGTACGCTGAACTTCACCGCCTTCACCACTGTGACGGTTGCAAGCGGCGCCGCCTGGACCAGCACCGGCGTGTCCGATGCCTCCACCCTGACCAACGCCGGCACCTTCACAAACAGCGGTACGCTGACGGTCAGCGGGGGGCTGAGCAGCAGCGGCACGCTCGCCAATGCCGGCACCATCGCTGGAATGGTCACGATCCTCGGCGGCGTGATGGACAATCAGGCCGGTGCCTCCATCATCGGCACGACCGGTGTGCTCACTGACGTCGCGGGCCTGGCCATCACCAACGCCGGCACCGTCACCGGCACCGCCGACTTCGGCATTCGGATGAATGCCGGCGGCAGCGTGATGAACATCGGTGCCAACGCGCTGGTCGCGGGCGCCACGGCGGGCGTCCACACGAAGGGTGGCGCCAGCACCGTCACCAACGAAGGCACAATTGCCGGTACCGGTACCGGCATCGGCGTCTTGTTCGCCGACACCGCCGGTACCTTCAACAACACAATCATCAACAGCGGCACCATCGCCGGCGGCGGCGGCACGGCGATCCAGTTCGCCGCCGGCGATGATCTCCTGACCCTGAAGGCGGGTTCGGTGCTCACCGGCTTGGCCGATGGCGGCGCCGGCAGCAACACTTTGGCACTCGCGGCGGGTGTCGGCACCGGCAGTCTGAGCGGCCTCGGGTCCAGCCTTCTTGGCTTCCAGACCGTAACGCTCGCCAGCGACGCCGATTGGGCCTTCACGGGGACGAACCAGCTGGCACCGGGCGGCACCCTGACCAATGCCGGCACGCTGACCAACACCGGGACACTGGTGACGAGCGCAGGCACGCTCTCCAACACAGGCCTGCTGACCAATAGCGGCAGCATCGCCGGCACGGTCTCGGTGAGCGGCAGCGGTGTGGTGGACAACCAACTTGTCGGCAGTATAACCGGCGCCGCCTTCGGTATCATCAGCAGCGGGACGACGCTCGCCAACGCCGGCAGCATCATCGCCAGCGACGCTGCTGGCGTGGGCGTGCTGATGTCTTCGTCCGCGAGCGTGACGAATGCCGACAGTGCATCGCTGATCCAGGGCGGCCAGACCGGGCTTTCGATTACCGGCATCGGCTCGGTGGTCAACGCCGGCACCATTGCCGGTGTGCTGGCCTATGGCGTTGCGCTCGCCATGGGCGGGAATGTCGCCAACACCGGAGCGACTTCGGTCATCCGGGGTGGCGACACAGGCGTTTCCTTCGGCGGGACGGGCACGCTCACCAATGCCGGGACCATTGCCGGCCTCTCCGGCTCGGGCGTGGCGCTGGCAGCGGGCGGCGATGTCTCCAATTCCGGTCTCCTGACGGGGGCCATAGCCGGCGTGAGCGTCGCGGGCGGGTCGGTGCTGATCATCAATCATGGTGTTATCGAAGGCACCGGTACGGCGGGCGTCGGTGTGCTGTTCACGGGCGGCTCGGGCACCATCGATAATTTCGGCACCATCTCCGGTGCGAGCGGCACGGCGGTGAAGTTTGCGGGCGGCACCAACCGGCTGATCCTGGAGAGCGGTAGCGCGTTGATCGGCGCGGCGGACGGTTCCCTGGGCGTGAACACACTGGTGGTCGAGGGCAGCGCCTCGCTGATCGGCGTCAACGCCGTCGGCTTCCAATATGTGGGCTTCCTCAACGCCACCCAGGCGATCGATGCAAACTCCACCATCACCAATGCGGTGGTGATCGCGGGAACGCTGACCAACCACGGCACGCTGAACGGCGTCGTGACTGTCGACACGGGCGCGACGCTTGCGACCGATGGCAGGGTCTCGGTGGATGGTGCCTCGGTGAACAGCGGCCTGATCTCGAACGCCGGTACCTTGTCGATCGCCAGCACCCTGACCAACGCCGGCACGCTCACCAACAGCGCCTTGCTCACCAACACCGGGCTTTTGCTGAACACCGGTACGCTCACCAACAGTGGAACGCTGGTGACGAGCGCAGGCACGCTCTCCAACACAGGCCTGCTGACCAATAGCGGCAGCATCGCCGGCACGGTCTCGGTGAGCGGCAGCGGCGTGGTGGACAACCAACTTGGCGGCAGCATAACCGGCACCGCCTTCGGCCTCGTCAGCAGCGGGACGACGCTCGCCAACGCCGGCAGCATCATCGCCAGCGACGCGGCGGGCGTCGGTGTGCTGATGTCTTCGTCCGCGAGCGTGACGAATGCCGGGAGTGCATCGCTGATCCAAGGTGGCGACACCGGCCTTTCGATCACCGGCGCGGGGACGGTACTCAACGAAGGCATGATAACGGGCCTAGCGGGCCCGGGCGTTGCGCTGGCATCAGCTGGCAGCTTCACCAATAGCGGCAGCAATTCCTTCGTTCAGGGTGGCCAGACCGGCGTCTCCATCGGCGGCCTAGGCACGCTCATCAACGCCGGCACGATCGCCGGTTTACTGGGCTTCGGCGCTGCTCTCGCCATGGGTGGGAGTGTCTCCAACAGCGCGGCGACTTCGCTCATCCAGGGAGGCGAGACGGGCGTTTCCTTGGGCGGTGCAGGCACGCTCACCAATGCCGGCACCATCACGGGCCTCTCGGGTTCCGGCGTGGCGCTGGGGGCGGGTGGCAGCATCTCCAACTCCGGTCTGCTGACCGGGGGGGCGGCGGGCGTGAGTGTCGCGGATGGAGCGGCACTGATCACCAATCATGGCGTCATCGAAGGCACGGGAACGGCGGGCATCGGCATGCTGTTTACCGGCGGCTCAGGCACCATCGATAATTTCGGCACCATCTCCGGTGCCGGCGGCACGGCGGTGAAGTTTGCCGGCGGTACCAACCGGCTGATCCTGGAGAGCGGCAGCGCCTTGATCGGCTCGGCGGATGGTTCGCTTGGCGTGAACACGCTGGTGGTCGAGGGCAATGCGAGCTTGATAGGCGTGACGGCCATCGGCTTCCAGTATGTGGGCTTCCTAAACGCCACCCAGGCGATCGATGCCAACTCGACCATCACCAACGCGACGGTCATCGCCGGAACCCTGACCAACTATGGCACGCTGAACGGCGCGATCACGGTCGAGATGGGCGCTACGCTTCTTACCGACGGCATCGTGTCGGTGGATGCAGCTTCGCTGAACAGTGGCCTGGTCTCGAATGCCGGCACGTTGAGCATCGCCAGCACCCTGACGAATGCCGGCACCCTCACCAACAGTGCACTGGTCACCAACACCGGGCTTCTGCAGAACAACGGCACGCTGACCAACAGTGGCACGCTGGTGAGCGATGGTGGCACGCTCTCCAACGCGGGCCTTCTGACCAACAGCGGCACCATCTCCGGCACGGTCACCGTGAGCGGCAGTGGCGTGGTGCAGAACCAGCTTGGCGGTCGCATCGCAGGTATCGCCTCTGGCATCGTCAGCAGCGGCACGACGCTCTCCAATGCCGGCAGCATCATCGCCAGCGATGGGGCAGGCATCGGCGTACTGATGTCCTCGGCGGCAAGCGTGACCAACGCCGGCAATGCATCGCTGATCATGGGTGAGCTGACCGGCGTTTCGATCGTCGGCACGAGCGCGATGGTCAACGAAGGCACCATCACAGGCCTCGCGGGCACCGGTGTCGCATCGGCATCGACTGGCAGCTTCACCAACAGCGGCAGCGCGTCGTTCGTCCAGGGTGGCCAGACCGGCGTTTCCATCGGCGGGTTGGGTACGATCATCAACGCCGGCACCATCGCCGGCGTGATGGCCTACGGCGTCGCGCTCGCCATGGGCGGCAATGTCTCCAACAGCGGAACCACTTCGGTCATCCAGGGTGGAGGCACCGGCGTGTCCTTAGGCGGAACCGGTACCCTCAGCAACGCGGGAACCATCGCCGGCCTCTCCGGCTCCGGCGTGGCGCTGGCGGCCGGCGGTCTCGTCACCAACACCGGGCTCATCACCGGCGCCCTGGCCGGAGTGAGCGTGAGCGGCGGCACCGCGCTGATCACCAACCACGGTGTGATCGAAGGCACGGGCGGGTCCGGTGTCGGCATTCTGTTCTCCGGCGATGCGACGGGCACCATCGACAATTTCGGCACCATCTCTGGTGCCGGCGGCACAGCGTTGAAGTTCGCTGGCGGCACCAACCTGCTGGTGCTCGAGGGCGGCAGCCTGCTCAGCGGTATCGCTGATGGTTCGCTCGGCGTTAACACACTATTTGTGCACAACAGTGCGCAGCTGGACAGCGCGCAGATCGTCGGCTTCCAATATGTCGGGTTCCTGGACGCGAACCAGACCCTCGACGCGGGCACGACCATCACCAATCTGGTCGTCTTCAGCGGCACGCTCACGAACCTCGGCACGGTCAACGGCAGGCTGACGGTGGATGCGGGGGCGACGTTGTCAAACGGCGGCTTGGTTTCGGTCGATAACACGTCGACCAATAGCGGTTTGATTACCACCAGCGGTTCGCTCACCAACAACAGCAGTTGGACCAACAACGGTACGATCAGCAACGCCGGCACCTTCACAAACCTCGCGTTGCTCACCAACAACGGCGCACTCAGCAATTCCGGCGACCTGTCGAACCTGGGGACGATCAGCGGGCCGGGGTCGTTCTCCAACACCGGCAGCTTCACCAACAGCGGCGTGGTGATCGGTGCCTTCAACGGCGTCAGCGGCTCCGGCACCATCCAGAACAGCGGCACCATCGTCGGCACCGGCGACACGGGCGTTAATCTCGGCGCGGGCGGGCAACTCACCAACACGAGCACCGGTTTCATAGAAGGCGGCATCTACGGCGTGCAGATCGGCGTGGGCGCGCGCGTCTTCAACGCGGGCACAATTCTCGACGATGCCATCGCCGGTGCGGCACTCGCCAGCGCCGCGACGCTCGTCAACGACAGCACCGGAACGGTGGGCGGCGTCATCGGCGTGTTGTTCAACGGCACCGGCGCCAGCGTGACCAATCGCGGCACGATCTTTGGCAGCGCCGGCGTGGCGGTGCAGTTCGGTGCCGGCGTCAACACGCTGACCCTCGACACTGGCTCGGTCCTGCAAGGCGGGATCGACGGCGGAGCGGGCGCGGGCCAGATCTTCCTGACCGGCACCAACACAATGGCGAACACCATCGCCAATTTCGGCACTGGAAGCGCGCTCAGCGTCGCAGACGGCGCTACCTGGGCCGCATCCGGCAACTGGACCATCGCTTCGGTGAGCAATTCCGGGACGCTCCAGCCCGGCACGCCGGGAAGCGCCTTGAATTTGGCTGGGAATTTCATCCAGGCGGCGGGTGGCACCTTGCAGGTGGTGACGAACCCAGCCGGCCAAAACTCGCAGTTGCTGGTGACGGGAAGCGCCACGCTGAACGGCGGCACGGTTTCCGTCCTCGCGGGAAGCGGAAGCTATCAGCCGTCCACTGTGTTCACGCTCCTGACCGCCGCATCCGTGACGGGCCAGTTCGCGGATGTGGTTTCCGATCTCGCGTTCCTCACGCCGTCGCTGAGCTATGACGGCCAGCATGCCTATCTGACGCTGTCTACGGGCGAGCAGCCGGTGCGCTTCTCCAGCGTGGCGGTGACGCAGAACCAGTTCAATACCGCCAACGCGGTCCAGGCCGGCGGGGCTGGCTCTGCTTTGTATCAAGCGGTGGTCGGCTTAAATGCGCCGGGTGCGCGCCTCGCCTTCACCATGCTCTCCGGAGAGGCCTACGCCAGCGCCAGCACGGCGATGCTGGACGACAGCCGTATCGTGCCGCAGGCCATGTTCAATCGCCTGCGCCAGCAATCCTATGGCGAAACCGGCGGCGCCATCGCTGCGCTGGGCACCGGTGGCCAAATGACCGTCGTGCCGGGCAGCGCCCTTGGCTACACCGACACCGGCTCGACGATGGCGACCCCGCGCGCGGCGGCCAACATTCCTGCGGGACAGGCCATGATGCCGGACGGTGCGGCTTCCCGCATTACCGCGTGGGGGCAGGCGTTCGGGAGCTGGGGTGAACTGAGCGGCAACAGCAACGCCGCCTCCGTGAGCCACGACCGCTCCGGCTTCATGACCGGCCTTGACGCGAAGGTGGGGGAGGACTGGCGCTTCGGGCTAGCCGGCGGATACACCACGACAGACCTTGCCATCAGTGATCGCGCAAGCTCCGCCCAGATCGGTACCTTCAGCCTGGGGCTTTATGGCAGCCGCTCATTCGGCGCGCTCAACCTGCGGTTCGGCGGCGCCTACAGCTGGAGCGACGTGGACATGAACCGCTCGGTTGTCTTCCCCGGCTTCCAGAATCAGCTCAGCTCCAGCTACGACGCAGGCACCGCGCAGGTGTTCGGCGAACTGGGCTATGGCATGAACTGGAATGCCATCGCGCTCGAACCGTTCGTCGGCCTCTCCTACGTCCAGCTCAACACCGGCAGCGTGAATGAGGCCGGTGGAACGTCCGCGCTTCATGTCGAGGGGGCGAGCGACGCGATCACCTACACCACGCTTGGCCTTCGCCTCGGCACCACCTGGTCGCTGGACAACAATGTCACGATCATGCCCCGCATGATGGTGGGCTGGCAGCATGCGTTCGGCGACATCAATCCCACTGCCAATCTCTCCTTCCTCTCCACGGGGGTGGGTTTTTCGGTGACAGGTGCGCCTCTGGCCGCCGATGCAGCGCTGGTCGAAGTGGGCTTCGACTGGCTGATGGGCCGGAATGTGAAGCTGGGTGTCTCCTACCAGGGCACGTTGTCCGGCAACGTGCAGGACAACGCCGTAACCGGAAGCTTCACCTGGGCGTTCTGATGAGCAGTATGGGTGCAGGATCGGGTGAGAGAGATTTTATCGCGAAATTATACAATCTAGGGTTGATTAATTTTAGATTTGGTTGCAATGAAAGGGGGAAAAATCGGAGCGGGCCGCATGAACCAAGCTTCCAATGCTCCGGAGACAGAGGGTGGAAATGGTGAACGATATTTATGCTCATTCGCTTTTCGGAGAGCCTTACGAGCGTTGGGAGGCCTACGCCCGGCACGCAGAGAATGTGGCGAAACGCGCTGCCGATAATGCCGGCGCGTTTGGATTTGCGGAACTGGCCCGGCTCTCCGGGCTTCTGCATGACCTCGGAAAACTGTCACCCGAGTTTCAGGCCTATATCCGCCAGAAATGCGCAAGCGGTGGAGATCATTCTTCCGCCGGTGCCCGTCTCGCACAGGACATCTATGGTGCCGGCGGATTGGTCGGGAGTGCGCTTGCCGCCATCATCGCAGGTCACCACGCCGGTTTAGCGGACGGTGTCTGTCTGCGGGGGAGAATGGAGCGCGCGAAGGGCCTCGTACCGCCCGATTGGCGCACGGCGACAGGCCCGTTGCCGGAACAGGCTGTGCTTTCGCCGACGGTTCCCTTCGATGTGCGCAAGGGACCTGCGGGCTTTGCCGTCTCCTTCCTGATCCGCATGCTTTTTTCGTGCCTGGTAGATGCAGATTTCATCGCAACCGAAGAGTTTTATGCCCAGGCCAAAGGGCAGAAATTGGAACGGGGCGGGCATACGCCTTTGCCGGTTCTTCTGGAGCGGCTGCGCAATCACATGGCCGATCTTGCAGCTGCCGCGCCCGCGAGCGATCTGAACACATGGCGCGGGGATATTCTGCGCCATGCGACTGAAAAATCTGCGCTCACACCAGGGTTGTTTACCCTCACGGTTCCCACCGGCGGCGGCAAGACACTGGCTTCGCTAGCATTTGCTCTTGAGCATGCCGCCCGGCACAAGCTCGACCGCATCATCTACGTTATTCCTTACACCTCGATCATTGAACAGACGGCCTCCGTCTTCCGCCGCGCTCTCGGCAGCAAGAACGACATCCTGGAGCACCACGCCAGCTTCGATTGGGAGGCCGCGCGCCGCTCAAGAAAGGCGGATGACGAAGCGCCGGAGGCCATCGCCAAGCTCGAGCGTGCGGCGGAGAATTGGGACGCGCCGATCATCGTCACCACGGCGGTGCAGTTCTTCGAGAGCCTGTTCGCCAACCGCACCTCGCAGTGTCGCAAGCCGCACAATATCGCCAGGAGCGTGGTCATTCTGGATGAGGTGCAGACGTTGCCCGTCAAGTTGCTGCTGCCGTCCATGGCGGCGGTGGAGGAACTCAGCCGCAACTATTCCACCAGTGTCGTCCTGTGCACGGCGACCCAGCCGGCGCTGCGCAAAATCGACGGCGCCATCCGCGACAAGCAGAAGGCGCCCATGGGGTTCGACATCGACGACACGCGCGAACTCGCCCCCGATCCGAAAGGCCTGTACGAGAAATTGAAGCGGGTGCGCGTCGAGCGGCGTGCGGACAAGGTCCCGGACGCGGAGATCGCAGAGCGGTTCGCCGCGCAGCCTCAGATGCTGTGCATCGTCAACACGCGCCGGCATGCCCAGGAACTGTTCTCGGTGATCCGCCATCTGCCGGGGGCCGCGCATCTCTCCACCTATATGTGCCCCCGCCACCGCCGGCTCGTCCTCGAGGACCTGCGCACCAAACTCCGCGACAAGCAGCCAGTCCGCTTGGTGGCCACCTCACTTATCGAAGCCGGCGTAGACATCGATTTTCCCGAGGTTTGGCGCGCCGCCACAGGCGCGGATAGCATCGCGCAGGCGGCGGGGAGGGCCAATCGGGAAGGGCGCCTGAAGGACGAAATGGGTCGGCCTAAATTGGGTCGTGTCGTGGTTTTCGAGCCCTCCGAGCATGCGCCTCGCCACGACATGCGCATCCGCTGGCAGGCCTCGCAGGAGCCGTTTCGCCGGCACGAGGATGTGCTCGGTCTTGATGCCATGACGCTCTATTTCCAAGAACTCTATTGGCAGAAGGCGGGTGATGATCCTTCCGCTGCCTTGGACGCCGTCGAGATTCCGGATGAGCAGCGCGGTATCCTTCCGACCATCGCCGGTCGCGGCAGCACATTCGACTTTCCCTTTGCCAAGATCGCTGCCGCGTTCCGGATGATCGACGAGACGATGGAGCCGGTGATCGTGCCGTGGCAGGCGGCTCCCGGTGATATGGACGCCGAGAACCTGCTGGCGCGGATCGCACATGCGGAAAAGCCCGCGCGCGACGACATGCGGCGTCTTCAGCAATATGTGGTGCAGATCCCCAAGAAGGCGCGAGACGAGTGGCTTGCGCGCGGTGCGCTTGTCCCCGTGAGGCCATCGCTTGGTGATGCGCTTCTGCGCTTTCCGGACCTGTCGCATTACCGTTCGGAAACGGGCGTCGATCTTACGCAAAGCACGTACCGGGAAGCAGAGAGCAATATGTTCTAAATGCTTTCAATCTCCGATTGCGAATCGCATTTGCGCTAACCTAAGCTCTGCCGGGGAGACAACGCATGAGCTATGGCATCCGGCTTCGGGTGAAGGGCAAACGTGCATGCTTCACGCGGCCTGAAATGAAGGTGGAGCGCGTCTCCTATGACGTGATGACGCCTTCGGCCGCGCGCGGCATTCTGGAAGCTATTCTCTGGAAGCCTCAAATCCGCTGGGTCGTGGACAGGATCCATGTGCTGGCGCCGGTGCGCTTCCAATCTTTCCGGCGCAACGAGGTGGGGGCAAAGATCAGCGCCGACAAGGCGCGCAGCGCCATGCGCTCCGGCAATGTGGCGGGCCTCGGCCTGGTGGTGGAGGACAATCGCCAGCAGCGCGCCTCCACTTTGCTCATCGACGTGGACTACGTCATCGAGGCGCACTTCGAGCTGACTGCGAAGGCGGAGCCGGGCGACACGTCGGCGAAATACATCTCCATGTTCAACCGCCGCGCCGGCAGCGGCCAATGCTTCCATCAGCCCTGCCTCGGCACGCGCGAGTTCGCCGCTGATTTCGAACTGATCCCGGACGGCGAGGATGTGCCGGCCCATAAGTTGCCCGATGACCAGAAGGACCGCGACCTCGGCTGGATGCTGCACGACATCGACTTCACCGACGGTCGCAATGAATCGCGCTTCTTCCGCGCGCGGCTGAAGGATGGTGTGCTCGACGTGAACGCCTGCCTCGCTGAGGGGAGCGCGGCATGACCATCCTTCAGGCGCTGAACGGCTATTACGACCGCATGGCTGCGCGGGGGGAGGCCGAGCCGTCCGGTTTTTCGCGCGAGAACATCAGCTTCGCGATCACGCTTTCTCCGACGGGTGAGGCGGTGTCGATCCTCGATCTGCGCCAGAAGAACGGGAAGAAGCTCGTCCCCCAACGCCTCTCGGTTCCGGCTGCAGTCAAGCGCACCGTCGGCATCTTGCCTAATCTGTTCTGGGACAAGAGCGCCTATGTTCTTGGGCGCACCGCAGGTGAGGGAAAGCGCACAGCGCTGGAGCATGCGGCATTCAAGACGGCGCATCTGGAACTGCTGGCCGCCAGTGACGATCAAGGTTTGGTCGCGCTCCGCCAGTTCCTAGAAGCTTGGGTGCCGGAGCGCTTCGACACGCTTCCCTTCACGAGCGAAATGCTCGACGCGAACCTGGTGTTCCTATTGCAAGGCACCCGTGAATATTTGCACCAGCGTGCCGCCGCGCGCGCATTGCTTGCCGGGCGCGCGAAAGGTGAAACCGGGAAAATATTCTGCCTGGTTACGGGGGATGAGGCTTCCGCGCAGCGCCTGCACCCGACGATCAAGGGCGTGAACGGAGCGCAGTCGTCCGGTGCTGCGCTCGTCTCCTTTAACCTCGATGCTTTCACGTCCTACGGCAAAGAGCAGGGAGATAACGCGCCGACATCAGAGGATGCCGCGTTTCGCTACGGCGCGGCGCTGAACTCCATGCTAGAGCGCGCAGGCGCGAACCGTCTCAAGCGCGGAATTGGTGATGCTACGGTCATCTTCTGGGCGGACGCATCGGACGCAGCGCAGGAAGAGGAAGCCAAGGCCGCCGAGGACTTTTTCGCTCAGGCGGCCGAGCCGCCGAGCGACGGGAACGAGGCGGTGAAAATCCATGACGCGCTGCTTCAGGTTGCCAAAGGCACCCCGGTCGGGAGCCTTGATCCGAAGCTGCACGGCAAGACGACATTCCATATTCTCGGCCTCTCGCCCAATGCCGCCCGCCTGTCCGTCCGCTACTGGCTAACGGACGAGTTCCAGAACTTCGCGGAACGGCTGGGCAGGCACTATGAAGCCCTGCGCATCGAGCCCGCCCCGGTCGGCTGGACGCAGCCCTCCGTTAACCTGCTCCTGGCGCGCACCACAGCACTTCTCGGCAAGTTCGAGAACATCCCCGAACCGCTCGCCGGAGAAGTGACCCGCGCCATCCTCACAGGGGCTCCCTATCCCCGTACGCTGCTTTCTGCGGTCATCCAGCGTCTGCGGGCGGGCGATAGCCCCCGCCTCGGCTGGCATGCCGCGGTGATCAAGGCCTGCATCAACAAGCACCCGGACAAGGAGGATCTCTCCGTGGCTCTCAACCCCGCATCCACGAGCGCCGCCTACCAGCTGGGGCGGCTATTCGCCGTCATGGAAGCCGCGCAGTTCGCCGCGCTCGGACAGGTGAACGCGCCCATCGGCGACCGCTATTACGGCGCGGCTTCCGCGACCCCCGCGCGCGTCTTTCCTTCGCTGCTGCGCGGCCTGAAAGTACATATCGCAGACGCCCGTAAGCGCGGCCGTGGAGGGTGGATCGAGCCCAAGGTGGCGGAGATCATCAGCCGCCTGTCCGATGAGCTTCCGCGGACGCTGCGCCTTGAGGACCAGGGCCGTTTCGCAGTCGGCTACTACCACGAGCGCGGCTTCGCCCGCAGTAAAGCCGAGGTTTCGGCGAAGGACGAACAGGGGGGAGAGACCGGTGAGTGAAAGCAAGCCGCTACAGCACAGGCACGAATTCGTCCTGTATTTCGATGTCGCCAACGGCAACCCGAACGGCGATCCCGATGCCGGAAACATGCCGCGCATGGACCCGGAAACCGGGCATGGCCTCGTCAGCGATGTCAGCCTGAAGCGCAAGGTACGCAATTTCGTCGAGATGGCGAAATCAGATGCGCCGCGCTTCCGCATCTACGTCACCGAAGGTGCCATCCTTAACGAGAAGCATCGCGAGGCCTATCTGCGCGTGCGGCCGGATGATGCAGACGTTAAGAAGGCTAAGAAGCTGACGCCGAAGTCCGACGAAGAGGCTGCTGAAGTCCGCCAGTTCATGTGCGACAACTTCTTCGATATCCGCACCTTCGGCGGGGTGCTCTCGACGGGCATCAATGCTGGCCAGGTGCGCGGCCCCGTCCAATTCGTCTTTGGCCGTTCCGTGGAGCCGATCATGCCCATGGAGGTCTCCATCACCCGAATGGCCGCCACCAGCGAGGCCGAGAAGAAGGATCGTACCGAGGGCGACGACGATAACGAAAAACGCGGCGACAAGCGCACCATGGGCCGCAAGCACATCGTGCCTTACGGCCTCTACCGCGCCCATGGTTATATCTCTGCTTCGCTTGCCTCGCACCCGGTGAAGGGGACAGGCTTTTCCGAAGGCGACCTGGAGCTTTTGTTCGAGGCGCTTGAGAACATGTTCGAGCACGACCGCTCGGCGGCGCGTGGCGAGATGTCGACGCGCAAGCTGATCGTGTTCCGTCATGCCTCCGCGCTCGGCAACGCCAAGGCTCATGAACTGTTCGACCGCGTGAAAACATGGCGCGTATTCAAGGGCGAAACGCATGAACTGGATGCCGACGGACTGGATAACGCGCCGCCCGCGCGCAGCTTCGCGGATTATGCGATTACACTAGATGGGCAGCCGCTTTCCGAGACCTTCAACCTGATAGAGGTCAACGGATAATGTGATGGCTCCCGTCCCGCCCCTCGATCCTGCCGTGGAAGATGCGCTGATCCCATTGTCGGCGTTGCAGCACTTCCTGTTCTGCCCGCGCCAGTGCGCCCTCATCCATGTGGAGCAGCTCTGGGCGGAGGATGGCGCCACCGCCGAGGGGCGCCTGCTGCACGAAAAGGCCGACGCGGGGGTGCCGGAGCGGCGGCCGGGCATCCATATCGCCCGTGGCATTGCCCTGCGCTCGGTGCAGCTCGGCGTCTCCGGCAAGGCGGACGTGGTGGAGTTCCGAGGATCAGATCGAGGTGCGCGCACGCCCTTTCCGGTCGAGTACAAGCGCGGCAAGCCGAAGTCGCACCGCGCCGACGAGGTGCAGCTTTGTGCGCAGGCTATCTGCCTTGAGGAGATGTTCGCAGTTTCGGTACACGAAGGTGCGCTCTTCTACGGCGTCACGCGGAGGCGCGAGCCAGTCGCGTTCGACGAGGAACTGCGTACGCTCACGATCCGCATCGCTGCGGGAGCGCGCGCCATGATCGCCGCGGGACAAACCCCCTTGCCCGTTAAGACACCGGGCTGCCGCCGCTGTTCGCTCGAAGATCTGTGCGAGCCCGGGCGCCTTGAGAAGCCACCTTCCATCTCTAACTGGCTCTCGCGGCAATTGACGATGGAGTGAGTGTCATGCGCCGCATGCTTAACACCATCTATGTCACCAGCGAGGATGCGTGGCTGCGCAAGGACGGCGCAAATCTCGTGGTGGAGGTGGACGGCGCGGAGCGCGGCCGCGCGCCTCTGCATATGCTGGAGGGGGTGGTCAGCTTTGGCAGGCCAGGCGCCTCGCCTGCGCTGCTCGCCGCCTGTGCCGAAGCGGGCGTGACCATTTCCCATCTCGACCCCAACGGCCGCTTCCTCGCACGCATGGAAGGGCCGCGTACCGGCAATGTGCTGGTGCGCCGTGCGCAGTTTCGTCTCGCCGATGACCCAGGGCGCACCGTGCCCATCGTTCGTGGAATTGTGGCTGCCAAGGCGGCCAATCAGCGGACCGTCATTCTGCGGGCCATGCGGGACCATGGCGAGGATATCGGCGAGGGCGTCGCGGCGTTGCGCAGTGCAGAGGCTCGGCTGGCGGATATTGCCCGCCGCACCTTAGCCGCTGGCGATGTCGACACCTTGCGCGGCCTCGAAGGAGAGGCGGCCAATGTCTATTTCGGCAATTTCGGCCGACTTGTACGCACGCCGGGCGACACGTTCGCATTTCTACATCGCTCGCGTCGCCCGCCTCTTGACCGCATCAATGCATTACTATCGTTCCTATACGCCATGCTGGGACATGATTGCCGGTCCGCTTTGGAGGCGCACGGCCTCGATCCGCAGGTGGGGTTCCTGCATACGGATCGGCCCGGGCGAGCGTCTCTGGCGCTGGACCTGATGGAGGAGTTGCGGCCCGTTCTCGCCGACCGGCTGGCGCTCAGCCTGATCAACCGGCGCCAGCTCGTCGCTGATGATTTCATCATGGAGGAAGCGGGCGGTGTGCGCCTCACAGATGATGCGCGCAAGCGAGTTCTTGTCGCCTGGCAGGAGCGCAAGCGCGACGAGTTGCGCCATCCGTTTCTGGATCAGGCGGTGCCGCTCGGGCTCGTCGCGCATATTCAGGCGCAGCTTCTTGCACGTCACCTGCGCGGCGATCTTGATGGCTATCCGGGCTTCATCTGGAGATAGCCATCCATGCTTATGCTCGTGACCTATGACGTGAACACCGAAGGCCCCGCCGGACGCCGTCGGCTGCGCCGCGTTGCGCGCGCCTGTCTAGATTACGGGCAACGTGTGCAGAATTCGGTTTTTGAATGCGAGGTCGACCCGGCACAATGGACTGCGCTCAAGGCGCGCCTCATCGCCGAGATTGATCCAGGCAAGGATAGCCTGCGCTTCTATCGACTGGGTGCCGAAGGCCGCCGCCGGGTTGAACATATCGGCGCCAAACCCGTTCTGGACCTTGAGGGTCCGCTGGTTTTCTAAGCGCGCGAACCACCAGCACACATGATTTTCCCGGCAGGTTCGCGCAACCTCCAAGGCGCTGCGATTGTGCAGTTTTCCTGTCCGCCCCAAAGCGCGGCCTCACCTTCCGCCCACCAATCCCACAGGTTCGCGCAAAGCCACCAATTTCTCTCGCATCTGCAATCTGTTAAGCTGGTAGGTGTCGCTCCCTCACGGGGGCGCGGATCGAAACACGATGGCGTCGCCCAGCAGCACCGCCGTCAGAAGTCGCTCCCTCACGGGGGCGCGGATCGAAACAACCGGTGGTCCAGCCTGATCATTGCTTGAGCCTGTCGCTCCCTCACGGGGGCGCGGATCGAAACAGGAAATCAAAGACTATACCCGCTGACTCAGAGGTCGCTCCCTCACGGGGGCGCGGATCGAAACGCGACCTCCGCCAGAATATCGGCGCCGGAGCGCAGTCGCTCCCTCACGGGGGCACGGATCGAAACTGCCATACGAGATAGGGCAGCGCATCAAGGATGGCGTCGCTCCCTCATGGGGGCGCGGATCGAAACAGGCAATGTGATAAGCCGTCCCGGCAGCCGTTTGGTTTCACCAGCCTCACACGGAACCGCGCGCCTCCTTCAGAGCTTCTTGTCGCCGATACGGAGGTCAAAAATGAGCCGCGGCTACCCTTCAATGACTGCACTGCTTGGCCTGTTGGCTATAGCGGGCTACCAAAATCGCGATAAAATCTCCGAGATGCTCGGAAAACTGGGTGGAGGCACGACCTCCGCTGAGCCACATCCCCAGAATGTCCACCCGGAGGGCAATTCATCCGGCAACGACGGTGGCCTTCTCGGAAATCTCGGCGGGCTCTTGGGCGGTGCCAGTGTCGGCTCGCTATTGAATGGGGGCCTCTCCGAGCTTATGGAGCGGTTTCAAAAATCCGGCTATTCCCACGAGGCGAACTCCTGGGTCCAGCCGGGGCCCAACAAGGATCTGCAGCCACCGCAGATTGAGCAGGCAATCGGACCCGATGTTCTTGATGCTCTCGCCCGGCAGACCGGTCTTTCAAGGGAAGAGATACTGGCGCGATTGTCGCGCGAATTGCCGTCGGCGGTGGATCGCTACACCCCGGACGGCCGTCTCCCAGCCGCCTGAAATCACTCGCTCGCGTGAGTGCCTTGTGGGGTTGGCGGCGGTCAGATGTCTACAGATCTTGATCGCCGTCAATTTAGTTAAATACGTAGTTATTTTTATAGATAAAAAATTTCTATTCAAAAAACGATCAATTTAAATAATGAATCCATATTAATCCATCTTATTTAAAGAAACTGATATGATATAGCCTGTAATTATTTAAATATAACAAATGATAATTTTCTAATTCTCTTATGCCTCCGAGCTGCGCCGATAGATTATTTAAAATATCGGAACAATTAATCTGAATGCGCGTTTTTCGGGCATCCACACTTCATCGCAATGATCGAGCGTGACGAAAATAACCCCGGAGAAGAACATGGCCGCGACCGTGAAGACCCTTTCCGACGCTTTCTACGAGACGTTGAAGGATGTGTACTTCGCCGAAAAGCAATCGGTAAAGGCGTGTAAGAAGTCGGCAAAGGCCGCGAAGTCGCCTGAGCTGAAAGCCGCCTTCGAGACTCATGGCGAAGAAAGCGTAATCCAAGTCGAGCGCCTTACGCAGGTGTTTGAAATTCTCGGCAAGCCGGCTCGCGCGAAAACCTGCGACGCAATGCAGGGGATCGCGTCCGAAATGGAAGAGGATTTAGAGGATTTCGGAGACACCGCCGCTGGCGACGCCGTTCTTATTGGCTGCGGGCAGGCGATCGAGCATTACGAAATCGCGCGGTATGGAATGCTGAAGACCTGGGCGACGCAGCTCGGTCTCAAGGACGCAGCCAAGCTTTTGGACCTGAGTCTTCAGGAAGAAAAAAAGGCTGACGCCCTTCTCACGCAGATCGCGGAAGGCAGCGTTAACAGCAAGGCTGCCAAGGCCGCCTGACTTTCATCAAACCCGTCAGGCCTGCTCGACGCTGGATTTCCGGCGGAGGTCGAGCCTGACTTTGTCAACGCCACTAAGGAAAAAACGCCATGAAACGCCTCATTCTGCCCGCCATCGCTCTGATGGCGATGACCTCCGGTGCTTTCGCTCAGATGGGGAATACCCCGGCTGTTGCACCGAAGGAAACCAATCCCGCAGCGCCCGTTGCCGGTGCAAACAGTTTCACAGAGGCACAGGCCAAGGAGCGGATTGAGAAGGCTGGATACACGTCCGTCTCTGGCCTCACCAAGGACGATAAGGGAATCTGGCAGGCTAAGGCCTCCAAGGCCGGCGCGCCCTCGAATGTCATGGTCGACTTTCAGGGCAACGTCGTCAGCAAGTGAATTCCCTATAAATACAGGAGCTTAACATGAAAAAGACTGTTTCCGGTCTCTTCGATGACTATGACGATGCGGTAACCGCCGTTCGCGGCCTTGAGGCTGCCGGCGTTCCCCGCTCCGAGATCAGCATCGTCGCCAACAACGGCGATGATAATCACACGAGCCTCGATAAGAAGGATGTCGCGGGCGACGCCGGCATAGGTGCGGGCATCGGTGCGGCCGCAGGCGGCGCAGGCGGCCTGCTTACGGGTCTCGGCCTGATGGCCATTCCCGGCGTCGGTCCGGTTGTCGCTGCCGGCTGGCTTGTCGCGACCGCTGTCGGCGCTGCTGCCGGAGCCATTGCTGGTGGGGCCGTCGGAGGAATTGTCGGCGCCATGACGGAAGCCGGAATTCCCGAGAAGGATGCGCATGTCTATGCAGAAGGTGTCCGCCGCGGCGGTACCCTTGTCACCGCACGCGTGGACGATGCAATCGCTAGCCGCGCGGACACTATTCTCAAGCAGGATCGTTCAGTCGATCTGGTCACCCGTCGCGCGACATATGAAGGCGAGGGATGGACAAGCTTTGACGACACCATTCCGGTCCCGCCCCGCGACCGTGTCCTTGATACGCGCAGTCGCGTGCTCTGAGCAGCACAACATTCAAGGTCATTAGACATGGAGAGGCCCGCCATTTTGGCGGGCCTCTTTACGACATGACTGCGCTGTTGCAGCCATATCCCCTGGTCAAGCGATCACTATTACATATACTCAGCACGCTCCGGCAGCATGAAGCCTTTCGCCGCTTCCCCGTACACACCATTGCCCTTGTCCTTCTGGACAAGAACTCTGGCGCCATCTTTGACGGGAGCGTTGCCCGCCAGTGCATCACCGAGCCAATCCGCCAGAAGAATCTCGTGATCAAGCTGGCCAAAATGATCGTAATCATTCATTCCGTGAAATGCATCCTCAATAACCCATAGTTCCTTAGGTCCTTTTACCATTTCAAAAATCTCAAGCGCGTCTTCCAGTGGCGTCAACGGGTCATACTCACCGGTGACCATGAGTGTTCGTGCTGTAATCTTATCGGCATGATCAAAGAGATGCATCTTTCCAGCCATCTCATCAAAGGCTTTTTCATCATCCATGCCTGCCATGTACATGTAGATTTGCTTGAACCTTGGCGATGCCACGGCAAGGTGAACTGAGCGGCGCCCATAGTTCGCGACGGCGGTGGCCACAGCCGCTACTCTCTTATCGGTCGCGGCAATTCTCATACCCCAGAACGAGCCATTGCTGCGGCCCGAGACACCGATCTTATTGGCGTCTACTTCCGGGCGAGTGACGAGATAATCAATGAATACAGACGCTGCCTGTTCGTAATTGTCGTCGGTGACGCGGATCTTGCGGAGATTTGCGACCCCCTGGCCAGGGCCGTCGATGGAAAGAATGTTCATCCCCCGCTTAGCGTATGGATTTTTCCCAGGCGCCGGAAAGGCCTCCTTGGTCATGTCCATTCCCGGGCAATAGAGGATGGTCGGCTTGGGGCCATTTCCCGGCGCGAGATGCAGTAAACCGGAAAGCCGGCCACCCTTGAAATCTACATCAACGCGCTCGATGCGATCGGCCGTAAGCTCAATGCATTTATCGTAACAAGCATCCATCTTGCCATTGATGAAGATATTTTCTGCGTCATCGTCGCGGAAGATCGTGTGCTGCGCCAAGCGATAATCTTCTGATGCTTCGTAATACAGCGATGCCGCAGTATGCCGGTGCCCGCGATCTTCGGCGTTTTTGGCCAGCCGCTCCTTGTGGAGCCCGCGTTTGGTGAGGATACGCGCAATCATTCCATGAGTTTTAATTTCAGGCGGGAAGCGGCGCTTCGCCTCGACTTGCTCCCAGTTCTGCTCCTTCCCTGTGACCTGGATCATCCAGTCCAGAACATATTGATGCCCGTCCCGTTCGCGGGTGAGATCCATCGATCTTTTGGGGTCATTACCCGGCATGGGTTCGCTCCTGTTCGAGCTTTGGCTCGTGTTTGAATCGTTGATCGCCGAGCCCCGCGCGAAGCCGGGGTTTGAGGAGATCAGCTCTTGACGGGGTGGAGGCGCTGTTCGAGCCAGTCGGCGATATAGTCGATGCCCACCTGGCGGTTATCGACCTGGACGTGGGTGGAGCCGCCGTCGCGGGCCGTGAAGATTTTCAGGGTTCGGTCGGTGGAGCCGACATTGTCGTGCAGTTGCTGCGCGATCTCCGGCGGGGAGAGTGTGTCGTCCTGGCCGTGGCAGATCAGGATCGGGCATTTGATCTGGTGCGCCACACCGGCGAGCGTGAACTTCTTCAGCTTCTTCATGGCGGCATCCATATCGGGCTCGCCCAGCACCCAAGGAAGCTGGAAGTGCGAGGTCGCCGCGCTCTTGGCGCTCGCCTGCATGACCTCCCAACGCTTCTGCCAGACGGCGTGGTAGTCATAATGCGCGCCCCAGGCGATCAGGGCGGCATAGCGCGGCTCGAACGCGGCCATGCGCGGCGCGTAATAGCCCCCCGCACTATAGGCCATGAGCGCGACCCGATCCGGGTCCACGTCGTCCCGGGTCAGCAGATATTCGTAAGTCGGGGTTCCCGCCTTTTCGGAATCGTAGCGGGCATGGAAGCCACGCAGGCGCAGGGCCTCACCCTGGCCCGGCCCGTCGATGGCAAGGACGTGGAAGCCGCGAAACGCCAGTTCCAGCCCGGCGAACAGCACGCTCATTTCTTTGCAATTGTCGAGGCCGTCGAACACCACCACGGTGGGCGCGCGACCCTTGGCATATGGCGATTTCAGGAAGTAGGCGGGCAGGGCGCCGCCTTCGTAGGGCACGTCCACGGTCTCGATATTGGGATGGCGCCGCCGCAGCCCTTCCTGATAGCAGCGCAGGCTCTGCCGGTAGATCGCGGTCTTCTCTTCGCTGGGCGGCACCATGCGCTCGCCGGTGTAGTAATAGTTGCCAGCCCGCAGGTAATAATTGCCGGCCGTGGCGCTGCGCCCTTCGGCGGCGGCGGTATCGGCCTGCACCTCAAGGCGCGCCGCCATTGCGCACCATTCCTCCCACCAGGCGTGGGCTTCGCCCTGGCGCGCATGCAGGGCCTGAATGATCTGGTCGATCTCACCGAGCGCCACCGCGCCCCAGGGCGCCATGCCCTTGGTCACGAGGGTGGCGTTGGACCACTGATGATGCTCCGGGAAACTCTCGATCCAGTTGCCGGGGTAGAAGCTGCCGATCTTGGCCATGTCAGAGGGCCTCCGCGCTGGTGATGGAACGGGCGAGGTCGAGGAATTCGGCGTCCGTGAGCGGGCGCTTGCGCCATTGCATCTCGTCCTGCAAGGCTTCGAGCATGATCTTCACCTTGCTGTCGGGAATGGCGATGCCGAGCGCCTTGGCATGCAGGCGCAGGCCGAACGGCCCGGCCCATTCGCTAAAGCCGACACGGCCCTTGTTGCCCACCATTTCCGGCTTCATCGGCACGAACATGAAAGGAAGCTCGGGGTATTGGTGGTGCTTGTCGTGCATCACCACGAACGCGTCGTCGCCGACCAAAGGGGCGATCTTCGACAGCGGGTTCTTCATGATGTCGGCGATCAGCGTGCAGGCGGGGCGCAGGTTCTCCATCCTGATGCCGGTGTCGAAGCCGTAGAGCGCCTCCAGGTGGTAGGCGGTCTCGGCGAGGCTCACATGCCCGGTGCCCTCGCCATAGCCGTTGACGCCCACCGTCACCATCTCGCAGCCGCCTTCTACCGAGGCGAGCGCGGCCGCAACCGCCATGCCTGCGTGATTGTGGGCATGCACGCCGAGCGCGGTGCGATCCAAGATGACGCCGCGCACCTGCTTGAAGGTCTCCTTGTAGAGAATGGGCAGGCCGATGCCGCCGCCGAAATCATCCAGGATGATGGTGTCGGCGCCAGCCTCGCTGACGATGCGCGAGAAGGTCTTGAGGAACTCAAGGTCGGCCCGCAGGAAGTCCTGGAAGTTGACATTGACCTCGGTGATGCCCTTGCGGCGGGCATAGGCGATGGCTTCCAGCGTGGTATCGATCTCCTGCTTGCGCAGGTCTTCGCGGGACATCTGCCCGTCGCCGCGATGCTCCGCGCAGGCCTTGAGGAAGGTGTCGGAGGAGGCGATGCACAACACCGCGCCGAAGCCGCTGTCGGCGATGATGTCGAGGGTGGACAGGAGCTGCGCAGTGTTGAAGTCAGGGGAGTTCTGGTGCGCGCTGGTCATCGCCTCGGTACGCACCGGCCGGCCGCAGCCGTCCAGGAAGCGCCGCACCGCCTGCATGAAGGCCCGATCGCGCGGGCGATAGCCGCCCATCTGGATCATCGGCAGGTTGAGGTCGTGGACCAGCACCTCGGCGATGCGCACGCACTCGTCGACGGTTAGAATGGTGCCCTCGAACTGGCGCCCCTCGCGCAGCGTGATGTCATTCAGCACCACCCGATTGGGCAGGCTCATCTGGCTGCGAATGGCCTGCGAAAACACCGCAGGCGTCACTCCAGTCAACGTGTTGATCGCAGCTTCGCCGCGCAATCCAGACATAATTGTTCTCCTAGAAACCCGACGTCCAAATTGATGGCACTGTCGGGATGGTTTTGCTCAAAAGTGGCGAATGGCACGCCGATCGTTGCGCCACGTCGTGGTGCCCGGCAGCTCTTCTTCCCGCTTCGTTCGGAAATCTCATAAGCCGTTCGCCTCGCATTCAGAGGAGATGCTTCCGGCATCCTAATCTATGTCTCTGTCTTCAAGGGTATAGACAAGATCGTACAATCCAGTGGAAGGCATTGGCGCATCGGATGAGATTTTATACAATCGTCTATCTTCGATAATGTTCAATATATGTGCTTTGCTCAACGCCTCGATAATGAGGACGTCGCCAAAGTGGCCCGTGGGGTCGAGGGCGGTTTGCATGCGGTCCGTCCGCATCGAAGTCGTCCCGTCGTCGACGATCCCGTGATGGAGCGCCACGATGTCGGGATGCAGGGAAATCAAATCAGACAAGGTCATCCCCGGCGCCGCCCGGATGACGGCAGCAAAAGTCCCGATCCCCATCCCGTGGGTGCTCTGTGTTCGGCAAATGCGGCGGACGAAATGTGTAATATTCGCCGCCATTCTCACATTCCAGGGCGTGCGGTTCATGACCCGCGTCGAGTATTCCTCCGCCTGGAACGTGGAAACGCCATCAACCTCATAGACCGTCAGGTACTTCTCCGCCGCATGGGCATCCGCGTTGACATAGCGCCGACCTCGAATGAAGCCTTTGATAGCGAGGCGCTCCGGCATATGTTCGATGCGGTGCCAGTATTCGAATTCCTTCTGCGCGGCTGGCTCGACATCATTCCAGGCGATCAAAAATGCACTTGCGAATGTCATGTTCTTTCGTCCTAGGCATGTCTCTGCGAGAAGCGGACTGCTCCGCTTCGTGCATCAGTCATCAGGAAATTATATATATTTTCGAACAGGTGATTTACTGCATCTTGATGTTGTTTTCTTTCACGATCTCCTTCCAAAGGATCATCTGCTCCTTCACGAAGGTCTTCATCTCGTCGGGCGTGGATGGATACGCAACGACGTCGATATTGGCGAGCTTGTCGCGGACGTTCTGAGAGTTGAGTGCCTTGACGAGTTCCGCATTCATCATGTCGATGGTCTTGGAGGCCACACCCTTGGGCGCAACCAGGCCGATCCAATCGCCGAATTCCATGCCGTGAAATCCGACTTGCGTCATGGTGCGTAGATCTGAAAGTTGATCGCGTCGGGTCGGTGCGAATACGCTCAGCGCCTTCAACCGACCATCCTTGATGAATGGAAGTGTTACAGCGACCGGAGAGATGATCGCATCAATCTGTCCGCTGGCGGCAGCAGTGACTGATTCCGCACCCTTGAAGGGAACATGAGTGACATCGATGCCGGCTTTATTGGTGAACAGCTCGATCGCAAGGTGGCTGGAGGTGAGATATCCCGCAGACCCCAGTCGGATGGCACCTGGATGGGCCTTGGCATAGCTGATGAATTCCTCAAGAGTATTTACCTTTACTGAGGTATTAACAGCCACGACCAGTGGAACGATGCCGATCATGCCCACGTAACGAAAATCGGTATCGCTGTCGTACATCATATTCTTTATGACGAACGGGTTCACTGCAAAGGAGATATTCGCGACGCCGTACGTCGTACCGTCCGGCTCCGAGCGCGCAACGTCGCCGAGCCCGATTGTGCCCGCTCCGCCGTTGCGATTGAGTATGACGATAGAGCGGCCCATGCTTCTGGACATCTCATCGGCAACAATCCGGACAGTAACGTCGGTCGACCCGCCAGGATTGAAAGGGACAATGATGCGAATGGTACGATTGTTCTCCTCGGCCATCACCCCGCCGCTTAAGAGCGCGATCATTGCCAAGGCCATGGCGATTTTGGTTTTGAAAAAAGAAACCACGTTTTCCCCCTTATATTTTTTTGATTCCGGCTGCAGATTTTTTTCTGCAGCTCTCAAGCAAAGTATTTCTTCTGATTTTCAATATTTACACTGTATGTGTATTTAAGAATCACATGTATTGGGCGCGCTCAGGCAGCATGAACCCGGCAACCTCTTCGCCGTAGATTCCGTCGCCTTTGTCCTTCTGGATCAGAAGGCGAGCGCTGTCCTTGACCGGGGCCTTGCCTGCGAGTGCATCGGACAACCAGTCAGCCAGCAACGTCTCGTGGTCCATTTGGCCAAAATGGTCGTAATCATTCATGCCGTGGAACGTATCCTCCACGACCCAAAGCTCCTTTGGTCCGCGAACAAGTTCGAACACCTCAAGCGCATCCTCTAGGGAGGAAAGAGGGTCGTATTCGCCTGTAACCATTAAGGTGCGGGCAGTGATATTGGCCGCGTGATCGAGAAGGTGCATTTTTGCAGCCATCTCATCGAACACCTCCTCGTCGTCCATTCCGGCCATATACATGTAAATTTGCTTGAAGCGCGGCGATGCCATCTGGAGGTGCATGGACCGGCGTCCGTAGCAAGCCACAGCCGACGCCACTGCTGCGATACGCTTGTCGTGGGCTGCAATGCGCATGGCCCAGAACGACCCCATGCTTCGGCCCGACGCACCTAGTCTCGATGCATCCACATCGGGACGGGTGACCAAGTAATCGATAAAGGCCGACGCAGCTCGCTCATAATTATTGTCGGTCGCGCGAATTTTCCGAAGGTTTGAGACGCCCTGACCCGGGCCGTCCATCGACAGGATGTTCATTCCGCGCTTGGCGTAGGCATTCTTGCCTGGAGCCGGGAAGGCCTCCTTCGTCATATCCATGCCAGGGGCATACACGATGGTCGGCTTCGGGCCGGTGCCAGGCGCGAGATGCAAGATCCCCGATATCTTATGGCCTTCGAAGTCGACGTCGATGCGCTCGATACGATCGCCGGAAAGTTCAATGGCTTTATCGTAGCAGGCCGCCATGCGGTTGTTCATGAAGATCTTCTCCGCGTCGTCGTCGCGGAAAATGGTGTGCTGCGCCAATCTGAAATCTTCTGCGGCCTCGTAATACAAGGCAGCGGCGGAATACCGGTGGCCGCGCCGCTCCGCACCGCCAGCGAGGCGCTCCTTGTGCAGTCCGCGCTTTGATAGGAGCCGGCCTATCATCCCGTGGGTTTTAACCTCCGGGGGGAAGCGCCGCTTCGCCTCGACCTGCTCCCAATTCTGCTCCTTCCCGGTCATTTGGATCATCCAGTCGAGAACATACTGGTGACCATCGCGGTGGCGCGTCAGGGCCATGGACCGCTTCATTTCTTCATTATCAGTCATATTTCATCTCAATTATCATCGCAATTTGCTGCGTCGCACAAGTTTTCGTAGACACATCAACTGTTGACGTAAGGTCGTGTGTAGCTGGCGAAGTCTCCGAGACCGAGTGTATCTAGTCAAATTTCTTATTGTGATCTTGTCATAACTTTTGTTATATATACCCGTGCGGTGTTGGGTTGGCGCGCGGTGTCTTGGCTCATGAATGGGAAGCGAAGTGCAGCAGCGCACGAAAATAAGATGCTTAAATTGGTTTGGAGGAGGCGATGAAATGTTCGGCCCGGCAACTCGTGCATCTCGCCGCTGTCGTTGAAGCGCGGTCATTCACTGTTGCAGCGCAAAAGATTGGCCTGACTCAGCCGGCACTTTCTAAAAGCATCAAGGATCTGGAGGGGCGCATCGGCGGCACCCTGTTTCGTAGGAGTTCGTTCGGCACCACGCCCACGCAACTAGCAATGGTGCTGGCGGACTATGGCACCACCATCGCGGGGCTAGAGGAGAAGGCTGGGAGAGAGGTCGACGAGCTGATCCGCGCGCGGAAGATCAACCTGCTCGTCGGTGCTCCTCCCGCAATTGCGACCTATCTTCTGCCAAATATCATGTCGTCGTTCCTGAAATCGCGGCCCAACGTTCATGTAAAATTGACCGCGTCCAATTCGGCCACTCCGCCCTTCGATCTGATCGGAAACGTCATTGATCTATATGTCGGAGTTCTGAGAATCAAAGAGGCTCCTGCGGGCATTATTTCTGAGCCGCTTTTCGAGGACAAGTTGGAGATATTTGTCCGCAAGGGGCACCCGCTTCTGTCGAAATCGAGCATTGCCGTCACTGATATTAATCATTACAGCTGGATCAAATCCCCTTCCGGCAGCTTCGCTAGAGAATTAACCGAAACTGCTTTGCATCTCGCGGGTTTTGGCGAGATAAATGTTGCGTTCGAGGTGGAGTCATTTGCCGCGCAGATGAATATGCTGGAGGGCGCCGATTTCGTATGCATGTTGCCGCAACGGATGCTGGGCAATAAGCCAGGATTGGTTGCAATAACTGAGAGTATACCCGGATTAGCGGCGAGTATTCCGGTGGGCGTGTTTCGTGACGGGGCAGTCCCCGTCTCTCCCCTGGTGCGGGACTTCATCGCCCAGCTGCGCTCGGTTCTGTGCAACCCACCAACAGGGGCGGCTCGTAGTTAGGTGCCGTTTGGAAATTCGGATGCCGCAGGATTCCAGCGGGGCGGGGATTATGATTCAAGCTCTCGATGTGGACACCAGAGCAGCGAGGCCGGATGGCCAGGATCGCCCGAAGACGAAGCTCTATCGTCGGATCTGACGGATGACGAAGGGGAGCGGATGGCGCCTTTGATGCCGGGTCCCGGGCGTCGCGGACGGCCCCGCGCGGTCGAGTTCCGGAAGGTGATCAATGCGTTACGCTATCTGGTGCGTTCGTGTTGCGGCTGGCGGATTCCGCTGATTCATTTCCCAGCAATGGCGCACGGTCTATGGTTGGTTCAGCGCGTTGGCACGTCGCTTTCCTGCTCCAGACCATCCACGCTGTCGACTGATGCGTGAGCGGGCCGGGCGCGTGGCGAGCCCGACGGTCCCTGTCATCGACAGTCTATCGGTCAAGCCTCCATAAGCTGAAGCCAGGGGCTTACGATGCGGGCAAGAAGATCGTCGGGCGCAAGCGCCAAATCGCGGTCGACACCTTCGGGCAGCTTCTTATAGTCAATCTGACGTGCGATGGTATCTCCGACAGCGCTGGCGCACAGGACATTCTTGACGCCATCCAGCAAACGCTGGCCCTGGTGAAGCATCTCTTCGCCGACGCCGCCTACGACCGGCTCAATCTGATGGACAAGGCCGCCTATCTCGATTTCGTCGTCAAGATCATCCGCCGCCGCGACGGCGCGCAGGACTTCGAGGTTCTGCCGCGCCGCTGGGGCGTGGAGCGAACCTTCGGCTGGATGACACGTTGGCGTCGCCACGCGCGTGACTACGAGTGCCGCATCGACGTATCAAAGGCCATGATCCTCGTTGCTATGGGTGGCAATCTTGCCCGGAGAAATGCCCATCTCTGATTTTCCAAACGGGCTTTAAACTATGCATTGAACGAATTGCCTTCAGGTTTTTCTGAATCATGATTGGAACTCAAGGCCTGCTAGCCCGCGATGTTCCTTCGCTCATAGATCAATCATCAGGCGTCACCACTTCATCGACAAAGGCCTTTAGTTCGGCTTTCCAGAGAGCCGCGTGAAGGGCGGAGTGGTGGCCCTTGGAGTTTGGCCCTGCGGGGAAGATTACCGCGCGACCATTTTTCACCTTGGCGATACCCGCTTCCAAAGTGCCCAACTCCGCAGGGTTCAGTTCGTCATCGGCGAAATTGAGCGCGAGGACGCGCGCATTAATGCGTTCAAGAAGCGGCGTGGGATCATAGTCCATCGATGACTCAAGCTGGTAGAGGCGATCGTTGGCATCGGCGCCTTGGGCACGCTCGCATAAACGAGCATAAAGCGCGTCGGCGGCTTGCCGCGTGGGCGCTTGCCGCTGCAGATCGACGGCGCTGGCAATCATAAGGGCCCCGAATGGCGCCCGCGTATAATAGGTGGGCTGCTCGCGATAATCACCGTCGTGCCAGCCCGGATCGTTACGGATTAGCTCGATCTGCATTCTGCGCTGTAGCCAGTTTCGGCCGCTCATCGGGCCCGGCTGACAGGCGATCGGCACGAGTGCGTCCATAAAGTCGGGAAATAGCCCGCCCCACAGCCAACCGAGCATCCCGCCCATCGACAAGCCGACGATCATCTGAAGGTGGTCGACGCACAATTTCTCGGTCAACAGCCGATGCTGCGCCACGACAATGTCGTGGTAGCGAAACCGGGGAAATCGTGCGCGGAGGCCGTCACTCGGCTTGCTTGAGCCGCCAAAGCCTATTGCATCGGGCATGATCAGGAAGAAGCGCGAGGCATCCAACGCCTGCCCTTCACCAAAGAGTTCTCCGCCAAGCGCCGGTGAGAACCACTCCCGGCTGCTACCGGTGGTGTTGTGCAGGAGCAAGGCCGCATTCTCAATGCGGCCGGCCGCATCCCTCCTCGGCGTACCGAGCGTCATGTAGTTAAGGCGGACACTTTTAAATACATCTCCTCCCTCAAGCAAAAAATCGGATATCTCGTACGTATCGAAGACCGCTCTATTCATTATATCCAGATCTTTCATTTTATATTCTGTCATTTTTCGGAATAAATAATATTTTTATATATAAAAATTGACTTTCATATTTATACGCCAATATGAATTCAATAAATTCGACATGGAGTGCCAATATAATGAGTGAAATCGTGCAATCCGTGGAGGCGGTCGATCTGGCCGTGACCGACCTTGCGGAAGCCAGACGGTTTTTCGAGCATGCTTGGAATCTCGAGGTGGCTCAGGATGTGGGTGGACAGCTCCATTTCCGCGCCAGCGGCGCGCCGTTCAGCGTTTTGGTGCTGCGTCAGTCCGAGCGAAGCGGACTTGTCCGTATTCGGCTCGAAGGTGCATCGCGCGCTGCGGTCGATCTGGCCTACCAACGCGTTGCTGCCTCGGGCCACAGCGTTGACGGCCCGCCGCGTGTTCTCACGAGCCCGGGTGGCGGGTACGGCTTTGGATTTGTTGATCCGGAAGGCCGTAACTTCAGCCTTGTCCATGGCATGGAGCGAAATACGGGGCGCGGGTGTGTCGTCGATCGTCCCACCAAGCTTGCGCATGTGAACCTGAACTGCCGGGACAATGACGCTTCCTATCGCTTCATGACCGAAGTGTTGGATTTCAAGCTTTCCGATCAAACCCGAATGTTCCGATTTTTGCGTTGCGGTACTGATCATCACAGCCTTGTCCTCGGTTTTTCCGATAACGCGCTTCTCAATCACGTTGCTTTCGAAGTTCCCGACACCGAGTCGTTGATGCTGGGCATCGGACGCATGCGTGATCATGGTCATCCCGTCGAATGGGGCCCCGGTCGTCATGGGCCTGGCAACAATGTGTTTGCCTACTTCTGCGGACCGGGTGAGTTGCCGCTGGAGTACACGACCGAAGTCGCGCAAATCGACGACAACTACCCAATTCGCCGACCGGAGGAGTGGCGTTGGCCGCCAGGCCGCTTGGATCACTGGGGTTTGACCCCGGGCCCCAGCGAACGCGTTAAAAAGGCCCAATCTTTCTTCCCATTTATCGAGGGAGGACATCACCTAGATTGAAACTTACGCTCGGCTGGTACCGGGGTTCAGTCGAGCGTGATCTTCGCCTTCGCGACGAGTTCGCTCCATTTGGTGCGTTCTTCCTTGGCCAAGGCATCGAACTGCGCGGGCGTACCGCCAACGAGAACGAGGCCCATATCGGCGCCGAGCTTGATCATCGCCGGCTGGGAAATCGCCTTGCGGACTTCCTCGTAGAGCCGATTGATGATCGCAGGGGCCGTTTTGGCCGGTGCGACAAGACCGAACCACGACGACACACGCCACTCGGGCAAGCCGGCTTCGGCAGATGTCGGAACATTGGGCAGGGAAGGTAGCCGAACGTCACTCGCCACGGCCAAAGCGCGGAATGCCCCGGACTGAATATAGGCCATGACGGTCGGGGGATTATCCACCACTCCGTCGATGTGACCGCCGAGTAGGTCATTCACTGCTGGAGCCGCGCCCTTGTAGGGCGTGTGACGAAGCTTGATGCCCGCCGTGTAGGAAAGCAATTCCATCCCCAGATGACCTGTCGTCCCATAACCAGCCGACCCAAAATTGATCGTATCTGGCTGAGCTTTGGCCGCCTCGATAAATGCTTTCAAGGTCTGGAACTCACTCTTGCTACCCAACACAACCAGCATTGGCATGTCGGCGACAAGAGAGATCAGTTCGAAGGCGGTCTCAGGATTGAAGGGCATTTTCTTATAGAGGAATTGGTTGATGCTGAGGATGCCGGGAGAGACCATCATCAGCGTGTAACCGTCCGGCGGGGACTTCGCGACGGATTCGGCTCCGATATTGCCTCCGGCGCCGGGGCGGTTCTCGATAACGACCGGCTGCCCCATGGATTTCGATAATTCCTGGCCGAGCGCCCGCGCCAACACATCGACGACGCCGCCTGCGGGAAATGGAGCGACAATCTTGATCAGTTTATCGGGATAGGTTTCTGCCTGAGCCACATGGCTAAACGCCAAGGCGCAGGCAAGGCCAGCGCCCACAAGAACCGCTCTCATCGTCATTCGTCTCTCCCAGGTCTTCAGCTTGGATTTGATTTCCAGCCTTGATGCGCGTGGCCAGTTATTTGGGCACTTGCGTCGATCGTCCGGCAGCTCGTCAGGGCGCACCTCTGATCTTCCTATGCCTTCTTAATTTCGAAATTAGCCGAACTTACGTCTCAATTTCTAGCCCTATCTCGTCAAATTTCGGTTGTAATTTCGGAATTTTTAGCTACGCCTTGGGGTGCGAGTGAACGGAGGCGGTCGCCGTGGGCGCAGATAAGACCCTGGCCGACAAGGCCTATCGAAAACTGCGGGCCGAAATTCTGGATGGCCACCTAGCTGCGGGCCAAAAGCTGAAGCTTGAGGCTTTGGTGAAGGACTGTGCTGTCGGCATGTCGCCTTTGCGCGAGGCCTTGGCTCGCTTGCAAGGAGACCTGCTTGTCGTATCCGAGGCCCAACGCGGCTTCTGGGTCGCGCCGTTGCCGATGGATGAGATCGATGACGTTTCGCGGGTCAGGGCCATGGTGGAGACCGAAGCCCTAAGCGCCTCCATCGTAAAAGGGGCGGCGGCATGGGAGCGGCGCGTGGTGGAGGCTTTCGAGCGCCTGTCTCAGCTCGAGGAAGGTCTCCCCCCACCCGGAAAAGAGCGATCTTCCGCACTGCTCAATGAATGGGAGGAACGCAACCACACCTTTCATTCAGCGCTCGTCTCCGGCTCGGGTTCGCCCAATCTCACGCGCCTGTGTGAACAGTTGTACCAGCAGTCTGAGCGCTATCGTCGGGTCTCGCGCCTGGTCTCGGGTGGTCGGCGGGACGTTCATGAGGAACATCTCGCCATCTATCGCGCCGCGATTAACCGCCAGCACTTGAAAGCCTGTCGCCTCGCTGAAGCGCATATTCTACGCACCGCAGACCAGATCCGCCTTTCCATGAGCCGACACGAGCTGCCTAGCCTCTGAGCCCCTTGCCGTTCCCTCCCTTTTCTAGCCCAATGGACCATCATGCTGACCCTCGCCGAACGTCAAAAGGCCGTTGAGATTCTCCTTGAGGCCGAAAGCACTCGCACACCCGCTGTGCAGTTATCAAAGCAGTATCCCGGCATAGAGATCGAAGATTCGTATGCCATCTCCAGCATGGTAACCGAGCACAAGATCAGGAACGGCGCGAAGCTGATAGGCCATAAAATCGGCCTGACTTCCAAGGCGATGCAGGCCTCTTCCCTCATAGACGAACCGGACTACGGCCATCTCCTCGACACCATGCTCCTCAACGACGGGGCCAAGGTGAAATTCGATGATTTCTGCGTACCTCGGGTCGAACCGGAACTGACCTTCATTTTGAAGGAGCCCCTGAAAGGACCCGGCATCGGATTGGTGGACGTGCTGCGCGCAACTGAATGGGTGGTGCCCTCCATCGAGATCATCGATGCGCGCGTGCAGAACCCGCGCAAGATCGTCGATACGGTTGCCGACAATGGCGCTGCGGCGGGCATCGTGCTGGGCGGACGACCGGTGCGGCCGACTGACGTGGATTTGCGTTGGGTAGGGGCGGTGTTCTACCGAAATTCCGAGATCGAGGAGACCGGCCTCGCCGCCGGGGTCCTGGGTCATCCCGCCATGGCCATCGCTTGGCTTGCCAACAAAGTCGGGCGTTTTGGCACTGTGCTGGAGCCCGGACATCTCATGCTGTCCGGCTCCTTCACCCGCCCGGTTTGGGCAGCGAAGGGCGATACGCTCCATGCGGACTTCGGCCCGCTCGGTAGCGTTGCCGTGCAGTTCGTCTGACTGGAAGCAGGGTCATGAATCTTCCACACAACACATTCAAGCAGGCCCTCGCCACCGGGGAGCAACAGATCGGGCTCTGGTGCAGCCTTTGCAGCAACATCGCCGTCGACGTTGTTTCCGATTCCGGATTCGATTGGCTGCTGCTCGATTCCGAGCACGCGCCCAATGAATTGCCCGGCATCCTTACGCAGCTCCAGGCGGCGCGCGGCGGCACTGCGACGCCCATCGTGCGTCCATCGTCCAACGACCCTGTGCAGATCAAGCGGCTCCTCGACATCGGCGCGCCCGGCCTGCTCATCCCATATGTGCAGAACGTTGAAGAAGCGCGGCTCGCCGTCGCTGCAACGCGCTACGCGCCAGAAGGCTTCCGGGGCGTGACCGGTTCTGGCCGTGCCAGCCGGTACGGCCGCGTCGGCGACTATCTCCAGAACGCCGCCAGCGAAATCTGCGTGCTGCTACAGGTGGAGACCCGCGAGGCGCTTGAGCAGATAGAAGAGATCGCGTCCGTAGACGGTGTGGATGGCGTGTTCATCGGACCCGCCGACCTATCCACGTCGTTCGGTCTCTACGGCAACTGGACCGGGCCGGAAATGCAGGCCGCCATCAAGGACGCCGTGGATCGGCTGACGAAGGTGGGCAAGCCTGCCGGCATCCTGACAGCGAACGAGGAAGAAGCTCGCCGATTCATTGAGTGGGGTTACAAGTTCGTCGCCGTAGGTGCGGACCTCGGCCTCCTGCGCAATGCGGCGGACCGACTAGCGAAGCACTTCAAAGCAGCGGCTCCCGCTTAGAACCAGTTTGGAAAATGAGGGATGGGCATTTCTCCGGGCGAGATTGCCACACATAGCAACGAGGATCATGGCCTTTGAGACGTCGATGCGGCGCTGTAGTCACGCACGAGGCGTCGCCATCGTATCATCCAGCCGAAGGTTCGCTCCACGACCCAGCGGTGCGGCAGAACCTCGAAGTCCTGCGCGCCGTCGCGGCGGCGGATGATCTCGACGACGAAAGCGAGATAGGCGGCCTTGTCCATCAGCTTGAGCGGGTTGTAGGCGGCGTCGGCAAAGAGATGTTTCACCAGGGTCAGCGTTTGCTGGATGGCGTCAATAATGGCCTGTGCGCCAGTGCTGTCGGAGCAGGCTGTGCGACCCCAAGCGCGACCGCGCCCCGCGTGAAACTTCCTTCTCGGGCTACGGCGATAAAAGCGACCAGATCGCTGACATTGTTTCGGAACATTTATTATAAACATTTATAAGAATATGATCATATAAGTATATTATCATATTATTTTGTCTGGCATAAATTACATTCCAGATCATGTCGCGAGATAGGTGTTCGACCCTCCGGCGCCAGTAAAAAATCACTGGAAGAGATGAATTATAAAAACACTCGCACTTGGTCTCGCTCTGTCTATTGGACCTGTCGCGGGATTGCTGTGCTGGCGTCTCTGGCTTTCGCGCAGGATATGTCCAATGGCGCCGACAACTTCTACAAGAGCGACAAGGTCGAGGTGAAGCGCGTCACATTTCCCAACCAGTACAACATGGGCCTCGTCGGCCACCTATTCACTCCGAAGAACCTGGCCAAAGAAACAAGTTGGCCGCAATTGTCGTCGGGCATCCGATGGGAGCCGTGAAAGAGCAGAGCGCCGACCTCTACGCCACCAAGATGGCCGAGCAGGGCTTTATAACTCTTTCAATCGACCTATCCTTCTGGGGAGAGAGCGAAGGCCACCCCCGTCACTCTGTCGCACCGGACATCTATTCTGACGGCTTCGTCGCGGCGGTGGATTTCCTCAGCACGCAAAACTCCGTCGACAAAGAGCGTATCGGCGCGATCGGGATTTGCGGAAGCGGCAGCTTCGTTATCAGTGCCGCCAAGATCGATCCACGTCTGAAAGCGATTGCGACCGTGAGCATGTATTACATGGGCGCGGCCTTCCGCGATGGCCTGAATAAATCGGTGACGCTAGAGCAGCGTCGTGCGCTCATAAACAGCGCCACTAATCAGCGCTTGATTGAATTCGCCGGAGGCCAGATCTCTTATATTACCGGCACCGTGAACGAGATCGATCAAAATACAGATCCGATCCAGCGCGAATTATTCGATTACTACCGCACATCCCGAGGTTCGTTTACTGCCAAAGGCGAGGTCTCGGACCTGACCACGAAGCCGACGCTGAGCAGCGCCGTGAAGTTCGTGAACTTCTACCCGTTCAACGATATCGAGACGATCTAACTGCTCCCGATGCTCTTCATCACAGGCGACAAGGCCCATTCGAAAAGAGTTCAGCGAAGACGCATACAAGCGCGCAGGCGAGCCGAAAGAACTCTACATCGTGCCAAACGCCGAACACGTCGAACTCTACGACCGCGTGAATATGATTCCGTTCGGCAAGTTGACTGATTTTTTCCGTGGAAACCTCGGCTCGTAACGGTCAGCCGCGCGTTCAACAGCAATGAAAATCCAGCATCCGGTCGATTGAAGATGCCGGAGGTGGCGCTTCTGAGAAATTAAGGACCTGCCATGAAACAAGGGCATACAAAACAAGAAAATGGACTGGATCCGGAGCAGGCGCGGTGGGGCGCTGTGTTCGCCCTCACGCTCTGTGTGGCCACGTTGATTGCATCCGAGTTCATGCCGGTCAGTCTACTCACGCCGATCGCGTCCGATCTTGCAATGAGTGAAGGCGCAGTCGGTCAGGCGATCGCTGTATCGGGTCTCTACCCGGTTGTTACCAGCCTCTCCATCTCGACGTTCATACGTGGTGTCGATCGGCGTGTCGTTCTTCTCTGCCTGACGATGATGATGCTGATTTCCGGCGTCATGGTCGCGTTCGCGCCGAGCGCTCTCTGGCGCAAGTTGCTATACTTCGCACAAGGAGTCGTCGTCATGATTTCATTTGACTTGGCATCATTCGATTTGCCGACCTTCGATACGGTCGCGCGGCCTCGCGCCACTGCCGCCGCCAAGAGGCCCGCCGCGATGGTCGCCAGCGCGTGCGCCTCATGCCGGAGCCGGTCGCTACGGCCGCCGAGATGGTTGCCCTGCAATCCGAACTGGCGGTGCTCCGGGCGGAGCTTCAGGCGATCAAGGACGCGCCGATTATAGAAGAGCGGCGACGCATCAATGCCCGGCTTGCCTTCGCCGACATTGCATATCGCAACGGTTTGAAGTGACGGCGTGCTGCTAGGAAAGCGCCCGGTCGATCCGGGCGAACTCCTTGTTCTCAATCATCATGAAAACGCCTTTCCCGGCCGAGCGGTCTGCCCATAGGTCACCGACCAAGCGCTTCTCTTTCGAGTCGTCATTGGTGAAGTAGGGCGCGCCCTTGTATTCGATGACGACGGCCCGCCCGTGATGCGTCTGTGCAACGAAGTCGGGATAGAACCTGTCCGATGACGTTTGCAGCCAAAAGGAGTGCGGCTGGCGCGACGTGTTGCGCACCCACGCCTTCACCGCATTCGAGCGTTCAAGGTAGACGGCGCATTCGTATTCCTCGCCGGTCGGTTCCAAATCGCCGATGACGCGGAAGAGGTGCTTCTTGAAGTCCGTGCCGCCCTTGTAGGGCTGATTGTATGCATATCGGCTTTCATCGAACACAAGACCGATGTCCGAACTGGTCTCAAATTCGAGGCCGCTTTGCGGAAACAAGGCGCGTTCGAATGCGGTGGCCTCGCGCGCGTCGCGGTTCTTGGCGATCACCCGCACGAGCGCTTCGACAAGCCGGAACTTGGCGCGTGCCAGCCCTTCCATGCCGAGCCCCGTCTTGGCGTCGATCAGGTCCAGCGCCTTGGCGATGAACAGCGTTGACGACACACGGGTAATGTCTCGGCGCGAGGAAAACGGCAATCGCCGGTCCAGCCAGTTCACGAGCGCGTTCTTCGTCCAGCCGCGTTCCTGCAACGCAAGGGCAAGTTGATCGTGAAGGTCGGTGACGAAGGCGAGCGTGACTTGCCCGGCCGCGCTCACGTCCACATGCGCTTCGTCGGCGGCCCGCTTGGGTGGCGCGAAATAGTCGAGAATCGGAGCCGGATCGTCTTCTTCCAGCTTCCACGGAATGTCGAGGAAATGCGCCCGGTCGAAAAGCTGGAGCCCGTTTGGCGAGCGTACGCCAAGGCGAGGCACGACGAAGCGCACTGGCTCCGGCGTCGCGTCCACGGCCTTCAGCTGCGCGCCGCGCGACTTGTGCACGAGCGCTTCCACGGCCTTGGCGGCGGCCTCCGGCATCGCCAGCAACATGGAGGTGCGGTCATAGTCGGTTAGCGCGCCACGCGCCCGAAACACGCCGCTGGCCATGTCCACTTCGACGCGGCCGCCGGTGGCGCTTTCCACGTTGGTCTTGAAGGTTTCCGCGTCGATCCCTTCGGGTATCGGCTCTTCATAGATGAAGGCCGCGCCGCCCTCTTCCATGCCGGGCAGCGAGTCCGGCGCGAGGCGCACGAGCGCTTGCGCCTCAACCCGTTGAAAGCCGTTGTTCACGAGCCCGTCGCGCAACGTGTTGGCGGCGTTCTGAAAGCTCGTGGTCGTGGCGAAGGCGTAGGCGCGATTCAGTTCCTCGCGCCGCTTACGCTTGGCGTAGGGCAGCCGAAGCACGCGACCTAGAAGCTGCTCCACGGCGCGCGGCGACTTCTGTTCGGCAACCGAACACAGCACATAGGCAAACGAGCAATCCCAGCCCTCGCGAAGCGCCTGTTGCGTGATGATGAAGCGCACCTTGCATTCACGGTCGAAGAGATCGACGCCATTAAGCCCTTTCGAGTCGCCCGTCGCGATGACGATATGCGCGTCGGGCACGCGGAAATCTTCGACAAGCAGCTTCTTTACTTCCTCCGCGTGCAGCGTTGGCTTGTCCTTGGATTTTGGCTCGGCCTGCACGAGCATGACCGGCCTCACGAACTCGCCGGTCTCGGCCTCTTCGGCTCCGGCGAGCGATACGAGTTCGTCAAGCCACGCGATGGCGTCACCGATGGTGTCGCGCGGCTCCGGCCGCCCGCGAAGGATCACAGGCAGCTTGATCATGTCCGCCGCCTTCAATTCGGCGGCAGAAATGTGATGCAGCACGTTGGAAGCGTATATACCTTTGATAGGGGCGGCTTCCTGAGGCGTGACGGGCGTCGCGGTAAACTCCACGATCAAGGACGGATTGAGACGCGCCAGCGTATCGAAGGAAAGGCTCGTGCGCGCATTGTGCGCTTCGTCCACGATCACCATTGGCCGGTGCAGGCGAAGCACATTGGCGAGAGAGGGCAGCGGGTCGCCCGACGGCCCCGCTTCGAGCTTGCCGCGCAATGCTTCCGGCACGCCGCTGAAATGGTCCATGAGTTCGCCGTTGGCCTCATAGACCTTGCGGCCTTCGGTCTCTTCGACGCGGAAGGCTTGAATGGTTGCGACGATGATCACCGCCCCGCCGTCATAGTCGGCCCGCTTGGCGTAGAGCGCATGGGCAACGCCCATGATCCGCACATTCTCGCCGAAGCGATCCGCTAGCGCGCGGCGGTTGGGGTGCGCACGGTCCTGAAGCGTCGCGAGCGTCTGATCGCGGATTGTCTGCGATGGCACAAGCCAAAGCACGGTCGGCGCGTCGGTGCGAAGAAAGCTGTCGGCCGCCACGCCAACCGAATGCGCGGCGAGGATCGTCTTGCCGCCGCCGGTCGGAATGCGCAGGCATACATACGGCAGGCCGGGCAGGCTCGGCAGTTCGAAATAGGGTCGGTTCGTTTGGTCAATGAAAGCGGTCGAGACCTTACCGAACTCGACAGACTTGCCGAGGAATCGCCGGAGAACGGCGAGTGTCTGAATCTGGTAGTCCTTCAGTGTTAAGAGGGGCAGGCTCACGGGTTACAGGCCCTCAATCTGATAGGGTACCTGCTTGAAGGTGACGCCCCGGCGTGCAAGCCGGTCGTCGGTCACCGTGCAGCCTTCGGCGTAGACGACGCGCGCGCCGTCGAAATCCGGTTCGGGCAGCGGCAGGGTTTCCAGCACGGTGGTCGTGAGCACGTTCCCGGCATTGGCGCTGGCGACGCCAATCGCGTCGGCCGAGTGAAGCAAGTAAATCGCCCGACCCTGAAATGCGCCGATCAAGGGCGAAGAGCCGTCGGCACGGCGCGGGATTGGCGATCCCGTCTCACAGAAGAAGACGTGAGCGGCAAGATCGGGATAGGTAACGGCCGGGCTGACATTGCCGTCGGCATCGAAGAGCGGTTCGCCGAGCGTGCAGAACCGGAAGCCGCCGCCGGTCCCCTCAACGTGTTCCTTTGATCCATTCGAACGATCATACCCTTCGATGACGCGCTTCAGGCGAACGGCAGTCACGTCTTGGCAAATCGAAGGCTCCATTTCGATCAAGATGAATCGCCTACCGCCGCCCTCGCGGGCAACGGCAACGCCGGTCGTGCCAGACCCCGCAAACGAGTCCATAACAATGTCGCCCGGTTCGCTGGCGATTTCGACTATGCGCTTCATCAAGCGGGTCGGCTTCGGCGTAATGAAGACCGCTGCGCTGTCTGCGAAGGCCACGGTCTCTAGCAGTTCCTTCTTGGCTTCCTGGGTGTGACCAACATCTCTGTAAAACCATAGGTTTGCGGAACTACGCCTTGCTTAACTTCTGACAGGAAGCGTTTGAGGCGCGGAACATTGTCCTTAGTGTCCCCCCACCACACTCGCCCGTCTTGGTCTAGCTCCTTCATTTTGGTTTTTGACACGCGCCAATACATGCCGGTCGGTGGTCCCGGAATGACGCGGCCTGACGGGGTGTCAACAGGATACGTGCCTTCGCTATAGAAATTGCGCGCAGAAAAATCGCCGGAGGTCCAAGGGCCGCGTGGGTCGTTGTCGGGATTGGTGTATCTGGCGTCCTGCTCCGCGCTGCGGGCCAACAAGCCGAGTTGGCAAAGCCCAATGTTCTTGGCCTAGGCGTAGATATAGTCGTGATCATCGGAGAAGAATTGCGCCGAGTTTTTCGGAGAAAAGACCTTCTGCCAAATGATCGACGCAAGAAAATTTCCGCGCCCGAATACATCATCAAGCACCATGCGCAGTGAGCCGGATTCGCTGTCGTCCATTGACACGAAGATCGACCCGTCTTCGGTCAAGAACTCCTTCAGCAACCGAAGGCGCGGATACATCATGCACAGCCACTTGTCGTGGCGGGACAGGTCTTCGGCTTCCTTGCCCACGGTCGCGCCGAGCCACACGCGGATTTCCGGAGAGTTCACATTGTCGTTGTAGACCCAGCCCTCATTTCCGGTGTTGTAGGGCGGGTCGATATAGATGCACTTCACCTTGCCCGCGTAGTAGGGAAGCAGCGCCTTCAGCGCTTCAAGGTTGTCGCCCTGCACAAGCAGATTGCCCGCATCCGGGTCGCCAACACTCTATCCTTGTCGCAATGGATCAGACGGTAAGGCACGTCGCGGTGATGGTTGACCACGGCCTTCTTGCCGATCCAATCCAATGTAGGCATGTGCAGACGCCCCCCGAACGCTTCGAACTCTAGACGCGCCTGCCCGACCTGACCACAGGCAGCAGCCGTGACGACAAGAAGCGACCCGAACGGGCGATTTGCTTCGCGGTGGCGACTCCGTGGCGATTCAGCGCGACGCGGACACTATCACGCGCGAGACGCTTGCTTTGCAAGTATCTGATCTTATTGTAGAAAAATGGCGCGCCCGAAGAGATTCGAACTCCTGACCCCCAGATTCGTAGTCTGGTGCTCTATCCAGCTGAGCTACGGGCGCCTGATCCCTGACCGGCTGGAGCCGGCTGGAGGCGCTCTTGGGGAGAGCCTCCGGGACTCGCGACGGCAGGCCGTCAGCGAGGGGCGTCAGGTACCTCGTTTTGTTTCCCGTGGCAAGGCCCTGGACGCGCTTTAGGCGCGGGCGCGGAGGGTGCGCTGGCGAAGTTCGGTCGGGCGGTCCGGAATGGAGATCAGGAAAGTGGCGCCGATGGTGCCTTCTACTAGGCGGATCTCGCCGCCGTGGGCGCGCACCAATTCGTCGGCGATGGGCAGGCCGAGGCCGGTCCCGCCGCGTCGCGCGGAGGCGCGGAAGGCGGAAAACAATTGCGCGCGCCGGGCCGCGGGAATTCCCGGGCCGGTGTCGCTCACCTCGATTTCCACCACCGCGCCGCGCCGACGTGCGCTTATGCGGATCTGGTCGCGCTCGGGATTGTTTGGTGCGCGGACCTCCAGCGCCTCCTTGGCGTTGCGAGACAGGTTCAGCAGCACACGGAACAACTGGTCCGGGTCCGCATCAACGGAGAGAGACCGCTCCATTGAGGCGCTCCAGCCCAGCGGGCCGTCCACCTGGATGCCTAGCGTGTCGCGTACCTCGTCCACCAGGGCGGCGACATCCACGTCGCGTCGCTCCGGCAGCGGCTCCTGTGCCTTGCCGTAGGAGAGGGTTTGCTCGCAATAGGTGATGGCACGGTCGAGCGCCGCCACCAGCTTCGGTGCGAATCGCTGTACCGCAGGGTCGGGCAAAGCGGCGAGACGGTCTGAGATCAATTGTACCGAAGCCAGCAGATTGCGTAGATCGTGGTTGATCTTGGAAACCGCCAGCCCGAGGGCGGCAAGGTGGTTCTTCTGCGCCAGAGTCTGCGACAGGCCCCGCTGAAGTTCCGCCAGGGCTTCCTCGGCGAGGCCGATTTCATCGTCGCGCCCGGATGGCACCATGATACGCGAAACATCCTCGGGCGCGTCTCGGAAAATCGCCATGCGCTCGGTGAGGCGCCGCATGGGTCGTACCAGCAGCATGTGCAGGCTCAGATAGATCAGCAGGCCGGCCACCCCCGAGATCAGGAAGGAGATGAAGAAGATGGTTATGGCGAACTTCACCATCGCCTGATGAAGCGGGCGCTCGGATAGGACGATTTCCATGAAGTCGCCATCGCGCGGCGCGTCGGCCACCACGCGCAGAACCCGGTTGCGGCCGGCGAACAGTGTATCGAACGCATCCACCACCGCGCGCCAGAACGGCGTGTCGCGCATGTCTACGTGCTGGTCGATGGTGGGGGGCATATCGGACATGGCGAGCAGCCGGCGGGTGTCCTCGCGCTTTACTACGACGAGTTGGGCGCCGACGCTCTCCAGAATCTGCCGTGCCAGTTCGGGCGGGAGGGTGGCCTCGGGTGCAGCCTCAAGCACCAAGGCAGCGGTGCGCGCGGCGGCAGCACGATCGGAAAGCCAGGAGAGGCGATAGTTCGCCATGGATGGAATGAAGATGGCGAGTTCCGCCAGCGTCACGAAAACCACGGTGAGGATTAGGAGCTTTCCGGACAGGCCAAACCGCACGCGCCGCAACGGCGCTGCGCGCGGTTCGAGAGGCGAGGCTAGGTCCTGGCTGAACATGACCTTTACCACCGGCGCGGCATCACGGGAGAAAGTCCCGCATCATGCGCGCCACGGTTTACCACATGCAAATATGGCTTTCGGCGGGCAGAGGCGGCAGATGGGGCTTAAGAGACCCTATTCTCCCTCGCCGAACCGATCGCCCACCAGGGCTTCCAGAGCGTCGAGCACGTCCTGAGCTTCAACACCGGTGGCTGTAACCGTGACGGTGGTTCCGGGGGCCGCCGCGAGCATCAGCAGGCCCATAATGGAGTTTCCGTCCACGGCCTCGCCGTTTCGGCACACCTTCACGGCGGCGCCGAAACGCTCCACCGTCTGGACAAATTTCGCGGACGCGCGCGCATGCAGGCCGCGCTTGTTGATGATGGGCAGCACCCGCACGAGGGCGCCCTCCGCCGCAGTTCCACCGCACGCCTCGGCAACGGGGTCCATATCACTTCCCGGCAAGGACACGGCTGGCGACATTGATGTATTTCCGGCCGGCTTCCTGGGCCACGTTCACCGCCTCGGAAAGCGGCAGTTCGGAGCGCACCTTGGCGAGCTTGACCAGCATGGGGAGATTGATGCCGGCCACCACTTCCACATCGGGTGAATTCATCACCGAAATTGCGAGATTGGAGGGGGTGCCGCCAAACATGTCGGTGAGGATCACTACGCCCTGACCGGTCTGAACCGTGTTCACGGCATCTATGATGTCGCGACGGCGGCGCTCCATATCGTCTTCTGGACCAATAGAGACGGCGATGACCTGCGCCTGGGGGCCCATTACATGTTCCAGGGCGGAGCAGAATTCCGCCGCCAGCCGACCGTGGGTTACGAGCACGAGACCGATCATGTTGCCTCCGCCTCCGCTCAGTGCGGAAGCCTCCCGCCTTGGCGGGGCGTCATATTCAGAGCGGCTCAAAAATTACGCAAGGGGTGCATCGCACAAAAGCACAATGCGCTTAGAAAATCTTGCTCCTCAAGGCTGCGGCAATAAGGAGCGCCGCATCCACGCCGCCTGGAACCGCAATGCGAAAGACGCGATACCCCTCAAGAACCACATGTGCGTCTTCGTCGCGGGGCAGGCGTTCAACATCGTGCGCGCCGAGATCCACCACAAGGCGCAGATCAGCCTCGTCCAGGTGCGGCAGGCGGCGCAGGCCGAGGAAGCGGGCTTCAATCAGTCCCGCGAGTTCAACGGGCGGCTTGGCAAAGAGGCGATCCGCGCGGGCCTCCAGGCGTACCCGGTCATCCGCCACCAGAATAGCGGGGGGCAGGGCAAGCGGCGGGTCGAGGATCAGGCGCAGGGCCAGCGCGGACTTGCCGCTGCCTGACGCACCACGGATCAGCACGCCCAGGCCATCCAGGCTCACACAAGTCCCATGGATGGTGGGAATGGGCACGCTCAGCCGCTCGGGAGGCTGAAGATGAGGCGCGCGCCCAGCACCTTCTCGCCGTCCGCCTCGTCCAATGTGCGGTTCTCGGCCCAGATACGCCCGCCGTGGGCCTCCACGATCTGCCGCGAGATTGAGAGGCCCAGTCCGGAATTCTGGCCGAACCCCTGGTGCGGCCGGTCGGTATAAAATCGCTCGAAGATACGGTTGAGGGCGTCGGGCCGAATACCGGGTCCGTCGTCGTCAACAATGATGGTGACGCCCTGCTTCTGCCGTTCGCAGGTGACGGTGACAGTGCTGCCCTCGGGTGCGAAGGAGCGGGCGTTCGACACCAGATTATCCACCACCTGGCCGAGCCGGGAGGCATGGCCGACGATGATGAAATTCTGCGGTGCGCCGGTTGCACGCTCGAATTTTAGGGCGACGCTCACGCCATCGTCGCGGCGTACGTCCTGCGCCATACCGACGACCATTTCCAGCAATTGGCGCATGTCCACGTCGCCAGCTTCCTGCCGCTGGAGTTCGGCGTCGAGGCGGCTGGCGTCGGAAATGTCGGAGATCAGACGGTCGAGGCGCTTCACGTCGTGTTGGATCACCTCCAATAGCCGCGCACGGGAATTGTCGTTGCGCGCGAGGGGCAGGGTTTCGACGGCGGAGCGCAGGGAGGTAAGGGGGTTCTTCAATTCGTGCGCGACATCCGCTGCGAAGCTCTCGATCGCCTCAATGCGGTTATAGAGCGCGCTTGTCATGTCGCGCAGTGCGCCGGAAAGATGGCCGATTTCGTCGGAACGCGATGTGAAGTCGGGGATTTCGACCCGCGTTTTGATGCGCCGACGCACCCGTTCGGCGGCGTCTGCCAGCTTGCGAACCGGGTCGGCGATCGTCCCGGCGAGCAGCACCGAGAGCAGCACCATGACCGCCGCGGCCACCAGGAACACGCGCACGATAACGAAACGCTCGGCCTCCACCGCCTCGTCGATTTCACCGCCCTGGGTGGAGAGCAGGAGAACGCCCAGGATGGCACGGAACCGCTGGATCGGCACTGCGACTGAGACCACGACGCGACCGCGCTCGTCCACGCGCACCTCGCTGGCCTTCTGGCCGAGGGCGGCGGAGGCGACTTCTGGGTAGTCCTTGCCGCTTTGCGGCCCGAGTTCCTTGTAGAGCGGCAGGTCGCCGCGCCCGACCCAGCCGTGGAGCCGGCGCCAGGCGCGCTCCAGGAGGCCAGGTGGGGTCTGCGTGGGCGGGGGCAGGTCGAATCGCAAAATCTCGCCGCGGGAATAGAGCGAGCGGGAATCCAGCAGCATGATGCCGTCGCGGTCGTAGATACGCGCGCGGGTGCCGGTCGGCCCTACAAGGCGGCGTAGTACGGGAGCAACTCGCTCTGGATTTATGGGGAATTCGAGCGGGGAAAAGCCTTCTTCGGAAGGTCCGAAGCTGTCGCCGGTCTGCAATTCCAGCAACCGCTCGGGATCGATGGTGATGGCGTTGGTCTCGACCTGTGCTGACGCGGCGATGGCGGCTGCGATGATCTCGCCCTGGACCAGAAGGCTCTGCACTCGCGCGTCGATGAGGCCCGAGCGGAATTCGGAGAGATAGAGAATACCCGAGACCAGCGCGCACAACCCCGCCAAATTGAGCAGAACGATGCGCCGGGTGAGGCTGGAGAAGCTCTTGAAAATGACAAAGCGACGCGCACGGCGCAGCGCAGAGAGAACGCCGAATCCGCGCCTTGTCCGCTGCTGCTCGGCGGGGAGCTTTTGTGTCTCGGCGCTCAGTTTTATAGCTCGACGCTAATGGAGGCGGGCGCTGTCGCGCGCCCGCTCTCAGGCTTCCTTGAAACGATAGCCGACCCCGTAGAGGGTCTCGATCATGTCGAAATTGTCGTCCGTGGACTTGAATTTCTTACGCAGCCGCTTGATGTGGCTATCGATGGTGCGGTCGTCCACATAGACTTGATCGTCGTAGGCCGCATCCATGAGGGCGTTGCGGCTCTTGACCACGCCAGGACGCTGGGCGAGCGCCTGGAGGATCAGGAATTCAGTCACGGTGAGAGTCACCGGCTCATTCTTCCAGGTGCAGGTGTGCCGCTCCGGGTCCATACGCAGCAGGCCGCGCTCCAGAACCTTGGCGCTGTCGGTCTCGCGCGGGGCGACGCCGTCCTTGCCGGCGAAACGGCGCAGCACCGCCTTGACCCGTTCCACCAGCAGGCGCTGAGAGAACGGCTTCTTGATGAAATCGTCGGCGCCCATCTTGAGGCCGAACAGTTCGTCGATCTCTTCGTCCTTGGAGGTCAGGAAGATCACCGGCATGTCGGTCTTCTGGCGCAGGCGGCGCAGCAGTTCCATTCCATCCATGCGCGGCATCTTGATGTCGAGGATGGCAAGGTCGGGCGGATTGCTCTTGAAGCCGTCGAGCGCGGAGGCACCGTCGGTGTAAGTGTCGATCCGATACCCTTCGGCCTCCAAAGCGATGGAGACGGACGTCAGGATGTTGCGGTCGTCATCGACGAGGGCGATTGTGGGCATGTCACCTCTTTCAAGCGTCGGGCGGCCGCTGGAGCTTCACCGGTGAAGCCGGTTCGCGTGGCCGAAATGTGACACCGCGCCTGATTTGTCACTTAAGATAGCTCGAAAACCCTTTGCCGCCAATGAGGCGGTGCTTAGCCTGAAAAAGGCTCCGCGTCCGGGAAGATGCGCGATCGGATGCGTCAGGCGGTGGCGAATATTCAATCAGGGGCTTCCTTCGCGCGCCGGCTGCACCAATATCGAAAATTATCAGTGTATATGTCGAGCTCGGAGGGTAGTTTAAGGCGCCATCTATAGTATTTTTGATTAAATAAGCGGTCAAATGGTATCAGATAACCAAACAAAAACCAATTTACCCATCTTAGAAGTAAATCTCTTTCCATGGGGGGCGTTTTTGTAAAAATATTCCAACTTCCATCTTTGAATGAAGATTCTCCTAAAATATAAGCTGGATTATTTCGTAATAATGCCTCGAATCCTACGCTAGAATTAACAGTTATCACTGCATTGATTTTATCAAGAAACTCTGAACTTGTCGCGCTGGCATCCCATGTGACAGGAATTCCATCAAACCTAGCGGCACGCGCAGGGTGAGGGCGGACAATCGTGCGCCCGGTGAAGTATCTCAGCGCGGTTACGATAGCTTCATAGTTGGAGAATCCATTGCTAAATGCAAGCATATTAGAATCGTCAGGGCATTGTAAAGCAACGCCAACATCATAGTCTTTATCGTTTCTATCGTTGCTGAAGTCGGGTTTCTGATGCGATGCATTGGAAAATAGCTGATCCAACTCATCATATCCCATAATAGGAACGGTGCACTTCTCATCGAGAAATGCCTGCCAACGGGTTGATGCGCTTGTGCGGCCGTTTACGCCCTCGAAATCAAAATAGGCCGTAAATTGAAATCGCGGGGGGCGGAGGGGCCCTAATTCATTATGAATGACCTTGATTCCGAGATCTGCTGCAACAGCTGTGACTGAAGCGCAATTGGTCCATATCAGAATTGCTTCCAGAGGTAAGTGTGGTTCTAATAAAGATCTTATGTGTCGTTCTAGAGAAGGTATTCTTTGAGTGATCGTGTGGGCCCAGACAAGGTTTGGGCCTATAAGATCTTGCTCCAGCTCCGAGATGCCCTCTGAGAGTAGGGGTATTTTCTGAATCTGAGAAATCTGATCGGGAGACGGCGCTTTATATCTGAAATAATCTTCGATGTATTCCAATGTCGCCCAGCTGCCAGATAATTTTCGCTCTTCGATGTCGGTCCAATAATGTTCAGGAGCGAGTAGGCATAGGTCAATTTTACTATCAATTGCTTTGTACATCATCCATTCGTACGTAAATCTGTCGCCCCTAACATCAAATGGAAGTATGAATTGGCAAAACATATTCAAGTCCGTAATTTACATTGCTTCAAAGGTGAGGCGTGGTTCGCATGGCCGAATTTTGCTCTACGCTTGATTTTTCGTTTAAATTAGCGAGAAAATCTTTTGGCGCCAATGCGTATGGCGCCTCTCGGCCGAAACGCTCCGGATTTCCCCTAAACAATCCCCCACACCTTCTGTCTACGGCCAGCCTTAGGATCGATCGACATTCAGGATTCCCAAGTTGTGCGAATGCTGATTCATAGAGGGCCGTGTTTTTGCAGCACGGAGCCCTGGAATGGCCGCGAAGCGGTACGAGTTGAGCGACGTCCAATGGACGAAGATTTCGCAGCTGCTTCCTGGCAAAGTCACAGATCCGGGCCGGACAGGCTCGGATAACCGCTTGTTCGTGAACGGTTGTCTGTGGGTTCTGCGCTCCGGAGCCCATTGGTGCGACCTTCCCGAGCGCTATGGCCGCTGGAAGAGCGTGCATAAGCGCTTCAGCCGGTGGTGCCACGCAGGAGTTTGGGAAAGGGTGTTCGAGGCCCTGACCGCTGATCATGACAACCAATATCTGATGATCGACAGCACCATCGTCCGGGCTCACCAGCAGGCGGCGAGTGGAAAAGGGGGGCCAAGGATCAGGCGCTGGGGCGTTCCCGAGGCGGGCTGACCACCAAAATCCACATGCTTGCCGACGCGCTGGGACGTCCTCTGCGTTTCATCATCACGGCCGGTCAGGTGGGCGATGTCACCACCGCTCCCGCCCTGGTCGACGGTCAGGCCGGCGGTGCCGTGCTCGCCGACAAAGCCTATGACAGCAATGCCTTCCGAAGGCAGGTCGCCAGCCTCGGTGCGGCAGCGGTGATTCCTTCCAACCGAAGCCGGAAGATCCTCATCCCGCACGATGCAAAGGCCTATAAGCGTCGCAACTGCATCGAGCGCTGCTTCAATCGCCTCAAGCACTTCCGCCGCTTCGCGACGCGATACGATCGGCGGACGGTTCACTTCACAGGCTTAATCCACCTCGCCGCAATCATGATCTGGCTACGGTGAATGTCGATCGGTCCTAGGTGTTTGATCCCGGGCTTTGATGGTGCAGTCTTTTCGCGGGAGTGGAGGGAGGCACTATGGGCCAGTTTCTACACGGGAGCGCCACGACGACTGAGGCAGTCCGTCGAGCGATACAGCATAGTCAAGAGAGCCTGAGGGCTCTGGCGAAGCGCTATGGGATCAACCAGAAGACCGTCGCCAAGTGGAAGAAGCGGACCTCGGTCGCCGATCTGCCGACTGGTCCGAGAGAGCCGACATCGACGGTTCTGTCGATTGAAGAAGAGGCCATCATCATCGCTTTCCGCCGGCATACGCTGCTGCCGCTCGACGACTGCCTCTATGCCTTGCAGGCGACGATCCCGCATCTGACGCGCTCATCCCTGCATCGCTGCCTGCAGCGCCACGGCATCAGCCGGCTGCCGGAGGAGGAGGGCGACAAGAAGCCGAAGAGGCGGTTCAAGTCCTATCCGATCGGCTTTTTCCATATCGATATCGCCGAGGTGCAGACCGCCGAGGGCAAGCTGTACCTTTACGTAGCCATTGACCGCACGAGCAAGTTCGCCTTCGTGCAGGTCGTCAGGAAGACAGGCCGGAGCTCAGCCTCGGCCTTTCTCATGGCCTTGATCAACGCGGTGCCCTACCGGATCCATACCGTTCTTACCGACAACGGCATCCAGTTCACCTTTCCGCCTCGCTACGCCGATGGGCCGACAGCTCGCTACATCACCCATATGTTCGACATGCGCTGCCGAGAGAACGGCATCGAGCACCGCCTGACTAAAGTGAAGCACCCCTGGACCAATGGCCAGGTCGAGCGGATGAACCGGACCATCAAGGAAGCGACCGTCAAGCGCTTCCACTACGACGACCATCATCAGTTCGAAACGCATCTCACCGACTTCGTCGCCGCATACAATTTCGGCCGGCGCCTGAAGACCCTCAGGGGGCTCACGCCCTACGAGTTCATCTGCAAATGCTGGACTTCAGAGCCAGAGAGATTCATCCTCGACCCCATCCATCAAATGCCGGGACTAAACAACTAGCGCTATCGGCTATTCCGGTTTTGCCGATTTTGGCTTCTACCGGATGGCGGTAGAAGAGGCGCATCTGGTTGAGGGGTTCGGACGCATCTCGACCGTTGAGGGCAATGCGGTCGGCATCGACTGGACCGGCGCCGAAGCCGTGCGGGCGGCGCAGGGAGGAATCGTAAGCCATATGAACGAGGACCATGGCGACGCCATCGACCTCTATGCACGGGACCTCATGGACCTCGAAGGGCAGGGGTGGCGGCTCCTTGAGGTGGACCCTCTCGGCTGCAACCTGGTCCGCGAATCGCAGGTGCGGCGGATGGAGTTTCCGCATCGCGTCACAAGTGTTGTTGCAGTGCGAGAAGTCTTCGTTGCGCTCGCACAGCAGGCCCGCTCTGTACGAAACGTGTAAATTTAATCGGTTGAAGTGCTCCATAGCCGGTTCACAGTTGGCCTGCTCCGCTTTAAGTTCCGCGCTTCCGCCAAAGCTCAGGCGCTGGTGGGGCGAAAGCCCAACATCATGTTGAAGCAATCTAAGGAGACGAGCTGTGCTCGAAACGGGACAACGCAACAGCGCCTATGGGGCGGACAGCTTCGGGCTGCGGCACCTGACCGGCTTGCACTGGAATCTC
>NZ_CBDIHQ010000009.1:0-132973 GCF_965279295.1 Aquabacter sp. | reverse complement strand
ATGTGCGCGTCGAGGCGCAGGCGCTGCGCCTCCAGGGCGGCATCGACGCGGGCCAGTCTGTCCTCGGCGAGCGGATCGGCGATGCCGCGCCGCTCGATCTCGCCGACCCGCTGGTCGTTGGTGCGGCGATAGCTCTCGAAGACGACCATCAGGTCGTCGTGAACGTCGTCACGGGGACCCGGCATCGCCGGGGGTGAGCACCTTGGTTTCCAGTGCGGACGTGTCCTTGGAGACATCCGGGACGCGGGCTTGCGGGACGCTCTTGGTCTCGAAGGCGATAGGCATATGGGTCATGGGTCATCCTTGGGCTGAGAGATGCCCCCCGTGCGGAGGGCGCGCGGGGAACAAGCGGAAGAAAAGCCGGCGCGATGCGTGCGTCGGGCTGCATGGGGAAGGTCACGACCGAGACCTCCCAAAGGTCGATGCGCGCCAGCCGCCGAACGCGGGTGCGCGGATCGGTGCGGGCGCTCACCGCCTTGAAGCCGATGGACAGGCCGTCGAGCGCGCCTTCCCGCACCAGGCTCATCACCTCGCGGGCCCGCTGGACCTCGAGCGAGAGGCGGCCGCGCACATAGAGGCCGCGCCCGTCCTCGATCAGGTCGGTCCATACGCCGATCGGCTCGGCGGGGTCGTGCTGGTACAGCAGCCGCACGCCCGCCGCGCCGCGCGCCGCGAGGCTGCGCGCGAACGCGCCGCGCTCGATCAGGTCACGGCCGAGGTCCACCTTGTCGAACACGCAGGCATAGCCCTCGATCCGCCCATCGCCGCTGCTTTGGAGGGAAGGGAGACTGCTCATCTCGCCTTGGTCTCCGGCGTGCGCGGCTTGCGCCGGAGCGAGCGGTCCTTGGCGCGCTCCAGGCGCTCCAGGGTCGCCACGAAATCGCGAAACACACCGCCGGCCTGCGGCGCGGGGGGCGCCGCGCGAGCGCGCATCAATGCCGGCCCGAGCGCGCGGATACGCGGCGCGGGCGCCTTCTGGAACGGGGCACGCATGCCTGGGGTCTCCTTGGGATGGTCAGAGCGGCGCGCGGCGTAGCGCGCGCGGTGGATTAGGAAAACAGCGACCAAAGATCGACGCGCGGCACCCCCTTCTGGCCGAGGCCGCTCGCATCTGACGTGCTAATATCCAGGCGGTTGAGGCGGGGGTGATGTTGCGCGTGATGCCTTATTCGGGACCGATGATGGCTATTGCCTCAGCCGCGTTATTCGGCGCGAGCACGCCATTTTCGAAGCTCATGCTCGGAGGAGGCCTCAGCCCCTGGCTGCTCGCCGGCCTTCTTTACCTGGGCTCGGGCGTCGGCCTCGCAGTCCTGCACCTCATTCAGCGCACGCAGAGGAGCACGCCAGCCGAGGCGCCCCTTCAACTCAGCGACCTGCCGTGGCTCGCGCTTGTGGTGGCCACCGGCGGCGTGATCGGCCCGCTCCTGCTGATGGTTGGCCTGTCCCATACGCAAGCTTCCACGGCGGCGCTCCTGCTTAACGTGGAAAGCCTCGCCACCATGGGGATCGCGTGGGTGGTGTTCAAAGAGAGCGTCGATCGCCGCCTGCTTCTGGGGGCGCTCGCAATTCTCGCGGGCGCGGTCATTCTTTCCTGGCAGGGCGGCCCCGACGGAATCAGCCTGGGAACGAGCGCCATTATCGGCGCATGCATTGCCTGGGGCATCGACAACAACCTCACACGCAAGCTCTCCTCCGCCGATCCCGTACAAATCGCCATGATCAAGGGCCTGGCGGCTGGGAGCGTGAACCTGGCCCTCGGGCTATCTCTCGGTTCCGAGATCCCGGAGTTGCCGGACATCGTCGCGGCGGCGGTGGTCGGCTTCCTCGGCTATGGCATCAGCCTGGTGCTGTTTGTGCTCGCGCTCCGGCACCTCGGCTCCGCGCGGACTGGCGCCTATTTCTCAACGGCGCCCTTCATCGGTGCGGTTCTCGCAATCGGCCTCTTCAACGAACCTGTGACCGCCCAGCTTATCGCTGCCGCGATCCTCATGGGGATCGGCCTGTACCTTCATCTGGCGGAGCGGCACGACCATGAACATCTGCACGAAACGCTGGAGCACGCCCACCGCCATGTGCACGATGCTCATCATCAACACGAACATGCACCCCACGACCCGACGGACGAGCCCCACACCCATGCGCACCGGCATGCGCCGATGAGGCATCGGCATCCGCATTATCCGGACCTGCATCATCGGCACAGGCACGCACGCTGAGGCTCTCACTCGCCGTGATTTCGGGCATTGAAGCGGGCGAGTTCGCGGACGAAATCGTCGACCCACAGCAGCAGCGCCACATGCGCTAGATCGCCCCGCTCGGCGAATACGCGGATCAGGGCGTCCATGGAGGGTGGCTCGCAAAAAGCCCTCTCCCGCTTGCGGGGGAGGGTTGGGAGGGGGAAAATTCGGGGAAAGGAGAGGCAACGTGGACGATGAACACCTGCGGCGCTGGCGGGTCGGCCGAGCCCAGCGCACCCGCCCGCCTACTCCCGCACCCCATACCCCACCGCCGCGCGCTTCTCGTCCTCGGTGAGGAAATCGGCGGCGGCGACGCGGGCCCAGAGGGCGCTGCGCTCGGTGGAGAGGGCTTCCACCTGGTCGAGGTCCGGCATCAGCACCAGATCCCCGCCATAGGCCGGGCCGAGCCAGCCGCACAGTGCGTCGGCGATGCGCCGCACCAGCGGGATCACGGTGAGGCGCCAAAGGGCGCGGTTGGCCTCGGCATAGTTGGAATAGGTGGCGTCGCCGGGAATGCCCAGCAGCATCGGCGGCACGCCCAGCGCCAAGGCGATCTCGCGGGCGGCGCCGTTGCGGGCGGCCTCGAAATCCATGTCCTTGGGCGAAAGGGCGAGCGGCTTCCAGTCGAGCCCGCCTTCCAGCAGCAGCGGACGCCCCGCGTTGGAGGCGCCCTGGAAGCTCGCCTCCAGTTCGCCCTTCAGCCGCTCGAACTGTTCATCGCTCAGCGTGCCGGTGCCGCCGTAGATCAGCGCGCCGGAGGGCCGGGCCGCATTGTCCAGCAGCGCCTTGTTCCAGGCGCCGGCGGCATTGTGCAGGTCCAGCGCCTGGGCGGCGGCCTCCAGCGGGGGGAAGCCATAGTAATCATCCAGCGGATTGAAGAAGGAGATGTGCAGCAGCGCCGGCACCCCCTCCCCGCCCTGGGGAATGCGCACCGTGCGCCCGTCCAGCGTATAGTCGAAGGCTTCGGGCCAGCCGTCGGCGCCGGGCACCACTTTCATCCGGTCGGGGCGCAGCACATGGAGTTCGCGCGGCGTGCCGTCCAGGCTCACCGCCTCCACATAGGCATTGCCCGCCACCAGCAGGTGGCCGCACAGCGCCTCGATCAGATCGGCGGCGCGCAGGCGCGGGTTGGGCGTTGCGAGGAGATCCAGCAGCGGGTGGCGATCCACCTCCCGCGCGCCCTCCAGCAGCACGAACGGCACCGAGGCCGCCGCCTCCGCCACCAGGCGCACGGCGCGGTAGGCGATGGCGTTGCGGGCAAACCCCTCGCGGGCGAGCGAAGCGTAATCGCGCGGCGACCAGCGCGGGCGGCCCTGCGCCAGGAGGGCGAACAGCGCCGCCGTCCGGCTCGCCTTCGCCTCCGGCGGGCGCGGGCGGAACGGCGCGAGGAAGGACGACAGCATGGGCGGGCTCCATTTGGGCCGGAACGGACCGGCCCGGCTTGCGTTAACCGGGCATGGCCGCCACGGCGGCGCTTGGGACAAACTGGGAGACGCGGCATGACGACGACCGTCAGCGGCCTGTTCGATACGCGCGATGCCGCCGAGGGCGCGGTGCGCGACCTCAAGGTCGCCGGCATTGCCGAGGCGGACATTTCCCTGATCTGCGCGGCGGAGGCCGCGGAGGCGGCCCGCACCCACGACAGCGAGGTTCTGCACGATGCCGGCGCCGGGGCGGCCGTGGGTGCGGGGCTTGGCGGCGCAGGCGGTCTGCTCGCGGGACTGGGGCTGATCACGATCCCCGGCCTCGGCGCAGTGATCGCCGCCGGCTGGCTGGCTTCGGCGGCGGCCGGCGCGGTCGCGGGGGCGGCCGTGGGCGGGGCGGCCGGCGGGCTGATCGGCGCGCTGATCGAGGATGGCATCTCGGAAGAGGATGCCCATGTCTATGCCGAGGCGGTGCGGCGCGGCGGCGCCCTGGTGGTCGCCCGCGTGCCGAACACACGGCTGGAGGCCGCCCGCACGGTGATGGACGCGCGCCAGGCGGTGGACCTCGCCGCCCGCCGCACCTCCTATGTGGAAACCGGCTGGACCGGCTTCGACCAGCAGGCCCCCATGCACGAGCCACGGGAAAAGCCGCGCGACCGGCCGGACCGGCTGCTTTAGGTGTCTATTTGGTGCGGGTCTCGAACTGGGCTTCGCCGATCTCGCCCTTGCGGCGCACCGCGAAGCGCCAAAGCGCGATCGATGCCGTGAGCGTCAGCGCGGCGATGCAGATCACGATCGCCAATTCCAGATTGGTCTCGCGCGGCAGGCGGGTGACGGCGGCATAGCCGGTCATCAGAATGACCGCCACACCACCGGCGGCAACCGTCTCGCGAACCATGTTGGGGCGCTGCTTCATGCCAGCGTTTTCGCATATGGACGGCGTTTCCGAAAGTACTGAGAGCCCCCTCCATTTCGCCCCCTCTCCCGCTTGCGGGGGAGGGCTGGGGAGGGGGTAAAGGCTGCCGCCAGAAATACGCGCCCAAAAATACGCACCTTGGAAAAAGTGGCGGGAGTTCCCCCTCCCCGACCCTCCCCCGCAAGCGGGAGAGGGGGTGCAAAGCGCGCGATTCGAACCTCAAAACCCCCGCACCCGCGGCCGGGCCTTCTCGCCCAGCGCGAGCGCCGTCACTGCCCACACCAGCGCATCCAGCCGGTCCGGCGAGCGGCCGGAGGAGAGGCCGTCGGTGGTGAAATCGCACATCTCGTCCTCGAGATCGGGAAACGCCCCGGCGTGGCGCACCCGGCCCTGCTCGTACAAGGCGGCGACCGGCTCGGCGCGCAGGAATTTGCCGCGCGTGGCGCGCACCATCTCCACCGGAACCTGCGGGTCCACCTCCGCCAGAACCGCCTTCACCATCTCGCCGCCCTGGTTCACCTCGGCGACGATGCGGTCGGCAGAAAAACGGTGGAACAGCGCGACCGCGCGGGCCGCCCATAGCGCCGGGCGCAGGCCGGCGATGCTGTCATCCGCCAGCACATGGACCAGGCCGGACCCGTCGATGCCGGCGCAAACCAGCCCGCAGGCATCGGCCCCGGCGCGCGAGGAGGCGGGCGGATCCACCGCCACCACCACGCGGGCGAGCGGCGGCGCCTCAACCTCCCGCGCGGCCTCCACGGCGGCACGGGACCACAGCGCGCCCGGCCGATCTTCGATCAATTCCCCGTCCAGCTCCTGCCGGCCGAGCCGTGTGCCGCCATAGCGGGCCAGCACGGTGTCGATGAAGCCCGGCGCCAGATGGCGCGCATTGGCGGCGGTGCGCGCCCGCGTCACGGCGGTGGTGGGATCAGTCATCAGGCGCTTCAGCAAGGCGGTGGGGCGCGGCGTTGTCGTCACCATCTGGCGCGGCCGGGCACCGAGCCGCAGGCCGAACTGAAGCATGTCGAACGTCGCCTCGGCGCGGCGCCATTTCGCCAGCTCGTCCAGCCATGCGGCCTCGAACTGCGGGCCGCGCAAACTCTCCGGGTCCTCGGCGGAAAACCCCTGCGCCACCGCGCCATTGGGCCACACCAGCCGGCGGCGGCTCGCCTCATAAAGCGGGCGCTCGCCATCGGCGTGGACGCTGAGCAGGCCGGAGACCCCCTCCACCATCACCTCGCGCACATCCGCCATGGTCTCCGCCACCAAAGCGATGCGCCCGACCGGCCGCTCAGTGAACGGCGCGCGGCCGAGCGCGAGCCCGCGCACCCATTCTGCTCCGGCGCGCGTCTTGCCGGCGCCCCGCCCGCCCAGCACCAGCCAGGTGGACCAGGGCCGGCCGTTCGGCGCGGCGGCGGGCGGAAGCTGATCCTGCCGCGCCCAGATCTCCCAATCCGCCAACAGGCCGGCGGCCATGGGCGCGCCGAGCAGATCGAGCAGGCCGTCAGTCCGGCCCATCTCCACGCAATGCATCAAGGCGGCGCGCAAGCTCGCGGCGGAAGGTGTCGAGGTCGTTGGGGGCACGCGCGTCCTCGTCCTTCGGGGGATCGGATTTCGCAGGCTCGGTCTTCAGGCTATCGACCTGCTTGGCGGTCGCGGTGTCCAGCGCCGCCAGTTCCCGCACCACGCGGGCGAGAACGGCGAGCGCCCGGACATCGCGCTCCGCTTCGGCGGGGGCCACACCCGAGCCGAGCCCCGCGAGGCGGGTCTCGATCTCGCCCACCTGCGCCTCGGCGGCGCTCCAGATCCGATTGGCAAGCTTGCGCCGCCGCGCCGCATTGAGGCTGCGCGCGGCCGCCTCTGGCCTGCGGCGGGGCTGCGGATCGAGCGTCACCACGCCATCCGGCCCCACCCGACGATCGATCCAGTAATAGACCATGGCGTGGGAGATGCCGGTGCGCAGCACGATATCGGTGATGGCCGCCCCCGCCTGATACAGCGCACGCGCCTCAGCCGCCCGTGGGGGCGGCTCTTTCCGGGGGAATGTCATGTGGGGAAGCCCAGCTCGGAGCCAACCGGATCGCGCCGGGCGCAAATCCGGAACATGAAGGAAACCTAGCCTAGAAGCGGTACACTGTCAAGGCATATTTTCCTAAAATGCGATGTCCAAGCACCCCAGGAGCGCCACAGAAACGCCGGCGAGTAGACGCAACCAGAACTTGCATTAGGGATGGAATAGCAAACCGATATCGATAAAATTATTAAAACGAATCAGGGAGAGTGGGGAAATGGTGCAGACGCTGCGCCCAACTAAATTCAAGAACGTAAACCTTTCCGACCCCTTCTTTGACAGTCTGAAATCTCAATATGGAGAGTTCGAAGATTGGTTTCATAAGAAGGCCGATGAGCCGGTATACGTAATTGACGATGCTGCTGGCGGCATTAGAGGATTTCTATATCTAAAAGTAGAAGACGGGCCCATTACTGATGTTGAGCCAAATCTCCCCTCCAAAAAAAGACTTAAAGTGGGGACTTTAAAAGTAATTGCAAAAGGCACGAAATTAGGAGAGCGAATAATAAAAAGAATATTTGATCATGCGATTCTAAATAAAGTTGAAGAATTATATGTGACAGTATTTGACACACACGAAGGCTTAATTAAACTATTTAAAAAATATGGCTTTAAAGAGAGCGGCATAAAATCGACCCCAAATGGGGACGAGCTAGTTTTAATTCGCTCAATTGAAAATACGACCAGCGACATAATCGAAGATTATCCTCTATTACATACCAATTCTGCAATTAAATGGCTTTTGGCAATATACCCAGAATACCATACAAAATTATTTCCCGACTCAATATTAAGAAATGAAGACCCAGACTCAGAAGAAGATATAGCTCACACAAATACCATACATAAAATTTATATTGGAAAATTAATTCTAACTCGAATGAAGAAAGGCGACATAGTCGTCATTTATAGAACTACAGATAGACCTGGATTCGCCCGCTTTCGTTCGGTAGCGACTTCGGTTTGCGTAGTTGAAGAGACGAGATCAAAGCGAGATTTTGAGAATGTAGATGCCTTTGTAGAATTTGCCTTGGATCACAGTGTATTCGATGAGGCTGAACTAAGAGCAAGCTTTGCTGCTGAACCCCGCTTGTACGCGGTTAAAATGACATACAATGTCGCATTTCCGAAACGCCCCATACGAGGCACACTTCTGAACGAGGTGGGGATTAGCGAATATCCACGCTGGGACTTGCGCCCCTTAACGGATGACCAGTTTTCTAAAATTTTAAAATTAGGTGAAGTAAATGAAAGTTTTATTGTCGATTAAACCGGAGTTTGCCGAAAAAATATTCGAAGGATCGAAGCGATTCGAATTTCGAAAAAGCATTTATCGATCATCGAATATTAAAACAATCGTTGTGTACGTAACAAGGCCTGTAGGGCAAATAATTGGAGAATTTGATGTTGATGATATTTTATGTGAAAAGCCAGGTGATCTTTGGGATATGACATCTGAATACTCAGGAATATCAAAGGAATTTTTTGACGCCTATTTTATAGGCCGAGACAGAAGCTTTGCTCTGGCGGTAGGAGATGTTCGACGCTACGAGCACCCAGTTGATCCTAGCGATATAATTGAGAACTTTACCCCTCCACAATCCTATATGTATGTGGACGACGAGCTTGGCCGCCCGACCAATGCACAGCTAGCTCTATTCCTATAATTCTCCGCCCCCAAATTTGCCAAGCGCCCGATCTGGTGGGATATCGCGGCACGCGCCATTTTCCACCCAGGACCCCACCATGACCGACACCAAAGACAGCAACGGCACACTCCTGAACGACGGGGATTCCGTCACGTTGATCAAGGACCTGAAGGTCAAGGGCACGTCGGTGACGCTGAAGCGCGGGACGCTGGTGAAGAACATCCGCCTCACCGACGACCCCAAGGAGATCGAGTGCAACGCCGAGAAGGTGAAGGGCCTCGTGCTCAAGACCGAATTTCTCAAGAAGGCCTGAGCGCCCATGACCAAGGCCGACGCGACGCCCGGCGCGGCCGGGGACAGCCCCTCCCAGCGCATCGACGCGCGGATCGCGGACTTGGGTGACTGGCGCGGCGAGACGCTGGCCCGCGTGCGCGCGCTGATCCACGCCGCCGACCCGCAGGTGGAGGAAACCTGGAAATGGCGCGGCGTCCCGGTGTGGGAGCACGCCGGCATCCTGTGCACCGGCGAAACCTATAAGAGCGTGGTGAAGTTGACCTTCGCCAAGGGCGCTGGGCTAGACGACCCCGCCGGCCTGTTCAATTCCAGCCTGGAGGGCAATGTCCGGCGCGCCATCGATATCCCCGAGGGCAAGATGATCGACGAAGGCGCGCTAACGGCGCTGATCCGCGCCGCCGTGGCGCTCAACACCGCGCGCCCGACTCCCGCCAAGACGGCGGCGAAAAAGGCGGCGAAGAAAGTGTGAGCCAAGCCGGAACGTAAAGTCAGCCAGACTGACATTAAGTGTTCTGGAGCGTTTTTTTTCGCCTCTTACTTCGGGCGAAAATAACGCCACATCCTGATTGCTGGAATTTACTTTACGGCCTATTCTGCCTCTGCGTGGACGTTCCGCGCCTGGGATAATCGGCCATGACAGGACAAAGCGCGCGTCTGCTGGCTGGAACCGTCTGTTTCGATCTTGGCGTGCTGGCCGTTTCGGGCCTGATGGCCGCTTCCGCGCTGGCGGCGGGCGTGAACGTGCAGGACATCACGATCACCAAGATCACGTCCATGTCCCCCACGCAGACTTATCTGAAGATCACCATGCAGGACGCGACGGTCTCGTCCATGGCCTGCACCCAGAACAAGGGCAAGCTGGTGGAGTTCAAGGGCACGAAATACTGCCAGACGCCCAAGACCGGCACGGCGCCAAGGTGAGATCCGGGCGCAGGCGCGCCAAGCGTCTGTGAGCGTCAAGAAGAGTTCAACAACGCATTCAACACGATGGGGGATATCATGCAGAAGGAAGTCGGCCTGCTTCTGGCCGGAATGACCTGCTTCGACCTTGGGATCATGGTGTTGCCGACGCACGCCGAGGTCTCGCTGAATTTTTCCAAGGTCCAGACGCTCTCGGCCAACCAGTCCTATATTAAATACATGCCCGGCGACCTCGCATCCTTCCAAACCAGCTGCACCGCCAACAAGGGGAAGCTGGTGGAGTTCCAGGGGACGAAATACTGCCAGACCCCCAAGGCGAAAGGTGCCACCTCCACCCAGCCGAAGTGACGAGCGCGCGGCCGGTCTCTGGCCGATGGCCTTCGCGGCGCGGACGTGCGCGCCGAAGATTGGCTCCGCACAGGTGACGCAGACAAGACTAAAACACCCGCCTGCCCTGAAAACAGTTGGGTCGCGCCTTATTTCGGCGATCTACTCAGATCTCGCGTGATGGACTGAAAACAAACCGATATAAACGGGAGCGTGTCATGTACAAGCAAGCGGGTCTGATACTCGTCGGAGCGGTCTGCTTCGACCTCGGGATGGTGCTCATCCCCGCCCCGTCCGCGGCCGCAATGGACATGTTCATCAAGATCGGCGGCATGAAGGGCGAGAACGACTATCAGAAGTTCACGGGCACCGATGCCACCGCCTTCGCCAAGACCTGCGCGGCGAGCAAGGGCAAGGCGGTGCAGTTCCAGGGCGCCAAATACTGCCAGACCGCAAAGGCCAAAGCCACGACAGGGCCCGCCACGTCTCTGCCCGCGACGTCCCTGCCCGCCACGGCGATCCCCGCCGGCACCACCCCGGCGGGACCCCTGCCCACGACGCAGGCCAGATGACCGGTATGCCGTTGAAGCTGTCCGCGCCCGGTCGCGGGGCAGACGCGCAGCTCACCGGGCGCGTGGTGCTGATGCTGGGCAGCGTGCCGGTCGAGGTGGAACTGGCGGTGCCTCAGGGCCCCGTCGGCTATGAGGATGTGCTGCCCATCCTCCAGCAGCTCACGGATTTCCTGGTGGACCGGGAAGCGGCGGCGACCGAGGCCACAGGGCGGGCGATCTCCTGCCGCGCCGGCTGCGGCGCCTGCTGCCGGCAAATGGTGCCGATCTCCCAGGCCGAGGCGCGGGCGCTGGTGCGCCTCGTCGCCGCCCTGCCGGAGCCGCGCCGCAGCGCGGTGCGGGCGCGGTTCGACGCGGCGCTGGGCGCGCTGGATGCCGCCGGCCTGCTCGCGGCCATCGACGCAGCGCGGGAGGTCGAAACCACGGATGCCGACGCGCTGGGCATGAGCTATTTCCGGGCCGGCGTGCCCTGCCCGTTCCTGGAGGACGAGGCCTGCTCGATCCATCCCGACCGGCCGCTGGCCTGCCGGCAATATCTCGTCACCTCACCGGCGCTGAACTGCCGGACGCCCTCCCCCGCCACGATTGTTCGGGTGCCGCTGCCCACCCGGCCCTCTCAGGCGCTGCTGGTGGCGGACGGGCAGGCGAGCGGCGTCGGCTGGATGCCGCTGGTCTATGCCCTCACCTATGACGACCAGGTCCCGCCGGAGCCGCCCACCCAGAGCGCACCGGAGCTTCTGCGCGCGGTGTTCTCCCGCCTCGCGGAGACGGCTTCGGTATAGCGCCGTCCAGCCCCCGTCCCACCCCTCCCCGGCAAGCCGGAGAGGGCGCGCATGGCGCGGGTGGAGAGGGACCGTTCATGCCGAGAAATCCTCTCCCGCTTGCCGGAGCTCTGCGAAAGGGATCTGGCAATCGCCCGCGGTTCGTTAGGTGCACAGGCCGGGCGGTTTCCACCTCTCCCCGAGGGGGAGAGGTCGGCTGCGAAGCAGCCGGGTGAGGGGGTTCCGACATTTCAGGACTGGAAAGGGTTGCCCCCTCACCCCGCCCCTCTCCCCCTCGGGGAGAGGGAGACTGGTGCGGTTTCTTGAGAAGCACCACCGATCCCGCGCCTACCTCTTTCGCTGAGCTCCCGCTTACGGGGGAGGGTTAGGGAGGGAGAAGCAAGGGGGTCGGGAGGGGGCACGGGCGCCGGACGCCAGCGAACTCACCCTCACCCGTAGCGCCGCCCCGCCTCGATCGCGAGGCCCATGCCCACCGAGCCGAAGGTGTCGCCTTCCGCGATCCGCGCACCGGGGACGGTGGCGATGATGGCGGCGCGCACATGGGCGAGGCGCGTCGAGCCGCCGGTAAGGAACAGCGCGTCGATGTCGTCCGCTCCCACCCCCGCCGCCGCGAGGCAGGTGTGGATGCGCCCGGCGATGCGCTCCGCCAGGGCGCCGGTGTGGGCCACCAGATCGTCATGGGCGATGCCGACGGACAGCCCCGCCTCCAGCCATTGCAGATCGAGCGCGGTGCGCCCCGCCTGCGCCACCGCGATCTTGGCAGCCTCCGCTGCCAGCGCCAGAGAATGGCCGCGCTCCTCGCTCACCACGCGGGCGAGACGCACCACCCTCTCGGGATGGACGGCGTCGCGCTCCAGTTCGCGGATGGTGCGGTGAACCTTGGAATCATAAAGCCGGTTGATGGCGGACCAGGTGGCGAGGTCGTGATACAGCCCGGCGGGCATGGAGAGGCCGGCGCGCTTCAGCGGGGCACCATGGCCCAGCAGCGGCATCACCATGCCGAGCGAGAGCCCCCGGTCGAAATCCGTGCCGCCGATCCGCACCCCGTCATTGGCGAGAATATCGGAGGCGCGCTCCGCCTTGCCGCGCCGCTGCGGCGACAGGCGGACGATGGAAAAATCCGAGGTGCCGCCGCCGATATCGGCGATCAGCGCCAGTTCCTCGCGCACCACCTGCCGTTCGTAGTCCAGGCTCGCGGCGATCGGCTCGAACTGGAACGAGCGGGTGGAAAAGCCGACGCTCGCCGCGATCTCCCCAGCACCTGCTCGGCGCGGGCATCGCCCTCCGCGTCGCCGTCGACGAAATGCACCGGCCGGCCCAGCACCACGGCGTCAAGCGGCGCCCCCGCCGCCTGTTCGCCGCGTGCCTTCACCTGCGCCAGGAACGCGGCAATGACGCCGCGAAATCCCAGCCGCTGGCGGCCCACCGCCGTGGTCTCGTCGATCAGGCTGGAGCCGAGCACCGCCTTCAGCGAGCGCATCAGCCGCCCCTGGTGGCCGTCCACATAGGCCGCCATGGCGGCGCGGCCGACCTGCGGTTCGCCGGTGCGGGGATAGAAGATTGCGCTCGGGAGGGTATCCGCCGCGCCCTCCAGATGGGCGAGGCGCGGGCCGTTGCCGGTCATCAGGCCGAGCGTCGTGTTGGAGGTGCCGAAATCGAGGCCGCACGCCGCCATGGTGGCTCCTAGGGCCGCAGCGCGGGAGATCGGGCGGAAGCAGGCTTCCACCCCGTCGCGCACTCGGGAGAGGGGCGGGCTTGCTAAGCCATGCTGCAACGCAGCGCAAGTGCTGATGCAGAGACGGCGGCACCGGGAGCGGGCCGGACCCTCAGTCGCCGGTCGCCATGCGCCGGCCGTAAGCCACCATCAGGCCGAACGAGACGAAGGCGACGAGGACATGGACCCAGGTGTGGAGATAGTCGAAGAATCCATAGCTCACGCCACCCGCCGCCAGCCCGAAGAACACGCCGACGACGACGGACATGAACGTCACGCGCGGCTCGCCTGCATCGACATGGTGCGTGACCGCGTCGTCACCGAGATAATCTTCCGCACTGTCGCCGGCTTTGACGACCTTAAACGTGCTGCGCCGCTCCATGGCCATGGCAAAACTGGCCCCCTTGCTGACAACGAACCGATTTAAACCCCGACCGCGCAACGGCTCAAGACCCGTTTCGCCCGCAATCTCAAAATTCACCCGCGATATCTGGAAGCGGGTGCGCGGCTACAGCTTATGCGGAACCGGAACCGCGATCCAACGATTATGTCCCTGGAGGCGCGGCGCATTGACTGCCTGCGTCAGGGAGATTCACATGTTCAACCGCAACACCACCGAATTCGACCGTTGGGCTTCGGGTCTCGCGAGCACCGCCATCGGGTCCTGGGGCCTGCGCCGCGGCGGCCTGTTCGGCCTTCTCGCCATTGCCGGTGCCGGCGTTCTCGCCTGGCGCGCCAGTGCCCATCGCCAGGAAATCCTGGCCGTGGCGAACAAGTTCTCGCCGATCGCCCTGCTGCCGGACTCAAAGCCGCGCCGCGCCCGCAAATCGGCGCCCCGCAAGGCTGCCGACGCGGTGACCGCCGCGGCCAAGCCGGTCGCCCGCAAGGCGGCGGCCAAGGTGAAGTCCGCCGCGAGAACCGTGGAAAAGACGGTGGAAAAGGCGGCACCCGCCAAGGTCAGCGCGAAGCCGGCTGCCAAGCCGGCCACCAAGCGCGCCGCTTCCGCATCGAAGGCGCCCCGCAAGGCCCCGGCGCGCACCCCGGAAACGACCGAGACCGGCAGCGCCGTCACCCACTGACGGGTAATCGCTTTTCGCGAGACGCTAAACAACACGACGCCCGGCCCTGTGCCGGGCGTTTTGCGTTTGGTGTTCAGGCCCATCTCATAATGGAGGCGAAGCGCGGCCGGACCTTCCGAGAGCCGCTCCGCGCGAAGGTCGCGGGGACAGCCTTAGTCTCAAAAGTCTCTCGACCGCGCCCCGACGCTCAGCTCACCGCCGGTGTTAGTGCCTCTCGCGGTTCCGAACTGAGCCGTCCGCCAGAACCCATTTCTCTACTTACTCAGATAATCAAATGCCGACAGCACATGACATTTCACGACATGAATGAATTCCTCGACCGGAACGTGTTCATCGACGCTTCCCATGCCGCGGGGTGCGGGGCCGTACACGATGGCCGGCAGGCCTTTGTAGCGCCATAGACGTGCGTCGGTTGCGCCGAGGCTGATGATCGGCGCCGGGTCGACGCCGGTGAGTTGCTTCGCATTCTGGCGCACGTAGTCGATCATCTCGGTATCCGGCGGGGTCCAGGCCGGCTCCTCCGACAGGAGCACCCGGTAGGTCGTGCCGGAATGGCGGGCGACGATCTCGTCGATGAGCGGGAGAATATCTTGCGCGGTCAGGCCGTTGGGCACGCGGATATCGACCTGCACCCGGCACTCGGCGGCGATCATATTGACCTTGATGCCACCGGAAACCAGACCGGGGTTGACTGTAACCTTGCGGATGATGGCCGCAGCACCGGCGCCATATTCGTTATCGATGACCGTGGCGGCCGAGGTGATGGCGGACTCAAGGTTGCCAAGATCGGGGACGCTGACCTCCTTGAGCTTGGAGAGGTCGGAAATCAGCTCGCTGGCGATGACTGTCGCGCTTGGGCTCATGTGCGTGTAGGCGCCGTGGGCGCCCGGTGTACGAATGAGGAACTCGAGCCAAAGCGGCCCTTTCTCGCCGAAGCGCACGGTGCTGACGCCGCTCGGTTCGCCGTTGAGGCAGCAATCGCCGAACACTTCGGGTCGATGCTCAGCCAGATAGCGCGCGCCCCAGGGTCCGAAGGTCTCCTCGTCGGACACCACCACCAGCGTGAGGCGCCCTTTGAGCTGGGCCCGAATGCGGCTGAGATAGGCATATGCGAAGATGGAGGCTGTGGTGCCGCATTTCATGTCGGCCGAGCCACGGCCGTAGATCTTGCCGTCGACGATCGCGCCGCCCCAGGGATCCTGGCTCCAGGTGGTCTCGTCTTCGACCGGGAACACGTCGATATGACCGTTCAGCGCCAGATGGCGCCCGGCAGCACCGCCCTCGAATGAGGAGACGATATTGGGCATGATCTCGTTTGGCGCGATGATCTCGTAGGGTAGATTTTGCGCCTCGAGAAACGCCCGCACAAGGTGCGCGCCCTCCACCGTGTCGCCGGGCGGATTGGGCGTGCGGCAACGGATAAAATCCTGCACGAACTTGATGAGGACGTCGCGATCCGCCTCCACCCAGGCTTCAAGATCTTGCTTGGTAACGGTCATATGGAAGTCTCCCAGTTCGTTTGTTGTCAGATGGTATTTTAAGACCGCAGCGGGCGCGGCGGGGCGGTTGCCTGCCATCAGTAACCGGCGTGAGGATTCACAAGGTTCAGCGGCGCCAACCCCGACATTGCACGACAGATATTCTCTGTGATCTGTGGAATTGCGGTATCCGGGTTGGTTGCGCTGGAATTGTGCGGCGTCACCGTAATCTTCAGGTGCGTCCAAAACGGATGGTCTGCGGCCAGAGGCTCCTGCCGGAAAACGTCCAGGACAGCATGCCGTAACCGTCCGCCATCAAGAGCGCAGATCAGGGCTTCATCATCGATCAGCGCGCCTCGGGCGACATTGATCAATGCGGTGCCGTCCCGCACGTCCGCGAAAAATCTGGTATCGACGAGGCCGTTGGTTTGCGCCGTCAAAGGCAGAAGAACCACGAGAACATCGCATTGACGCAGAAACGCGGAGCGTTCGTTGTCTCCCGCATAGGCATCGAACTGAAGGTCTGGTTTGCGCGACCGGCTCCAGCCGACGACCTTGAAGCCAAAGGCCGAAAGCATGGATGCGCAGGCAAGGCCGAGATGTCCCAGACCCAGGATGCCCACGCAGGTTTGCTCGGGCGGCTGAGGCGGGATGAAGTCCCACCGCAGTTCGCGTTGCGCTTTGGCCGTCTCTGGCAGCCGGCGGTGTAATGCGAGCGTGTGAAGCAGCACATACTCCGCCATGCGCGCGGTCAGGCCAGGGTCCACCAGACGCGCGATCGGAACGTCAATGGGAAGCCTTGTATCGGCAAAGACATGATCGACACCGGCCCCAAGAACCTGGATAAGTCTGAGCTTCGAGAGCGGCTCCAGCATTCCGGGAGGATGCTTCCACACCACGGCAGCCACCACGTCCTCCGGCGCGGTCCCATCCAGCGTCCTGCGGACCTCGAACTCGGGCAACGCACGCTGAATTGCGTCCGGCCAGCGCGGGTCGCTCACTTCGCTGTGAAACAATATCACCTTGGGCGCGGATGCGGTCATGACTGTCGCCATATCAGGCCGGCAGAATCATCATTCCTACCTGGCTGATTTATGCTGGGGATTGGGATGTATTAGCTCGCCCGCGCTTCGATCTCTCGCTCGTAGCGAACGGCGACGGGATCTACGTTGTTCTTGCCGAGGAAGCTGCCTTTTTGCGAGCACTTCACCACATAGTTCGCAGCAAGGCGCCGCTCACTCTCATATGCATGGAGCGCTTGATCGACGTCTTTGTTTTTCGCGAACGCATCCCGGAGCGCTATGGCGTCGATGAAGGTCTGGCTCGCACCTTGTGCCATGTCCGGCATCATCGGATGCGCAGCATCTCCAAGTAACGTGATGCGACCCTGGGTCCATTTATAGGGGCTGCCATCCACGTCGAAGAGAGGGCTTTCGACGATCAGATCCCTGGGCGTGATGCTGAGGGTTCGGGGAATGTGGGTTTTCGTCCAGGAACTGAAGAATTCCATGAAGTCATCAAGGTTCGCCGCACCGGATACCGAGCCGAACCAATAGGCTTTGCCGTTTCCGATCGGGATGACCGAGAGCCACCCCCCTGGACTATAGAAGCCGGTCTGGGCCGCCGGATCGACATCGATCTTCTCAAGATCAATCACCGCACGCCAGCGGAAGGCATGGTGGTCATTTGGGCGGAAACTGACGCCGCCGATGAGCTTTTCACGAATAACGGAATAGATGCCGTCGGCGCCGATGATGACATCGCCCTCGTAACTCTCGCCATTCTTGAAGACACAGACGGCTTTATCGCCCCGATCTTCCACGGACTCGACCTCGTAGCCGTACTTGATCTTGTCCATGCCATACGCCTCGGCGAGCATGGTGCTGAGGGCAAGCCGATAGACGCCCACCGATGGCGCGCCATAAGTCTGCGGCCAGGCACTGGTGTCCTTGTTGAAAAGCAGGTTTCCCTCGGCGCTGTAGCCGAGATATCGGTCAAGCTTGACTGAAATGGCGTCGTATTGCTCTCGCAAGCCGAGCGCATATATTGCACGCCCCGCATTCGGCCAGAGATTGAGCCCGGCACCGGTGGCTCTCAGGGTTGGTGATTTCTCGAACACTTCGACATCATGACCCAGCGATGCCAACCCGATGGCGGCCGAAATCCCTCCCAATCCGCCGCCACAAATTCCAACGCGCATCTCGATCTTCCTTCGTCTCATAAACTTGCGAGTAGCGTTTTCGAGCAATGACCCGCAAGCTTCTGTGGCCGGCGTTCCCGGCGCTTCAGGATTGTCGGTGTCCAGAATTCAGTTTCTACCGCCAAGCAAAAGGCGATCCGTCAGCGATGCCTGCTCCAAGAATCGGCAATCGCGTCATGGAACGGTATTTTTTCTTTGTGTGGCGTGTAGTCGCCGGATGCGATCATCCGATTTGTATGCTCCGCGATCTCTTCCAGCGTGGCAAACCACACACCGCCCTTGTCGCTCATATACTGAATCATCTTTTCCATGCGCGCACACCGGGCCAAGCGTCCCATCACAAAGGGGTGCCAGACCGCGATCCAGAGACCGCCATATTCCCAGGCCGCCTCAAACTCAGCCATGAAGACATCCATGGCGCGTTCGGGCGAATTGACCTGCATCGCGTAGCCGAGATCCGAATTGATAGTGAATTGCGGCCAGTCATCCAGCGCCCAATGCGTGGGCAATTCCACAACGCTGCCTCTGTCGCCCTCGATGATGTAGGGCACATCATCCCCCATCAGGGATGAGTCATAGATAAACCCCTCGCGGGCGAGAAAATTCAAAGTGTTCTTGGAGAAGCGGTAACTTGGCGCCCGGAAGCCACGCGGGCGGACGCCCGCGACCTTCTCCAGCGCCTCCAGATTGCGCATGAACCAGTAGTCCTCCATCTCAGCCGACAAGGTGTCCAGCCGTTCATGGAGATATCCGTGCGCGCCGAGTTCGTGACCCTCGGCGACGATTTGCTTCACGGTGTCCGGATAGTGCTCGACCGTCCAGCCGGGCACGAAGAACGTCTGCTTTATATTGTGCTTTTTGAAAATCTTGAGAATTCGTGCGACGCCGACCACGTCGTACCGCAGCAACGAGGCGGTGCCGATCAATGTATCTGCGGTGAGGCGATGCGCATAGTGCAGCAGACTGTCGGTATCCATGTCGAAGGTGATCGCGACAGCGCATTTCGCGCCATTCGGCCATTTTATCGGGTTTTCAATCATGACCTTGTCCCTTCCCCTCGCCGGGGTCCGCCCAGCACGCCGCCCGCCAACACACCATCCGAAGGCCCATAAGCCGCCGGGACGAACGACCGTGCTCGGTGTGCACGGTCGTTCCCTTGGCCGGTGTTGGGCCTTGGTTCGCCCGTCTCAGTGGCTCACTTCTTGTCGGCAGCCGGTGCTTCCGTGACCGTGCCGAACGCGGTCAGCGTCGGCCGGTCGTAGAAGCGACCCGTCATGCCGTAAGGGGCGGCCATGCGCTCCCAGCGGCCCGTCAGCAGCATGAAGTCGATAGACGTGTTCATGAAGTTCAGGAGGTCCTGGTTGCCGCGCTTCACGGTCCAGGCGATGGGGAGCAGGTTATAGGGGTTGTCCTGGAACAGGTCCGTCACGCCGGCCTGCGTCGAGGCATAGCGGCGGGCCTGCCAGGCATCCTCGATGCCGACATCGGCGCGTCCGGCGGAGACTTCCACGAACGGCGCGGTCAGGTTGCCGGTGCCGAGGGCGACCATTGTGGCGTTCGGGAAGTTCTCCTTGACGTATTCCTGCGCCGCGCCGCCCTGGACGACGGCAATCTTAAGGCCTTCCTTGTTGAAGTCGGCCAAGGTCTTGAAGCGCTCGTCACCCTTCTTCACCACGGCGCTGTAACCGAGATAATGGATGGGCTTGGTGAACTCGACGGCGGCGGCGCGCTGGATGGTGGCGAACGTGCCGGCCATGGACAGATCGAACTGGCCCGACTGAAGGCCGGCGGCGAAATTGGCCCAGGTGGTTTCAACGAAAATCGGCTCCACGCCGATGGTCTTGAAGATGTAGCGCACACCGTCGACGTAATAGCCCTTCAGATCGCCTGAAGCCGGGTCCTTGATGGTTCCGGGGGGCGATGGGATATAGCCGATCTTGATCTGCCGATCCTTCAGGATGCGGTCCATGACCTGCGCCTTCGCGGTCTCCACATGGGCGGACACCACAAGGGCGGCCAGCATGCTGCCGAGGAGAAGCGGGTAGCGGAAGATAGTCTTCATGATGTGATCCTTTTCTGAATAAGTCAGCGCAGAACGCGCTGCAGGAATTCCGCTGTGCGCGGGTGCGACGGGTTGGTGAAGATTTTCTCGGGAGCGTCGAGTTCGACGCGATTGCCGTCGTCCATCATCATCACGCGATCGGCAACTTCCCGCGCGAAGCTCATCTCATGCGTGACGACCACCATAGTCATGCCGTCGGCGGCGAGTGCCCGCATCACATCCAGCACTTCGCCGACGAGTTCCGGGTCGAGCGCTGAGGTCGGCTCATCGAACAGCATGACTTCGGGGTTCATGGCCAGCGCGCGCGCTATCGCCGCGCGCTGCTGCTGGCCGCCGGATAGTGTTTCCGGATAAACATCGCTCTTTGCCGAGAGACCGACCCGATCGAGCAGCACCTTGGCCTGCGCGATCGCCTCCTCGCGCTTACGCCCGAGGACGATGGTGGGGCCTTCGATCAGATTTTCCAGCACGCTCATGTGCGGGAACAGATTGAAACTCTGGAACACCATGCCCATGCGCGCACGGATCGCGGCGATCCGGGCAGGCTTTTCCTTAACGAGCGTTCCGTTGGCCTTCTTGCGGTAGCCGACAAGCTGATCGTCGAACCAGATCTCGCCGTGATCGTAGGCCTCGAGGAAATTCATGCACCTGAGCAGCGTGCTTTTTCCCGACCCGCTCGGGCCGATGATCGCCAGAACTTCGCCCCTGGTTATATCGAGGTCGATCCCCTTCAGGACATGCAGGTTGCCGAAGGATTTCTGCACGTTGCGGGCTTTGATCATTGGGGTTTTCATTGGCGGATCTGCCACCGCTGCTCCAGCCGCTGCGAGGCGTAGATGATGGGGTAGATGAGAACAGCGAAGGCCAGGGCCAGGACGGTGTAGATCTCGAGCGGCCGATAGGTGCTGTTGATGAGGTTGTTCGCCTCGTGAAGCAGTTCGTAGACCGCAAGGGCGGAGCCGAGCGTCGTCAGCTTAATGAGGGAGGCAAACTCGTTGATGATGGGCGGGATCATCCGCCGGGTGGCCTGCGGCAGGATGATCCTGCGCATAGACTGGGTATAGGTCATGCCGATTGCGCGCGCGGCATCCCATTGCCCCTTGCTGATGGAGTTCACGCCGGCCCGGAAGATCTCGGCGAAATAGGCGGCGGCATGCAGGCCGAGCCCGATGGAGACCGAGGCCGTGTTGCTCAACTGAAGGCCGGTCACGATCGGCAGGGCGTAGTAAATCCACACGAGCTGCACCAGCGCAGGGGTCGAGCGGAAAAGCTCGATGAAGGTCGCCGCGGGAGCGCGGAGCACCAAGAGTTGGCTACGCCGCATCAGGCCGAGCGCGAGACCGAGGCTCAGGCCGATCAACGTCGCCCAGAACGTGATCTGCGCGGTCATGATCGCGCCGCGCACGAACACCGCTCGATAGTCCCAGACGATCTGGAAGTGCCACGTATAGTCCATAAGCCGCGAGCCACTCCTATCGCACTGCATGTCGCACTCAGAGTGCTGCATGCTGCATGCAGGATTGATGATCGCAAGAGGCGTGCCACCGGGGCGCGCTGGGCGCCGATCCAGCATTTTCCGACCTGCCGCGCGGGCGTGCCGGGCCTGATTTCAAGATGCGGCCCTACTTTGCACAATGTCCCGGCAGGCACTGCCGCAGAGTTAATCAGAATCCCGCCGGCGTGCCAAAAGCTGATGAAATGACTGAAGAAGCGACTGAAGATGAGCGAATACGCTTGCTTGACGCTCGCTCGAAACAGCCCCTAATGTTGACATTGCATTCTGAATGCTGAATGCAGAAATCCTCATCGGCGGGTCTCGGCGATGGACTCAACGCCTCTTGAAGTTCGCGCCGTCGTGCGGCACGTCTGGCGCCTTCATCACGGCGCGTGCCGACATGGCGTGCATCGTCATCCCGCGGGCTTCACTCGCGGACGAGGGTCCATCACGGGCAGGCTGGAAGACGACAGGCGCCTCTGTTGAGGCCCTCGGTAGAAGATCGATACAGGGGGCCGGGCATGCGCAATGCTGCTACAAAAACCAAGGGTGCAGGGCAACAGACCGATGCCTCCACCCAGCTCGCTCCGGAACTGGCAGAAAGTGCGCACCTTGCGGCTGCCGTCAAGCCCACGGTCATGCGGTCCGCGCGGGTGGCGGATCAGGTCTACCGGCATCTGCGCCGGGCGATTATTTCCGGCGAATACGAAGCCGGTGCGCGCCTACGCGAAGTGGAGATCGCCCAGGCGCTGAACGTCAGCCGGACCCCGGTTCGAGAAGCCATATCGCGCCTTATCGGCGATCTGCTGGTTCGCGAGCATGAGACCACCGGTGTCGAAGTGGTCGATATGGCCGGCGATATCCTGGACATTCACCATATCCGTGAAGCCCTGGAGCTTTGCGCCGCGCGTCTGGCCGCGAAACGCATCACCGACGCGCAGCTTCAGACCCTGGAAGATCTGGTGAAGAAGGGACAGAAGGCCTCGTCTGCGGAGCGCGTGCGCGTCAATCATCAGTTTCACCTGACGATCGTTCAGGCCTCATGTTCGCCGCGGCTGATCGAGATGCTCACAAGCTTCAACGAATATTTCCTGCATCCGAAATGGATCACGCGGACGGAAAAGAAGCTGGTCGATCAGGCCTTGAAGGACCATCAAGAGATCGTCGAGGCGCTGCGCGCTCGCTCTCCCGATCGAACCGAGAGAATCCTTCGTCGGCATCTGAAGCTCGGGCTCATGCAACTCACGGACAAGTCCGGCTGACGCAGCGATGACTATATCGCGTGACGAGACCCGATATCTCCAATCCCGTTTGGGCTCCTGATATGGCCAAGATTTTCGCGAGCGACCTGGATGAACCGGGCGCCTACAAATTATTGACGGGGGTCGTCGTGCCCCGCCCCATCGCCTGGATTTCAACCCAATCGCGCTCGGGGAAGTCCAATATAGCACCCTTTAGTTGCTTCACGTTCGTATCCTCGGATCCTCCGATGATCGGCTTTAACTGCGGATTGCGGGACGGAGTGAGAAAAGATACGGCGCGCAATATCTTTGAGACGGGGGCATTTGTCGTAAATATCGTGGACGACAGCTTGATCGAGAAAGTGCACCAGTCGGCAGCCGATTATACCGCCGATATCAGCGAGTTGGAGATGCTAAATCTGGACTGTGTGCCGTCAGACACGATTGACGTTCCGCGCGTCATGCCGTGCCCGATAAACCTCGAATGCACACTGGATCAGATCATCCCGTTCGGTCGTGCAGGCGCGGAGTTCATCGTTGGCGAAATCAAGGTGTTTCACGTCAGGGATGGCCTGATCGCGGACGGCAAGGTGGATTCGGAGCGCCTGAGGCCGCTCGGACGCCTCGCCGGCGCCGTATACGGAAAGCTGGGTGAAATCGTTCGCATCACCAACGGGTAAGGCGAATCTGACGTGGTCGGTTCCGCCAATGGACGGCCGGTCATGAAGCGGGTCGGCAGCCCCAATCTAGGCCGCCACCAAGCCAAACTGATCCCACCTGATCCTGACCTGAACAGGGGCGGCCGGACGCACCCCGGCCGCCGATCCCCAGGCTCGCACCGCCAGCGAATTTTACGGCTCTTTCTTTAGTTTTGGCCGAGATATGATCCCATCAAGGTCTCGTCGTTTACGAAGGCGGGCCATCCCCCCTCTGGGATGACGTGAGCCACGCGGCCGGTCGCCATCACGTAAGCGCGGCTCGTTGCGCTTGAGGCGATGGCGATATTCTGCTCCACGAGGATGACGCTCATGCCGTCTCCGCGCAGGCGGGCGAGCACGTCGAGGATGTCCTTCACCACTTTGGGCGCAAGGCCGGTGGAAGGTTCGTCCATCACCACAAGTTCCGGCTGAAGCAGCAGGGCGCGGCCAATGGCGACCTGCTGTTGCTGGCCTCCGCTGAGCAGGTCGCATCGCACATTCAATTTCTCGCCCACGGCAGGGAAGAGATCGACGATGCGTTCCAGATTGAAGATTTGCCGACGGCGCCTGCCGCTGCGCGTGGCAAGCGCAAGGTTTTCGCGCACCGTCAGTTCGCCGAAGAGATTGCGGTTTTCCAGAACCACTGCGATCCCATGGGCGCCCCGGCGGTGGGGCGGAATCTGGGTGATATCGGTATCACCCAGCCGGATCTCCCCGGCGTGCGCCGGCAGGAGGCCTGCGAGGGCACGCACGAGCGTCGTCTTGCCGGCGCCGTTCGCGCCGACAATCCCGACCACATCGCCCTTTGCGACGGTGAGATCGATGCCCTTCAGGATGTTCAGGTGGCCGTATCCGGCGCAGAGACCCGTTACGCTCAGCATGTCACACTCCGAGATAGGCTTCGCGCACGGCGGCATCGTTTTTGAGTTCAGCCATGGTGCCGGAGGCGATGATCCGCCCGAAATTGAGGACGTGGACCCGTTGCGTCACGCCCATCAACTCCATGTCGTGGGAGACCAGCAGGATGGCGATACCCTCCTCCGCCAGAAGCCTCAGCTTGGCGATGAGCACATCGATCTCGGTCGTGGTGAGACCGGAGGACGGCTCGTCGAGCATCAGCAGCGAGGGTTTTCCCTGATAGGCGCGGGCCAGTTCGAGCAGACGGCGCTGGCCCGCGGTGAGAAGGGCGGAGGGCCTTTCGAATATGCCGCCGAGATCGAAACGCCGTGCGCTCGCGAACGCCTCTTCGCGTATCTCGCCCATCTCCCGGCGGGCGGAGGGAAGGCCGGCGAGGCCGGCGAAAAAGCCTGAGCGGCCAGACTTGTAGGCGCCGACCATAATGTTCTCGGCCACCGTCAGGCGCTCGAACACCTTCGGCGTCTGGAAGGTCCGCACCAGCCCATGCAGGCTGCGGCGGCGGACGCTTTCCGCGCGGATGTTGCATCCGTGGAACAGCACGTCCCCGGAGGCGGGCGTCAGGAAGCCGGAGATGATATTGAACAGTGTCGTCTTGCCCGATCCGTTCGGCCCCATCAGCCCGGTTATGCCGGTTCCCGGCATGCCGAAGCTCACGTCATGGAGCACCTGGAAGCCGCCGAAGCGATGGCCGATGGATTTCAACTCCAGCGCCCATTCCTCCGTGGTCGCGGAAGCGCGCTGCAAATTCCCGCTCATGGCGCGGCCCTTTCCCGCGCACCGGCCGTGCGGCGGCGGACGAAATTCAGCGTGCCGCGGCCGATGCCCCAAAGGCCATCGGGAAAGAACACGACGGATGCGATGAGGGTGAGCCCGAACAGGACGCGATGAATGTCGCCGAACGTGCTCAGCATCTCGGGGACGAGGCCGATGAACAGCGCGCCGATGATGGCGCCGGCGGGCACCGAGGCCCCGCCGATGACGGGCACCAAAAGGAACATGATGGATCGGTCGACGCCGAAACTATCCACATTCACAAACCCCACATAATGGGCGAATAGGCTCCCCGAGAGAGCACCGAGGGCGCTCGACATCATGAACATCCAGAGCTTCAGCCGGGCGTTGTCGATGGCCATCACCATGGCGGCGTCTGGGGCATCGCGCATGGCGCGCATGGCAAGGCCGATGCGGCTCCCCATCAGATTGTGCATGGCGAGAATGGTGACGAACGCGATCGGCCAGACCAGGAAGTAGAAGCGCGCCGGCGTATCGAACACGAAGCCGGCGAGGGAAAGTTTCGGCACACCCGGCACGCCGAGGGTTCCGCCCGTTATGAAGTCCGCCTCGAAATAGAGGTTGGTGCAGATGATGCCGAGCGCCAGCGTCGCCAACGCCAGGAAATAGCCGGACAGCCGCAGGATCGGACGGCCGATGATGGCGGCGACGGTAAGGGATATGGCGACGCCGATGCCGATACCGGCGAGCGCGGGCCAGCCGAGCCGGGCCGAACAGTATGCGCTGGCGTAGCCGCCGATGCCGTAAAAGGCGGCTTGGCCGAGATTGACGATCCCGCCCTGCCCGAGGACAAATCCGACCCCCGCACCCGCGATAGCGTAGAGTCCGCAGAAGACGAGCAGATCGACGGCGTGCCGCTCCAGGACGAACGGCAGGGCGAGGAATAGGGCGATGCCGAGAGCAATGAGTGCTGCCTTACCGGCAAAGGGGCGCCGCTGGATCGGCACCCCGGCCGCAGCCGTGTGGCCGGAAGGGGTCGCCGGTCGGGATACGCGCTGGGACATGCTCAGCCTCCCTTGCGTCCGCCGCGGCCGAGAATGCCGTCGGGGACGAAGATCATGATGACAATGAGGAGCGTGAGGGCGACCGCGTCCTTCAGCCCCGACGATACGAAGACGATGGAGAGCGCCTCCAGGATGCCGATGACGAGGCCCCCCACCAACGCGCCCAGCGGATTGGCGAGACCGCCGAGAATGGCGGCGGCAAAGCCCTTGAGCGTGAGAAGCGGCCCCATCTGGTAGCCGACCCCGATGAGCGGCGCGACGAGAAGCCCCGCCAGTGCCGCGAGAAGTCCGCCCAGCGCGAAGGTGGCGGTGCGCATGGCGCGGACATTGATGCCGGTGGTGCCGGCGCCATCGGCGTCGATCGAGGCGGCAATCATGCACAGTCCGAGATGGGTGTGCCGGTAGAACAGGCGCAGCGCGACGATGAGCGCGGCGGAAATGCCGATCACCCACAAGGCATGCTCGCGGATGATCGCCCCGAACACCTCGTAGACCTCGTCCCCGAGCGCGGGAAGCAGATGCTCCTCGCGCCCGAACAGGTAGAGGACCCCCGCCGAGAAGGTGAAGCCGAGGCCGACCGTCAGCAGCAGGAAGGATTCTTCCCGTGCCCGCCGGTCGAACAGGGCGCGGATGGGGCCGAGTTCGACGAGGATGCCGACCGCCATCCCCGTGAGCGCGCCCGCCACCACGGCAAGGGACAGCGGGAGCCCCCAGGCCGTGGCGCCGAACACCGCCGTGGCGGCGCCCACCACGGCGAGTTCGCCCTGCATGGCGTTGATGACTTGGCTGCCTTTGAAGATCACGGCGATGCCGACGCCCACGAGAGCATAGACAAAGCCGTTGGTGATGCCCGCGAGCAGAGCCTGCGTGAACAGCATCAAGGCCATGGTGGCGCCTCCGGCTTGTGATCGCGCTTCAGGAGCCGGCCTTGAAGGGCAGGCGCACGAACTTGCCCTTGTCGAGCTTCGAGAAGACGTAGCTCTGCAAAGTCAGTCCCGTGAGGTCGTCCTGGGAGAAGTCGAAGCGTGCCATGGCCCCATCGAACGGACCACGGATGGCGTCGCACAACGCGCCTGCGGGTGCGTTCGGCCCCACCTTGGCGAGCCCGGCGGCGACCGCGTTGAAGGCATCGAAGGCGCTGGCCTCCATGGTCTTCGGCAGCACGCCGTATTCTTTCTGGAAGGCATTCACGAAGGCGACCTGCGCGGGGAGCGGGTCTTCCGCGACCAGGAATTCGGCGAAGACGATATTGTCTCCCGCATCGCCCATGGCCTTCACATATTCATAGGTCGCCGTGCCGAGCGCGGAGAGAAGCGGCACGGTGATGCGAATCTGCCGGGCGTTGCGGAACGGGGTGGCGGAATTGCCGATCACCGCAATGGCGTCCGGGCTGGCGGCTTTCACCTTGGCCGCCTGGGTGGTGGCGTCGGTGGCGCCCACTTCCCATTTCTCCACCGCGACGATCTCAACCGGATAGTCCGGATTTACCTCCCTGAGCTTGGTCATAACGATGTTGCCGTAGGCGGAATCGTGCAGCACGCCGAGCTTCTTGACGTTCAGCGCCTTGGAGGCGACCTCAAGCAGGGCGCGGGCGTTCAAATCCTGCGAAGGCAGCATGTGGAACACGCATTTGCGCGTCTTCTCCAGGGGCACGCCGAGGCCGGTGAAGGCCATCACCGGCACTTTCACCGGGTCCGCGACGCCGCCCACGGCAAGCGTCGAGGCGGTCAATGTCGGGCCGATGATGGCGGCGACCTTCTGGGTGAAAATGAGATTGTTGGCCTTGGTGACGGCGGCATCCGGGCTGGACCCGTCGTCCTCGATGGTGAGCTGGATCGGCCGGCCTGCGATGCCGCCCCGCTCGTTCAACAGCTTCATCGCGAGCAGCAGCCCATTGCGCTGGGGAATGCCGGCGCCGGCGCCCGGCCCCGTGGTGGACAGGATCGCGCCGATGCGTATCGGCTCGGGGGTCTGAGCTATCACCGGGCCGATTGCCAAGGTGCCGGAAACCAGGGTAGCGAGCGCGAGAAGCGCCCGGCGGGACATGCGGTTCATTCTTGTTCCTCCCTTTGTTTTTGTGTGGTTGATCTGCGTTCTTCCTAGAAACCGACGCGGTTGCCTCCCTTCAGCGCGAGCATGGCGCGCACGTCAGTGGGTGTTGCCATGTCGCTGCGCCGTCTTCGGCGGCCGCGGGGACACCGTCGGCGTGTGAATGCCGCCCCTGATTGCGCAAGTGATGACCTTCTTCGACCGGATCACGCCTCAGCTCCTCCGTCGGATTGGCGTGCATCCTCGGCGGCGGCCTTGAGGTGCCGGATCATTCCGCTTCGGACCTCGGCGGCCGCCTCTGGCGACCAGTTCCGGAAGCCGGCGCCGGATTTCATTCCAAGCCGTCCCTGCGCGACCAAGTCCCGCAGGAAGGGCGAGGGCGCCGCGTCGCGGTTGAGGGCCGGCAGAATGGTCTCGTGGATCGCCAGGGTGAGGTCGGTCCCCACCAGGTCCGCATTCTCCAGCGGGCCAAGCACGGCGAGACGGCGGCCGAAGCTCGCCTTCACCACCGTGTCGACGGTCTCGGCATCGCAGACCCCTTCCGCGACCAGCGCGATGGCCTCGCGCCAAAGGGCGTGCTGAAGGCGGTTGCCGACGAAGCCCGGGACATCCCGGCGTACATGCACCGGTGTCTTGCCGACGGCGACGAGGATATCCAGCGTCCGGTCGATGATCTCCGGCGCCGTCCGTTCCGTCCCGATCACCTCCACCAGGGGGACCAGGAATGGCGGATTCCACCAATGGGTGCCCAGCGCCCTCTCCGGGCGCGCAAGGCCGGACATGATGGCGCCGATGGGAATGACGGAGGTGTTGCTGGCGAGGATCGCATCGTGCGGTGCCGCCCCCTCGATCTGCGCGAACAGGGCCTGCTTGACGGCGAGGTTCTCGGCCGCCGCCTCGATGACGAGATCGGCGGCGGCGACCGTTTCGGCAATCGTCGTGCAGCCGATGACGCGGTCGGCAGCGCCCATGTCCTGGCCCAGCGCCGAGAGATTGGCGCGTATCCGATCGCCGAGCGAGGCGAGGGCCTCAACCGACGCATCGAAAACCCTCGCCTCAGCGCCGGCGCAGGCGAAGACCTGCGCGATGCCGTGCCCCATGAGGCCGGCGCCGATGACGGCCACGTTCATTATTCTGGTCATGCCCTTCTCCTCCTGTGGCGGGCACAGGGCACGGCCCGTCCGCACGCGTGGCGCGGAGGGGCCGGTTGGGGATTGGAGTCAGAGCGCGTTGCCCGCCTCGATGCGATAGGTCTGCTTGGGGTCTTCCATGGCGACGAGCCGGATGATGCAGCCATCCCCCCGGTCCCAGTTCCAGGGGAAGAATGCGAAGGTCACCCGCTTGCCCGTCACCGCGTCGAGATCGCCACCCACGTTCTCGATGCCGAGGATGCCATTGGTGAACAGCTTGCGGTGGACCGGCTCCCATTCGGGATGGTCGTCCTTCCAGTCGCGGCCGCCGGACCAGACTTTGTATTCGTCGGCGAGGTGCGGATGCAGCGGCCCGTTGCGATGGGGGCCGATAGCGGTTGCGAGGGGGTGATCGTTGGCCTGGGTATCGTGACCGACCACCTTCACCTTCTTCTCGACGAACCAGTCGCCGGCGGAGGCGACGAAGCCCGGCGCGTAGCAGAAGTAATCGGCACTGTCCTCGTAGAGCTTGTGCCAGCCCGTATTGATGATGACCACGTCGCCGGGCCGCACATGGGCGCCTGCGGCGGCTTCCAGGTCGTCATAGGTGATGGGCTCCCATTTCTTCTTCGGCATCGAGATGACGATGCCGGTGCCGAAGAAATGCGGCAGTGGCACCTCGTCGATGAAGGGCGTGCCCTCGACCACATGGGCGGGTGCATCGATATGCGTCGTATTGTGCATCGAGGTGGTGATGCGCTGAGAAAGGACGCCAGACTTCGCCATGTAATGGACGCGCTCGATCTGCACATCCTGGAAATACGGCCAATTCGGAGACTGGAACCCGAAGCGGTGCGAAAGATTAAAAAACTTGAGGCCCATTTCGTTGTCGAGATTCGACTGGAACTCAATGCCACGGATAGTGACAGTCATTCAACGCCTCCCAGCGCCATGTCCGATAATGGACAGATCTTGTTGACGGCAGGGGTAAGGCGGACACACGGGGGTGGTCAAACTGAATGATACAGGTGTACTGTATGATGGTACACGAGATAAGGTTGAACATGGCAGGCGGCGAAGTAAGCGCAGCGCAAGGCGGTGGCATCCAGGTGATCGCGCGGGCGGCGACGATCCTGAGAGCGCTGAAGAATGTCCGCTCGGGGCTTAGCCTCGCGCAGATTGCCGGCCGGGTTGATCTGCCGCGTTCCACCGTGCAGCGCATCGTCAACGCGTTGGTGGATGAGCATCTCGTGATTTCAGCCGGGCCGGAGGGTGGCTATCGGCTGGGCCCTGAGATCCACGCGCTGTCCCGCTCCGGCAAGATCGACATCGTGGAACTGGTGCATCCTCACATCATCGCGCTGTCGCAGAGCACGGGCGAAACCGTGGACTTCTCCGTGATGCGCGGAAACGAGGTGCTGTTCCTCGATCAGGTCACCGGCACCCACCGTCTGCGCGCGGTCTCGGCTGTGGGCGACATTTTCCCGCTCACCAACACCGCCAATGGCAAATGCTGCCTTTCGCTCCTGGAGCCGGAGCGGGCCCGCGAACTGATCCGCAAGGAGCTGCGGGGCACCAAGCGCACGGACGCCATCCTTGCCGAGATCGCCGAGGTGAGGCGCACCGGCATCGGCTATAATCACGAGGAGCACACGGTGGGCATCAGCGCCGTGGGTGTCGGCTTCCGCGACGCTTCAGGCGGGATTTACGCAATCTCGGTTCCCGTGCCCACGTCCCGGTTTCTAACCGCCAAGGACGAAGCCATCCGCCAGCTTCTTGTGCACAAGAAGCTGATCATAGATAAAATTGGGTCATCCCTCAGGAATACAGAGATTTAATCAAATGCGGGCGGTGTGCGGTCCGGCGTGCAGCTCCTAGAACGCAGGGAACGAGGCCGCCGCGCCCTAGAACTTCAGCTCTGGCGGCGGCGGTTCAACCATTCCAGGATTAAGATTGTCGAACTGCTTCTGCACCGCGCCCTGGTCGAGTTGTATGCCGCCGCTCTTATAGTGCGTGACCATGCCCGGAAAGATGATGACCAGCGCGACCATAATCAGCTGGATGAACACGAACGGCAACGCGCCCCAATAGATCTGACCGGTGGTGACAGGCTCTGTCTTCTTGCCTGTGATGCGATCCAGATAGGGAACTTTTGGCGCGACGGATCTGAGGAAGAAGAGCGCGAACCCGAACGGTGGATGCATGAAAGAGGTCTGCATGTTCACCGCGAGGATGACTCCGAACCAGATCAGATCGATGCCGAGCTTGTCGGCCGCAGGCCCCAGCAAGGGAATGATGATGAAGGCCAGCTCGAAATAATCGAGGAAGAAGGCGAGAACGAACACCAGCACGTTCACCGCGATGAGGAACCCCGTCTGACCGCCCGGCAGCGAGACGAGAAGCTCCTCCACCCAACGGTGCCCGTCCACGCCGTAGAAGGTGAGCGAGAACACGCGCGCGCCGATCAGGATGAAAAGCACGAAGGCTGAGAGCTTTGCCGTGGAATAGGTCGCCTGCCGCAGCAGGTCGAACTTCAGCCGGCCACGGCCAATGGCGAGCAGCAGCGCGCCCACCGAGCCCATGGCTCCGCCCTCGGTTGGCGTCGCGACGCCGATGAAGATCGTGCCGAGAACCAGGAAGATCAGCGCCAGGGGCGGCACCATGACGAAGATCACCTGTTCCGCGAGGCGCGAAAGCAGGCCAAGTCGCAACACCCTATTGATCACCGCCACCACGAAGGCGAGCGCGACGGTGGCGGACATGGTCAGCACAACATAGTCCGCGCCGAACTTCACCGAGGTTCGCTGCATCGCGACGATCGCCAGCGCGATGGCGAGGGCGAGAACGATGAACAGGGATGGGGTGAGAAGCCGCGCGGCGCCTGACATAACGGAGTAGAGCAGGACGAACGAAACGATGCCCCAGAGCGCCATATTCGCGGCGCCCGGCACAAGACCCGAGGTCAGGCCAGGCAATCCACCCGTGGAGATCAGAAAGGCGAAGCCCGCGGCCGCGATGGCACCGAGGATGCGGCCGGGAAGAACCTTCTGGTCCTTGTCCCGTAGCGTCTGCGCCTCCAGGGGAAGGCCTGGCGCGGCGCTTGGGAACACGGTGGAGACAATGAAGATGTAGAGCGCATAGAGGCACGCCAACAGCAGGCCGGGGATGAACGCGCCCGCATACATGTCGCCGACCGAGCGGTTGAGTTGGTCGGCCATGACGATCAGCACCAGCGAGGGTGGGATGATCTGGGCCAGCGTGCCCGACGCCGCGATGACACCGGACGCGACGCGCCGGTCATAGCCGTATCGCAGCATGATGGGCAACGAGATGAGGCCCATGGAGATCACCGAGGCAGCGACGACGCCGGTCGTGGCAGCGAGCAGCGCGCCCACGAAGATCACCGCGTAGGCAAGTCCGCCGCGTATGGAGCCGAAAACCTGGCCGATCGTGTCGAGCAGGTCTTCCGCCATGCCGGAGCGTTCCAGCACAAGCCCCATGAAGGTGAAGAACGGCACCGCAAGCAGCACCTCGTTGTTCATCGTGCCGTAGACACGCTCCGGCAGCGCCCTCAGGAACTCCGGGCCGAACAGCCCAAGCTCGATGCCGATGAGGCCGAAGATCAGGCCGTTGGCCGCCAGCGCGAAGGCCACAGGGTAGCCCAGCAGCAGGAACCCAATCAGCGCCAGGAACATGATCGGAGCCATGTTATGGACCAGCCAGGACGGGGAGCTTCCATCGGCTGCGAGCGCAAGATCCGCCGAGATGAAGCTGAGGAAAAGGGCGCAGGCGACGGCGCGCAGGAAGAAGGTGAAAGTCATGGTCTTATCCTCAGCGCGACGGGCCGACATCGACGGGGTCGCCCACCTTTGGCGCATCCGTGAGCAAACGCTCTACCTCCGCTTCCAGCACGGCGTGGCTGCTGGCGCCGTCATGAGGGTCCTCAATCCTCCCCATCATGATCGCGATCCGCTTGATGATCTCGGAAATCGCTTGCACGAACAGGAGAAGGAAGCCGACCGGCACAAGGAGTTTGGCCGGCCATTGGGGCAGGCCGCCGGCGTTCAGGGACTGCTCGTTGATGCTGTAGGAGGCGATGAAGAAGGGCCAGGATGTGACCAGCATGACCAGGGTGAAGGGCAGCAGGAAAAACAGGCCGCCGAACAGATCGATGGAGTTCCGCGCGCGGCGTGACAGCCGGGCGTTCAAGATATCGATGCGGATGTGCTCGTTGTCGATCAGCGTCCAGGGCGCGCAGCACAGGAACACCGCCGCGAACAGCACCCATTGAAGTTCGAGCCAGGAGTTGGATGAGGAGTCGAAGACCTTTCGGATGACCGCATTGATGGCCGAGACCAGCACGGCGACGACAATCAACCAGGCAACCGACTTCCCGATGCGCACGTTAATGGCATCGATGGCTCGACTGAGCGCGAGCAACATATTCATGTGGCGACCCCTCGAACGGGCAATTCCCAATCGGCACCATTCTTTTGGGCACCGTTGAGCCGGCACCATAAGGAAGCGCGATCAGCATGCAAGTAGCTGTTCGTATGGTAGCCACCGGACCAAACGACAGGCGTGGGCGGGGGATGGGGCGCGGTTTGGCGGCGGGGATGGACAGAAGATAGATGGAGAGGTGCGCATCGCAGCTCGGCCCGGTGCAAAGCCGAGAGGACTCGCTTATGCTCCCGAAAGCAGGATGACGCCGGCGATCAGCACGCCGCACCCCGCAAGTCGCCACGGCCCCACCTTTTCCCGCAGGATCAGCATTCCCAAAAGCGCACCAACCATCATCGACATCTCGCGCATGGGAGCGACCAGGCTAAGCGGTGCTCCCGAGGTCAGTGCCGCCAGCACGAGAATATAAGAGAGTGGCGAGAGCAGGCCGACGCCCATCGCGAGCCACCAATAGCCGCGCATGGCCTCCATGGCCCGGCGCGGTTTTGCGATGACAAGCGGCGCCAGCAGGAAGAACCGCAGCAGATTTGAAAACCAGTCGAGCACGACCGGCGCAATTCCCAGCGTTTTCACCGCGTAGGCATCGACCACCGTATAGGACGCGATCAGCCCACCAGTCGCGGTACCCCAGCGCACGCCCGATTGTCCGTCCTGCTGCCGAAATGCCGATAAATCGCCCTGCGTGGCGATAAGGCCAATTCCGGCGATCACGAAAAGCAGGCCGAACACGCCTTGTCCGGACGGCGTTTCCCCAAGGATCAGGAAAGCGCCCAAAGTCGAGAGCATCGGGGCGGTGCCCCGCGCGACCGGATAGACCACGGACAAATCCGCCACCTGATATCCGCGTTGTAGGCAAAGACTGTAAGCCAGATGGATCAGGCCGCTAATCAGGACGAAGCCGACGCCGACCCAGTTCCAGGCTATGCCGCTGCCTGCCAGGAGCAGATAAAGCACCAACGGTGCGTAGGCCGCGCAGGCGATGAGATTGTAGGCGAAGACGAAAATCGGGCCGACCGATGCAGCCCGTTTGGCGAGTAGATTCCAGCTTGCATGGATGAAGGATGCAAGGACCACGAGCAGCAGCGAGGCAAATGCCATCGAGACCTCCTTAGCGCCATTGACGCTGGTTGATCTCGACGTCTCCGCCTCTGGGTTTTTATCCCTCGGGTGCAGCCGTGGAACACCCACGGTTTCTGCGACGCTCGGTCCAGCGACGGCGCTGCCGCCCGGAACCCTAAGTTGCCACTCGGTCGATGCGCCGATGTTAGCGAGCAGCCTGACCCCATTCAAGCGTGTTTGCTGAGGCATCCGCTCCGCCGAAAGACGATGATCGCCATGGGCTCCTTTCGGTCCTTCCGCGTTCAGGATTTTGCTGCCGGGAATCAAAGACAGCACATCGCCTGTCGATGTGCTGTTCACTTGATGAACGCGCGGAAGCACACGTCGCCCTAATCGGGAGTATTGCGTTATTCCCTCTCCCGCTTGTGGGGAGGGGTAGGGAGGGGGAATTGGTGAGACATGGCCGGGTGCAGAGCCTCTTCTTAGGGCTGCTACCCCCTCCCCAGCCCTCCCCCGCAAGCGAGACTTCTGCGAAAGGAGCTGGCGGGGATCCGTGATGTTGCTTGAGTGACCGCGCGATGCCCCCTCTCCCCGGGGGGGAGAGGGTTGGGGTGAGGGGGGACAACTCTTTCCAGTCCGGAAATGTCGGAGCCCCCTCACCCGGCTGCTTCGCAGCCGACCTCTCCCCCTCGGGGCGAGGTTGAAAACAGCCCAGCCTCGGCACTTAACGAACCGTGGGAGTTTGCGAGATCCCTTTCGCAGGGCTATCGCAAGCGGGAGAGGGAGCCACCGCGCATGACGCAACACTCCCTAATCCGGGGAGAGCCGCGAGAACCTGAAATTGCAGTGGCTCGCGCCGCCGGCCAGGGTTTGTGTGCGTTCCAGGTGGATGCCGCGCGTGGCATAGGCGTCGAAATCGAGCCCGCAAATGTTGGGGAGGATGTCCTTATCGCCATGGCGGGCCGCGAATTTGCAGAAGCCGCAGGCTTTGTAGTCGATGCCGAACGCGAAGGTGTCGGCCGGACCCGGCGCGATGAAATCGTAGACGAAGTCTTCCGGAAATTCTTCTCGATGACTTTCTAAAGCCTGCGCGCGCAGCAAAGCCTGGTTCTCAGGCGACATGAATTGGCGCCCCGAGGCAAGGCGTTCGGCTTCAGGCGTGGTGAGCAATTGCGCGGTGTAGGTTTCCCGCTCGATGTCGCCGATCACCGGCAGCGTCACGCCGTGCCGCCGGAGCACCCGGCTGATGGCCATGAAGCCCATGAGGCGCATGAAGAAATCGCTCATGCGGCTGGCCGCACCGCCAACATAGGGCATCTGGGTGAGGACGATGTCGAACTCGTCCATCACCTCCTGCCGGATCGCAGCAATATCGGTGAGATGTGCGCGCGCGCCGAACATCGCTTCGGCAAGGTCGAGGCGATGGCGCATGGCCGCCTCCATCGCTTCGCGATGGGCGGCGTAAAAGGGATGGATGGTCTCAGCCATTGGGCATCTCTCTCACAATTGGCGGCGAACGGTTTCGGCATTGATGTTGCGCTGGGGCATGATGATCTTCCAGACATCGTTGCGTGAGTTCTCCCGCACGTCCGTGCCCCGCTCAACCGATTGTTTCTGACGCCCTGGAAGAGTTTTTCTATTCTGAAGCCGCCACCGTCATGCCGGGACCGTACCCATGAGCCATCGCCTGCCGCCGCTGAACGGATTGCGCGCCTTCGAGGCCGCTGGCCGCCACCTGAGCTTCAAGGCGGCCGCCATGGAACTCTCCGTCACGCCCGGCGCCGTGAGCCAGCAGGTGAAGCATCTGGAACAGGCGCTCGGCGTGCCGCTGTTTCAGCGTCTGCATCGCAGCCTGATCCTCACCGCCCAGGGCGAGGCTCTGCTGCCGGAGGTGGGGGACGCCTTCCGACGCCTGTCGAGGGCCAGCGACACCGTGGCGAAGGCTTTGAAGACCAAGCCGCTGCGCCTCGGCATCTCGCCGGCCCTGAGTGAGGAACCCGACCGCCTGCTCGCCCGTCTCGCCGGCACGAGGCGCTCGCCGGACTATGTGCGCGGGGTGGCAACGGACGACGTGGCCGACCTTCTCGCCGGCCGGCTCGATGCCCTGCTCCGGCCCGGCCCCGGCCCCTACCCCGGCCTGCACGCCGAACTGCTGACGCTCGCGCCCGGCTTCGGAACGCACAAGACGGCGTCGCTGGTGGTCTGGCCCGGCCTCGCAAGCTGCCGCGAGTTCACCCGCGCGCGGGCGCTTTTGATCGGCGACTGTCCGCCGTCCCAGGACTGAGGACAGCGCGCGCCGGCGCCTAGAAATTCAGGGTGAACCCGGCAGCCAGCGAATCCTTGCGGAAGGCGCGCACGGCGTCCAGCGAGAGATCGTTGGGGGTCTTCTTGCCGAAGGCGGCGGCCTTGGCGATCTGGTCCGGGGTGGCGGTGATGATGTGGCAGCCCGCCTGGTGGGCGTGAACGATGTTCACCGCCTCGCGCGCGCTCGCCCAGATCAGTTCGATTTGCGGCTCGGAGGCGACGATTTCGGCGGCAGCATACATCATCGGCATGGGGTCGATGCCGATGTCGGCGACCCGACCGGCGAAGATCGAGATGTTGGACGCCGGCCCGCCCGCCAGTGCCTCGGCGGTGGTGTAGACCTGCTTGATGGTCATGATGGCGGTGACGTTCTGCTTCACCCCGGCATCGGCCAGCCGGCGGATCAGCGGCGCCGCACTCTCGCCGGCCGAGTTGGTCACCGGCATCTTCACATAGACGTTCTCGCCCCAGGTGGTGATGAACCGCGCCTCGCGCTCCATCTCGGCGAAATCGTCGGAGAACACCTCGAACGAAATCGGCCGGTCGGGGATCACTTCGAGCACCTTCCGGGCGAAGGTCTCATAGTCGGTGATGCCGGCCTTGTGCATCAGGGTCGGGTTGGTGGTGAAGCCCTTGACGAAGGGGTACGTCCGATACGTGTCGATCATGCCTTGGAGGTCGGCACCATCGGCGTAGATCTTGACGTTCAACGAGGCGACATCCATCGCGGTCTTCCCGGTTTCCAGACATCCTGAGCGGGCGTGCTTGTGGCATAAAACCTTCCCCGAGGCCAGCCTGCCAAGCCCTTGCCAACACGGCCATTGTGCACCCGGCACGCTCCGCTTAACCTTCGGAACGCTCCCTGGAGTACCATCGCCAATGGCTGGAATCCTGCGCCCATGAGCACTCTCGGCATCCGCGGGGCCTTCTTCGATTTCCTCGACGATCCCTGGAAATACATCGGCCGGGAAGCCGAGGCCGCGCGTTTCCATGCGGATGGGCTGATGGTCATCCAGGACGGGATCATCGCCGATTTCGGACCCTTCGCCCGCCTCGCGCCACGCTATCCGGGACTGGAAATCACCCACATCACGAACCGGTTGATCTTACCCGGTTTCATCGACGGCCATATTCATTTCCCCCAGACGCGGGTTCTTGGTGCTTTCGGCGAGCAACTCCTGCCCTGGCTTGAGAAATGGGTCTTTCCGGAGGAGATCAAATACCACGACCGCGATTATGCCCGCGATGGCGCCCGGCGGTTCTTCGATACATTGCTGGCATCCGGCACCACAACTTGCCAGGCTTTTACAACGACCGCGCCAGTGGCGACCGAGGAATTCTTCGAGGAAGCCAGCCGCCGCAACATGCGTGTGATCGCCGGCCTCACCGGCATCGACCGCCACGCACCGCCCGAGTACGCCGACACGCCGGACAATTTCTACCGCGACAGCAAGGAACTGATCGCGCGCTATCACCGCCACGGGCGCAATCTCTACGCCATCACCCCACGCTTCGCGGTCGGCGCGAGCGATGATCTTTTGCGGCGCTGCCAGCAGTTGAAGCAGGAACACCCCGACTGCTGGGTGAACACCCATATCTCCGAAAACCCCACCGAATGCCGCATGGTGCTCGAAGTCCATCCCGAGTGCGCCGACTATCTCGGGGTCTATGAACGCTATGGCCTGATCGGCCCGAAATTCTCCGGCGGCCACGGCATCTGGCTTTCCGATGATGAATTCTCCCGCCTCTCCAGGAGCGGGGCGACGGTGGTGTTCTGCCCCTGCTCGAACCTGTTTCTCGGCTCCGGCCTGTTCCGCATCGGCCGCGCAACCGACCCGGACAGCCGGGTGCGCATGGCCTTCGGATCGGACATCGGCGCCGGTAACCGCTTCTCAATGCTCAATGTTCTTGATGACGCCTACAAGGTCGGCATGTGCAACAACACCCGGCTGGACGGCAGCCTGGAGCCCGCCCGCAAGAATCTCGCCGAAGCGGAGCGCAACAAAATCTCGCCCTATCGCGGCTTCTGGTCGATCACCCTGGGCGGCGCGGAAGGGCTTTATATCGACGACGTGCTCGGCAATTTCGAGCCGGGCAAGGAAGCCGACTTCGTCGCGCTCGACTGGAACGCCGGCCCCATGGCCCTGCCCTGGCATCAGTCGCTGGCGGTCGGATCGGACGGGCCGCAGACCATGGAGGAGGCCGCCGACGTTCTGTTCGCGCTCATGATGATCAGCGATGATCGCGCGGTCGACGAAACCTGGGTGATGGGCCGGCGCATGTACAAGAAAAGATGACGTTACAACGACATCAAAGCACCCCGGCGCCGGTGTCCGCTCAAAAAAATGCCCCGGACTGAGCCGGAGCATTTCATGACGTCATCACCCGAATGAAACCGGCGAGGTCTACTCTGCCGCCACCACCTCGGGACGGCCGCGCGCCTGACGCTCGCGCTTCAGCAACTCGGCCACCAGGAAAGCGATCTCGATGGCCTGATCGGCATTGAGACGCGGGTCGCAATAGGTGTGGTAGCGATCCCGCAGGTCCTCATCCGAAATCGCCCGCGCGCCGCCGGTGCATTCGGTGACGTTCTTGCCGGTCATTTCCAGATGCACGCCGCCGGCGTAAGTGCCTTCGGCCGCGTGCACATCGAAGAAGGTCTGGATCTCCGACTGGACCCGCTCGAACGGGCGGGTCTTGTAGCCGGAGGCCGCCTTGATGGTGTTGCCGTGCATGGGATCGCACGACCACACAACCGTGCGGCCTTCCCGCTCCACCGCCCGAACCAGCGCCGGCAGGGCATCGCCCACCTTGTCCGAGCCGAAGCGGCAGATCAGGGTGATGCGGCCCGCCTCATTGTCCGGCTGGAGCACGTCCAGCAGGCGGATGAGGCCGTCGGGCGTCAGTGATGGGCCGCACTTGATGCCGATGGGATTACGGATGCCGCGGAAATATTCCACATGCCCGTGGTCCGGCTGGCGGGTGCGGTCGCCGATCCACAGCAGGTGGCCGGAGGTCGCGTACCAGTCGCCGGAGGTGGAATCCACCCGCGTCATGGCCTGCTCGTAGCCGAGCAGCAGCGCCTCATGGCTGGTGAAGAAATCCGTGGTCCGCATCTCGGGATGGGACTGCGGATCGATCCCGCAGGCGCGCATGAAGTCGAGCGCCTCGGTGATGCGGTTCGCCAGTTCCTGGTAGCGATGAGACTGAGGTGAATCCTTCACGAACCCCAGCATCCACTGGTGCGCGTTGGACAGGTTGGCATAGCCGCCGTTCGCGAAGGCGCGCAGCAGGTTCAGCGTCGCCGCCGACTGCCGGTAGGCATCGAGCTGGCGGCGCGCGTCGGGAATGCGCCCCTCGGGGGTGAAGGCAATGTCGTTGACGATGTCGCCGCGATAGCTCGGCAGTTCCACGCCATCCACGATCTCGGTGTCGGCCGAGCGCGGCTTGGCGAACTGCCCGGCGATGCGGCCAACCTTCACCACCGGCGAACCGCCGGAGAAGGTGAGGACCACCGCCATCTGCAGGAACACGCGGAAGAAATCGCGGATGTTGTCGGCGCTATGCTCGTCGAAGCTCTCGGCGCAATCCCCGCCCTGGAGCAGGAAGGCCTCGCCCCGCGCGACCTTGGCAAGCTCGGCCTTCAGGCGACGCGCCTCGCCCGCAAACACCAGCGGTGGATAGCTCGCGAGCTTCGCCTCGACGCTCATGAGCAGCGCGGGGTCGGGATAGGCCGGGATCTGCACCGAGGGCGAAAATCGCCACGTATCCGGACGCCAGCCTTCGGCGCGGCGAGACGTGATCTCAGCGCTCGGGGTGCGGTCGGAAACGGGACGGGTCGGCATAACACTCTCCATCAAGTCTTTCCGGCTGCGCCGGCCTTCATGGGACGGCACGGCTTTCCTTCAGCCGGAGCCGGGGCTTATACACCAGTGTGAGGGCGCAAGTAACCCGCGTGGTTTCACCTAAATGCGCCCAGGAATGTGCGGGAGAATATGCCGAGCGCGAGCCTGGCCTATCGGCGGGTTCAGCGTCGGAACTGCGTTCATGCACCACCCGCAGCCGCCCCAGGACCAGCACCTGCTCCAAACCTGCGGCCAGCAAATCCCGCACGGCGGACGACGCCGAAATCGCGGCTATCACGGCCTTCCGCGTCGATGTATCCACAGGCTGCCACCCCGGCATCCGGCCTCTCTGGACAGGTCCCCGCGAACTCTCTATACACACCCCGCTCCGGACAGCTTCTCTGCTTCCCCCGGCGCCCAGGTAGCTCAGTTGGTAGAGCATGCGACTGAAAATCGCAGTGTCGCTGGTTCGATTCCGGCCCTGGGCACCATTGCCCTCTTCAGATGCCAGACCGCTAAAAAGCCTTTAGAATAAAGGCTTTGTGCGGACGATTGCGGGCCAGATGGCATCACGCGATGGCATGGCAACGCGTTTTATAGGCCTCTTTATCGGCATGGCGAACGCCCACTCAATTTTGCCTGCGGCCGGCTCTGAAGCACTTTGACCACAGCATGTCTAATGCGTGGTCCAAAGAAGCATGACGACGCCGACGACGATCAGACCGATACCGCCGACCTCTCGAAACGAAGTCGCCTGCTTAAAAACAAACTTAGATATCGCTTGTGCGAACAACACTTCCACAACGGCCAGCGTCCGCACGTTCGCCGCGGCAGTGATGGCAAATGCCAGAAACCAGAATTGAGATCCGAGTGCGCCCATGAAGCCGGCGAGCAAGGATGGCCTCCACAACCGAAGGATCATCTGCAAGACGCGCGGATCGCGCAGGGCAAGAAATAGGGTGAGAGCGGCCGCTTGCATGCCAAGACTGACCACCAGCGTAAAGGTCGCCGCCATCACGAAGTCCGGATAGCCGAGCGAGAGGATGGCGCCGCGATAGCCGATAGCGGAAAGCGCGAACATCGCGCCCGCTCCGACGCCGAGCAGGGTCGAGCCGAGGCGCGCGGTGCCGGCGGCGGCCGGCTTCATCGACATGATAACAACCCCAGCGGTAGCGATGATGATCGCCACGGCTGTGCTGGCGCCGATGCGTTCGTTCAGAAAAACCAGTCCGAAAATGGCGACCTGCACCGGCTCGGTCTTGATGTAAGCGGTGGCGGCGACGAAAGACCGCCGGTTCATGGCGGCGAGCATCAGCGCGGTGGCGATGATCTGCGACAGCGCACCACCAGCGACCCACGGCCAGAAGAGAGGCGTTGCAAGCGAGGGCAGCGGCAGGCGGGTGACCGCCATCGTTCCGATCAGAAACAGAACCGCGAATGGAAAGCCGAACAGGAACCGGACATGCGTCGCGCCGGCGGTGCCAAGCTTCGCCGTCAGTTCCCGCTGCATTGCGTTGCGGGCTGTCTGCGCGGCGGCGGCGATGATCGTGAAAACAGCCCAGAGCATGAAACGGCGTCGCCTCAATTGAATGATGGCCGCGCGCAAACCTCTGCCGCGTCAGCCAACACGCTGCTGTCTAATCCAAACACCCGGGGGAGGTGTAGCGGGCAATTGGGTGTTCGCGCGCGGTTCCTCGGATGCAAGGCCGCCGCCATCATCATCGCCTTGATGCGCGGCGCACCTTGAAGACAGGCATGGACCTTAGAGAGGGTAGCGGTGTTTAACGCCTCGCGGGGCTCCAACCCGCGTGCCCGGCGATCTCGGCCGGGACAATCCGACAGGGCGGCCATGTCCGCGCCGGGGCGATTGATGTAAACGTTGGGACCAGGGCTCGAAGCAGGGGTGCACGTTTTCTGATGCCATCGCCAAACGTTCAGCAGATCAGCTTCATGGTGGTCATCGTCGGGGTCACGGCGGCCTTCTTCTGGCTGCTCCTCCCATTCTTCGGCGCGGTGCTCTGGGCGGTGATCCTGGCGATCCTGTTCGATCCGATTCAGCGGTGGCTGGTCGGCGCCCTGAACGGGCGGAGAAACCTCGCCGCCGGCCTGAACGTCCTGCTGTGCATCTGCATCGTCGTCATTCCAGGGGCGATCATCCTCGCCTCGCTGGCCCAGGAAGCGACCGGGCTCTACCATCGCATTTCCACCCGCGAGTTTAATCTGGCGGAGATCCTCACCCGGTTCCAAGAGACTCTGCCCGACTTCCTGCGCGACCTTCTGCCGACCTTCAATCTCAGCACCGTGGGCGAGATCGGCGAGCGGCTCTCATCGTTGCTGGGGCAGGCATCACAGACCATTGCGGCCAGTGCTCTGAGCATCGGCCAGGGCACCGCACAGCTGTTTATCAGCCTCGGCGTGATGCTCTATGTGCTGTTCTTCCTGTTCCGGGACGGCCGCTCGCTCGCCGCCCAGATCCGCAGGACCAGCCCGCTGAGCGCGCATTACACCGACAGCATCCTCGGCAAGTTTTCCGATGTCGTGCAGGCGACGGTGAAGGGCAATGTCATCATCGCCCTGATCCAGGGGGCGATTGGCGGCTTCACCTTCTGGTCGCTCGGCATCAACGGCGCGCTGCTTTGGGGCGTGCTGATGGCCATGCTGTCGCTGGTGCCGGCGGTCGGTGCGTTCCTGGTCTGGGGGCCGACGGCCGCCTATCTCCTGATTTCGGGCGATTATCTGAAGGGCGCCATCCTGATGGGCGTCGGCATGTTCGTGATCGGCTTGATCGACAACATCCTGCGGCCGCCGCTGGTCGGAAAGGGCACCCGCCTGCCGGATTACGTGGTTCTCGTCTCGACGCTGGGGGGCCTGTCGCTGTTTGGCGTCAACGGCTTCGTCATCGGACCGTTGATCGCGGCGTTGTTCGTCGCGGTCTGGTCTTTGCTGGCGCAGGATCAGGATCACAGCAGCGTGTGAGGACCCTCGCAAGGGCGGGCGGAGAGCGGCATGCCGAGCAGACCACGGGATCAGGATCGCGCGCCCTTCTCCGCACCCAGCGCGCGGACACGGGACCCGATCTTCGACCTGCGCGCGCTGGAAATCTTCGTCGGCGTCCTGGAGACCGGCTCAATGACGCTGGCCGCGCAGCGGCTCGGCCTCACGCAATCGGGCGTCTCCCACGCCATCGCCTCCCTTGAGAAGACGCTCGGCACCGAATTGCTGGACCGGCGGGTTCGCCCCATCGCCCCCACCGCCGGCGGCAGGGTGCTGCTGGAGCGGGCCGAGGCGCTGCTGCGCGATGCCCGAGAGACGGCGGTGCGGGTGCGGGCCTCCAGCTATCAGGCGGTGCCCCGCCTGCGCGTGGCTATGGCCGATTCCGTGGTTTCGACCGTAGGTCCGCATCTGGTGCGGCTGCTGCATCAGGAGGCGGCGCAATGGTCGATCTGGTCCGGCCTGTCGCTGAACCACATCCAATCGCTGATCACGCGTGAGGTCGATCTGATCGTGACGTCCAACACCAATCTGGACGACACGGTGTACGAGATCCACGAGGTGTTCTCGGAACCGTATGTGGTCGCCCTGCCCTCGACCTTCGTCGGCCCGATCGGCTCGCTCCAGGCGATCGGGGACAAGCTCAATCTGGTGCGCTACAGCGCGCGCTCGCTCACCGGCCAGGATATCGAGCAGTATCTGCGCCGCCTGCGGATCGACGCCACCGGACGGTTTGAATTCGATACCTCGGACGCGGTGCTGGGCATGGTGGCGGCTGGCATCGGCTGGACCATCACCACCCCGTTTTGCCTGCTCCAGAGCGCCATGCATGTCCCGCGCCTGCGGATCGAGCCCCTGCCTTTCCCGCGTCTGCGCCGCAAGATTTCCGTGGTCTCACATCAGGACGAACTCTCGGATCTTCCGGTGCGCATCGCCGTCGCGGCGCGCGAGATCGTGGCAACCCGCTGCAAGGCGGAACTCGCCGCCGTCGCCCTGTGGCTCGCGGAGGAGGTGACCATTCCAGCCGACCGAACATGAATTCAATTCATGTTGATCGACATTTTTTCTCATGATGCTCAAAAAGCCCCACTGCCGCATAATGTAACATCCATAAGAGGCATTAAGCCTTCCCGTCGCACGTTGCCCATAATCCAGAGGGGATCCGATGCGCATTTCCGGCCTGATCGCGAGCGGCGCGCTCGCTTTGTCCATGATCCTTGGCGGCGTGATGACGCCCGCCGTCGCCCAGCCGAAACCGGGCGGCACGCTTATCATTGCCCTGGAGAGCGAACCGGGCACGCTGGCGCCGCACACCACCACGGATACGGTGGCGTTCATCCCCGCCACCAACATCTACAGCGGCCTGATCGGACTGGACTATAATTTCCAGCCGACGCCGGACCTCGCCGAGAAATGGTCGGTCTCGCCCGACGGCCTGACCTACACCTTCAATCTGGTGAAGAACGCCAAGTGGCACGACGGCAAGCCCGTCACCGCCGAGGATGTGGAATATACCTTCAACGAAGCGGTGGCGAAGTCGCATCCGCGCGCGGCTTCGTGGTGGCCGAACGTTGAATATGCCAAGGCGCTCGATCCCAACACGTTCGAGATCAAGCTGAAAACGCCCTACGCGCCGTTCTTGACGCTGCTGGCCTCGCCCTTGTCGAGCGGCCTGCTGATCCTGCCCAAGCACATCTACGCCGGCACCGATCCCAAGACCAACCCGGCGAACCAGAAGCCGATCGGCTCGGGTCCGTTCAAGTTCGCGGCTTGGGAACGCGGCAGCCATATCGAGGTGGTCAAGAACACCGACTACTTCAAGAAGGGTAAGCCCTATCTCGACCGCATCGTGTTCCAGATCGTGCCGGATTCCAGCGCGCGCATGCTGGCCTTCGAGCGCGGCGAATTAGACTTCCTGCACTGGTACATCGTGCCTTACGACCAGGTTGCCAAGCTGCGGAAGGACAAGCGGTTCGTCGTCGTCGACAAAGGCGGCGAGGCACCGGCCACCAACGGCTTCATGCTGATGAACATGCGCAACGAGTACCTGAGGGACGTGCGCGTCCGGCAGGCGCTCGCCTATGCCATCGACCGCGAGGACATCCGCAAGAAGGCGCTGTTCGGCGAAGGCAAGGTCGCGAAAAGCCCGATCAACAGCGGCCTCGGCTGGATCTTCACCGACCAGTACAATTACCCGCTCGATGTCGCCAAGGCGAACGCGCTGATGGACGAGGCCGGTTTCAAGCGCGGGCCGGACGGCAAACGCTTCTCCCTGCGCATCGCCTGGGGCACCGGCCGCGACTATGAGGGCCGCGCCGCCGAGATCATCAAGGACAATCTCAAGGCGGTCGGCATCGACGTGACGGTGCAGGTGATGGACCGCCTCGCCTTCGTGGACAAGGTGTTCCGCAACTGGGACTTCGACCTCGCCAACCAGCTGTTCACAACCGGCCCCGATCCGACGTTCTCGGTGACGCCGCGGTTCCACTCCAACCAGATCAAGAAGGCGCCCTACGTCAACGCCATGGGCTATTCGAGCCCGGCGGCGGACGCCCTGTTCGACACCGAGTTCAAGGAGTTGGACCGGGAGAAGCGTGCCGTCATGTGGAAGGAGATCCAGAAGATCCTCATGACCGACATGCCCGCCCTGCCCCTGTTCGAAGTGCCCACGGTGAATGCGGTCTCGGCCAAGTTCAAGGACGTGATCACCGGGCCGCAGGGCTACATCCAGAGCCGGGAAGATGCCTACGAGGTGAAGTGAGGCACCTCTTGCCCCACCTCACTCTCCAGGCACATCTCACAGCGAAAGGCAGGCGCGATGCCATCCTTTGACATACTCATCTATGTCATCCGGCGCCTCGCGCAGGCCGTTCCGCTGATCCTGGTCGTGATCCTGCTGAACTTCTTCCTGATCCACGCGGCGCCCGGCGACCCCATCGACTTCCTGGTCGGCTCCATGGATGCCAGCCCGGAATATATCGACGGGCTGCGCAAGGAGTTCGGGCTCGACCAGCCGCTCATGACGCAGCTCTGGGCCTATCTCGCCCGCATGGCGCATTTCGACCTCGGCTATTCCCTGCGCTACCGGCAGGGGGTGCTAGACCTGATCCTGACCCGCATGCCGGCGACCCTTCTGCTCATGGTGACTGCGCTGGTGATTAGCTCGGTGCTCGGTGTCCTGCTCGGCGCGGTGGCGGCGCGGCGGCCCTATTCTGTGACCGACCAGGCCAGCACCTTCCTGGCCTTGGCTGGCTATTCCATGCCGGTGTTCTGGCTCGGGCAATTGGTGTTGATCGTTTTCTCGCTGCACCTCGGCTGGTTTCCCACCCAGGGCATGTACAGCCTGCGGGCACCCACCCAGGGCTGGGGCCGCATTCTCGACGTGCTGCACCATCTCGCGCTGCCGGCGCTGACCTATAGCCTCTATCATCTAGCGCTGATCTATCGCCTGACCCGCATCAAGATGCAGGAAACGCTGCAACTCGACTTCATCACCACCGCCCGCGCCAAGGGCGCGCCGGAGGGGCGTGTGGTCTATCGCCATGCCCTGCGCAATGCGGTCCTGCCGGTGGTGACGGTGATCGGCATGAACTTCGGCTTCATGCTCGCCGGCTCGGTCCTCACCGAGACCGTGTTCGCCTGGCCCGGCATGGGGCGGCTGCTCTACGAGGCGATCCAGGCGCGGGACTATCCCGTTCTCATGGGCCTTTTCACCGTGCTGTCACTGATGGTGATCGCCGCCAATGTGGTGACCGATCTCATCTATGCCGCCATCGATCCGCGCGTGGTGTACCGATGAGCGCCGTCGAGATCTCCACCACCCCGCCGCCGCCCCGCGCGGTGTCCTCCTGGCGCATCTTCGGGCGCAACCGCAGTGCGTCGATCGCAGCCGTGATCCTGGGCGCGCTGCTCCTGGCGGCAGTGGCCTGCCGGCTGTTGGCGCCGTTCGAGCCCGGTGCGATTGGGGTCGGCCCGGCCATGGAGGCGCCGAGCATGGCGCATCTGTTCGGCACCGACGAACTCGGCCGCGACGTGCTCAGCCGGGTGCTGTTCGGGCTCCGCGTCTCGCTGATGGTCGGCTTCGGTGCGGCCGGCATCGCCACCGCCGTTGGTATTTTCGTGGGCGGCATCGCCGGCTTCTCGGGCGGCCTCGTGGACGACCTGCTTATGCGCATCACCGAGGTGTTCCAGGTGATCCCGCGCTTCTTCCTCGCGGTGGTTCTGGTGGCGTTCTTCGGCGCCAGCATCTGGAACATCATCGCCTCCATCGCCATCCTGAGCTGGCCAGACATCGCCCGGCTGGTGCGGGCGGAATTCCTCACCCTGCGTTCGCGCCAGTTCGTCGATGCGGCGCGGGTGGCGGGGGCGCCGCCGGGGGTGCTGATCTTCGTGGAGATCCTGCCCAATGCGCTCGGCCCGGTGGTGGTCAACGCCACCCTGCTGGTGGGGCAGGCCATGCTGCTGGAGGCGGGGCTGAGCTATCTGGGCCTGGGCGACCCGGCGCAGGTGAGCCTCGGCCTGATCCTCCAGGAGGCCCAGCAAATCATGCGCACCGCCTGGTGGACCACCGCCTTTCCCGGCATCGCCATCTTCCTCGCCGTGCTCTCGCTGAACGTGGTCGGCGACGGACTGAACGATGTGCTCAACCCGCGATCGAGGGACCGCTGACATGGCCGCGCTCCTGACCGTGGAAAACCTCGTCACCCACGTCTTCACCGACAGCGGCCGGGTGCGCGCGGTGGACGGCGTCTCGCTGAATATCCAGCCCGGCGAGGCGGTGGCGCTGGTGGGCGAATCCGGCTCGGGCAAGAGCATGACCGCCCAGTCCCTGATGCGCTTGCCGCGCCCTCCGGCCCGCATCCTGTCCGGCCAGATGATGTTCGAGGGGCAAGACTTACTCACCCTCAGCGAGCGTCAGATGCGATCGGTGCGCGGCGGGCGCATGGGCATGATCTTCCAGGACCCCGCCACCTATCTGAACCCGCTCATGCGGGTTGGCGACCAGATCGCCGAAGCTGTCCGGCTGCATCGCAAGGTTGGGCGCGCCGGCGCACGGGCGGAGGCGCTGGAGGCGATGAAGCTGGTACGCATTCCCGCCGCCGAGACCGTGATCGACTATTATCCGCACCAGCTTTCCGGCGGCATGCGCCAGCGCATCCTGATCGCCATGGCGATCACCGCGCGCCCAAGCCTGCTGATCGCCGACGAGCCCACCACCGCGCTGGATGTCACCGTGCAGGCGCAGATCATGCGCCTCCTCGCGGGGCTGCGGCGCGACCTCGGCAGCGCCATGCTGCTGATCACCCACGATCTCGGCCTGGTCGCCGAATTCTGTGACCGGGTCTATGTGATGTATGCCGGGAAGATCGTCGAGGAAGGCTCCGTCGAGGACATCTTCTACCGGGCGCAGCATCCCTACACCCGTGCCCTGATGCGCTCGACCCTTGGGCCGGAGCGGCGCGTGACGTCGTTCGAGGCGATCCAGGGCAATCCGCCCAACCTCGCGCATCTTCCCCCCGGGTGCAGCTTCAACCCGCGCTGCCCGGAACGCTTTTCACGCTGCATGGGCGAGGCGCCGCCGCTGTTCGATGTCGCGGCGGGCACCCGCTCACGCTGCTGGCTGGCCGAAGGAGGCGCCGATGACCGCGCTGCTTGAGGTGCGCGACCTGAAGGTGCATTTCGCGGTCGGCGGCGGCCTGTTCCGCCGCGCGCGCGGCACGGTTCACGCTGTGGACGGGGTCAGCCTGTCGCTCCAGCGCAACGAAATCCTCGCCGTGGTGGGCGAGAGCGGCTGCGGCAAGAGCACACTCGCCCGCGCCATGCTTGGGCTGGTGAAGATCACCGGCGGCGAGGTCCGCCTCGACGACGCGCCGCTGCTGGACCTGACCACGGATCAGCTTCGGCGCTACCGACGCTCGGTGCAGATGGTGTTCCAGGATCCGTTCGAATCCCTCAACCCGCGCAAGACCATTTTCCGCACCCTGGCGCAGCCGCTCAAGATCCACGGCATCGTGCCGCCCAGCGAATTGCGCACCGAGGCGGCGCGCCTGCTGGATGCGGTGGGTCTCGCGCCGGGCGAGGATTATCTCGACCGCTACCCGCACCAGTTTTCCGGCGGCCAGCGCCAGCGCATCTGCATCGCCCGCGCCATCGCCGTGCGCCCCCGGGTGATCGTGGCCGACGAGGCCGTCTCGGCCCTCGACATCTCCATCCGCGCCCAGATCCTCGCCCTGATGAAGACGCTTCAGACCGAACTCGGCCTGTCCTACGTGTTCATCACCCATGATCTCGGCGTCGTGCGCTCGCTGTGCGACCGGGTGTGCGTGATGTATCTCGGGCAGGTGATGGAAGAGGGGCCGACCGACCTCATCTTCGCGCAGCCGCGCCATCCCTACACCGCCGCCTTGATCGATTCCTGCCCGCTGCCCGACCCGCGCCGCGCCAGGGCCCGGCCGGCGCCGCCGCTGGCGGGCGACATTCCCTCGCCGCTCAATCCGCCGCCGGGATGCCGCTTCCACACCCGCTGCCCGGTGGTGCGGGACATTTGCAAGACGGTAACGCCGCCCGCCATGGCATTTGCCGATGGGCAGGTGTCGCGATGCCATTTCGCGCATGAGGCACCAAGCTGGCCGTTCGGCCGCGCCGGCGCGGAGATCGCGGCATGAGCGGTCCTCTGATGCAGCTTGCCCGCCACACGGCGGACCGTCCGAACGATTGGAGCCCGGCCCTGCGCCACGCGGCGGCGCGCTCCTATGTCGACACGGTGGCCTGCATGGTGGCCGGGCGCGCCGACCCCGCGACCCTTAAGGCGCGGGCGGTGTTCGCGCCCTGGGCCGCGCCCGGCGCAGCCATAGAGATTGCCGGCGGCACCGGCCTCGCCGCGCCTGCGGCGGCGCTGGTGAACGCAACGGCCGCGCATGCGCTCGACTTCGACGATGTGCTGGAACCCGCCGCCGCTCATGCCAGCGCCGTGTTCGTGCCCGCGCTCCTCGCGCTCGGCGCGGAGCGGGGCACATCGGGTGCTCGTCTCGCCGATGCGCTGCTGATCTCGTTCGACGTCATGGCCGCGTTCGCCGCCGCCATGAACATGGTGCATTACGACCGAGGCTGGCACACCACCCTCACCTTCGGCCCGATCGCCGCCGCCGCCGGATGCGCGCGGCTACTGGGGCTGGATGCCGAGCGCACGGCGGTCGCCATCAGCGCCGCCACCAGCTTCTCCAGCGGCTCCAAGCGGCAATTCGGCAGCGACATGAAGCCGATCCACGCCGGGCTCGCGGCACAGGCCGGCATCATGGCCGCCTGCCTCGCGGAAGCGGGCATCAGCGCCGCCGGTGAGGCGATCCTCGATGGCCGCTGGTCGTTCACCGATCTGTTCGGCGGCGACGGCATGCCGGGGCTCGCAGCGATGGCCGAGCGGCTCGCCGGGCCGCCCGCCATGGAGGCGTTCGGCGCCTGGCTGAAAGCCTATCCCTGCTGCGCCAGCGCCCACCGCCCCATGGACGCGCTGAAGAACCTGCGCCACCGCGTGCCGTTCACGCCCCAGGATGTGGTCTCGGCCGAAGCGGACGTGTCGGCCATTGTGTTCGGCAATCTGATGTATGCCGTGCCCACCTCGCCCATGCAGGCGCGCTTCAGTCTCAACCATTGCCTCGCCATCGTTGCCGGCAAGGACGAGGTCGCCTCCGGCGATTTCGACCCGCCCGCTCTTGCCGATCCGGCGCTGCGGGCGTTCTGGCCGAAGGTGTCCATGCGCATCGATCCAGACCTCGCCGCCCCCGGCGCGCCGGCCATCGGCCGCGAGCGTACCCGCCTCAAGGTGAGGCTCAAGGACGGCCGGCTATTGGAGGAACAGGTGATCTTCCCCTCCGGCCATCCCCGCGCGCCGATGAGCGATGAAGACCTCACAGCCAAGTTCGATGCCTGCATCGGCGATGCCCTCGACCCCGCGTCCGCGCGCGGCCTGCGCGACGCCTTGTTCGCGCTCTCCAGCCAATCGGACCTCACCCGCGTCAACCAGCTTCTGTCGGCCGCGGCCGGCAAGGAAAAGCCCATCAGAAGGCAAGGATAGACATGAGCGATATCTTCCCCGTGGTGTTCGGCATCTGCCTCGATGCCGAAGCCGCCTGGATCGGCCGCGATCCCAAGAATGCCAACCGCCCCGTGATGCTTTCGAACGGCACGTTCGGCATCTACGAGGGGCTCACCCCCCTGCTCAACCTGCTGGACGAGAAGGGCGTAAAGGCCAGCTTCTTTGTGCCCGGCCTCGCCAGCAACCGTCACCCGGATGCGGTGCGTGAGGTCGCCAAGCGCGGGCATGAGCTGGGCAGCCATGGCTTGAACCATCGCGGCGTATCAGGGCTGAGCGAGGAAGAAGAAAAGGCCGAGCTGGTCGGCGGCATCGAGGCCCTGGAGCATGTAACGGGCATCCGCCCCACCGCCTGGCGCTCCGCCGGCTGGGACTGGTCCGAGCGCACGCTGGACCTGGTGCTGGCGGAGGGCGTCACCGTCTCCACCAATTTCCACGACCGCGCCCGCCCCTACCGCCACATGAAAGACGGCAAGCCCGTCCCGCTGGTCGAAGTGCCGGTGCAGTGGCATCTCGCCGATGCGCCGTTCTTCACCTATGGCGGGCAGGTCGGCCGCGTCATCCGCCCGGCGGGTGAAGTCCAGACCATCTGGGAAGACGAATTCGACGGCCTCTATGATTGGCCCGGCGCCTTCTACCACCTCACCTTGCACGTCGAGATGATCGGCCATCCCGGCCGGCTGAAGATGCTGGCCCGGCACATCGACACCATCAAGGCGCGCTCGCGCGTGCGCTTCATGACCGCTTCCGAAATCGCGCAGACCGTCGCCTGACGCCGAACCCCGGACACATCGCAATGACCAAACTCCACGACGACGCCATCGTGATCGACGGCCTGATCATCTCGAATTTCAGCCGCGAGGTGTTCGAGGCCATGCATGCCGGCGGCCTCACCGCCGCCAACTGCACCTGCTGCGTGTGGGAAAACTTCCGCGACACCATGCTGAACATCGCCCAGTGGAAACGCTGGTTCGTGGAGCATGGCGACATCATCATGCAGGTGCGCAGCGCCGCCGACATCCGCCGCGCCAAGGAATTGGGCAAGGTCGGCATCATGCTCGGCTGGCAGAACACCACGGGCCTGGAAGACCGCATCGATACGCTGGCCCTGTTCAAGGATCTCGGCATCAGCGTGGTCCAGCTCACCTACAACACGCAGAACCTCGTCGGCAGCGGCTGCTGGGAGGAAAATGACGGCGGGCTCTCCGGCTTCGGCCACGAGGTGGTCGGCGAGATGAACCGGCTCGGCATGCTGGTGGACCTCTCCCATGTGGGGCCGAACACCACACGTCAGGCGATCCTGGCGTCCAAGCGGCCCTGCACCTATTCCCACGTCGCCCCGCGCGGCCTGTTCGACCATCCCCGCAACAAGAGCGACGAAGAACTGCGCTTCATCGTCGAGCGAGGCGGCTTCGTCGGCCTCGCCACCTATCCCCCCTTCCTGAAGACCGGGGCGGACACGACCCTCGCCGACTGCATCGGGCTGTTCGATTACATGATGAACATCTGCGGCGAGGCCAATGTGGGCATCGGCACGGATTTCACCCAGAACCAGGACGAGGGCTTCTTCGACTGGCTGCGCCACGACAAGGGCTATGCCCGCCGCATGGTGCCGTCCAAGGGCACGGCGCCCACCGTCAAGGGTTTTGAGACGCTGGCCGGCTATGGCGCGCTGACCGGCGCCATGGAGCAGGCCGGCTGGAGCGAGACCCGCATTCGCGGCGTCATGGGCGAAAACTGGCTGCGCTTCCTCGAAAGCGCGCTGGAGCCTTCCGGCGCGGCCCTGCCCGGCGACTGGCGCGCCTGAGCGCGGTTCACGGAGACCCTCACCTTGAACAGCTTCGCGTCAGCATCCTGGGATGTCGCCGTGATCGGGCTCGGCGCAATGGGCGGCGCCGCGCTCTACCAGCTTGCAAAGCGCGGTGTGCGGGTGATCGGCATCGATCGCCTGTCGCCGCCGCACGACATGGGGTCGAGCCACGGGGATACAAGGATCACCCGCGAGGCGGTTGGCGAGGGGCCGGCCTATGTGCCGCTGGTGCGGGCATCGCACCGCATCTGGCGGGAACTGGAAGACGAGACCGGCGACACCCTGCTGGTCCAGTCCGGCGCACTGGTCATGGCATCGGCCAACGCGCCCAATTCCCATCACGGCAAGACCGATTTCGTCCGGCGTTCAATCGCCGTCGCCGAGGCCAACGGCATCGCCCATGACGTGCTCGACGCCGGGGACATCCAGCGCCGTTTTCCCCAATTCATCGGGCTCGGCGGCGACGAGATCGGCTATTTCGAGCCTGGCGGCGGCTATGTCAGGCCCGAAGCCTGCATCGCCGCCCAGTTACGCCGGGCGCGGGAGTTGGGCGCGGACATCCACACCGACACGCGGGTGACGATGCTGTCACGGGACGGTTCAGGGGTTCGGATCCAGACTGACAAGGGAGCGCTGCGCGCCGGCAAGGTGGTGGTGGCGGCAGGACCGTGGGTCGGGGCGTTCCTCAGCCCGGACCTGCACCCCGCCTTTGCGGTGCACCGCCAGGTTCTCTACTGGTTCGACCTGCCCCAGCCCGACCTTCTGCCGCCGGATAGCCCGGTGTTCATCTGGATGCACGGCGCCAGCGACGAAGACTATGTGTACGGCTTCCCGCCCTCGGCGAGCCCCGGCACCGTCAAGCTCGCCACCGAGCAATACAGCCTCGCCTGCAATATCGCCGAGGTCGACCGAACGGTGAGCCCCGAAGAGGTGGCGCGGATGCACGAGCGGCATGTGCGCGGCAAGGTGGTCGGCGTCTCGGCGCGGGCGGTGCGCACGGCCGTGTGCCTCTACACCACCGCGCTCGACCACGGCTTTCTCATCGATGCCCACCCGGATCTGGACAACGTGATCCTGGTCTCCGCCTGCTCCGGCCACGGCTTCAAGCATTCCGCCGGCATCGGCGAGATGGTGGCGCGTCACCTGACGCAGGTAGAAACGCCGCTCCTGGGAGAATTCGGCGCGGGACGCCTGATACGCCTCGCAAACGCCGCCGCCACCATCTGACCACTCGTGCGATTTCGCCTGCCTGATCGAAACGCCCTCGCGCCCTCTCAAAGGACGCGCGGCGCGAGCATTTCGGTGGTGGAGCGAATGAAGTGGTCCACCACCGGGTTCAGCGTGCGGTTCTTCAAGGTGACGATCGCGACCGAATAGGGGGTTTGCGGCAACGCGATTCCCAGCTCCTTCAGCCCGAAACTTGCCTGATGCAGGCGGAGCACCGACGCCGGAAGCGCGCTCACGAACCGTCCCGTCACCAGCAGGTGGAGGCGCAGGTGAATGGAGAACGTCTTCAGAGCGATGCGCGGGGGTGGAAGGCCCCGCAGCCGGAAGGCGTCAGGCACAGCCTCTTCACCCCACCCATAAGGCAGGACGATCCATGATGCCTCGACCAGATCCGGCAGGTCGATAGGCGAAAGACCAGCCCAGCGGCTTTGGGAGCCGGCGACCACGGTCAGTCGATCATCGAACAGCTTCGTGATCTTGAAGTCGTCGGATGTGGCCAACGCATTGAGACCCGGACCGCCCCGGGCGAAGACAAGATCGATGCTGCGGTCGCGTAGCTTCGTGGCCGCTGCCGCCCCGGTGAAGGTCTCGACCTCGAACGTAACGCCCGGCCATCGGCTGGAAAACTGATCGATGGCGGACGGAAGCACCGATGCGGCGAGCGTTTCCGGGCAGCCGATGCGGATTTCGCCCGTGCCTTCGCTCTTGAGATAATTGATCTCCTGGATGCCGTGGCGAAGCTCGTCGAACGCCGCCCTCCCGCGCCTCAGCAGCACCTCCCCGTAGGCGGTTGCCTGGACCCCGCGCCGGCTTCGGTCGAACAATTGCGCACCCAGCTCCTGCTCCACCTCCGCGATGATCTGAGAAACGGCGGATTGAGTGACATGAAGCTGGGTGGCCGCCTTTGCCATACTGCCGCACTCGGCAACGGTGAAGACAACATGGAGATCGCGCAGCCGCAGCTTGCGGCCGATTTTCCACTCCCAGCCCGCCCCGTCAGTCATTAGCTATGCCTTATATCCCCATCACAAAACTCTACCTATCGCTAATGGATTGCAACGGCATAACTCGCTCAGGAAGGGGGAATTTCGGCGCCCCGCGGATGAAGCCATCGGCTTCGAGAGAGATACGCGGACCGTGCCGGGTCATCCTTCAAGAACAAAGCCCCGAAGAAGGGCCGACGTCAGGCGGCGCGGCACCTCGTGTCGCGCCGAAACGTCACTCAACCTGGAGGAAACGCCTATGCGCTGGAGAGCGGTTTTCATCTCCCTGATAACGGGTCTGTTCGCCGTGCCTGCGATGGCGCAGGACGCCTATCCCAGCCGGACCGTGAAGCTGGTCGTGGGGCTCAGCGCCGGGTCTTCGACCGACGTGACCGCGCGCATCGTCGCCCAGAAGATGGGGCAATTGCTCGGCCAGACGTTCGTCATCGAGAACCGGACCGGGGCTGGCGGCAACATCGCCACCGGCTTCGTCGCCCATGCGCAACCGGACGGCTACACCTTGCTGTTCGGGTCGGCGGCGACCACGGTCAACGTGACGCTCGCGCCGAATGCGGGGTTCGATTTCGTCAAGGATCTGACCCCGATCGCGCTCCTGGCGACAGTGCCGAACATCCTGATGGTGCACCCCTCGCTGGGGGTTAAGACCCTGGACGAACTGATCGCCAAGGCGCGCAGCCGGCCCAATGAAATCCTCTACGCTTCATCTGGCTATGGCACATCGCCCAACCTATCGGCCGAACTGTTCGGCCTGATGGCGGGCGTGAAGCTGGTGCATGTCCCCTATCAAGGCAGTTCGCAGGCGATGCAGGATTTGATCGCCGGGCGCACCAGCATGATGTTCGTTCCCGCCCCCACCGTGCTCACGCAGAAATCGGGTGAACTGATCCCGCTGGCTTCGACCCAGCTCAAGCGGGCCGGCGCGGCACCCAACCTTCCGACCATGGACGAACTCGGCCTGAAGGGGTTCGACACCGGCGTGTGGTTCGGGCTTTTTGCCCCCTCTGGCACACCCAAGGCCATCATCGACCGGCTCGCGCGCGTCGCCAACGAGGCCATCAAGTCCGATGACGTTCGCGCGGCGTTCGCGACCCAGGGGATCGACGCCATCGGCAGCACGCCGGAAGAGTTTGCGGTCTATGTGCGGGCCGAGATCGACAAATGGGCCAAGGTCATCAATGCGGCGGGGATCAAGCCCTGAAGCCGGCGCCGATGCACCAATGACGACCCAAGCACAGCGTACCCAGGATCAGAAAAGGATAAGACCAATGGCGAAGTCCCTTGGCATGAAGCAGGCGGGTTATTTCGATTGCGCGGGGGGCGGCCAAATCGTCGTGCGTGACGGCATCGCCTATGTCGGCCATATGCGCGCGCCGCACGGCACGTCGATCGTCGATGTGCGCGACCCGAAGAACCCCAAGCTTCTCGCCGAACTGCCGATGACGCCCGGCACCCATTCCCACAAGGTGCGGGTGGCCGGCGACATCATGGTCATCAACCAAGAGATCAACAACAACGACAAGAGCCTGCCCTCTCCCGACTTCAAGGGCGGCGTCTGCATCTACGACATCTCCAACCCCGCCGCGCCGCGCCTGCTGAGCCGGTGGGAAACCGGCGGGCAAGGCGTTCACAGGTTCGATCTGGACGAACGATATGCCTATCTTTCCTCAACCGCGGACGGGTATCTCGGCCACTTCGTAATCATCCTCGACCTCGAAAACCCCTCAAAGCCCGTCGAAGTCAGCCGCTGGTGGATGCCGGGCCAGTGGACCGCCGGTGGCGAAACTCCCAATTGGGATCGCACCGCCCACCGCTGCCATCATCCGCTGCGGATGGGCAATCGCCTCTACACCAGCTACTGGCAGGCCGGCTTTCATATTCTTGATATCGATGACCTCACCAAGCCGCAGCGCATTTCCGGCCTGGACTGGTCGCCGCCTTTCCATTGCCCGACCCACACGGCGCTTCCCGTGCCCTTCGATATCCGGGGCCGGCGCTACATGGTGGTGGCGGACGAGGACGTGTATCGCCCGCTCGACGGCGTCCCCGCCTTCCTCTGGATGGTCGACATTACCGACGAGCGCGCGCCGATGCCGGTCGGCAGCTTCCAGGTGGAGGGCATAGAGGATGGTCCCCAGCCGCTGGCCACCGCCTGCCATCAGCCATGCGAGATCATCACCGGCACGGAAATTCCCGTGGCATGGTTCGCCCATGGGGTGCGGGTGGTGGACATCTCAAACCCGCATGCCTTGCGCGAGGCTGCCTATTTCGTCCCGGACGTGCCTACGGGCGCGGAGCGGGTTCAGAGCAACGATGTGACGATCGACACGCGCGGGCTGGTCTATCTGACCGACCGCCAGCGCGGCTTCACCATCATCGAGCGCATCTGACACCCCCATCACGACGCCGCCGGGGTCAGGTGGCGTCGTGTGCCCTCAGCGTGCCGGGGTCAGCCGAACCAGGCGGCCGGGGTTTGCATCCTCGATGAGCCAGACGGCGCCATCGGCGGCGACCGCCACGTCGCGGATGCGGGCGCCCATGTCCCAGCGGTCGGCCTCGTCGGGCTGGCCGTCCGGCGAAAAGCTGACACGCACCAGGGCCTGCACCCGCAGGCCGCCGATCAGGGCCGAGCCGCGCCATTGCGGGAACATCGCGCCCTCGTAGAAGGCGAGACCGGCGGGGGCGATCACCGGGGTCCAATAGAGCGCGGGCGCGGCAAATTCAGGCCGGGTGGCGTGGCGCGGGATCGGCGTGCCGTCGTAATTGTCGCCGTTGGAGACGAGGGGCCAGCCGTAGTCCACTCCAGGCGCGATGAGGTTGAGTTCATCGCCGCCGCGCGGACCCATCTCGTGGAGCCAGAGCTTGCCGTCGGGCGCGAAGGCGAGGCCATAGGGGTTGCGATGCCCCGTGCTCCAGGTCTGGGCCGGGACACCGCCCGCCCTCGCATTGGGATTATCGGGCGGGGTCGAGCCATCGAGATTGAGCCGCAGCAGCTTGCCGCGCGCCTGCTTCGGGTCCTGCGCGCTGCCCGGCACCATGCGGTCGCCGACCGTCAGGAACAGATGGGTGCCCTGTGGATCGAAGGCGATGATGCCGCCGGGCTGGCCGCCGCCGCCCGCGGGGCTCTGGCGCCAGATCACCGCCGGATCGGACAGCTTCGCCGCGCCGCCGGAGAGGTCGAGCCGCGCACGGGCGAGCACGAGCCGGCTGCCTGTCTCGCCCGGCTCGGTATAGGTGAAATAGAGCGTCGAACTGGCCGCGAAATTCGGGGCGACCGCGATGTCGAGCAGGCCGTTCTGGCCTTGCGCCGCAACCGCCGGAACATTGCCGATCGGCGTCTTCACACCCTCCTGCGTGACCAGGAACATGCGGCCCGGCTTCTCCGTGACCAGCATGCGCCCATCGGGAAGGAATGCGAGGGCCCAGGGGGTATTGAACTCCGCCACAGCCTGCGTCGCGAAGGGGCGATTGGGGCTGATGCTGCGGCCGCCGGCATTGATGCTGTCGGCGTGCGCGGAGGCATGGATCAGCAGTGCCACGGCGAGCGCCGCCCACGCTACGATCCAGGTGCGACGAGCCATGGTCCCTCCCGCCGTATTGTATGGAAACGCGCCTGCCCGGCCGCAGCGCCGCCGGGCAGAGTTATACCGCTCAGCTCACGCCGTTCTGCTTGAACCAGGCAAGCATGCGCGCCCAGGCGTCATCGGCCGCCGCCTTGTTGTAGCTCGGCCGGTAATCGGCGTGGAAACCGTGCCCGGCTTCGGGATAGATCACGATCTCCACGTTCTTGCCGGCGGCACGCGCGGCGTCGCGCTGCTTTTCCACGTCCGCCACGGGGATGCCGGTGTCCTTGGCGCCGTAGAGGCCGAGCACCGGGACCTTGACGTCCGCCGCCACGTCCGAGGCGGTCTTCGGCTGGATATCGGTGCGCTGGCCGCCCAGCGGGCCGTAGAATGCCACGCCTGCCTTGAGCTTGGGATTGTGGGCGGAATAAAGCCACACCGCCCGGCCGCCACGACAGAAGCCGACGACGCCGAGGCGGTTCTGGTCGCCCTTGGAGCTTTTCACCGCCCAGGCCGCCGTCGCGTCGAGGTCGGACATGACCTGCGCGTCGGGGGCCTTCGAGATCACGTCGCGCACGATCTGGCTGGCGTCGGTCATCTTGGAGAGGTCGCCCTGGCGCGCATAAAGCTCGGGCGCCACCGCGCAATAGCCGTCCTTGGCGAGGCGGCGGCAGATGTCCTTGATGTATTCGTGGACGCCGAAGATTTCCTCCACCACCAGCACCACCGGGAACGGGCCGTTGCCCTGTGGCATGGCGCGATAGCCGGGCATGTTGCCGTCGGCGGTGGGGATCTGCACGTCGCCCGCCACGAGGGCGGTGTCGTCGGTGCGGATGGCCTGGGCGTGGACCACGTCGGTCGCCAGCGTGAAGCCCGTGATCAGGCTCGACATGACGAAGATACGGCGGGTGAAAGGCTCGCGCGCGAGCCCATCGAGGCCCTGAAGCGCGGGGTTGGGAGAACGGGTGGTGTGTGGGGCGTCCATGGCGGTCTCCTCGTCAATTGCCGCGTGGGTCATGCCACGGACCGGCGCGGAGCGACAAACAAGTTCTGGAGAGCAGGCCGGCCGCAGGCGGCTTCGGAATCGCAGGCCGACAAAAGGCCCCTTAAAAACCTGCGAGATGGGGTATAGGAAAATGCAGGTGACGGGAGATGAGACCGGGACGCAAAGACCGTGCGCCGGGTGTCTCTTCCGGGCGCCGCTGTGCCTATCTCGACCTCCTGGCCTTGTCTGTTGGTGCTTATGACCCGCAAACCCGTTCCTGTCGCGCAACCCCAGAGTCTCACCATCCAGCAGGCGCTCCAGCGCGCCAATGAGCATTGGAACGCCGGGCAGGCCGAACAGGCCGAGCTTCTCTGCCAGCGTGTGCTCGCCGCGTGGCCGGGCCAGCCGGATGCGCTGCATATCCTGGGCCTGATGGCCCACGCCTTCGGGAATCACGGGCTGGCGATCCAACATCTGCGCCAGGCCTGCCTCTCGCCACGGGCGCCGGCGCTCTATTTCAGCAACCTCGCGGAAATGTGCCGGCAGCAGGGTCTGCTGGCGGAGGCCGAGGAGGCGGGACGGCGCGCGACCGCGCTCGAACCCACGCTGGTTTCGGCCTGGAACAACCTCGGCATCGTGCTGCAAGAGGCCGGAAAGTTCGAGGAAAGCGTCACCTGCCTGGAGCGGGTGGTGCGCTTGCAGCCGGACAGCGCAGAGGCACACAACAATCTCGCCAACACCTACAATCGCCTTGGCGAACTGGAAAAGGCGCGGCTTCACTATGCGCGCGCCCTGGCGATCCGCCCCGGCTATGCCGAAGCGGAAAGCAACATCGCCTTCCTGCTGAACGAACTCGGGCAGTTGGACGAAGCCGCAGAGGCGGCGCGCCGCGCCATCGAATTCAACCCCCGGCTTCCCGACGCCTATATCAATCTGGCCGGCGTCGAACTGTCCCGGCTGCGCTATGCCGATGCGCTGCGCTGGCTCGATGCGCTGCTCTCCTTCGCCCCGGCCCATTTCGGTGCGCTGGTGGCACAGGCTCGCCTGCTTAAGCGCGTGGACCGGATGGAAGCGGCGCTGGAGGCGGCGCGGCGGGCGGTGGCGAGCGCGCCGCAAAGCTCCGATACCCACAATGTGCTTGGCGAGATGCTTCAGGCGGCCAACCGCCACGACGAGGCGATCGCCGCCTTTGACAAGGCCGCCACCATCCCCGGCCGGGCGCGCGAGAGCGCCATCGCCAACAAGGCGTCCCTGCACATGGAGCTTGGGGCCAAGCAGCAGGCGCTTGAGCTATTCGATGCGCTGCTCCAGGAAAATCCACGCAACATATCGGCCTGGGCCAACCGCACGGAACTCAAGCGTTTCTCAAAGGGCGACCCGGACATCGCGCAGATGGAAGCGCTGCTGGGTCCAGAGGGGCGCCAGCCGATCAATGACCGCATCGCGATCCATTTCGCCCTGGGCAAAGCCTATATGGATGCGGGAGACGGCGACCTTGCCTTCACCCATCTCGATGCGGGAAACCGCAGGAAACGCTCCACCTTCAGCTATAATGGCGCGGAGACCGGAACCTGGATGCGGGGGATTTCCGAAACCTTCTCGCCTGCCCTGCTTCAGAAGTTCGCCGGCGCAGGCCATGCCTCCGACATGCCGATCTTCATCCTGGGGATGCCCCGTTCCGGGACAACCTTGATCGAGCAGATCCTGGCGTCCCATCCGGCGGTCCACGGGGCGGGGGAACTGCCCTTCATGGAATCCCTGGCGTCCGCCACCGGCGCCTACCCCAAGACCGCCGAGACACTGGATTCCGGGCAGATCGCGGCATTGGGCTCGGCCTATATGGACCGCATCACCCCGCTCTCCCTGGGACGTCGGCACGTCGTGGACAAGATGCCCGCCAATTTCCTCCACGCCGGCCTGATCCACGCGATCCTGCCCAATGCCCGCATCATCCATACACGGCGCGATCCGGTCGACACCTGCCTGTCCTGCTACACCAAGCTGTTCGCCGCCGAGCAACGCTTCACCTATGACCTTACGGAACTCGGGCAGTTCTATCGCCACTACGAAGCCCTGATGGATCATTGGCGGGCCGTGCTGCCCGCGAGCCACTTCATCGAGGTGGACTATCAGGAGATGGTGGCGGACCAGGAAGGGCAGTCCCGCCGCCTTCTGGAGGCGCTCGGCCTGCCGTGGGACGACCGGTGCCTCGCCTTCCATGAAACCAACCGCCCGGTGCGCACCGCGAGCATGACGCAGGTGCGCCAGCCGATCTACAAGACCTCCGCCGGGCGCTGGAAGGCGTATGCCGCCCACCTCCAGCCCCTCCTCGACGCGCTCGGCCAGCCCCAATGAGTGGCGGCGCGATGAACGCCGGAAACGCCGCCGAACAGCAGGCGGTGGCCTTGATGGCGCAGAACCGCTTCGGCGAGGCGGAACGCATTCTCGCGGCGCGCATCGCCGCCGGTGTCGGGCCGGCGCAGACGTGGCGGCTGCTGGCCCGCGCGGTTCGCGCCCAGGGGCGCATCGCCGAGGCGCGGGACATCCAGGCCAAGCTGGTGGAGGCCCTGCCCGGCGATCTCACCGGGCGCTTCGACCTCTCGGAGAGCCTGCTGCTGCTCGGCGACTTCCAGCGCGGCTGGCGGGAATACCAGTGGCGCTACTCCATGCCCCACACCACGCGCATCGAGCGCAAGGTGCAGCGCCCGCGCTGGAACGGCGCGCCGATGCCGGGAAAAACCCTGCTGATCCACGACGAGCAGGGTTTCGGCGACACGCTGCAATTCATGCGTCTGGCGCGGCAGGCGAAGGCACGCAGCGGCGCCAATCTGGTGCTGGAGGTGACGCCGCCGCTGTTTTCCCTAGCAAAGCGGATGGGCGGCTTCGACACCATTCTGGAACGCGGCACCCTGCCCCCGGCGTTCGACAGCTTTTGCGAACTCATGTCGCTGCCCATGGTGATGGGCCTGACCCTGGACGACCTACCGGGGCCGATGCCTTACCTCACCGCCGACCCCGCGCGGGTGAAGACGTGGCGGCGCAAGCTTGCCGATCTGCCCCGGCCTTGGGTGGCCTTGGTGTGGGCGGGAAGCCCCACGCACACCAATGACGCCAACCGCTCCATGCGCCTGAATGATTTCGCCCCGCTGGCCGATGGCTTCGAGGGCACCTTTCTGGCGGTGCAGAAGGGACCGAGCGCCGCCGAGGCCGATAGCCCGCCCGAGGGCATGCGGATCAAGGCGCTCGATGAGACCATCCGGGATTTCGAGGACACGGCGGCCATCCTCACCGTGGCCGATTTGCTGATCTCGGTGGATTCCTCACCGGTCCATCTGGCGGGCGCGCTGGGCCGCCCGGCGTGGGTTCTGCTGCCGCTGGTTCCCGACTGGCGCTGGCTGCTCGGCCGGGACGATTCGCCCTGGTACCCGAGTTTGCGGCTGTTCCGTCAGCCAAGCCTTGGCGATTGGGCCGGCGTCATGTCGCGCCTAAGGGGCGAATTGGCCGCGCTGCACGGATAGAGCGCCTCGAAAGCGCTGACTTCCGTGACAAAATTGCATCTACCCATTCGTATAGCCGGAATCAGGTGAGCGGCGGATGAATACGCCTTCACACTCTCCCCGTGCGGAAATAAGGTGAAATGTCGACGTTTATGTGCCGGTTCTTTGCCTGAACCGTCGCGGGGGAAAAAATGAATCAAAACAAGCAGCGCTCCACGAGCCGCTCCACCCGCTGGCAGCTTCTGGCCGGGGTATCCCTGATCGCGACGTCCGCAAGCCTGAGCAGCATAGACCCCGCCTTCGCCCAGGCATGTACACAGGTACCGGCGGACACCACGATCATCACTGCCCAGACCGTCCCCTGCGTGATCTGGACGGGCAGCGACCTCACCATCACCAGCAACGGTGTCGTCGGCGGCCCCTCGACCACCATCGGCGTGGACGCGATCCTCACCGGCGGCCAGACCTTGACCAACGCCGGTCAGATCATCGCCGACTCGACGTCGGAGCAAAGCTCCGAAGTGATTTTCGTCGGCGTGATGAACCGCGGCGGGCTCATGGGGAGCCTGAGCAACACCGGCACCATCCGGGGCAGCGGTAACAGCCAGAATGTGGGGCAGACCGTCGCCGGCGTCGCCAACATCGCAGGCACCATCATCTCGCTGTACAACAGCGAAACCATCATGGCGGCAGGGGTTGCGGCCGACGAAACCGGGATTTTCGCCGCCGTCTACAATACCGGCGTGATCTCCACACTGACCAATGCGTCGACTGGAACCATCCTCAGCGAAGCCGACAACGGCTTGTATGACATCGCCATTCTGAACGCCGCGAGCGGAAGCATCGGGATCCTGTCCAATGAGGGCATCATCTCGGGTGGAAGCGGCATCATCAGTTCGGGCAGCATCGGCTCGCTGACCAACAGCGGCCAGATCACCGCAACGCGCGGCGGCAGCGTTGCGCTCGGCGTCATGGCCGGTGTGATTTCCGGCGCAACCAATAACGGCACCATATCTTCGAATGCCGGCGCAGCGGTTGCCACAGGGCCGTCCGCGACCATCACGAATTTTCTGAATACCGCGCTGATTGTCGGCGTTACCGGCATCAACAACTCGGGCGTGATCGGCACGCTCACGAATTCCGGCACGATCCGGGGCGGATCGAGCGGTTCGGGCGGCACCGGCGTGCTCTCCAACGGCGGGCGGATCGGCGAACTCAACAACTCCGGCACGATCAGCGGCGACCTGAACGGCGTCGTCAGCGTCAATTCCGGCAGCATCGGCACCCTGCACAATTCCGGCAGGATCATCACCGCCGGATCGACGGGGTTTGTCAGCGCGTACGATTCAACGCTCGGAGCCCTGAGCAACAGCGGTCTCATTCAGGGCAAAAAAGCCGGCATAGCGAATGCGCTGTCCACGATCGCCGTCAACAGCATAACCAACGAGTCGGGCGGCACCATACGGTCGTTTCAGGCCGAGGCGACCGGTTCGGGGCAGCTCCTGGGCGGCCTCCTGAATGTTCAATCCACCATCAACAGCCTGACGAACCAAGTCGGCGCCGCCATCATAGGCGGCGGCGGGCTGACGGTCGGCTCCAGCAATGTCCTCGCCGGCGTCTTGAACGCAGGCGGCGTCATCGGCAGCCTGAGCAATTCCGGCGACATTCACGCCACAGCCGAGCTCGTCGCAGGCCCGCGCCAGTCGGTCTTCGGCGTCGGCAACCTCGACGGCACGATCACCACTCTTACGAACGCCGGCGTGATTTACGTGGTCGCCGATACCGGCAGCTCGACCGCTATCATTGCCGGCGTCTTCAACTCCGGGACCATTTCGGCCCTGGAGAATTTGAGCGGCGGCACCATCAGTTCAACGGTGACCGGCGGCGGCAGGGGCAACGGCGTCTTCAACCGCGGCAACATCGAAACGCTGCATAACTTCGCCGACGCCGTGATTTCCGCCGACACCGGCATCGGCGTGCGCAATTTCGGTGGCATCGGCACGCTCACAAACGCCGGCCTCATATCGTCCAACTCGGGCACCGGCATCAGCGTCGAAGGCGGCTCTGTCAGAACCCTGACAAATAGCGGAACGATATCCAGCTACAGCAGCGGCGTTTATCTGGAAGAAGGAAGCATCAGCGTCCTCTCCAACTCCGGGCTTATCAGCACCGCCAATGGCGATGGCATCCGTAATTTTGGCGGAAGCATCAATACAATATCCAATACTGGTGTGATTTCGGGTTGGACGTACGGTATCCGCAATAGCGGCACGGTCGATTTCATCGAAAACGTCGGCTCGGTCAGCGGCGGAACGCTCGCCGGCGGCATCATCACAGCAGGCTCGACGACGGCGGTTTACAATGCCGGCGGAACGATCGGCACCATCATCAATTCCGGCCTGCTTTCCGGCTACGGCGGCTTCGCCAACGAAGGCAACCTCACACTCTTTCAGAATGACGCGCTTTATGATGGGAGCGCTCTCGTTGGCGGCATCGTCAGGGGCAACAGCACCACCGCATTCTACAACACCGGCTCCATCGGCACCCTCACAAATTCCGGCCTGATCACCGGTCCGGTCGGCCTGGCGAGTGAGGGGACCATCACCTCGCTCACCAACACCGGCACGATCGAAGGCACCAGCGGTTACGGCATCAGCACGTCCGGGCTCATCACCAGCCTGAGGAATATCGGCACCATTGATGGTGTCATGCTCGTTATCGGCACGATCAGTTCGGGTTCATCCTCAGCCCTTAACAATACAGGCTCCATCGGATCTGTCGTGAATTCCGGCGTGATTTCGGGCTCTGACGGCATTTTCAACTCAGGTAATATCGATACTCTTGAAAATAATGCCTTCAACGCCGAAGGCGCACTTGTTGGCGGCCTAATATCCGCCACGGGCACCGGGGTCTATAACACCGGCACGATTGGCACCCTCACAAATTCCGGCGAGATCAGCGGCAATCTCGGCGTTGCAAACTACGGGCAGATAGACACTTTCAACAACAGCGGAAAAGTAACGGCGGATTACTCAACAGGCGTATATACCTCCGGCACCATCCTCACGCTGATCAATACCGGACAGATAGATTCGGCTTATAGGGGCCTCTACAATTCGGGCGGCTTTATCCAGAGCGTCAATAATAGCGGCACAATTATTGGCGCCTCGTCGGTTGGCCTCTACAACTATAGCGGAACGATTGAAAGCCTAGTGAACTCCGGAACCATCCAGGGTTACTATGGTCTTTACAATTATTATCTTGCCACGATCGGAACTGTGAACAACTCTGGCCTGATTCTGGGCACGTCAGGTACCGCGCTTGTCAATTACGAAGGCACCACCATCGGCAGCCTGACGAATACCGGCACGATCAGCTCTCCCTATCGCGGCGTCTATAACGGCCTCTCCGACGCTCTCATCGAGACCTTTATCAACGAAGGCGTGATTGAAGGCGGTGGGCAGGGGATATGGAACGACGCTGGCGGCACGATCCTGTCGCTTAGCAACTCGAATTTGATCTCATCCGCCTCCGGTACCGCGATCAAGAATAGCGGCTCCATCGGCACGCTGACCAATACCGGGACCGTGATCGACGGAATCATCGTCGCCGGGTTCATAACGGGTGGCACCAGCGGCATCGGCATCCTCAATGCCGGCACCATTTTAAGCCTTTTGAATACTGGATTGATATCCGGCGGCATTGGCATTGAAAATGACCAATATATTGGAACGCTTGACAACAGTGGCCGCATACTAGGGATAACCTCGGCTGCGGTTTATAATTACGCGAATACAATTGCGAGCTTGCTTAACACTGGAATAATCCAGGGCAATGACGGCATTCGCAATTACTACCAATCGACAATTCTGACTTTGAATAATTCCGGCCTGATCAGCGCGGATAATGTCGCTATTTATAATGATGAAACCTCCACAATCGGCACCATTATCAATAGCGGGCAGATCATTTCGGGTTACCGGGGTATCTATAACGTATATTCCGACACGACCATTGAGGCGCTGAACAATACCGTCACCGGCACGATCAAGGGCGGAACGGGGCAGGCTATTTACAATTATAGCGGCGTCATACTCAGCATTCTCAACGAAGGTCAGATCATATCGACCGCGGCGACCGCGATCCTGAATCAGAACTACATCGGTACCCTGACGAATTCGGGAACGATCGACGGCAACAGCGGTGTATTTAATGATGGCGGCCTGATCGACACGATCATCAACTCGGGACTGATCCTTAGCAGAGGCTCAGCCTCCGCACTGAGCAACTGGAATAACGGTACGATCGGCACCCTGACCAACGAAGGTCAGATCATTTCCAATGCTTATTATGCCATTAATAATAATGGCTCGACGATCGATGTCTTCAGCAATTCCGGCACGATCCAAGGCCGGTTCGTTGGCATTTACAACAACAACGGCGGCGTGATCGCCAGCCTGGACAACAGCAACCTGATCCAGGCCGTGACGGGAACCGCCATCGCGAACGGCGGCCTGATCGGCACGCTGACCAACAGCGGCCTGATCCAGGGCGCCATCGCCATCTACAACTATTCCAGCGGCACCCTGACGACCATCATCAACAGCGGGACGATCGCCGGCGCCATCAACAACGCGTCCGCCGAGAACCTCACCATCGTCGGTGGGTCGGGCAGCGCCTTCGGAACGCTGACCGGCGCAGGCGCCACGCTCGACGTCGCCGATATGGGTCAAATCAGCAACACCGGGTCCGATCTGGTGTTTTCCGGCAACGTGCTGCTGAACGACAATATCGACGTCACCGGGTTTTCGGTGTTCAACACCGGCGCGACCATTTCGCTCGCCAACGACGTCACCGTGCTCGGCGCCTACAACCAGTCCGGCGGTATGCTGGATCTCGGCGGCAAGACCATAACCCAGGGCTCTGTCGTCTTTTCCGGCGGCACCATTACTGCGGGACTTTCGGTTTCGCAGAATGATTTCGCGCAGTCCGGCGGCGTTCTGAACGCCGATGTCTCGGCGGCGGCCTATAACTACTCCGGCGGCACGGTCAATTCCGGCACCATCACCGCATCCAATAGCTTGGCATTCAATACGACGGACGCCACGATCAGTTCGGTCCTGGCGGGCACCGCAAGCTTGTTTAAATCCGACACCACGACGCTGACGCTGACCGGCACCAACACCTACCTCGGAAACACCTTTGTCCTCGGCGGCATCCTAAAGATCACCAATGGGTCCGCCCTCGGTGCGACCAGTGCCTTCAATAACGCGGCGTTTCTCAATGCCGGCGCCACGCTTCAGCTTGAGGGCGGCATTGCCGTGGGCAACAAAATCCTGGCCCTCAACGGGACAGGTGCGGCCCTGGGCGCGCTTGAAAGCGTGAGCGGCGACAATAGCTGGGCCGGTCTGGTCGCGGTTCAGAGCAATACCCGCATATCGGTCGATGCCGGGTCGCTGACGCTTTCGGGGCCGGTCCTGCAACTCGGCTCGGACCCCCTCGGCTTCGACATCGTCGGCGCCGGCACTCTGGTGGTGTCGGGCTACGGCGGGGCCGCCACGATAGATGACACGGCCCCGATCGGCGGGGCGATCACCGTGACGGGCACGAAGCTGGTCCTGAACGGCTGGCTCGGCGGTCCAACCAGCACCCTCGCGGTGAGCGGCGGCGCCACTCTGGCCGGCTGGGGCACGTTCGGCGGCTCGGTGAGCATCACTGACGGCATCCTCGCGCCGGGCAACAGCCCCGGCACGCTGACCATCGACGGCAGCCTGACCCTCGCAAGCAATTCCATCCTGAACTTCGAGTTCGGCCAGGCCAACACGGTCGGCGGTTCGCTCAACGACCTCGTCATCGTGCATGGCGACCTGACCCTCGCGGGAACGCTGAACGTCACGCAATCGGAAGGCGGCACCTTTGGGGCGGGCGTCTATCGCGTCATCAGCTACGACGGCGACCTCACCAACCAGGGCCTGGTGCTGGGCACCATGCCCACCGGATCCACCACCTTCATTCAGGTTGCCGTTCCCGGACAGATCAATTTGGTCAATACGGACGGCCAGAGCCTGAGCTATTGGGACGGCAGCGCCGGCCCGAAGAATAACGGCGTAGTCAACGGCGGCGATGGCATCTGGACCAACATGACCGTCGGACCGCAGGCCGACAACTGGACAACCGCCAGCGGCGCGGTCAACGGCCCCTATGCCGCCGGGACCTTCGCCGTGTTCATGGGTGCGCCCGGCACGGTGACGGTGGACAGCGAAAGCGGCCCTGTGGTTGTCACCGGCATGCAGTTCGCTGTGGACGGCTACAACGTATCGGATGGCACGATCGTGCTGGCGGCCGAAAGCGGCCAGACCGTCATTCGGGTCGGCGATGGAACCGTACCGGGGGGGGCGTATCACGCGACCATCGGCTCGGTCCTCGCGGGCACATCAGGTCTCAATAAGACCGACCGCGGGCAACTCATCCTTACGGGCGAGAACACCTATACCGGCAACACCACGATCTCCCAGGGCGTGCTGGGCATTGGCGACGGCGGCACCACCGGCTCGGTCCAGGGTGACATCGTCAACAATGCTATTCTCAACTTCAACCGCTCAAACGACATCAGCTATGCGGGCGTGATCTCCGGCACCGGCCGGCTCTTCAAGAATGGCGCCGGCACCCTCACGCTCACCGGCACCAACAGCTTCAGCGGCGCCACCAGCGTCGTCGCCGGGCGCCTGCTCATCGGCGGCGGCTCCTCGCTGTCCGATACCGCTCTGGTGACCGTGTTTAGCGGCGCGACGCTGGAACTGATGGACACCGACGAGACCGTCGGCGCCCTGTCGGGCGCCGGTGCCGTGGTGCTGAACTCTTACTGCCTCATCGTGGCGGGCGGCCTCACCAGCAGCTATTCCGGCAACATGAGCGGCTCCGGCTGCCTCGCGGTGACCGGCACCGGCACGCAGACCCTCGCCGGCCCCAGCGAGTATACCGGCGGCACCACGATATCGGATGCCAGCACCGTGGTGCTGGGCTCCTCCGGCGCGCTCGGCACCGGAAACGTGGCGCTGCAAGACGCGGGCGTGCTGCGCTCCAGCGGCACCTATGTCTATGGCAACACCTTCTCCCTGGCCGCGGGCCTGACCGGCGGCTTCTCGGTGGATGAAGGTGAAATCCTGACGCTCACCGGGACCATCTCCGGCGACGGCGACCTCAACAAGACCGGCACCGGCACCCTGCTGATCGGCGGCACCAACACCTATAACGGTGCCACCAACGTCAACGCCGGCATCCTCAATGCGGTCGGCGGGAATGCGCTCAGCGACACCGGTGCGGTGAACATCGCCGCCGGCGCGCAACTGCTCCTCCAGGAAGGCACCGAGACGGTCGGCTCCATCGCCGGCACGGGCGCGGTGGTTCTGGACGGCGCCTCGCTCATCACCGGCGGCAACAATGCCAGCACCACCTTCGGCGGCGCGATCAGTGGCACCGGCGGTCTGACCAAGACCGGCACCGGCGCCCTGACGCTGGCCGGGGACAGCACCTACACCGGGCCCACCCTCGTAGCGGGCGGAAACCTGATCGTGAACGGCAGCCTCACCGGCAGCCCCGTCACGGTCGGCGAAATCGGCACGCTTTCGGGCGGCGGCACCATCACCGAATTGGTGTCGGTGCAGAGCGGCGGCACCCTCGCGGGCGTGCAGGGCACCGTCCTCACCATGGGCGGCCTGGACCTGGCCTCGGGCGCGAACGTGAACGTGACGCTCGGCGCGCCCAGCGGCTCGGCCATGTTCAACGTCACCGGCGACCTGACCCTCGCCGGCACGCTGAACGTGACGGCGACCACGGGCTTCGGCCTCGGCGTCTACCGGATCATGAATTACTCCGGGATGCTCACCAACAACGGCATGGAGGTGGGCAATGTGCCGGAGGGCTATGCCGGCGGCATCCAGACCTCGATCAACAACCAGGTGAACCTGTTCATCGACAGCCCGAACGGCCCGATCGCCTTCTGGAACGGCACCACCCTCAGCCCCACGGGCACCGTGGTGGGCGGCGACGGCGTCTGGCAGGCGAACACGCAGACCAACTGGACCAACGCCAACGGCACGATCTCCCGGACCTGGAACAGCGGCTTCGCGGTGTTCCAGGGCGATGCCGGCCTCGTCACGGTGGACAGCAGCCTCGGCCAGGTTTCGGCCGCCGGCATGCAGTTCGTCACCAGCGGCTATGTGGTGAGCGGCGCATCGATCACGCTCGCCGGCGCAACGCCGGCGGTCATCCGCGTCGGTGACGGCACCGTGGACGGCACCTCGACGGTCGCCACCATCGCCTCGGAGCTGACCGGCACCAGCGGGCTTGAGAAGGCCGATTTCGGCAAGCTCATCCTCACTGCGGCGAACAGCTACACCGGCGGCACCACCATCTCCGGCGGCACGCTGCAACTGGGCAATAACGGGACCTCTGGTTCGGTCCTCGGCGACATCGTCAACAACGCCGCCCTGGCCTTCAACAGGAGCGACGACATCACCTTCGCCGCCGTGATCTCCGGCACCGGCTCGGTGCTGAAGACCGGCGCGGGCACGTTGGCCCTCACCGGCGTGAACACCTATTCGGGCGGCACCGCCATCACCGGCGGCACCCTGCAGGTGACCAGCGCCGCCCCGCTCGGCACCGGCAACCTGACGGTCGGCGGGTCGGGCATCCTGCGGGCCAGCGGCACCTTCACCTATGGCAACGGCGTGACGCTCGGGCTGCCCCTGAGCGAGAGCGCGCCGATGGCGCCGTCGCGCGTCGGCACGTTCGAGGTCGACGCCAGCCAGGCCCTCACCCTGTCGGGCGTGGTCAGTGGCTCGAGCGGCTTGGTCAAGATCGGCGAGGGCCTCCTGATCCTCACCGGCACCAACACCTACACCGGCGTGACCACGATCTCCGACGGCACGCTGCAGATCGGCAACGGCGGGACCACCGGCGCGATCAGCGGCGATGTGGTGAACAACGCCAATCTGGTGTTCAACCGCTCCGATACCTACACCTTCACGGGGGCGATCACCGGCAACGGTGCGGTGACCTTCATGGGCGGCGGCACGGTGGAGTTCTCCGCGCCCTATACCGGCCCGATCACGGTCGACAACAGCTTCGTGCAGCTTCAGCAAGGCTCCACGACCACCTCGCCGTTCACCGTCAATGACGGCGGCGTGCTGGGCGGCACGGCCACCATCGGCTCTCTGACGGTCAACAGCGGCGGCACGGTGGCACCGGGCTACTCGCCCGGCACGCTGACGGTGAGCGGGCCTGTCACATTCAACTCCGGCTCGGTCTATGCGGTCGACGTGACGCCCTCGGGCGCCCACGACCTCATCCTCGCCACCGGCAACGTCACCCTGTCCTCCGGCGCGACGGTGCAGGTGCTCGCGGTGCCGGGTCGCTACCCCGCCGAAAGCATGATCCCGATCATCACCACCACGGGCACCGTCTCCGGCACGTTTGGCGGCGTGACCTCCGATTACGCCTTCCTCCAGCCAGAACTCGGCTACGACCTGAACAACGTCTACCTAGTCCTCACCTACACCGGCGTCGACTTCGTCTATTACGCGCAGACGCCGAACCAGGTGAATGTGGCGGTGGCGGCGCAGACGCTGGGCGGGGGCAACCCAGTGTTCGACGCGCTGATGGGCCTGTCGGTGGGGGCTGTCGCGCCCGCACTGAACCAGCTCTCCGGCGAGATCTATCCCTCGGTCAACACCGTGATCCAGCAGGAGACCAACTACCTCAGGGATGCGGTGGGCACGCGCCTGCGCCAGTCCGTGACGCCGCAAGGCAACACGGCGCTGAGCTATGCCGCGAAAGCGGCCGGCCCGGCCACCGCCAAGCTGAGCCAGGATCTGACGCCCACCCTGTGGATGCAGGGCTACGGCGGCTGGGGCAATGCCTTCGGCAACACCAATGCCGCCTCGATCTCCAGCACCATCGGCGGCTTCTTCGCCGGTGTGGACGTGGGCGTCCTGGACAATGTGCGGGTCGGCGTCGTTGCGGGCTTCAGCCAGACCCAGTTCGACGTGGACGCCCGCAACTCCTCGGGCTCGATGGACAATTACGACATCGGGCTCTACGCGGGCGGCCAGTTCGGCGCCTGGGCGCTGCGCGGCGGCGCCTCGTACACCTGGCATGACATCTCGGTCACGCGCTCCGTGGTGTTCCCCGGCTTCTCCGGCGCCACCAACGGCGGCTACAACGTGGGCACCACCCAGGTGTTCGGCGAAGTGGGCTACGACTTCAGCGTCGGCAGCTATGCGTTCGAGCCGTTCGCGGGTTTTGCCTACGTGAACATCTCGGGCGGGTCGCTTACCGAAGGCGGGCTGCTCAGCTCCGGCGCTGGCCTGAACGTCAACACCAACGACCAGAACACGTTCTACACCACCCTGGGCGTGCGGGCGGCGACCTCCTTCATGCTCGGCGGGCGCGCGCTCACCCCGAGCGCGACCCTCGGCTGGCAGCACGCCTTCGGCGACACGACGCCGACCGCGAACATGCTGTTCCAGGGCGGGGCGACACCGTTCCAGGTCTCGGGTGTGCCGATTGCCGAAAACACGCTGCTGATGGGCGCGGGGCTGGCCTACGCCCTCTCCGACCTCGCCACACTCCAGGTGAACTACGTCGGCCAAATCGCCAGCGAAGCCAGCCAGAACGCCTTCACCGCGCAGTTCTCCCTGAAGTTCTGATCGCGGACCGCACACGGTAAAAAAGGGGGAGGTGAGCCATCACCTCCCCCTTTGCTTGTGTCGGTGCTGTCTGCGTGCGGGGGCGGGACCATGCCGCCGGCTCCGTCGGCGAGAGATAAAATCAAACGATTTCAACGCTTCGTTCCGGGGTCCGGACCGGCGTGGCGACGCGGCGGCGCAGAGGCGCTATGAAGCCACCATCGCAGTGGTTTTTCGAGGGTGTGAATGCTCGTTCTGGCTGAATTGCTGGCAGGCCTGGGGCTTCTTTTCGTCGGCCTGAAGCTGATGAGCGCGCATCTTCAGCAGGCCATGGGCCGGCGGGTGCGCGCGCTGCTGAAGCGCGCCACGCGATCGCGCATCACCGGCTTCACCTGCGGCGCGCTGACCGGCGCCATCGCCCAATCCAGCAATGCCGTCACCCTGATCGTCGCGAACCTGGTGCGCGGCGGTGCGCTCACCACCCGCGATGCCATCGCCGTGGTGGCGGGCGCGAATGTCGGCACATCCGCCCTGGTGTTCATCGCCGCCATCGATCTGAAGGTCGCGGTTCTCTACCTCGTCGCCCTGGTGGGGCTCTGCTACCAGTTCAAGATCGACCGCACCCCGGCGCGGCGCGAGTGGATGGCGGTGGCGCTGGGACTGTCCCTGCTGTTCCTCGGCCTGGATTTCATCAAGGGGGCGCCGCAGGGCGTCTCCATCAACGACGCCGCATTCCTGTTTTCCGGCTTAACACCGCTGGTGGGTTTTCTGATCGGCGTGGCGGTCGCGATCGTTACCCAGTCCTCTTCCATGGCCGCGATCCTCTGCGTCGCCGCCGTGCGGGCGGAGATGATTGATCTTGAGCTGAGCTTCTTCATCGTCGTCGGGGCGAATTTCGGCTCCGGCATCGCGACGCTGATCTCGGCGGGGGCGCTGAAGGGCACCGGCAAGCAGCTCTGCTTCGTCCACATCCTGGTGAAGGTGATCGGCTGCGTCGTGGTGTTTGCCCTCTGGGCCGCCGGCGAGGCGCTCGGCATCTTCGACCTGGTGATGTTCGATCTGGTGGCGGAGCACGGCGTCTCCTTCTGCATTTCGGTCATCTTCCTGATGCTCCAGGCGACCGGCGCGGTCGCGGTGACGCTGTTCTGGGGCACCACCGAACGCATCGTCCGCAAATTCAGCCCGCCCAGCCGGGAAGACCACGTCTCGCGCCCGCACTTCATCACCGACGAGGCGCTGGCCGATCCCTCGACCGCCCTCGACCTCGCCGCGCGCGAGACCGACCGGCTGGTCAAGCATCTCCCCGATCTGCTTCCCGACCTCGACCAGCACGACCCCAACGAAGCGAAAATGCGCGCGATCTCCTGGCGCGGGGCCTCCACGATCTCTGGCGCCACCGTTCACTTCGTGGTGGAGCTGATCGATCGCGGGCTGCTGCGCGAGGACCTGGACTTTGCCCTGCACCTCCAGGAACGCCAGGACGTGCTGCGCACCTTGCAGGATACGTTGAACGAATTTGCCAGCCTGATCGACGAGTTCTCCCCGCCCCCGCCCCTCGCCTTCAATCTGTGCGAGGCGTTGCGCACCATCATCTTTGAATTGTCCGACGCGCAGGATGGATCGCAGGAAGAACTCGATCTCGTCATCGCCATGACCGCCGACCGCAGCGAAACCCTGGACCGCATCCGCCGCGCGCTCTCCACCACGCCGCTTGGCACGGGCGAAGGCGCCCGCCGCCTGCTGGCCAGCCTGAGCCTGTTCGAGCGCGCGCTCTGGCTCACCCATCGCCTCGCCCTGACCAAGCGCGCCGGCCTGGACGACAGCGATCTCCAACCCGCCTGAGCGCACCTCACTCAGGTGATCTCAAAACATGGTGCGAAGACCCGCTGGAGCGTGGCGGCGCAAAGCCGCGGCGTGCTAGGAGGGGATCGTCATAGGCTCGCGCGGCCAGGATCTTCGCCTCGACAGTCCCATCGGCCGACGCTCGTCTGAAGGATAATCATCATGGATACGATCACGACTCAGGGCGTCGCCATCCCACGCCTCGGCTACGGTACATTCCGCATGCCGGGCAACGGAGCCCAGCCGGCCGTAGAGAGCGCCATCGCGCTCGGCTATCGCCACATCGATACGGCGGCGATGTATGATAACGAGGCCTCCGTCGGCGACGCCCTTGCCGCATCCGGCGTTGCCCGCGACGAACTTTTCGTCACCACCAAGGTGTGGCACGACCAGCTCGCGCCCGATGCCCTGCGCAAGGCGTTCGACATCAGCCTGGGCAAGCTGGGCCTCGACTACGTCGACCTCTACATGATCCATTGGCCCTCCAAGGACATGGACATGGCCGCGACGCTGGAAGCCCTGGTGGCGCTGCGCGACGCGGGGCTGACCCGCTCAATCGGCGTCTGCAACTTTAACCTGCCGATGATCCGCACCGCGGTGGACGAGATCGGCGCGCCCATCGCTGCGCTGCAGGTCGAGTACCATCCCTTCCTGTCGCAGACGCCGCTCCTGGCCTATTTGCGCAGCAAGAACATCCCGCTCACCGCCTATGCGCCGCTGGCGCAGGGCCGCGCCGCGAACGACCCGACCCTTGCCGCCATTGGTGCCAAGCACGGTGCGAGCGCGGCTCAGGTGGCGATTGCCTGGCTGATGGATCAGGACGGCGTCATCGCCATCCCCAAGGCCGGACGCGCGGAAAGCCAGCAGGCCAATCTGGACGCGCTGAAGCTCACCCTCGACGACGAAGACCGCGCGGCCATCGCCGCCCTGCCGAAAGACCAGCGTTTCGTCCGCCCGCCCTTCGCACCGGATTTCGACGCCGTTTGATCGGTTGGCCGCCAAAAGCGATCTAGCCTCTCACTGTGGGGCTGTCGCGTTATGCAAGATCTCCCCCTCTCCCGCTTGCGGGGGAGGGTTGGGGAGGGGGCAAGGAGCATCATAAGAGACTCTGTCCCCTGCCCATTTCTCACTAATTCCCCCTCCCTACCCCTCCCCCGCAAGCGGGAGGGAACTACGGGCGGTTCGCGCAATACTCAGTAGCGGCGCTATAGCCCCCTCTCCCCGAGGGGGAGAGGGTCGGGGTGAGGGGGCAACCCTCTCCGTTCTGCACGTCTGGAGCCCCCTCACCCGTCTGCTTCGCAGCCGACCTCTCCCCCTCGGGGAGAGGTGAAAACAAGCATTACAATGCTTTTCGGGACGTGCGGGATCCGGCTTTTGCAAAGCTCTCGCAAGCCCCGGAGAGGGAATAGCGCAGCCCTTATCGGCCCGAAGGCGCGGCGGCCTTGGCGGCGGCCGGGTGCGGTGGCGCTCCCTGAAGCGGCGACTGCACTTCTGCGGCAGTCGCGGCCGGCTCGACGCGCGGGCGGTTGCCTTCGGGCGGCAGGAACAGGTCTGGTTTGTCGTTCGGCAGGGTTTCCACATAGAGCGAGGTGGAGGGGAAAGCGAAGCTAGACCCCGCGCCCTCGACGATCTCCATGATCTTGTAGCCAAGACGCTCCTTCACCAGCAGCCATTCACCCCAATGCGTGGTGTTCGTGAAGCAATAGACCATGATGTTGATGGCCGATGCGCCAAAGGAATCGATCCGCACGAAGGTCGACGCCATCTTGTAGGAAACGAAATCCTCGCTGGTGTGGATGTAGGTTTCGATGCCATCGCGCATCTGCTTCAACTGATCGATCGTCGAGGAATAGGGAACGCCGATCACCCAATAGATCCGGCGACGCCGCATCTGGCTGTAATTGATGACGGCATTGTCCGCGAGGTCGGAATTGGGCACCTGCACGGCGGAATCGTCGAACTGGCGGATGCGCGTCGAGCGGAAGCCGATGCTCTCCACCGTCCCTTCGATGACGCCCTCAACCTTGACCCAATCGCCATACTGAAAGCGCTCTTCCAGCAGGATCAGGACACCGGAAATCAGATTCTTGAACAGCGCCTGGGCGCCCAGGGCGATGGCGGCGCCGGCGATGCCCATGCCGGCCAGAAGCGGGCCGACCCTGATCCCCCACTCCTCCAGCACCGCCGCGATCGCGAAGAACACCACGACGCATTTCAGCGCCTTGCGCGCCCAATCGACCACCGAGTCCGTCAAGGTGCTGGCGCGCGGCCGCAGGTGCTCAATGATCGGCTCAATCAGGGCGACGAGCGCCCAATAGCCCACCACGATGAACAGCGTTCCCACCGTCCGATCGCCAAACCGGGCAGTCGCGCCGCTGGTGTCGGGCTGGATGGCCTGGAAGGCGAGAAACGTCCCGACCGCCACAGGCAGCAACTCGACCGGCCCCTTCAGGGCGCCGCCGAGCTTCTGGCGGAATTCGCTGTTCTCGAACCTGAAGATCCGCCCGGCGCAAAAGAACAGAAAATGGGCGATGGGGCGGCGCAGGGAGAAAAATATCGCGAACAGCACCAAAGCGATAATCAACCGATCAAAATGAAAATCCACCACGTCCGTGAAGACATTCACGACCGGTGCGCCCACCGAGGCAACGACACCGCCAATGATGCGATGGACGTGATCGATATTGTCACTCAGGGACATCTCGTCTCTCTTGTGGATGATTTTCTCTAAGGACGATTGACTTACAAACGTTTGATTTGAAGCATCAGAAACACAGCCTGCGGATCATAAGCGTCTCGTGACGCCGGGCCGCACGAGACGCGGATGGATAGCTTCTCCAATCGATCATCGCCGCCCGGTCTCGCCCCCATCCGCTCCGGCGATACCCCGACCGCCATCTAGCCACAACCCACGCCCGATCCCAACGCCACTGAGGCGAAGGCGTCGCGGTTCGACGCGAGCCACATCGCAGGCAGCGGGAAAAGCCCTCTCTCGCTTGCGAAAGCCCTGCGAAACGTTGCGGGGCGTTGAAAATGTTCTCACTGCCGTCATGCCCGGGCTCGTCCCGGGCATCCACGCCGGGCGGCAAGAACGATGTGGCGAGGCTTTCTCCGGCGGAACCGCGTGGATGGCCGGGACAAGCCCGGCCATGACGGCCGTAAGAGTTCTCGCATTTTCCGCGAATGGCGTGTCTTCCCTTTCTCAGCGTTCTCGCAAGCGGGAGAGGGAGCGCACCGCAAGCCAGGGGGAATAACGCAACGCCCGCAACAGCGTGCGCGCGATGCACGCATCGACAATAATTGGTTGTATTTTTATATTTCTCCCCTTATTGATGCATATATCGCACTGTTGCCCCCGCCGGATGTCTTAAGGCGTCCTGCGGCGCGGGATGGTGCGGGTCGGGGAACACATTTCAGGATTGATCGGGTGCCACGGAGCGTTTCGCGCCGTGCGATGCGCCATGCCGAAAATCATTCGGGAGCGTCGAAGGACGCGCCCGTCAACGCGGACGTGTGCCCACACCGCAGGACGCCCGAGAGGCGCCGGTGCTGGCAATCGGTTCATCAGTCGGTGGAGGGGAAGATGTCGACAAAACCGAGCGTTAAACCCACTGCAAAAGCGGGCGCCAATCCCGCCACCGGCAACAAGACCACCGTTGCGTTGCGGGCCGATGTCGACATCGACAACAAGCCGGTCGCGGTCGAAGGTGTCTTCGGCGACAGCTTCTTCCTTCAGCTGAACAGGGAAGCCAAGCTCGGCTCGCCCGTCACCTTTGGCATGTGGCTCAACACGTCGTTCAAGACCCAGGTGGGGTTGCTGGGGCCGATCAAGAATGGATCGGTTGAATATACCGCAACGGACTTCACTGCGGCGATTCAGAAGCCAACGGCTGATCCGGAAAAGGTCGCGGCCCTGACTGCGGTGAAAACCCACCTGAAGGATGTGGCCAAGGTGCCGGACAGCATGGTCGAGATGCTGACCACGGCGCTCACCGCCGACCTCATTCTCACCGACCTGCTGATCGACCAGAAGAAGGTCGAGGGCAAGGAGGTCAACAAATACAAATTCGGCATCGCCATCCAGTTCAACTCGGACATGGAGTTGCTGCCCAGCATGAAGCTGAAGAAGATCAGCCTGCTGATCACCAGCACACCGGCCGACGACACGAACCCGCCGGAGCGTACCGAGATCCCCGCCCTACCCTCCTACGCATCCGGCACCATCACCTTCGCCGATCAGCCGGCGGACCAGAGCACGATCACGCTCGGCAAGACCATCTGGACCTTCACGGCCGGCGCCGAGACGGGTGAGACCACCAAGATCGAGGCAACCCTCCAGGAGACGATCAAAAAGCTGGTGGACGGCCTCACCGCGTCCGCCAACGCCGACATCGCCCAGTTCAGCTACGAGGCCGGGGGCGCCGGGACCGTGCTGGCCATCAAGGCCAAGGTGGTCGGAGCGGCCGGGAATGATCTGGCGATCGCGGCCTCCGCCGAGTCCAAGGGCATCGCCTCGGGAGAGCAACTGGCCGGCGGCTGATCCAGCGCCCAGCGGCGGACATCCCCCATGAGCGACACTCCATGAGCGACACCTCCGCATCCGATACCCGGACCGAACTCGCCTTGATCCTGGAGGGCGAGCTGGGGGCAGGCGCCCGCCCGATGGCGTGGCAGATGGCGGTTCGGCTGGTCACCGGGGCGGACCCCGCATGGCGATTCACCGGCAAGATCGCGGGCGCGTGGACGATCGCCCAAATCGTCACCGCCATGCGTCCAGATCTACCTGTTGGAGGTGCCTTACACGACCCAGATCTAATGCCGAATCTAGCAGTGAACGGCCTGGAGGTGGCCTACGATTCCGCCTCCGGCCTGGTCATGGCGAGCACCACCCTGGACCTGAAACTGAGCGCCGACATGCCGTTGAAGGTCGGCCTGGTGGTCGCCTGCCTCCCGGCGCCGCCCCCCATCTCGAAGCCGCCCCAGCCCACCCGCCTGCTGGCCGGCGTGTTCACCAAGACCCCCATTTCCCTCGCCAGCATAGGCGCACAAAGCGGCATCATTGCTCAATTCCTTGGCGAGGCGCGGATCGACAATCTGGGAATTTACTGGGCGGCCGACGACATCATCACCACCGAGCCTGTGTTCGGATCGCCCGGCGGCGGGCCCCGGCGCTTCGGCAAGGGCCTGTCCTTCTCGGCACGGTTCGGCGGCGAAACATCCGGCGCCAGCCTGGATTTTCCCGCCGAAGGGCCACCTCCCTTGCCGGCGGAAATCTCTGACGGATCAACACCTAAGGTGGAATCCGAGAAGACCGACGGCCGCCTGCGCTACTGGCGCGACATCGATAAAACCTACGGCCCGCTCCACCTGCGCCGCATCGGCGGCGAGTGGCATCAGGGCAAAATCGGCGTGCTGCTGGACGCCGGCGTCGATCTCCTCGGCCTCAAGGTCGGGCTGTCAGGACTTGCGGTCAGGGTCCCGCCATCCAAGCTCACCACCCTCGCCTTCCAGGACCTGGATTTCGCACTCGACGGCCTCACCCTCGACCTGAAGCGCGGGCCAGTCTCGATCGGCGGCGCCCTCCTCAAGTCCTTGCAGGGAGAGGAGATTTCCTATTCCGGCGCGGCGGTGATCCGCACCAGTGCCATGAGCCTGAGCGCCATCGGCTCCTATGCCTTGGTTGCCGGCAAGCCATCCTTCTTCATCTTCGGCGCTTATCTCGGGACCATCGGCGGCCCGCCCGCCTTCCTGGTCCAGGGCCTCGCGGCAGGGTTCGGCTACAACCGCGTTTTGGTGCTGCCGCCGGTCGACAAGGTCCACGAATTCCCCCTGGTTTCCATGGTGATGGGCGATTCCGGCACGGCGGCGGGCGGCACCGGCGCGCTGATCTCTAAGCTGGACGCCTTCCCGCCCGCCCCCGGCCAATACTGGCTTGCCGCCGGGGTTAAATTCACCTCGTTCAAGCTGATCGACGGGTTCGCCCTGGTCACCGTCGCCTTCGGCGCCCGCTTCGAAATCGCCCTGCTGGGCCTCGCCATCCTGCGCCAGCCGCTGGGCCTTGATGCTCCGTTCATCCAGATCGAAATGGCCCTCAAGGCGCGCTTCTCACCGGACGAGGGCGTGCTCTCGATCATGGCGGTGCTGACCGAAAATTCGTTCCTTTTCAGTCGCAACTGCAAGCTGACCGGCGGCTTCGCCTTCAATGTCTGGTTCAACCCCACCAACCCGCTGTTGGCAAAGGACAATCACGCCGGAGACTTCGTCGTCACATTCGGCGGATACCACCCGAAATTCGCGGTTCCGGCCCATTATCCCCGCGTGCCGCGCATCGGCCTCTCCTGGCTGATGCCGAAGCAGGGCGTCGCGATCGAGGGCCGGGTCTATTTCGCTCTCACCCCCTCCTTCATCATGGCCGGCGGGCGCCTTAGCGCGGTCTACCGCTCCGGCTCCGTGCACGCCTGGTTCGACATGAGCCTCGACCTGCTGATCGGCTGGGAGCCGTTCCAGTATGAAGCCCGCCTACAGGTGCGCCTGGGCGCGCGGGTGGTGGTCAGCGTGCTCGGCATCTCCCAGACCCTTAGCTTCGAGATGGGCGTTCAGTTCCGCGTCTGGGGTCCCCCGTTCGCAGGAGAAGCCAAGGCCGATCTCGGGGCGATGTCCATCACCATTCCCATCGGCGCCAACGGTGCTCCCACGAAGGTGCCGCCCCTGACCTGGCAACAGTTTGCGGAGAAATTCTTTCCCAGGCCCACTCCAAGCGCCCCGCCGCGCCCGCTGGACATCGTCCTCGCAGGCGGCATGCGGCATGAGCATCGCGAGGGGAGCAAGACCGCCCTCGCCGTCGTCGACCCGAACGAATTGCGCATCGCCCTCTCATGCTTCGTGCCGCCGACGCAGGTGAGAACGCCCGCCGGCGAGCTGGCAACCGGCCCCGCCTTCGGCATCCGCCCCATGGACGTGCGTGCTTATCGCTCGGAGCTGGTGGTCACAGTCACCCGCGCCGGAAAAGCCGTGGCGATGACCTACCGTGTGTCCCGCTCCGCGGTGCCCGAGGCCCTCTGGAGCCCCCTGCCCGCGCCGGGCGCCGAGGCTGAGCGGCTGGAGGCGCGGGTTCTGCCGGACGCGATTTCCACCGTCGAAATCCTGCCGCGCCCCTGCAACGACAAGGGCACGAAGGTCGCCACCGCCGAAACCCGAAGCGCCGTGATCCGCGTGGCCCGATTGCCGCGCGCCTATACGTTTCGTGCCCCTGATGTCGCGCTGGCGCCGGAGCGGGCGTTCCGCGAGGCGCTCAAGGCGCCGCCCCCCGAGGTTGTCGCGGCCTTCCGATCCGCCGGTTTTCTCGCAGCAACCGACACCGTGGCGCCCGACCTCGGCAGGCTAGGAAACATGGCTGCCGGCGGGCTTCTGGGCGTGCCGTTGCTGGTGCGCATGGGCGAAGCCTTTCCCGAACGCGCGGCCGCCTGATGACGGCGCGCCGCAGACGAAAGGCGAGATGATGCGCACCAGGTTCGCCGCGCGCTCCGAGCCGGCTTTCAAGGCGGGGCCATATCAGGTCGAAGCCACCCAGAGCGTCGTCTACGCACCGGATCAGACGGAAGACGTGAACGCGCGGGCGGCCTTGCCCTTTCATGTGCAGGCGCCCCGCTTCGCGCTCGCGCCAGGGGAGGTCTATTCACTCTATCCGCCGGACGGCCAATCCGGCGCCTATCAGGATACGCTCGCCCACGTCGTCCTGCGCAACAAAAACACGCCGTGGCTGCGTGGTCCCGCCAAGACAGACACGCCCGCGCCATGGCTCGGGCTCCTCCTGTTCGACGCCGACGAGTTGGCGCTGACATCGCTCGCGCAGCGCAGCTACACGGGCGTTCTGAAAGACCCGCCGGATGAGAAGGTTGCGGCAGGCGGCGCGATCCGCTGTCCGGACATCGCCCTTGATCCGTGGGAGGAGACGCCGGCAGACGCACAGGCGGCCCGCTGCACCACCATCGACATACCCGCTGAGCTTTTCGCGAGCGTGGCACCGTCCATGACCACGTTGAGCCTGCTCGCCCATGTGCGGCACGTCGAGACCGGCGACAAGGAAGATGTTCCGGGGATTGGAGACGGGTCGTTCTCCGTAGTCATCTGCGACCGCCGCATTCTCGCGGACGCCCGCCAGACCGCGCTTCTGGTCTCGTTCGAGGGCCACGCCGCGCTTCTGGAAAACAGCATGCCGACGCGCGCGCCGGTGCGTCTCGTGGTCCTGGCGCAGTGGTCGTTCGTATCAGGCGGCCGGAATTTTGAGGAGATGGTGGGCAATCTGAACGGCGGGAACGCTGCTGGGAACGCCTGGCTGCGTGCCGATCCCGTCCAGATGAGCCATCCGGCCGTGGAGACCGCCCTGTCGCTTGGGCATGTGCCGTTGCCCCACGCGCTACGGCATGGAGATCGCACCGTCTCCTGGTATCGCGGGCCGTTCTCGCCGGTGCCGATCCCTGCACAGAGCCAGCCCAGGCTCTACCTGAGCGCCGACGAGGCGCTGCAATTCGACCGGGACACGGGACTTTTCGATGTGTCCTACGCCGCCGCATGGCAACTCGGCCGGCTGCTGGCGCTCCAGTCGCCTGAATTCATCCAGGCCATGTTCCGCTGGCGCAGGGACAGCTTCGGCGATCAGGCGATGGCCGATGTAAAGGCCGCCTTCGCGGCCCTGCATCCGGCCGCCGAGGGCATCTCGCTGGATACCCAGCAGGCGGCGGAAATCCTACGGAACGGTCTGCTGACATCGGTGATCCTGGAGATGTTCAGCGGCAGCAAGGCTCCGCCGGGGGCGCCCGCATGACCGGCGATCTCCTGCACGAACTGAAGGCGCCCGACTTCATCCGCCACGCCGACACGCCGCCCCAATTGCCGGATGCGGTGAGCGGCTTCCTCGGCCGCCTTCTGCTGCTGCATGGCGTGCCGTTCTCCTATCTGGTGGCGGACGCCGCGCTGCTGAAGCCGGAAAGCCTGAAATTCTTCCATATCGACCCACAATGGCTGAGTGCCCTCCTGGGCGGTGCACTCATGGTGGGCCGCAGCGAAGACTGGCGCCTGCTGCTTGAGACCGCGATGGCAGGCGACCACGCGCGCGGGATCATCGCCGCCGCCCGCGCGGTGCGTCGCCCGGCCGGGAATGTGGATACCCCGGAAACGGCACAGGGGTTTGCGACGTTCAATTTCACCGGCTTCATCCTGCGCTCGCGCCTGCTTTCGGGATGGCCGGGGCTGGAGGTGCGGGCATTCCGAAAAGGACCGACCCCGGACCTGGCGCCCGAGCATCAACTGAACCTGTTGCGTCTCGAGCGGCCGGCGTCGGATGTGCTGCTTGGCCTCGCCGATGGCGTCATTTCGGCATTGGAAATCACCCAGCCGCCCGAAGGCCTGCACTTCGTCACAAAACCCTCCTCGGCACGCCGGCTGGATGTTTCCGCGCTGGTTGCCGGCGGCACTTCCGCTGATCTCGCGCAGTGTCTGCTGGCCCCGCAGCTTCAATATGTCTTCCACTTGGATGACGTCTGAGATGGAGCGGGATGACTGGCGTAGCTTCATCCACCCCGACGCCATAACGTCGACGCGTTGGCGCCTGCTGGTGCCCATGGCGGCGGAAGCACTGGTGGTCGGCGCGGCGGGATCGCCCGTGATGGATCTCACGCCGCTCTACCGGAACCTGTTCGACGAGGACGAGGCGGCGCTTGGCGTGGCCATGCGGCCGCCATTGGGAGACGGCAAGCGAAAGCGGCTCACCAAGGGCATCCACCTGCACTGGACGCTGCCTGCCGCCTTCACCCATCTGCGCGCCGTGCCCCAGGATGCGCAGATGGGTGAAGGCGATGCGGACCTGCGCCAGCCGCCGGTGCCCAACAGATGGCTCGTCACACGCCTCATCGCCGACGCCGGCAACGGCCTCGCCACCAAGTCCTGGCTTATCGAGAGCGATGCCGTGCAAGCGCGGGAAAGCAGCGGAGGTGCACCCTGGCTCATCTCTGCAAACGGCACCTTGAAGCGTTGCTGGATCGGCCGGTCACGCGTCTTCGGCGAAGGTGCGGATACCGCAGGGGAGAAGGCGCCGAATTTCACGCTCACGGCTTTCGGCCCGGCAAATCTCGGCTTCGCCGCCTTCTACCCCTCGTGCCGCAATGTGTTCGGTTTCCACGACACGGCGGAGGGTCTTGGTCCGGGAGCATCGTGCACCTACCTCCTCACCGGATGGTTCTCCGACCCGGCTGCGGACCCGCTCGCCGGAGCCGTCGACCGCGCAAATTGGCTGCGCGTCATGGACGAGCAAGGCTGGTCAATCCATGGCGCGGGTGAAGCCCGCCACCTCCCCACCACCCTCACCTGCCACGCTGCGCTGAGCGGTGTGGTCTGGATACCGGATGCGCCGCCCCGCCTGCCGTTCAATTCCACCATCGATGTCGCCCTGGGGCGTGGCCTGATGGAGGCGGCGGCGGTGTTGGCGCTCGATCGCACACACCACCCACGGCAACTCGCGGATACGGCCCAATTTGCCGCCTTGGCCGAACGCAGACCCATCGCGGCCGATTTCCGCAATCACCGCTTCCTCGACGGGGTGGGCCTGCTGCTGGAACAGCAGGCGCGCCTCCATCAGAGCGAATTTTCCGTCTATCCCGGCGGCTCCCAGTGGGAACTTGCGCGCAGGCCAAGACGCGGCGCTCGGCCGGAAACGCAGCCGGAACCTCTTGTGACGGTCAGCCGCGCGCTTTCCGATCTGCTCACCGCGCTGAACATGCGCCAGCAGGCACTTGATCTGAATCAACGTCATGCCAGCGCCGCTCGGCGCGAAGTGTTCGATCTGTGGTGCCAGCGGCAATATCAGAACGCCGTCGCCCGCCAGGAGGAGGACGCATCCCGCGCCCGCATCCGGCTCGCGCTGGACCAACGCGTCGCCGACGCCACCCATGATCTCAGCACGCTCAACGACGAATTGGGCACGGCGGCATCACTATGTGAGGCTGCCAAGGCGCAGTTGGCGCAAGCCTTGGCCGACGCGGCGCTCGATTGCGACGTCGTCGAGCGTCCCGCAGCGCGGTTCTGGCGCGCCGCCGATCCGTTTGTGTTGCTGAAGGGCATTCCCGCGCCGGTGATGCTGGGCGCCGCGCATTCCTTGCCCTGCCGGCTGGACAGCCAGGTCGCGGCACGATTGGTCAGTGGCATTGGGAAAGCCCCACACATCCTGGCGACCCGCGCCATGCTGGAAAGCGATCCGGCGATCAAGGCAACACGCGACGCCTTGCCGCCCGATACCGGCGCCCGCACCCTCATGCACGACCTGCTGATGATGGACCCCAACCTGCGCAGCGTCCTGGCGCGCTGCGCCTGCCAAGCGGAGGCGCCCAATCCCGGGCCGGAGCAGATCGCCTTGCGAGCGGCCGAAATCGGGCGGGCGGTGGCGGCTCTTTTGGCAGCGGCCGCAGAACCGAACTTCAACGGTGCGGCCGCGGCCCTCAAGCTCACCGCCGGCGACAGCACCAAGCCGCTACTCTCCCTGCTTTCGGCATTCCATGCTTGGCAGCCCGATACGCCCGCACAGCCGGTGTTCCTGGTGTGGAAAGCGCGCTGGACGCGCACGCCCCTGCCAGACGATGGCGTCCGTCGATACGACCTTGAAGCCGATGGCATCGACTGCCGCCGACCTGCCGAAGTCGCGCCCGGTCATGATGAGGGTGCGCTTTACGAAGGCGTGTGCCTCGCCACGACGAACCTGGAGCGCACGTTTCCGCTCACCCCCCAGCCCTTCCTTGAGCGAAGCGCGCTCGCGCCGCTGATGGGGCAGAGCCTTTCCGGCCTGACGGAGGCGCTGGGCATGCGCGATGCCGGCGCCCAACTTCCTCCGCTGATCCTTCGGGGCGGGCTGGAACGCGTGGACGAGATCGCCGCGCTGGTCATACAGGAGTATTCGGTCGGCCCCCTGCTCTCCCACTCGCGTGGGGAAGCCGGGGCGTTCGAGCCATCGCGCAACGGATTTCTCCAGCTGGAGCAGCTTTCGGTTGTCGACACGTTCGGTCGTGTCCTCACCGTGATCGCGCGCGGCGAGCTGACGGACAGGCAGTCGCGCCTGCAACTCGGCAGAACCTTGCGCGCCGCATCCCAGCCAATGACGGGGGCCACGGCCGCGTGGCTCGGCGGGCGTCTCACGCAGCCCGCCCGCCTGAGAGTGCGCTGGCTGGACGCCGAGCGGGATGAGAGAGAGGTCTTCGCAACCGACGTTCACGCCCATCCGATCTGCGGCTGGGTGATCCACAACCGCCTCGCCCGCAGCCTGCTGGTCTACGACCGCACCGGGGCGCTGCTCGGAAGTGTCGAGGCGGCGATCAATCCCAGCGGGCAGGAAATGGTGCGTTGGAACACAGTGTTGCGGCGGCAGGCCGCGGGAAACGCGCCAGATGCTCAGCTTGGCGAGATCTCCAACCCGCACCTGCACGCCTTCGTCGAGGGGCTGGTGGCGCTGACGCAGCAGACTGCCTCCGCTGCATTCAAGTCGTTCCGCGATCATCTCGACAGGTTCGAGGACGAGGCGCCCCCGGCGGCCGATAGAGGCTGGCTGTCGGCACTATCCGGGCAGCCGCTCGCGCTGGTACGCGCGGCGCTGTTGCTGGAACTGGATGGCCCTCCATGGCACGATCAGAGCCTCGAGAACCTGATCGGCGATGGCCCGCCGCCGACCGGCCCCTCCATCCGCATCCAGGCCCGCGTGGGCGACCGGCGGCTCGGACCGGACGGGCTGGTGGGTACTTTCGTCGACCCACCCCACGGCCGTGGCTACCGTGCGCTGCGCGCGCGGGCTGACGTGGAGTTGCCGGCGCGCCCGAGTGCGGAGGACTATCTCGACCCCGCGTGCGCCATAGACCTTCAGCTCGACGCGGGACGCGAGCAATCCGACGAAGTGCGGATCACGCTGCTGATGGACCCCAAGCGCAGCACCCATCTGGTTTGCGGCATCTTGCCGGCCATGGAAGTGAGGCTTGCGCCGACGCTGGTTTCGCACCTGATGGCGGACTTCGAGGTGCCGTTCTTGACCGCACCGGTGCTGGGCGAACGGTTTCCCGGGGGAAAAGCGAAACTGGCGCTGGATATCCCGCTGCCCACCGACACGCACGGGGACTGGTCATTCATCTCCTTCCCCGAAGCGCAGGCGGACGCTGAGGAGACGCCGCTCAGCCAGGGTCTCAAATCAGCCGCGTCGCTGTCCGGCCCGATATCCCTGTTCGAGGGCTGGATGAAATACCGGCCCAAACGCCAGCCCCCGACCACAGGAGGCAAGCCGTGACCGCTAACGTCGTGACAGATGGGCCTTTCTCGCTCACGTCCCCGCTTGAAATCGCAGCGGGGCGAAAGCAGAGCGTGCGGTTTTCCATCACCGCTGCGGGGCCTGGAAACCTCTATCTCCACATCCCGCTCGGGAATGGGGCGAAAGACCTGTGCGCACTTTCACCTGACGCATTCAGGGACAACGAGCGCACCATCGTCATCGTCGAGCACACCTTCGGCAGCGAAGACAGCATGCCCGAAGTCACCGGCCGCGAAATGTCGCGCGATCTCTCGGCTGGCATCGTGAAGATCACAGTAGCCGCCGGCGGAAGCTTCGCCCTATCGCTTCAGGACATTGCCGTCGGACCGCTCCCCGGCCTCGTCGCATTCGAGTTGCGCAAGGGTGCCGCCTCGCTCGGCCACGCCGTGCTCACCAAGGTCGAGCGCGGCGAGGCCCTGTCGATCACGCGGCTCGAGGCGAGCCCGGCGAACCGTGTCGGTGCCGGTCCCGTCACGCTCAGCTTCGCGTTCGAGCCGGCGCTCGGCGCCCCCATCGCGGGGCGTGACTACGAATTGTCGATCAAGCCGCCTTCCGCATTGTCAGCCCCCCTCGCTTGCCCGCCGGCTGCGTGGGATGCCGCGCGAAAATCCTGGTCGACGCGCACCATGATCACACAGACCTGCGACATCGAGATTGTTACCAAAGACGACAATCCCACCAACCGGCAGGTGCGGGTGCGCGTCAACGAGACATCACGCTACCAGGAAAGCGAACTCTGCTTTTCGCCGCCGGATGCCGCTTCGGCGGGGACGCTGGATTGGGGCGTGCTCGGCATTTATCCCGATGACGGCGCAGGCATCCTCTATGTGCTGCTTCAGCACCACGGGAGCCCCACGCCCCAGGCCAGCCTTTGGAGCACGAAGACCGGCTTCGACAGCGGAATGTGGGAGCCGGTGCTGAACGACAGAGGCGATCCCGCCCGGATCCCGCTCGACGCTGCCCGCCGGCCGGGGGCGATCTATGACGGCAAGCTGTGGCTGGTGGGCGGCGATTGTTGCGATCCAGACAGGCCGGACAATGGCGTCGGCTACTTCCATCTCAGGGACCGGCGCTGGATCAATGCGGCGCCCGCGAAATGGCCGAAGCGCATGGGGCATCGTGTGCTCGTTGTTGCCGACGAATTGTGGGTGATCGGCGGCTGGTCACAGGATGGTGGGGCGCTGGGTGATATCTGGACGTTCAAGGCCGGGGAGGGCTGGCGAGAGAAAGGCTTCAAACCGCCCAAGGGATGGAAGCCGCGCTGCCTGTTTGGGACCGCGGTCACGGGCGGCGCCGTTATTATCGCGGGCGGGTTCGGCACGCCGGGTGGCCTCACCTACAATGATGTCCTGCGCTGGGACCCTAAATCCGATGCGTACGAGAGCCTGCCGAACCTGAATCACGCATTTGCTGGCGGCCGCAGCACGTCGGAGAGTCTGGCGAAGCTGCAATATTGCGCCAGCACCGTGTTCGATCACAGTCGCCTTCTGGATTCCAGGCCGGACGACGTCGCGGCCATCGCCGTCTATTACGAGCCGGGCAAAAGCTATCGGCAGAAACTCTTCCGCTTCAAGAAGGGAAACACTTGGGAGATTGGCGCGCCGATCCGCATGAACGACATCAGTTCGAATAATATTTTTCTCGAACTCGATTTCTTCTGTCTATCGAGCGCCATCTTCAGTGGAAGCATATTTCTCTGGGAGTTGAGCCCTGCCGATCCGCAGGACGCCAGGCTCCGTCGTCTCATCCTCATCTAGAGAGCCCGACCATGCGCGCCATCAGAAGCGTAACCGTGTCAGTCACGGCTCTTTTCGTCCTTTTCGCCCAGCCCCATGTGTCCACGGCCAGCTCACCCGAGACCTTCACCACCGCGCGCCTGCCGCAGGCCCAGGTGCCGGGCACCGGGGAAGTCATCATCAGCGCCGACGCCGGCAAGACGCCGACCGGCACCTTGCACCTGACCTTCCAGCTTCAAGGGCTGCCGCCCCAAGCAGAGTTGCTGTCCTGCGGCCTGCGCGTGGTGATGAGCCGGGAGAAAAGCGCGAACCAGAGCACCGGCGTGCTTGTGGAGTTGCTGTCCTCCATCGGCGGCACCATCGCCGGCCTGCTGGTGCCGCCGCAGAACTTGCCGGCGGGCACCGCACTGGTGTTCCGCAGCGTTTCTCTGTGTGGCGCCCTAACCGCCGCGTTGGGAAGCGATGCCCCCACGGTTTCGATGAGCCTTCAGACGCAGACGCGCGACGGGATCCTGGCGATCCGTGGAGCAGGACCGCGAATTCCCACCGACAAGCTTCCACGGCTCATCCTGACGTATCGTGTGGCGGATTCCATGCCGGGCACTGGAGATTGGAGGCAGGTGCGCGCAGGCCCACAGCATCCAGGGCGAACCGACTGGCGCATCTACGATCCCGAGGGGGCCTATGGCCCAACACGCTATCGCGCCGTCGAGATGACCGGTGTCACCAGCCTGCACCTGCCCCAATCGCCTCTGCTGTTCGACGGCGCGTTGGTGGCGGCGACGCAGAAGGGCGACAGTGCATACGGCCTGACCCAGTACTATCCAGGCGGGCACCTCACCGCACAGCTGCCGGACCAAAGCATTCCGAAATTCATTGGCGCGAGCGCGACGGGAACCCTGCTCTCTGCCTCACATAATCGTTTCACGGTCGCAGACCTTCGCCCGGACCTGCGCATCCGGACCGGCGACGTGCCTGTTCTGGCAAACGGCGAGATCATCATGCAGGCCCCCACCATAGGAGCCGACGGCGCGCTGTTCGCGGTGACGAACCGTTTCATCAGGGCCTATGCCGCCGCGCCGGATTTTCGCCCGCTCTGGGACTACGACATAAGCGATGTACCGGAAGCGGTGAGTTCTCTCGCGTTCAGCGAAGACGGGCGAACGGCATATGTTCTCATTGGCGACCCTCGGCATCAAATTCTCGCCCTTGATGCCACCACAGGCGTCTGCAAATGGCGGCAATCGCTACCCAGGAAGATCAAGCGCGGCTTGAACGAGAATATGCCTGTCCCGGTGGTGGCCGGAGCACGCATCTTCGCCACCGACCACGACCCGACCGGCAGCGCCCTCAACGCGTTCTACGACCCGGATCGCATGCCCAACCCCGCCAGCGGCGCGATCATCCCGCCATCCACCGGCTGCGAAGACAATCCGGCGGCAAGCTATTCGGTGATGACGCAGAGCGGGGATTTCTCCCTTTCCACGCCGGTCGTGGGAAAGGGCCAGGAGGTCTATTACCTGAAGGACGGACAATTCTGTTGGGCCCGCGAGCAGGAAGGCAACTGCCTGACTGTAACAGCAAGCCAGGATGCGCAGAGCCCGGGTCGCGCATGCGACGTCGACAAATTGCATCGCGCAAGCACCCTGATTGGCGATGGCACCGGGGTGTATTTTCACGCGGTCGCGCCTGCGGAAAGCCGTGCGCACACGGGGCAATTCTTCGCTCTGCGGGCACACTGGGTGATCGCCGCTATGGGGCCTGTCCTGGCGTCCGTGCGGTGCAGCCAGTCGGATATCCAGGGGCTTTCGTCCGGCCTGATGCTGGCGCCAGACGGCAGCGTCTACAATACAGGTCTTGGCCCCTCGCTTCTGCGCATCGTCCCCGATGCCTTCGCGGCCGCAAGCGCTGTCCTGATGGTGGATGGGCAGACGCTGAGGGATAACGACGGCACGCTGTTCCGGGCTCAAGACACCGTTCTGCTGTGCGCCGTCGCCTCACAGTGCGACACCCCTGTCCCATTCGACTTGATGGCCGGCCAGCGCATCCGGCTGGTCTCCGGGAAGATGATCATCTTCGGGCCGGGCCTGCGCATACCCAAGGGCGGCCGGCTGAACGCGCGCGTGGGATTTTGAACGATGGATGCACTGTCGGTCGCAGCCAAAACGGCCGGCGGATTAAGCCTCATACGCTCGGAGCTGAACACCATGGCCTCAAGGAGCAGATCAGCAAATGTCACTGTGATTATGCTGGGCGCGACCCTCGCTCTCCTCTGCGCTGCGCGGGCGCAGAGCCCGCTGGTGATCGACGCGAACGGCGTCACCATGAACGGCTCGCTGACCGTTTCGGGTGCGGTCGATGTGCCCGCGCCTGGGCTGATCTCCGGGAAAGGCGCGGTCCCGGTCGGCACCATCGTCATGTGGTCCGGCGATCCGCAGAAATTGCCCGAAGGTTGGGCGCTCTGCGACGGGAACGGCTCGCTGGCGGACGGGAAACGGGTTCCCGACCTCAGCGGCCAGTTTGTCATGGGATACGATCCCGCCGTCCCCCACGCCTTCATGCTCCGGAGGGGTGGCGAGAAGGCGCACACGCTGACGCGGGCGGAAATGCCGGTGCATAGCCACGGCGTGCGCGTCGCCGATCAGCAAGGCAACGACCTGGGCTTTCAGCAATCGAGGGGAAACACAGCGGTCATGACCGACACGGGAGGCTTTTTTAACAAGATCCTCTCTTGGCGAAATGTTGCAAAACCCGTCACTGCAAGCAGCATCCGGCTCAAGGCCGAAGGAGACGGCAAGGCCTTCGATATCCGGCCGCCATATTATGTTTTGGCCTACATCATCTTCACCGGAAATCGCCGGGCATCGCCACAGACAGTTTCTGCAGCCTTGCCCGTGGACCAGCTGATTGTTTCTGACGATCGCGTCGCGGTCGCTGCCAACCTTCGCGTGAACGGCGGCATTGTCGCATCGGGTGAAGGATTTGCGGGGCTGGGGGCTCTGCCCGTGGGCGCCATCATGATGTGGTCCGGCTCAGCCGGGCAAACACCGCCGGGTTGGCATCTGTGCGACGGTAAGACCATTCTGCCGAACGGTCGCGCGGTGCCCGATCTCCGGGGGCGGTTCATCGTCGGCTACGACGCGAAGAATCCGGACTACGCGTGCAGCGGCACAAGTGCCTGCGATCTCAAGAAGGACGGGCGGGCGCGCCATGTCCTGACGGTGCAGGAACTCCCGCAGCACGACCACGACATGACATGGTTCTTCGACATCGACGCCGGCAATTTCGAGGCGGTCGCGAACGCGATCGACGGCCCGGACGGTATGGTGAACGTCGCCGCGCCCGCCCCGCGTCAGGTCACGCTGAAGATTTCTCCCGAAGGGGAGAAAACACCCAAGGCATTCGATATGAGGCCCCCCTATTTCGTCGTCGCCTTCATCATCTACGGCGGCCGCTGATGTCGCGCCCGGCACCGCGAAACACGGGAGAGGTGATTATGCATCCGCGTATCCAAGCCTTGTGCGTCATCCTCGCCGCTCTGGCGTGTACGAAGCCGGCGTGGGCCGAGCCGACCCAGATGTCGCTCGACATGGGTGCGATAGTGATCGCTTCTCCTCTGTCCATCTCCGGAGACCTCACCGCAACGGGCACGCTGAAGGGACCTGGCACCGTACCGGTGGGCGCCATCGCCATGTGGAGCGGTGATCCGCTCAGGCTGCCGGAGGGGTGGTTGCTTTGCGACGGAACAGGCACCCTCTCGGATGGGCGACCCGTACCAGACATGCGCAATGTCTTCGCCGTCGGCAGTAGCGACAAATCCGACGCGACGGATTACGCGGTAGTCGGCAAAAGCTCCAAGCAGCCCTATATCGAACTGAAGCTGGAAAACCTGCCGTGGCATGATCACGGCGGCAGCTTGGTGCCCGCCTCGGCAATGGTCTTGACGGACACCCGCAATGTCGGAAAAGGCGAAAGAACCGATAAACAGCGAGACGCGGCATTGGCGAGCACAAAGGTGCTCCGCAGCATGGCAACTGACGGCTTCAGCGTCCCGCTGACCCTTCGACCGCCCCATGTCCTGCTCGCCTTCATCATTTACGCCGGGCGATAGGACGGAGGGCACAGGCCGCGACCAGGGCGGCCGGAGGTTGGTCTCCTCCGGGAAGGCCGCTATATCGGGGCTGCGAGGCTGCGCTTAGACCTCCCGTCCTCCTCCGCCGCAATTGTCCAGGACCCCGGCCCCGATGCCTTCTTCTTCCAAAACCGGGCCGGCGGCCGGCGTGACGCTGGCGCTGATCAGCGTCGTGATCGCCATGGCCTCGATCCAAGGCGGCGCTGCGCTCGGCAAGCAATTGTTTCCCGCCGTGGGACCCGCCGGCGCGACCACGATGCGCCTGGTGTGCGCAAGCATCATCCTCGCGATCGTGTGGCGGCCCTGGAAGCATCTGCCCTCCCGGACCGGCTGGCGATCACTGGTGATCTACGGTGTCGCTTTGGGCGGCATGAATCTGCTGTTCTACATGTCGCTCGCTCGCATTCCGCTCGGGATCGCGGTGGCGCTGGAATTCACCGGGCCGCTCGCCGTTGCGGTCGCGAGTTCGCGTCGCGCGAGGGATTGGGTTTATGTCGCCATGGCGGTGGTCGGCGTACTCATCCTGCTGCCGTTCCATGGCGCGGCCGGGCATCTCGATCTGATAGGCGCAGGCCTCGCCTTGGCGGCCGGTGCCTGCTGGGCGCTCTACATTCTGTTCGGCCAGAAAAGCGCGGAGGCCCATGGAAGCGTCGCGGTCGCGCTGGGGATGATCATTGCAAGCCTGGTGGCGATGCCGGTGGGCATCGCACAGGCGGGAGCGGACATGCTTCAGCTCTCGCTCCTGCCGGCCGCACTCGGCGTCGCCGTGCTGTCGAGCGCGCTGCCCTATTCGCTGGAAATTCTGGCCCTGAAGCGCCTGCCGACGCAGACCTTCTCCATCCTGATGAGCGGAGAGCCGGCCCTTGCCGCACTCTCCGGTCTCATCTTTCTGGGAGAACACCTGTCGATCAGCCAATGGCTCGCCATTGGCCTCATCATCGCGGCATCCGCAGGCAGCAGCGTCTCTGCCCAAAAAGCCGCGACGCCGGACACTGTCCCTTAGGCGTGTTATCCGCGCTCGGCGGCATTGCCCTTAAGGCAGACTACCAGCCGCTCAGGCGACGGTCTGGGGGTAGGAGACCGGAGCCGTGCCGGCATCCTGCTGCGCGGGGCTCATCAGCTTCTCCTGGTAGAGCTGCATGATCTCCATGAGTTCCGTGCTCCAGTCGAGGCCGGACTGCTGAAGAAACGCCATCTGCTTCTGCATCGCGACGAATGGACCTTCCGTCGCGGAGATTTCCGAGAACAGCCGAACCTGCTCCTGCACCTTCGCGGCGGAGAGCTTCTGAATGCGCGCTGCGACCTCAGTCGGCAGTTGAAGGTAAAGAGCTTGCGCCGCTGTCGCCTGCGCGGTTGTCATGGGCCAGCCGCCGGGAGCTGTACCGCCCTGCATGGCCTCGATCCAGGGCTGGAACGGGGAAGCGGCGCCGCCGGCAAAGGCACCGGGCATGGCGCCGGTTGGCATCATCTTCTGCATGGCCTGGGTCCAGGCGTCGAAGGGCGATGCACCGCCGGGAGCCATCCCACCCTGCACCATCTTGGTCCACGCCTCGAAAGGAGATGCGCCGCTGGTCGGCGTCATTCCCTGCAACGCCTGGGTCCAAGCCTGGAATGGTGACATGGTGCTCATGGTCCGGCTCCTAAAAATAAGACCTTAGTCTATCATGCCCGGACGCGAACGACCGCATTGCGCGAAATCAATTTTGCGGTGCGAAATCTCCGGCGTGGCGACACCACGCCCGCCACGCCGGTTGTGCTCAATAGCTCTTGTATTCGGCCGTGCCCTTGGAGAGCGCGAACTCCTCCTCCGGCGACAGCACCAGCTTGTGCCGACCGATGGCCGCGAAATAGGCGATGCCCACAGCGAACCAAAGGACGACGCCGATCACGCCTGCACGGTAGATCGGGTCGGAGAGCTGGAAGTAAATGGTGACCAAGGCGATCAGGATCGTCAGCACCGCGCCCGGGATGCCGAACGGGCTACGATAGGGTCGCTCGATGTTCGGCATGTTCCGCCGCATCAGGATGAAGGACAGGGCCTGCATCACGTAGGAGAGCATGGCCCCGAACACCGCCATGTTGAGCAGCGTGCCGCCGATTGCGGCCGCTCCTGCCTCGGCGCCCAGCGCGAACCAGATGGCCAGCATGATGGCGAGCCCCACCACCGCGCCGGCGATCATGGCGACGTGCGGGGTCTTGCGGCTGCCGTGGGTGATGGACAAGGCGCGCGGGAAATAGCCAGCGCGGGACAGCGAATAGATCTGCCGGCCCTGGGCATAGATGATGGTGTGAAACGAGGCGATCAGCCCCACCACCGCCACCAGCGCCAGCAGGCTGGCAATGCCGGTGCCGTAGATCGCCTTGAACCCGTCCAGCAGCGGCTCAAGCGAAGTAGACAGGCCGAACGCGCCATTGGCCACGGAGGAGTTCAGCCAGAGGATCATGAAGGCGGAGACGATCAGGGTCGCCATGCCGGCGATGATGCCCTTGGGCATGTCGGTCTTCGGATCCACCGATTCCTCCGCCGCGAGCGGAAGCTGCTCGATCGCCAGAAACAGCCAGACCGCGAACGGCATCGCCGCCAGCGCCCCCCCCAAACCGAACGGCAGGAACGGGCCGCCACCATTGGGCAGTTCCACCGCCGCCCCGTCCGGCCCGACGCCGATATTGAGCGCCCAGCGCGAGAAATTCATCACCGGAATGGCGCTGACCCAGAACGCCACGAGGCAGGCGAGCGCCGCGAGCGTCACCACCAGCGTGACTTTGAACGACAGCTCGACGCCGACCATGTTGAGTCCGACGAAGATCACATAGCCGAAGATCCAATAGACCGGCTGGAAACCCGATGGCGTCCCGAAGATCGAGCCCATATAGGAGCCGATGAACGAGACCACCACCGCCGGGGTGATGACATATTCCACGTTCTCGCAGAGCCCCGTCACGAAGCCGCCCCACGGCCCCATGGTGGTGCGCGCGAAGGAATAAGCCGCGCCGGTGTGCGGCAGAGCCGGCGACATCTCGGCGATTGAGAAGGTCAGGCCCAGATACATGACGGCGATGATGATGGACGCGATCAACATGCCGCCCCAGCCGCCCGAGGCGAGGCCGAGATTCCAGCCGGAGAAATGGCCGGAGATCACCGCGCCGACCCCCAGCGCCCATAGCGACCAGACCCGGGCGTGCCGCTTCAGCGCACGCTGCTCGAAATAGGCGGTATCGACTTTAGTATAGCTGACACCGGACGTTTTCTGCGTGCTCATCACAGTCTCCTGCATCTGCCCTAAGGGGATGCCCCAAATGACTTCAAGCAAATCACTTAGCAATTAACGTGCCGCGTTGTGTCAATCGGAGTGTTCTTGGCAATACATGCGGCTCACGCCAGAGACGGCGGCGGGCGACCATCGCTGAGCAGCAGATCGCTGTCGTCCTTCAGCGCCACCCCGGTCAGGGACCGGCGCAGCGCCTCCCGCAGCAGCCAGGCCAGCTTGAAGGCGGCGTCCGCGTGCGACAGCCCTTCCGCGCGTACATTGGAGATGCAATTGCGCTCGGCATCCGAACGGCCGGGCCGCGGCGCGAACGTGAGATACAGGCCAAGGCTGTCGGGCGAGGACAGGCCCGGACGCTCGCCGATCAGTACCAGCACCGCCCGTGCCCTCAGCAATTCCCCGGCCTCATCGCCCAACGCGACCCGCGCCTGCTCCGCCAGCACCACGGGAGCGAGGCTCCACCCCTCCCGCTCGATCCACGGCTTGAAGGCAGCAAGAAACCCCAACGCCTGGGCATGCACCGCCGCGCTGGAGAGACCGTCCGCCACCACCAGGGCAAGATCGACCGGCGGCCGCGCCTGCGCAGCCAATGCGGCCCGGCTCTCATCCGAAAGCCGCCGCCCGAGATCGGGCCGGCGCAGATAGGTATCGCGTGCCGGTGCGGCACTGGTGACCCGAACGGTGTCGAAACCGAGCGCGGCGATACCTGACCGCGTTTCCTCCACCTCGAACGCCGTGTGCACGGCATCGCGCGCCTGGGCATGGGCAAGCGCAAAGCGCAGCACCTCCCGTGTCGGCAGACTGGCGCCGGTGCGCCCCAGCGCGATCCGCGCGGGTGTATGGCGGGCGAAACGCTCCCAGGGATCGCGGTCGATCATGCCGCCCGGCCCGCCACGAAGCCCAGCAGAGGATGGGCGGCATTCGCCGGCAGGATACGCCCATCGGCACCGGTGATGCCCATCTTCAGCAGCCAGGCCTCAAATTCCGGCGCGCGCTTCAGCCCGAACACCTCGCGCACATAAAGCGCGTCATGGAACGAGGTGGACTGATAATTCAGCATCACATCGTCAGCGCCCGGAATACCCATGATGTAGGTGACGCCGGCCGCCGCGAGCAGGGTCAGCAGCGTGTCCATGTCATCCTGGTCTGCCTCGGCATGGTTGGTGTAGCAGACGTCGCATCCCAGCGGCACGCCCAGCAGCTTACCGCAGAAATGATCCTCCAGCCCGGCGCGGATGATCTGTTTGCCGTCATAGAGATATTCCGGGCCGATGAAGCCGACGACTGTGTTCACCAGCAGCGGCTCGAACGCCCGCGCCACCCCATAGGCCCGCGCCTCGCAGGTCTGCTGATCCACGCCGTGGTGCGCGTCGGCGGACAACGCGGCCCCCTGCCCGGTCTCGAAATACATGGCATTCCCGCCGACCGTTCCGCGCCCCAGTGCCCGCGCCGCCTCATACCCCTCCTTCAGCACCGCGAGATCCACGCCGAAGGAACGGTTCGCTTTCTCGGTCCCCGCGATGGACTGAAACACCAGATCCACCGGCGCACCCCGGTTCATCAGCTCGATGGCGGTGGTGATATGGGTGAGCACGCAGCTTTGGGTCGGGATCTCGAATTTCTGGATTACCGTGTCCATGAGCGTCAGAAGGCGCTCGATCACCGGCAGGCTGTCGGATGCCGGGTTGATCCCGATCACCGCATCGCCGCTGCCATAGAGCAGCCCATCGAGAATGGCGGCGGAGACGCCGGCGGCATCATCGGTGGGATGGTTCGGCTGAAGGCGGACCGCCATGGTGCCCGGCAAGCCGATGGTGTTGCGGAAGGCCGTCACCACCCGGCATTTGCGCGCCACCAGAATGAGATCCTGGTTGCGCATGATCTTGGAAACCGCCGCCACCATTTCAGGCATCAGGCCGGGCGCGAGTGCCGCAAGCCTGTCTGATGTTGCGGCATCGGACAGAAGGAAATCACGGAAATCGCCCACCGTCATGGCCGAGACCACCGCGAAGGCAGTCACGTTGTGGGTATCGAGGATGAGGCGTGTCACCTCATCGCTCTCATAGGGAATGAGCGCCTGCGTGAGGAACACCTTCAGCGGCACATCGGCGAGGCACATCTTGGCGGCGACATTCTCCTCCGCCGTCGTGGCAGCGATGCCGGCCAGCATGTCCCCGGAGCGCGGCGGGGTGGCCTTGGCCATCAGGTCTTTCATATCCGCGAAGACGTAGCTTTTGGCTCCGATGCGATGGACGAACGGCAAGCTGGCCTCCCATATCTGCGCGCAGGAGCGTCAGAATGAACGATTAACAAGCAAGAAACATGCCTTCTCCTGAGGAAAAGGGTAGCCCTGTGCTTCAGCCAGCCATGTGCTTCACAGGCATCCTCACGCGCGCGCGATCCCTGCCACCGCAGGCTTACATGCGGCGGCGCATTGCCTTTCAGCTTTCGCGCATTTCTGAGGAGAATATACGCAGCGTCCCGACCTGCCCGTGCGGCCGCGCCTTTGTCGGCGCGCCGCAAGCTTTAAAAGTGGTTTTGGCTTCCTTCACCCGACGTTCGGCGCTGAGGCTTCGACGAGGTTTTGCCAGGAGAGTTGTGATGCGAGGTGGAGGGTTATGGCGTCGAGCCAGCCTTTGGCGTGGAACTCGGTGACGGTCGCGGCGGGAAGGGCGCGGACGGCGTGTTCGTCGATCAGGCGGAAGCCTTGGACCAGGGCCTGGGTGGCGTCGGCGTAGCGCATTTCGGCGGAGCGCTCGACCAGGAGGTTGTGGGCCTTGAGCGCATTCGCAAACGCAACGGTGCGCTCGTGCTCGATGGCATAGGCATCGCACAGCGCCATGGCGGCATCACCCGTGGGGGTGGCCTTGCCCTCGGGGGTGAACAGCAGGTCGGCGTCGTCGCGCGCGGCGTCGGTGCTGATGCGCGGGCTGGCGGCGTCGATGCCCAGCATGGTGGTGCCGCCATCCTCAAGCGCCATGCCGATGAACGGATAGCGCCTGACATAGCTCGGGATGTAGCGGCCGGTGGCCCACTGGCCCTCAGTGGAGACGAACAGGTTGCGCCCGACGCTCACCCCGGTCACCGCCAGCGGCATGGCGCTGGCGTCGGAGGCGAACACGATCGGATAGTGCCGGCCCGCCAAGGCGAACTCCGCCGCCACCAGTGGGATCGCGGTGGCGCCGGCGGCGACGGCGTAGTCCGCCGCGCGGCGCAGCCCGAAGCCGGCATGGTCGGCGAACCGCAGCAGCGCCGGGGCGCGGTAGAACAGCGGCAGGGTCGGGGTGCCAGGGGTGGCGGGAGCGGGGGTCTGGTCGGTCACGGGCAAGGCTTTCGCAGGAGGAGGAGCCGCGGGCAGAGCCCGTATGAGGAGAGCCCGCGGCAGGGTCGCCGCGGACGGATGGGAGATCACAAGCGCGGGAGGTTCGGGTCCGGGGCTGTGGTCCTCGTCAGACCTCACCCCCGCGCTTGGCTCAGGGCTTGAGGCTGGCGTCGAGGGCGGGGGTGAAGCCCTTGAACGAGACCGGCAGGGTGACGGACTTGCGCGCGCCATCCTCGAACGTGAAGCTGCCGGGCTCGCCGGCGCCCTTGAGCGCCTGGAGGGTGGCGGCGTCGAGCTCCAGCTCGGCGAAGCAACCCTGGAGGCAGCGCTTGTATTCCAGCGCCAGGGGCTTGGCCTTCTCGCTGACCTGGAACTTGAGGCCGGCGGGCAGCCACACCCCGGCCGGCACCTGCACCACCAGGCGCAGCGGGCCGGAGGCCTCCACCTTGCCGACCGCGATGCTCGCCACCACGCCCTGACCCTGCACCTGCAGGTTCTGGACGATCTCGCAGGTGCGGGTCTTCTCCGCGCTCACGCAGCGCATCAGCCAGTCCTGGTAGGTCGCCGTGGTGGCGCCGGGCTGGGCGTCCGCCGCGGGGGCCGCCGCAGGCTTGGGCTGCGCCTGCGCCGGGCCGGCGAGCGTCAGCGCAGAGAGGGTCAGCGCCGACAGGGCGCTCGCGAGGAACAGTGCCGAACGCTTCATCATGTCTCGTGATCCGTCATCTGTGTGTGTGCCCATCGGGACGCCCATTGGGGGCCGCCGATATGGAACCCGCCGGGGCATAGCCGGCGCGGGGGTCTTTGACCAGAACCTTTGGGCGCATCTCGCCCTTGGAGACTGCTGCGCCAGGTGCAATGCGCCCCCTCTCCCCGACGGGGAGAGGGTTGGGGTGAGGGGGGCCACCCTCACCCGTTCTGAGATGCCGGAGCCCCCTCACCCGGCTGCTGCGCAGCCGACCTCTCCCCCTCGGGGCGAGGTGGAACCGCCGGTATCGTCCTTCATCGAGCGCCACGCTCCGCGAGGAGCGAGGTCGGTTTTTGCAGAACGCCCGGACGCGGGAGAGGGTTCAACCCGATGCCTTCCCCCCCTCAGAACTTGAGGGAGAACTGGGCGGTGAAGGCGTTTTGGGAGGCGTCGCCGGCGAGTTGGCCGGTGTAATTGACCTGCAAGGTGGCGAGGTCGGAGAGGGCGTAGGCCAGGCCCGCGCCCAGCAGCAGGGTATTCTCAGCGATCGGCACGCCGGAGATCGCGAACGGCGTCGCGCCGCTCTGGAACAACATGGTGGCGGTCGGCGTGGTGTCGCCGAAGGCGTGCTGCCAGCCCAGAGTGGCGCTCGGCGTCAGGGTCCGCCCGCCCAGCGACAGCGAGGTCGCGGCACGGATGCCGAGCGTGGTGTAGAGCGTGTTCTGGCTGTCGGTGCTCACGTTCAGCCCCGCGCCGTTGCTGGCAAGGCCGCTCTCGGCGAGGTTTCCGCCCGAGATGTTGAGGTAGGCGAGCCCCGCGAACGGCTCGAACGCATAGGCGCCGATGTTGAAGTCGTAGCCCACCTCGCCGAACACCTGCGTCGTGCCCAGCGTGTAGCCGGCGCTGGTCGACCCCGAGAAGCCGGGGAACACGATCGAGCGCGACACGCTGATGTCGTGCCAGGTGTAGGACGCTCCGCCGCGCAGCGCCCACGCCCCGAACTGCCCGCCGGCATAGAACCCGATGTCGTAATTATCCATCGTGCCCGAGGAGTTGCGGGCGTCGACGTCGAACTGGGTCTGGCTGAACCCGGCCACCACGCCGGCCCGCACATTGTCCAGCACGCTGACGTCGAGACCGGCGAAGAACCCGCCCACCGTGCTGGAGATCGAGGCCGCATTGGTGTTGCCGAAGGCATTGCCCCAGCCGCCGTAGCCCTGCATCCACAGCGTCGGGGTCAGGTCCTGGCTCAGCTTGGTGTTGGCCGGGCCCGCCGCCTGCGCCGCATAGCTCAGCGCGGAAGCGCCCTGCGGCGTCACCGACTGGCGCAGCCGAGCGCCGACCGCATCCCTGAGATACGTGGATTCCTGCTGGATCACCGTGTTGATCGAGGGATAGATCTCGCCGGTGAGCTGGTTGAACGCCGCCGGCACCTCGTTCGCCGCCAGCCCGAAGATCGCCTCGAACACCGGGCTTCCCGCGCCCAGCGCCTGCGCCGCCACAGCCACGTTGGCCTGGTTCGGCGTCTGCGCGTATTCCACGAAGTCGATGCCGGTATAGGTCAGCGTCAGGTAGACGTTGGTGGCGTCATAGGTCAGCTGCGGCGTCAGGAACGCGAAGTTGGAGGTCACGTCCTCGCTGAACGTGCCGCTCACCCCGCCCGCGGCGGTCAGGATGGTGATCTGGCTCAGCGCGGGATAGCGCCCGTATTCCGCCAGAACCTCGACATGGGCGCTGGAGGACAGGGTCGCGGTGCCGGTGGCGATGATCAGGTCGTGGGCCCCCGCCGTGTTCACATCGACCGCATAGACCGAGCCGGCGTTGAAGGTCACCGCCCCGTTGACCGTCAGGGTGCCCGGCGAGTAGCCCGGCGCCGCCGTGCCGCCGGTGTTCACCGTCAGTCCGCCGATGGTCGCCGTCCCGCCCAGCACGCCGCCCGCGTTCACCGTGAACGGCGAGACCGTGGTTGAGCCCGCCTGGAGCTGCACAAAGCTGTTGTCGACCGCCACCGGGCCCTGGTAGGGCGCGGAGAACTCAACCGTGCCCCCGCCGGTGAAGGTCACCTGGCCGGCGCCGGTGATCGCACCGGTGAAGGCATAGGTGTCGGAGCGGTTGAACACCAGGTTGGCATTGTTCACCACGTCGCCGACGATCGCACCCGTCTCGCCGCCATTGCCGATCTGCAGCGTGCCCGCCGAGATCGTCGTGACGCCGCTATAGGTGTTGGCGCCGGTCAGGATCAGCAGACCATCCCCGGTCTTGGTCAGGCCGCCCGTGCCGCCCACCACGCCCGACAGGGTCAGCGCCTGGCTGGCATCGACCTCGAACGTGCCGACGCTCGCCGCCAGCGTCACGCTGTTGCCATAGGCGAAGCTGCCGCTGGCGCGCAGCACGCCGGTGCCGCCCACCGTCAGGGCGCCGGTGCCGAGCGCCGATGCGCTCGTCACCTGGAGCGTGCCCTGGTTGATGCTGGTGCCGCCGGAATAGGTGTTGGTCCCGGTCAGCGCCAGCGTGCCGGCGCCGGTCTTCAGCACCGAACCGGTGCCCGAGATCACGCCGGCAAAGCTGGTATCGTCGCTCCGGTTGAACACCAGGGCGGCGTTGTTGACGATGTCGCCCAGCACCGCGCCCGAGGTGCCGCCGTCGCCCAGCTGCAACGTGCCGCCGGAGATCGTGGTGCCGCCGGTATAGCTGTTGGCGCCGGTCAGGATCAGCGTGCCGAAGTCCGCCTTCTCAAGACCGGCCACGCCGGTCAGCACGCTCTGGATCGTGGCAACGGTCGAGGCGCCACTTTCCGTCCCGTCGCCGACCCGGATCACCGGCGCACCGCCGGTCAGCGCGATCGGACCCCCGGTCACCACATAGCCGGTTTCCACGAACTGCATGCCGATGGCCATGACAGGGCCATCGGTGGTGTCCACCGTCACCGTGCCGGCCGCGCCCTGGAACACCGCGAACCCGCCGTTCCACGCCCGCGGAATGGTCCCGCTGGCATTGATCCAGTTGGTCTGGCTGCCCGCGGTCCAGGTTCCCGTGCCGCCCAGCACGCTCTGGGTCGGCGTCGTGTTCGACCCGTTCCAGAACAGGATCGGGCTGTCGGGGCCTTCCACGAACAGGTTCACCTGCCCCTGGATGCTCGACTGGATGCCGCCCGACAGACCGCCCGAGAGCGCGCCGACCTCCATCCCGTTGTCGGTCAGCGTCCCGCCATAGGTCATGATGCGGTAGATGCCGATCCCGAACCCGGGCGTCGGCGTCACGTTCAGCGTGCCGTCCAGCGTCACATTGCCGGCCACCGTGAACACCGTGGTCGCCTCGCTCGGCGCCCCCAGCGTCACGTTCACGTTCGACCCGCCCTGCAGGTCCAGCGCGCCCATGCTCAGGCCGCTGCCCTGCACCCCGGCCAACGTGCCGCCCGAGAGCACATGCACCGTCTTGCTGATGCTGCCCGAGCCCGACAGCGTCGCCTGGTCGTAGACATAGACGTCGCTGTCCAGGCTCCCCGCCACCACCAGGCCGCCGCCCGTCACATTGGTGTCGCCGGTGTAGCCGTTGGCGCCCGACAGCGTCATCACCCCGGTGCCCGCCTTGGTCAGGCCGCCGGACCCCGAGATCACCCCGGAGAAAGTGGTGCTGCTGTTGTCGCCGCCCGCCGCCAGGGTCGCCCCGTCCAGCGTGATCGCGCCGGCGCCGCCGAGCGAACCCACGGTCTCGGTCGCCCCGCTCGGGCGGATGATCAGCTGCGCGCCAAGCGCCACGCTCACCGCGCTGGCATCGCCCAGGGCGTTGCCGCCCTCGGCGATCAGGATGCCGGCGGTGACGTTGGTCGCCCCGGACCCGGTGTTGATGCCGGAGATCACCAAAGTGCCGAGGCCGGTCTTGTTGAGATTGCCCAGCCCGGTGATCGGTCCGGTCAGGGTCAGCGTCTCGACCGCCGGGTTCTCCGCCGTGCCGTCCACCTCGAACCCGCCGGTCAGGCCGGTGGCCAGGCTGATCGCGCTGGCATAGGTGAAGGTGTTGCTGGCCCGCAGCACGCCCGAGCCGGTCAGGGCCAGCGGGCCGGTGCCCAGCGCCGAGGCGCCGTACACCTGGACCGTGCCCTCGGCCACCGTCGTGCCGCCGCTGTAGTTGCTGCCGTCGCCGGTCAGCGTCAGCGTGCCGGCCCCGGTCTTGGTCAGGCAGCCCGCACCGGTGATCGCGCCGGAGAAGCTCGAGCTTGTCCCGTCGCCGCCGGTGGTGAGGCAATAGCCGTTCAGCGCCACTTCGCCGCCGCCCGCCAGCGAGCCCACGCTCTCGTTGGCGTCGGTCAGCGACAGCAGCGCACCCGCCGCAACGCTGAGGCGCGCGGTGTCGGACAGCGACTGCCCGCCGCCGATCCGAAGCTCCCCGTCCGCCACATTGGTGGCGCCGGTGTAGGTGTTGAGGCCGGTCATCAGCAGGATGCCGGCGCCGGTCTTGGTCAGCTCGCCCGCACCCGAGACCACCCCGGTCAGCGTCAGCGTCTGGGTCTCGGCCACGCCCAGCGTGCCGCCGCCCGAGCCCTCGATGGGGGTCAGCGAGATCGCGCTGGCATAGGCGAAGCTCGTCGTGACGTTCAACGCGCCCGCGCCCTGCAGCGCCAGCGCCCCGGTGCCGAGCGCCAGCGCGTTGTCGATCTCGATCGCACCTTCCGAGATCGTGGTGCCGCCGGAATAGGTGCTGGTCCCGGTCAGCGTCAGCGTCTCGGCGCCGGTCTTGGTCACGCAGCCGCCGGCCCCACTCAGGGTGCCAGAGAACGCGCCCCCGCCCGCCACCGTCAGGCAGTAGCCGTTCAGGTTCACATTGCCCGCGCCGTCGAGCCCGCCCACGGTCTCATTGGCATTGGTCAGCGTCACCAGGGCGCCGCCGGCAATCGCCAGCCCCGCCGTGTCCGACAGCGAAGACCCACCCGCCAGCGCCAGCTCGCCGCCCGACACGCTGGTCGCGCCGGTGAACGTGTTGAGGCCGGACAGCGTCATCACGCCGGTGCCGGTCTTCTCGAACGATCCGCCGCCCGAGATCACCCCGGAATAGCTGGTGCTGGTGTTGTCGCCGCCGGCGATCACATTGCCGGTCAGCTCCAGCGCGCCCGCGCCGCTGAGCGAACCCACCGTCTCGGTCGCCCCGCTCGGCCGGATGATCAGCTGCGCCCCGGACGCCACGCTCACCGCGCTGGTATCGCCGATGGCATTGCCGCCCTCGGCGATCATCACCCCGACGGCCACGTTGGTGGCGCCGGAATAGCTGTTGGTGCCGTTCAGCAGCAGCGTGCCGAAGCCGGTCTTGTTGAGATCGCCCAGGCCCGTGATGCTGCCGGTCAGGGTCAGCGTCTCAACCGCCGGGTTCTCCAGCGTGCCGTCCACCTCGAACCCGCCGGTCAGCCCTGCCGCCAGCGTCACGTCGTTGTCGTAGCTGTAGGTCCCGGTGGACCGCACAACGCCCGTGCCCGACAGCGCGATGGTGCCGGTGCCCAGCGCACCCGCCGCCCCGAGCGCAACCGTGCCCTCCGACACGTTGGTGCCGCCGCTATAGCTGCTGGCGCCAGACAGCGTCAGCGTGCCGGGGCCGGTCTTGGTCAGGCAGCCGGTGCCCGAGATGCTGCCGGAGAAGGCGGTGCTGGTCGCACCCGCCACCGTCAGGCAATAGCTGTTCAGCGTCACCGCGCCGGCGCCCGACAGGCCGCCGACCGTCTCGTCGCTGTCCATCAGCTCCAGGATCGCGCCGGCCATCACCAGCGTGCCCACCGTGTCCGACAGCGAGGAGCCGCCGCCGATCAGCAGCCGGCCTTCGCTCACCGTCGTGCCGCCGCTGAAGCTGTTGATGCCGGTCAGCGTCAGCGTGCCCTCGCCCGCCTTGATCAGCCCGCCCGTGCCCGAGATCACCCCGGCATAGCCGGTGTCGTCGGACCGGTCGAAGATCAGCACGCCATTGTTGACCACATCGCCCAGGATCGACCCCGAGGTCCCGCCGTCGCCGATCTGAAGCGCGCCCTGGGTGATCGTGGTGCCGCCGGTGTAGGTGTTCTCACCGCTCAGGACCAGAAGCCCGAGGTCGGTCTTCTCAAGCCCCGTGCTGCCGGTGATCACCGAGCCGATGCTCGCCACATAAGTGGCGCCCTGCGCGGTCCCGTCGCCCACCCGGATCTGGGTCTGGCCCGAGGGCGCCGCCAGGGTCAGCGTGCCGCCGTCCACGGCGTAGCCGTCCACCATGAACTGGACGCCGGTCGCCGACACCGTGCCCGCGATGGTGACATCGCCACCCGCGACCGAGAACACCGCGAACGTGCTGTCCCAGGACCGCGCCTGATTCGCCGTCGAGGTGGTCCAGTTGGTCTGCTCGGAATTGTTGGTCCAGATGCCGCTGCCGCCGTGGATCGTCCCGTCCGCCGTGGTCGTCTCGCCGTTCCAGTACAGGATCCCGCCCTGCAGCACCTCGAGGTTCAACTGGTTCGACAGAAGCTGGATCTGATAGGCGTATTGCAGCGGCGTATCGCCCAGCACCACGCCGTTGTTCGACGCCAGCGTCGTGAAGTCGAGGATCCGGTACACGCCGAGCGACATGGCGCCCGCGTTGGTGACGTTCAGCACGCCGTCCAGCGCCAGCGTCCCCGCCTGGAACACCGCATTGCCGGTGTTCGCCCCCAGCACCACGTCGATGTTGGCGGTCGACGCCAGCGTCAGGCTGCTCATCGACAGCCCATACATGCCGGTCGCCGTCGCCGGCGCCGCCAGCAGATGGCCGCCGCCCTGGACGCTCACCGCGCCCGTGATCGCCGTCCCCGACGCCCCCGTGGTCTCGCCCCGCAGCGTCGCGCCCGACAGCACCGTGACATCGCCGGTCAGCGTCGCCCCGCCGACAATCGCCAGCGTCCCCGCCTCAACCGTGGTCCCCGCCAGCGCACTGTTCGCCCCGACCAGCGCCAGTTCCCCGGTCCCGCGCTGAACCAGCGCCCCCGACCCGGTCACCGCCCCCGGCGCCAAAATGTCGTCCGACCGGTTGAACACCAACGTCCCGCTGTTCGCCACATCCCCAACAATCGAACCCGACGTCGCACCATCGCCAATAACAAGCGTGCCGGACGTGACGGTGGTTCCGCCGGTGTAGGTGCTCGCGCCCGTCAGGGTCAGGGTGTCAGCGCCGAGCTTGGTCAGCGTGCCCGTGCCCGAGATCCCGCCCGCATAGGTCACAGCGTCCGACCGGTTGAACGCCAACTCCGCATTGTTGACCACCGCCCCGGTGCCCAGATTGCCGGACGTGCCCCCATCGCCCACCTGCAGCGTGCCGCCGGAGATCGTCGTCGTGCCCGTGTACGTGTTGGCGCCGGTCAGCGTGAACGTACCCGTGCCGGCCTTGGTCAGGCTCAGGGTGCCGAAAGGCGCCTGCAGCACACCCGAGAACGTGGTGGATGCATTGTTTCCGCCGGTGACAAGTGTCGACACCATGAGACTGCTAACGGTGCCCGCACCCGAAAGCGACCCTATCGCTTCCACCGATTGTCTGATTGTCAAATCGGCGCCGGCATCCACCGTCACCGCCACGCTGTCTGCCAGAGCCGAGCCGCCCCGGAGCAGAAGGACACCTTCCATGACATGAACAGGGCCTTCGAAAGTATTGGTGCCCCACAAAGTCTGGGAGGCCGTACCCACCTTGGTCAGGCCACCGGTTCCACTGATCGTCCCGGTATAGGACCGCGCAAGATTGCTGCCGCCGACAGTGAGGGTGTTGCCGTTGAGCTCCACCGTCCGCGCGCCGGTGCCGCCGCTGATGTCGCCGAGTGCGCCGATCGCCTCGTTGGCGTTCGTCAGGACGAGTGTCGCGCCGGCCATCAAGCCGACGATCGCCGTATCGGCCACAGCGGTCCCGCCGGACAGCAACACCCGCCCGGCTTGGACGATGATGCCCCCGGTGTTGGTGTTGGTGCCGCTCAGCGTGAGGTCGCCGGTGCCAGCCTTCGTCAGAATGCCGACCCCGCCAATCGCCCCGGAGAACACAGTCGAGGTGGCGTCGCCCGCAGTCAGGCCGCCGGGAGCGTAGTCCAATGTGACACTGCCGGCGCCTGCGAGGGAGCCAACGGTCTCGATGGTGGTCACCACCAGGTTCGCGTTGAGCGCGACCGTCACCGCACTCAGATCGCCGATCGCCGAACCGCCCGAAACCGTAAGCGTGCCGGCAGACACCGTCGTCGTCCCGCCATAGATGTTGGCGCCCGACAGCGTCAGCGTGCCCGCGCCCAGCTTCTCAAGGGTGCCCGATCCGGAAATATTACCCGAATAGGTCACCGCGTCGGAGCGGTTGAACACCAGCGCCGCGTTGTCGACGATGTTGCCCGCCACCGAGCCGCTCGTGCCGCCATCGCCGATCGACAGCGTGCCGCCCGATATGGTCGTCCCGCCGGTGTGGGTCGCCGCGCCCGTCAGCGTCAGCGTGCCCGCGCCCTGCTTGGTCAGCGCGCCGGTGCCCGAGATGCCGCCCGCGAATGCGGTCGCATCCGAACGGTTGAACGTCAGGGCCCCGTTATTGACCACATCGCCCAGGATCGACCCCGTCGTCCCGCCATCGCCGACCGAGAGCGAGCCGCCGGAAATCGTCGTGCCGCCGGTGTAGGTGTTCGCGCCCGTGAAGGTCCACGCCCCGCCGAGAAGGGTGACGCTGCCGGTGCCAGTGGTAATCGCACCCGAGATTAGGGCGTCGTCGTCCGCCCGGAGCGACAAGTCGTGGCCCGCACCGGTGATCCCGCCTGACAGCGTCAACTGACCGGGCATCCCCGGTCCAACGCCTTCGGACGATATGAAGGTGTCGCCGGCGAGCGTGATCGCCCCGGCATAGCTGTTGATGCCGAAGGTCCGCAGGGCACCGAACCCGCCCTGGCCGGAGCCCGAAATGGTCAGCGCTTCGTTGCCGACGGCAATCGAACCGCCAGCCGCATCCAGTTGCAGCGTGCCGCCGTCCGCCACCACGGTGCCGCCGGCGGTGCTGCCCAGCGCCGCATCGTTGCTGGCCACAAGTATCGCCCCGTTCGCGACGGTGGTCGTACCGGAATAGGTGTTCGTGCCACCCACCAGCCAGATCCCGCCGTCGACGTTGAGGCCACCGCTGCCGAGACCGATCGCGCCCGTGATCGTGCCGCCGCCGCCGTTGAGGGACAGGGTATGGTTCGCGCCGGTGATGGCGCCGGTGAAGCTAAAGGCGCCATAGCTGCCGCCGTCGATCGTCGCATCCGCCGCCAGCGTGACGATCCCGCTCATCTCGACGCTGGAGGAGCCAGCGGAGAGCGCGCCGGAATAGCCGGACGCGCCGGTCCCGGAGATCGTGAACGCTTCGCTCACCACACCACCGGCATCCACCCGCATCGTCGCGCCGCTGGCAACGATGGTCTCAGCAGCACTCGAGCCCAAGGCGCTGGCGCTGGTGATGATCAGTCTCCCGGACGAGACATTGGTGACGCCGTCATAGGTATTGGCCGCGGAGAGCGTCACCTGACCCGACACGCTACCGGCGGCAACCTCGACGCCCCCCGCGCCCGTGGCGATCACCCCGGAGACGACGAGACTTCCCTCGCCGCCGAACGTCACCGTCTTGCCCGCCCCGGTGATCCCGCCGGTGAGGGTGAAGGTCTGCGTGGTGTCGACAGTGATCAGGCTGTCCGCTGCCAGAACAATGGCGCCGTTCACCGTGCTGCCGCCCGGCGTGCCGGGGTTTCCGCCCTGGAGCGCGCCTGAATTCGAGTCGCCCGTGCCCGAGAGCGTCAGCCCCTCATTGGTGGTGACGCCGTAGAGCGCCAGCGTGGCACCCGCTTCCACCGTCGTCCCCGCTGCGGACGACCCCAGCGTGCCGCTGCCCGAGAGATTGAGAATGCCGCCGGACACCGTCGTCGCGCCGCTATAGGTGTTGGCGGCGGTGAACTCCAGGATGCCCCCGCCGAGCTTCGTCAGCGTGCCGGAGCCGGAGATCACGCCACTTTGGACAAGCCCAAGAATCGTGGGAAGATTGAACACGAGGGCTGCGTTGTTAACGAAGGCGCCATTTCCGATGTATCCGACCAGCGCCACGCCGTCACCCACCTGCAGTGTGCCGGCGGTGATGGTGGTGCCGCCGCTGTAGGGCATGTTCCCCGTCAGCACGAGAGTTCCAGCACCGACCTTCTCAAGCCCGGTGGTGCCGGAGAGGGTCGAGCGAATGGTCGCGGTTATCGCGTTTTCCACGTTGATCTGGGTCTGCCCGCTCGCCGCCGCAAGCGTCACGGTCCCGCCGGTCAGCAGATAGCCGGTGGTCAGGAAGTCCATTCCCGCGACCTGGGCGTTTCCGGAAATCGTCACGGTGCCGCTCTGCGTGCCGCCGAAGATGGCAAGGCCATTCTGGGCCCAGGCCGCCGGCGTGGCGCCGGTCTCGTCGGTCCAATTGGTCGGGCCGGAGGCAACGGTCCAAGTGCCGGCCCCGCCCACAACGGCCGAGCCGGAGGTCGTGGTCGAGCCGTTCCACCACAGACCTGCCGTTACGATCAGGTTGACCTGATTTGCGGTGGCGGTGCTGAGGGTGAAGAGGGAACGCGCGGGCCTGGTACCGAGCGCCATCGTGCCGCTGAGTGTGCCGGTGTAATCGATCAGGCGGTAGGTGCCCGAAGCGAAGCCGACGCCGGCCGTCAGATCCAGCAAACCGTTCAGAGCCAGGTTCCCGGTGACGGAGACCGCCGCCGTCGTCGACGGTGCGACCAAAGTAATCGAGAGGGTGGACGTCGAATCCGCGAAGGTGAGCGCACCGGTGTTCAGCGAGGTGGTGCCGGAGGTTCCCGCGATGGTGCCGAAGTTCACCACGGCGCCGGTCACGGTCCCCGCGCTGGAGCCCCCTTGCAGTGTCCCCGCTCCCGCGATCAAGACCCCGCCGGCGAGACTGCCCCCCGAGAGTTCCAGTGTCCCGTTTCCAACCAGCGTATCGCCGGTGAAGGTGTTGGCTCCCGTCAGGGTGAGCTTGCCGGTGCCCAGTTGGTTCAGGACCCCGCCGGCACCGGAAATGACGCCGCTATAGGTGCGGTCGCTCGAAAGGTCGAATGCCAGAACCGCGAGGTTGGCGAGAGAGATGTTGCCGGTGATCGACCCGTCCGCGCCGCCGTCACCGATTTGGAGCCGGCCCGCCGTCACTGTCTTGGAGCCGGTGCTGGTCACATCGCCTGTCAGCGTCAGGGTTCCGGCGCCGAGCTTCTGAAGCGTGCCGCCGCCGGACATGTCGCCCGCGAACGAACGGTTGCCGGGCTGGTTGAAGATCAGCGTGCCATCATTGACGATGGCGCCGCTCATCAGCGACCCGTTCGTGGTGCCATCGCCGATGGAGAGCTTGGTGCCCGACGCGAGGATGGTGTTGCCGGTATAGGTGTTCGCGCCCGTAAAGGTCCAGGTGCCGCCGCCTTGGACGGTCACGGTGCCTGCGCCCGTCGCAATCGCGCCGGAGACTAAGCCCGAACTTGTGAATGACGTCGCCCCGATAGAAAATGCACCGGCGTCGAGAGTAAGGCTCTTTCCAGCTCCGGTTATGCCCCCCGACAAGGTGAGCGACCTGACACTTACCCCGGCCTCGACGCCTATCTTGCTATCCGCATCGAGCACAATGGCGCCCGCATAACTGTTCACGCCAAGGGTGCTGTAGAGAACGCCGAAGCCGTTGAAGCCCGTGCCGGAGAGGTGAAGTGTCGCCGCGCCGCCATTAACCGGCCCAGCGTCGCCGTACAGCCAGAGAGACGCGCCGTCGTTCACAGTGACGCTGCTCGTACTGCCGAGCGCGGTGTCGCTTCTGACGCGCAGATAATTGCCGCTGACCGAGGTGGCCCCGGTGTAGCTGTTGGCACCGCTGAGCGCCCACTGCCCGTCCGATATCAGCCCGCCGCTGCCAAGATCCAAATCGCCGGTGATTTCGCCGGCCGACTTGAGGGTGAGGGTGGTGTTGTTGCCGGAAACCGGCCCGGAAATCAAAACGGTTCCGGCAATGGTCGCGTCCGCCGCCAGCATGATCGAGCCGGACAGCTGGAGTCCGGTGCTTCCGACCAGGGCGCCGGCATAACCCGTGGCGCCTGCGCCGGACAGGGTGATGCTCTCGCCTATGGTGGTCGCGCCGAGGTTGAACGCAAGGGTGGCGCCGCTAGACACGGTGGTGCCACCGTCGACAGTGCCGAGGGCCGACGCATTGCCGACGATCAGTGCACCGGCCAGCACGGATGTCTCGCCGGTATAAGTGTTGACGCCTGAGAGGGTGAGGGCGCCGGTGCCACGCTGCTCCACCGTGCCGGCGCCGGAAATCACGCCCGTGAAGCTGGCTGCATCGGAGCGGTCAAAGGCCAGTGTGTCGCTGTTCGCGACGCCACTGGCCGAGCCGATCGACCCGGCGGTCGCTCCGTCACCGACCACCAGTATTCCGGTGGATATGGTGATGGCGCCGCTGGTGGTGTTGGTATTGGTAAGGGTGACGGTGCCGCCGCCCTGGAGCGTCAGAGTGCCGGTACCGGAGAGGACGTCCGAGTAGGTCCAGGCAGCCGAATTGTTGAAGATGAACGCGGCGTTGTTCTCGACATCGCCGCTGATGCCGTTGGCGACATCGATCTGTAGCGTCCCGGCCGTAACCTTGGTGCCGCCGGTATAGGTGTTGATGCCGCCGAGATAGAGCGTGCCGTCGCCGACCTTCTCCATGCCGTCCGTGCCGGCGAGAACCGCATTGATGGTTGCGATGGTCGCGGCGCCGTCCACATTGATGACGGGCTTGGCCGAGGCGTTCACCAAGGTCAGCGTAGCGCCCTGAATGATATAGTCGGAGGTGAGGAACTTCAGGCCCTTGGTGGTCACACCGTCGTTCGCCACCGTCACAGTACCGGCGGTACCAGCGAAGATCGCGGCCTTGCTGCCGTCCGACCCAACATGCGTCGCACCGCTGGCGTCGGTCCAGTTGTGGACGGAGGTGTCCGCCGTCCAGGTGCCGTTGCCACCGACCAGGGTCGAGCCCGTGGTCGTCGAGCCGTTCCAATAGGCGCCGCCCGCGAGGACCTGGAGGGTCACAGTCTTGAACGTCGACGTCGTGTCGTAGGTCAGCGCATAGTCGTAATCGTCAGGCGCGGTGCCGAGGGTGAGCCCGCTGCCGAAGGCATCGCCTTCGCCCAGGATCAGCAGGTAATAGCCGACAGCAAGGTTGGCGTTGGGCGTGATGTTCAACGTGGCGTCGACTGTGATCGCGCCGCCACCACCCACATAAATGAGCGCAGGCATGCCGGGCGGAGGTGTCTGCGACGCCGGCGCGCCCAGCGTCACTGTAAGGGTGGAGGTGGGGCTGAGAACCATCGCTCCGGTTACGCTGAGCGCGGCATCGGAATTGTAGGCGGACAGCGTCAGCTTGCCGCCAGCCGCGACCGTCAAGTCGCCATAGATCGTCGCGTTGGTCGCGCCGCTGGCGACGTTCCGCAATGTCGCGCCGCTTGCAACATTGAGGCTGCCGGGGAGGATGGCGGCGCTGGACTCGTCGCCCAATTGGAGAACGCCGCGGGTGACGGTCCAAACGGTTCCCTGGGCATTGAAACTAGAATTATTGACCGCGACCCACGTATCGGTGGTGTTGGTCGTGTTGATCTCGAACGAGGTGAAATTCTGGAACTTCGCGTTTGCGTCAATGAGCGTATAGTTAATGCCGGCAAGATCGAACGCGCCGCCTGTTCCCGTCAGCTTCATCGAGTTGCTGGTGTTATCGAATTCCGAGCCATGAACATTGCCGGTAATCGAAGCATAGCCGATGCCGTTGCCCTGAAGTTCCAGGACGTTTCCGGTATTGGAGAAATCGATGGCGTATGCTTGCGTGGTCCCGTCACCGCTCAGACCGCCTGAGACAGTCGCGGTCGCGCTGAGAATAACGGTCAGTTGCGAGCCTGAGATGCCGACCCCACCGGCACCGTGTCCTGCACCTCCGCTGGAGATATCGATACCACCATTGCCGCCAGAGACCTGGGCGCCGCTGGCCAAGGTGAGAGTTGTCTCGCCACCGGTGTTTACGACGAATATGCCGCTGCCGCCGCCGCCACCGCCGCCAGAGACAAAGCTTTGACCCTGCCCGCCATCACCGCCGTAGACAATGGAATTGACCGTCAAAGTCGTGGCGACGGAACTGTCGATATAGAGACCGCCGCCGCCGGTGCCTCCACCGCTTCCCAGGCCGTAGGTGCTTATGCCGCCGTTGCCACCATCACCACCCAGGACTGTGATCGCCAGAGTCCCGAGATTGCTGCCGCCACCACTGATGATCGCGCCAAAGCCGCCGCCGCCGCCGCCGCCGCCGCCCGTATCCGCAGCGCCCCCGTTGCCGCCGGCGCCGCCCGTGGCGGTGCTGGTGGGAAGAACCGATCCCACATAGCCGTGACCGCCGCCGCCGCCGCCCGCACCGTCCGTAGAGGGCCCTGATGCGCGGCCGGCGGTACCGACGCCGCCCGCTCCGCCGTTAGCGGTTCCACCGGCGCCGCCGGTGGTGCCGGACGTGGAATAACCGGCGCCGCCGGCACCACTGGTGCCGCCACCATCTCCACCCGCGCCGCCCACGCCGCTCTGGTTCCCGCCGGCGCCCCCGGCCTGCGACACACCCCCGTACCCCGCAGCGCCGCCCACGCCTCCTCGGCCTAGTGCCGAATTGACTTCGCTGCCGCCACCGCCGCCACCGCCGCCGGCACCACCACCGCCGCCGCCGCCGACCTCCCCACCTACACCGCCACTACCGCCTGCGGTCGGGTCGATGGCGATGATGGCTTGGCTGAATGCCGGCAAAGACGCCGACAAGATCAGCGATCCCGCGAGCAGTGGAACGAGAGCGGACGTAACGAGGAGTTTTCTGCGGAAGGAGCCGGCCTTTAGCGGGGTGAACACATCCGCCTGCTTGCTATCGCGAGTCACGGCAGTCTCCGGACCACGAACATCACATGCATTGCGCATCTTAATTCCCCCACAGAGCGGCAAGCCCAGGTCGCCCCGAACGTATTACCTTCCTGTGTCCGCGATGACGGGACGGCAAGCAATCGAAATCGCAGGGAGCGGCGGCCAAATCAGCAGACCCGGACGTATGATTCTAGACGACGTTGCAGAACAGTCACACGCCAGCTGAAACCTGACCATAAAGATGCACCAGGTGAGTGAGACTCTGCATTTCTTTCGATATTTCAAATCACGCGACGATTGGCGCTCCGACAATCCACAACGACGGGACCGGTGATTCGCACGCTCTTTCGGCCATCTTTTGCCGACCAGCGAACCAGAATGCTCTCCCCTGGGCGCATCGTCGCGTCGGCCGAACCGGGTAGATTATCGGTGTTTGCCGGCCAACCGAACCACACTAAAACTGTGCGTGCATACGGGAGGTGCCGGCCTCGCCTCGAGAGAAGGCGCAGGGTGCCGGCACAGGTTTGCCGAGGGAGATGAACCATGCTTGGGCGACGCGATCTGCTGGCTGTGGGTGCGGCCACATTGCTCACGAACGCGGCGGCGATGGCACAGGGAACGCCAAGCGCCGGCACACCGGCCCCTGCCGCAGCGCCCGCGGCAGCCGGCTGGGACGATGGGCTTGCCCACGCAATCCCCTATCAGCCCCGTCTTGGAACCGGCAAGCAGCGAGGCCTCGTTCTCGGCGGCGGCGGCGCCTATCTCGCATCCTGGATGGCGGGCTATTTCTATGGCCTGAAACAGAAGGGCGTGGATCTCGCCAGCGCCGATATCACGGTCGGCACCTCGGCCGGCTCGGTGATGGGCGCCTCGCTGATGGGCGGACACCTGTGGCGTCTCTCCACCGAGTTGGACATCCTCGGGCGGTTTCCCAGGCTGTTCGCCGAACTCATTCCCGCCATAGCGCCCAACGCGAGCCAGTTGCGCGCGCGGGCCATCGCCAACACCGCGACCTCCGCCGTTCCCGCGACCATCCAGCAGATCGGCCGGGCCGCCATGGCCGCGCGAAATCCGGCGGGGGCGGACACTTATCCGACCACGGTCAAGCATCTGATCGGCGGGGAGAAATGGCCCTCGCCCAAAATGTACACCACCGCCAACGACTGCTACACCGGCGAAAGGCTCGTGGTTTCCAGCCAGTCGGACATCCACATCAACGAAGCCTGCGCGGCCAGTTCTTCGCTGCCGGGATCGATGGGGCCGACCTGGCTTAAGGACCGGTTGTGCATGGACGGCGGCATCTGCCAGACCAGCACCCACAGCGACGTGGTGTCCGGCGTCGCGCGCGCCCTGATCATCTCGCTGTCCGATGGCGGCGCGGATGCAGTAAAGGTCGGCCTGCGCACCTCCGGCCTGCCGAACACGCTTCAGGACGAGGTGAAGACCTTGGAAAGCCAGGGCACGAATACCGTACTCAAGGTGGTTGGCCTGCTGCCCGGCGTGACCTTCGTCGACAGCATCATGGACCCCAAATGGATCGAGCCTTGTCTCAAGAACGGACACGAGCGCGGCCTCGCAGATGCCGAGCAGATGCGGGCATTCTGGGGCGCCTGAGCGTGCACCTGCCCCGCCTGCGCAAGCGGGGCAGGAACAAGTCGTGACATCGGTTGTTTCCGTCCCGCTTAGCTGGACTGAACTCCGATGTATAACTCGCGCCTCTCTGCCTGGTCGCTCGCGATCTTCTTGTGCATCACCGGGCCGGTCCTGGCGCTCACCGCCGACGACGTGAACAAGGCGACCTACGCCCAAGACATCAAGCAAGATGTCAAGAAGGACACGAAGAAGAGCGCCAAGGCGGATCGAAATAAGAAGGATACGAAGAAGCTCGACCCTGTCATCGTCAAAGTCCAGGTCCTGCTCGCCCGTCGCAGCATCTCGCCCGGCGAGATCGACGGCGTGGACGGCGAGAACTATCACAAAGCCATTGCCCAATTCCGCCGACAGAACAATCTCGGCGACGGCGACAAGATGGACGAGGCCACCTGGGTGGCGCTCGGCGGTCCGGCGGCGGGCGACATCGTCACGGAATACATCCTGACCAAGGCAGACATCTCCGCCCCATTCTCCCGAAATATCCCGCGCGACTACGCCAAGCAGGCCGCCATGAAGCGCCTGTCCTACAAAGACGCGCAGGAGATGTTCGCGGAACGCTTCCACATGAGCGAGGGGCTGCTCAACGCGCTCAATCCCCGCGAAAAATACCGCAAGACCGGCGACCGGATATTCGTCGCCTCGGTGCCGCACAAAGCCCCGGAAACCCCGGTAAGCCGGCTCGAAGCCGACAAGAGCACCGGCATGCTGGTGGTCTATGGCGCGGGCGACACGATCCTAGCGAGCTATCCCGCAACCATCGGCAGCACCGAGATCGCTTCGCCGGAAGGCGACTATACGGTGACCCGCATCGCCCGCAATCCGACCTATCATTACGACCCCGAGAAGAACTTTCAGCAGGGGCAAAACAAGAAGAAGCTGGTTCTCGCCGCCGGCCCCAACAATCCGGTCGGCACGATCTGGATCGGCTTGTCGAAGCCGACCTTCGGCATCCACGGCACGCCCGAGCCCTCGCAGGTCAGCAAGACCTCCTCGCATGGCTGCGTCCGCCTGACGAATTGGGACGCGGAGGACTTGGCGTCGATGCTGAAGCCGGGCGTACGCATGCGCTTCGTGGAAAAGACCGGCATATGAGGCGCCCACAACGCCCCGCTTTGACCTCGATCGCCTGGCTGATGATGGCGGGACTTTGCGTCGGTCTTCCGCACGCGGCGCTCGCGCAGAGGCCGCCCGCCAACATACCGCCCGCCAAGCCACAAGCTGCCAAGCCGCAAACTGCAAAGCCGAAAGCGGGCAGGCTCGTGCCCATTCCGCAGCCGAAACCACGCGTCGCAGGGGCAACAGCGCCGCGCATCACGGCACCGCCGCTTCCCCTGCCCCGCCCCCCGGAGATCGCGGGGCCTCCCCAGGCTGCCACCCCATCCCCGAACCCACCTGCGGCGCCACCGCCGCCGCTCGACGAGGCCACCTTCACCGCCTGCCTCGCAGACTTGGAGGCGCGCGGCGGAGAGGCGACGCCGCAAAAACAGACGGACGGGCAGGCAGAGCCCATGGCCGCGTGCAGCATTCCAGGTCCAGTGTCGCTCTCCCGCGTCCGTGTCCCTGACGGGCCGACCGTTGCCTTGGAAACCGCTGTGACCGTCCGGTGCACCATGGCGCTGGAGCTTGCGTCATGGATCCGCGATGACCTCACCGCCATCGCCAAGCGCCACGGTACCGCGGTGACAGGCGTGACAGGCGTGGGCGGATATTCCTGCCGCATGCGCAATGGCCAGTCCGACGCGCCGATCAGCGAGCACGCCAGCGGCAACGCCTTCGACCTTCTCGGCATCAAGCTGGCGGACGGGCGGCTGATCAGCCTCGCGCATGCCGATGCCGCCACGGCCGAAATCCGTGCGGAAATTCAGAAAAGCACCTGCGCGCGTTTTCTCACCGTGCTCGGTCCGGGGGCCGACAGTTCCCACGCGGACCATGTGCACCTGGATATGCGCCAGCGGCGCGGCGGGTTTCGCATGTGCCAGTGGAACGTGGAATGAGGGCGCAAAACCGGTAACATCTGCCAAGTCCCGGTTTCGTCACACCGATGCGGGATACTCCTGCCTTCAAACACAGATCATTCGGATTTCCTGCCCCATGTCCGTCGCCTTCACGCGCGAGAACGACCTCGAAGCGACCGCCGCCGACCTGCCGGACCGGCCGATCTCGCCGCATCCCAATCTTGTGACGGTCCAAGGGCTGGCGGCGCTCGATGCCGCCTTGGCCGACGCTCGCACGGCTTATGGAGCGGCGCAGACCGGCGACGTGCAGGCCGACCGAACCGCCATGGCGCGTGCCACGCGGGATCTGCGCTATTACGGCGCCCGCCGCGCCAATGCCCAATTGATCGAGAGCCCCGCCGATCCCCAGACCGTTCAGTTCGGCACCACCGTGACCCTCGACCGCTCCGACGGGCGCCGCCAGATCTTCCGTATCGTCGGCGAGGACGAGGCCGACCCGGCGCAAGGCTCGGTGTCCTATGTCTCCCCGCTTGCGAGCGCCGTCCTGGGCAAGGCTGTTGGGGAAGAAGCGATGGTGGCCGGCCGCGAGGTTGAAATCGTCGAGATAAACTAAAGGCCTCCGGCATCGCAAGCCACGTCGGAGATCAGCTTAGAACGGCACCGCGAACCGGGCGCTTAACTCCTGAGACAGGTAGTTGTCGCCAATGTCAGCCTTGTATTCCGCCCGGATTTCGTAGCCCTGACTGCTGAACAGCTGCGCACCGGCTCCCAAGCGCACCAGGGTGGAGGGAATGCTGACCTCGGTCGTGAAATCGCCAACGGTGCCCGTGGCATCGTTCAGGCTCACGCCAATCGCCATGCTGTCCTTCTGGTAGAAGCTGACACCGACGGAGGCGTAGGGGCGCAGCCACAGGTCCGGTGAGAGGTCGAAGCGCCCGCCGAACTCGACGGTCGGCGTGACCGCGAAATTCCATTGCTGGGCGGTGGCGAAATTGAGCGAGAGGGTGCTGCCATCCTCCTCATAGCCCGGCAGGTAGGTGTAGAGAACGTCGAGGTCGACGTAGGGTTTTACGTACCATTGCGGGAAGGCGAACTCATAGCTTGCCCGGAACCGACCGGCCGCCGTGAGGACGTTCGAGGTGCCACTCGAGAGATAGACGGATGACCCGAAATCCATGATCCGGTTGTAATCATAGCTGCCGAAGCCGAGATGGCCCGAGACGGCGAACAGCCATGGCCCGATCTGGTGCTTCAGGGAGACCGCCGCGTCCGCGCCATTGCCCTGCGTGCTCGAATAGCCGCTGGCGTCGTTGAGCCAGGACTGCGTGAAGCCTGCCGTCGCCCCGAGGAACCAGTCGGAGATGATCTCCTTCTGAACGCCGACGCGATAGGTGATGGCGCTTTGGTTGAAGCCAGACGCCGCTGCCGAGGTGGTCTGCTGGGTCCAGTTGCCGATGATCCTCGCCCATGCGCAGTCCGATTCCTGCATCAGGGTGCCCGAACCCTCGAACACCGGGCAGCTCAGGGAGGCGTGCATGGACTTTTGCGCGTCTAGCGTCTGCTGGGTGGCGGTGCTGGCGGTTTCCTCGGGCGCGAGGCTGTCGATGGCCTCGATATATTCCGAGGCGGAATTGGCGCCCGCGAGATAGCCGAAGAACGAGGTGGCTTCGGCTGAGAGATTGCCCGCGCCCCAGATGTCCTGGAGGCGGCGCATGACGTTCTGCTCGCTGCCGGTGGCCGTGAAGCCGGCCGGGGTTGCGAAATTGGCGGTCGGCTTGACGAAGACCGAATTGCCGTCGCGATAGACCGACCAGTTGAAGGGGCTTCCATTGGAAGCCGACGAAGCCAGCGCGCTTAGATCGATCGTCCCGGTCGCGATTGCCACCTGGAACGCCTGCGGCTTCAGCCCCTCGATCACATTGGCCTTGATCTGGCCCGCCAGCGTGAGGTTGCCGTTCACATCCAGCCGGTCGCTGGTCGCTTCATGCGCGGCGACGCTGCTGGACACGTCGACCATGAGCTTGCCGGTGCTGGTCTGCTGGAAATTGCCGTTGACGATCACCCGCGCGATCGAATCGTCGTCGCCGATATGGAAGGTGCCCTCGTTCCGGAACAGGCCGCCGGTCCCGAGATCGATGGTGCGATGGGAGCGATAGGTGCCGCCCGCGAGGTTATAGAAATAGTTCGCCTCGTTGGTGCGACCACTGACCAGGTCGATGGCCCCCTCGATGGTCCCGGAATTATAGACGCTCTCGGTGCCGAACGAGCCCAGGATGGCGACATTCGACGCCGCGCTGACCGAGGAGCCCGAAAGAATATCGATGCGGTTGGCATTGCCGCCGTCGATGCGGATCGCCGCCGCGGTTGCGCCGCTGCCGCCCAACAGGTCACCCTGGTGCGTGATATTGATGTTGCCGCCGAGCCTGCTGGCATCGAGCGTCCCATCGGTCTTCTGCACCCCGCTTTGCGCGAAGATCGCATAGGAGCCGGCGCCCTGCGCCAGTATCTGGCCGACGGTGTCGATGGTGATGGCACCGCCCACCCCGGCCGCGCCCGTCCGGCCCTTGGCGTCGCTGGTCAATGGAATGCCGTTGCCCGCGAGGTCGAACACCGTGCCGCCTCCGCCGCCGATGCTCTGGGCGAAGATGCCGTTTGCGCGCGCGCCGGTGGTGAGGATGTCCATCTCGTCGCCGGCCGCACCCATCTTCACTTCGATCAAGCCGCCATTGCCGCTTGCCGCACTGTCCTTGATCACCTGATCCTTGGGCAGGCCGGTGACGGTGAACGTGCCGACGCCGCCATACCCGCCGCCGCCGCCGATGGATTGCGCGAAGATGGCATTGGCGCCCATGCCGGTGGTCGAGATCGACGCCTCGTCGCCGAGGGTGATGATGACATGACCGCCATTGCCGCCGACACCGCCGCTGCCGCCGAGCAGGCCCACGCCGCCTTCAGTGCCCTTGATCGCCAGTTCGCTGGTGCCGTTGCTGACATCGGCCCCGAAACCGCCGCCGCCGCCAATGCTCTGGGCGAAAATGCCGAACGCTCCGATGCCGGCGGTGCTGATGGTGCCGCTGTGCGTGACCGACACTTCGGCGCCACTGCCGCCCGCCCCGCCGCTACCGCCGGAATCCCGCATGCCATCGCCGCCGATGGACAGCAGAAGGCTCGGGATCGGCAACAGGGTGCTTGAGGTGTCGGAGGTGCCACCGCCCACGTTGAGCCCGAAATCCTTCATCAGGTCGTAGGAGGTCTTGACCCCCGCATACTCTTCCGCAGAGTTCGCGAGATTGGCGGGGTCGCTCGGATCGTAGCGGCTGACATAGGCGAGGCCGCCGCCGCCGCCGACGCTCTGCGCGACGATGGCGTGCGCTTCCTTGCCCAAAGTCGAGATGGTGCCGGAATTGATGATGGTGACCTTGCCACCGTCCGAACTCTTGCCCGCGTTTCCACCGACCCGCGAGGTCACAGCAAGCGAAATGGTGTTGGCGCTGGACGCCGCACCGCCGGTGCCGCCGCCCCCGCCGATCGACTGCGCGAGAATGCCGAACGCGCCGCCGCCAAGGCTAGCAATCATGCCATTGTTCGTGACCTTGACGTCGCCGCCCTTGCCGCCGTCCGATCCACTGCCGCCGACGGTCGCGCTGATGTTCATCTTGTTGTTGCCGGTGGCCGCCGCCGCGCCGCCGAACCCGCCGCCGCCGCCGATCGACTGCGCGAATACCGCCCAGCTGCCGGTCTCATAGGTGAGGATGGTGCCGTCATTGAGAACGGTCACGTCGCCGCCCGCGCCGCCCTTGCCGCCGGATCCGCCGACCGACTGCTCCAGCGAGATGCTCGGCAGGTTCACGCCGGCGGAGGAGGAGAACTCCTTGTAGATGTTCTTTACGCCATCCTTGAACGCGTCCAGCAAGACGCCCGCGATCACCGTACCCCCGGCCTCCGCGATGCGCGCGGCGATACTCTTGTTACCGTCCGCGAGGATTTTGACGATCTTCAGAACATCGGACGCCATGCCGAGCTTCTTCTGGAAATCACTGTTCTTATCTAGCAGAGAATATTGCTTGAGGGCGTTCTTTTCCTTGGAGCCAAGGAATTCGGAGAAGACCTTGTCGATCTTGATCAGTTCATCGGCGAACTGAATCACGGTCTTGCCGATGTCCGTCTGGCTGGCACTCGCCGGGCTTTTCTGAGAGCCGGCCCACATGCCGCCGATGCCGCCGCCCCCGCCCACGCTCTGCGCGAGGATGCCGATGGAGCCGACGCCGTGGGTCTCGATGATGCTGTTGCTGGAGTTGGTGACAGTGACGGCGCCGCCATTGCCGCCGCCCCCGCCCAGACCACCCACCGAACTGTTGACGCTGAAATTGCCCTTGCCGCTGGCGAGATAGCCGCCCGAGTCCCCGCCGCCGCCACCGATCGACTGGGCGAACACGACAGGCGAATTGGCGCCCCAGGAGATCAGCGAGCCGGTGTTGGTGATGGTCACTGCATCGCCGTTTCCGGCGACCGCCCCGCTGCCGCCCACGGTCCGACGGGCGGTGAATGAATTCGCGATGGGCAGTGCGGTGGTGGCGACCGTGTTCAACTTGTCGTTCCACGACAGGCCGGCATTGGCCACCGCATTCGCGGTGCCGCCGCTGCCCCCGCCGCCGCCGATGCTTTGCGCGCTGATCGCCGGGGAGAAGCTGCCGAAGGTCTCGATGATACCGCTGTTGGAGACGATGACCGCCGCGCCGTTGCCACCCTCGCCGCCGGTTCCCCCGACTGCGATGGTCACCCCGACGTTGAGATAAAAGCTCAGCATGTCGGACATGGAGGAAGCAGCGCCGCCGCTGCCCCCGCCGCCGCCGACGCTCATGGCCTGGATGCCCTTGCCCTCGGCGCCTGTGGTGCGGATTTCGGAACTGTTGCTGACGTTGACCACCCCGCCGTTGCCGCCCTTTCCGCCGGTGCCGCCGGCGGCATAAGTCACGGATATGCTGGGAACGCCAGGAGCGGGAAGCGAGAGGGCATAGGCGCTCGCATTGCCGGCATTGCCGCCGCCGCCGCCGATGCTCTTGGCATCGATGCCGAACGCCTGGATGCCCGCCGTGGTGATGGCCGAGGAATTAGCGACGGTGACCTTTCCGCCAGAGCCCCCCTGCCCGCCAGCGCCGCCGATCGCCACCGCGATCGCCAGCACCGGCGTTGCGCTGCGCGCCGTTGCGGTGCCGCCGATGCCGCCCGACCCGCCGATGCTCAGCGCGACGATGCCCGTCGCGCCGTTGCCACTGGTGGTGATGTCCGAACTGCCGGTGAGGAACTCGGGATAGGCGACGAAGGCAGAAGGCGGCAGAACTTCCACATCCCCGCCGTTTCCGCCGCCGCCGCCGCGCCCGCCCAGGGCGAAGCCGAGCAACGGACCAAACGTGACCGCCTTTCCGCCCGAGCCGCCGCCGCCGCCGACGCTCTGGGCGAGAATGCCGAATGCGGCTTCGCCGGTCGTGATGATATGGCCGCCGTTGGTGACGGAGACCTTGTTGCCGTCCCCGCCGGTGCCGCCGGTGCCGCCGCTGCCGAAGAATATGCCGGAGCTACCACCGTTTCCGCCGCCGGCAGGCTGCGGTACGGGCCCGAGGCTGAACGCATTCGCGGCATTACCCCCACCAACGCTTTGCGCGACGATGGCGGTCGAGCCCTTGCCGCTGGTGGTGATCGTGCCGTAATTCGCCACGGAGACCGTGCTGCCCGCGCCCGCCGCGCCGCCATCGCCGCCGGAGAAGAAATCAGAGGCCCCGCCGGCACCGCCGCTTCCGCCGAGCGACTGCGCGAGAATGCCGAAATTGTACGCGCCGCTGGTGACGACCTTGCTCCACTGAATGGCTGAGACCTTACCCGCATTGCCGCCCGGACCGCCGGGATCACCACCGGAACTGCCCTGGTCGCCGCCGCTGCCGCCGACGCTCTGAACAAGGATGGCCGATGAATTCTCGCCGATCGCGGACACCGAGCCGAAGTTCTCAAAGGTGACTTCGCCGGCATTGCCGCCCCGCGAGGCCCAATTGTCCGAGAGATAGCCGTTGCCACGATTGCCGCCGTGCCCGCCCAACGATTCAACGATCACGGCGGGGGCATTCTTGCCGTTGGTGGCGACCGAACCGTTGCGCGCGATCGTGACCTTCACGTTGCCGGCATTTCCACCAGCGTTGCTTGCAACAAGGCCCTGGGTGACACCGCCGCGCCCGGCATTGCCGCCGGCTGAGCGCGCCCATACGCCGGCAAAAAGCGCGCCTGACGTGGTGATGCTCGTGCTGACCTTCAGGTCGACATTTCCGGCGTTGCCGCCACCGCCGAAACCGTGCAGCGCGCCGCCGCCCGCACCGCCCTGGGAATAGACCGAAAGCAAGGCGTTGCCCTGCGTCTGCGGTCCGGTGCCGGCGAGCACACCCTTCTGATCAACACTCACCGCCCCGCCGTTCCCACCGAAACCGGCAGACGTGTTGAAGCCGAGGAGTTCGTTGCCTTCACCGCCGTTACCGCCCACCGAACCGATCGTCACGGCAGTCCCGGTGGCACGCGTGGTCGAATAGATGTTGGAGATGGTGAGGGCCGGCCCGTCGCCGCCGCGCTCGCCGGGCACGTTATGCCCGAAAACCACAATCCTGCCGTTTGCGCCGCGTGCCCCGGTCTCGACCCGTCGCGTCACACTTTCGTCCGCCGCGCGCGCGACCGGAAAGCCGGCCGAAGCCGCGATCAGGATGCCCGCCACGCCGGTACTGGAGACAAGACGCAAGCGGCCGAAAAATGCCTTGGACCGGCAGGAAGCAATAATTCCCACAAAAAACCCCTAAAGTATATTCCCTTCCTATAATGGAGGCGCGACAGCCCGACAACTTCGCCAATAGTTCATTTCAATACGACCTCGGTTTCGAGCCGGATATTAATTTGGATGGAAACAGCCGAGCTTGTGCTTTCGCATTATTAAAATACCTCCGAAAATCGATGATTTAAGACTTGGCATGCACAAGCCATGTTGTTTTCTGAACCCGGAGCGTTTCAGAGGTCCACAACCGCCGACACCCTAGCCCCCGGCGCCGCGCGACAATAACGCGCGGCGGTCCTTCACCGATAATGCTGTTGGCGACCCAGCCTGCCGTGCATTCAGGCTTTATCGCTGGCCGGAGCTTCGGGGATCAGCGCAAGCCAGGGCAGAGCCGATCTGTACCAAGCCTGACGGCGAGGCAAGAATTGCGCACGCTGGGAAATGGTGCCGACCCGCAATCCATAATTATCCGGGCTTTCTGGGGCACAAGCATAGATTGGCGTACCGCACGCTCCGCAGAAAGTATGAAGCCGCTTGTTCCCGCTCTCGGCGGTCTTCAAATATTGCGTGGGCGTGCCCCTCAAAAGGCGAAATCTGTCTGCAGGAGCACGCACGGTCGCCCGAAACGGCGAGCCGGAGATGGTCTGACAATCTGTACAATGACATATGCTGACCGAATCAGGCTCCACTTCCGCCTCAAAAGCAATCGCGCCGCAATGACACTGTCCGTCGATCTTCATCTCTGCCTCCTTTTTCGTGCGCAGGCACACGGATGACGTTCATGCCTCTCTTTTCCCATAAAGCTTGCGTTCTGGTGCAGGTACGGGGCGCTTCTTCCGGGTTTTGAGATACATTTCTGGGCTTATTAGATAAAAATATTCACTTCGAGGTTGCGCATTTCTCCTTTGGGGGTAAACAACAAGCACTCAAGCAGCAGGAGAGAGATTTGACAGACGAAACTAAGGCGCCCGATGACTCCGTGTTCCTGGAGCTTTCAGCGGAGATCGTCTCTGCATTCGTGATGAACAACACCTTGTCTCCCGCCGAGCTGCCGGCGCTGATCAGCGACGTGCACGCCGCTCTGACCGGCCTTTCCAAGGGCGTCATCGTTGTTCCCGAACCGCAGACCCCGGCCGTGTCGGTGAAGAAGTCGGTGACCCCTGACTTCATCATTTGCCTGGACGACGGAAAGAAGTTCAAGTCGCTGAAGCGCCACCTTCGGACCACTTACAACTTGTCCCCCGAGGAATATCGCGCCAAGTGGGGCCTGCCCGCCGACTATCCGATGGTTGCCCCGAACTATGCGGCGGCGCGCTCGGAACTGGCAAAGCAGATGGGCCTCGGCCAACAGCGCCGGAACGCGGTCGTTGCCGCTCCGGTCAAGGCCGTTGCGAAGCGTAAGAAGGTCTCCTGAGACCGATGCCGGCGGCCCCCAGGGGTCGCCGGTTCTTTCCCAGAGCGGAAAGAATTTGACGTTTTAGACGTATTTTATCAGACGTGATGTCTTAAGCGGCGCGTTACTGAGGGTTGCAAGCGGCACGCAAGTCTGCCCCGCCAGCAACACCACGCCCACACAGCAGCCCGCACACAGTGCCAAAAGTGCTTCGACCGCGTGCCCCCGAGCCGGTCACCTCGCACCAAGCGCTCAATATATTCGATATCAGACCTCCTCGATCCAGCTCTGCGCCGCTGCAAGCACTTCGTCGGAAAGAGCGGGATCGTTACTCATGCGCGCCAGAACCAAGGCGCCCACCATGGCGGCCCAGCCGCGAATGGCCGCCCGGCGCTTTTCAGCTTCGCTCTCGCCCGGCGCACCTTTGCTCAAAGTCGCGATCTGGCGCTTAAGACCCTCGGTCATGGCCGTGCGGGTTTGCGTATTTTGGCGCACCGTCTCCGTCGCCAGGCTCGCGACCGGACATCCTCCCGCGACATCGTCCCGGTGCGCGGACGAAAGATAGAAGGCGGCATAGCCCGACAGATCTTTCTGCTTGGGCGCGCCCGCGTTCAGGACATGCGAAATGGTCTGTGCGACCAGATCCTCCTTGGATTTGAAATGGCCATAAAAACCGCCATGGGTGAGGCCAGCGGCCTTCATCACCTGCGCGACGGTCACGGCCTCGAACCCCTGGGCTTTGAACAAGCGGCCGGCGGCATCCAGAATCCTGCGGCGGTTTTCTACCACCTGCTCACGACTGACCTTCATCGGGGCCTCCATACGCACGCTTGACATTATACATGACAATCATCATCAATAAACTTATATGATGGTCATCATCAAAAACCATTTCCCTTGAAGGATCACGTACATGGCCTCGAAGCCCAAAGTCCTGATTACCGGCGCCTCCACCGGCATCGGCGCCGTCTATGCCGACCGCTTTGCCAAGCGCGGTCATGATCTCATTCTGGTGGCGCGTGACCGCGCCCGCATGGAAGTTCTCGCAGAGCGCCTGCGCGCGGAAGCCGGGGTCGCCGTCGAGATCATCCAGGCCGACCTCACCAGCCTGTCCGACCTTGCCAAGGTGGAAGACAAGGTACGGACGGACGCCAGCATCGGCATCCTCGTCAACAAATGCCGGCGCAAGCGCGGCGGGCACGTTCATCGAGCAGAGCCCGGATGATGTCGGCAAGCTGATCGCCCTCAACACCACCCGCCCTCGCCCGCTTGACCAGCGCCGTGGCGCCGCGCTTTGCCGCTGCCGGCACCGGCGCGATCATCAATATTGCCTCCGTGGTCGGCCTTGCCCCCGAACTCGGCCTCACGGTCTACGGCGCCACGAAAGCTTTCGTTCTATACCTTAGCCAGGGACTGCAGCTCGAACTGGGCCCCAAGGGCGTCTACGTCCAGGCGGTTCTTCCCGCTGCCACCCGCACCGATATCTGGGAGAAGTCGGGCAAGGACGTGAACACGCTGCCGGGTGTGATGGAAGTGGACGAACTGGTGGATGCAGCGCTCGCCGGCTTCGACCTGAGGGAACCGATCACCATCCCGCCCCTGCCGGACGCCGCGCAGTGGGACGCCCTGGATGCCGCCCGCCAGGCTATGTTGCCCAATTTCCTCCAGTCCCATGCCGCGGCGCGATATCGCCGGGCGGCGTAAGCCCGCCCATACCTTGAGCTTAAGCGCCAAACGAGGCGAGACCGGCCGTTAACGCGCCAAAATTAAGCTAAGGGAAGCTTTTCCAATCCGACCGCATTGCGGCCGGATTGGCGCCTGCTCTAGGCTCCCCGACGGAATCGCGCACAAGCGCGGAGGGGGATTGCCAATGATGAGCGTGCCGTTTTTCGGTTTGTTTTTTGCCTTTGCGCTGGTGATGGCGGGAAAACGCACCGCGTCCATTGTCCTGTTCGCCCTGTCGATGGTGGTGCTGCTCGTGCTGTTCAAGCTGCACGCCACCGATCCTCTCGCCATTACATTGTGAGGGGCGAGCCATGTCTCCTGAACTTTCCCGCACACTAAATGCCCTCGGGCTACTCGGCCTTTCCGCGATCCTCGCGGTGGCCTTCTTCGACCAGTTGGTGTTTGGCGAATTGCCCTGCCCGCTGTGTCTGCTGCAGCGCGTCGGCTTTGTCGCGGCCGGCATCGGACTTGCCCTCAACGTCAAGTTCGGCCCGCGCCCGAGCCATTATGCCATGGTGATCCTGGCGGCGCTGGTCGGCGGGTCGATCTCGGTGCGCCAGACACTTCTGCACATCACGCCCGGAACCGGCACCTTCGGAGCCGCCCTGCTTGGCATGCACTTCTATGTCTGGGCGGTCGTCATCTTCACGCTGATCATCCTCGGCAGCGCGGTGATGCTGATGTTCGACAAGCAGTTCGAGGACCGGCGTGTGCCGCTCTCCGCGCTTTCCGCCCTTGCCATAGCCAGCCTCGTCATCGCGTCCATCCTGGCGCTGTCCAATGGCGTCTCGACGGTCCTGGAATGCGCCGGCGGGCTCTGCCCGGACGAACCTACCTCCTACATGCTGTTACAGGACGGCGCGCTGAAGGGCCTGCTCGGAAAATGAGACCGACCTATCAGCGATGCTGATGGAAGGGTGTAAAACTTTGACTTTCCTGACGTCCCTCTGGCGGCTAAACCGCAGGGGACGTCAGGAATTTTCATGCCCTTTGCTTCGCTCGCCCGCATCGGCCGGCGCCTGTACGACGCCCCCTATATTCTTCTGAGCTGCACCGCATTGCTGTGGGCGAGCAACATCGTGCTCGGCCGTTTCGTGGCCGGACATATCCCGCCGCTGACCCTCGCCTGCCTGCGCTGGTTTCTCGCCACCCTCATCATCCTGCCGTTTGCCTGGCGCCAGATCGTCGCCGACCGGCGGGTGATCGCGCGCAACCTGCCGCTCCTATTGGTTCTAGGGGCCGCCGGCATCGCCAGCTTCAACGCCATGAGCTATTACGGACTGCAATATACCTTGGCGCTCAATGGGCTTCTGGTGCAGTCGATCTCGCCTTTGCTGATCGCGCTGTGGAGCCCTCGTCCTGTTTCGCGACAGGCTCTCGCGCGGCCAGACCATCGGCATCTTCATCTCGCTGCTGGGCGTGCTGGTCATCGTCAGCGGAGGCGATCTCGATATTCTGCTGCACTTTAAGCCGAACATCGGCGACCTTGGATGCTTGCCGGGCTGGTGATTTACTCCTTCTATGCCGCGATCCTGCGCATACGCCCCGCGCTGGGCGCCTTGTCGTTTCTTGCGATGATCATGGGCCTGGGAGCGGTGCTGCTGGTTCCGCCCGCGATACTGGAAGCCCGGCAGGGGTTAGCCCTCACGCCGG
>NZ_CBDIHQ010000008.1:0-127878 GCF_965279295.1 Aquabacter sp. | reverse complement strand
AAGTGGCAGCCGCCTATGGCGTCACCATCGAGGCCGGCACGCGCGAAGGCGAACCCTTCGTGCTTCCCTGGCGCCGCTGCGGTGCGGGGCCGGAAGCCGCGATCTCTCAGAAGCGGTAGGCGAGTTTCGCGCCGCCGAAATGGGCGAGATAATCCGCGCCGATCTGCGCCTCGTAATTGAGCCGGATGTCGAGGCCGCCCTTCATGTTCAACTGAATGCCGACGCCCAGGTCCGCGACCACATCCGGCATATCGACCGTGGTGGTGAAGGTCCCGCTCCCGGCCGGCGCGTTCTGCAATGAGGACACCACATCCCAAGACGCGTTCGAGAAGAAGGTGGCACCCACGGACGCGAACGGGCGCAGGCTCGATCCATCGGCATAATCGAGGCGCCCGCCGACTTCCACATGCGGCCCCACGGCCACCGTGAAGTTGTCGGCCTTCTGCATGGTCAGATTATAGGGGCTGGCGCCGCTTTCGGAGAAACCGGGCACCGAGGCATAGATGAGGTCCACCTGCCCATAGGGGCGGATGTACCAAGACTGAAACAGGATCTCATACTCGACGCGGAAGCGCCCGCCGACGGTGTAGACGTCGTAGGAGCATTCCGAGAGATAATAGGACGTTCCCGCCACATTCTGCCGCGAGGCATCGAACGTGGAATAGCCGAACTGCACTGCGCCTGAGAACAGCCAGGGCCCGATCTCACGCTTGACGGAGAAGGCGATGTCCGCCCCCTGGCCGTCCGAGGAGGCGGCGGTGCCGCTCGCATCGTACCAGCCGAAATTGTAGGAGGCGGATGCGCCGAGGAACCAACCGGGCGCAAGTTCCTTCTGCGCGCCGATCCGGTAGGTCAGCGTGTCCACGGAAAAGCCGGCGCCGTCGGAGGGTGTGTAGCTGGCGGTGCCGGCATCGACGCGGGCCCAAGTGCAGTCGCCCTGCTGGAGCAGCGTTCCGGTTTCCGCGAAATACGGGCAGCTGAGAACGGAATTCAGCGACTGGCGGGCAATGTCCATGCGGGCCAGCGGCCCCGACGCGAGCATGGCGGGCGAGGCCGCATTGACGGCCGCCTGATAGGATGCGGCGTTCGGCTGGTTGGCAAAATTGGCATAGACCGGACCCAGCGCCGCGGTGCCGCCGGCATTCCAGGTGGCCTGGAGGTGGTCGGTATAGGCTTTCTGGTTCGCGGTGAGCCCCTTGGTGGTGAAGGCCACCTGCGGCGTCACGAAAAGCGTATTCCCGTTCGGGGACGTGCTCATGGTCCAGGTGGTCGACACATAGGATCCCGGCGCATTGGTCGCCGCGAGATCGACCGTGCTGATGGCCGGGGCGGTACTGCTGGTCTGCTCCAGCACCTTGTATTGCTGGGGCAGCAGCGAGCCCAGAACGTTCATCTGGAGATTGCCGTTGAGGCCCGAGATCTGGGTCACGCTGAGCAGGTCGGCGGTCTGCGTTCCCGCTGCATTGATATCCACCGCGAGCACGCCGCTGGTGGATTGCGTGTAGGTGCCCGTCAGCGTCGCGGTGCTGATGGTGCCGATGCCGGCCACGTCGAACGTACCCCGGTTCACGAACAGGCCGCCGGTGCCGAGATTGATGGTGCCGTTGGCTGCGGAGATATAATTGCCCTGCGGCCCGTTGGTGAAGTTCGGGTTCTCACTGGTCGAGTTGCCGGGGGTGTTGATGACCTCCAGATTGCCGATGATCGTGCCGAAATTGCTGACCAGATTGGTGCCCCAGGTCGACTGGATCGCAAGGTTGGAATAGGCGAGCAGCGTGGTCCCGTTTTCGATCGAGATGGTGTTCGTGGCGCCGCCGTCCACCACGATGCCGGCGCCGGTTCCGCTGCCGCCGACCACCGTTCCGGGGTTCAGGGTGATGTTGATATTACCCGATGTGACGGTGGAGGAGGTCCGGTCGATGGCGCCGGAGGTTCCCTGCACGCCGCTCTGCGCGAAGATGGCTATCGAGTTTTCGCCCACCGTATAGAGCGAGCCGGTGTAGACGATGGTGATGAGCGGCATCGTCAAGTCCGAGGCCACGGAGAAGCCCGAGCCACGGGTGCTGTTGCCCGCGTTCGTGGGGACGAGGATGCCGGCGGAATTCGCAAGCAGTCCTCCGCCGCCGCTCAGGCTCTGGGCGAAGATGCCGTGGGCGTTGGAGCCGGTGGTGACGATGGTCGATGAACCCTGGGATTGGACCGTCACAGAGCCGCCCAAGGTGTTGGCATTCACCGCCATGCCGAAGCCCGCGCCCGCCGTCAGGAAGGCCGCGTAGCTGGCGCCGGCCGCATCGATGGCGCCGCTGTAGCCGCCGCCGCCGCCGATGGACTGCGCGAGGATGGCCGTGGCGCCATTGCCGGTGGTCTGGATGACGCTGCCCGCACCGAGATTGACCGTCACATTGCCGCCCGCCTGTCCGACGCCGCCATTGCCGGAATTGCCGAACGAGCCCGTGATCGTGAGCGAACTGATCGCTCCCCCCGGACCGTCGGTCGCCAAGCCACCGCCGCCGCCGATGGATTGGGCGAGAATGCCAAAGGCATTGTCTCCGGCCGTGCTGATCTGCCCATTGTGGTTGATTATCACGACGCCGCCGCTGCCCATGCCGTTGGCCTGGCTGCTGGAACTCTGGCTGCCGCCGAAATTCAGAGAGATGGTGCCCGTGGCGTTCTGCGCCTGCGTGGCAAAGGCGGCTGCCATGTCCTCGACGGTGGCGTACGGGCCGATGGGGAAATAGGCCTCGAATGCTGCAAGCAACTCCGCCTGATACTGTTGCTGACCGATCAGCGTATAATTTTCCGCATTGATGACCATCAGGCCGCCGCCGCCGCCGATCGACTGGGCCACGATGCCGTGCGCTTCGCTGCCGAACGTGGATATGGAGGATGTGAGCCCGGACAGAGTGACGGTTACTGTGCCGCCGCCGGAGCCCAGGCCGTTATTGGCGTTGTCGGCGATCGACCCGCCCAGCGTCATTGAGCTTCCAAGCTCGGTCTGCGCCGTGCCGGTCGCCAAGCCGCCAACACCACCGCCGCCGCCGATCGACTGGGCTAGCACACCGAATGCGGAGCCGCCCTCCGTGGTGATCGAACCCGAGGATGACACCTCTACCGCGCCGCCGGCGCCGAATGCGCCACCATTGCCGCCAATGGTATAATTGCTGTTGATGATGCGCGCGCCGCTCACCGAGGCGGCACCGCCGTTGCCGCCGCCGCCGCCGATGGACTGGGCGAAGATGCCGGTGGCGAAATCTCCGCCGCCGACAAAGGACACGCCGGTGGTGATACTGCCGTTATTGAAGATGGATACGGCGCCGCCGTTGCCGCCGGCCCCGCCCTTTCCGCCGACATCCACGTTGATGGTGACGCTGGGCTCCAGTTCGGGCCGGATCCCCTGTTGGGTCGCAAAGTTCTGTAGGTAGGTTTGGACAATCTTCGCCATCAACGTCTTGACGACTTGGCTGCCAAGAGCGGACGCCTCGGAATCGAACGAGTCAGCCGAACTGGTCCCGGCTGTGCCGCCGCCTCCACCGATGGACTGCCCGAACATGCCGTGAGCCCCATCGGACGAGGTGACGATGGCGGCACCGGCTTGGTTGGTGACACTGACGATCCCGCCTGCGCCGCCCGCCCCGCCATTGCCGCCGACGCCGACCGTCAGCGTCATGGTGGCGCTGGAAGTGGCCTTGCCCGCCGCCGCGTTGCCGCCGCTGCCGCCGATGGATTGCGCGGCCATGCCGATGGAATCGATACCGAGCGTGATCAGGTTCGCCGCGTTGAACAGCGTGATCTTCCCGCCGTCACCACCGCCGCCGCCCGCACCGCCGAGCGTCACAGTCAGGCTGTAGGAATTGCCCAATGGCAAAGGCAGGTAGTCGAGATAACCGCCGACCACAGGAATGGTCGTATCCACATGCCCTCTGCCGACCCCGCCGTTGCCGCCGCCGCCGCCGATGCTCACCGCCTGGATTGCGTCCGAAGCGAAGCCCAGTGTTACGATCGTGCCGGCGGTATTTTGCAGGTCGATGACGCCCCCGGAGCCGCCATTCCCTCCGGAACCGCCGATGCTCACGCCGATATCCACCTGCGCCGAGGTTCCGTAGGAATAGATATGTGTGGTGGCGTTGCCGCCCTCGCCGCCGCCGCCGCCGACACTGATCGCATAAAGGCCCTGAGACTGATCGGCCGCGGTGAGAATCGCGCCGGTATTGGTCAGGGTCACATTGCCGCCGTCACCGCCCGTGCCGCCGCTGCCTCCGATGGCAACGTCGACATTGATTGAGGGGATGTCGCCGAAGCCCAGAGAATAGGACGAGGAATTCGCCGAGCCGGCCTTGCCGCCTGCGCCGCCCGCCGTGAACGCCAGGATGCCCGCGGAATCAAAGCCGCTGGTTGTGATGCTCGCGGTGTTGTTGACGGTGATGACCCCGCCGAAAGCGCCGGACCCGCCGTTGCCGCCCACGGTGACGTTCACGCTCGGCAGAACGAACGCCGGATCAAGGGTGGAAACGTTCCCGCCGACACCGCCACCGCCGCCGGTGCTGAAGGCCAGGATGCCGTTTGAGTTCGCGCCAGACGTGACGATGGAGCCGTTATTGGTGACACTGATGTCGCCCGCATTGGCGCCCCCGCCCCCTTCCCCGCCATTCGCAAATACGATGAGGCCGGCTGCGCTGGTGTTTCCGCCGGCGCTGCCGCCGCCGCCGACCGAAACCGCCAGGATGCCGTGGCTGCTATCGCCGCTGGTGGTGATGGAGCCCTGATTCAGGGCGTAGGCATCGCCGCCGACGCCGCCCGACTGCCCGCTTCCACCCGGATTGCCCGCGCCACCCGTGCCCCCCGTGCCGCCGGTGCTGGACACCACGATGCCTTCGGAATACGCGCCAGACGTGATCAGTCGGCCGTAATTCTTGACCGAAACGCCGTTTCCGGTTGGCGGCGCATCCGACCCACCCGCGCCGCCGTTGCCACCGAAATCGGCCGCGACGCCGCCATTGCCGCCATTGCCGCCAGCGCTCTGAGCGAGGATGGCGGGTGAGTTCGCGCCCTGCGTCTGAATGGTGCCGCTGGTGACAATGGAAATGACCCCTCCGGCACCGCCATCCCCACCGTCACCGCCATTGTAATCGTTGGTGGTGCTGCCTTGGCCATAGCCGCCATTGCCGCCGAAGCTCTGCGCATAGATGCCGGGAGAGAAGCTCCCATGGGTCAGGATGGACGCACCGGTACCGATTGTGACGGTTATCCCGCCCCCGGTGCCCCCGTTGCCGCCGGCGTTGAGCTGGGTGCTTTGGATACCACCATTCGCGTTTCCCCCGTCTCCGCCGAAGCTGGTGAGATAAATGGCCGGCGAGTTCGCTCCATATGTGGTCAGGGTCGGCGGCGTTGCGGACGCGTTCGGATTGAGTTGCAGATTGGCAGCCTTCAACGTGATGGCAATGGCGCCGCCATCGCCGCCGTTGGCAATATGGGCGTTGTAGCCATAATTGGTGCCGTCGCTGCTGTTACCGCCATTTGCCGACAGGCTGATGGCCGGGGACATGATCTGTGTCGTGTTGTCCGAGGGAGGCGCGGCGGTACCGGACGTCGTGATCGAGCCGTAGACAAAGGCGGTGATTGCTCCGCCCCCTCCGGCGGGTCCCGGTGTGAGTGCGGTGCCGCCGCTGGTGTTCACGACAATGCCGCTCGCCATCCCGGAATTGGTCACGGTGATCGCGCCGAAGCTTTTCAACGACACGGCTCCGCCGGTGCCGCCGCCGGTGGGATGCACGAGGTGGCTGGTGGTGCCGGTGCCGCCGCCGACCGTGCTGATGACGATGCCGTGCGCGCCATAGCCGCTGGTCATTATGGCCGCATAATTGGTAACGCTGGCTGTGCCGCCATTCCCGCCCGCGCCGCCGGCACCCCTGGTCGAGGACAAAGCGTTGTTTTCCAATCCGGCGCCGCCGGTGCCGCCCTGGACCACAACCTGGATGCCATAGGATTGCTGGCCGCTGGTCTTGATCTGCCCGTAAGTCTTTAGCGTCGCCGATCCGCCGTCGCCGCCGCTGCCGCCATAATGTCCGGCCCCGCCGGTCCCGCCGCTCGCGATGAGCAAGACTCCCGCCGATTGGTCGCCAGCGGTGGTTTCATAGCTCGCGGGCAGTTCGAAGAAATTAGAGGTGACGATGACGGTGCCGCCCTTGCCGCCATCTGTACCATTCTTGTCGGCCGTATCCGTTGACAGAGCGCCGGCCGATCCCCCCGCCGCTGTCGCGTATATGGCGGCCGCGTACTGCCCGTTGGTGTGGATCGTGCCCGTATGGGTGATGACGACGGTTCCGCCCTTGCCACCGGCGCCGCTCCAGTCCGAAATGCCATCGCCGCCACCATACCCACCGGCCCCGCCCGTACCCCCATTGGCGGCGCCTAAAATGCCCTGTGCTTGCTGGCCGACGGTCTCGAGCCCCGAGTTGCGCGTCACGATGGTGACGATGCCACCGTCCCCACCGGCGCCACCGGGCCCGCCAAAGGTGCTGCTGTAATAACCGCCGGCGCCACCGGTTCCGCCTGTCGCAATTGCGCCTATCGCCCGCGCGTTCTGGCCATTGGTTGAGATTGAGACGGCGTTGGAGACATAAACCGTGCCGCCGTAGCCGCCCGCCCCACCATGATAGGAGGAGAATTTGCCGGCAGCGCCGCCCGCCCCGCCCGTCCCGACCGCCCAGATTCCGGAGGAATTCATTCCGGTGGTGGACAAAGCGCCTGTATTGGTGACGACAATCGCTGCGGTGGCAGAGGTCACGGCGTTGCCTTGTGAAACACCGGAAACCACGCCTATGGCGGCGGCACCGCCGCCGCCACCACCGTCGCCGCCGGTTCCGTGCCCACTGTAGCCAGCACCACCGGCGCCGCCTATCGCGATCGCTTGTATCGCGATATCGTCCGCACTCTGAGTTGTGATCCAACCTTGGTTGTTGATTTTCACCGTTCCGCCGGCACCGCCGGTGGCACTCGTGGCCGGCGCATTGCCATCGTCACCGCCGCCGCCCACCCCGCCGATCCCGCCGGTGGCCCACCCGAGTATGCCCGCCACACCAGTATTGGCGACGGTGATGCTGCCTGTGTTGGTTATAACGACAGTGCCGCCGATGCCGCCTATACCGCCCGGCTGCGCGCCGTTCCAGTAATTCGCATCACCCCCGACGCCGCCCGTCCCACCAAGCGCTTCCGCGAGCATCGCGACGCCGGTGGTGCTTGCCGAAAGCGAGATGGTGCCGGAGTTGTTCAGTGTGAGGGTGCCGCCCGCCCCGCCTGGACCGCCATGGGATGCTGAATCAAAGCCATCCGCATTGTAGCCCGCACCTCCGCTTCCACCGTTGGACCTGGCGGAGATCACCGTGTCGGTCAGCGGTCCTGTATTGGTGATGGATCCGGTACCGCCTGCGCCGCCGGTGCCGCCCTGGTCGTCAGAACTCCCGCTGTCGCCGCCCGGGCTCCCATTCAAATTGATGGTGCAAGCCGGCGTGCACGTCTGCGCCACCGCGTGGGACAATGGCCCGACCATCACCAGAACCGAACCGCTCAGAAAGGTAGCCCCGAGAAAGATGCTTCTCAGCGACGGACGTTTCGCCTGCATTGCCCCCACCCACGCTAACGCTTGCGGAACAATGCTCAATTGAACCGCCAAGCGTCAAATCCAGGCGAAATCGCTCAGGAAGCCAAGGCGAAACAGTCGCGTCGTTCCATTGTTCTTAACGAAACTCAAAGTCACAAGCGGCAGCGCCGTTGCCGGAGATCCGCGATCCCACCTCACCGACACTAAAGCACCGTACCCAGTTGCCGACAAGCTCATGCTTAAGCTCGCGTACACGCCCTCTTCCTGAGAGCGTCGCAGTGCGTTAGCAATCGCAAATGAGTTCAGCAACCGTTCCCTCGCTTCACTTTACGGTGTCCAGGCCTAAAGCCTCGTACAATCGCGATCAAGAAGATGCTGTATTTCCCAAGCTTATCATCCCCGAGGCCCGCGAGGTCGATGTGCTCCCCATGAGTGACCTTGGAAACAACGGCATGGGAAGCAACGCCCGGGAAAACAAAGCGCAAGATCTGGCCGCGCAAGGTTTGGCGGCATTGAAGGCCGGAAATCTAACGCAGGGTCTTGCGCTTTATCGGCAAGGTTTGCGGGCGATCGACGGCTCCAAGCTTCCGCTTGGATTGCATGCCGCCATGCTGCGCCAGGGGGGCCAGGCCGAAGCCGCCGAGGCCATCGAAACGCTCGGCGTGCTGGCCGGTGCCGACCCCTGCCTCAGCGCCTGCCTTTCCAGTGTGGCGCACGAGCGGATCGCCGCAGAGTACCGGGAGCGTTTTGCGCGCGGGCAGGTCAATGCCATGATGGTCTCGCGATATCTGACCCGCCTCAGCCGGATCGGAGATGTGGAGGCAATGCGCCCCTGGACCGATCCCGCTTTGGTGCGATGCATCCCTCTTGCGGGATCCGAGCCGGATGCGATTGCCGGCGCGGTGCGTGCTCGCCTCAAGGCCGAGCATTGGCACGAGGCCAGCCAATCGATCGCACGCAGCGCGACCTTCGAAATCGCCAGGGATTGCGATCCCGTTCTGGAGCGACTTTTCGGCGAAATACGCGCGCATGTGCTGGCCTATGCGGACGATGCTGCCGACAGCATCACCGGTGCCATGGGCTGGATACCCGACAGTTTCGCGACCCGGGCCTGGGCCGTCATCTCCCATGGCGATGGCTTCAACCACCGGCACATCCATCCGCAAGCCTGGCTCACCGCCGTCTATTACCCTGCCTTCCCTCAGGCCGGCGCGTTCGCGGCGCCGGATGCCGGCTTCCTGAAGCTCGGGCCGCCGGACGGCATCGCGGACGATGCGCCCGGCTGGCTCCGCGCCAGCATCCGCCCCTATCCGGGCCTGCTCGTGCTGTTCCCGGCCTGGATCACGCATTGGACGGTGCCGGTCGGCGAAGCGGCGGAGCGTATTTCACTGCCGATCGACATCAACGACATCCGCTTCCGCAACACGGGTTATGCGGGAGGGAGGGATTGGCACCGCAATCTCCAGGCTGACAGATTGCGCGGCTGAGGGTAGATTTTTTCCAGATTCGCCGCCGGATTTGGATGCGCCAGCGCATAAGAGGCATCGATGTCGGAAGACACTGCGGAAACAGACAAGGACATTCCGGGAAAGCTTGCTTGGCACAAGCCCGTATTGACCGAGGTGAACATCCTCGACGTGACTTTTGCCGAGCAAGCGGTCGGCATCGACGCTCAGGCAGACATTGCGAGCGCCAGCTAAGTTCGCGCGATGAACCGGATCAAGGTCAGCCCCCGCAGCAGACGGTGATAGATCCGCGCCGCGCCGTCGAAGGCGACGTATTCAAGACGGCCGATATCGGCGATGTCCTGTTCCAGCGCCGCGTAATCGATCACCGCGTCCAGTCTCCCCGCCCCGTCCTTTAGCGCCTGGGACAGCAGGGCCTTGTCCCGCTGAACCAGGGCCTGCCAGTTGGCGCCCTGCGCGCCGCGCGCTTTATTGTCGAGTACCTCCGCCGGCAGCCATGCACCGAACGCCTGCCGATACAGGCTCTTGCGCCGACCGCCATGGCTGAACATCTCGGTGGGGAGCGACAGGCTGAAGCTGACCAGATCCTGATCGCGCGTCGGGTCGCGCAAGTCGATCCCATAGAGTGCCTGGAACCCCTTGATGTAGGACCCCTGATCGCCGCGCTGAAGCAAAGCGGTGCGCAAACGCCGCCCATCGGTCGATGGATCACCGGGAATGTCCGCGCGATCGCCCGCGAGGATCGCTTGAACCAGCGGGTCCTCCCATCGCGCCTGTTGAAGCGCCGACAATATGCGTGGGTCCGCCGCGGGGCGCCCGGCGAGGCGGCGCAGAACTTTCTGCACCTCTACTGGCGCGTGCCCCACTAGCGCACGGCGGAATAAAGCCCGGAGGTTTTGCCCCTCGCTGCGATGAAGCGCCCGGATATGCCTCAGGCCGGCGCCGATCCGCGCCTGCCCGAACAGTTCGGCCGCCGCCTCGTCGCCGGCATAGCTGAGCGTGAAATTTCCGGCGGCGGCCTGCAGCATTACGCCGATGCCGGCAGAGCGCGCCGTCCTGAACATCTGGTCGAGCCAGAGCCCGTTGACCGTGTTGCCGGTGGGCGCCTGGAACGCGGCATGAAGCTCGTCATGCAGCGACAGCAACGGCATATTCGGCATCGGCTGCCGATGGTGCCGAATATTGGGATAAAGCCGGGCCGTGAGCGCCGCGAGAGGGCCCTCGTCCCCCGATCGGCCCGCAGGCGCGATAACTTGGTATCGCGGGTTCGGAACATGGGTAAAGGCATCGAGCATGCCGCCCTGCTCCAGAAGCAAGCGGGCGGCGGCAGCGGTCACCGCCGAACTGTCCAGGCCGGAGCTGAGCTGGCTCGCCACGGGCGTCGCGCTTCTCATCTGTGCCGCGACCGCCCGCAGCAGGTGCTCGCGCAGCCCCTGCGCATAGTCGCGCGGGTCGGCGGCGCGATAGGTCCTGATCTCCTCCGGCCGCCAGAACCTTTCGCTCGTTTCGCCGCCGGCATCCAGGCGCAGGAGCGTGCCCTTCTCCACCCGGGAAATGCCCTCGAACCAGCTTCGCGGCCCGCGCCCCCAGGACGGCATCAGGAATTCCACCACCCGGACCGGATCGGCCTGCGGTGCGGCGCCCAGCAGCGCAAATAGGCCGGACGGCATGGAGGAAGCGGCGATGAAGCCGCGTCCCCGCGTCCAGAACAACGGCCGCTGCCCACCGACGTCGCGGGCGAGATAGAGCGCCTGCTCGCGCACACCCCAGACCACGAAGGCGAACACGCCTCTCAACCGCCTCACGACAGCGGGACCCCACCGCTCCCATCCGGCGAGTAGCACGTCCGCATCGGACATTGCGCGTGCGGTGGCGGGGGAGATGCCCAGGTCGCGCGCCAGATCTGCGCGGTTGTCGATGCGCACATCGGCGGCCAGCACAAAGGCACCGTCGCCGCCGACCCGCACGCCGCGATCATGAATATCCTCGGGCAGGAACGGCATGATCCGTCGCGCCATGGCCGTCGCGCCGCCGTGCCACAGCGAGAGGCTGCCGGTTGCATAGGCCGCCATTCCGGCCTGCATGCGCTCCACGTCTTGCGCCGGGTTGGCACCGTCCAGCCGCCACAGCGCCGCCAGCGCGGTCAACGCGCGGACCCTTCAGGGCAGCTTGGGCGGGCTGGAAGGAGCGTGAGCTGCATCGGGAAGATCAGCATGGTGGCACATTGGGCGCTGCTGCGGAGCCCTGGCAATAAAGCGCGCGCAGGGCCAAGGCAACGCCTTGACGGACAGGCCACCCGCGCTGGCATTATCCGTTCTGCGACAGACCTCCGAAGCCGAGACCGATGAACCTCGAAACCCGCGTCCAACGCTCGCCCGAACCTCTCGCCGCATCCGTGGATGATGGCTTGGTGATGATGGACCTCGGCAACGGCAAATATTTTCACCTGGACCGGATCGGCCTCGATATCTGGAACAGGATCGAGGCGCCACGCCGCGTGGGCGACTTGTGCGCGGATCTCCAGGAGATCTACAGCGCGGAACCGGAAACCATCCATCATGACGTGATCGATTTGCTGCGCGATCTCCACACCAACGGCCTGGTCCACGAAGTCGCGGAATAAACCATCCGGTCCGATCATGGGAGGATGGCTATTCCGCCCCAAGAAGCGCCAAGTGCCGTGCCAAGCGCCGATGAGTCGAGGTCGCCTTGGAGCGGGCCGCGATGCCCGGACAGTGAGGACGGAATGCCGAAAAAGACGTTCTTCGTGGTCCAACCCTACGAACTGACCAAGCGCGGCAAGCTGAAGGCGAGCCCGGCGATGGAAGTGCGCAACGCCGAAGATGCGCGGCGAGTCGCCGAGCGCATGAGCATCTCCAAGGCGGGCGCCATCGCGTTTTCCACCGATGTCGATCCCGAGTTCGGCGATGCCGATCCGCCGGTGCTGATCGCCAGCTTCGGGCAAGTGCCGGATGAGGCGCTGGAGCCCTCCTGATAATGAGGCTCTCAAGGCGACACAGGGCGGAGCGTTCAGCCGGCGGTGAACCCGTCATTCAGCACAAGCCCCGGACGAGGCCAGTCCACCGCGATCAGGCGGCCGGTGCCGGAGAGGGTGATGTAGGCGGTGCGCATGTCCGGGCCGCCGAAGCAGATGTTGGTGCAATAGGGCTCTGGCGCCTCGTGGAATTCCAGCAGATCCCCGCCCGGCGAGAACACGCTGATGCCGCCGCGCACGAGGGTGGCGACGCAGATTGTTCCATCCGCCTCAAGTGCCATGGAATCGAACCGCTGATAGCCGGGCAAGCCATGAACCAGCGTGCCGCCGTTGGGTGAAGGCCAGGGTGCCTTGGCGGTCTCGCCCTCCCCGGTGATCTCGAAGCGCCAGAGGCGGCTGGTTTCGGTCTCCGCGACGTAGAGCATCTTACCATCCGGTGAGAGACCTATCCCGTTGGGGGTGAAAATGGGGAAGATGACTTCCTTGATCAGGGACCCATCCGTGCGCGCGTAATAGACCGCGCCGCGATCCGTCAGGCGGTCATAGGTCTTGCCGAGATCGGTGAACCAGAAGCCGCCTGCTCCGTCGAACACGATGTCGTTCGGCCCCTTCAGGAGCACGTCGCCACAGCGGTCGTACAAAACCTTCACCGTGCCGGTGGCAAGGTCCACCTGCTCGATGCGCCCGCTGCGATAGTCGTCCGCGCGGCCGGTGGGTCGCAGATAATCGGCCGCGTCGCGATACCAGGAAAAGCCACCATTGTTGCAGACGTAGCATTTTCCGTCCGGGCCGAGCGCGGCCCCGTTTGGTCCGCCGCCCAGTTCCGCAACGGTCTCCTTCTGCCCATTGGGAAGAATCCGCGTCAGGCGGCCGGCGGCGATTTCCACCACCAGGACACTCCCGTCCCTGAGCGCGATGGGACCCTCGGGAAATGCAAGGTCCCGCGCGATTTCTCTACCTTCGAGACGCATACGTCGTGCTCCGATCAGGCCGAGGCGGGCTGGCCCGCACCGAGATAAGCTTCGAGAACTTCGGCGCGGCTCGCCGAAGTGTCCAGGTCGGATGCCTTGCGCACGCCGACGATGTGCCCATGGCGCACGAAGCATATTGTGTCCGCAACCCGCAGCGTCATGCGAAAGCTCTGCTCCACCAGCAGGATGGATAGGCCGGTTTCGGTGCGGATATGCATGAGCCGCTCGAACACCCGCCGGATCAACAGCGGCGCGAGGCCGAGCGAGGGCTCGTCCAACAGCAGCAGGCGCGGGGCGCTCATCAGCGCGCGGCCGATGGCGAGCATCTGCTGCTCCCCGCCGCTCATCATCCAGGCCGGCGCGTTGATGTGCTTCGCGATCTCGGGAAACAGTTCGAGCATGGCGGCGCGGCGGGCGGCCTTGGTGCGCGCGTCGAGAAAGAAGCCGCCTAGCGCGAGGTTTTCATCCACCGTCAGCGTGCTGACGATCTCCCGCCCCTCGGGCACATAGACGATGCCGCGCCGGACCCTTTCGCGCACCGACATGCGCGACACGTCATATCCGTCGAAGGAGACCTGCCCCTCGGCGTCCACCAGGCCGGCGATCGCTTTCAGAATGGAGGACTTTCCCGCGCCATTGGCGCCGATGAGCGCGACCACGCCGCCGGGCGGCACCGCGAGGTCGACCTGCTCCACCGCCGCCGCCTTGCCGTAGCGCACCCCGAGGCGCCGCACGCTCAGGAGATCAGTCATCGGATTCTCCGAGATAGATGCGGATGACTTCAGGGTTGTTGCGCACCTCGTCGGGGGAACCGCAGGCAATCACCTGCCCGAAATTCAGGACATAGATCCGGTCGCAAAGCTGCATGATCAGATCCATGTCGTGCTCGACCACCACCACGACGAGGCCGGGATGAACGGTGCGCTGCAAGGCCCGCGTGAGGTCCCGCGTTTCCACAGCATTCAACCCGGCTGCGGGTTCATCAAGCAAGAGCGCCTTCGGGTCCGACGCGATGGCGCGGGCAATCTCCACCAGGCGCAGCGTGCCCGGCGGCAGTTCGGAGGGCATCAGAGCGGCGGATTCGGCGATGCCGAGGCTCGCAAGTGCCGACATGGCGCGATCGCGCGCGGCGGCCGTCTCGGCTCGGCCGGAGGGCAGCGGTAGGAAGGCGCCGAGCCATCCCGTCTTGCGGCCAAGGGTCAGGCCCACCATCACGTTTTCCAGCACCGACAGGTCCGGGCTGAGTGCCATGTGCTGGAAGCTGCGGGACATGCCGAGCCCCGCCCGCTTGGCCGGCGGCAAAGTGCCGAGCGGAATATCCCCGAACACGATTTGGCCGCGCTGGGGATGGTAGAGGCCGGTAAGGCAGTTGAAGAGGCTGGTCTTGCCCGCCCCGTTCGGCCCGATCAGGCCGGTGATCTGCCCCGGCTCGAGCGAGATGTTCACGTCGGTGAGCACCTGGATGCCGCCGAAGGAGAGATGAAGCCCTTCGGCATGCAGGCGCCGGGCGCCTTTTGCAGGAATAGTCACGGGCGCGTTCATGAGCGTTTTCCGAGCCGCAGCATGCGCCGGATATCGGGCGCGCAATTGACACAGAGCGTCACCGCCAGAAGCGCCGCACCATAGAGAACCGGGACCCAGTCGCCGGCGCCGGCCAGGTAATTCGGCACCATGGTGATGAAGGCCCCGCCGACCACCGCCGCAGGCAGCGACAGGCCGTGCAGGCTCACCACCGAACCCACCAGCAGGAAGATGGCGCTCCACAAGGTGAAGCTGTTGGGCGACACCGTGGAGCCCGCGAACGCCATGAGGGCGCCGGCAATAGACGCCAGAGCGGCGCTGATGGCGAAGACGCTGAGGCGTGCCCAGCTGCGCGTGATGCCGAACGCCTCGGCGGCGCGCGGATGGGCGCGGGCCATCAGCAGCGCAAGCCCCTGCCGCGAGCGCCGCAGATGGGCGAGCGCGAGGCAAACCAGCACCAGGACGCCGAGCGCGATGTAGTAACGCTGCAAGGTCTTGGAGACGCCAGGCAGCAGATCCAGGGCGACATACAGCCCCTCGAACCCGCCGGTGATCCGCTCGGAATGCACCAGAAATTCCGGCAGCGCCAAAGCGAGCGCCATGGTGGAGACCGCGAGATAAATTCCCGAAAGTCGGCGGGAGGGAAACGCGAACAGCAGGCCGCCCACGAGGCCGAGAACGATGGCCACCGGCATGCTCACCAACAGTGAAAGGCCGAACTGCTTCTCCATGATCGCCACGGTGTAGGCGCCGAGCGCAACGAAGAAACTATGGCCGATGGAGACTTCGCCGCCGTAGCGCACCAGCACGCTGACCGCGAGCACGCCCAGCCCGTTCGCGAAGCACAGGGCCATGCTGTAGACGAGGAAGCCGCCGGCCCCGAACGGCAGGGCGATGAGCGCGCCCAGCAGCGCGATCGTTCCCAGGGTGCGAAGATCGAACTGGCCTTCGCGCGGGGCGGGCCGGTCCTTGGACGCATGCGTCATATCGCTAGCCAGATCAGACACGCCCACCGCTCCCCTTTTCCAGCAATCCATCGGGGAAGAAGTTGAGGGTCAGCATGATGACGCACAGCAGGAACGTGTTCATGAACTCGGGCGAGACGTAGAAAGAGAACAGGTTCATGGCGATGCCCACCAGGATGCCGCCCAGCGCAGCGCCGGGCAGGCTGCCGAAGCCGCCGACCACCGCCGCCGTGAATGCCTGAAGCATGAAGGACGGGACGGTGGTGGAGGACAGGAAGGTGGTTGGCACGATCAGCAGCGCCGCCACCAGCCCCAGCACCGCGCCCGACAGCCACGAGAACAGGTGGACCGAGCGCAGGTTGAGACCACACACCCGGCTGGCGAATGGATTGCTGGACACCGCGCGGAACGCGATGCCAAGCTTGGTCCGCTCGATGATGAAGAACAGCGCCGCGATGATGAGCGCAGTAATCACCAGCACCGCCAGATCGTAGGACGAAACCCTAAGGCCGCCGACTGAGAAGCCGAAGTTGGGGATGGGCAGGTCGAGGTTGACGATCTCGGCGCCGAACACGAGCTGGATCAGCCCCTGGAGCATCAGGCCGATGCCCAAGGTGGCGATGGTGCTGGCGAGATCGGACTTGAACACCAGGGGCGCGAGGACCGCATAGCTCAGCGCCGCCGTCACCGCGATCAGCGACAGGGAGATCACCACCGCGCTGCCCCAGGACAGGCTCAAGAGCGTACCGCTGGAAAAGCCATAGACCAGGAACGCGGCGAGGCCCGCGAGATTGCCGTGGGCGAAGTTCACCACGCGCGAACTCTTGTAGACCATCACCAGACCGAGCGCGCCCAGACCATACAGGCAGCCCGATACGAGCCCGGACCAGAGCAGGGGCGGCAGATCCGCTGCCAGCGCCGGAAAGATGCTCATGCCGGAGCCTTTACGGCGGCACCGGAAGCTTCGATCACCTCGATCACGCCGGGGTAATAGCGCCCGGAGAGACCCTGGGTGAGAGACGCCTCATAGTAATCGCGTGCAACCCCCGCGACCTTCGGGTCGACACCGTGGGTGGCCGCCAGTTCCAGCATGTAGCCGATGTCCTTGAGGACATATTCGGGCGGGAACGCCTTCTCCGGAAACAGCCGCGGCAGCATTGCCTTCATGCCGTGGTTGCGCAGCGCGAAGCTGTCGCCCGATCCCTTGGAGACCGCTTCAAGAAGGGTCCGGGGCGCGACACCCGCGCGCTCGCCCACCACCATCATCTCGGCCAGCGCCACCACATGCTCGAACACCAAAGTATTGTTGATGAGCTTCACCACCTGCCCGGTGCCGACACCACCGCAATGGGTGACGTCGGACGCGATATGGTCGAGCAGCGGCTTGGCGCGCGCGACGACCGCATCGTCCGCGCCCACCATGATGGAGAGTTCGCCGCGCTGGGCGGCTTCCCGGGTGCGCGCCACCGGCGCATCCGCGAAGGAGAGTCCCTTGGCTTCAAGCAGCGCGCCGACCTTGCGCGCGGCGGCGACCGACGTGGTGCTCAGATCCACCACCAGCGTGCCCGGCTTGGCATTGGGCAGGATGGGCCCGCCCTCGCCGCACACCGCCTCCACCTGCGCCCCGCCGGGGAGCGAGAGGAAGATCACATCCGCTTCCGCTGCAAGCTGCGCGATCGAGGCCGCAGGCAGCGCCGACGTGTCGCTCAACGCCGCCACCGCTTCCGCGCTCAGATCGAAGGCGAAGACGCGCCCATTATGTTTCTTGGCCATGTTGCGGCACATGGGGCCGCCCATGACCCCGAGGCCGATGAAGCCAACCGTCTCGATGCTGGTCATGGCTCAATCCATCAGCATGCCGCCATTGACGTCGAGCACCGTGCCGGTGATCCAGTTCGACGCTGGCGAGCAGAGAAAAAGAATGCCCTGGGCGATGTCCTCGGGAACGCCGTAGCGGCCGAGCGGCACGTTGCCATTCGCGGAAGGCGGCGCGCGGTCCGTGACCTTGCCCCACATGGGCGTCTCAACCGGACCGGGCGCGATGATGTTGGCATAGACGCCCTTGCCGGCACCCGCCTTGGCGACCCACTTCATCAAGCCATGCACCGCCGACTTCGCGGCGACATAGGAGGGGCCGGACGCGACGCCGCCGATCTTCGCGGCAATCGAGCCCAAAGCGACGATCTTGCCGAAACCGCGCTCGGCCATGACCGGGTAGAGTTTGCGGACCGGATTGACCACGCCCATCACGTTGACGTCGAAGATCGCGTTCCATTCCGCATCGGTCGAATCCTGCAGCGGAACGGAGGAGATCGTTCCGGCGCACAACACAAGGATGTCTATGGCACCCTTTTCGGACAGCATTTCGTCGATCAAAGCCTCTGTCCCCTCCCGAGAGGTGACGTCGCAGCGGCGATAGATCGTATTCGCGGGCAGATCACCCCCGTCCTCGACAATATCGGTGGCGATCACGCTCGCACCTGCGGCGCTGAAGGCCGCGACGACGGCGCGGCCGATGCCGCCCGCAGCGCCTGTCACCAACGCAACCTGACCGTCCAGACGGGGCGGTCCACTCAATGGAGATCCGGCCATCAATCAATCCCTAGAACGTTTTTGCGAAAAGCACGGTCGCGACCGGATCAAGGCGGCCGGCCTCTTGCACAGGCCGGCTGGAGAAATCGCTAGGCGGGCTTGGCGTCGAACGCCACCGCCGGATACGGCTTGAAATCTCGGACCATGACGAAGGACCCACCCTTGGCCTGGAGGATCGCCTCCTGGCGGGTGCCGCGATGATCGCCGGGGGTAAACGTCACCTTGCGCGCGCCGCCCACCGAGGCATTTGTCAGGGTGTTGCCCGCAGCAATCAGATTCTCGCGGGTGATCGGCTTTCCGCTGTCCAGCAGCGCCTCGAACACCTTGCCGAACAGGGCCGCATTGCTCCAGCCGTTGAGACCGAAAACACCCACGGGATCATTCGGATAATATTTTGTGATGGCCTCGCGATAGGCCTTCACGTCCGGCTCGGTGCTGTCCACGGGCAGCAGCCAGGACGAGAAATAGACGCCGTTCAGCAGATCGCCGGCAAGCTTATAGGTCGAGGGATCTGCGGTGAAGAACGGCGCGAACCAGGACAGCTTGATGCCCTGGCGATCGGCCGCCTTGAGCGCCCCGGCAAGGTTCGCGTTGGAGCCGAATAGGATCGCGGCCTCGGCGCCGGAATTGGCCAGGCGACGCAGGTGCGGCGTGAAATCGGTGGTCTTGACCTCGAACGACACGGATTCGACCGGCTCGACCTTCTGCCCGGCCATGTAGAGATCGAAGCCGCGCTTGGCGGAGCGCCCAAGCTCGTCATTCTCCCAAAGCAGCGCGATCTTCTTCAGCTTCAGGTCGTTGAGCGCATACTCGGCATTCGACGCCGCCGACCAGCCGTAATCGGGAAGCAGCGGGAAGATGTTGGGCTCGGAAAAGAACACGCTGGCGCCGCCGATCGGCCCGAGCATGGCGAGGCCGGCTTCCTTGGCATAGGGCACCACGGCCACGTTGGTGGCGGTGCCGACAGAAGCAACAAGGGCAAAGATCTTTTCCTCTTCCACAAGGCGGCGCGTCACCGCAACGCTGCGGGCCGGATCATAGCCGTCGTCGAGGGTGGTGTACTTCACCTTCCAGCCGCGAATGCCGCCGTTTTCATTGGCATTGCGGAAGTAGGATTCCGCCGCATGGGTGAGGATTGCGTAGAATGGCACCGGGCCGGTGATGGGCGTGAAGCCGCCGATGCTGATGGTTTTGTTCGCCGCGTCGACACCCACCGTCTGTGCGAACGACAACCGCGCCGGCAGCATCGTGGACACCGCCACACCACCCATCAGCTTAATGACATCCCGCCGGTCCATACTGGCCTCCCAACCATGGCTTGGGCTTTTCGCCCGTTAGGGACTTTTGTAACCGCCACCAATGTGCCCGTCAAACATAATGTGCATGATGCATTATAATTTGCCTCTGCGATGATACGTGGCGCTTCAGCTTCGCAGAATGGCCCGTGCGCGCTCGGCAACCGGCCGATCCACCATCTTGCCGTCCACGGAGATGGCGCCGCTCCCCGCAGTCTCTACCGCAGCGAGGATGCGCCGCGCCCAGGCCAACTCTGCATCGCTGGGCGAGAACCCGGTGTTTACGGGCGCCACTTGAGCTGGATGAATGCAAAGTTTTCCGCCCAATCCCAAGGCCTTGGCGCGTGCCACATGGGATGCGAGAAGCGCCGGATCGGAAAGGGTGATGAAGACCCCATCAATCGGTGGCGGCAGGTTTGCGAAACGGGATTCCAGCACAAGCTGAAGCCGCATGGCGTCAAGCTCGCCGGCGGTTTCCGTGATGCCCGCATCGACGCCGAAATCCAGGTTTCCAAAGGCCAGACGGCCCGCAAAGCCGCCCTGCGCGATCTCGCGAACTCGCATGAACCCCGCCACCGTCTCTATCAAAGCCAGGATCTCCACCTCCGGCCCAAGCGCAGCCGCGACCTGGGCCAGGACTTGGGGGTCCGCTTTTGGCACCATCACCTTGACCATCCCCGCCGCCTGCACGAACGCCAGATCGGCCTGAAACCATGCGCTTTCGCGGGCATTGATGCGAACCACGGCTTGGGTTCGGCCTGCCCACGATCCGATGGCGTCACGGGCGGCCGCCTTGCTGTCCGGCTCCACCGCGTCCTCAAGATCCAGGATGATTTCATCCGCGCCCGATTGGGCCGCCTTCTCGAAACGGTCGGCGCGATTTCCCGGTACGAACAGGAATGAACGAGAGAGCGGCATCTCTTTTCCTTAAATGCATAATGCATTGTGTATTGTACGTTTGTGTTTCCCGCCGAGCAAGGTTATGTTAAGCGCCGGAGATGCGACGCGCCTTCGGGTCGCGGCGTCACTCCAGCCGCCAGAGGAACGGGGCCATCCCGACGGCATCATGGAATATCGGACAAAAGAAGAGCAGGTCGCGGACTTCCTGCGCGAAGGCATCATCTCGGGGCGCCTTCCCAGGGGAACTCGGCTGAAGCAGCAGGAAATCGCCCAGCAATTGAAGATCAGCATCACGCCCGTGCGCGAGGCGCTGAAACTGCTGGAGGCTGAAGGCTATCTCGCGAGCGACTCCTATCGAGGCGCCACGGTGGTCCCGTTCGACATCGGCACCTCCACCGAGGTGCTGAAGTTGCGGATCATGCTTGAGACCCAATTGGTGGAAAGCGCGGCGCGCAACCTGCGCTCTGACAACATCGACGAGCTGCGGACTCTGGCGGCGCAGTTCGAGAAAGCGGCGATCGAAGGCGACAGCACCCTCGCGCGCGGCGTGAACTATCGCTTTCATCGGCGCATCTACGATTTCGCGAACCTTCCGCAGACCCTGCATTTCGTGCAGGTGCTGTGGGCGCGCTACCCCTTCGACGTCATCAACCGCATCGGCGGGCGCGCCACCCGAGCGGCGGGTGAGCACACGGAATTGCTGCGCAACTTCATCGAGGGTGACGCCGGCGGCGCCATGCTGACCATGCGCCGGCATATCGAATCCGGCTGGGGCGAATTCCGCGATAACCTGGAGCAGAGCGGTCCCAGCGCCACGACACCTACCGGACAAACCGAAAGCGTATAGCGATGAAGCCTTCGATGCTCCTCGTCATGGACATGCTGAACGACCTGGTCCACCCGGACGGCGCCGGCGCCAAGACCTATGTGCCACTGATGGCGGCGCGCGATGTCCTCGGCCGCACCCGTGCCGTCATCGACAAGGCGCGCGCGGCGGGCGTTCTAATCGGCTATGTGCGCGTCGGCTTCGCGCCTGACTACCGCGACTGCCCGCCAAACTCTCCGGTGTTCTCCAAGGCGCGGGACAATGGCCTGTTCAAGCTGGGAGAATGGGGCACCCAGGTGATTTCCGAACTCACGCCTGAACCAGGCGATTTCGACTTCATCAAGCACCGCATCAGCCCGTTCTACGGCACCGCCCTTGAGCCGGCGCTGCGCGCACGCGGCATCGAGCGGCTCTATCTCTCCGGCGTCTCCACCAACGGTGTGGTGCATTCCGGAGCCCGCGAAGGGCACGACCGCGACTATGAGTGCATCGTGCTTGAGGATTGCTGCGCGGGGGCGACCACGGACGAGCACGAGAGCGCCCTGAAATGCGTCGGCCGTTTCGCCGCCATCAAGGATAGCGCGGCCATCGATTTCGCCTGAGCCTCTCCGCCTGAGCCTCAATGCGCGCACGGTGCCTGTGATGGGCACCGCCAGGCTTCTCCTGCCTGTGCGATGTCCTGGGTGATCTGCCTTTAGCTGTAGCTCTGGCGACTTAAATCATCTCGAAAAGCTGGCGGAAGCACGCATGGCCAGTTCCCCCTCCGGGCCACGCGCCCACAAGTCCAGCGTGTCTGCGTCCTCGCCCGCGACCTTTGCCTGAAGCGTGAAGGAGGCGCTGACGAACAGCGGGTGCACGCCGCGAAACTCGAACCGCACCATCCGCGCGTCCGGGCGCAAATCCCCCGCGAAATTCTGGAGCAGGGTCGCCGTCAACGGCCCGTGAACCACGAGGTCCGGGTAGTTCTCTTCGGTGCGCGCGTACTGCTGGTCGTAATGAATGCGGTGGCCGTTCGAGGTGAGCGCGGAATAGCGAAACAGCAGCGTCGTGTCGGGCGTCACCGGCTCGCTCCACTGCGCATCATCCGGCGCCGGTGTCAGGGCTGGAGCCGGCGCACCGGGTGCGGCCGGCTCGCGATAGACGATGTCCTGCTCCTCGACCACGCAGGCGACGCCCGCGCAGGAGATGCGATGCGTGACGGTGACGAAGACCAGTTTTCCAGCGCGGCCGGATTTCGCTTCCACCTTGTCGATGGTGCTGGTGCGCACCGCTTCCTGGCCGACCACCAGGGCGCCGGCATAGTCGAGCCGCCCGCCCGCCCACATGCGCCGGGGCAGCGGCACCGGCGGCAGGAAGCCGCCGCGCTTGGGATGCCCGTCGGCGCCGAGACCGTGGCGGGGCACGAACGGGTTGAAGAACAGCCAATGCCAGCCGGGCGGAAGCGCATCTCCCGATGTCGGCTTTTCCTCCAGATCGAGGGTCGCGGCCAGCGCGGCGACCCGCTCGGCGGAGATCAGCTCGGATACGGTCTCTTCGCGCCCGACCCATTCCTGCCAGTCGCCGGGATCACCCTTGATCATCTCGCTCGTGGTCATGGGATGCCTTTGCGCTAATAGATGACGTGCTCGTCCATCAGGGCGGATCGCTCCGCGGCGCCGATGCCGAGCAGGTCGCCGAACACATAGTCTTCGTCCTCCCCGAGGCGCGGCGTGCCGCGATCAAGCCCGGTGGTGGACTTGGAGAAACGCACCGGCACCGAGAGAGCGGCGCGGGTATTGTCATCCACGTCCTTCACACCCACGACCATTCCGCGCTCCCGCAGATGCGGATCGTCGACGATGTCCTGGATGGTGCAGGAGAGATGCGCGGCGACGCCCGCCGCCTGCAAGGCAACGGCTGCGGCACCGGCCTCCTGCCCCAGGGTCCAGGCTTCAACCTCGCCATCCAACGCGGCACGGTTGGCATGGCGTGCTGCCTCGGTGCGGAACCGACCATCATCGAGCAGGTCGGTCCGGCCGATCACCCGCGCGAAACTCCGCCATGCCTCTTCGGTGTCGACCGCGATGGTCAGCCATCGATCGGCATGGCGGGTGCGATAGACGCCGTGGGGCGCCATGCGCAGATGGTCGTTGCCGATGCGGGTGGCTTCTCCTCCGGCTGCGGCCAGCAGCAGGGCCTCCCCCGCAAGGGACGAGGCCACTTCGCGGGCGCTGACGTCCACATGGGAGCCTTCGCCGGTCTGCCGCAGGCGATAGACGGCGGCGAGCGTCGCCATGGCCGCATTCATGCCGACGCTATGATCCATGACATGGCGCATTTCCACCGGCGGCCCGTCGGCATATCCGGTGAGATAACCAAGCGCGCCCCAGGCCCCGAACAGCGGGGCGTATCCGGCGAAATGGGAATCCGGCCCGGACTGACCGGAGGAGGAGACCGACACCATCACAAGGTTCGGCTTGAGCGCGGAGAGCACCGTGTAGCCGAGCCCCAGCCGCTCCATCACACCGGGGCGGAAGCTCTCGCAGGCGACGTCGCTGGCGCTGACCAGACGCTTGGCCAGCGCGATCCCCTTCGGCTCCTTCAGGTTGATCCGCACCGAAAGCTTGTTCGAGGCGACCTGATCGAAACTCGCCGGTCCCATCCGCCCATAGACCGGGTGCGGCTTGCGAAAGATATCCGGCCGCAGGCTGCTTTCGATCTTGATGCACTCGGCCCCAAGCTGGGACAGCATATGGGTGCAGAACGGCCCGGCCGCGTGCACGGTGAAGTCGGCGATCCGTAATCCTGCCAGAGGTTTCATCGGGCATCCGCCTGTGCCAAGAGCCGGCGCGCTTGCCGCCGGGCGAGACTATCCTGGTGCTCGCCGAGGCTCGGCGCACCCCCGCGCAAGGTCAGCGGCGCCCCCGATATGTGAAACGGTGCCACCAAGGTTGCGCAAGGGCCGAAGCCCGGTGCTTCGACGCTCTGGAACAGCCCCCGCGCCTTCTCATGCGTGCCGTGCAGCACATCCGAGGGGCTGCCGTATTTCGCCATGGGTACGCCGAGGCGTTGCGCGCGCGCCACGAGATCCGCCGTGTGCTGGGTCCTGGCCCAGGCGCGAACGGCGGCGTTGATCTCATCGCCACGGCGGCTGCGCTCGAGCGGATCGCGCAGCGCGGGCGCGAGCGCCCAGGCGGGTTCGCCCATGAGTTCGACAAGACCGGTCCACTGCCGCTCCTCAAGAGTGAGCAGTTCCACATAGCCGTCGGCGCATTCGAGCACGCCGCCATATTTGAACGAGCGCGTCAGGCGGTGTTCCAGCGACCCGTCGCCAAGGCGCTGCACGGCGAACGCACCCACCGCCAGCGTCGCGTCCTGGATCGACACGTCCACGTCCTGGCCGCCCCTGACCGTGTCCCGGCAGAGAATGGCGGCCAGTGCCCCCAGCGCGGCAACGATGCCGCCCTGCATTTCCGCGAAATAGCCGTGAATCTTGAGCGGCGGGCGGTCCGGAAACATCTCGGCGGACAGGCCGTTGGGCAAAAGAAACCCCTCGCCTGCGGCGTGGATGAGGTTGATGTCCTCGCCCCTCCAGCCCGATTTCGGGCCGGTCGCGCCAAACGGCAGGACGGAGACAGAGACCAGGGCGGCATGCCGCTGGCGCAAGGTCTCCGCGTCCAGCCCCAGCGTCTGCCGCTCGGCCTCCGCCAGGTCGCAGACGAACACGTCCGCATCCCCCAGCAGCCGGGCAAGGCTCTCTCTCCCGGCTGCAGTTTCGATGTCGCAGACCACGCTCTGCTTGCCTGCCGCGAGATAGGCAAACACGGCGCTGGTGGCGGCCGCCCCCGGAAGGAACGGCGGCTCGCGACGCAAGGGACTGCCCGAAGGCGGTTCCACGAGAATTGTGTCCGCGCCGAGGGTTGCGAGGAGACGGCCCGCATAGGCCGCCGCCGCGCCGCTCGACAATTCGACAACACGCAGACCTGCCAAAGGCGGTCCCGCGACGTTCGCAAGCATCGGAAGCTTCCTCAGCGGACGACTGGCAGGTCAAGATCGAGTTGCGCGCCGTCGAAGAACACTTTGTTCTGCACATTGCGGGAGGGCAGGATCACGGTGGCGAGGCCGGGCGTGGTGACCTCTCCGCGCTGGTTCTCCCGGAGATTTCGATGTCGACGAGGGCGAAGCCGTCCTTGATGTACTTGCGGGCGACGCGGCCCTTGCACCAGGTGGAATCGCCCATGGTGTTGAAGCGGCGCATCTCGGTGCGGACCCGCTTGAGGAAGGCGGAATCGCCCATCCAATTGGTGACGAGGCTCGCCATCCAGGCCGAACGCTGCGGGCCGTAATCATAGGTGCCGGGGACGCCGACTTCCTTCGCCACGGATTCCCGGTGATGGCCGATGCCGGTATATTCGATGCCGCCGCCGGCTTCCGGATTGCGGAAGAAGTGTCCGGGATGCTTGACGGCGGCCTTCAGCACGATGCCGTGCGTGTGGCCACGGCCGCAGCCGACCAGGAAGCCCATCGTATCCATGAGGGAGAGCGGGCCGCGCACGATCGGCGGCAGAATCTCGCCTTCCTTCACGTCTTCCCAATAGCGCACCGCGTTGCCACGAATCCGCTCCTCCTCCTTGAGGATGGCATCGTCGATCGCCGCGAATTCATCGTCGGTATATTCGTGGGTGGTGATGTCCTTGTACTTGCCGGCATCGCGCGCCGCCTTGCGCTCATGACGCGTGCAGGTGCCGAGCGCGCGGGCGACGAGTTCACCGCGCTGGTTGCTGTAGGTGGCTTCCACATACTGAAGCACGAGGCGGCCGGAAAACTTGCTCTCCTTGGCTTCAACGCCAACCACGCGCTCGATGGCGGTGATCCGGTCGCCGGGGCGGATATGGCGGAACAGCTCCCAGTCGTTGCCGGCATAGAAGCCGTGGACGCCGGGCAGGCCCCAGCGGGTGCGGCCCACCCAGCCGAACGCCATGGGGAACATGGGGTGCGCGACCACCGTGCCGCACCGACTCTGGCGACCGTGCTCGGCGTCGCGATAGAGCGGGTTCAGGTCGCCGATGCCATTGCAGAAGTTGCGAATGGTGTCTTCGGTCGAATCCTGAAGGTAGGGACCCTCGGGGCGAAGCTGCAGCCCGATCATCTCGCGGGCTTCGGCGATGGCCTGATCGGTAATAAGGCCCTCGGCCGGGGCGTGGCCGACGTCGTGTTCCATAACCGCAGTCATTGGTGTCTCCAGGTTCCGTCTTCACATTTCAAATCGGGGGAAGGCGCGTGCTCGCTTGCACGCGCCGCTGGAGCGCGGGGAGCGCTCCCGGATCTCTCTCAATTATATCATATAGTGCATAATGCATTCTTTGAATGAAGGTGACTTTTCCCTGGTGTCCATCATTTTGCTTCAACAGGACGCCCGGCCTTTAAAGCCAACTGAATTGAGAGATTAAACCGTTCAAACCGCGCCTTCAGCTGGGAATGGCCGGTGAAAACCCGGCAAGGCGCTCCCCCCGAGCCCTTCGTCATCAACATCGATGCATAATGCACAATGTGAATTTACTGTCAAACCTCCGGGAAGCGATGGCGCGTGATCGCACGTCGATCAGATGCGATAATGGCGGCGATCAGTTCTTGTGATTTCCGCGCCCTTCCCTCGCGCGCTAACGGTTCTGGGCGCGCGGCTGTAACGTCGCCGGCCGAACAACAAAGCCATTCGAGGAGAGGACCCATGAGCGACATCCAGAAGGTCACGGTCAATGGGGCCGAACTCGCGGTGCGGATCGATGGCGAAGCGGGCAAGCCCTGGCTGATCCTCTCCAACTCTCTCGCCTGCACGCTTGAAAGCTGGCGCCATCAGATCCCGGTGTTCACGCAGACCCATCGCGTGCTGCGTTACGACACCCGCGGCCATGGCCGCTCCTCGGCACCCGTGGGCCCCTACAGCATGGCGATCTTCGTCGCCGATCTCGTCGGGCTGATGGACCATTTCGGTATCGAAAAGGCGGATATCGCCGGCCTCTCGCTGGGCGGCATGACCGGCCTCGGGGTCGCCATCACCCACCCGGACCGCATCAACCGCCTCGTATGTTCGGCGGCGCGCTCGGATGCGATCCCGCCCTTCATCGATAGCTGGAACACCCGCATCGCCGCGATCCGTGCCGCCGGCGGCATGCACGGCATCACCGACTTCACGCTGGAACGCTGGTTCACCCCGGAATTCCGCGCCGCCCACCCCGACGTCATGGAAGAAGCGCGCGAGATGATCCTGGCCTGCGATACCGAGGGCTACATTGCCTGCGCCGAGGGCCTGAAGGGGCTCGACTACAAGCGCAGCCTCGGCACCATCGCCGCCCCGGTGCTCTATGTGGCCGGCTCCGCAGACGGCGGCGCACCCCCGGCGGCGATGAAGGAAATGGCCGCGATGACACCAGGCGCGGACTATGTCGAGATCACCCCGGCAGCTCATATTATCCCGATGGAAAACGCAGACGGCTACAACGCGGCCGTGGGGGGATGGCTCACCGCCTGAGGATGCCACCACGCCATTACCCCGGATAATGCGTGGCATCAGGAACAATCATTTTTCCGCATGGGGTGCCGGGCCTATGGTCCGCCCCGAGATGCCGCAAAAAATGCCCAAATGGGCGATGCCTTTCAGGGAGCCGTAAATGAAGCTCGGGTTCTTCACCATGCCGATCCATCCGCTGGAGAAGGATTGGCGCAAGTCTCTCGCCGAGGATCGCGACGCCTTCATCCTGGCCGATGAGCTTGGCTTCACCGAAGCCTATTGCGGCGAGCATGTCACCGACAAGGCGGAGAACATCACCTCCTGCGCCATGTTCCTGGCCTGGATCGCTTCCCACACCAAGAACATCCGCCTCGGCACCGGCACCATCAATCTGCCCAACAGCCATCCGGCTGCGGTGGCGGCCGAAATGGCCATGCTCGACCACATGCTCGACGGGCGCTTCAACTTCGGCATCAGCCCTGGCGGCCTTCTGTCGGACGCGGAGATTTTCGGCAATCTTGATGCCGATCGGAACGCCATGTTCGTCGAGGGAATCAATTCCGTCCTCGCGATCTGGGCGGGCGAAGCGCCCTACAATATCGACGGTAAATATTGGAAGATCACCACGGAGCGCCAGCTCATGGCCGACATCGGCCAGGGCATCGTGGCAAAGCCGCTCCAACTGCCCCACCCGCCCATCGTCGTCACCGTGGTAGCGCCCTTTTCCAAGGGCGTGACGGAAGCCGCCGCGCGCGGCTGGCTGCCGATCTCCGCCAACTTCCTGCTGCCCAAATGGGTCGCCACCCACTGGCCCAAATATGCCGAGGGCCGCGAGCGGATCGGCGCTGTGGCAGACCCGGACGATTGGCGCGTGGCCAAGAGCGTGTTCGTCGCCGACGACCTTGAGACGGCGCGCGAATACGCGACCGGCCCGGACAGCCCGTATCGTTTCTATTACAACCAGCTTCTCACCAAGATGAAGATCAACAAGCGGGCCGAGCTGTTCAAGTCCGACCCCAAGATGACCGACGACGAGCTGACCATCGAGCGCGTCCTGGACGATCTGGTGATCTGGGGCACGCCGGACAAGGTGGCGGACGACCTGCAGAAATTCCAGGAGACCACCGGCAAATTCGGCACTCTCCTGTATGCCGGCAAGGACTGGGCGGACCCGGATCTGGCACGTCGCTCCATGGTCCTTCTCGCTGAAAAGGTCGCCCACAAAATCTGAACCGACGCACGAAGGAAAGGCGCGGCCTGTGTCCACGGGCCGCGCCCGTGCGCGGTTGACGTGATGCCCCGCTTGGCCTCGAACATGAGAGGCTTTCTGATCCGGCAAATTGCGCCGGAGCGCCGGATTTCGGCGCTGTGAAACGGGGACAGGATGGGCGCGTGCGCAGCATAGGCCACCGTTTCGCGCCATCCCCTCGGAGCCAGCCCCCGGCTCCTCCTCTCCGGCCATTTCGGCTGGGTGGGGTTGCATCGTAATGCGCCTCAGCCCGACCTTTCTGCTGGCCCTGGCGGGCGGCGTGGCAGTCGCCAACCTCTATTATGCCCAGCCGCTGCTTGGCCCGATCAGCGTGGCGCTCGGCATCTCCCCCGCCGCCGCCGGCCTTGCCATGACGGTCACGCAGGCCGGCTACGGCCTCGGCATGCTGTTGGTGGTGCCGCTGGGCGATCGGTTCGAGAATCGCCTGCTGATCGTCAGCGCCCTGTCGATCACGGCGCTCTCCTTGATCTGCGCCGGGCTGGCACAGAACGCAGCCACCTTCCTCGCGGCGGCGCTGGTCACCGGGCTTTCGGCGTCGGTGGCGCAAGTGATCGTGCCCTTCGCCTCCCATCTCGCGATACCAGAGGAGCGCGGGCGAGCCGTCGGCAACGTGCTCTCCGGCCTGTTGCTGGGCATGATGACGGCGCGCCCCCTCTCCAGCCTGGTGGCGGACGCCTTTGGCTGGCGCGCCATCTTCCTGCTCTCCGCCGTCCTTGTCGCCGGGGTTGCGCTGTTCCTCTCGCGCCAGGTGCCGAAGCGCCAGCCCCCGCCGGGTTTCCGCTATCGCGGATTGCTGCGCTCCATGGGCGAACTGTTCCGGTCTCACCCTGTGCTGCGGCGCCGGGCGGGCGTGCAATTCTTCCTGTTCGGCGCCTTTACCCTGTTCTGGACCGCCATCCCCCTTTTGCTCACAGGGCCGGCCTACGGCATGAGCCAGCGCGCCGTGGCGCTGTTCGCGCTGATCGGCGTCACCGGCGCGGCCGCGGCGCCCCTGGTGGGCTGGGCGGCGGACCGGGGATGGAGCAAGGTTGGGGCGGTGATGGCGCTTGGCGTCTCGGCGGCGGCGTTCGCCATGTGTTTCCTGGGCGATAAGGGCACACCATTGGCCCTGGGCCTGCTCGTGCTCGCTGGGGTTCTGCTCGACTGCGGCGTGGCCGCCAGCCTGGTCATCAGCCAGCGTGCGGTGTTCTCCCTGGGGAGCGAAGCCCGCAGCCGTCTCAATGGCCTGTTCTATACGATCTTCTATTCCGGCGGGGCGGTGGGCTCGGGCATCGGCGCCTGGGCCTTTGTCGTGGGCGGCTGGGCACTGGTCTGCAGCATCGGGCTCGGCATGACTTTGATTGCGGTGGCGTTCCACATCGTCGACGAGCGCGCCTCCACCTGACCCCATCAGTTTTGCGAATGGGCTTTAGAAGAGGTGATAATTTGTCCCCGCCTTCCGCCGCACGCAAAGTGCCGCCGCGACGCTGACCAACCGGACCGCCGGGCAGCGCAATCCGCGCGCGGACGACACGTCCGCCGCCACAGGTAGGCAGGGACGGACACATGCTGAAGGTTGGACTGATCGGACTGGGCTGGTGGGGCGGCACGATCCTGCGGGTGCTGCCCGGCAGCACCGATATCAAGATCGTTGCGGCAACCGATCTCGACCCATCTAAGGCGGGGCTTGCCACGGACCGGGGCGCGCGCTTCCTCCCCACTTTCGAGGCGGTGCTGGACGATCCCGAAGTCGAAGGCGTGATCCTCTGCACGCCCCAGGACTTCCACGCCGACCAGATCCTGGCGGCGGCACAGCGCGGCAAGCATGTGTTCTGCGAGAAGCCGCTCTGCCTGACCCGCGCGGACGCCGAAAAATCCGTCGCCGCATGCCGCGACGCCAAGGTCGTGCTGGGCGTCGGCCACGAGCGGCGCTTCGAGCCGCCGATCGTCGAGATGATGAAGCGCATCAAGGCGGGAGAACTCGGCACCATCGTCCAGGTGGAGGCCAATTTCAGCCAGGACAAGTTCCTACCCCTGCCGAAGGGCAACTGGCGCATCAGCGCGTCCAATCCCGTCGGCCCCGTGACCGCCACCGGCATCCATCTCATTGACCTGTCCACCGCCATCCTCGGCCCGTGCGCGCGGGTGCTGTCCTCGCTGCGCACCCTCGCCACCGAGTGGGAGAACGGCGACACGCTGGCGATGACGCTGGACTTCAAGAACGGCTCCGCCGCGCTTCTCTCGGCCATCCTGACCACGCCGTTCGACGGGCGCATCGCGGTCTACGGCTCCAAGGGCTGGGCCGAGGTGCGCGACAAGGCGCATCCGGAGAATTCGGAAGGCTGGACCGCCACCTATGTGATCCGCGACAAGCCGCGCGAAGACCTGGAATATCCCGCGATCCCCGCGGTGCGGCTCAACCTCGAAGCCTTCGCTCGCGCGGCCAAGGGCGGGGAGGCCTACCCGATTTCGACCGACCAGATGATCGACACGGTGGCGGCGCTTGAGGCGGTGTTCGCATCGGCGCTGACGAACGAGATCGCCATCGCCCCCTGAGGCGGCAGGCCGGCGCGCCATTGCGCGCCGCGCCGTTGCCACGTAAAGCCGCTGGGAACCGAGACGGGACCTGCGGCGTGGCTGAAAGCTTGCGAGAGATCCGCCTGTTCGTGGCGGCTTATGAGGAACGCTCCTTCACGGCGGCGGCGCACCGCGAGCACGGCACCCAGTCGGGCGTCTCGCAGCACATCCGCAAGATGGAGGAACGCTTCGGCGTGCGCCTGTTCTCGCGCGAGAAGGGCCGCGTGACGCCGACGCCGGCGGGCGATGCCTATTACAGCCGCTGCGTGGAGATGCTGCGCCTGCATGAGGCGACCAACCAGTCCATGATGCTGTTCGGCCACGGCGTCTCCGGCGATATCGCGGTCGGGCTGATGCCCACCATGACGCGGGTGACGCTGGCCCCTGCCATGCGGCGCTTCATCAAGGACTACCCGAACGTCTCGATCCGGGTGATGGAGGCGTTCAGCCCCACGCTCACCAACAGCGTGCTGAACGGGGAACTGGACTTCGCCATCGTGCCGTCCATTCCGGGCCGGCCGGGGCTGAAGACCCAGCACTTCCTCACCACCCATGAGACGCTGGTCAGCCGGCTGGTGCCGGAGTGGCACCTGACGCCGGTGCGCATGCGCACGCTCGGGCCGATGAAGCTGGTGCTGCCGTCCATCGCCAACACCCGGCGCTCGCTGATCGAGACCTATCTCGCCTCCAACGGCGTCCAGATCGAGCGCATGCTGGAGATGGATTCCATGATGGGCACGCTGGATTTCATCGCCACGTCGGACTGGCGCACCGTGGTGCCGGCGATCATGCTGGCGGCGGATATCGACCGGCTGCCGCTCTCGGTGCAGCCCATCGTCGACCCGGTGGCGCCGCTGAACCTGGTGCTGATCGAGCCGTCCCGCCACGTCATCTCACCCCCCGCCGCCGCTTTTCTGGAGCTGCTGCGGGAGGAGGCGGAGCGCCTGAACCAGTTCTGGGAAGGCTATTTTTGAGGTCTTGGATTACTCCCCGATCCGGCAGAATTTTCCGCGGTGATAGACCAGCGGAGCGTGCCCGCGATCCTGCAACGCCACAACTTCGCCGAGATAGATCTCGTGGTCGCCGCCGGGGTGGCGGGCATACACGCGGCATTCGAGATGCGCCGCCGTATCGGCAAGAACGGGAGAGCCGGTGATGCCTGCCTCGAATGCCACATCGGCGAACTTGTTGTCGGAGGGCGTCGCAAAGCGCCGGCCCAGCGCCTCCTGATGCTCGCCCAATATGTTGATGACGAAGCTTTTCGCCGCCCGGAATGCCACGAGACTGGGCGCTTTGAGCGCGAGGCTCCAGAGCACCAGCGGCGGATCGAGCGAGACCGAGTTGAACGAATTGATGGTCAACCCCACCGGACGACCGCCCTCGCCGAGCGTGGTGACAACCACCACGCCTGTCGTGAATGAGCCCAGCACGTCGCGCAGATGGCGCGGCAGGATCGGGCTCAGCGTCTCAATATCGGGCGGGGGATGGCTCACGCGGAAATCCTCGAACGGCCTTGATCCCCGGAACATGGGGAGGCCGCCGCATAAACTCAAATTATGATGCCTAATCGCACCGATCATCCCCACTAATTGCTCCCGGCGACGGGCGCCTGCCGCGCCACGCCGCCAAAGGCGTCCAGCAGCCGGTCGCGCCAGTCGCATACGACATCATCGCTCTCCAGCAACACCAAGGGACTGACGCAGCGCGCCCACATCAGCATGCCGAACACGCAGTAATCAGCATAAGCCGGCGTCGCGCCGCAGATGAATGGCTGGTGCTGAAGCATCTGGCGCAGCGGCGTGAAGGCGGCTCGCACGTCCGCAACGCGCTGAGCCTGGTCCGCCCCCACGTCCTCTAGCGCCATCCCAAAACGCTTTTCGCGGGTCGCGCGGAAATAGGCCTTGTCCTTCTCGTGAACCCGATTGTGGATGTCGAGGACGATCGCCTTCGCGATCGCCGGCATCAGGCCGACGTCGGCCCAGGTGTTCACGAACCGCGCCGTGTGCCGGCCCATATCACCGCCGAACAGGGAGGGACGATCCGGGTAGCGGTCCTCCAGATATTCGGCGATGCGCCAGGAATCGGCGACCACCTCACCCTGGTCAATCATGACCGGAACCAGGCCCTGACCTGAGAAGGCGATCTCCTCCTTCTCGGTGAAGCGCCAGGGAATCCCTTCGGTATCCAGCCCCTTGTGCGCCAGCGCCATCCGCGCCTTCCAGCAATGCGGGCTGAACCGTAGGTCAGGGTCGGCGCCGGCGAGTTCATAGAGGCGGATCGGGGCGAGTTCGCTCATGATCGTTCCTTCAGCCCAGGGTCGGAAGCTTGGCGGTCTGCCCGAACAGCAAAGCGCGCGAGGCCTCGGTCACATTGGGCCCTGTGTTGATGGAATCGGAGATTTCATAGGCCTTCTTGACCGCAGGCCGCGCGCCTACGGTCTCATACCAGCGCTTCACGGCAGGGAAATCGTTGAGATCCTGGTCGTGCCGCTCATGCCGGAAGATCCAGGGATAGATGGCGATATCGGCGATGGAATAGTCGCCGCCGACATATTCAACCGTGGCAAGACGCCGGTCGAGCACGCCGTAGAGCCGGTTGCATTCATTGCGGTAGCGGTCCGAGGGATAGGCCAGCCGCTCGGGGGCATATTGCAGGAAGTGATGCGCCTGCCCGGCCATGGGCCCGAGCCCGGCCATCTGCCAATAAAGCCACTGAAGGACCTCGTAGCGCGGGCGCGCCGCCTTCGGCAGGAGCTTGCCGGTCTTGTCGGCAAGATATTCCAGCACCGCGCCGGATTCGAACACGCCGATCGGCTCGCCGCCATCTTCCGGCGCATGATCGATCATGGCGGGGATGCGGTTGTTGGGGCTGATCTTGAGGAAGTCCGGCTTGAACTGCTCGCCCTTGGAGGTGTTCACCGTGGTGATCTTGTAGGGAAGGCCCAACTCCTCGACCCCGATCAGCACCTTCTGACCGTTCGGGGTGGTCCAGTACAAAAGCTCGATCATCACAGCCTCCCGGTGCGCCCCGCTTGTCTCTCTGGACACTGGCAACGCACGTTGTATCCTTGACAAGGATGTCAAATTTGACAGGTGTGTCAAGCATCGACTGTTGCCATTTTGAAGGTGCGCCAGACATGGCCGGGGTCCGACGGTTCGACGAAGAGAAAGTGCTGGACAAGGCCGAGGCGATGTTCCGCCAGAAGGGCTTTGAAGCTACCTCCATGCTTGACCTGGCAGGCGCCACGGGGGTCCAGCGCGGCAGCCTCTACAATGCTTATGGCGACAAGGAAGAGTTGTTCGTGCGCGCGTTCGGGCGCTATGCCCGGCGCTTCCTCACGGCGGCCACGCAGACGCTCGAGATCGCGGACGTGCGCGCCGCGCTTCTCGCGTTTTTCGAGACCGCGATCACCAATATGGCCGAGGGATCGCCCTCGGGCGGCTGCCTCACCACCAAGACAGCCAACGAAGGCGAGATGACCGGCACGCGCATCCGCGCAGAAGTGCGCGGGCTTCTGGAGGGGTTGGACGCCCTGCTTATCACCGCGCTGTCGCGGGCCGAGGCGTCCGGGCATCTGGCCCTGCCCGCCGCGCAGGCGAGCCGCCTGGTGGTCACGTTCACCCGTGGCCTCGCCGTGATGGAGCGGGTCTATGGCGATGCGGATGCGTTGCGGGAAACCTCCCGCGCGCTCGTCGATCTTCTGTTTCCCCCCCGTTCACCCGCCTGAGGGCAACAACCTGATTTCAAGCAGAAGCGCGCCTGAGCGCCAGGGAGGTTCCATTGCGTACTCAACTCGTCACCATCCCCACCCCGACCACGCCCCTGGATGGCGCCTATCACGAGCCGGACAGCGGCCCGGTGCGCGGCGGCGTATTGCTGTTCCATGGCAACACCATGAATTTCTACACCGGCGCCTTGCGCTTCCTGCCGCCGGTCCTGACCGCCATGGGTTATGCCTGCCTCGCCTTCAACCGGCGCGGCCACGACATCCTGTCGATCCGCAATAGCCGGGCGAGCGAGGGCGGCGCGTTCCAGACCACCGCAGAAGCCATTGAGGACAATGCACTCGCCGCCGCATGGATGGCCGAGCGCGGCTTTCCCGCGCCCGTCGTGATGGGGCATTCCAACGGCGGCTTCCTCGCCGTGAAGCACGTCCTTGACCGCCCGCAGACGCCGGCGCTGGTCCTGCTGTCGGCCCACCGGGGCGGTTCGGGTCAAGCGGTGCTGGACAGCCAGAAGACCGCCGGCCACCTCGCCATGGAACGCAGCGCCGAGGTGCTGGAGGAGGCGAAGGCCCTGGTCGCGGCAGGCAAGGGCGACCAGCTCCTGCTGGTGCCCGGCTGGTGGTATGTCATTTCCGCCGCGAGCTATGCCGACCGCATGACGAGCATGCATGCCATCCTCGACCTCGCGCCGCAGATCAAGGTGCCGACGCTGTTCATTCGCGGCGACGATGAATCCCCCGTGGCATATCCCGCCGAGGTCTATGCGCAGACCGCCGGCGGGCCGGCGGAGGCGCAGGTTCTCCCTGGCTGCGACCATTTCTACAACGGCGTCGAAGACCTGGTGTGCGACCGCGTCAGCGAATGGCTGAAGCGCACGCTGGGATGAGGCGAACGCGCATCGGATGCAGGAGCCGAAACCCGGCTCCTGCTGGAGGGCCAACCCTGCCAAACTGACGCGGCTGGAAAGGATGGCGGGCAACCGCCCGACATGTCAGAGACGTACCTTAAGAGACTTACATTTCGCGCTTAATCATTGCCGGCGCAGCGCTCGCCGGTCGGAGGCAGGCATGATTCCGGGCTTCGGCGCGCGGCGCCAATTCTCCGACCTCTCCGAAAAGGAGATTCTCGCGCTCGCCATCTCTTCCGAGGAAGACGACAGCCGCATCTACGCCGATTATGCGGAGACCGTGCGCGCGGAATATCCTGGCACCGCCCATGTCTTTGAAGGCATGTCCGCCGAAGAAAACCAGCATCGCCAGATCCTGATCGCCGATTTTCGCCGACGCTTCGGAGAGCACATTCCACTGATCCGGCGCGAGCATGTCTCGGGCTATTACGCCCGCCGCCCGGTCTGGCTGGTGAAGAACCTCGGCATCGACCGCATCCGCCAGGAAATTGAGCGGATGGAGGCGGAGGCGGCGAATTTCTATCGCCAGGCCCTCAACAAGGCGGGCGATGCCGGCACCCGCAAGATGCTCGGAGACCTTGCCGCCCAGGAGCAGCAGCACCTCGCCACCGCCGAGGCGCTGGAGGAAGCCAACCTTCCCAGCGACGTGAAGGGCGCCGAGGACGAAAAGGCCAAGCGCCAGTTCGTGCTCACCTGGGTGCAGCCGGGCCTCGCCGGGTTGATGGACGGCTCCGTCTCCACACTCGCGCCGATTTTCGCCACCGCCTTCGCGACGCAGGATTCCCGCACCACTTTGCTGGTGGGGCTTGCCGCCTCCGTGGGCGCCGGCATCTCCATGGGCTTCACCGAGGCGGCGCACGACGACGGCGTCATCTCCGGGCGCGGCTCGCCCATCAAGCGCGGCTTCGCCTCAGGCATCATGACCGCCGTGGGCGGCCTCGGCCACGCCCTGCCCTATTTGATCCCGCATTTCTGGACCGCCACCGCCCTCGCCGGCCTCGTGGTGTTCGTCGAATTGTGGGCCATCGCCTGGATCCAGAACCGCTACATGGAGACGCCGTTCCTGCGGGCCGCCTTCCAGGTGGTTCTCGGCGGCGCGCTGGTGCTGGCGGCCGGCATATTGATCGGCTCAAGTTGAGAACTTGAGGCCCCGGACGCGCGGGGGAGCGCCCGGGGCCTCGCCCGGTTCGGCCCCAGCGAGGACCGGCCCTGGGCATCGGGAGCATGGCGATCCCTAGGTCGCCATGCCGGTTCGAAGGGTCAGATGTGGATGTCGACCTGCGACAGGTTGATCTGTCCGGCTCCCGTGAAGCCGAAGCTGATCTCGGCATCCGCGCCGATCGCCCCGTTCCAGGCGGCGTTGCGGATCACATAGCCATCCGCGTCGTGGGAGACGATCTCGGCGTTCCAGATGCTCGTGATCTGGTAGGGCATGTCGATCTCCAACTGCCAGCCGCTGGTGGCGGCCCCCTCATTGTGAATGGAGACAGAGGCGTTGAAGCCGCTGTTCCAGGAATCCACCACCGCGAGCAGAGCCTCCAGGTCTCCCGATCCCGTGTGCCCGCCGCCGGTCCCGGTGCCGGGAGTGGTCGGGATGCCCGCGTTATCGTCGTTGACGATGGTGCCGGTCGCGGTTCCGACCCCGATGACGGCGCCATGGGCATCGGTGAGCATGACCGCGAAATGCTCGTTCGCCTCGTGCAGGGTATCGGCGGTGATCGGCACCTGAATGGTCTTCGACTGCTCACCGGCGGCAAAGGTCAGCGTGCCGGTCACGGCGGTGAAGTCGGACGTATCCGCCTCGCCGGCCATGGTGTGATAGCCCACTATCACCGCCTCGGTGGCCGGCGCCGAGAGCGTCACGACGAAGGACGCATAGGCGTGGTCGCCCTCTCCCGCCCCGGTCCCGCCTGGCACGTCGGTGTCGAAGTTGAACTGGATCTGCTCGAGATAGGCGAGCTTGTTGGTGTTCACGCTCTGCCAGTCGTCCTTCAGGATGCCGCCGGTGTCGCCGGAGTTCGGGTTCCAGGACCAATAGGTCCAGGACATGCCCTGGTCGCCTGCGGGGATGTCGATGGTCCCGTTATTGTCGAAGTCGCCGGCCATGTAGGAGGTGATGGCCTCCAGCCAGGGCGCATCTTTCGGATCCACCAGCTTGGTGCCGAACTCGCCGATGTACACCGGCGCGATGCCTTCCTTGTAGATATAGCCCCACATCTCGTCGAACTTCTCCGGCAGATGCGCGGCGAAGTCGGAGGACTGGAACCAAGGCTGGTTGTAAACCGAGTTCGGATAGTCGTGGGCCGAGTAGATCAGCTTGTTCGCGACATCGAGTTCGATCGGCCGGTCGCGCACGCCCTCCAGATTTCCGCCCCACCAGTAATTGTCCCCGTCATAGGACCCGACGCCCTCGACGAAGATCAGCCAGTTGGTGTTGACGTCGCCGATGGCATCGCCTGCGCGCTCGGCGGCAGCCGCCCAATCGTTCGCGCCGCCCCCGCCCCAGGTGCCGTTATAGGGCTCGTTGTGCAGGTCAGCGCCGATCACGGCGGTGTCGTCGGCATAACGCTGCGCCAGCATCTGCCAGTCAGCGATCCAGCTCGCCTCGGAATGGCTGCTGTCATACCACAGGCCATTGGGCGAGGTACCAGCCCCGGCATCGCTGCGGTGATGATCAAGGATGATCTTGAGGCCGATCTGGTCGGCATAATCGACGATCTTGTCCATCACCTGAAGCGGGGTAAGCCCCACCAGATCAGGGTTCTTGGAATAGTCGATGCCCTTCGCGATGGCAGTAGAATGCAGCATGTCGGATGAGAACGGCAGGCGGATGGTGTTGAACCCAAGGTCCTCCATCTGCTGCATCATGTCCTTGTAGCCACGGGTCCACAGGCCGTTCGGAGAACTGTTGTCGCCCTCGAAGCCGAACCAGTTCACCCCGGCGATCTGCACCGTATTGCCGGCGGCATCGACGATCTGGTTGCCCTGCGTCGAGAGCCAGCCGGACGCCGCGCCCCCCGAACCCGGATTGCCCTCGCTCACCGATACATCGGCGATGGAAACCGTCGGCAATGCCGGCTGCGGGCCGGATGTGTCGTCGTTCTGGATCGTGCCGGTGGCGGTGCCGCGCGCCAGGGTGGCACCGCTTGCGCCGGACAGCACGAGCGAGAACGTCTCGTTCGCCTCGACCGCCGCGTCGCCGGTCACATGGATCTCCACCACCTTGGTGGTCTCGCCGGGTGCGAAGGTGAGGGTGCCGGACGCCGCATCGTAATCGCTGCCGGCCAGGGCGATCCCGTTCGCGGTGGCGTAATTCACCGTCACCGCCGTCGCCGAGGCGGCGGAGAGCGTCACGGTGAAGGCGCCATGTCCGTGGCTCCCAGCCCCGCCTTCGGCAAAGGCGATGTCGGCCACCGAAAGCGTAGGCAATGGCGCCGTATCGTCATTGGTGATGGTGCCGGTTGCGGCGGCCTTGGCTATGGTGGCGCCGGAGACGTTGGCGAGATTGACGGTGAAGGTCTCGTTGGCCTCAACAGCCGTGTCGCCTTTCACCGCCACCTGGATGGTCTTGGAGGTCTCCCCGGCTGCAAACGTCACCGTTCCCGTGGCGGCGGTGTAATCGGACCCCGCAGTGGCGGTGCCGTTAGCGGTGGAATAGCCGACCGAAACCGGGCCGGTCGCCGCCTTGTCCAGCGTCACCGTGAAGGTGAGATTGGCGGCCCCGGAACTGCCTTCCGCCATCGCGACATCGCCGATGGAAACGGCGGGTGGGACCGGAACGGGAGTGCCGCCGCCGGTGGCCGCGCCGTTGAGGGTGAAGCCGGTGGCGGTCGTGCCCTCGCTGCCGGGGCTCGCCTGGAAGCCGAAGGCGGTTTCCTTATTGGCGCCAACCGCGCCGTTATAGGACTGGTTGCGGATCACATAATGGTTGCCGACGTGGCTGACGATCTGCGCGTTCCAGATATTGGTGATGTTGAACGTTGCGTCGAACTCGACGGTCCAGCCGTTCAGCGCGTTCGCTCCGGCCTCGACGCTCATGCTCGCGGTGAAGCCGGAGCCCCAATTGCTGGTCACGGCATAATCCACCGCCCTCCCGCCGGTCGGCACGCTTGCCACATCGTCATTGGTAATGGTGCCGGTGGCGGCGGCGCGGGCGATGGTGGCGCCGGACGCATTGGTGAGGTTCACCAGTAGCGTCTCGTTCGCTTCAACAGCGGTGTCGCCGGCAACCGCCACGGTCACGACCTTGGAGGTCTCTCCGGCCGCAAACGTCAGCGTGCCGGCTCGGGCGGTATAATCCGAGCCTGACGTCGCCGTGCCATTGGCGGTGCCGTACTGCACGCTCACCGGGCCGGTCGCCGCCTTGTCCAGTGTCACCGTGAAGGTGAGATCGGCTGTGCCGGAATTGCCCTCGGTCACGGTCGCGTCGGCAATGGAAAGCTTCGGCAGGACCACTGCCACGTCATCGTTCAGGATCGTGCCGGTGGCAGAGCCATCCGCAATGGTCGCGCCCGCCGGGCTGGACAAGGTGACGGTGAAGGTCTCGTTGGCCTCCACATTGGTATCGCCCAAGATGTCCACATGGACCATCTGTGATGTGACGCCGGACGCGAACGTCACCGTGCCCGCGCCCGCGACATAGTCCGAACCGGCGACCGCCGTGCCGTTGGCGGTGGTGTAGGCGACCGTCACGGGTCCGGTGGACGCCTTGTCCAGCGTCACCGTGAACATGAAATGCATGTGCTCGCCATTGCCCTCGGCCACGCTGAGATCGCCGATGGAAATCGCCGGCAGCGCACCGGGAGCCGCATCCACATCGTCGTTGACGATGGTGCCGACCGCCGATCCGTCCATGATGGTCGCGCCGCTTGCGGCGGAGAGATGCAGGCTGAACTGCTCGTTCAACTCCACCATCGTATCCCCGGCCACGTTTACATGGATCATCTTGGAGGTTTCACCCGCCGCGAAGGTCAGCGTGCCGACGGTGGACGTATAGTCCTGCCCGGCGGTGGCGGTGCCGTTGAGGGTGGAATAGCTGACACTCACCGGGCTCGCCGAGGCCTGTGACAGGGCCACGGTGAACATCATCTGGGTGGTGCCGGAATGGCCCTCCACCACAGTGCCGTCACTGACGGACAAGGTCGGCAAGGCGGCCGGCGCAACGGCGTTATTGATGAGCCCCTGCCATTCGGTGCGGGCCGTGGTGTCGAGCGCGACGATGTTGTTGAGGTCGAGCGCATAGAGCGAGACGCCCGAGAGCGTATAGGTCTGGTGGTTACCGTCGATGGAAATGACAGTCGAGCCATTTACTTCCTTGACGGAAAATTCGTGGGCCTTGAACCAGCCGAAATCGAGCTTGTCCTTGGCCGGATCGAACAGGATCACGGTATCGCTGCCGTAATGCCAGTCGATGACGGTGGTGGTGCCCACCTGACCGCTCGGCGGCGCGCCGCCGCCTGATGCTGTCGGCCAGGCATTGGTGCCGGCGATGGGCACGCCCTGGGGCAGGATCTGCGAATCCGGCACCGAGCTGAAGCCGAGCTGAAGCGCCACGCGGTCCTCCCGCGCCTGGGCGAAATGGAATTCGAAATTCTCCGCCGTCAGTTGGCTCGTCGTAACCCCCAACAAAATCAGCGCATGTCCGGTACCGGAATTGGAGATGATCACGCCATCCGGGCTATTGGTCATGTAGACCTGCTCGCGGGTGCCGAAATAGCGGAAGTCCACGACATCGGTGGCGGGGTCGAATGCGACCCGGTCGATCTGGCCGACTTCGTGGGAGCGGGCGTAGACCGTATGGGCTTCCGCCGTGATGCCGTGTTCCCAGGCCAGCGCGCCGGAGAGGTCCTGGCGCAAATGGTCGTTGATGACCGGCATGAAGCTGTCGATGGTCAGCTGGGCGAGGGAAACCCCTATGACGATGACGCTTTCGCCGGACCAGGGGTTCAGGAAGCCGACGCCTTGGGGGGTGTCGATAACGATGCAATTGTGGACCGTCACATCGCCCAGATCGAGCTTGTCCTTGGCCGGATCAAAGCCGACGATGTCGGCGCCGGTGGTCGATATCTGGAAGATTCGACCGTTCGTCGTGTTGATGTCAGCCATGATCTACGCTCCATGACGGCGCCGGACGCGCCTCGTTGATTAAGAGATGTCATGGCCCCGGAACCTGCGCATCGGCCCGGCGGGCCACACTCGATGAACCCGGCAGGAAAATCGACGAGTGCGGCGGACGGTGCGGATGCGGTGGCTGACGTAACGGTGCATCTTGCTGGACGCGGCGGAATGGCCTTTGCTTTCCGCGCCGGGCGATCGCCGGAAAACGCGTCGGGGGATATGCATCGTGCTCGGCCTGAACGCTCCAATTAGGGAGGCAGCCGCCGGCTGGTGGCGTCACCTGACGTTCTTCTGGCGCGCGCAGGTTCTGGGGTGGGGCCTGTTCGTGGTGGTCGATCTGGCGAACCGCCAGTTCACCTATCGCAGCTTCCCGGTGGCGCTGGCGCTCACCCTCATCATCTGCCCGATCCTCATCGCGCTTTCAGCGGGCCTGGGCTGGGTCTACTCGCGCCATGTGCGGGATGCGCGCCTCACCCTGCGCTCGCTGACCATCATCTTCGCCATGTCGACGATCGCCGCCGCCTCGGCCGTGACCGCCATCTCCTTCGTCCGGAGATGGACCGGCTGGAGCATTCCCGAATGGGGGCCGGTGGAGGAGGTGGCGGTGCCGCTCATCCACTACACCATCGTCCTCGCCGGCTGGAGCATCGGCTATTTCTGGGTCCGCACGGTGAGCGAGAAGCAAGCGCAGAGCCGCCGGGCCTTGGCCGCCGAGGCGGATGCGCTGCGCGCGGAAATCCAGCACCTGCGGCTTCAGCTCGACCCGCATTTCCTGTTCAACGCGCTCAACGGCGTTGCCGAGGAAATCCCGGAAAATCCCGAGGCGGCGCTCGCCATGATGCGCGACCTCACGGACTATCTCCGGCATTCGCTGGCGGGCATCAACAATCCGGTGGTGCCGGTGGAAGCGGAGGTGGCCTCGCTCGCGGCCTATCTGCGAATCCAGGAAGCCCGGTTCGGCCAGCGGCTGCGCACCCACCTTCATGTCGACGCCGCCGCGACCGCCCGGCCGATCGCCAATTTCCTGCTCCAGCCCCTGGTGGAAAATGCGGTGAAGCACGGCGAGCGGGCGCACGGCCTCGACATCGATATCGACATCGCGATGCAGGCGGGGGCGCTGAAGGTGGAAATCTCCAACACGGGCACCTTGGAGGGCACCACCGGGCGGCGGCGCGGGCGCGGCATCGGCGTGCAGAATGTCCGCCGTCGGCTGGCCCTGCACTATCCGGACCGTCACACCTTCACCTTGCGCGAGATCGCGGGCAGCAGCGAGCGGCCACGGGAAGGCCGTGTGGTCGCGACCCTGGTGCTGGAAGGAGAGCCGTGCTCAGGAGAATTTACGCCCGAAGCATTTCATTGAGACGCGGCGACATCTTCATCTAAAAAGGTGGTGCTTCATTCCGGGACGCAACGGCTCGGCATGATGTATCGGTTCATGTCAGTATTCGTCGCGCAGACGGAGGTGGTGGTTTTCATGTGCGAAGAGTGTGAGACCGAGGCGCCGCACGAAAACTACGCCCAGAAGCGGGCGCGGATCGCGGCCTATTGGACGCCGATGCGCTACAGGCCGGTAGAGGCAAGGGCAGACGCGCGCACGCCGGCTTCCGTCGCGGCCACGGACGCCGCGCGCGGGCTGGTGCAATCGGCTGGTGCTTTAAAGGCAAGCGTCGGGACGCTTTGAAGCCAGCGTCCCGAGCGGGTCCTCATCCCGTGTATTCGAGGATATGCATGCCGGCGCCCCAGCGGTCGATCAGATACAGGCGCCCGTGCTCATCGGTGCCGATATCGTTCGACTGGATGGCCTCCTGTCCCACGGGCGTCTCCGGCACGTAATAGCCGACTTCCTTGGGCCGCAACGGATCGCTGACATCCACGGCGCGGAGCCCCGCGTTGAAGTAGGTGAGGAACACGATGTTCGCCCAGGGGCCTTCGGTCCTGATGTCCTCAAGGATGTTGTGCGCACCGAAGCGGCCGGGCCGGTGGAAATACTTTTCCCGCTCGGGGAAGAAGTTTGAAACCGGCATGGGATTGGTCTCGTCGCGGATATCGACGACCCACATGAACTGCGCGTCCCAATAATTCTGCTTGGCCCGCGCTTCATCGGTGACGATGAGATAGGGCTTGTCACCGACCGGCCAGGCGGTGTGCGTACCGCCCGGGAACGGCGGCGACCAGCAGACGTGGCCGACGAGATCCATATTGCGCAGGTCGGTGCAGTCGATCACGGCAACGCCGCCGCCCCAGAAGGCGGCATACATGCGATTGCCACGAATGACGGGCGGTCCATGCAAAGTGCAGGTGGCATCGGCAGGCATCGGGTCGTTGCCAAGCGAGGCATCCTGCGCCTTCTGCCATGGCAGGCCCCAGATGCTGACGATGTCAGGCTTGAGCGGGTCACGCAGGTCCAGCGTCCAGATCACCCGCTTGTGCCAGCCCTCGGCATCGCAGGGTAGAAGGGCGAGGTTGCGCTCGCGGTCGATGCCGAAACGGTGCGGGCCGCTTCCCGGCATGTCATAGAAGCCAACCTGCTTCGGCTCACGCGGGTTTCTAATGTCGAAGATATAGAGTCCGCCGCGACCATCCTTGCCCTTCTCGCCGGCAAGCTTTTCCGAATTGACGTACAGCAGATCCTCGCCAACCAGCCGGAGCTTGTGGCAATGAACGCCCGGCGGCGCGCGGAATTCGGCGACCTTGTGCGGCTTGCGCGGGTCCGAAACGTCATGGACCGTGAAACCCTCCGGCGCATTGAAGCTCGAGCCGCCGACCGAGCCGACATAGGCATAGCCGTTCTTGACCTCGACCAGACTGCCGCCGCCGAAGGCGGCTGAGGGGTCATGGCCCAACAGGCGGAAATTCTTTGCCTCTTCAGGAAAGCGTTCGCTCATTGCTTTTTTGCCCTGCTGATCTGCTGAACCTATTTGGAAACGTCTGCGATAGCCTCGTTGTTCGGTAAAACGGGGACAATCTTTGCGGCATTGTAAAATGTAATATTACATTACCGACGAAATGCTGCCGCGCGCCCTGCAACGTGCGGCAGCGGAACGTCACTCCACCTTGACGTCGGCCTGGCGCACGACCTTCGCCCATTTTGCCGTCTCATTGGCGACGAATTTGGCGAAGTCCGCCGGCGTCCCCGGCGCCGGCGTGCCGCCGAGTTCGACCAGCCTGGCGCGATGCTTCGGATCGGCCATTTCCGTATTCACTTCACGATTAAGCTTTTCGATGATGTCCGCCGGCGTCTTCAGGGGCGCGTAGAAGCCCTGCCAGCCGGCCGCCTCGAACCCCTTCACCGTGTCGGCGATGGGCGCAACATTGGGCAACAACTCTTGCGGCGTCAGCGAAGCCACGCCGATCGGCCGGACCTGACCTGCCTTGATGAAGGACAGCGAGGAGACGACGATATCGAACATGACCTGGACGCGATTTGCGATCAGGTCGGGCAGGGCCTGGGCCGCGCCGCGATAATGAACCGGCACCATGTCGATGCCCGTCATCATCTTGAAATACTCGCCGCATAAATGCTGCAGCGTGCCCGCTCCCACCGTCGCATAGTTGATCTTGCCGGGGTTTTCCTTGGCGTAGGCGATGAATTCGGCAACCGTCTTGATCGGCAGGCTCGGATTGACCTCCATCACCACCGGGGTGCGTACGGTCGCCGCGACAGCCGCCATGTCGGTGTTCGAGAAGCCTATCCTGCCGGCATAGAGCGTCTGATTGATCGCGATTGCGGTGGAGGCGTAGAGCAGCGTGTAGCCATCGGCCGGCGCGTGGATGACGAAGTCGGTGGCGAGGTTGCCGCCCGCGCCCGGCCGGTTATCGACGATAAACGGCGAGCCGAGACGCTCCGAAAGCCATTGGCCGAAGAGCCGGGCGTTGATGTCCGATGCCGACCCGGCGCCGAAGCCGGACATGACGCGCACCAGCCGCGAAGGATAGGTATCCGCCCACGCCAGGCGAGACAGCGCGGGCATGGCAAGGGCTGCGCCTGCGGCTTGAAGCAGATGACGACGATGAAGCGCCACGATATGTCCTCCCTGAGATTTTTTGAGCGCGGCGCGCGTTGGATCGCACGCCTTTTGTGTTCAGCTTCTTAGAGCGTCATCGAGCCGCCGCCGTCGACGTACCAGGCAGCGCCGGCGACATAGCTGGTGCGTTCCGAGGCCATGAAGGCGACGACCGCGCCGACTTCCTCCGGCGTGCCCATGCGGCCAACCGGCACTTTCGCGACGCGCTGTTGACGAACCTCGGCTTCTGTCTGGCCGGTCATCTTGGCCCATTCGACCATGGTTTCGTCCTGGCGTTCGGTATTGATGATGTACGGGACGACGGCGTTGATGAGGATATTGTCCTTGGCCAGTTCGACAGCCAGCGACTTCGTCAGGTTGAGCAGTGAGGAATTGTTGAGCGCCGCGGGCACCACCGTGTAGTGCGGCTGCCGCCCGGCCAGCCCGGAAATGTTGATGATGCGCCCCCATCTGCGCTTGCGCATATCGGGTACGACGTGACGAATACAGCGCGCTGCCGGCAGGAATTTCTGTTCTAGCAAACCGCTCAAATCGGCGTCGCTCATCTTGAGATAGTCTTGGGGAATGACCGTCGCAGCTGAGTTGACGAGGATGTCGATTTTCCCGAACCGCTCGATGGTTTTTGCCGTCATCGCGGCAATGGCGTCATCGTCGGCAAGGTCGGTCGGCACGCCGAAGACCCGATCCGGGGCCTGCGCGCCAAGCTCGCGCACCGCGTCCGCGTTGATCGAAGGGTTTTTGCTGACCAGCACCACCGACGCGCCCTCAGCGAGCAATTCCTTTGCGCAGGCCTTGCCGATGCCCCGGCTGCCGCCTGTCACGATTGCCACTTTGCCGTTAATTCGCAGGTCCACGAAACGCCTCCCAAGAGACTGCCGGGAAGCCTTGTCGCTGGCGGCTCCCTTCAGCTCACCCTTACATCGTGAATGCCTATCTCACAATGCTGCATCTCTGGCTTGCCTCGTAGTTACCGTGGTTTTATGGGTTACCGAAACGCAATATCTGCAGATCGAGGCGTGAGATCATATGTTTATAGGTTATACCTGAATGTATTTTGGCTTCTTTTTCTATTTATCGGTGGCACAGTACCTAACGTAAATCATTAAATTTCACGAATTTTGCGCAATTTATGAAATATCATTTTCATTTTGTGCTTTTGATATTTGTGCTGCGCGCGTTTTTATCCTCAGAATGACGGATAAACTTCGGCGGCGCGCGTGGTTTGACAGGCGGCCGGTCGCCAGACGCAAAGATCGAGCGTCTAAAAACTGTCGGAGGGGAAACGCTCTATTCTGAGGCGCGGCGCGGCGCAAGGGCCGGGCGATGCGCGCTTTGCAAATGCCTCGCCGGCCTGCGATTGTGGCATTATATTCGGGTGAGGCGCGCCAGATACTGGCTATCCCTATGATTTTGTTTCAGAGTTTTGATCTGGAGGAGGAATCGTGCTCCGGGTCCTGATCGTCGATGACGAACCCCTCGCCCGTCGGGCCATTCGGCGGCTTCTGTCCGCGCATGCCACGGTGGATGTGGTGGGCGAGGCGGAGAGCATCGCGGAAGCCCAGGCGCTGATCATGCGCACCCAGCCGGCCCTGATCTTCCTCGATATCGAGCTGAACGGCGGCGACGGCTTCGATCTCCTGGAGGCCCTGGAGTATCCACCGAAGGTTGTGTTCATCACAGCCTATGCCGAGCACGCCGTGGAGGCGTTCACGGTGGACGCCGTTGACTATCTGCTCAAGCCGGTGGCCCCGGAACGGCTGGCGGAAGCACTCGCGCGGGTCGAGCGGGCGATCGCGGCCAGCGTCAGCAAGGACGAGGCGGGGCTCATCGAATTGCGCACGCCCTCGCGCACCGTGCTGGTCGCGGCGGGCGAAATCGCTGCCGTAAAAGCCGATGGAGATTTTGCCCGCGTCATGCTCGCAGACCAGCCCGCGCTTATGATTTGGCGAACTTTGGCGCATTTCGAGACGCTTTTGCCCAGCCCGCCCTTTCTGCGCCTCGGCCGCTCGCTGATGATCAACCGGGACCGCCTGCGCGGCATCGATGCCCGCAGCCGGGACGATGTGCGCCTCACGCTCCAGGGTATTTCGGAGCCGCTGTCGATCGGCCGAGCCGCCGCCGTCCGGTTGCGGGAAGCCATGGGAAATTACCGGCTTTGAGCGTTGCTGATCGGATTTTGAAGCAAAGCTTACCTACGGGCATTATGTCGCATCACTCTTGCTGGTTGTTTTTTATGAACATTACGTCAGAAATTAAAGGTATCTAATAACCTTTTTTAGAATGAGCCGAAACTTTTCCATTCGCTCCCGCTGGACAGCCGCGCCGCCCCCTGCTCAACCTCACCTTGCGACATTGGCGGTATCCATCAGCCGCCGCCATCGTCTGCTGGATTGCTGGGGTGAGCCATGTCTAAGGGTGATTTCACAGATTTTCTGAACGCATTGCGCGCATTCGAATCCGGGGTCGATTACGACCGCTATCTTACCGGACAGATCACCGAAGCACAGATTCGCAGCTGGGTCGGCGATGCCAACTGGAACGCCTACAAGATTGGCCAGCTCACCTGGCATGACATGCAGTATACTTCGGTCAACGCCCTCGGTTTCGTCGGTTACCAGTTCGGTGAAGCTCTGCTGAATGACCTTGGCTATTACAAGGGTAACACCGGCAACCAGTGGACCGGCACGTTCACCGGCAAGAACGGCGTCGACAACTTTACGGAATTGAAGACCGACATCCAGGAAGCCATCATCCTCGATGCCTTCGGTTTCAACCTGAACGTCATCGAGAGCGGCCTCGCAGCCAAGGGCACCAGCCTCGACGCGCTGATCGGCACTGCACGCACCTACAAGGACACTAACGGGCAGGACGTGACCGTCACGCTCACCATGACCGGCATTCTCGCCGCGGCGCATCTGCGCGGCGCCTGGGGCACGCTCGACCTGCTGAACAACGGCAGCGCCTCGGCCGACGAATACGGCACCTCGATCCTCAAATATATCCAGCAGTTCGGCGCCTATGACTCGCCGGCCGCCTCGATCATGATCGCGGCCTACACCTCGGGCAAAACCCTCTCGCTCGCCGAAGAGCTGTGGCACGACGATTTCAACAATGACGGCGTCATCTCTGACTATTCCGGCTGGGACGGCACCCAGATCGACGGCGGCTCCAGCGGCACCGGGGGCGGCGGCACCGGGGGCGGGGGCGGCGGTACTGGCGGGGGAACCGGCGACGGAGTCGCCACCGTCACCACCATCAACTGGTCCTGGGGTGCCAACACGGTGCTGGCGTTCGAGCCGGCCAATGACGTGCTGGATTTCGGCTGGTTCCAGGCGGACAATTTCTCCATCGCCGAGGTGGGCGGCTCCGTCGTCATCACCATCGTCGGCAACAACCAGACCTATACGCTGTCGGGTGTTTCTCTGGCCCAATTAAGCATGGCCAACATCCGCGCCAAGGATGCGTCCGCCGTCTCCGAATGGGACGCGGCATTCGATTCCGCCGTGCCGGCCGCGCCGACCATCGCCGTAAGCGATGCCACAGTCGCCGAAGGCAATTCCGGCACCGCGCAGCTCGTGTTCACGATCACCCTCTCCAAGGCCGCCACCGGCCCCGTGACGGTGCAATATGCCACAACGCACGGCACTGCCACCGCGGGCACCGACTATACCGCCGCCACCGGCACAGTGACCTTCGCGGCCGGTGAGACCTCCAAGACCGTGAGCATCGCCGTGAAGGGCGACACCACCGTGGAGGGCAACGAAACGGTCACGCTGAAGCTTACCGACGCGACGGGTGCCACCATCGCCGACGCCAGCGGAACCGGCACCATCACCAATGACGACGTAGCCCCGACGCTGCCGGCCATTTCCATCGCCGACGTGACCGTGGCCGAGGGCAATTCCGGCACCACGCAGGCCTCGTTCGTGGTGACCCTCTCCAAGGCCGCAACCGGCCCCGTCACCGTCACCTATTCCACCGCCAACGGCACGGCGGCCGCCGGGTCCGACTACACCGCCGCCACCGGCACCGTGACCTTCGCCGCCGGCGAGACCTCCAAGACCGTCAATGTCGCGATCACCGGCGACACCAGCGTCGAGGCCAACGAGACATTCACGGTCAATCTCGCCAACGCCTCCGGCGCCACCATCTCCAAGGCCGCAGCCACCGGCACCATCACCAATGACGATGTGGTTGTGACGCCGCCGGCCATTTCCATCGTCGACATGTCGTTGGCCGAGGGGAATACCGGCACCACGCAGATGTCGTTCGTCGTCACCCTCTCCAAGGCCGCAACCGGCCCGGTCACGGTGAATTATTCCACCGCCAACGGCACGGCCACATCAGGCTCGGACTACACCGCCGCCACCGGCACCGTGACCTTCGCCGCCGGCGAGACCTCCAAGACCGTCAATGTCGCGATCACCGGCGACACCGCTGTGGAGGCCAACGAAACCTTCACCGTCAACCTCGCCAACGCCTCGGGCGCAACCATCGCCCGTGCCACCGCCACCGGCACCATTACCAACGACGATGTCTCGGTGACGCCGCCGACCATCTCCATCGTCGACGTCACGGTGGCCGAGGGCAATTCCGGCACCACGCAGGCGACATTCGTGGTGACCCTGTCTAAGGCGGCAACCGGTCCGGTCACGGTCGCTTATTCCACCGCCAATGGCACGGCCACATCAGGCTCGGACTACACCGCCGCGACCGGCACGTTGACCTTCGCAGCCGGGGAGACCTCCAAGACCGTGAGTGTTGCCGTGAAGGGCGACACCACGGTGGAGGCCAACGAGACCTTCACGGTCAATCTCGCCAATGCCTCCGGCGCCACCATCGCCAAGGCTGCTGCCACCGGCACCATCACCAATGACGACGCGGCCCCGGCCAATAGCGCGGTGCTGGATTATACCGTCGCCACCAACTGGGGCACCGGCTTCACCGGCAGCATGGCGGTCGAGGCGGGCGCGACGGCGATCAACGGCTGGACCGTGGAGTTCGACGCGAGCTTCAACATCACCAGCATCTGGAATGCGGAAATCGTCAGCCACGTCGGCAATCATTATGTGATCCGCAACGTCTCCTGGAACGGAGCCGTCGCCGCCAACAAGGAAACCGCCTTCGGCTTCTCGGCGACCACCACGGGCAGCGCCACCGCCGCCACCGGCTTCCTCATCAACGGCGCGCCCTCCGGCAGCGGCGGTTTCCCCGCCATCTCCATCGGCGATGTTGCGATTGCGGAAGGCAATTCCGGCACCAGCAACCTCAGCTTCACGGTGACGCTGGACAAGGCCGCCACCGGCCCGGTCACGGTCGCCTATTCCACAGCCAACGGCACGGCAACCGCGGGCTCGGACTACACCGCTGCCACCGGCACCGTGACCTTCGCCGCCGGCGAAACCTCGAAGACCATTCAGATCAAGGTCACCGGCGACACCAGTGTGGAAGCGAACGAGACCTTCACGGTCAACCTCGCCAACGCCTCCGGGGCCACCATCGCCAAGGCCGCCGCCACCGGCACCATCACCAACGATGACGTGGCGGTGGTCCTGCCGGCGATCTCGGTCGCGGACATGGCGGTGGTCGAGGGCAATGGCGAACATTCGCACTTCATGTTCACGGTAACCCTGGACAAGGCCGCCACCGGCCCGGTCACAGTGAACTACGCCACGGCAAACGGCACGGCGACCGGCGGCTCGGACTTTGTCGCGGGCTCGGGCACCGTGACGTTCGCCGCCGGCGAAACTTCCAAGACGGTGCATGTCGACATCATCGGCGACACCTCGGTGGAGGCGAACGAGACCTTCACCCTCAACCTCTCCAGTCCGTCCGGCGCCACCATCGCGCGCGGCACCGCCACCGGCACCATCACCAATGACGACATCGCGGCCGCCCTGCCGGCGATCTCCATCGGCGACATGGCGGTCACCGAAGGCAATGGCGAGCATGTGCACTTCATGTTCACCGTTACGTTGGACCGGGCCGCGACCGGCCCCGTCACGGTGAATTACGCCACCGCCAACGGCACGGCGACCGCCGGCTCCGATTATGTCGCGGGCACGGGCACCGTCACCTTCGCGGCGGGCGAGACCTCCAAGACCATCCATGTCGACATCGTCGGCGACACGGTCGTCGAGGCCAACGAGACCTTCACCGTCAATCTCAGCGGTGCGTCGGGCGCCACCATCGCCCGGCCGGTCGGCACCGGCACCATCACGAACGACGACGGCGCGCCGGCCGTACCGACAATCCAGGTCGCCGACGTATCGATGCGCGAGGGCAATTCCGGCTCCGCCGAGATGATGTTCGTCGTCACCCTGTCCCAGGCGGCAACCGGCACTGTCACGGTCAATTATTCCACCGCCAACGGCACGGCGACATCCGGCTACGACTACACCGCGCTCTCCGGCACGCTGACCTTCACTGCGGGGCAAACCTCGCAGATGATCCACGTCATGGTGAACGGGGACACCGGTGTGGAGGCGAACGAGACCTTCACCCTGAACCTCTCCAACGCCGTCGGGGCCACCATTGCGGATGCGTCCGCCATCGGCACCATCACCGACGACGACACCGTGGTCGATCCCGGCACCGGTCCGGGGAAGACCTACACCATCACCTCGCTGAGCGTGGCCGATGTGGTCGGGTTCAATCCGGCGGTGGATGTCATCGACCTCGGCAATGCCAATATCCATTCCTTCATCATCATCGATACGCCACAGGGCGTTGGCTTCGCCAGTCCCTGGAACAGCGAGACGGTGATCATCCAGGGCGTGCGGCTGGCCGATCTCACGGTCGATAACTTCGCCTATATCGACAACAACCATCTGCGCGAGGCGCTCAGCGGCGCGCTGGCCTGGGAAAATGGCCCGGCTCTGGAAGCCCACACCGTCTACATGCGCTCGCACGAAGTGGGCCAGGTGGACAAGGTGGCCTTCGACCCCGCGGTGGATGTCGTGAGCTTCAAATATTACGGCAGCCGCGAGCAGCTCAGCATGGCCGACAGCGCCGAGGGCGTGGTCATCACGGACGGGACGACGGGACAGAAGCTGGTCCTGCTCGGGGTAGATATCGCCGATCTCGCGCAGAAGAACTTCGAATTCACCTTCACCCAGGTGCGCGAGGACGACCTCTCCAACAAGATCGGGATGGGCAACGCGGCCAATTCCCAGATCGTCGACTTCGACATCCCCATTGCCGGCGGCGGCACGGTTGCGGGCGCTTCCGGCTCCCACGCCGGCGTGCTCGGCGAGGATGACCACACCGACCACGATCACAGCACCATGGTGGCCACCACCGCCGTCACCGAAACCACCATTGTGACGACGACGGAAACCACTGCGGACACCGTCCACACCCATGGCACGGAGCCGTGCCCCGATCACTCGGGCCATCTGGCGAACGGCGTTGCCGACACGACCTCCATTGCCTGGGCCTGGGGGGCCAACAAGGTGGTCGACTTCGACACCGCGCTGGACACGCTCGACTTCGGCTGGATGGGCAAGGACAGCTTCTCGGTCGCGGAAGTGAACGGCTCCACCGTCATCACCATCGAGGGCAACAGCCAGACCTACACCCTCACGGATGTGTCGCTGGTGGAACTGTCCCTCTCCAACATCGCGGCGAAGGATGCCGGCGCGCTGGCGGAGTGGACCTCGGCCATCGGCGCCGCCAAAGCCGCCAACGAGTGCGAATGCTGCCTCGAAGCGGCGGAAGCCGCGCACGACCACATCATGTGACCCTTTTGGACGCCCCCGCTCGGGGGCGTCCAAAACCGGCTTGCCGTCAGCCTGCGGCGAGCACCTCAAGTTCCGCCATCAGCGCATCGGGCACCGGAACGCCGTCGCGAGCCCGCGCCACCGCGAGCGCGCGGGAACGATCGCCCGGCAGGAAGATTTCATCCACGCCCTCCTGCCGTGGCAGCGCCTGTACCGTGGCGCGGACCGCGTCGATCTCGGCGGCGAACGCCTCCGGCGTCGTGAAGGCGTTGATATCCATCACCATCAGCAAGGCGCTCGATCCCTGGCCAGGGCCATCCGGCTGGGCGAGGGTTGGAACAAGCACTGGCGCGCCGGCGAGAACTCCGGTCATGGCCTCGAACAGCAGCGCCAGCCCCGAGCCCTTCGGTCCGCCGAGCGGCAGGGGGATCGTGCCCTCCTTCGCGCGGGTGGTGGGCTGGCCGTCCTTGGTCAGCGCCCAACCCTCCGGGATTTCCGCATCGCGCGCCGCCAGCTGCCTCAGCCGGCCGAACGAGGTCACGCTGGTCGCCATGTCCAGCAGGATGGGCGCGCCGCTACCGCCCGGAACCGCCATGGCGATCGGGCTGGTGGAAATGCTCGCCACCTTGGCACCGTGATAGGCCATGATCGGCTTGCCCGAGCAGATGACGATTGCCGCCATGCCGGCCTCCGCTGCGCGCAGGGCGTAATAGCCGATGGCGCCGGTGTGGGTGGTCCGCCGCACCATGGCGAAGCATCCGCCCTGGGTGCGCGCCCGCTCGATGGCGATATCGGTTGCGGCCACCATGGCGACCGGCCCGGCGGCGCGGTCGGCATCGATCAGCAGGGTGGCGGCGAGCTGCTTCTCGATGGTGAGGCGCCCGACCGGGTTCATCTCACCGCTGCGGATCATCTGCACATACCACGGCACGCGGACCACACCATGGCCGTCGCGGCCGGTGAGGTGCGACCAGACCAGCATATCGGCGAGGATCGCGGCATCCTCGGCCGAGCTGCCGAACTTGGTGAAGATGCGCACCACCAGATCATGGAGATGGGCCGGATCGCGGAGCGGCACGCTTGCCTTGGTTGAAACAGGACTGTCACTCATTGCGCGCTCAACTCCCTTTTTTAAGGGCGTACCGCCGCGCCGGGCTCAGTCGCGATGACCGGGCGGCGGGCCGTCGCCCCAAAGATTTACCGCGTCCTTCGCGCTCCACACTTTCGGGCGCTGCGGCCGGTCCCTGTGCCAGGGCCGCGGATCATAATAGCCAAGTTCCTCGTTGGACATGGTGTCCAGCTCGGTGAACAGCTCGATGATCTGCCCCTGCGGGTTGCGGTGGTAGGTGAAGATGTTGTGGCCGATGCCGTGGCGCCCCGGCCCCCAGGTCAGCTTGCAATTTTTGCGCGAAAGCCAGTCGCACGCGTTCTGAAGGTGCGCCCAATCGCGAAGCTCGAAGGCGATATGGTGCATGCCCCGGCGCGGCGCAGAGATGAAATTGCAGGTGTGGTGGTCCGGGCCGCAGCGCAGGAAGACGAAGAAATCCTCCATCCAGTCGGAAACCCGGAAGCCGAGGATGTCCCGGTAGAAGCCGACCGCCCGCTGGATGTCATCAACAAAGAAGGCGATGTGGCCGAGCTTGAGCGGCGAAACCGCAGGATTGGGTGTCATGAGCACCGGATTGGGCGTGGCATTGAACAGCTCGATCCCGGTGCCGTTGCAGTCTGTGAATGCCAGGACTTCGGAAATATCCGGATGGGGATCGCGCCGCAGTTCGCTGACGATGCCATTCTTCCCCAGCCAGCTCGCAATGTCCGCCAGGGCGATCTCCAGGCTGGTCTGGAACGCCAAGGTGCGGCAGGCGGTCTGCGCCCCGGAAATAAGGAGGATGCAGGTCTCCCCCAGTGGGCTCGCCAGATGGATGCTGCCGCCTGCGCGGGCGGTTTCGGATAGCCCGATCACGCCACAATAATATTCGGCCAATTCCTCGGGGTCCGGCGAGACGAAGGCGGCGAACGCCAGACGCGAAATCCTGATCATCGGGATAGCAAGGCCCCTTGGTGCCGGCAGCGCCGCCTGCCTGAGAAATTAAACCTCATATGATATTTAATCAAGCTGCGCGGCAATTGTCCTCCCGCTCCCTCTTCCCGGTTCATTCCGTTATGAGAGACGGGAACCCATCGGGGAGCCCAAGACGACATGGCCGCAGGAGCGCCGCGCAGAAGCCGCCGCACGGAGGCGCAATCCCGCACCCAGGCGCGCCTCGATGGCGCGGAGGCGGTGCTGCGCGGCGAACTGTCCCTGCTCTGGCGCATCCATGTGCTGTCCTCTCTCATGGTCCGCCGCGTCCAGGCCGACCCAAGCCTGCATTCCGGCCTGTCGCTGGTGGCATGGCGGGTGCTGCTGACCCTCGCCCATGTCCCCGGCCTCTCCGCCAACGAGATCACCAGCCTGTGGGGGTTCGAGAAAATGGCGGTCAATCGCGCCGTGAAGGAATTGCTGCTGCGGGGCTTCGCCGTCGGGGAGGTCGATCCGCACGGCGGGCGGCGCATTCCTCTCGCGCTGACGCCAGACGGCATCGCCTTCCATGCCGCGACCTGGCCGGGCGCGGCCAACGACTATGGCGCACTCGCCGACGCGCTGACGCCGCAGGAGTTAGCGACGCTCTCCAGCCTCATGGACAAGCTGATCACACAGGCGCGGCAGGTGACGCAGGCCTGAAGCCGCATCTTCAGGCGGAGACCGGGAAATAATCCGCCAGCCAGTTGCGGATCACGCCCCAGATGCGCGGATTGTCTTCTGCGAACATCCAATGGTCGGCATCGCTGAACAGATGCAGTTCCGTGGGCTGGCCGGCGTGCTTGAACAGCGAAATCGACTGCTCCGTGGGTGTCACGGAATCCGACGCGCTGTGCAGCAGCAACAGCGGGCGCGGCGCGATGGCGCCCACCACCTCATCCGCCATGAAGTCGTACATGCTCTGCGCGGTCTCGGCGGGGAATTCCTGGAGCGCGTTGGCCGGCCACAGCTTCACATGCTGCTTCGCCATGTTGTCCTTCACATGGGTCGGCACGGGCACGATGTCCTGGCGCGACACCATGAGCGAGCGGCCGTGCGCGGCGCGGAATTTCGGTCCGTCTTCGAGAATTTTCGTGAACCGCGCCCAGGCCTCCGGCGTCGCGTGCTGGCCCCGGAACTTGCGCTCGCCATTGCCCCAGCCGCCGTTGGAGATGACGGCGGCAATGCGCGGGTCGACACCACCGGCATAGACCGCCACCGCCGCGCCGAAGCTGGTACCCACCACGGCGATCCGCGCGGGGTCCACGCCGGGCTGCGTGGCGAGGAAGGTCACGGCGTTGCGCGTGTCGGCCACCTGCTCCATGCAGATCAGCCGCCCGCGCTCGCCGCCGCTGGTGCCGCAGCCGCGCATGTCGAAGCGCAGGGTCACATAGCCCAATTCGTTCAGCAGCTTGGCCGGCCCCATGACATTGCCGGACTCCTTGGTGCTGCCGAAGCCGTGCAACACCAGAAAGGCGCCCCGCAGCTCTCCCTCCGCCAGAGCATCGGGCACGGACACGATGCCGGAAAGCATCAGCCCATCGGAGGGGATCGACACCGGATATTCGGCCATGACGCATCCCTCCCAGGGGTCGGCGGCTCGCTCGGCCGCACTGTTGCGAAATCAATTATCATTTGTGGGTTGATTTGCAATGTGGGGGCCAGCCAGCGGCATTAAGGAATTGCATGCCGTCCCCGCGTCAGGTTAGGCGCCTCTTAACCGAGATGCCGCATTGTTCGGCGAATTCCGCGACACAGAGACATGCCAGTTACATCCGCTCAGATCGCTCCCGAGGACCGCCGCTCTCCCTTCGTCCGCCTTGCCGAATTGCTGGCGGGCAAGGAGCCGGGGAAGCCTGCCCTCAGCGCGGCGGTGGGCGAACCCCAGCACGCCATGCCAGTATTCGTGCCCGGTGTGCTTGCCGAGAGCCTCGCCGGGTTCGGCCGCTATCCCCGCGCGGAGGGCCTGCCCGCCTATCGCAAGGCGGCGGCAGACTGGCTGGACCGGCGCTATGTCCTGCCGCGCCCGGTGGACCCTGAGCGCGAACTCCTGGTGCTGAACGGCTCCCGCGAAGGGCTGGTCGCCGCCGCCGTGGTGGCGAAGCGACTGGTGTCCGAGCGTGCCGGCCCACCGGTGATGCTGCTGCCCAACCCGTTCTATGCCGCTTATGCCGCCGGAACCGAGCTTGCCGGCTGCGAGGTGGTGGTGATGCCGACCACCAAGGAGAGCGGCTGGCTGCCCGATCTGGATGCCCTCGACCCCGCGCTCCTGGCGCGCACGGTCGCGGTGTTCATCGCCTCCCCCGCCAATCCGCAGGGCGCGGTGGCGTCAAAAGCCTATCTCTCGCGGCTGGTGGAGATGACACGGGCGCACGGCGCCTATCTGTTTTCCGACGAGTGCTATTCCGAGATCTATCTCGGCAACCAGGCCCCCGCCGGCATCCTCGAAGCCTGCGGGTCGGACTTTTCCGGCGTGCTGGCGTTCAATTCGCTCTCCAAGCGATCCTCCCTGCCGGGCCTGCGCTGCGGCTTCTGCGCCGGTGACGCCGACTTCATTAAGGCCTTCCTGGCGTTCCGCTGGGTAGCCTCGCCCCAGGTGCCCGAGCCGCTCCAGATGGTCGGCCTCGCCGCCTATGGGGACGAGGCCCATGTGGATGCCTCGCGCGCCCTCTATCGGGACAAGTTCGACCTTGCCGACCGGGTGCTCGCCGGCCGGTTCGGCCATGAGCGCCCCGCTGGCGGGTTCTTTCTCTGGCTCGACGCCAGCGCAGTCGGCGGCGGCGAAGCCGCGGCGCTGAAGCTGTGGACCGAGCAGGGGCTGCGCACCGTGCCGGGCGGCTACCTCGCCCGCCGCGCCGCCGACGGCATCAATCCAGGCGACCCCTATATCCGGGTCGCCCTCGTGCAAGATCTTGAAACATGCGCCGAGGTGTTGAACCGCCTCGTCGCCGGACTGACCTGAAGGAGACCGGATGCCCGCGGCCCGTCGTCGTCCAGCATCACCCCTCGCCCTGCGTCCGCCGGGCCTGGCCATGGATTTCGTGCCGGAGAGCGTGCGTCGCGCGCTCCGCCGGCGCAGCGCGCAGATCGCCGGCATAACGCTGCTCGGCAGCAGCCTGTTCTGCCTCGCCGCCATGGTCTCCTGGTCCGCCACAGACCCCAGCCTTTCCAATGCCAGCAACGCGGGGGTGAAGAACTTCCTGGGCCGGCCCGGCGCCATCGCCGCCGATCTGCTGATGCAGTTGCTTGGCCTCGCCTCGCTGGCGCTCCTGCTTTCCCTTTCGTTCTGGGGCTGGCGCCTTCTTACCGCGCGGCCGCTGCGCCGCGAGCGGCTGCGGGCCGGCGCGCTCACCCTGGGCTTGCTCGGGGTCTGCGCCTTCCTCGGCTCGCTGCCGGAATTCCCCTCCTGGCCGATCCCCACCGGGCTCGGCGGCGCCATCGGCGATCTGTTTCCGCGCCTCATCACCGTGTTCCGGGGCGGCTGGGCCACCACGCTCGATGCGGTGCTGGTGGGCACCGTCGGCTTCATCTGCGCGCTCACCGGCATGTATTTCGGCCTGAGCCGGCCCAATGCCGGCGTGCGCCGCGAAGCCGCCCCGCGCCACTCGCCCTATGACGTGGACGAGGAGCACCACGACGAGGACGAGGACGAGGACGAGCGCGACCGCCGCGCCATCTCGCTCGGCGCGCTCACCCACACCCTGCTTTCCGTGAAGGCTCGCCTGTTCCCCAAGCGCAGCCGGGGTCGCGCCGCCGCCGTTGGCGGCCTGATGCGCGATATGTTCGCCTCCGACCAGCGGCCCTCCGCCACCGGCCGTGTCGAACCGAGCCTCGGCGGCCGTGCGGCGCCGATCTCGCCGGTCCTCGGCGGGGTCGCGCGCGGCGACAGCGAGGCGTTCGAGGAAGAAGAACGGGCATTCGCGCCCGAGCCGCAGCCCACCCCCAGCCGCCGACAGGCTTCGGGAGGGCGCGCCGCACGCTCCAACGAGCCGCCGCCGCGCGGCCGGCCGGGCGTGTACCAGCTTCCCGAACTTGGCCTGCTGGCGCCCCCCGCGCCCTCCAAGGGCCCGGCCATGAGCCAGGAAGCCTTGCAGGACACCGCCAAGCTGCTGGAAGGCACGCTGGACGATTTCGGCGTGCGCGGCGAAATCCTTCAGGTCCGCCCCGGCCCGGTGGTGACGCTGTATGAGCTGGAGCCGGCGCCCGGCATCAAGTCCTCGCGCGTCATCGGCCTCGCCGACGACATCGCCCGCTCCATGAGCGCCATCTCGGCCCGCGTCGCGGTAGTGCCGGGGCGCAATGCCATCGGCATCGAACTGCCCAATGCCAAGCGCGAGAAGGTGCTGCTGCGCGAGCTTCTCGCCACCAGCGACTTCTCCGAGAGCGGCCACAAGCTGGCGATCGCGCTCGGCAAGACCATCGGCGGCGAACCTGTCATCGTCGATCTCGCCCGCATGCCCCATCTGCTGGTCGCCGGCACCACCGGCTCGGGCAAATCGGTCGCCATCAACACCATGATCCTGTCGCTGCTTTACCGGCTGAAGCCGGAGCAATGCCGCCTCATCATGGTCGATCCCAAGATGCTGGAACTCTCCGTCTATGACGGCATCCCGCACCTCCTGGCGCCCGTCGTCACCGACCCCAAGAAGGCGGTGGTCGCCCTCAAATGGGCGGTGCGCGAGATGGAGGACCGCTACAAGAAGATGTCGAAGCTGGGCGTGCGCAACATCGACGGCTTCAACCAGCGCATCGTCGAGGCCGAGAAGAAGGGCGAGAGCATCGCCCGCACGGTGCAGACCGGCTTCGACCACGAGACCGGCGAAGCGATCTACGAGCGCGAGGAGATGGACCTCTCGCCCCTGCCCTACATCGTCGTGATCGTCGATGAGATGGCCGACCTCATGCTCACGGCGGGCAAGGAAATCGAGGGCGCGATCCAGCGCCTGGCGCAGATGGCGCGCGCCGCCGGCATCCACCTGGTCATGGCGACCCAGCGCCCCTCCGTGGACGTCATCACCGGCACCATCAAGGCCAATTTCCCGACCCGCGTGTCGTTCCAGGTCACGTCCAAGATCGACAGCCGCACCATTCTCGGCGAGATGGGCGCCGAGCAGCTGCTCGGCCAGGGCGACATGCTCTATATGGCCGGCGGCGGGCGCATCAGCCGCGTCCACGGCCCGTTCGTGTCGGATGACGAGGTGGAACGCATCGTCCGCCACCTGAAGGCGCAAGGCGCCCCCGACTATCTCGAAGCCGTCACCGCCGACCAGGAAGAGGCGGCGGGCGAGGGCGAAGAGGACGGCGCGGTGTTCGACAAGGGTGCGTTCGGAGAGGAAGGTCAGGACCTGTTCTCGCAGGCCATAGCGGTGGTGGTGCGCGACAAGAAGTGCTCGACCTCCTATATCCAGCGCCGGCTCCAGATCGGCTACAATCGCGCGGCATCCCTGGTGGAGCGGATGGAGCGCGAGGGTATCGTCGGCGCCCCCAACCATGCCGGAAAGCGGGAAATCCTGCTGCCGGACGAAGCCGCCGAATGACCGCCGCGCGCAAGCGGGGCCACAGGTTCGCCATAGGCACGGCGTACGGAAGGGTTGATACCTTGAAACTCTCGCCCCGCCTTCGAGACCGATCCATGCCCGTTCGCGCCCGTATCGCCGTCTTTTCCGTGCTCGCTTTGGCGGCAGGGCTGGCTGCGACGTCGATGACCGGCACGGCCCCTCGGGCGCAGGGCGTGCTGCTGCCGCCAGGCGAGGTGCTGCGCCCCAACGCCGGCGTGCCCGGCGCGACCCAGCCCACCCAGTTCCAGCTTTTCTCGCCCCAGCAGGCATTGCCCCAAGCCGCCCCTCAGGCGCCGACGCAGTTCGCGCCCCAGGCGGCGCCCCAAGCGAGCGCCTCACAGGCCGGCGCACCGCGGGCCCCGGCGGTCCAGGCCGCGGCGCCTCAGGCGACCTCACCGCAGACCTCGCCTCAAGTGGCCGTGCCGCCCTCTGCAGGTGCGCAGCAGGCGTTCGTGCCGCTGCCCGCCCGCCGCCCGGCGAGCGCCAACGCGGCGCCCAGTTCCCCGACCCAGATCGCACCCGCCCAGTCGGCATCGGCGGCGCGCAGCGGTGGCGCTATGCCCGCCCCGGTGGCAGCGCCACAGGGCGACCAGGATCGCGCCCAGGCCGACACGATTGCCCGCATCAATACCTATTGGAACGGCGTTCAGGTGCTCTCCGGCACCTTCGTGCAGGTGGACCCGGACGGCTCGCGCAAGACCGGCGACTTCTACATGCAGAAGCCCGGCCGCGTGCGCTTCGAGTATAACGCACCGGTGCCGATCGAGCTGATTTCCAACGGCCAGTCGGTGGCGGTGCGGGATCGCAAGCTCAACACCCAGGACATCACGCCCCTGTCGCAGACCCCGCTGCGCTTCCTGTTGTCGGACAATATCGACCTGGCGCGCGACCCGCATGTGGCCGGTGTCTACCAGGACAATCTCTACGTCACCGTCGTGATGGAAGAGAAGGTGCCGATGATGGGCACATATAAGCTGATGCTGCTGTTCGACGCGAAGACCAACGCCTTGCGGCAGTGGATCGTCACCGATCCGCAGGGCTATGACACTTCGGTCGCCATCTCCAATCTGGATTATACCCGCCGGCCGGACCCCAAGCTGTTCGTCATCAACTTCGACCGCATGCTGCAATAGGCCGGGGATAGGCACCTATCCGCCGAGATCATCAGCGGGGATAAGGCCCCGGCCGGGCCAGCACGGTGCGGGCATTCTCGGAGTCGCGATCCATCTGCGCCACCAGCGCGTCGATGCCGTCGAACTTAAGTTCCGGCCTGAGATAGCCGTAGAACGCGACCTCTATCTCCTGGCCGTAGAGATCGCCTGAGAAATCGAACAGGTGCACCTCCAGCAGCGGCGCGCCATTGTCGAACGTCGGCCGCCGGCCATAGCTGGCGACGCCGTCGATCAACCGGTCTCCCACCCGCGCCCGCACCGCATAGATGCCGAATGCCAGTTCGGTCCCTTCCGGCAGCGCCAGGTTGGCGGTGGGATAGCCGAGGTCGCGGCCGCGCTTGTCGCCGTGGCGCACCTGCGCGCGCACCGACCAGGGCCGCCCCAGCATGTGGGCGGCATGGCCCACCTGCCCCGCCGCCAGCGCACTGCGGATCGCGCTCGAGGAAATGGGATCACCCTCGTCCCGCTGAGGCTCCACCACCTCCACCTCGATACCCACGCGCGCCCCCGCCTCTTGCAGGAAGGCCGGAGAGCCGCTGCGGCCGCGGCCGAAGTGAAAGTCGAACCCGACCGCCACCGCAACCGCTCCGAAATGCCCGGCCAGGATATCGCTCACGAACCCCTCGGCGGTGATGGCGGCGAAACGGGCGTCGAATGGCAGCACGATGGCACCGTCCAGCCCGGTGCAGGCCAGTTGCAGCAGCTTCTGCGGCGGCGGCGTGAGGCGGAACAGCGCTGCGCCCGGCTGGAAGAAGGAGCGCGGATGCGGCTCGAAGGTCAACGCCGCTGCCGGGCGCCCCAGGCGCTTCGCCATGGCGCGCGCCGCCGCCGCCACGGCGCGATGGCCGCGATGCACCCCGTCGAAATTCCCGACAGCGAGAACCGGGCGCTGCAACGCCGCCGGAAGCGGCGTCAGGCCCTCGACGACGGTGAATGGGGGGCGATCAGGCGAGGACACGGGCATCGGCACCGGCTGGGTCGCAGGCAGGGGCGTCACCCTTCGCCCACGCTCTGCGAAGCGTCAAGCGGAGGGACCCAGCGCGCCGCATCACCATGCGAGACGCGGCATCACGCCGCGCGGATGTGCATGACCGGAAAACAGGTTGGCGAGCGCCTCGGCGTCCGGCTCCGACCCCTCCTGCGCATTCAACTCCTCGGCATGGATGCCGCTGGCGATAAACAGGCTGTCAAAGCCGGCCCCGGTCGCGCCGATGATGTCGGTGCGCAGCGCATCGCCGATGCACAGGACGCGACCCTCGCCTACGCCTTGCGGGCGCAGGGCGGCGGCCCGTGCCAGCGCCACCTCGTAGACCGGCCGGTAGGGCTTGCCGCAATAAATGGTTTCCCCGCCGATCTCCTCATACGCCCGCGCAATGGCGCCGGCGCAATAGATCAGTCGTGAGCCGCGCTCCACCACGATGTCGGGATTGGCGCAGATGAAGGGCAGGCCGCGCGCCTTCACCTCCGCCAGCCAATTCGCATAATCGGCCGGCGTCTCCACTTCGTCGTCCAGAAGGCCGGTGCAGACCACCAACTCGGCATTGGCGATATCGGTCTTCACCACGTCGATATCGTCGAACGTGCCGAGGTCGCGCGGCGGCCCGAGGTGGAAGATGCGGGCGCCGGCCCTGCTTGCCAGAAGCGAGCGGGTGACATCGCCTGACGTGACCACCGCATCATAGGCGCTCGCCGGCACGCCCAGGTTCCGCAGCATGGTGATGATGAACGCGGATGGGCGTGGGGCATTGGAGACCAGCACCACACTCACCCCCTGCGCCCGCGCCTTGCTCAGGGCGGCGCAGGCGGCCGGAAAGGCGGCGATGCCGTTGTGGATGACACCCCAGACGTCGCACAGGATGAGGTCGTAATCGCCGGCCAGTTCGGACAGGCCGGACACCCGGCGCGGGGCCACCAGTTCGACGCTCATCTGATCCACCATCGCCGGCTCCTCTCAACGCTGCGCGAGGAGGTGCCACGGCGCGACGGCGGGAACAAGGCCAGCGACACATGGAACGACATCGGCCAAGCGGTCCCCGTCTCGCCAGCCACCCCAGTCGCCCCACTGGCGTTTTTTGCCTCTAAGGGTGCGGACCCTTTCCGCATGCTGCGGCCGGACGTAAGCTTTGCCGGTAACGCTGGCCGAGGGGATGGGCATGAAACGGGTTTTCGCGCTGTTGCTCGCGCTGCTGCCGGCCGCGGCTCTCGCACAGGGCCATCAGGAGCTTCGCAATAAACGCTATTGCGAGATCCTCCCAATCACCCTCGGGATCGGCGGGCTCAAGACTCTGGTGTTCAACACCATCGGCTACAACGACTGCCCGCAGAAGGAATGGGACGGGATATCGGAGGCCGAGGTGCGCAAGCAGTTCGGCGCGGTGGCCGTGCTGATGAACGGCCCGCGCTATTTTCTCATGGACCGCATCATCCCCTCCGGCGCCACGGCCAAGGGCGTGATGGTGGAATTGAATGGCCTAACGTTCGAGAGCCGGGCCGAGGTGAAGCTCTCCCCCGGCCAGACCGACAACGCACCCTATACGGAACACGTCATCGACCGCGAAACCGTCTATCAGTTCGACGCTGGCAAGCCGACCTTCCGCCTGACCGCCCCGAACGGCGCCGTCTATGTGATGCAGGCCTATGCCGCGTTCGTGGACAAGAGCCTGACCTACACGGACCTGCCGACGCTCGGCGCTCGCCTGAAACTACCCGCAGGGTGGAGCTATGCCGTGGAAACCCTGGCGCAGGACCTGTTTTTGAAGGCGACCGGCAAGGCCACGGTGGTGCAGGACGAGCTGAAGAACACGTACCAGAAGCTACCCGCGCCTTAAGTCTAGACGACGGCCCTCAGACCACGCCCGGCAGCGCCCGCACGAGATCGCGGAAGGCATCGCCCCGGACCTCGAAATTCGCGAACTGATCGAACGAGGCGCAGGCCGGCGAGAGCAGGACCACAGCCTGGGAGAGGCCGGCCGCCCGCGCGTCCCGTGCTGCGGCCGCAACGGCGACCTCCAGCGTGCCTGATATTTCGTGCGGCACCTCTTCGCCCAGCGTGCGGGAAAAATCCTCGGCGGCCGCGCCGATCAGATAGGCCTTGCGCACCTTGGGAAACAGCGGCGCCAGGGGGGCGATGCCACCTTCCTTCGGCTTGCCGCCGGCAATCCAGAAGATGTCCGAGAAACTCAGCAACGCCCGCTCCGTGGCGTCGGCGTTGGTCGCCTTGCTGTCATTGATGAAGATCACGCCCTCGCGCGTCCCCACCTGCTCCATGCGGTGGGCGAGGCCGGGGAAGCTGCGGATGCCCACTGCGATCACCTCGGGCGACAGGCCGATGGCGCGGGCGGCGGCGAACGCCGCAGCGGCGTTCTGCGCATTGTGCGCGCCCCGCAGCGCGGCGATGCCGGTCAAGGGCAGGCGGAACCGCTCCTCTCCACCCTCGCTCAACACAATGGCATCGCCATCGCGCCAGACGCCGTCGGCAAGCGGACGCGTCGCCGAGATCCGCACCACATGGGTGCCGATGCGTTCGGCGCGCTCGGCGATGGCGATGGAATAGTCGTCATCCACGCCCACCACGGCCGTACCGCCCGACTCGACGCCGGCGATCAATTGCTCCTTTACCGCGGCATAGCCATCCATCGAGCCGTGCCGGTCGAGATGGTCAGGCGTCAGGTTGAGGTGCACGCCGACCGAGGGGTCGAGGCTGGGGGCAAGGTCGATCTGGTAGGATGAGCACTCCACAACATGGACCCGCCGGCCAGCCGGCGGAGCGAGCGAGAGCATGGCGGTGCCGATATTGCCGCCCATCTGCACGTCGCGCCCGCCCTTCTGCAACAGATGGGAAATTAGCGCGGTGGTGGTGCTTTTCCCGTTGGTGCCTGTGATTGCGACAAACGGGGAATGGCGCGCATGGGCGCGCCGCTCGCGGCAGAACAGTTCGATATCGCCGATCACGGGCACGCCATTGGCCTGCGCCAGCTTCACCGACCAATGGGGCGCGGGATGTGTGAGCGGCACACCGGGCGAAAGCACCAGGGCAGCAACATCGCTCCAGTCGAGATCGCGCAGGTCGCCGACGGGAATGCCCGCCTCCAACGCGCTGGTGCGGCCCTTCTCACCATCGTCGAAAGCGACGACCAATGCACCGCCAGCCATCAGCGCCTGCGCGGTGGCGAGCCCCGAACCGCCAAGCCCGAACACGGCGACGGAGCGGTTTGCGAAGGTTGAAACGGGAATCATGGTGCAGCGCGCCGGGAAAAGGAAAGCTCCACGAGGATTAGTGCGCCGTCGCGCCTAAGGGAAGCGCGGGCGTGCTCATACCTAAACGGATCCCTGAGGCGCTCAGATCTCGATTCAGCTTGCTTTGGCGGTCTTGCGGACCTTCTTCACGGGAGCAGCGGCGGCCTTCTCGGCGGCGGCGGCGGCTTCGTGGGCTTCGCGAAGGGCCTTGAGCCGGGCCGTATTGGCACGCATTGCGTCGCCGTCGCGCTGGTAAAGCGCCATCGCCTGCTTCACGGATTCATCCATCTGCCGCTGACGCTCGGAGGTGGAGAGGCTCTTGCGGGGTTCTGTAGTGGTGGCGGTCATGTCTTTTCCAGTGTGGGTGCGGGGCTTGCCGAGGCAGGCGGGTGGCGGCGGCGCATCACCGCCAAACGTCTTGCGCGCAACCCCTGTCATAAACAGAGGGAGCGGATGATATTCATTACTGCAACGCCTAAGTAGTAACACCATTTCGGCCGAAACAGTTCCAAAATCCGATCGCCCCATTTCGGATACGAAAGATGTGCCTGCGGACCTATCAAACGTCGAGCGGCATGGGATCGGATAGATTTTCCTGGTCAGCTTAGCCTGAAAGGCGCATCATTGCGACATTCTCGGCTGAAGATAACAGGCGCCGGGACTGAGAGCTTGGCTGCTCCCGCCTGCATTGCCGGGCGCCCTAATGTCGAGCCTCCCTTACTTCACGTCTCGGGCATCATCTGGCGCAAAGCTGATCGGCGACGCGGCACCGTTCGAGACACGGAAGGACCAATCAAGATCATGAGCATCCGCAAATTTTCCGTCGGCGCCAGGGTCGCGCTCAATCGCCCCCTGACCTACCGCTCCGCCGCGCCGTCGTTTGAGGTGGTGGGCGTGCTTCCGGCCGAGCAGGGCGAGTTCCGTTACCGCCTGCGATCCGCCGACGAGCCGTTCGAGCGCGTGGCGACGGAGAGCCAGATCGAGGCCCTGGAAGCGGCTGTTCCTGGCGAGTGACCGGCACGCAGGCGAGGGTGTTTTGACGTCCAAACCCTTGTCCTTGATTGAGCTTTCAGAGCGTGTGCGAGATAAAAACGAATAAAAATTGACTTTTCGCTTTTGATGCTCCATCTTCTCGTTAGTCGATAGACGGTCAGACGACTTGGCTTGCGCTGGAAACTCAGTGCGCTGCTGACGATATCATACCCGAAAAAATGCAAATTCGACGGCCTGCGGTCTCCGTGGGCGAGCACTACCTACGTTGTTGAAAGGGTTTCCCATGACTACGGGAACCGTAAAGTGGTTTAACGCCGAAAAGGGTTACGGCTTCATCGCTCCGGATAGCGGTGGCAGTGATGCTTTCGTGCATATCAGCGCTGTAGAGCGCGCCGGTCTTCAGGGTCTTCGCGAAGGCCAGAAGGTTGGTTTTGAGCTGGTTGCTGACCAGCGCGGCAAGATGTCCGCATCGAATCTGACCGTCATTTCCTGACTTTAACGGCAGGGCGGCGATTTAGAGTGAGAGAGTGTTTCTGATCTGGCGTTCCCGCTCGATCATCTGCTCTCAAGACCTTGTAAAAAATTGCCGCTTCGCTGGACGGATTTCTTCGCTGCAATTCGATCGACCACGGATGTACTGGCGGTCAGGAGCAAGCGGAGAACGTTTCGACAGGAAGATGGTTTAGCAAGACCGAGACGCCATCACGGTGGCGCCTCTGCCTTCAAGCCCCGTGTCCCCCAGGGACGCGGGGCTTTTCGCGTTTTGGGGCGTCGCCTTCCTTTTTAGGGCATCGCCTTCATGCCGCAGCCTATCCCACAGCCACCGGCGTCACGGTGACGCCCGCGCCCGGGATCAGCCGCTCGATCTCGGCCCTCACCCGGTCGACGGCCACCTGCACCTCCGCAAGGCTCCGCGCGCCCTGAAAACCAAGCTCGATCTCGACGAACGCCGTGTTGCCCGAAAGCCTTGAGCGCACCGCATGCAGTTCATCGTAATCATCGAAATGGTTCACCAGAACCCGGTTGATCAGAAGCTGCTGGCCCTCCTCCAGGGTTCGGTCCAGCAGGGAGGGGAGTGCATGGCGCCACATGGAAACCGCAAGCTGAAGCATCACGAAGGCAACGAAGCCCGCGCCCGCAGCTTCGGCGACCCGGCCAACGAGCCCGCTGCCGGCCAAGACATTCACCGTCAACGCCAGCAGGACGATCCCCGAGGAGACCAGCTTGGCAAGCCGCGTGCGCACCTGTCCGGTCAGGATCAGGGAACGCCCGTCCCGCCCCACGCGCCACAGCGCGCGGAACACCAACCCGTTCTGCACGAGGTTGGCAGCGCACATTACGACGGCGAAGATCATGGCGAGACCGTGCTGCTCCGGCGGATGCCACCAGCGATAGGCGGCGGCGATCGCCACCGAGAGACCAGCGATGCCCATGGCGGTGCCGATACCGGCATTGGCGAACTGCTCCAGCTTGCCCGCGCCATAGTCGAAATCATGGGTGCGCCCGCGCTGGATACGTCGCAACAGCACCAGCAGAACAATTTCCAGCGCCAGGAGCAGCATCGCGCGGGCCGACTCGGCCAGCATCATCAGCGAATTGGACCACACCGACACGATCAGGAAGACCGCGCCCATCGCCATGTCGGAGATCGCGCCCATCAGCATTGAGCGTTCCCGCGCAAGCGCGGCGGCATCCGGCAGGGTCGAGGTTCGCGCGTCGTTCGCCATGCCGGCTCCGGTCAGGGGTGCCCGCTCACCGCAGCTTGAGCGTGGCGAGACCGAGCAGGGCGAGGACCACCGAGACGATCCAGAACCGGATCACCACCTGGCTTTCGGTCCAGCCGAGCTGCTCGAAATGATGATGGATAGGCGCCATCTTGAACACCCGCTTGCCGGTCAGGCGGAACGAGATGACCTGGACGATCACCGAGACCGCTTCCAGCACGAACAGGCCGCCGATCACCGCCAGCACCATCTCATGCTTGATCGCGACCGAGATGGAGCCGAGCAGCCCGCCCAGCGCCAGCGACCCGGTGTCGCCCATGAATATCTGCGCCGGGGGCGCGTTGAACCACAGAAAGCCCAGCCCAGCGCCGATGATCGCGCCGCACAGCACCGCGAGTTCGCCCGCGCCGGCCACGTAATGGATTTGCAGATAGTCCGCGAACACCACGTTGCCGGCGAGATAGGTGACGACGCCGAACGACCCCGCCGCGATCATCACCGGTACGATGGCGAGCCCATCCAGCCCGTCGGTGAGGTTCACCGCGTTGCCGGCGGCGACGATGACAAAGGCGCCGAACAGCACGAAGAACCAGCCGAGATCCAGCAGCAGGTCCTTGAAGAACGGGAACGCCACGGAGGAGGACAGTCCGATGCGGCCCACATGGATGAAGGCGATGACCGCCAGGCCGGCGATCAGGAATTCCGCTGCCAGCCGCGTCTTGCCGGAGACCCCGGCATGGGTCTGCTTCGTGACCTTGAGATAATCGTCATAGAAACCGATCAGCCCGAAACCCAGCGTCACGAACAGGACGATCCAGACATAGGGGTTGCTCAGGTTCGCCCACAGCAGCGTGGCGACGATGAGCCCGGAGAGGATCATCAGCCCGCCCATTGTGGGCGTGCCCTTCTTCAGGAGATGCGACTGCGGCCCGTCGCTGCGGATCGGCTGGCCCTTGCCCTGCTTCACCCGCAAAACCGAAATGATCGCAGGGCCGAACAGGAACACGAACAGCAGCGCCGTGACGATCGCCCCGCCGGTGCGGAAGGTGATGTAGCGGAAGACGTTGAGGCCCGGGAAGATATCGTTGAGCTGCGAAAGCCACTGAAGCATCTGACTATCCTTCGAGCGCAGCCTCTTCGGTCGCGCGGAAACGGTCGGCCAGCGCCTTCACCAGCGGCCCCATCCGGGAGCCGTTGGAGCCCTTGACCATGAGCGTGTCGCCCGCCCTCAACGCCGCCCCGAGGATCGGAACGAGCGTGTCGGATGCCGGCGCATAGCCTCCCCGACGGTCCGCTGGCAAGGCGCGCCAGAGTTCGTGCATCAGCGGCCCACAGCAGAACACCAGGTCGATGCCGCACGCGGCGATCGGTTCGGCAAGGTCTGCGTGATGCCGGGGGCCGTCCGCCCCCAATTCCAGCATGTCGCCGAGAACCGCGATGCGGCGCCCGCGTGGCCCCACCGGGGTGCGGCTCAACACATCGAGGGCGGCCCGCATCGAGGCCGGGTTGGCGTTATAGCTTTCGTCCAGCAGCATCGCCGTCCCGCCAGCGAGCGCCAGCGGCACCGGCACACCGCGCCCCGGCGGGGGCCGCAGCCCGGCGAGCGCCAGTCCCGCAAGCGCCAGGTCCGCACCCAGAAGCTTTGCGGTGGCTAGAACCGCAAGCACATTCTGGACGATATGCCGACCGGGCATGCCCACCTTCAGCGTCACCCGCGTGCCGAGCACATCGGCCACCATGGTGGTGCAATGGGGCTTGAGGCTCATCTCGATCAACCGGCAATCGGCGGCGGCATCGGCACCGAACGTCACCACGTCTGCACCGCGCGCGGCGGCGGCCGCAGCGAGACGGGCGAACTGGGGATTGTCGATATTGAGCACCGCGCTTCCGCCCGGCTCCAGCCCGTCGAAAATCTCCGCCTTGGCGTCGGCGATCTCCTCGATGTCGGAGAATTGCGCGATATGCACCGGCTCCACCGTAGTCACCACCGCCACATGTGGGCGCACCATGCGCACCAGGGGCGTGATCTCGCCGGGGTGGTTCATGCCGATCTCGAACACGCCAAAGCGCGCCTTGCGCGGCAGGCGGGCAAGCGACAGCGGCACGCCCCAATGGTTGTTGTAGGAGGCGGCGGAAGCGTGGGTGCGTCCATCCGCCGAAAGGGCAAGGCGCAAGGCCTCCTTGGTGGTGGTCTTGCCGACCGATCCAGTCACGGCGGCGATTCGCGCCGACGAGCGGGCGCGGGCCGCGAGCCCGGTCGCGACCATGGCGGCGAGCACATCATCGACCACCAGCAGCGGCGTGCCGGATTCAAAGACATTGGCCTTTTCCCGTGTAACCACAGCCAGGGAGGCCCCATTCTCCAGCGCGCGCCCGACATAGGCGTGGCCGTCGCTGTTGTCGCCGGAGATGGCGAAGAAGATATCGCCGGGCTGAAGCGTGCGGGTGTCGATGGAGATGCCGGTGATCGGCGCCGGGATGCCGCGCACCTCGCCGTAAACCGCGTTCGCCAGTTCATCAATGCCGTAAAGGGGGCTGTCCGCCAGCGTCATCATGAACCTTTCTCCCCCAGAGCCGCGAGGACCGCCGCCGAATCCGAGAAGGGAAGAATGCGGTCGCCCAGGATTTGGCCGGTTTCGTGACCCTTGCCGGCGACCACAAGCGCATCCCCAGGTTGAAGCATCCTTACCGCCGCGTCGATTGCCTTGGCCCGATCGCTGATTTCCAGCGCGCCGGGCGCCGCCGCGAGGATTTGCGCGCGGATCGCGGCCGGCGTTTCGCTGCGGGGATTATCGTCGGTGACGATGACGATATCGGCACGTTCGGCCGCGATTGCGCCCATCAGCGGGCGTTTTCCCGAATCCCGGTCGCCGCCGCACCCGAACAGGGCGATGACCCGCCCCGGCACCGCCGGGCGCAATGTGTCCAATACTGCCGCGAGGGCTTCGGGCTTGTGGGCATAATCCACGAACACCAGGCGGTCGGGGTCCGAACCGACCCGCTCCATGCGGCCCGGCACGCCCGGCAGGCGGCCCATGGCACCGAACGCCACGGCCGCGCCGACGCCGCAGGCGATCGCCAGGCCGGCGGCGACCAAAGCATTGTCGGCCTGGAAGCGGCCCATGAGCGGCACCAGGATCTCCCGCCCGCCGGCGAGCCGCACCCGCTGGCCGACCCCTTCGGCGGCAATGCCTGCGATGTCGATGTCCCCGCCCTTGCCGATCGCCAGCACCGGCAGGCCCCGGGTGCGGGCATAGGCGAGGCTCGCGGCACCATAAGGCGCATCCAGAAGCGCGACCGCGGGCGCCCCGTCCGGCAGCAGCTCGGTGAACAGGCGCAGCTTGGCGCGGAAATAGTCCTGGACGCTCGGGTGATAATCCAGGTGGTCTCGGCCGAGATTGGTGAATCCGCCGGCCGAAAGGCGCACCCCATCCAGGCGAAACTGGTCGAGCCCGTGGGAGGAGGCTTCAAGCGCCATGTGGGTCACGCCCTCTCCCGCCAGGCGGTCCAGGGTCTGGTGCAGGTCCACCGGGTCGGGTGAGGTGAGTCCGCCGTAGGTGGCGCCATCAGGGGCGATCAGGCCCAGCGTGCCGAGATAGGCCGCGCGATGACCGAGTTGAGCGAACATGTGGCGCAGAAAGAAGGCGACGGAGGTCTTTCCCGCTGTCCCCGTCACGGCGGCGATGGTGGCCGGCTGGCGCGCGAACAGGCGCGATGCCGCCAGCGCCAGCGAGCGCCGCACGTTCAGCGAATAGGCAATGGGAACAGCGATGCCGGGCATCTCGCCGGCGGGCTCCATCAGCACGGCGGCCGCGCCCTGCGCCACAGCCTGGTGAATAAAGTGCGCGCCGTCCGCTTTGGTGCCGGGAATGGCGACGAACAGCGTGCCCGGCGTCACCTTGCGACTGTCGGCGGTGATCCCCGAAACCAGCGTGGCCGCACTCCCCGCCATCAGGCGGGCGTGGCCGTCCAGAAGATCGCCGATGGGTCTTTGCGTCATCGCACCTGCATCTCACTGTATGCCTTCTGCCGGGCGGGACGGCTGAGGCGGGGGCATGGCCTCTCCGGAGCGCCCCCGGCGGAAACCGTGCCCCCCACCCCGCCCTGCCCCTGAGGGGAAGGGATGAAACTCACTGCCTCTCGCTCAACCCCGCGCGATCACTGCCGCTCGGCGACCTTCTGGGGCGCCGCATAGCCGCGCAGCATCTGGTCAGCCGTCGGCAGGTTCTGGCGCGGCATGACGCCCAGCATGGGAGCAATGCGCTCGACGATCTTTCCGGCGGTCGGCGCCGCGTTCCAGCCCGAGGTGGCATAGCCATAGGTCTCCGGCAGCGGCTGCGGCTCGTCCAGCATCACGAGAACCAGATATTGCGGCTTATCCATCGGGAAGATGGCGGTGAACGAGGTCAGGAGCTTGGTCTTGGAATAGCGTCCGCCGACGACCTTTTCGGCGGTCCCGGTTTTGGCACCCACCATGTAGCCGACCACGTCCGCCTTCTTGCCCGAGCCCTTCTCCACGTTGAGGCGCAGCAGGTAGCGCATCTTGTCGGAGGTATCGGGCTTCAAGACCCGCACAGCGACCTTCTCGGCATCCGCCTGCGACCGCTTTAGGAAGGTCGGGGGGATGAGATAGCCGCCGTTGACCATCGAGTTCACTGCCATCACCGCCTGTAGCGGTGCCACCGCGATGCCGTGGCCGAAAGCGATGGTGGCGGAGTTCAGCTCGCCCCAACGCTTGGGCACGATGGGTTCGGCGCTTTCCGGCAGTTCGGTGCGCAGCCGGTCCATCTGGCCCATTTTCTTGAGGAATGCCTTGTGGGCTTCCACGCCCAGGCTGAGCACCATCTTGGCGGTGCCCACGTTCGACGAAACCAGGAAGATTTCCGGCACCGTCAGAACCCGGTTCTCGGCGTGAAAATCGTGGATGGCAAAGCGGCCGAACGAGAGCGCGCCACGAGCATCGAACGAATTGTTGAGGCCGATCTTGCCGGAATCAAGTGCCATGGCGAACGACAGCGACTTGAAGGTGGAGCCCATCTCGAACACGCCGGTGGTGAGGCGGTTGAGGTAGGCGTCATCCTTGGGATTGCCGCCGACATTCGGGTCGAAATCGGGCAGCGACACCATGGAGATGATTTCGCCGGTGCGCACGTCGGTGACGATACCCATGGCCGCCTTGGCCTTGAACTTGTCCTTGGCGCGGATCAGTTCATCGCGCACCGCATTCTGCACCCGCACGTCCATGGAGAGCTGCAGCGGCTCCTGCTGCCGGTCGGTGGCGAAGCCCGCGAGGTGAAGTTCGGCGAGACCCGAGCCATCGATATATTTCTCGATGCCCGAGATGCCCTGGTTGTCGACGTTCACGCCGCCCAGAACGTGGGAAATCGTCGGCCCGTCCGGATAGACCCGTTTGTTCTCACGCACGAAGCCGATGCCCGGCAGGCCGAGGCGGTAAATCGCCCGCTGCTGCGCCGGAGTGATTTCGCGCTTCAGCCAGGCAAATCCCTTGCCGGAATTCAGCCGCGCGCGGGCTTCCGCTACATCGAGGTCGGGAAGCACCTTGAGCAGGCCCTCCAGAGCCTCGTCGGGATCAATCAGCCGCTTGGGCTCGGCGAACAGCGAGGGCGACTTCACATCGATGGCAAGGGTATCGCCGTTGCGGTCGATGATGTCCGGCCGCGCGGAGGCTACCGCATCCGAACCACCGCCGCGTGCGCCGTCGGGATCGGAGAAGATCGCCAGGATGGTCAGCCGGCCGGCCACCGCCACGAACACCAGGCAGAAGGCCACCACGATCAGCTTCAGCCGGGCGCGGGTGACAGTTTCCATATCCTGCCGGTCGAGACCGAACAGGGCGCGCACGGTGCCGCGCGCGAAGTTGAAGCTGAAGCGCACCAGACCGACGGCGAAGCGGATGCAGCCCATGATGACGCCGTAGATGATCCGCGCGACCCTGTGGGTGAGGCCGAGATACAGCTCGACCACGGTCATCACGACAGTCATCAGCGCGCGGCCGATCAGCCGGCCCAGGAAGCGGAAGAAGGTCCGCACCGGGCCGGGAACCGGGATCGCCGGAAGCGAAACGGCGGGAAGCGAAACGGCGGGGAGCCTGAAAGCGCGCAGGTTCCTGAAGGAGGGCAGGTTCATGATCTTGCTCCTCAGTGCCCGCTGGAGGGGACGACGGGGCCGAAGAAGCTGCCGATACCACGCACCAACCCATCCACGGGGGAGGAGGAGGCGGGCGGCGGCGTGGGAATAGAGGGCGGCTCGGAGACAAGGGCGGGCCCGCTTGCACGGGTGGCGGCAACCGGGCGCTGCCCCGACAGCGAAGCGGTGGGCACCGAAGGCGGCTTGGGCGCTGCAATCGGCGCCGAGGCCGGACGAAGCGCCGATGTCGCCGGCAACACAGCCGCGCCGCCGCTGTTCGCGGACGTGGAGGAGGACGAAGCAGAAGAAGACGACGACGTGGTGGCCCGCTCCGGCTTGCTGATGGACGAGGTGGTGAGCGGCGCGTCGCTCAGCGCCTCGATCATGCCGCCGATGCCGTCACCCTTGGGCGCCGTGCGGTCCGGCAGGTCGTCGAGGGTCGACATGGCGTCCACGCTCAGCACCTGAAGGTCGAGATGGCGCTGCACCAGCCCCTGGACATAGAGCGGCGAAGTGCGGCGCGCCCATTCCGCGCGCATCACGGCAATGGAATCACGCTCGGCGCGGATGGCCTGGCGCAAATGTGCAAGGCGCTCGGCGTCGGCCGTGGAGGCGTATTTCACCTGATACACCACGGCCGCAGTCACGAGCAGCGCCAGGACCATAACGAGGTTGGCGATGCGAAACATCCAGCTTCATCTCCGCCCGCGGCGTTGCATCTGCGCCGGGCGCAGGCCCGGTAGGTCCCCCTCCCCGTGTGCCGGTGCCTCGGTGCGTTCGGCCGCGCGAAGCTTCGCGGAGCGTGAGCGCGGGTTGACCGAGACTTCTTCGGAACCGGGCTCCACCATCCCCTTTGACAGGAGGCGGAAGGAGGGTGCCGGTCCTTCGGCTTGCGGCATGTGGCGCGAGGAGGATGGCGCCTTGCTTCGGTGTGCCAGAAAAGTCTTAACGATCCGGTCTTCAAGGGAATGAAACGTCACCACGACGAGCCGCCCGCCCGGCTTCAGCGCCCGCTCTGCGGCGGCGAGTGCGCTCACAAGTTCGTCAAGCTCCCCGTTCACCGCGATGCGCAGCGCCTGGAAGGTCCGGGTGGCCGGGTGCATCTCGTTGGGCTTAGCCCACACCACGCTCGATACGATCTCGGCGAGTTGGGCGGTGCGGGTAATCGGCGCTTCCGCGCGTGCCTTCACGATGGCCTTGGCGATCTGGCGCGACAGACGTTCCTCGCCCAAGGTGTAGATGACGTGCGCCAATTCCTCTTCCGGCAGGTCGGCCACGAGGTCGGCGGCGGTGTCGCCATGATCGGCCATGCGCATGTCCAGCGGGCCGTCGCGGCGGAACGAGAACCCCCGTTCGGCCTGGTCGAGCTGCATGGACGAGACGCCGATATCCAGCACCACGCCGTGGAGCGGCGCGAAGCCAAGCTCGGCGGAAAGGGTGTCGAGATTGGCGAAGCGATCCTGCGACAGCGTCAGCCGGCCTTGGGCCTCGCGTACGAGGTCTTGTCCTCCCGCGATGGCGGTGGGGTCACGGTCGATGCCAAGGACCCGGCAATTCGCCGCCTCGAGGATCGCCCGTGTGTAGCCTCCCGCGCCGAAGGTGCCATCCACGTAAGTGGCTGCATCCCTCGGCGCGAGGTGCGCGAGAACTTCCGCAAGCATAACAGGAAGATGACGGGCCGGTCCGCCTGCGGCGTCGGTGGGCCCGACCCCGCGGCCCGATTTCATTCCCTTATGCCTCCTCCGCTCTCCGCTCCGGAACCGATCGAACGTCGTAACTGCCGCACCTTCTCGGTGGCCTCCGCGAGATGGGCACGCAGACGTTCGGGCTCCCAGATCCTGAATTTGTGGCCAAGCCCGACGAACGCCACCGCATCCCCAATGGAGGCGTGGGCCTTCAAGGTCTCGGTGAGAACCACCCGGCCTTCCGGGTCGATCCTCATGGTTTCGCTGGTGCCGTAGAGCGCGGCCGCCAGTTCCTCGCGCGCTTCCGAATAGGGCGGATAGCGCGCGATCAAGGTGTCGATTTCCGCCAGCAGCCGGTTGCCGCCCGCATCCAGCGCCGGCTCGGCGAGGCTGGGGTGGCAATACAGGGCCTCCGTTCCATCCTTCGCCAGCACCGCGCGGTAGGGCGAGGGGATCGAGACCCGGCCCTTCGCGTCGAGGCGCATGGTGTAGGTGGACACGAAGCGGTCCATGACGCGCGCTCTGCCCCTCATGTTCGATTGAACGCCACCCAACGCCCGCGCCGCCGACAGGCGGCGCCACACGAAGCGCAAATGCCGATACGCAGGCACTAGATCGCTTAATTGGGTAATTATGGGTTATCATGGGGCATTATGGGACGTCAATGAATCCACATGGGACGGCTTGCCCCCATTTACCGTCCGTACACCTTAAAAAAGGTTGAAAACCCTGACAGATCGGGCCGCTTCGCCCCATTGTCCGCGCGGCTCCAGCCGTGGCACACATCGCATCAGGAAAAGTGAGGGACCATGGCTTACGTGGGGCTGATCGGCGGTGCGGGGGTGGGCCTTGCCCTGGGCGGGCCGCTCGGCGGCCTGGTGGGTGCTCTTGCGGGCCATGCCGTTGACCGCCTGCTGGCACCGGCACCACGCCCGGCCGCCTTTTCCATCGGCCTGATCGCCCTGTCCGCCAAGATGGCGAAGGCGGACGGCGTGGTGGTGCCGCTGGAAGTCGCTGCCTTCCGCGAGGTTTTCGACATTCCGCCCGAGGATCTTCCCAGCGTCGCGCGGGTGTTCGATCTCGCGAAGCAGGACACCGCCGGCTTCGAGGCCTATGCCCGACAGATCGGCACCTTGTTCGCCGACGAGCCCGAAACCCGCGAGGATCTGCTCGACGCCCTATTCCACGTCGCGAAGGCAGACCACGCGCTGCACGAGCGCGAACTGGAATTCCTGGAGGAGGTGGCGCGGCTTCTCGGCTTCGAGGGCGCCGCCTACGAGCGCATCGAGGCGCGCCATGTGCGCCGGCCCGGTGATCCCTATGCGGTCCTCGACCTGCCGCCCGATGCGACCGACCTTGAGATCAAGGCCCGCTGGCGCGCCTTGGTGAGCGAGCACCACCCCGACCGCCTCTCCTCCCGCGGCCTGCCGCCCGCTGCCCTGAAGCTCGCCAACGATCGCGTCGCCGCCGTCAACGCCGCCTATGCGCGGATCGAGAAGATGCGGGGGACGCGGTAAGGGCGGGCGGTCCGACAGCCTGCGCACGCACGCTGGCTTCGCCCTCGCCCCCAGCGGTTTCACCGTGGTAGACCTTGAACCCACAGACTTTCTTGACGACATGATCGCAAGCTTCGAAGGAAACGAGACTCCACTTGCCGATCATCTCCTGCGGCTGACCGAGGCCTGATGACCACCCACCACTTCCCGCCCGACAGCCGCCTGGTCGGCGTGCTCGCGCCCTCGCCCAACCACGGGGAGCGGCGGGCGGCGATCGACATGCTGCTGCTGCACTACACCGGAATGGCCAGCGCCGAGGCGGCGGTGGAGCGCCTGCGGGCGGTCGAGGCCGAGGTCTCGGCCCATTATGTCGTGCTGGAAGATGGGACCATCATCCAGATGGTACAGGAAGCACGGCGGGCGTGGCATGCCGGCCTCGCCCAATGGGAGGGGATGGCGGACATCAATTCCCGCTCCATCGGGATCGAGGTCGTCAATCCCGGCCATTCGCTGGGCTATCCCGATTTTCCCGAGCCCCAGATCATCGCGGTGACCGAACTGAGTGCCGAGATCGTTGCGCGCCACGCCATCCGCGCCGACCGGGTGCTGGCTCATTCCGACGTGGCGCCGCTGCGCAAGGACGATCCCGGCGAGAAGTTTCCCTGGCACCTCCTGCATCATGCCGGCGTCGGCCATCTCGTGCACGAGGCGCCCACACAGGGCGGGCGGTTCTTCATGCTGGGCGATGCCGGCCAGCCGGTGGCGGCACTCCAGTCCATGCTTGCGCTCTACGGCTACGGCATCGCGGTGACCGGCGCTTATGACTCAGAGACCGAGGCCGTCGTGCGGGCGTTCCAGCGCCATTTCCGCCGCTCCAAGGTGGATGGCGTCGCCGATGCCTCCACCATCATGACATTGCGCGAACTTATTCTGGCGCGGCCGGAGGCGCAGACCGAGGCATAAGTGCTTGACGCGGCGGGCTTGGTCGCCCATTGCTCCCGCACCAGCCGGCCGGGCGGCCGCGTCACCTTCGGGTGCCGAGGAAAGTCCGGGCTCCACGGAGACACGGTGCCGGATAACGTCCGGCGAGGGCGACCTCAGGGAAAGTGCCACAGAAATCAAACCACCCGCGCGTGCGCGGGCCAGGGTGAAACGGTGGGGTAAGAGCCCACCGCGCGACCGGCAACGGAAGCGGCACGGCAAACCCCACCGGGAGCAAAGTCAAATAGGGACGGCACCCCTGGGAGAAAGTTCGCTTTCTCCCAGAGAAGCCCTGTCTTCGGGCCGCCGTCCGGGTTGACTGCTAGAGGCGCCGGGCAACCGGCGTCACAGATGAATGGTCGCCACGCGGGAGCAATCCCGCCGTACAGAACCCGGCTTACAGGCCGGCTGGTATTTCTTTCACGGTTCGGGGTGTTTCGCTGCCGGGCCTGCGCCCAATGTCCCGGCCTCCCGCCTCCGCAATTTCTTAAATTGTATCTTGGCGCTAAACGCGCTTATCCGCTGAAACAAACGCCGGGGAGAAGAACCCTCCCCGGCGCGAACCAGGCTATTTGCTCGCCGCATTGAACATGGGAGCGCCGAGCTGAAGCGTCTGGATCACCTGCTGGCCGAAGCTGGTCAGCAGCGAATATTGCTCCGCCACGCTCGAGTTCGGCTTCGCCACCACCTGCGGGCAATAGGCCACGATCAGCGCATTCGCCACATCTGCCCGGCGCGCCTTGGGGTTCTGCTGCACAAGCGTGCTGGCGAACTTGGTGGCGGCATCGCCGGTCACCGGGATCGTCGGCTTGCCGAGAAGGCCGACCGCAGCATCCACCAAAGGCTTGGGCACCAGCTTGTTGGCGGCCGTGGGGTCCGGACAGGTCAGCTGCGCGGCGATGCTGGTCGGCTGGCGCGCCACCAGCGAGGTGCCGGTTGGGGTCGCCCAGATGGTGGACACCGCAGGCATCGGCGTGGGGGAGAGGCCCTCGGAAATGGTTGCAGCCACCTGGAGGGTAAAGCGCTGAAGCTCACCGGCTTTCTGCCAGTCGGGAAGCTGGGTCTGCGCCACCACCGGGCAATAGGCCGCCGTCAGCGCGTCCACCACCGTGCCGGCAGAGGCGTCGGTGTCCGCGTTCTGATAGGCGGTGATAAGCACGCGGGTCTCGCGCTCGCCGCCCTGCATCATCTTGGTGAGGGAGGAGATCGCCTGCGCATCCGGGCCGGGCGCGCCGGGAGCGCCGCCCACCTGCGGGCAGTTGAAGGCGGACGCCTGCTGCGTGCCGTAGTTCGGCACGTTCGCGGTGGCGCGCCATGCGGAGACCATGGCAGGCGTCGCGTTTGCGCTGCCGCCATTATGCCAGGCGGTGCGGACATAATTCACCAGGTTCGCCACCTGCTGGTCGGAAAGCCGGCCGGCGAACGAGGGCATCGGGCCGTAGGTGCCGCCCGCAGGCAGGCCGCCCAGCACCGCCATGATGACGTTGTACGGCTCGGCGGCATTCACCGCCGGGTTACCGACAAGTGCGGGAATGACGCTCGAACCGACGCCGCCCGCCTGATGGCAGGGCGCGCAATTGTCGATATAGAGCTTAGCTGCCTGCTGGAAGACGTCAGCTGGCAGCGGCGAGGCGGCCTGCGGGGCCGGCACATCCTTCGGCGGAGGGCTGTCGAGGAGATAGGTGACGAGGGCGGCGCGGTCGGCAGTGGTGAGATAGGCGAGGCTTTCGCGCACCACTTCCGCCATGGGGCCGAACACTTCCGTCTTCCCCGGCACCGAGCCGTTGGTGAAGAACTGAATCAGCGTGTCCTTGGTCCAGCCGTCCGACTTCAGCTTGGCGCTGTCGATGCTGGGCGCCCAATAGCCATCGATGTCGGCGCCGAGGAAGTGCTGCTTGGCCTTCACCGCGCCCATCAGGTTGCGGGGCGTGTGGCAATCCGAGCAATGGCCCAGCACTTCCACCAGATAGGAGCCGCGGTTCCACTCGGCGCTCTTGCCGGTGGTCGGCTTCCAATAGGCGGCGTCGAAGAACAGTTCACGCCAGGCCAGCAGGCCGAGGCGGATGTTGAACGGGAAGCCGAGCTGATTCTCCTGGCGCGGCTCGGCAATGGCGGGGATGCGCCGCACATAGGCCCAGAGCGCCTTCAGGTCGTCGTCCGACATGCCGGTGTAGGCGTCGAACGGCATCGCCGGATAAAGATAGGCGCCATCTGCGCGCACGCCGTCATGCACCGCGTTCTTGAAATCCTGGAACGTCCACTTGCCGATGCCATAGGTGGGGTCGGACGTGATGTTCACCGAGAACATGGTGCCGAAAGGCGTGTTGAAGCCGAGATTGCCCGCATAGGGCTTCTTGGGATCGCCGGTATGACAGGGCATGCAGTCCGCTGCGCGGGCGATATAGGCACCGCGATCCACCAGCGACGCGTCATCTCCCGCCGCCGGAGCCGGCGGTGTCTGCGCCCAGGCCGACCCCGCGATCGAGGCCGCCGCAGTCGCGATCGCCGCCAATTTCCACATACCCGCCATCGCTCCAGCCCTCCGCAACGCATCACCTATCTTGGACATCTTACAATTTGGCAATGGGAAGGCACCTGCCTTCTTCCGCGACCTGTTGCCGGGGGCCTCGCTCTGAGCGAAAACGGTCAGCCATGACTGCGTCCTCCCCGTCCCCATCCGCCCCCTCCTCCCTGCGCGCCGTTCCGGTTGCGGATCTTGCGCGCGAGGATGCTGCCAACGAAATCGCTGCCTTGGCGGACGAAATCGCCGGTCACGACCGGCGCTATTATCAGGACGATGCCCCCCTGGTCTCCGACGGGGAGTATGACCGGCTGCGCCGACGCTACGAGGACATCGAGGCGCGGTTCCCTGAGCTGAAGACCGACGAGAGCCTCTCCGAGCGGGTGGGCGCGACGGTTTCTTCCAGGTTCGCCAAGATTACCCATGCGGTGCCGATGCTGTCGCTCGCCAACGCCTTCTCGGACGAGGAGGTGGAGGAGTTCGTGGCGCGGGTGAAGCGGTTCCTCGGCTTGGGGGACGACGAAGAGGTGGTTTTCACCGCCGAGCCCAAGATCGACGGCCTGTCCTGCTCGCTGCGCTATGAAGACGGGCGGTTGGTGAGCGCGGCGACGCGCGGCGACGGGGCGGTGGGCGAGGACGTGACTGCCAATGTCCGCACCATCGCGCAGATCCGCGAGCGCCTGACCGGCGACGACGTGCCCGCGATCATCGAGGTGCGCGGCGAGGTCTATATGGGCGCGGAGGATTTCCTCGCCCTCAACGCCCGGCAAATTGAGGCCGGCAAGCCGGCGTTCGCCAATCCCCGGAACGCAGCCGCCGGCTCGCTGCGCCAGCTTGATTCCGCCATCACCGCTAGCCGCCCGCTGCGTTTCTTCGCCTATGCTTGGGGGGAGGCACCGGAATTGCCCGCCGACACGCAGCACGGCGTGGTGGAGGCGTTCCATCGCTGGGGCCTGCCCACCAACGACCTCACCGTCCTGTGCCGCTCCGCCGCAGAATTGCTGGCCCATTACCGCATGATCGGCGAGCGCCGGGCGAGCCTGGGCTACGATATCGACGGTGTGGTCTACAAGGTGGACCGGCTCGACCTGCAACGCCGGCTGGGATTCATCGCCAGGTCGCCGCGCTGGGCCATCGCCCATAAATTCCCGGCCGAGCGGGCGGTGACGCAACTGGTCGACATCGACATCCAGGTGGGCCGCACCGGCGCGCTCACGCCGGTGGCGAAGCTGACCCCGATCACTGTCGGGGGCGTCGTGGTGTCCAACGCCTCGCTGCACAATGAGGATTATATCCGCGGTGTCGGCGGCGACGGCCAGCCGATCCGGGGCGGCATCGACATCCGCATCGGCGATTTCGTGACCGTCGAGCGCGCCGGCGATGTCATCCCCCAGGTGGTGGACGTGGTGCTGGACCGGCGCCCAGAAGGGGCGGCGGCTTTTGTCTTTCCCCACCTCTGCCCCGCTTGCGGCTCCCATGCGGTTCGCGAGGAGAATGAATCGATCCGCCGCTGCACCGGCGGCCTGATCTGCCCTGCGCAGGCGGTGGAGCGCATCCGCCATTTCGTCTCGCGCAATGCCTTCGATATCGAGGGCATGGGCGACGAGAATGTTCAGCTCCTGTTCGATGCCGGGCTCGTGCTGACACCGGCCGACATCTTCCGGCTGCACACGCACAGCGAGGCTTTGCGCAAGGCGTTCCTGGCTCAGAGGGAACTGCGCGCGCAGCAACGCGAGGCCGAGACCGGAAAGACACGAAAGACCGTTCTGACGCAGGAGAAGCGCCAGTTTCTTGGTGTCGAGAACCTGCTTGCGGCGATCGAAAGCCGGCGCGAGATCGGCCTTGCGAAGTTCCTTTACGCCCTCGGCATCCGCCATGTGGGAGAGGCGACGTCCAAGGCCCTCGCCAAGCAGTATCGCAGCATCGAGGCTTTTCTCGCCGTGCTGGTGCAGGCGGAACCCGGCCGCCCCGGCGAAGCCTGGCTGAGCCTGCTCGGCGTGCCTTCCGTCGGCAAAAAGACCGCAGAGGCGCTGGCGGCGGCGATCGGTACGGCCGGCGATGAGGTTTCAGCTCCCGCGACTGCCTTGCCCGAAGCCACCTTGCGCAGCGTCTTCGACCGCGCCGAGGTGAATGCGCGCCAACGGGTCTCGTTGCGCACCTTTTACGGTTCGGACGACCAGATTCTCCTGGCCCTGGCCGATGCGCGGGCGCAAATGCCCCGCACCGCGTTCATCACCCTCGCCGAAGTTCCCGATGTGGGAGAGGTGGCGGCCTCCTCGCTGTGCGAATTCTATGTGGAGCCGCGCAACCGCACACTGGTGAATGAGCTGCTGGAACAGGTGCAGGTCGCACCGCTCACCGAAACCTCGACCTCGACCTCGCCGGTCTCCGGAAAGACCGTGGTGTTCACGGGATCCCTCGAAAAGATGACCCGCGACGAGGCCAAGGCCATGGCGGAACGGCTCGGCGCCAAGGTGGCCAACTCGGTGTCGGCCAAGACCGATCTGGTGGTGGCGGGACCGGGCGCCGGTTCAAAACTCGATAAGGCGCGGGGACTTGGAGTGCGCGTGATCACGGAAGACGCGTGGTTCGAGCTGGTGGGATGACCGCGCGGGCCGGCCTGCGACAAATTCGGAAGCCCTCCAGAAGCTTTCCTCGGGTCTTGCAGGCACTGAATCTCTTGGTAATCCTTAGGATTAGACGAATTATAATGTAGCCCTTTACCGCCTCCGGGTCATTGATCCCCCCGCAGTCCTCGATAGCTTGCCGCAGGGCGAAGCACATGGCGGGGGTCGCATGGCACGCAAGTCGGGGGCATTCTGCAGACACCCGCGCTCCGCCATCCTGACGCACGCACAGCCGGTGCAGATCCTGGTGTTGATCCAGGTCGTCTTCTCGATCCAGCTTCCGTTCGCCATTCTGCCGCTGGTGGTGAACCGGCCGTGGATCCGCGTCGTGATCTGGCCCGCCGCCATTCGCCCGGTGCTCAACCTCTTGCTGCTCGGACACACGTCTGGTGGGAGCCCCGGCGGCTGATTTCGCCTTTTCTTTCAACGCCGCGGAAGAACCGCCGGCAGAACCCTGGAGTGTAAAATGGTCAGTGCAAAGCTTGAAGCCAAGCTCAACGATCTTCTCAACGGTGAGCTTGCCGCTCATCACGTCTATCTCGCAGCTGCGGCCTGGGCCTCGGGCAAGGCCTATGAGGGCGCGAAGGACTTCCTCCTCGTGCACGCCGCCGAAGAACTCACGCACATGCTGAAGTTCTTTGCGTTCCTCGACGATCTCGGTGCGCCGATCTCCTTCAACGCGCTTCCTCAGCCGGTGGTGGAAGCCGCCGACATCAAGGAACTTTTCCTGCGCGTGCAGGAAGAAGAGCGCAAGGTCAGCCGCAACATCTACGACGTGATCGAGCTTGCCCGCGAGGAGCACAGCTACGAGACCGACCAGTTCCTCCAGTGGTTCGCCGCCGAGCAGCATGAGGAAGAGAAGCTCTGCCGTCAGATCCTCGACAAGATCGAGCTGATCGGCGAAGGCCCGAACTCGCTCTATCTGCTCGACAAGGAACTCGCCGGCCTCGCCAAGGCGAGCTGAGACTTAACCACGGCTTATGCCCGGGCCACGCCCGGGCATAAGTGTTTTGCGTAAAGACCTCAGAACGTGATCTCGTCAAAACGTGATCTTGGCGTCGGCGATGAAGGTGCGCTGAGGGAAGGGATGGAAGAGCGTGTAGGAATCGTTGTTCAGATTGTCCACGCCGAAGCTGAAGCTGGCGTTGTCGTTGACCCTGTATCGCACCCGCACATCCACCACGAAGAAGCTGTCGAACGCGCCATAGACGTTGGGAATGACGTCGTTGTTCTCCAGCGTGGAATATTGCTTGCCGCTGTAGCGCGCCGCCACTGTGTAGGACCAGAACGCGTCCGGCGTGTAGGTGCCCCCGAAGGTGGCCCGCCAGTCCGGCACATAAGGCACATGATTGCCCACCACGTTCACATACTGGCCGGCGCTGTTGGTGTAGGTGGGATCGGCGAGGATGCGCGAATCCACATAGGTCAGGCTGCCGAACAGCTCGAGCCCCTGCACGACCACATCGCGCTTGTTGATCGCGATCTCCATCCCGGTGTTGCGGATCGCCTGGACGTTGCTGACATAATTCACCGGCACCGCGACGTTGGGCAGGAACGCGGTCTGCTGGATCAATGCGTCCTCCACATGCTCGTTGAAGAACGACACGCGCACACGGCCATTGCCGATGTCGCGCTCGATCGCCAGTTCCGCGCTCAGCGCATCTTCCGGCACCAGGTTGGGGTTCGGCACGGCATAGACCGAGCCGGTCTGGACGATCTGGTACAGCTCGGTCACGGTCGGGAAGCGATAGGCCTGCCCGACCGAGGCGGTGATGGTCCAGTCCTGCGGCCGCCACTGCCAGGATGCCTTGGGTGAGAAGCGCGTCGCATCCTGTTCCGGCTGGGAGACTGTGGTGGTGCCGGTGATGACGCCGAGCGACGTGGTCGTGGTGGCGAGGTTGAAGCCGTCCGACGCCCGCCACATCTCCAGCCGGCCGCCGAGGGTCAGCGTCATGTCGGAGGCATATTTCCAGGCGTCCTGCGCCCATAGCGCCTGGGTCTGGGTCTGCCCGATGCTATCGGTGTAAAGCTGGCCGGAGGTGGTGACGCCTGCGTTCCAGACCGGCACCGCATAGGTGGGGCTGTTGAGATAATAGCGGTTGGCATGAATGCCGAAGCTCACCTCGTGCTCGGCGTTTGGGCGCCAGATCGCCTTCAGGTCGCCGTTCATCCAATTGGTGCCGGTGAGGTTCGCCACCTTGCCGTTGGTGGTGAAGTTGGCGAGCGTCGTGACGCCGAACGGGCTGGCCTGGGTGTCGTCCAGATAATCGTAGCGCGACAGCGCCAGATCCCAATCCCAGGCACCGCCGGTGTCGGTCTTCAGCGAGAAGGCGTTCATCAGGTGCTGCTGGCTCAGCGTGTAATTGCTGCTGGCAAAGCCTGCGAGCCCGCCGAACGTCGCCTGGCCGGTGGCCGTGCGCAGATAGGTCTGGACCGAGGAAGTGGCATCGTTGGCCCACAGGCCGACCTGGTATTTCGCCTTAAGCCAGGGCGTGATGTCCCAGGCGAACTTGCCGTTCAGATTGGCCATCTCGGTGTGGAGCAGGCCGCCCGCGCCGGCGACATTGGCCTGCTGGCCCAGCTTGTTCAGCGCCGGGATGATGCCCGATGTGCCGGCGGGCACGCCCGGCGTGGTGATCCAGGCCAGCGGCTGGCTGTAGCTGTTCTGGTAATTGCCGCTGATGACGAACGAGAAATTGCCCTGCCGGTCGCCGGTGGAGACGTTGGTCTGGCTGGTGAAATAATCGCCCGAGGTGTTGTAGCGGCTGAAGGTCTGGAGCGCCTCGGTCTGCTTGGCATTGAACTCGAATGTGTCCGGCATCTTGGTGGTGAACAGCAGCACGCCGCCGATGGAATTGCCGGGATAGGCAGCGGCGAACGGGCCATAGAGGAAATCGACCCGTTCGATCTCCTCCGGCGTCACCATGCCCCAGCGCGGGGCACCCAGGGTGTTGTTGTTGGCGATGAAGGCCGAGAGCAGCGTGTCGTCCGCATAGACCATGCTGCGGGCCGAGGAATTCACCCCCCAGGTGCGGGTCGCCAGCACCGGTTGGGTATCGCCGCTGTTGCGCTTGCGCACGAACAGGCTGGGGAAATATTTCACGCTGTCCTCGGCATCCACCGCGTTCACCTGCGTTTCGATCTCGCTGGCGGTGATGCTCTGGCTGGTCTGGGGCAGGCTGTATTTTTCCTTGATGGGCGGGGGCGCCCACGATGGCGCGTTCCCCGCGTCCACGTTTACGTCTGGCAATTCGATGGTTTGGGCGAGGGCAGGGCTCAGGACGGCGGACACCGCGAGCATGCCGGCGGCCCGCAACAGGCGCGACATTGTCTTCTCCGGGAATGGCTGATGATCGGGGGGATGGAGCAGCCGTTCGGCCGGCTCGGATCACGCCGTTGCCGGAGGTCCCTGGGAGAGGCGGGTGGTGGAACGCGCGGACGCAGGGGGCGTGAAGGCCGGCGCTTCCGGCTGCGCCAGCAGCGCAAAGGAGCGGACCAGCGGCAGAACCTTGACGTCCGGCGGGAGTGCGGCGGTGCCTGAGGTAGCAAACGCGCAGAAGGCACAGGGCGCGGCGAGGCGGGCGGTATTCTGGCGTTCGCCGCGTTCGGGATCGGGGACACCCGCATCAGAGCCATGGCACAGGAAGAACGCGGCATCGGGCGTTGCCGCCGCCATGGAATGCTGCGTGAACAGCGCCAGCGACAGCAATGTCTGGAGCAGGAATGCATAGGCGAGGGCGACAGATAGAAAGGCACGCGCGTCATGCGCCCGCCCCGCCCTGCCGTTTCCCCGCCTCCCGATCATGCGCTCGTCCCTTGGCCAAGCATCCGCCCGGCCTTATCCCGCAGGCAAGGTGGCACGTCACCCGACCGATGGCGATGCTCCATGCCGTCGCGGTCCGGCTTTAGATCGGCGTCCGGGCGCGGATGGCGGCGGACAGCGTGCCTTCGTCGAGATAGTCCAATTCACCACCCACCGGCACGCCATGAGCGAGGCGCGTGATCTTCACCGGAAGGTCGCGCAGAAGATCGGTGATGTAATGCGCGGTGGTCTGCCCATCCACAGTGGCGCCCAGCGCCAGGATCACTTCGGAGACGGCATCGCGGTGGACCCGCTCCACCAGCTTTCCGAGATTCAAGTCGTCGGGGCCGATGCCGTCCAGCGGCGACAGCACGCCGCCGAGCACATGGTATTTCGCCCGAAGGGCCGCCGCGCGCTCCAGAGCCCAGAGGTCGGCCACGTCCGCCACCACCACCAGGGTGCCGGCCTCGCGCTGGGGATCGGTGCAGACCGTACAAGGGTCGCGCACATCCACGTTTCCGCAAACGTGGCATTCCACGATCTTGCCCAGGGCATCACCCATCGCCGTGGTGAGCGGCGCCATCAATGCCTCGCGCTTCTTGATGAGGTGCAGCGCCGCCCGGCGCGCCGAGCGCGGGCCGAGGCCCGGCAGGCGGGCGAGCAACTGGATCAGGCGTTCGATCTCGGGGCCGGCGACGGCACGGGGCATGGCGGGCTTTCTTGAGGCGCTGTTCCGCATGTAGCGCGTGCGGCGCGCCGGCGCCACAGAACCATGGCTGGCAGACCCATGACAGGATTGCCCAATGAATAGGCAAGTTGCTAAAGTCCTGGCCGATGGAGCGTCCGGACTCAGTCGCGGCCGTTGCCAACGGGAAGCCCCTCCCCCGGATCGCCGCTCATCGCCATGTCCCAAATCTCCCTGGTTCTGAAACGTTTCGCGCCCACGCTTGCCCCCGTCAGTCCGATTGAACGGCTGCGCGCGGCTGTCGGCGCGCTGATCGGTCTGGTCGTCACAGGCGTCGCGACGCGCCTCGCCCTGGGGCCGGATTCCGCGCTGCCGCTGCTGATCGCGCCCATGGGCGCCTCCTCGGTGCTGCTGTTCGCGGTGCCGTCGAGCCCGCTGGCGCAGCCCTGGTCGCTGATCGCAGGCAATCTCGTGGCGGCCGTGGTGGGTGTCACCGCCGCGCGCTTCGTGCCTGATCCGTTCCTGGCGGCGGGGCTCGCGGGCGGCATCGCCATCGGCCTCATGCTAGCCCTGCGCTGCCTGCACCCGCCCAGCGGCGCCGTGGCACTCACCGCAGTACTCGGGGGCGATGCGGTCCACGCCGCCGGCTACGGTTTCGTGCTGACGCCGGTGTTGCTGAACTCGGTGCTGCTGCTGGCGGTAGCGCTCGCCTATAACGCCCTCACCGGCCGCCCCTATCCCGCCCCGGCGGCAACGGCGCCGCGCGAGAACAAAGACCAGCCGCCCTCGGCCCGGCTCGGCTTCTCGGCGGCGGATCTCGACGCCGCGCTGGCGCAATATGACCGGCTGCTGGACGTGAGCCGCTCCGATCTCGCGGAAGTTCTGCGCCTTGCCGAGGTGCGCGCCTATGCCCGCCGCTCCGGCGAGATCACCTGCGCCGATATCATGTCGCGCGATGTCACCGCCGTCTCCCCGGAGACCTCGATGCGGGCCGCCCTCCACCTGCTGCGCGGACACGCGGTCAAGGCGCTGCCGGTCACGACGGAAGACGCGCGGGTGGTGGGTATCGTCACCCAGAGCGATCTGCTGGATAAAGCCGCATGGGGCAGCGCAGGTCCGCGGGTTTCCCTCGCGCAGCGCCTGCGCCATGTGGTCAGGCTTGCCCGCGCGCCCCAGGGGTCGGTACAGGAGATCATGACCGTGAATGTCCGCGCCGCGCGCCCTCACACCCCGATCGCAGACCTCGTGCCCCTTATGGCGGACGGCGGGCTGCATGCCGTGCCGGTGGTGGACGCCAACGACCAGCTCGCCGGCATCGTTACCCAATCCGACCTGATCGCCGCCCTGTTCCGGGACCGGCTGAGCGCATGAGCGACATCGATGAGCCCGCGCTGCGCGGCCAGCTGGATGCGTTCTACGCCAAGGTGCGGTGCGATCCCGCGCTCGGTCCTGTGTTCAATGCGGCGGTCGAGAACTGGCCGGAGCATATGGACACGCTGACCGACTTCTGGTGCTCGGTCATGCTCAAGGCCGGACGCTACAAGGGCAATCCGCTGGCAGTCCACAAAGCCCTGCCGCTGAAGCCCGAGGCGTTTGCCCCGCTGTTTCCGGTCTGGCTTCGGCTGTGGCGGGAAACCGCGCACGAACGCTTCTCCCCGGCGCAGGCGACAGTGCTGGTCGAAACCGCCACGCGCATCGCCCGCAGCCTTCAGGCTGGCATCCTGTTCGACCCCGCAAAGTTGGGCCGCGCCTAATCCTTCTTCCCCGCCTTGGCATCGAACGCCTGCCGGGCGCCCTCGATGCGGTCCAGATTGGCGGCGGCCCAGCTCCAGACCCCGCAGAACGCCTCGGCGAGCGTCAGACCGAGATCGGTGAGGCGGTATTCCACCTTGGGCGGGATCACCGGATGCACGGTGCGCACCAGCAGGCCGTCGCGCTCCATGTGGCGCAGGGTCTGCGTCAGCATCTTCTGGCTGATGCCACCCACCAGTTCGCCGATCCGGGTGAACCGCTGCTCGCCATGCTCGGTGAGCACTTCCAGAATCAGCATGGTCCATTTGTCCGCCACCCGGCCGATCAGATCATCCACCAGCGCCTCGACGCGCGGGTCGAGGTCTTCGGGATAGGCATGGCCTGAATTGGCCCCTTGGGGGTTGGCGGATGCGGGAGCACTCTCGGCAGCCATGACACTCTCTTTTAGGTATGTATGGATATATTTAGTGCCTACTTCCCAATAGGGAGCGTGGGTTTATATCAGCATCACAGGCGGTTCACCCGCTCTTTTTTAAAGAGGCTGAAGCCATGAAGATCGCAGGCAACACCATTCTCATCACCGGCGGCGGCTCCGGCATCGGGGCGGCGCTCGCAAAGGCGCTTCAGGCGGCGGGCAATACCGTCATCATCGCCGGACGCCGCAAGAGCGCCCTGGAGGCGGTTGTGTCAGGCAATCCCGGCATGTCCTATGTGGCGGCGGATGTGGAGACACAGGCCGGCGTCACCGCGCTGGCGCAAGAGGTGACGAAGGCGCATCCGGCGCTCAACGTGCTCATCAACAATGCCGGCATCATGCGCCCGGAAGACCTGCTGGCCGAGCCGTTCGATCTCGCCGACGCCGAGGCGACCATCGCCACCAATCTGCTGGGGCCGATCCGGCTGATCGCAGCCCTGCTGCCGCATCTGCGCCGGCAGGCGAGCGCGACCATCATCAACGTCACCTCGGGCCTCGCCTTCGTGCCGCTGGCAGCGACGCCGACCTACAATGCCACCAAGGCGGCGATGCATTCCTACAGCCAATCACTGCGCTTCCAGCTGCGCGACACGCCGGTCCAGGTGATCGAGCTGGCGCCCCCGGCGGTTGCCACCGAACTGATGCCCGGCCACGACACCAACCCAAACTCCATGCCGCTGGACGCCTTCATCAGCGAGACCGTGGGGCTGCTGGAAGCCAACCCGGACGCGCACGAGAATGCCGTCGCGCGGGTCAAGTTCCTGCGCAACGCGGAAGCGAGCGGAAACTACAAGGCGGTGTTCGGCATGCTCAACGGGGCGCATTGAGGCCCTTGGCCCAGGCTCGGGTCCGACCCGAGCCTGGGCGCGTCACTCAGAACAGTTTGAGGCCGGGCGGGATCGGCAAGCCACCGGTGAGTGCGGACATCTTGTCCTGCATGACGCTCTCGGCCTTGCGGCGGGCGTCGGAGATGGCAGCGACCAGCAGGTCTTCGAGAATTTCGCCCTCGTCCGGCTTCAGAAGCGTCGGGTCGATGCGGATCGCCTTGGGATCTCCCTTGGCGGTCAGGCGCACCGAGACGAGACCCCCGCCCGAGACGCCCTCCACCTCGACCGAATCCAGTTCGGCCTGCATCTGCTGCATGCGCTCCTGAAGCTCTTTCGCCTGCTTCATCATGCCCATCAGGTCGCGCATTTTACCCTCTCCTCAATATTCCAGTTCGTCGTCCGGTCCGGGACCCATATAGGCATCCTCCTCCACCGGGGCGAGCCCGAGGTCGGGCGTCTCTTCGCGGGTGCGCACATCGACGATCTGCGCGCCGGGGAATTTCGCCAGCACCGCCGCCACCAGCGGGTCGGCGCGGATGCCGTCCTCCCGCTGCGCCTTCGCCGCGGCGTTGGTCTCGGCCAGGGTCGGCGCGCCGGCGTCCCTGGAGGTGAAGGACACCATCCAACGCTTGCTGGTCCAGTCCGCGAGCTTCTTGGATAATTCCTGCACCAGATTGGGGCTGCCGCCCGGCGCGAGCGCAAACTCGATGCGCCCATCCTCGAAATGGACCGGCTTCACATAGGTTTCGAGCGCATGCTTCAGCAGCAGATCGCGCTTGGCGCTCGCCAGCGCCACCAGATCCTCCAACCGCTCAAGGCGCGGACCTTGCGGCTCCGGCTGAGGCTGGGGTTGAGCGGTTGCACGCACCTGCATCTGAGGTTCGGTTCGCGCCGCCACCGCGAGCCGAGCGCCACCGCCACCATTGGTCGGCGCGAGAGCGGCTGATGGCCCGGACGCTGACGGTCCGGACTGGGGAGCGGGCCTGGACGCGGACGGGGCCGAGGACTGGGGCGTGTCCTGCAATTCCCTCAGCTTGCGCAGCGCCTCTTCGGGGGTGGGGAGATCCACCGCATAGGCGATGCGCACCAGCACCATCTCGGCGGATTGGGCCGGCTTAGCGGATTGCTGGGTCTCCGTGATGCCCTTCAAAAGCATCTGCCAGACCCGCGAGAGGTCGCGGATATAGAGCTTGGCGGCCATCTCCGACCCGCGCTCCCGTTCCGCCTGCACGAGAGAGGCATCGGCGGCGGTCTCGGGCACCAGCTTGAAGCAGGTCAGCAGATGGGTGAATTCGGCGAGATCGGTGAGGATCACCGCCGGGTCGGCGCCAGCGTCATACTGCTCGCGGAACTCGCGGATCGCCTTGAGCGTGTCGCCGGACATCAGCGCCTCGAACAAATCGATGACGCGGGCGCGGTCGGCAAGACCCAGCAGGCGCCGCACCTCTTCCGCCCCGACCCGTCCCCCGCCATGGGCGATGGCCTGATCCAGCAGCGAGAGCGAATCGCGCACCGAGCCCTCGGCGGCGCGGGAGATGGTGGAGAGCGCCTCGCTCTCGACCTCTACGCCTTCCTTCACGCAGATGCCGGCGAGATGCTGCGCCAGCACACCCGCATCCACCCGCCGCAGATCGAAACGCTGACAGCGCGAGAGTACAGTCACCGGCACCTTGCGGATTTCGGTGGTGGCGAAGATGAACTTCACATGCTCCGGCGGCTCCTCCAGCGTCTTCAACAGCCCGTTGAATGCTGCGGTGGAGAGCATGTGCACTTCGTCGATGATGTAGACCTTGTACCGCGCCATGGCCGGGCGGTACCGCGAGCCCTCGATGATCTCGCGGATGTCGTTGATCGACGTGTTGGACGCGGCGTCCATCTCCATCACGTCCACATGGCGCGATTCGATGATGTCGCGGCAGTGCTTGCCCAACACGGAGAGGTCCAGCGTCGGCCGCCCGCCGCCTTCCATGGGCTCGTAATTGAGCGCGCGCGCCAGGATCCGCGCGGTGGTGGTCTTTCCCACGCCCCGGACCCCGGGTGAGGATATAGGCCTGGGCGATGCGGCCCGAACTGAAGGCGTTGGAGAGCGTGCGGACCATCGCTTCCTGGCCGATCAGGTCAACGAAGGTCTGCGGCCGGTATTTGCGCGCCAGCACCCGATACGGCGTCGCCGCGACCGGCACCGGGGCCGGTGGGGCACCGAGGTCGAATCCCGGCATATCCAGGCCCGGCATGTCCAAATTGGGCATGTCGGCCGTGTCGTCGCCGGGGGGGTGTTCAGGGGTATCCGCGCTCATGGTCCTTCATAGCATCGCGCAGGCGCAGGCGTGAGCCTTGCGCTGCGGTCCCCCGGTGAATTGCGGGGGCGATCTGTGCGTGAAGAAGGTGGGAGGCTGGTCAGAGACCCGAGACCGGGCTCGTTGGGGCTGCTTCCTTCCGGATCTGACCCGATTGGCGAGTGGCTCGTCCACCGCCAACCTCCCGGCGTCTATATCGTGCGAAAGGACCGATTTGGCAAGCCGGGTGTCGTGATGGGGACGCGGAGCCTTCCAGCCCCGCTTGCGCGCGCCGACAGCCCGCCGCACAACTCCGGCCATGACATTCGCCCTCGATCCCCGCCCTCGCCGCCGACGGGCCCCGCCCTCGGCGACCTCCCGCTCTGCCATGTCCGCTTGGTGGACGATGCGCGCTTCTTCTGGATTGTCCTGGTGCCGCGCCGCGCGGGAGCGGTGGAGATCATCGATCTGTCAGCGGACGAGCGCGCCGTCCTCATGGAGGAAATCGCCGCCGCCTCCGCCGCGCTCAAGGCGGTGAGCGGGTGCGTGAAGCTCAATGTGGCGGCGCTGGGCAACATGGTGCCGCAGCTTCATGTCCACATCGTCGGACGCACACCGGGGGATGCGGCATGGCCCGGCCCCATGTTCGGCGTCGGCACCCGCGCGCCGCTCGGCGCGGACCTGGAGGGACGCGCCACCGCGCTTCGCGCCGCCTTGGCCCTCGCGCCTGATTAGAAACGGCCCAGCTTGCCACCCCCGCCGGCCCGTGCCACCGTCCGCCACCTCTCCATCGCCTCAGGCGCGCTCCCCATGACCAGCCCCCTTCCCCGATCTCGGCGCCGCGCCGATCCTCGGCTATATCGACAATCCGCTCGACCGCGCCGCACACCGCCGGACTGAGGCGGAGGCCCTGTTCGCGCAAGGGGATGCCCGCACCTACCTGCTGGGGGGCGAACTGGTCGCGGCGCGCAAGGTGGGGGATACGCTCGATCCGCTGTTCGAGCCGGCCCACGCCCGTGACCTCGGCGCCGGGAGCCCGCTGTTTCTCGGTCTCGCCGATGGTGCCCCCTATTTCGCCGCACGCTTCGACCCAACCCGGCGCGAGGAACTGGAGGCAAGCGGCCTGTTCGTCTCGGACCGGACCTGCGCTCCATCGCCATGGGCGGGCTGCTGGCGCCCGAACATCTCAGCGCGATCGCCTGCGGCAAGGCGCTCAACGGCTGGCACGGGCGGCATCGCTTCTGCGCCAATTGCGGCGCCGAAACCAGCATGTCCGACGGCGGCTGGCGGCGCGATTGCCCGGCCTGCAAAGTCCAGCATTTCCCGCGCACCGATCCCGTCGTTATCATGCTGACCTCGGTCGGCGACCGCTGCCTGCTGGGCCGGCAGGTGCAGTTCGCGCCGGGAATGTGGTCGGCGCTTGCCGGCTTCGTCGAGCCCGGCGAGACGGTCGAGGACGCGGTGCGGCGCGAGGTGCTGGAAGAATCGGGCATTCTGGTGGGCCGCGTCGCCTATCACGCCACCCAGCCCTGGCCGTTTCCCATGTCGCTGATGATCGGCTGCTTCGCGCAGGCTCTCACGGAGGAAATCGTGGTGGACACCAAGGAATTGGAGGGCGCCCGCTGGTTCTCGCGCGATGAAGTGGTGCAGATGCTAAACCGCACGCATCCCGATGGGCTTGTGGCGCCCCAGCCGCTGGCGATCGCCCACCACCTGCTGCGGGCCTTCGCGCAGGGCACGGCCGCATGAAGCACTGGGATTGGCGTAGAATTCGGTCGCCGGCTTATTGAACCGGGGCGCAATACCGACTGAGATACACCGCCCTGGCGATTCAGGCCGGTGGCACACCAGGAAGCGCGCTTGGAAAAACCCCCCAGCCCTTATCCGGTAGGCACGCCCCCCTCAAAGCATGGGGGCGTGGTGACGCTCCTGCGCCGCCTGTTCGCTCCGCCCGGAGGGCCCGCGCGCCGCAAGCGCCGGCCGGCCGATCTGGTGTACGGCCTCGACGACAAGGTGCCGACGCCCGCGCTGATCCCGCTGGCCGCCCAGCACGCGATGCTGGCGCTGACCTATCTTCTCTATCCGTTGGTTGCAGCCACCGAAGCCGGGCTTTCTGGGGCACAGACCCAATCCATTCTCACCGCCTGCGCCATGTGCATCGGCATCACCACCATCATCCAGTGTAGCCGCACGCGCTTCGGTAGCGGCTACCTCGCCGTGCACATCCCCTCGGCAGGGGCGATCCCACTCGCGGTCCAGGGCCTGACATTGGGCGGCCCGGCGCTGATGGCAGCGAACCTCGTGCTCACGGGCATCTGCCAGATTCTCGCCGCGCGCGTGGTTCGCCCGCTGCGCGTGCTTCTGCCGCCGGAGGTGTGCGGCGTCGCGGTGTCCATGCTTGGGGTTTCTCTGGCCGCGCCGGCGCTGCGCCGGGCACTTGGCATGGAGGGCACGCACACAACGGTTGAGAGCGACCGCCTGATCGTCGCCGGCGTGACGCTTGCCATCATCGTCAGCGTCACCGTATTCGCGCCGCGCCGCCTCAAACTGTTCGCCGTGCTCGCCGGGGCGAGCATCGGCTGGATCACGGCGGAGATCATCGGCAGCAACACGGTCAGTTATTCCGACATCCTGAGCCATGTGGACACCGTGGCCCTGCCGAGCTTCAGCCTACCGACCCTTCACCTGGAGCCGAGCCTGTTTCCCGTCATGGGCCTGCTGGTGATGATGGGGATGGTGGACGTGCTCAGCACCACGCTCTCGCTGGAGAAGATGAACGACGCCGACTGGCGCCGCGCCGACATGGCGGCGGCCGGACGGGCGGTGACGGCCACGGGCATCGGCAATATTCTCAACGGCCTGACCACCGGCTTCCAGTCCGGCCTATCCTCGGCGGCGGTGGGGCTTGCCTTCGCGACCGGCGCCACGGCACGCATCATCGGCATCTGCGCCGGGGCGCTGATGTTCGCCACGGCCTTCTTCCCGAAGGCCATCGTCGCCCTGACGCTGGTTCCTTCTCCGGTGATCGGCGGCATCCTGCTCTATACCGCCGCCTACCTGCTGGTGGCCGGGATGGACCTGATCCTGTCCCGACGGCTCAGCGAGCGCCGGGTCTTTCTGGTGGGGCTTTCCATGCTGGCGGGACTGTCTGTGGCGCTGCTGCCCCTGCACGATCAGTTGCCCGGCTGGCTGCAACCCCTGTTCGCGACGCCCCTCACGGTGGCTGCGTGTTTCGCCATCCTGCTGAACCTCGTGTTCCGCATCGGTATTTCCAGGGAAAGCGCCCAAGTGGTCGAGCCGGGCTCCAACGCCTTTGACACGGTGCAGGAATTTCTCGAGCGCCAGGGCGGGCTATGGGGGGCACGCCGCGATGTCATCGCTGCGGCTATTCCTGTCGCGGCCCAGGCGCTGGAACTCTTGCAGGACAATGACATCGCCACCAGCCCCGTGGAGCTGAGGGCTCGGTTCGACGAAACCCATCTCGACGTCTTCCTGCTCTACGAGGGCGAGGTGATGGAAGCCCCGAAGGAACGCCCCTCGCCCGAAGCCCTGCTCGGAGATACCAAGGAGGTGGCCGCGTTCGCCGCCTATATGCTGACCCGCCTGGGCGACCGCGTCACCTTCGGCCGCACCGGCGCCCGCGCCCGCATCACCCTGCGGTTCGACCACTGAAGACCAGCTTCAGTGGTCCCCCGTCTGGCTCTGCGCCAGCCCCAGCCGGTAGGCGTGAGCGGGATAGACCCCGAGGATGCGCAATTCGCGGGAGAAGAAGGCCAGTTCCTCCAGCGCGAACTTGAGGCCCCGATCGTCCGGGTGGCCGTCGACGTCGGCATAGAACTGCGTGGCGGTGAAGCCGCCGTCCATCTGGTAGGATTCCAGCTTGGTCATGTTGACGCTGTTGGTGGCAAAGCCGCCGAGCGCCTTGTAGAGCGCGGCCGGCACGTTGCGCACGCGGAAAACGAAGCTGGTGACAACCGGACCCTCGCCCGCCGACGCCCATTCCCCTTCGCGCGCCAGGATCACGAAGCGGGTGGTGTTGTGGCTCTCGTCCTCGATGTTCTCGGCGAGGATGTCGAGGCCGTAGAGTTCGGCGGCGAGGCGCGAGGCAATGGCAGCGCGTGCCACATCCCCGGCCTCGGCGATCTCGCGGGCCGAGCCCGCGGTGTCGGCGCCGATCACGGCGGTGAGGCCGAGCGTGCGCATCGCCTTGCGGCATTGGCCGAGCGCCATGACATGGCTCTGCGCCGACTTGATGGTGGCAAGGCTCGCGCCCCGCACCGCCATGAGCTGGTGCGACAGCGGCAGGAAGAATTCACCGATGATGGAAAGGTTGGCGCGCGGCAGCAGATGGTGGATATCCGCAACCCGGCCGGCAACCGAATTCTCGATCGGGATCATTGCGAGGTCGGCGGTGCCGCCCTCCACCGCTGCGAAGCAATCCTCGAACGTGGCGCAGGGCACCGCCTCATGGTCCGGATAGGTTTCGCGGCAGGCGATGTGCGAATTGGCGCCCGGCTCGCCCTGGAACACAATGCGGTGGCTCATAAGTGGAGTCCTTATCCTTATATGCGGGGGGCATATCCACCCTCGCGCGGCCGATGTCCATGGGCACCCGCGCTGCGACCGCTCGCCGCGCCGGCGCCAAGCCTGCATTTGAGAAGTGGAAGTGCTCCAATGCGTGGCATTGGGGCGCGCCCCCGGACGGGTTGCGCGGCTTTCATCAAAATGATTAGTTCCGACCGGTCGTGCCCGCGCGCGGCGCGCCGGCGCGGCCTTTTGCGCGCTGTGCTGAATGGAAAATTGGGGCTCCGAGGAGCGAAGCGCCGATGAACAGTTTTGAATTGAACAAAATCGCGGGCGCGGTGCTTGGCACGCTGACGTTCACGCTCGGCCTCGGCATTCTCTCCGAAATCGTCTTTGCCCCCTCGGCACCTGCCAAGCCGGGCTATGAGATTGCGGTTCCCGATGGTCCTTCCGAGGCGCAGGTGGCTGCGCCGGTGATGGTGCCGATCGAGGAATTGTTTGCGAAGGCATCGATCGAGAAGGGCGCCAATGTCGCCAAGCGGTGCGCGTCCTGCCACAACTTCGTGGAAGGTGCCGGCGCCAAGGTTGGTCCCGACCTTTATTCGGTCGTGGGACGCGCCAAGGCCAGCGTCGCGGGCTTCGCCTACTCCGCCGCCATGAAGGCCAAGGGTGGGGACTGGACGCCCCAGGACCTGAACGACTTCCTGACGAATCCCAAGGCTTACATCCCCGGCACCGCGATGGCGTTCGCCGGTATCCCGAAGGAAATGGAGCGGGCGGACCTGATCGCCTACCTCAATTCCCTCTCGCATGATCCCAAGCCGCTGCCGACCGCGACAGCTGCTGCACCGGCCGCACCCGCTGCTGGAGATGCCAAGCCGGCAGATCCCCGGCCTGCGGATACCAAACCCGCAGACGCCACGCCCGCTCCCGCGGCACCTGCACCTGCGGCTCCTGCACCTACAGATGCCAAGCCCGCGGATGACGCGAAGCCTGCCGGAGACGCCAAGCCGCAGTGATTGCTGCGCTGGTTCTCCTACATGTCGAATCAGAAGGCCGGTCCGGCATTGGGCCGGCCTTTTGCATTCAGGCCGCGCATGAAGATGAATCTTTCCGACACTTGTGCTGCGCTGCACCATACCTTATCTACCATCCACACGGATGGTTCTGGGATGGATAATGCGATGATTACGGACTTGGCTGCCGCCCGCGACCTGGCCATCCTCGACTTGACGAAAAGCGAACTGGCCAAAAGCCACTTGGCCCCTTCCCGCCCGGCCAAGCCGGCGGAAAGCGAGAAGATCACGATCAACCTGGGGCATGTCGATCTCGGACAGATCGACCTCCTGGTGGAGGATCGCTTCTATTCCAACCGCACGGATTTCATCCGCACGGCGATTCGCAACCAGCTCGACCGGCACCGCGACGCGCTCAACCGCTCGGTGGAAGTGCGCAGGATGGAACTGGGCCTGCGCCATTACGGGCGCACCGAGTTGGAAGCGGTGAAGGCGGCGGGCGAAACGCTGCGCATCCAGGTGCTCGGGCTGGTGGTCATCGATCCCGACGTGACCCCCGAGCTTGCGCGCGACACCATCGCCGCGATCCATGTTCTGGGCGCCTTGCAGGCCAGCCCCGGCGTGAAGCACGCGCTGAGCGGGCGCATCCAGTGATTTTGCTTATGACCCGAAACAATCAGGCGATGGACCAGGTTCTAGCGCCCTATGCCCGTATCAAGGATTGAATTTCATGAAGCCCGTCTTCAACGTCGATATGAGGGAGGTCACCCGCCTCACCCGGGAAGGGCGGCTGGACGAGGCCATGGCCCTGCTGCGCGGCGGCGCCCCTGATACCGACGATACACCGGAGGCGTCCTGGGCGCCGGCCGATACCACGCCCCGCACGCGCCTCGGCTTCGCCCTTCCCTCGGCGGCGGACATGATCTCTCCCGCCGGCCTGATGGCGCGACTGGGCACGCTCGATTTCGATGCCCAGCCACAGGGTGGGACACCCGTGGAGGGCGCTGCGCAATTTGAGAATCGCAGCTTCGCCAACGCGGCGGGCAATCGCGCCTACAAGCTTTTCATCCCGAGCTGTTATGCCGACGCGCCGCTGCCGCTGGTCGTCATGCTGCACGGCTGTAGCCAGTCGCCGGACGATTTCGCCATCGGCACCCAGATGAACGAGTTCGCCGAGGAGCGGGGCTTCTTCGTCGCCTATCCCGGCCAGAACAAGTCGGCCAACGCGTCGCGATGCTGGAACTGGTTCAATAGCGGCGATCAGCAGCGCGGTCAGGGTGAGCCCTCGATCATCGCCGGGATTACGCGCGAGATCATGGCCGAGTTTTCCATCCAGCCGGATCGCGTGTTCATCGCCGGCCTGTCCGCTGGCGGCGCCACTGCCGCCATCATGGGGGCGGCCTATCCCGACCTCTACGCCGCCATCGGCGTCCACTCGGGGCTGGCCTGCGGCGCGGCGCGGGATATGTCCTCGGCCTTCGGCGCCATGCGCGACGGGGGCTCTGGCACCCCGACCCGCAGTGCCGACGGACGTATCGTTCCTACCATCGTGTTCCACGGCGACCGCGACACCACGGTCAATCCGATCAACGGCGATTTCGTCATCGCTCAATCCAAGGCCGACGCCCGGCTGCGCACCGACGTCACCCAGGGCGCGGCACCGGGCGGCATGCGCTACACCCGCACCCGCGAGAGCGACGAGAGCGGGCGGGTGGTGCTGGAGCAATGGGTGGTGCACGGTTCAGGCCATGCTTGGTCCGGCGGCAATCCCGACGGCTCCTTCACCGATCCGCGTGGACCGGACGCCAGCCGCGAGATGGTGCGCTTCTTCCTCGACGAGACATCGGCCTGACGAAGGGTCGTCAAAGCCTCCCGATCACGACGCGACGGACCCTTTTCACCGGATTTTGCGCGCTGTCCCCCGTCCGCGCCTTCTTTCTGCCGTCGCGCCGGGGGTGATTATCGGCTATGGCGCTCCAGAGCCGGTTGCGCTTGGGTGAAACCACCCAGGCGAAACATTTGTTACCGGAGCCCACGAAGGCACGCCTTCTCCGATCCGCTCACGGCGCAAACGGAGTGGGGCTGTGTTCTTGACCCGCCCCTGCCGTCGATCCGGAGCCAATCCATGCGTTTGAAGGTCCGCTGCCTCGTCCTGGCCCTGGCCGTCCTCGCCGGTGGCACCCCGGCGTTCGCGCAGCAGGCCGAGGCGCCGTTCCGTGCCGCGACCTCGCTCATGGGCGAGCCGAAGTATCCTCCGGATTTCAAGCATTTCGACTATGTGAACCCCGACGCCCCAAAAGGCGGCGTGGTGCGATTTTCCGAAACCGGGACATTCGACAGCTTCAACGTGATGATCCCGCGCGGCACCGCCGCTGCCGGCATCGGCTTGATCTACGACACTCTCACCACCCAGTCGCGCGACGAAGTCGCCACCGCCTACGGCCAGATTGCCGAGAGCCTGGCCTTTCCGGCCGACTTCTCCTGGGTAACGTATCGCCTGCGGCCCGACGCCAAATGGCACGATGGCGCCCCCATCACGCCCGATGACGTGGTGTGGTCGTTCGACATGATCACCAAGAACAACCCCGGCCAGGCCTTCTATTATCGTCATGTGAAGGATGTGCAGAAGACCGGGGAGCGGGAAGTCACCTTCACCTTCGACCAGGGCGGAAACCGCGAACTTCCCCAGATCGTCGGCGAGATGATGGTTCTGCCCAAGCATTGGTGGACCGGTACCGACGCCTCCGGCAAGCCGCGCGACATCACCCAGGGCACCCTTGAGCCGCCGCTCGGCTCGGGCGCCTACAAGATCAAGTCCTTCGTCCCCGGCCGCACCGTGTCCTACGAGCGGGTGAAGACCTATTGGGGCAAGGATCTGCCGGTGAATGTCGGCTCGAACAATTTCGACGAGATCCGCTACGAATATTATCGCGACGACACGGTGGAGTTGGAGGCGTTCAAGGCCGATCAGTACGACTTCCGGATCGAAACCTCCGCGAAGAACTGGGCGACCGCCTATGATTTCCCCGCCAAGACCGACGGGCGGGTGTTGCTGGAAAGGTTTGAGAACAAATCTTCGGGCGTGATGCAGGCGTTCGTGCCCAATCTGCGTCGGGCCAAGTTCCAGGACCAGCGGGTGCGCCGTGCGCTGAACTATGCGCTCGATTTCGAGGGCATGAACCACACGCTGTTCTTCGACCAGTACACCCGCGTCGGCAGCTATTTCTCGGGCACCGAGTTGGCCTCGTCAGGCACGCCGCAGGGGCTTGAGCTGAACATCCTGAACGGCGTGAAGGACCAGGTGCCGCCGGACCTGTTCACCAAGCCCTACACCAATCCCACAAGCCCCAATGAGGACGCCCGCCGCGCCAACCTGCGCGCCGCCTTCGACCTACTGAAGCAGGCCGGCTATCAGGTGAAGGGCAAGCAATTGGTCGATCCCCAAGGCGTGCCCTTCACCCTTGAGATCCTGATCAACAGCCCGGCGTTCGAGCGCGTCGCCCTGTTCTATAAGCCGGGCCTTGAGCGGCTGGGCATCCAGGTCAGCGTGCGGATCGTCGATTCCTCGCAATATATCAACCGCGTCCGCGCCCGCGACTTCGACATGATCATCGCCGCCTGGGGCCAGTCGCTCTCGCCCGGCAATGAGCAGCGCGATTATTGGGGCTCGGAATCCGCCAAGCGCGACGGCTCGCGCAATTATGCCGGCATTTCCAACCCGGCCGTCGATATGCTGATCGACAAGGTGATCTACGCCAAGAACCGCGAGGAACTGGTGGCCACCACACATGCCCTCGACCGGGTGCTGCTGTGGAACGATTATGTCATCCCCGCCTGGACGCTCCGCTACACCCGCACCGCGCGGTGGGATCGCTTCGCGCGGCCGGAGAAGCTGCCCCAATATAGCTTTGAATTCCCCACCATCTGGTGGTGGGACGCCGCCAAGGCGGCGAAGGCTGGGAACCCACCCCAATGACCAGGGGTGGGACCAGCCGCCGGAGCTTGCTGCGCATCGCCGCCGGGGCGGGCGTCTTCGCACTGGCGCGTCCGGCATTCGCCGAAGACATAGCATCCCCGCCGGCCTCGCCACTTACCGGCACCGCCGCGCCGGCAGATGTGGAGCGCCACGGACTTTCCGCCTTTGGCGATCTGAAATACCCGGCGGACTTCAAGCAGTTCGACTATGTGAATGTGGAAGCCCCCAAGGGCGGCACCTATTCGCTGATCGGCCCGAACGCCGCCTATAACCAGTCGTTCCAGACCTTCAATTCCCTGAACGGCTACATCTTGCGCGGCGATGCCGCCCAGGGCGTGTCGCTGATCTTCGACAGCCTGATGGCGCGGGCCGCCGACGAGCCGGATTCGCTCTATGGTCTGGTGGCGGCGGGCGTGACCGTCTCGGACGACGGCCAGCTCTATCGCTACCGGCTGCGCCCCCAGGCGCGCTTCCACGACGGCACCGCGCTCACCGCCGAGGATGTCGCCTTCTCACTCAATACCCTGAAGGCGCAGGGCCATCCGCTGATCCGCCAGGGCTTGCGCGAGTTCATCAGCGCCGAGGCCGAAGGGCCGGGCGTCGTGGCGGTCCGCTTCACCCCGCAGCGCCCGCGCGACGTGCCGCTCTATGCCGCCAGCCTGCCGATCTTCTCGAAGGCCTATTACACCACTCACACGTTCGACGAGACCACCCTGGTTCCTCCGCTCGGCTCCGGTCCCTATAAGATCGGCCGGTTCGAGAGCGGGCGCTTCATCGAATATGATCGGGTCGCGAACTATTGGGGCGCCGACCTTCCGGTCAATCGCGGGCGGTTCAACTTCGACACCATCAGCTTTGAATATTTCCGCGACCGGGACGTGGGCTTCGAGGCGTTCAAGGCCCGCGGCTATCTGTTCCGCGAGGAGTTCACCTCCCGCGCCTGGTCGACGCAGTATGACTTCCCCGCTCTCAAGGACGGCCGGGTGAAGCGCGATGTGCTGCCCGATCATACGCCCTCTGGCGCGCAGGGCTGGTTCTTCAACACCCGCCGCGCCAAATTCCACGACCGCCGGGTCCGCGAGGCCCTGGCGCTGGCCTTCGATTTTGAATGGACCAACAAGAACCTGATGTTCGGCCAGTATGACCGGACCGTCTCGTTCTTCCAAAATTCGGACCTCATGGCTGAAGGAAAACCTTCCGAAGCCGAGGAAAAGCTGTTGGCGCCCTATCGCGACACGCTGCGGGCGGAGGTGTTCGGCGTGCCTTATGTGCCGCCCGTCGGCGACGGCTCAGGCCAGGACCGGGCGATGCTGCGCCGCGCCGCTGCGCTCCTGAAAGAGGCAGGCTATCAGATCAAGGATGGCAAGCTGGTGGACGCGAAGGGCCAGCCTTTCACCATTGAGTTCTTGGACGACGACGGGTCTTTCGAGCGACATACCTCGCGCTACATCGCCAATCTCAAGGTGCTCGGCATCGACGCCACTTTCCGCATCGTCGATCCCGCGCAATATCAGGCGCGCCTGAAGGACTTCGACTTCGACATCCTGGTGCGGCGCTATTCGGTCTCGCTCAATCCCGGGGAGGAGTTGCGCTCCTATTTCGGCAGCGAGGCGGCGCGCACCAATGGCTCCAACAATATGTCCGGCATTTCTGATCCCGCCGTGGATGGGCTGATCAAAGCGGCGCTGGCGGCACAGACCCGGCCGGAGCTGGTCACGGCCTCGCGCGCACTCGATCGCGTGTTGAGAGCGGGCCACTATTGGGTGCCGCAATGGTACAAGCCGTCCCACTGGATCGCCTATTGGGACGTGTACGATCGACCCAGCACACTCCCCAAATACGACACCGGCATTCTCGACACCTGGTGGACCCGCCCGCAGACCTCGCCCACACAGGGCGCCCCGACACCCGCGAAGGGCGGTTGACGCGGAGCCTTTGGCCCCGCAACGTCAGCCGAATCCCGGAGGCTAGATGCTCGCTTACATCCTCCGCCGCATCGCGCTCATGATACCGACGATTCTCGGCATCATGCTGGTGTCGTTCGTGGTCATTCAGTTCGCGCCCGGTGGCCCGGTGGAGCGGGTGATCGCCCAGCTCACCGGCGACGACGTGTCCGCAACCTCCCGTGTCTCCGGTCAGGGCGGCGATTTCGCAGGCGGGGGGGCGGCACCGGGGGGCGGCATGGATGCCTCCGCATCGAAATATCGCGGCGCCCAGGGCCTCGACCCGAAATTCATCAAGGAACTGGAGAAGCAGTTCGGCTTTGACAAGCCGGCGCACGAGCGGTTCCTGCTGATGATCTGGAACTACGCCCGGTTTGACTTCGGCCGCTCTTATTTCCGCGACATCGGGGTTCTCGACCTGATTGCAGAGAAGCTGCCGGTCTCCATCTCCCTCGGGCTCTGGATGACACTGCTGACCTATCTCATCTCGATCCCGCTCGGCATCTCGAAGGCGATGCGCGACGGTTCGCGGTTCGATATGTGGACCTCGGCAGTCATCATCGTCGGCTATGCCATCCCCTCCTTCCTGTTCGCGATCCTGCTGATCATCCTGTTCGCCGGCGGCTCGTTCCTCGACTGGTTTCCGCTGCGCGGCCTCACGTCCGACAATTGGGCCCAGCTCTCCTGGCCGGAGCGCATCCTGGATTACGGCTGGCATCTGGTGCTACCGCTGACCTCGATGGTGCTCGGCGCCTTCGCCACCATGACACTGCTCACCAAGAATTCCTTCATGGAGGAAATCCGCAAGCAGTACGTGACGACCGCCCGCATGAAGGGCCTGTCGGAGCGGCGGGTGCTCTATGGCCATGTGTTCCGAAACGCCATGCTGATCGTCATCGCCGGCTTTCCCAGTGCCTTCATCTCCGCCTTCTTCACCGGCTCGCTGCTGATCGAGACCATCTTCTCGCTGGATGGGCTGGGCCTGCTCGGCTTCGAGAGCGTCCTCAACCGGGATTATCCCGTGGTGTTCGGCACCCTCTACATCTTCTCGCTGGCGGGGCTAATCATCGGCTTGGTCTCCGACCTCACCTATATGATGGTCGATCCGCGTATCGACTTCGAGACGCGGGAGGTCTGAGCATGGACACCCGCGCGTCCCTGCCGCCCGCCGCGCCCACCGTGAGCGAAAAGCCCCCGGCGCCGCTGCCCACCAAGCGAAGCTGGCTGTCGCCGCTCAACAAGCGGCGCCTGCGGAACTTCCGTACCAGCGGGCGCGGCTGGTGGTCGTTCGTCGTCTTCATGATCCTGTTCGTCATCAGCCTGTTCGCGGAGTTCCTCGCCAACGACAAGCCGGTGCTCGTGAAATATGACGGCGCCTATTACATGCCGGTGTTCCGCGATTATCCCGAGACCACATTCGGCGGGGACTTCGAGACCACGACGGATTATCGCGATCCCTATCTTCAGAAGCTGGTCGCGGAGAAGGGCGGCTGGATGATGTGGCCGCCGGTCCGCTTCAGCTACCACACCCACAATCTCGACCTTCCGACCCCGGCCCCCTCCCCGCCCACCTGGATGCTCACGGAAGCGCAATGCAAGACGGTGGCGGATCGCAAGGGGCTCTCGGGCTGCTCGGGGCTTGAATACAATTGGCTGGGCACCGACGATCAGGGCCGAGATGTGCTGGCGCGGTTGATCTATGGCTTCCGCGTCTCGGTATTGTTCGGACTGGCGCTGACCATCGTGTCCTCGGTGATCGGTGTGGCGGCGGGCGCGGTGCAGGGCTATTTCGGCGGCTGGATCGACCTGCTGTTCCAGCGGTTCATCGAGATCTGGACCGCCATCCCCTCGCTCTATCTCCTGCTGATCATCTCGTCGGTTCTGGTGCCCGGCTTCTGGGTGCTGCTGGGCATCCTGCTGCTGTTCTCCTGGGTCTCGCTGGTGGGGCTGGTGCGAGCGGAATTTTTGCGGGCGCGGAACTTTGAATATGTCCAGGCGGCCCGCGCGCTCGGGGTCGGCAACCTCACCATCATGCTGCGTCACCTGCTGCCCAACGCCATGGTCGCGACGCTCACCTTCCTCCCATTCATCCTGTCCTCGTCGGTGATGACACTGACGGCGCTGGACTTCCTCGGCTTCGGCCTGCCCCCCGGCTCGGCCTCGCTCGGCGAGTTGCTGTCTCAGGGCAAGGCCAACGTCCAGGCCCCCTGGCTCGGCCTCACCGGCTTCTTCACCGTGGCGCTGATGCTGAGCCTGCTGATCTTCATCGGCGAAGCCGTCCGCGACGCCTTCGACCCGCGCAAGACGTTTACGTGAGGTGTGGTAGGATGGGTTGTTTGTAGCTTTACGAGGCCGGAAGGAGCGCAGGGTGAACAAGATCGTGCGGGAACACTATCCGGTAGAAAAGCTGCCGGAGGATTTGAGGGCGGGCCTATCGGCCGGTCAGTCGGTGACCATTACCGTCGAAGAGGAAGTTGCCCTGATCCCAGACGACACTTTCGATGAACTGGTCGCCGAAATCTTACGCAACCCAAAGCCGATGACTCTCAGCGAAGCTCGCGCCTTGGTTGGCCCTCGAAATGTGTCGGGCGAAGAAGCTGTTGCACGTATTCGTGCACTTCGCGACGAATGGGATTGATAGCCCGTGCGCCTGTACTTCGACGCGAGCGCATTAATTCATATGGTGGAAGGGGCCCCCGGCGCCTCGGCGGAGCGCTTCGCCTCAACGGCGGCGGCTACCGGCAGAATGGGGACGACAATCGTCACAAGCGAACTATCGTTAGCGGAGGTTCTTGTGAAACCCCTCCGCGAACAGGATTTCGATCTCATCATTGCCTATAATAACCTTCTTTCTGTCCGCCCTTCTGATCAAATCGAGACCATTCCGATTTCTCGGAACATTCTTGGCTTGGCGGCGCGCATTCGCAATAAAAAGCCCAGCATAAAATTGCCCGATGCAATCCATATAGCGACCGCTGAATTCAGCGGATGCTCTGAAATTATCACGGGCGATAAACGGTGGACTGGCGCATCAATAATTCGGATCAGCGACTTCAATACCTTTGATCTTTTCAGCTTTCTTGAGATGTTTTCATGAGCGCCCCTCTCCTCTCCGTCCAGGACCTCTCCGTCGCCTTCCGCCGGATCGAGGGGCCGGCGATCGCGGTGGATCGTGTGTCATTCGATGTCATGCCCGGCGAGACCGTAGCGCTGGTGGGCGAATCCGGCTCAGGCAAGTCGGTCACGGCGCTCTCGGTGCTGAAGCTGCTGCCCTATCCTTCGGCCAGCCACCCCACGGGCAAGATCCTGTTCAAGGGGCGGGACTTGCTCACTCTGCCGGAGCGGGAGCTTCGGGGGGTGCGCGGCAACGACGTGACCATGGTGTTCCAGGAACCCATGACCTCGCTGAACCCGCTCCACACCATCGAGCGGCAGATCACCGAGATGCTTCTGCTCCACACTGGCCTTGCCGGCCAGGCGGCGCGGGCGCGCACGGTCGAGTTGCTGCACGAGGTGGGCATTCCGGAGCCTGAAACCCGGCTTGCGGCCTATCCCCATCAGTTGTCCGGCGGGCAGCGCCAGCGCGTCATGATCGCCATGGCGCTGGCGAATGAACCTGACCTTTTGATCGCCGACGAGCCCACCACCGCGCTTGATGTCACCGTGCAGGCGCAGATCCTGAAGCTGCTCAAGCAGCTCCAGGCGCGGCTCGGCATGGCCATGCTGTTCATCACCCACGACCTCGGCATCGTCCGCAAAATCGCCGATCGGGTGTGCGTGATGCAGAAGGGGCAGATCGTCGAGCAGGGTTCGGCGGAAGAGACCTTCGCCAACCCGAAGCATCCCTATACACAGGCGCTGCTGCGCGCCGAGCCCAGACCCGACCCCGCCCCCGCTGCGCCGGACGCGCCCAAGGTGGTCTCGGCGGAAAACCTGAAGGTCCATTTCCCCATCAAGCGGGGGATGCTTCGCCGCACAGTGGGCTATGTGAAGGCGGTGGACGGGGTCTCGATCGCGATCCACAAGGGCGAGACATTGGGCGTGGTGGGCGAATCCGGCTCCGGAAAGACCACGCTGGGTCTTGCCCTGATCCGCCTCATCTCAAGCGAAGGGCCGATTACGTTTCTCGGCAATCGCATCGACGGGCTGAAGTTCGCGGGCATGCGCCCTCTCCGGCGGGACATGCAGATCGTATTCCAGGATCCCTATGGCGCGCTCTCCCCCCGCATGTCGGTCGCGGACATCGTCGGCGAGGGGCTGGAGGTGCATCACAAGCACCTGACGTTGGACCAGCGGGAGGCGCGGGTGATCGCCGCTCTCACCGACGTCGGCCTCGACCCGGAAAGCCGCCACCGCTACCCGCACGAATTCTCCGGCGGCCAGCGCCAGCGCATTTCCATCGCCCGCGCCATGGCGCTGGAGCCCTCATTCGTGGTTCTGGACGAACCCACGAGCGCGCTCGACATGCTGGTCCAGGCGCAGATCGTCGACCTGCTGCGCAGCCTCCAGAAGAAGCGCAACCTCACCTATATGTTCATCTCCCACGATTTGCGGGTGGTCTCGGCCCTGGCGAGCCGCATTCTCGTGATGCGCAACGGCAAGGTGGTCGAGGAAGGCCCGGCCCGCGACGTGTTCGAGCGGCCCCGCGAGGACTATACCAAGGCGCTGTTCGCGGCCGCCTTCAACCTTGACACCGGCCACGCCGGGATCGTCGCTCAATGAACGGCGCCGGCCCTATGGCCGATACCGCCGCTCATGTCGAACTCTCCGAGGCGGAGGTTCTGGCGGATTCCTTTCTCAGCTACGAGCGATACAACCTCACGCTGGTGGAGGCGGACGGCGAAGCCAGCACCCTGGTGCGGGACGTGGTGCGGGTCGGCGGCGTGGTCGGCATATTGTGTGTCGATCCGGTGCGGCAGGAGGTGGTGCTGATCCGCCAATTCCGCCTTGCCGCGCACCTCGCAACCGGCCTCGGGCAGATGATCGAAATCCCCGCCGGCCGGCTAGACGGCGACGAACGGCCGGAAGACGCGGCCCGCCGCGAATGCCTGGAAGAAACCGGCCTCACGCCGTTTCACCTCGAAACCATGTTCGAGATCATGTCCACGCCCGGCGTGATCGACGAGCATGCCACGCTGTTCCTTGCATTGGTGGATGCGTCGGCCCTGCCGGAACGGGCCGGGCTGGAGACCGAGAACGAGGTTACGCGCCCCTTTGCGATTGCGATCCCGGCGGCGCTGGAACTGCTGGAAAACGGGCGCTGCTATAACGGCTATCTCAGGCTGGCACTGCAATGGTTGGCACTTAACCGCGCGCGCATCGCCCACCCCGCCTAGAGGGCGGTCTTGTCGAAACGGGCCAGATCGAAGTCGGCGACATCGTCCAGCAGCGCGATAAAGGCGCGGGCCCCATGGTCGGCGGCGGCCTCGCCCTTATCTCTCGTCCCAGCGGCGGCATTTCCCATGGCGCCGGAGGGATGCAGGTCTTCGCTCATCCAGCCGAAGCCGACGGGGTGGTTGGCGCGCAGGTGCGTGAAGCTGCTCTCCATCGCCACGCTCCAGGGCACAAAATCGGCGGCCTGCGCCATGTCCACAAGGTCCGGCCGGAAAGCGAGCATGAGCGAGGTTTCGATCTCCCCGCCATGAATGCCATGGGTTCGCTCCTCGGTTGCGAACAATCCTTCGGGATAGCCGAAACGATGCATGGAGCAGGTTACGGCCAGCATGGCGTGCCGCGCCCGAAGCCGGCGCGACAGCAGGTCGATGACGGGCACGTTGCCGCCATGGGTGTTCATGATCACCAGCCGCCGAACGCCGGCGCGATCCAGCCCTTCCGCAATCTGCCCCCAGGCGGCGAGTGCGGCTTCGGGCGAAAGACTGAGCGTCCCGCCGAAAGAGGCGTGCTCGGCGGACGCGCCCACGCTCTGCACCGGCAGGAACAGCACCGGCCGGTCGCCCAGCAGCGGCAGGATGCGGGCGATGTAGCCTTCAGCGATATGCGTGTCGGTGCCGAGCGGGAGATGCGGTCCATGCTGCTCCACAGCAGCGACCGGCAAGATCCCGATGGTGCGTGCGTGATCCAACGCGGCAATTTCGGGCACCGAAAGATCGGTCCAGAAGCGTTTGGTCATGAAAACGTGGCCCCAATGAACACGCGAACTTTAGGCCCGAAGGCCGTGACGGGAAAGTTCATGAGGCTTAAAGTTGGTAAAAGCCGGCAAAGTATTTATTTTTCGTACCGAAAGTTTTAAATCTGTGGTCGCCTTCGCAAAATTGTAAGCCGGCGCGTGGATAGATGCGCTGCCTTGCCGGAATGCGGCCTGCGCACGATGGCGCCTTGCCTTGCTTGGCGCCGAGGGGAGATGGGATGAAAGATCCGATCGCGAAGACCATCGGCTATCGCCTGACGCATACGGCAAGGCTCCAGAAAGCCCTTTCGGCACGCCTGCTGGCGGATCTCGGCCTGTTTCCCGGGCAGGAATCCGTGCTGAAGATGCTGATGGAGAATGACGGCCGCACCATGGGGGACCTCGCGGGTGCGCTGCGGGTGCGCCCGCCCACCGCTTCCAAGACCATCGCGCGGCTCACCACCCAGGGTCTCGTGGAGCGCCGCGCCGCAGACGGCGACGGTCGGCTGGTGCGGGTGTTCCTGACCGAAACGGGCCGCACGCGCGGCGGCTCCATCGACCGCATCTGGGACACCCTGGAAGCAGAAATGGTGTCCGGCCTCGACAACAAGGAACGCAAGCGCCTGCGCAAGCTGCTGCGCAAGGTGGAAAAGAATCTCGCCGCACGCCTCGGCACGGACGGCGGTGTCGATGACGAAGCGGAGACCGCCGAGGAGGAAGACGACGTCTGAGCGCCGGGCTGCGAACGTTTCCCACGCGAATATGCAGCTTCGCACTATCGCGGCGGATATCGCTCCGCCGCCCTCGGCGCGAATAACAAGGCCGCCAAACCGGGTATCCATCGCGAAACGCCCCCATGCGCACTAACTTGGGTGCGTGTCGAACCGTGAACTCGGGCCCGCCGGCGCCCTACCCAAGATATTCCTGGATTGGTTTGCCGCGCGCGGCTGGGCGCCACGGGCGCACCAGCTCGAACTGCTTGCCCAGGCGCGGGCGGGGAAATCCACGCTGCTCATCGCGCCCACCGGCGCGGGCAAGACCCTGGCGGGTTTTCTCCCCTCGCTCGTGGAACTCAGCGAGGCCGGCCGGACGAAGCGCAAGCCGGGAACGGCGGGGCGTACGCCGCCGGAGAAAGTCTCCCCGCTCCACACGCTCTATATATCGCCGCTCAAGGCCTTGGCCGTCGACATCGCGCGGAACCTGGAGATGCCGATCTCCGAAATGGGCCTGCCGATCCGCGTCGAAACCCGCACCGGCGACACCCCCTCCTCCCGCCGCCAGCGCCAGCGCCGCGACCCGCCGGACATTCTTCTCACCACGCCCGAGCAGATGTCCCTGCTGATCGCCTCAAAGGACGCGGAGCATCTGTTCTCCGGGCTTCAGCGCGTGGTGCTGGACGAATTGCATGCGCTCGTCACCTCCAAGCGCGGCGACCTTCTGGCCCTGGCGCTTGCCCGCCTGCGTAAGATCGCGCCCGGGCTCAAATGCGTCGGCCTCTCCGCCACCGTCGCCGAGCCAGACGATCTGCGGCGCTATCTGGTGGCCAAGGGAATTGAAGAGTCTCTCCCCCCGGAGAACGCCGCGCGACCATCCGAACACCTGGCCGACCTCGTCATCGCCGCCGGCGGAGCGCCGCCGGACCTCTCCATACTGGAGACGCAGGTGCCGATGCCCTGGGCGACCCACACCGCGCTGCATGCGCTGCCGGAGGTCTACAAGCTGATCGAGGCGCGCAAGATGAGCCTCGTGTTCGTCAACACACGCTGGCAGGCGGAATTCCTGTTCCAGGAACTCTGGCGCATCAACGACGGCAATCTGCCCATCGCCCTGCATCACGGATCGCTGGATGTGGAGCAGCGCCGCAAGGTGGAGGCGGCCATGGCGGCGGGCCGGCTGCGTGCCGTGGTGTGCACCTCCTCGCTCGATCTCGGCATCGACTGGGGTGATGTCGACCAGGTGATCAACGTGGGCGCGCCCAAAGGCTCGTCACGCCTGATGCAGCGGATCGGCCGCGCCAACCATCGGTTGGACGAAAGCTCGCACGCGGTGCTGGTGCCGGCCAATAGGTTCGAGGTCCTGGAATGCCGCGCGGCGCTCGAAGCCGTGGAGGCGGGCGCGCAGGACACCCCGCCCGAGCGCACCGGCGCGCTTGATGTTCTGGCCCAGCATATTCTCGGCATGGCTTGCGCCGAGCCGTTCTCGGCGCAGGGCCTATATGAGGAGGTGCGCTCGGCGGCGCCGTACCGAAACCTCTCGTGGGAGGATTTCGAGGCCACGGTGGATTTCGTCGCCACCGGCGGCTACGCCCTGCGCGCCTATGAACGCTATGCCAAGATCCGCCGCACCAAGGACGGGCTTTGGCGCGTCGCCAACCCAATGGTGGCGCAATCCTATCGGCTGAACATCGGTACCATCGTCGAAGCCACCATGATCAAGGTGCGCCTCGTCTCATCACGGGGTGCAGCCAAGAACGGCCCCGCTGGCAAGCCCCGCTTCGGCGGCCGGATGCTGGGCGAGGTGGAGGAATATTTCGTCGAGACCATGGTGCCCGGCGACACCTTCGTCTTTGCCGGTGAAATCCTGCGCTACGAGGTGATGGTGGAGGATGAGATCTATGTCTCGCGCTCCAACGATCCAGAGCCCAAGGTGCCATCCTATGAGGGCGGCAAGTTCCCGCTATCCACCTTCCTGGCGGCCGGGGTGCGCGCCCTGCTCGCCTCGCCCGCCCGGTGGAAGGCGCTCCCCAAGCAGGTGCGCGACTGGCTGGAACTCCAGAAGGCGCGCTCCCGCATGCCTGGCCGCACGGATCTCCTGGTGGAGACCTTTGCGCGCTCCGGGCGCTTCTACATGGTCTGCTATCCCTTCGAGGGACGGCTCGCCCACCAGACGCTGGGCATGTTGCTGACGCGCCGCCTGGAACGGGCGAAGCTGAAGCCGCTGGGTTTCGTGGCGAACGATTATGCGATCGCGGTCTATGCCGCCGGGGACATCGGCGCGGCGGTGGGCGACGGGCGTCTCTCCCTGGCGGACCTGTTCGACGCCGACATGCTGGGCGACGACCTTGAGGCCTGGCTGGCGGAGAGCGCCCTGATGAAGCGCACCTTCCGCACCTGTGCGGTGATCTCTGGCCTGATCGAGCGGCGCTTTCCCGGCAAGGAGAAGACCCGACGGCAGGTCACCGTCTCCACCGATCTGGTCTACGACGTGCTGCGTCGCCACGAGCCCGGGCATGTGCTGTTGCGCGCGGCCCGTGCGGACGCCGCCACGGGCCTGCTCGACGTGCGCCGCCTGTCGGACATGCTGATGCGGGTGAAGGGACGGATCGTTCACCAGCCGCTGGAGCGGGTGTCCCCCCTTTCCGTGCCTGTGCTGCTGGAGATCGGGCGTGAAACCGTAGGCAGTGCCGACACCAACGAGGCACTTTTGGCCGAGGCGGAAGAGGATCTGGTGCGTGAGGCGATGGGCTGAACATCCCGCTGGAACGTCCACACCCGCGCAGCAAAGCGCGGACTTAAGCATTGGAAGACTGAACGCTGCGGCCAAGTGCTGCGCCCGCGCATCGCTGCGAAGAATATTCCGGCAAGCTCCATGCGGTGCATTGCATTTTTTTGAGGAGGTCGAAAGACTGTTGCCCGCACCGTAACGTGACGGTGGAATGAATTTTGCCAGATTGCGTCCAGCGCAGCCACAAACCCTTCCGCGACAAGCGGAAACGGCCGGCAGCGGGGACATGACCAATAAAAACGGGCGGGGATTATATGACTACGACAGAAAAGGGAGCGGCAGAGTCCAATGCTGCGCTCGACCACAAGGCGTGGCTGGCCTCGCACGAGGAAGGCTATCATCAGGGCCTGAACCGTCGACAGGTGCAGATGATCGCCATCGGCGGCGCCATCGGCACCGGCCTGTTCCTGGGCGCGGGTAGCCGCCTGCAGGTGGCCGGCCCCTCTCTCGCCCTGGTCTATCTGGTCTGTGGCGGTTTCGCCTTCCTGATCCTGCGCGCACTCGGCGAACTGGTCATGCACCGGCCCAGCAGCGGCAGCTTCGTGTCCTATGCCCGTGAATTCCTGGGCGAGAAAGCCTCGTATGTGGCTGGCTGGCTCTACTTCCTCAACTGGGCCATGACCGGCATCGTCGATATCACCGCCGTCGCGCTCTACATGCATTACTGGGGCATGTTCGTTGACGTTCCCCAGTGGATCTTCGCCCTGGTGGCGTTGTGTATCGTCACGGGCATGAACCTCATCAGTGTCAAATGGTTTGGCGAGATGGAGTTCTGGTTCGCTGTGATCAAGGTCGGCGCGCTTTCGCTCTTCCTGCTCATCGGCACCCTGCTGCTGGGAACCGGCCACCAGGTGGCGGGAACGGCGCCGGGTTGGCATCTCATCAGCGAGAACGGCGGTGTTTTCCCGCACGGCGTGCTGCCCGCCCTCGTGCTGATCCAGGGTGTCGTGTTCGCCTATGCCGGCATCGAGCTGATCGGCATCGCCGCCGGCGAGTGCCAGGACGCCAAGGCGATCCTGCCGCGCGCCATCAACGGCGTCATCTGGCGTATCGCCCTGTTCTATGTCGGCTCGGTGGTCCTGCTGGTCTGCCTGCTGCCCTGGAGCCATTACCGCGCCGGAGAGAGCCCGTTCGTCACCTTCTTCGCTGCGCTCGGCGTTCCCGGCATCGGTAGCGTCATGAACGTGGTGGTGCTCACCGCAGCGATGTCGAGCTTGAACTCCGGCCTCTATTCCACCGGCCGCGTGCTGCGCTCGCTCGCCATGGGCGGCTCGGCACCCAACTTCCTCGCCAGGCTGAACTCCCACTCGGTGCCGTTCGCTGGCATCATGGTCACGGTGACGATTTACGCCATCGGCGTGGTGCTGAACTATTTCGTCCCCTCGCACGTCTTCGAGATCGTGCTGAACGTCGCCTCACTGGGCATTCTGTCCACCTGGGCGTTCATCCTGGTCTGCCAGATCAAGCTGCGTCAGGCGATCAAACGCGGGGAAGCCGAACCGGTGACCTTCAAGATGCCCGGCGCGCCCTTCACCTCATGGATCACCCTGGTGTTCCTCGCCGGTGTGCTGGTGTTGATGGCATTCGACTATCCCAACGGCACCTTCACCGTCGCGGCCATTCCGGTGCTGGTGGTGCTGCTGTCCATCGGCTGGCGCCTGCTGCGCCGTCGCAATCCCGAGATCATGCGCCCGACCATTCCCTCGGTGACGCTGACGCAAAAAATCCTGGAGTGACGGCGGTCCGGTTCGGGGGAACCGTAAGGCTGTCACCATCGCCGTAAGCCTTGCGCAGGATGCGCGAACCCCGGTCAACCCGAATGGTTGACCGGGGTTCGCGCATCCTGGGGTCCGCCAAACCGGCCAATCGAATGAACGAGATCACGCAGCACCTTTCGCAGCTTTACGAGGACACCCCGGTCCTGGTCGCCGCCTATGACGGCCACGACCGGCTGCGCTACGCCAATTGCGCATTCCGCTCTGCCTTCTCCATTGCACCGGGCGAGGACATATCCTGGGGTGATCTGATGCGGCGCAACGCGGTGACGCTGCGCGGCACCGTCATCCAGAATCTGGACTTCGAGGCATGGCTGCTCTCTGCCCAGTCGCGGCGCGGCAAGATCCCGTTCCGCGCCTTCGAAACCGACCTTCACGACGGCCGTTGGCTATGGATGACCGAGACCGTCCAGGCCGACGGCTGGATGCTGTGCATCGCCACCGACATCACCAGCATGCGGGCGGACGAGCGGTCGGTCCGCCAGGACCGGGATTTCGCCATCCGTGCCGCCCACACCGATGAGCTGACCGGCGTCGCCAACCGCCGGTTCGTCACCGCCCGGATCGACGACATGCTCCGCCGGGAGGTGGCGACCGACAAGGTGCTGGGCTGCGTCTGCGTGCTCGATCTCGACAATTTCAAATACATCAACGACCGCCACGGCCACGCGGCGGGCGACATGATCTTGCGCGACTTCGCCAAGCGCATTCACGGCCTGGTCCGCCGCACGGACTGTTTCGGCAGGGTGGGCGGCGAGGAATTCGTGCTGGTGCTACCGGAAACGCCTTTGGGGGCAGCGCCGCTGATCGTCGAGAAAATGCTCGTCGTGGTGCGCGCCTCGCGGCCGCTCATCGAGTTCTCGGACTTCGCCTACACCTTCTCCGCCGGCATCGCAGCGGGCCTTCCCACCGATACGCCGGATGTCATCTACGCCCGTGCCGACCGTGCGCTCTACGGCGCCAAGCTCGCTGGGCGCAATCGCATCCATCTGGACGAAGGCGACGAAAGACCTGCCAGCGCCGCAATGTAAAGCCAGCGTGTGAAACTGCGGAACTGCGACCTTCCGATCGTACCGGCTTGCCCTATATGAAGGGCACCTTATTGTCCCGTTCAGGCTCTCTGGAAATCCCCGCATGTCCGCTCTGTTCACGCCCTGGTCGCTGCGTTCGCTGACCCTCGACAATCGCATCGTCATCGCGCCCATGTGCCAGTATTCAGCCACCAACGGGTCCGCGAGCGACTGGCACACGATCCATCTCGGCAATCTCTCCCAGTCGGGTGCCGGACTGCTGATCCTGGAAGCCACCGCGGTCACCGAGGAAGGCCGCATCTCGCCGGGCGATCTTGGCCTGTGGTCGGATGACAACGAGGCCGCGCTGGCCGGTGTCATCAACCGCATCCGCGCCTGGTCGCCCATGCCGATCGGCGTGCAGCTCGCCCATGCCGGCCGCAAGGCGTCCACCTATGCGCCGTGGCTGGGTGGCGGGCAGGTGCCCGTGAGCGATGGCGGCTGGCAGACCGTCTCCGCTTCCGCGATACCCTTCCGCCCGGCCGATGTCGCGCCGCTCGCCCTGGAAGCGGCGGGCCTCGAGCGGGTCAAGGCGGGCTTTGCCGACAGCGCCAAGCGCGCCGCGCGGATCGGCTTCGACATGGTGGAGATCCACTCCGCCCACGGCTATCTGCTCCACCAGTTCCTCTCACCCCTCTCCAACACCCGCACCGACGCCTACGGCGGCTCGCTGGAGAACCGCATGCGCTTCCCTCTGGAGGTGTTCGAGGCGGTGCGTGCCGCCTTGCCCGAGGGGATGCCGATCTTCGTGCGCGTCTCCGCCTCCGATTGGGTGGAAGGCGGCTGGGATGTCGAACAGTCGATCGTCTATGTGAACGAGCTGAAGGCGCGTGGCCTGGACGTGATCCACGTCTCCTCCGGTGGCCTGTCCATGGACCAGAAGATTCCGCTCACGCCCGGCTATCAGGTGCCGTTCGCCGACAAGATCAAGGCCGAGACCGGCGTGCCCACCATTGCCGTCGGCCTGATCACCGATCCCGAGCACGCCGAGGACATCCTCACCTCCGGCAAGGCCGACGCCATCGGCCTCGCGCGCGGCATTCTGTACGATCCCCGCTGGCCCTGGCATGCGGCGGCGAAGCTGGGCGCTTCGGTGCACGCCTCCAACCAGTTCCTGCGCTGCCAGCCCTCCGGTCTGCGGCAGTTGTTCAAAGCATAGCGTGCCAAGGTCCCGCCCCCGCTTGCCGCGGGGCGCGGGATCGGCATTATCGCAGAATGCTCGCGTGTTCCGATTCTGTTCCCGCTATCCCGTCGCCGCCCACGGCGGTGACGGTGAATGGCGCCGAGCTGGTGCTCGACCCCTCGGGCGGGCTCGTTTGGCCCGCGCAGGGGCTGCTTGCGGTGGCGGACCTTCACCTGGAGAAGGGGTCGGCGTTCGCCCGGCGCGGGCAGATGCTGCCGCCCTACGACACCCTAGAAACGCTCACCCAGCTCGAACATCTGGTCGCCCGCTGGCAGCCGGCGGTGGTGATTGCGCTGGGCGACAGCCTGCACGACCGCTGGGGGGCGGAGCGGCTCCACCCCTCCGCTCTGGCCCGGCTGGAGGCTTTGCGGAAGGGCCGCGACTTCATATGGATCCCCGGAAATCATGATCCCGAGCCCTCTCCCGCTTTGGGCGGGGAATGGGCGCGCGGCCTGCGCATCGGACCCTTGCTGTTTCGCCATGAACCGCTCGCCGAGCCGCTTGCCGGCGAGGTGGCGGGGCATCTCCACCCATCGGCGCGCCTCGTGGTGCGTGGCCGCTCGATCCGTCGGCGCTGCTTCGCGACGGACGGCCATCGGATGGTCCTCCCCGCGCTCGGTGCCTATGCCGGCGGGCTGAATGTGCGCCATCCCGCCTTGTCCGGCCTGTTTGCGCGCAAATTCGAGGCCCACATGCTGGGACGCGAGCGCACCTATCGGATCGAGTTCGGCGCCTGCCTTGCCGATTGAAGCATGAAAAAGAAAACGCCCCCGGAGACCGGGGGCGTTGAATTCTCAGGTCCAGCTTGAATCGTCGCCGCCGCCGCTATCGCCGCTGTCCCAGCCGGAATCGCTTCCGCTGTCATAGCTGGCATCCTGCGGCGCCGCGCTCCAGGGGTCGGCCCCGGCATCGCCCGCGGGATTGCCACCCAGGGCATCCTGAGCCTGGGCGCCGAGACCATCCCCGCTCACCGGAGTTTCCGCTGGAGGGGCCTCAAGCGCCGCCTGCTTGGCGATGGCGCCTTCACCCCCCGACATCAGATCCCGGATGCCATTGGCGAGCAGCATGCCGCCGGCCACACCGGCCGCCGTCGTGATGGCGCCCTGCAGGAAGCCGCCGCCACCGAACCCACCGCCACCACCGCCGAAGCCGCCACGCTGCTGGCCCCAGGGGCCGGACGGCGCTTGCTGGTACGGCTGCTGCTGGGGATAGCCCGGCTGCTGCGCATAATTCTGGGATTGAGCCGGCAGCGGCATTCCGCCACCGGCGCTGCGCACGCCCGTCGCGGGAACCGACGTGCCGCGATTGCCGCCGCCGAACAGGCCGCCGAGGAAACTTCCCCCGCTCTGCTGGGGCGCGGCCTGCTGCTGGCGAACCTGCGCTTCGAGTTCATCGATGCGCCCGCTTGCCTGCCGCAAGGCATGTTCCTGCACCAACACGGTCTGCGCCAGCGCATAGGGCGCATAGGGCATTTCCGACACACGCCGTGAGATCAGCGCCTCGGCCTCGGCATCGCGTGGCTGGCTCGCCGCGCTGCGCATGCGCTCGAAAAGGCCCTCGATCAGATCACGTTCTTCGGGACTCATGTCCGCCTCCGGGTGTCATCACCACGCCGGCATATGAGCATCGAAGGAAGGCGCGGAAAGGGCGCACCCACATGAAATTTTCTTAAACTTACGTAACGTCGCCTCAGGACGCTCCAGACATGAAAAACCCCGCCCCCTGGGAGGGAGCGGGGTCTTGCGAGATGCGATCAACGCTGGTCGGGGTTATCGCTGCCGCGCTGCTCATCGGTGTTGCCATATTGGCTCTGCTGGCCAGGGCGCGTGTCGCCGCCCTGCTGGCCCTGGCCAACACCCGCCTGATTCTGCTGGCGATTCTGGTCCGGCCTGAGCTGATTCTGCCGGTTCTGGTCCGCCTGGCGGTTCGGGTCCTGACCCTGCCCGCCCTGCTGGCGGTTCCGGTCCTGGTCGCGATCGTTCGGATTGGACATGTTCCGTTTCCTTATGTTGAGGGGCCGAGGCCCCAGTCATAAGAACCCCACGGAGCCATGCCCGTTTCAGCTTGGCGGGAAAAATATTACATCAGCCGGCACGCCCGCAGCAGTCTGCGCGCAGCGTCCAGCGCCACCCCCCGGTCGGCGGCGCGCCCGGTGGCCGCAGCGCGGCTCACGCAGTGGCGCACGTCGAACAGGGTAATGGGAGATTGATACAGATAAGCATCGAGATCCCGCACCGTCGCCAGGCCGCGCCCATCGCTGAGGCGGATCGGTTCGGGGAGATGTCTGTCCCAGTGCTGCATGCAAGCGCAACGCAGCCTGCATCGTCACGGTTTCACACGCGAACGCCCAAACTTTGAGCCGCTATGGCAATGCGTCGGGCCTGAAAGCGGAACACCCCGCCCTTCGGCAGAAGGACGGGGTGCATAGCAGGTCTTACCACAGCTATGACAGCCGCCGCTGGGCGGGGCTGCTCGTCGGGACTTCGGCGCCGAGGATACGGGAACAGGTAGCTCTACCTAGCCCGGTGCGCGATCTCGAGGCCGGCGATATACGTCCCGCCGGACAAGTCGGCAACCATAACTTTGGTCGAAAACTTGAACTACACCGTAAGCCACTGAAAAACCCGCGCCGTCGGCGCGGGTCTTTCAGCATCTGAGGGTCACGCGACCAGCTTGTAGGCCGGCAGCGTCAGGAATTCCTCGAAGTCCTTGGCGAGGGTCATGTCGGAGAACAGCTTGATCGCCTCCGGGAAACGGCCGCCGTCATAGATGGACGGGCTGAGGGTGGCCCGGAGCTTGATCATCTCGTCCTCAAGAAGGGACGAGAACAGTTCGGCGGTGATGGTGCGATCATCGTCGAGCTTCGCGCCAAGATGGATCCACTGCCAGATCTGCGCGCGGCTGATCTCGGCGGTGGCGGCATCCTCCATCAGATTGTAGAGCGGGACCGCGCCACGCCCGCGCAGCCATGCCTCGATATATTGCACGCCGACGCGGATGTTCTCGCGCAGGCCAGCTTCCGAGCGGGAGCCCTGGTGGACCACCAGAAGGTCGTCGCGCCCGACGCTCACGTCCTCGCGCAGCTTGCCGAGCTGGTTGGCGGCCGGCATCAGGCGGTCGAACACTTCACGCGCCACTGGGACGAGATCGGGATGGGCCACCCAGGTGCCATCGCAACCATCGCCGGCCTCGCGCTCCTTGTCGGCCCGCACCTTGGCGAAGGCCGCGTCATTGGCCGCCGGATCGCCCTTCACGGGGATCTGCGCCGCCATGCCGCCCATGGCGAACGCGCCACGGCGATGGCAGGTCTTCACGAGAAGCGCGCCATAGGCCTTCAGGAAGGCTTCGTTCATCACCATCCGGCCACGGTCGGGGGTGAGGAAGCGGGCATTCTTGCCCAGGCGCTTGATGAAGGAAAAGATGTAGTCCCAGCGGCCGATGTTCAGCCCGGCCACATGGTCACGCAGTTCGTAGAGGATCTCGTCCATCTCGAACACGGCGGGCAGCGTCTCGATCAGCACCGTGGCCTTGATGCTCTTCGCGGGGATGCCCAGGCGCGCTTCAGTGAGCGTGAACACATCGTCCCAAAGCCGCGCCTCCTTATGGCTCTCGGTCTTCGGCAGATAGAAATAGGCGCCCGATCCCTGCGCCTGCGCGACCTTGGCATTGTGAAAGGCGTAGAGGCCGAAGTCGAACAGCGAGCCCGACATGGGTTCGCCATCGATCTCCAGATGCGCCTCGGGAAGATGCCAGCCGCGTGGTCGGATGATGAGAACCGCAAGGTCGGAGCCGAGCTTGTAGTCCTTACCGTTGGACGGATCATGGAAGTCGATCTTGCCGGCCCAGCGATCCCTCAGGTTGATCTGGCCTTCGATCATGTTGGTCCACAGCGGGGACGAGGCGTCCTCGAAATCCGCCATGAAGACCTTGGCGCCGGAATTAAGCGCATTCACGATCATCTTGCGGTCCACCGGGCCGGTGATTTCCACGCGGCGATCCTGAAGGTCTGCCGGCAGAGGGGCGATGGTCCATTCGGCCTCGCGCACAGCCGCCGTCTCCGCGAGGAAATCGGGCAGCTCGCCGGCGTCGAACTTGCTCTGGCGGAGCGTGCGGGCCTCAAGCAGAGACTTGCGGGTGCCGTTGAACGTGCGGTGCAGCTCGGCCAGGAAGGCGAGCGCCTCGGGCGTCAGGATGTCTTCGTAATGCGGGCCGAGCGGCCCCTTGATAACGACACCGTACGGGACTTCGAGCGTCGACATGATGCCGGTCTCCTGCTGGATTGACTGAACGAATGACGGGAAAACGATGATGGGAACTGGCTTGGCGCCCTGAAGGCGCGACTTCACGCGCGAGCGGAGGCGATCTCCTCCCTGAGACGTCGCGCCGCCGCCGAAACATCGGATGCAGCGCAAATCGCGGACACGACTGCGATGCCGTCGGCGCCCGCGCGGATCACATCGGCGGCAATGGCGGCGTCTATGCCGCCGATCCCCACTATGGGGAGAGAGATCATTCCGCGCATCGCCGCGAACCCTGCGATACCGATGGGGGCGTCGGCGTCGCTCTTGGTGCCGGTGGGCTGGATCGGCCCGGTGCCAACATAATCAACACCCGTGAGATCGGACGCCGCAAGCTTCTGCGGTGTGCCGACCGAGAGACCGAGGATGCGATCGGGCCCGAGCAGCGCGCGGGCATCGGCGGGCGCCATGTCGCTCTGGCCGAGGTGCACGCCGTCGGCATCGGCGGCCACCGCGACGTCCACCCGGTCATTGATGATCAAGGGAATGCCCAGGGGCCGCAGCAGGGCCACCAGCGCCCGCGCCTCATCCATCATCTGGCGCCCCTTGGCGAGGGGATCTCGCAATTGGACAATGGTGACGCCACCCGCCACCGCCTGCGCCACAGTCTCCACCAGCCCGCGCGCGGCCGTCTGGCGCGGGTCGGTAACGAGATACAGCGACAGATCGAACGGACGCATGGCGTTCCCGTAACCATGGGGGAGAGGCGGTGTTAGCGCATCGCACGCGGGAGCGAAACGAAATGCGTCCCGAGTTTATATCACCTTCGGCAACAATGCTTAGCTTCTGCGGCAAGAGTTGAAGAAACCGTGTTGCCATGCGGTATGAGCGGCCAGCATGATCGGCCCATGTGCGGTCGATTTGCCCAGGCGCGCGATGCGGGCCAGTTCTTCAAGCGGTTCGTGCCGGACCGGGTGGCGCCGCTCCTCCCGAACCCGCCGCCGCGCTACAACGTGGCGCCGACCCAGGATGCCCTGGTGCTGCGGCGCAACCCTAAAACCGAGCTTACGGAGCTTGGAACCCTGCGGTGGGGGCTGGTTCCCAATTGGGCCGGCGATGTGGGGATCGCCGCAAGAACCATCAACGCGCGCTCCGAGACCGTTGCCGCCACCGCCGCTTTCAAGGATGCCTGGAGGGCGGCTCGCCGCTGCGTGATCCCGGTGGACGCCTTCTATGAGTGGAAGCCGGGAAGCCATCCGAAGCAGCCCTATGCCATCGCCCGCCGGGACCGCGCGCCGTTGGCTCTGGCCGGGCTCTGGGATGGCTGGAAAGACCCCGCGACCGGGGACTGGCTGCGGACCTTCACCATCCTCACCTGCGAGCCCAACAGCTTCATGGCGTCGCTGCACGACCGCATGCCGGTGATCCTGCCGGACGACGGCATCCAGCCGTGGCTCGCCGCCGCGGACGGGACTGAAGCGATGACGCCGTATGCCGGCGATGACCTGGAGATGTGGCCGGTCTCCACCCGCCTCAACTCAACCCGGCAGGACGGCCCGGACCTTTTGGAGCCGGTGCCGGAACCTCTCTCGCTCGATCTGGGGTGAGCAACATCCGCAGGGCTCAAGCCTTGCGGGGCACCTGGGACTCATCCTCGTCGCCGAGCGGACCGGGATCGTCCGGCAGGGGCGGCATGGCGAGGATGGGCGCTACGGCAGGCGCTGCCGCAGGCCGTGCGCTCTCGGGAGCGGGCGGTGCGGCGACCTCCACGATCACCTCTTCCACGACCGGAGGCTCGACCTTGACCGGGGGCGCCGCCACGGCCGGCGGGGGGATCGCGGCGATGGCGTCGCGCACACGCTCGGCTTCGTGTTCGAGGATCGGCGTCGCGGTGACGCCCGGAGGCACCTCCCACACATAGGCGTCGAGCCGGCCGGTGACCGGCGAGACCGCCGCCCAGTGCTCTGATACCACGCCGTCGGCAAGCCAGGCCGGATCGCGCGGCGCGCGCACCGCACGGGCGGCCCATTCGCGCGCCTTGCCGATGTCGGAATGCTCGCGCGCTTCCAGTTCGGCCATCAACAAGCAGATGCGCTGCGTCGGCGCTTCCGCGAGGGGCGAGAGGATGGCGCGTGCTTCGGCATAGGCGTGGGCATCGATGGTCGCGTGTGCCAGGGCAATGATGCTCTCGGGATGCTGCGGCGCCTTGGCGGCGAGCACGCGGATGCGCTTCAGCCGATCCTGCGCGGCATCGCCGGGCCGCAGATGGGCATAGGCTTCGGCGAGATCGGGATGGGGCGTCGCCTCATAGGCGGTGGCGATGACTTTCGCCGCCCGCCTGAGATCGCCGGCCTGCCCCAGCAGGCGCCCGGCAACGGTCGCGGCGGGCACCAAAGTGGGCGCAAGCCGCACCGCCTCGATGGCGCGTTCCTTGGCGACCGTGGGTTCGCCGATTTCCAGCGCGATCGCCTCTGCGGCGAGGAGAACCGCGCGATAGCGACGGTGCTGCACCTTGTCGATGCCCTTGGCCGCCATCTGGCGTTCCAGCATGGCGCGCGCGCCGGCATAGTCGCCGTCCGCGCACCGCGCTTCGATCACCGCATCGGCGGCCCAGGCCAGCGTTGGCGCTTCGCGAGCCGCCTCTTCGGCAAAGGCGCGAGCCGAGTCGGTCTCGCCGGCCCGCCGCGCTTCCATGTAGAGGCCGCGCAGCGCGATAAGGCGCGTCTCGGGCGCCTCCAGCATGATGCGGAACGACCGGGCGGCAAGGTTTCCATCGCCGTCAAACTGCGCTGATTGGGCCGCGAGCAGATGGGTCAGCGGCTCGTGCGGGAGATAGCGGGCCGCCTCGTCGCGGGCCGCGCGGGCGCGGGCGGCATCGCCTGCGCCGATGGCCATGAGGCCACGGGACAGGGCATTCCAGCCCTTTTCCCGGCGCCGCCGGCGCGAGAACGCCGCCACCAGACGCGGCGAGGCCAGCAGCAGCGCGAGCAGTCGCCACGCCAGCAGCAGCAGCGCGCTGAACGCCGCCAGGCCGGCGAGGGCCACCGGAACGGTGGTCTCCACCCGCCAGCCTTGCCAGACGATGACCATCTCGCCCGGCCGATCGGCGATCCATGCGGCGCCGAACGCAACGAGTGCGAGAACAACAAGGAGGAGGACGAGACGGATCACGGCACCTTCCCGGATACGGCGCCAAGCGCCTGCTGGTAGAGGGCGGAAGCGGTATTGGCGGCGTCGCTACGCTGCGCGATCTCGGTCGTGATCGGCTTCAGCTTCGTCTTGACGTCAGCGGGCATGGCCTCGATCAGCTTGAGCGCCGTGTCGAGATTGCCGGCACGCACGGCGGCGACCGCCGCATCCATGCTGCTCTGGACCTCTTTGCTGGGCACGCTGTCGGCGGGCCGCAGCCGAACCAGATTCTCGGCGCTGGACACGATGCGGTCGACGAACGACCCGGTGGCGGACGGCGGCGCGGCGGCAACCGGTGCAGAGGGGGCATCGAGAGCCGCCGTCAGGCGCTCCGCCAGCTTGGCCGGCGAGGCATAACCCGCACTCGCGCTCGCGGCGAAC
>NZ_CBDIHQ010000007.1:0-122074 GCF_965279295.1 Aquabacter sp. | reverse complement strand
CGGTTTCTAGTTTTATACTAAAATACGCGGAATAATATTTTGATTATCTCAAGGAGAATGGCGCCAGTTGCTTTTGTGAAAATATCAGAAAGCCACGGGGGAAGGCGCATGTGACCTCCTAAAAGGTTGTATCGCTGAAGTTGCGCACCCCTTATCTCACGGTTCCATATACTTGTAAAGACGATCGCTTCGCGCCGCAATCCGCTTATGCAGATGGACCATCAGCGCGGTGCCGTAGACCGGGGTGATGAGATTGAGGATCGGCACCACCAGCAGCGGCGCGATCAGCATCCCCGCCAGGAACACCGTCACGGCATTTTCCTGCCGCAGCGCGCGGGCGGTGGCGGGGGAGACGTAACGCATGGCCGCCAGTTCGAAATATTCCCGCGACAGCAGATAGGCGTTGGCGACGAAGAACACGAAGATGTTCACGCCGGGAACCAGCAGCAGAAGCAGGGCGACAAGGTTGACCGCCAGCACGAGGGCGAAGAACCGCAGGGAATAGAGGATCGAGCGGCCCACGGGCTGTGGCGTTCCCTGGGGATCGGCGGGATAGCTCGCCTTTTCCACCGCCCCGGCCACATCGTCGAGAAACAGGCCGGCGACCACCGAGGAGACGGCCGGCACCAGATAGAGCGCACCCACCACGCTGCCGATGCCGGCGAGGATGACGAGCGTGGTCTCGATCCAATGGTAGGAGGGAATGTCCACCAGACGGCCCAGCACAACGTTGAGGCCGATGGCGAGCACGATCAGCAGGCCGATGGCGAGCGCCACGGATTTCAGCAGCACCCCGCGCAGCAGCGGGGAGAAGACCTGGCCGAAGGCGGTGAGGGCGGCTGAGAACATGCGTTTTTGAAACCGGCTGAGGGAGGCGACTGCGCAACAGGTGGGTGCGGCCTTCCCCGACCTCAAGGGATTGCCGGCAAATGCCTAAGGCCGTGGTTTCAACCGGAGCGTTCTGGGCGGCTCAAAACCCGAAGGCGGCCTGTGCCGGCGGCGGCGGGCTCAGATCGATGCCTTCCAGCGCCAGCATCCGTGCCTTGGAATCCGAGCCGCCCGGCGCGGAGAACCCGCCCACCTTGCCGCCGGCCGCCAGAACCCTGTGGCAGGGAATGATCAGGGGAACCGGGTTCTTCGCCATTGCCTGGCCGACGGCGCGGGCGGCTTCCGGCCCGGCGCCCAATGTCTTGGCAAGCGCGCCATAGGTGGTGGTCCGGCCCCATCCGACCTGCCGCAGGGCGTCGTATATGCCGGTGAAGAACGCGTCCTGCCCCTGGAGATCGACGGCGAAGCCGGTGAAGTCGATTGGCTCGCCCAGGAAATAGCGCCGCACCGCCGCGATCGCTTCACCAAGGGCCGTAGGCGGGGGGACCGGGCCGCGCGTCCGGGGCCTTGCGCAGCAGCATGCGTTCGGTCGCGGCGGCGCTGTCGGCGGGCAATTGGAAGCGCGTGATGCCCGCGCCGTTCCAAGCGATGCCGCAGAAGCCGCCTGCCGTTTCAAAAACGAAATAGTTCTCCGCGCTCTGGCCCATCCTCACGAGATGGCGCCGGGCAGCGCGGATTTCAACCCGATTTCGCTGCCGGCCCGCTTTCACCTCGCCCCGTGGGGGAGAGGTCGGCTGCGCAGCAGCCGGGTGAGGGGGCTCCGGCATCTCAGGATTGGAGAGGTTTGTCCCCCTCACCCCAACCCTCTCCCCGTCGGGGAGAGGGAGCATGGCGCAGTCCCACGAGCCCCGCCACTGATCCTACTCCGTCCGCTTTCGCAGAGCCCCTGCAAGCGGGAGAGAGAAGAGTCACGGCCTCAGTTGGTGATGCGAACCGGGAAGTCCAGTTGATACACCTTCGCCCCGCCGAACCGCTGGGCGTAGGCGGCCTTGATTTCGCTGAACTTGCCGGCTGCATCCGGCGTATTGGGATTGATGATCACAACAACACGGGTTGCGGCGCTGCCGGTGCCCGTGACGGCCTGTGCGTTGAGCACGGTGATGCCGTCCTTGAAGCGCGGCAGAATGGTATCGGCGACGAAGCGCGTCCATTGCTGGTCGCTCACGCCGCTCCCGTCGGGGCTTTCCAGATCGAAGCGCAACTGTGTCTGAAGCATCACGCTGTCGGCCCAGGGCGTCGCCTGCCAGCCGGGGGTGGGGGTCTGCGCGGTTGCGGCGCCCATGCCCGCGGACAGTGCGACAAGAAGAAACGCGACACTCAGATGGATGCGAACCGGCATTCTTTGCCCCATGGTTTCCGGCACCGTCGCGGACTTGGTCCCCACATGCAAGCCGGCGCGCCGAATTCGCGCTCCGAGCCCTGCGTCGAAAATACGCGAACGAACGTTCGCTCTTGACCGGTTGGTTCGGCGTCACTACCTGAGAGCGAACATTCATTCGCATTATTCTCAGACGGGACGCCGAATGGCCCTGGACGTTTCCTCCGCTCTCGATCATCGCGCCGAGCAGCGCCGCCGGATTCTCACGGCGGCCGTCGCGTGCTTTTCGCGCGACGGATTCCACGGCACGTCCATGCAGCAGATCTGCACCGAGGCGGGGATGAGCCCCGGCGCGCTTTACCGCTATTTCCCCTCCAAGGAATCCATCATCGGCGCCATTGTCGAGGGCGAGCGAGCGGATCGGGCGCAGATGTTCGAGCAGATCGAGCAGGCGCCGAGCCTGATGGATGGCCTCACCGCCAGCTGCGCGGAGATGCTCTCCGGGGACTGCATGCCGTGCGCCAAGCTTGGCCCCGAGATCATGGCCGAGGCAATCCGCAACCCGCATTTGCGCGCCGCGCTTGAGCCGGTGGAGGACGAGACCCGCGCCATGTTGCGCGCCGCCCTGGTGGCAGGGGCGGAAAAGGGAGAAATCGATCCCGCCATCGACCCCGATACGCTGGTGATGCTGCTCCAGGTGATCGGCGACGGCTTGGTCCTGCACAATCTGCTGCACCCCGAATGGAAGCTTGCGGACCGTCTGCCGGCGTTCTCCGATTTGATGCGCCGCATGGTCGCGCCGAGCGGGGAGCGCGGCGCATGACCTCTTCCCATCGCGCCGGAAATTCGACGCATCTTCCCTCTACGGCACGCCCTCATCGTCAACGGAATTCTCTCGCCATGTCTCGCTTTGCCCGCCCGATGGCACTCGCCCTCCTCGCCCTGGGGCTCGCAGGGGGCGGGTCCGCGCACGCGCAGACCGCACCCGCCAAGGAAGGTGCCGGTAAGGAAAGCAGCGCGAAGGGGCTGACCGTCAGCGTCACAAATCCGCAGCGGCGCGCCATGTCGGAGACCTTGCTGGTCACCGGTTCGTTGCTGCCGCGCGAGGAAATTCAAGTCGGCCCGGAGATCGAGGGCTATCGCCTGGAGGCGATCCTCGCCGAGGTGGGAGACCGGGTGGAAAAGGGGCAGGTGCTGGCCCGCCTGTCGCGCGACATGCTGAATGTCCAGCTCGCCCAGAACACCGCCAACGGCGCCAAGGCCAAGGCGGCAATCGCCCAGCAGCGGGCCAATCTGGACCAGATGCTGGCGCAGGAGGCGGAGGCGACCTCCGCCGTCGAGCGCACCCGCCAGCTTCGCAAGACCGGTGTCGCCTCCCAGGAAATTCTCGACGAGCGCGAGCGCGCGGTGAAGGTCGCGTCCGCCCAGGTGGCTGCCACCCGAGAGGGTCTGGCAGCCAGCGAGGCCGACGCCGCGCTGGTGGTGGCACAACGCGACGAAATCGACCTGCGCCTCAAGCGCACCGACGTGAAGGCGCCGGAGGCCGGCATCGTGCTGGCGCGCGACGCCCGCATCGGCTCCATCGTGCTCTCCACCCGCACCGAGCCGCTGTTCCGCATCGCCGAGCACGGCGCCATCGACCTTGATGCCGAGGTGCCGGAAAGCATCATGGCGCGCATGGCGGTGGGACAGAAGGTATCTGTGACGCCCGCCGGCTTCACCACGCCGGTGGACGGTACGGTGCGGCTGATCTCGGCTCAGCTCGACAAGGCCACCCGCCTCGGCAAGGTGAAGATCGCGCTCGCCGACGATCCGCGCCTGCGCCCCGGCACCTATGCGCGCGGCGTGCTGGAACTCGGCCGCCGTGAGGGTCTCACCGTTCCGCTCTCCGCGGTCATGTTCGATGGCGACGGGGCTTACGTGCTGGTGGCCAATGACGGCACCGTGCGCGAGCGGCGGGTCGAGCCGGGCCTGAAGACCCTCGGCCGGGTGGAACTCGTCAGCGGCGTCACATCGGACGATCTCGTGGTGCTGCGGGCGGGCGGCTTCCTGCGCGATGGCGACCGGGTGAACGCGGTCCAGGCGCAAGTCAGCGCCCAGAGCGAGAGCGCGAAGGAAGCCCGCTGATGGCCCTCAATATCTCCGCCTGGGCGATCCGCAAGCCGATCCCCTCTCTGGTCATGTTCGTGGTGCTGACCGCACTCGGCATCGTCCATTTCCGCTCCCTGCCCATCACGCAGATGCCGAACATCGATCTGCCCATCGTCATGGTGACGGTGACACAGCCCGGTGCGGCGCCAAGCGAGCTTGAGACCCAGGTCTCCAAGAAGGTCGAGAACGCGGTCGCCGGGGTCGCCGGCGTCAAGCACATCACCTCCTCGATCTCCGAGGGCACCTCGGTCACCACGATCGAGTTCCAGCTGGAAACGGCGGTGGACCGGGCGGTGAGCGACGTGCGCGATGCCGTCACCAAGATCCGCACCGAACTGCCGCAATCCATCGATGAGCCGCTGGTGCAGCGGGTCGACATCGAGGGGCTGCCGATCGTCACCTATGCGGTGTCGTCGCCCACCATGAATGCCGAGGAATTATCCTGGTTCGTGGACGATACGGTGGCCCGCGCGCTCCAGGGCATACGCGGCGTCGCGCAGGTGAAGCGCGAGGGCGGCGTGGTGCGCGAAATCCGCGTGTCGCTCGACCCGGACCGGCTCATGTCGCTAGGCATCACGGCGGCCGAGGTGAGCCGCCAGCTTCGCGCCACCAATCTCGACGTGTCGGGCGGACGCGGCGAGGTGGGGACGCAGGAGCAGTCGATCCGCACCCTGGCCGGCGCCGCCGACATGGACCAGCTCGGCGACACGAGGATCGTGCTCACCAATGGGCGCTATGTCCGCCTCAAGGATCTCGGCACGGTCTATGACGGGGCGGCCGAACCGCGCACCTTTGCGCGTCTCGACGGCAGGCCGGTGGTGGCCTTCGGCGTCTACCGCGCCAAGGGTTTCTCTGACGTCACGGTGTTCGACCAGACCAGCGCCGGCGTTGCCAAGCTGATGGAGACCAATCCCGGCGTCACCATCTCCCTGATCGACACCACGGTGCGCTACACCAAGGCGGACTACCAGTCCGCCATGCACACACTGATCGAAGGCGCGATCCTCGCGGTGATCGTGGTGTTCCTGTTCCTGCGCGACTGGCGCGCGACGCTGATCACGACGCTCGCCATCCCGCTGTCGATCCTGCCCACCTTCTGGATCATGGACATGCTGGGCTTCTCCCTCAACGGGGTGAGCCTGCTGGCGATTACGTTGGTGACCGGTATCCTGGTGGACGATGCCATCGTCGAGATCGAGAACATCGTCCGCCACATGCGACAAGGCAAATCGCCCTATCGCGCGGCCATCGAGGCGGCGGACGAGATCGGCCTCGCGGTGGTGGCGACCACGCTCACCATCGCCGCCGTGTTCGTGCCGGTGTCGTTCATGGGCGGGATCGCGGGACAATATTTCAAGCAGTTCGGCATCACGGTCGCCATCGCCGTGCTGTTCTCGCTCGCCGTGGCGCGGCTCATCACGCCGCTGCTGGCGGCCTACTTCCTGCGCGATACCGGGCACCGCGAGACCGGCGACGGCTTCATCATGCGCGGCTACGTGCGGCTGCTCGGCTGGTGCGTGCGCCACCGCTTCGTCACCATCGCCATGGGGTTCGGCGTGTTCGCGGGCACGATTTTCCTGTCGACCCTGCTGCCGTCGGGCTTCCTGCCGGTCAACGACATCTCCCGCTCCATGCTCACGGTGGAACTGCCGCCGGGCACCACCTTGTCGGAAACCCAGCGGGTGTCGGACCGCATCACCGCGCTCATGCTGAAGCAGCCCGAGGTGGCCGCCGTCTATGCCACGGGCGGCAGCGGCGGGCAGGGCGGCCTCGCGCTTCTGGCGGGCGAGGTGCGCAAGGCGCAATTGGTCGTGAACCTGAAGCCGCGCGGCGAGCGCAGCTTAACCCAGAAGGAATTCGAGAGCCGGCTTTACGGCACGTTGGCTGACATGCCCGACATGCGCTTCACCTGGAGCCAGGACGGGCAGAACGCGCAGCGCGGCTTCTCGGTGATCCTCTCCGGCAATGACGGGGCGGCGGTGGAGAAGGCCGCGCTGGCGCTGGAAAAGGAGGTGCGCGACCGCGTGCCGGAACTCTCCAATGTGGTGTCCTCGGCGGCCCTCGACCGGCCGGAAATCCGCATCGTTCCCAAGCTTGACCAGGCGGCGGAACTGGGGGTGTCGGTCAGCACCATCGCGGAGACGGTGCGCATCGCCACCATCGGCGACGTCACCGCCAATCTCGCGAAATTCTCCGCCAAGGACCGGCAGATCGACATCCGCGTGCAGATGGACGAGAAGGCGCGCGGCCAGCTGTCCACCTTCGACGCCATCAAAGTGCCGACCGCGACCCCGGGGGTCTCGGTGCCGCTCTCCTCGGTGGCCGACATCGAGTTCGGCAAGGGGCCGACCGCGCTGGATCGCTACGACCGTGCGCGCCGCATCGCGGTGGAGGCGGATCTGGTCGGCGGTGTCCCGCTCGGCACCGCGCTGGAAGCGGTGAAGGCGCTGCCGGCGGCTAAAAATCTGCCGGCGGGCGTCAGCCTCAAGGAAGCGGGCGACGCGGAAATCATGCAGGAGGTGTTCACCGGCTTCGCCATGGCGATCGGCGCAGGGCTGATGCTGGTGCTGGCGGTGCTGATTTTGTTGTTCGCGGACGTGCTTCAGCCCATCACCATCCTGATCTCGCTGCCGCTCTCCGTGGGCGGCGCGTTCATCGCGCTGCTGCTGACCGGCAATTCGGTCTCGCTGCCGGTGGTGATCGGCTTCCTGATGCTGATGGGCATCGTCACCAAGAACGCCATCCTGCTGGTGGATTTCGCGGTGGAATCCATGGCGGCGGGACATGATCGGTTCACGGCGCTGATCGAGGCGGGCCGCAAGCGCGCGCAGCCCATCGTCATGACCACAATCGCCATGGCCGCCGGCATGGTGCCTTCCGCCCTGGCGCTCGGGGAGGGCGGCTCGTTCCGCGCCCCCATGGCCATCGCGGTGATCGGCGGGCTCATCGCCTCGACCGTTCTGTCGCTGGTGTTCGTGCCGGCGGTGTTCACGGTGATGGACGATTTCGACCATCTGCTGGGCCGGGTGTTCGGCCGCTTCATCGGCAAGAAGGATGAGGCGGAGGACGGCCACGCGGCGCCGGTTCACGCCGCCGACGTGCCCCATAAGACCCTGCCGGGGGTACCGCGCCCCGCAGAGTGAGGCCATCGCCCCAGCAGTTCAGCCAGGGCGATGGAGGCTTCAGCGCAGCCCGCCGGAGGCGAACAGATCTTCCCCGGTGATCCAGGCGGAATCCTGCGATGCCAGGAACACGGCGACCGATGCGATGTCGTGGGGCTGTCCGATCCGCCCCAGGGGGGTCTTAGCGACCATCATCGCTTCCATGTCGCCGCCGATGACGCCCGCTGTATGGGTGCCCTCGGTCTCGACGCCGCCGGGGCTGAGGGTATTTACCCTGATCTTCTTCGGCCCCAGCTCGGCTGCAAGCGCCTGGGTGATGCCCATGACCGCCGTCTTGGTTGCTGTGTAGATCGAGGCGCCAGGCATCCCCATGCGGGTAATGCCGGAGCCGATATTGATCACGCTGCCGCCATCCGCCCCAAACTGCGCGGCCGCGGCCTGCGTGGCCAGAAGGAGGCCCAGCACGTTGGTGTTGAACTGGCGGTGAAACTCGCCCTCGGTCACCTCTTCGAGCGGGGCGAAAGCATATACGCCCGCATTGTTCACCAGGATGTCGGCGGTGCCGAACGCCGCCTTGGTCTCCGAGAACAGGCGTGTCACGTCGGCTGATTTGGCGACATCCCCCTGGACGGCGACGGCCTTGCCGCCCGCTTGCTGGATGTCTGCGACGACGCGGTCGGCACCCTCGCGGCTGGAGGCATAATTCACCACCACCGCCGCGCCTTCGGCCGCGAGGCCTTTCGCGATGCCCGCGCCGATACCCTTGGATGCCCCGGTCACCACGGCGACCTTGCCTGTCAGCTTGCCCATGTCACGTCTCCATACTTCTAACGGTTAGATATTTCGATAATCATCGAATTGTAGGGGACATTTAGACAGACATCTAATTATTGCAAGGGGTGCTCCGCTCGGAAGGTGGAGCGTCGTGCCGGGAGGTTTCAGATCTGGGAGAGGCGTTCCAGATAGGCGTTCAGCACGTCGCGCTGGATCACCAGATTCGCGAACTTGCCTTCGCGGACGATCTCAATGAGCCCAGCGCCTTCAAGCTCTTTCACATGATGGGAGATGGTGGCGGCGCTGACCCGGTGCGCGGAGACCAGGGCGCTGCACGGCATGGATTCACCGGTGCAGCCGATCTCCTTCAGCATCTGGTAGCGGCGCGGCTCCGCCAGGGCGCGGGCGATCCGCGCGAACTGCTGGTCGGTGAGCTGGATTTTCTTGGCTTCAGCCATGGTTTTGAACAATGCCGCGAGGAAGATCGCGTGGAGAGCGCACATTACGCTGGAGGATGATGCCCTCCATATTAGGATGGTGCCGGCCTTTAACAATGTGGCCCGGTGTCGTGTCCCCCCTACGTTTGGCGCAGAGCTGACCCGCGCGTCACCTCTTGACGCGTTCGGCAAAACGAACAATATTCCGCTCAACGGAATTTCTCCGAGAGACGGGTGCGGCCATGACGTGCTGCTTGTGTATGCGAATGTGATTGCGGCCGCCTGACGCCGCGCCTTTTGCCTTTCCCGTACCCCCACGGCCTCGATCTGACACCGCCCTGCCTCTCGCGCCGGGCCAGCGTCATCGACGAAAGCCGGAGATGAACGTGAACGCCCATTTCCCTATCCTCACGTCCGCGACGCCCATCGGCGCCGGCAGAGGTGCAGCTTTGACAGACCCCATCATCCGCTTCGAGCATGTGGGCAAGACCTTCCAGGCCCGCCGTGGCACGCCCGAGGTGGCGGCGCTGGAGGACGTGGATCTTGCCGTGCCGGAAGGCGCCATCCTCGGCGTCATCGGCCGCTCGGGGGCCGGCAAGTCCACCCTGATCCGCCTGGTCAACGGGCTGGAGCGCGCCACATCCGGCCGCATCACCGTCGACGGCACCGACATCACCGCTTTGTCCGAGCCCGGCCTGCGCGAGGCGCGCCGCTCCATCGGCATGATTTTCCAGCACTTCAACCTGTTGGCGCGCCGCACCGCGTTCGAGAATGTGGCGCTGCCGCTTGAGATTGCCGGCGTCTCCGGCCGCGAGGTCAAGGCGCGGGTCGAGCCGCTGCTGGATCTCGTGGGCCTCGCCGACAAGCGTGATCGCTATCCCGCAGAACTCTCCGGCGGGCAGAAGCAGCGGGTCGGCATCGCCCGCGCCCTCGCGACCCGCCCTCGCGTCCTGCTTTCGGACGAGGCGACATCGGCGCTGGATCCTGAAACCACCAATCAGATCCTCGCCCTGCTGCGCAAGGTGAATGCCGAACTGAACCTCACCGTGCTGCTCATCACCCACGAGATGGCGGTCATCAAGGCGGTTGCGGATCGCGTGGCGGTGCTGGATGGCGGGCGGATCGTCGAGGAGGGCTCGACCTTCGAGCTGTTCTCCCGGCCGCGCCATGCCACCACACGCTCCTTCATTTCCGCCATCACCGGCTCCGGCCTGCCGCCCTATGTGGCGGCGCGGCTGAAGCAAGGGTCGGCGCCCGGCGGGCAGGCGCTGGTGCGCATCGTGTTCACCGGCGACCATGCGACCGATCCGGTTCTCTCGCGCATTTCCCGCCTGCTCGGGGTGGATGTGAACATCATCCAGGCCCAGGTGGACGAAATCGCCGGCGAGCCGTTCGGCGTCATCGTGGTCGGAATACCGAACGACAGCGTCACCGTGGCCGGCGTGCTGAACGCGGTGGAAACCCTCGGCCTCAGCGCGGAGGTGCTCGGCCATGTTTAATTTTCTCACCCCGTCCATGGTCGACCTGCTGATCAACGCCACTCAGCAGACGCTCTACATGGTGGCCGTCGCCGGCCTGATCGGCACCGCCATCGGCCTGCCGCTCGGCGTGTTCCTGGCCACCAGCCGCTCCGGCGAATTGTTCGCCGCGCCCTGGCTCAACCATGCGCTCGGCCTTGTGGTGAACGCCGCGCGCTCCACCCCCTTCATCATCCTGGTGGTGGCGATCATCCCTTTCACGCGGCTGATCGCGGGCACCTCCATCGGCACCGAAGCGGCCATCGTGCCGCTCACCGTGGCGGCCGCGCCCTTCATCGCCCGTCTCATCGAGGCGGCGATCCGGGAGGTGGACCAAGGATTGGTGGAGGCGGCGCGCGCCATGGGTGCGAGCCCGCTCCAGATCGTCGCCAAGGTGCTGCTGCCGGAGGCGCTTCCCGCGATCACGCTGGCCCTGACCCTCGCGGTGGTCAGCCTCATCGGCTACTCCGCCATGGTCGGCGCGGTGGGCGGCGGCGGCCTTGGGGATCTTGGCATCCGCTTCGGCTATCAGCGGTTCATGCCCGAGGTGATGGCCGCCGTGGTGGTGGTGCTGATCCTGCTGGTCCAGGCGGTGCAGAGCGCTGGCGACCTGCTGGCCCGCCGCCTCGACAAGCGCAACCGGCAGGGCTGAGCCCATCGACCATTAAACCCCTTCCCGATTGCGGAGGAGGGCGGGGAGGGGGCGACGTGCTGCCTTCCCAACAATTTTCCCCTCCCAACCCTCCCCCCCGCAAGCGGGAGAGGGCTCAAACTTCAAGGAGACTTCCCATGACCTTTCGTACTCTTCTTGCGGGAGCCGCCATCGCGCTGCTCGCTACGGGCGCGTCCGCCGAGACCATCAAGATTGGCGTCACCCCCGGTCCGCATGCGCAAATCCTGGAGGCTGTGAAGCCGATCGCGGCCAAGAAGGGCCTCGACATCCAGATCGTCGAATTCTCCGATTATGTCGTGCCAAACACCGCACTTGAGGCCGGCGAGCTTCAGGCGAACTCCTTCCAGCACCAGCCCTATCTCGACAATCAGGTGGCCGATCGCGGCTACAAGATCGTCTCGGTGGGGACCACGGTGAACTTCCCGATCGGCATCTATTCCAAGAAGTTCAAAAGCGTCGACGACCTGCCCGCCGGCTCCACCGTGGCGATCCCCAATGATCCCACCAATGGCGGGCGTGTGCTGCTGCTGCTGAAGGACAAGGGCTACATCAAGCTGCGCGACGGCGTCGGCTTCAAGCCGTCGGTCGCCGACATCACCGACAACCCGAAGAAGCTGAAGATCGTCGAGATCGACGCCGCCCAGCTTCCCCGGTCGCTGCCCGACGTCGCCGCCGCCGGCATCAACACCAATTATGCCAAGGAAGCCGGGCTCGACCCGGTGAAGGACCCGATCCTGCGCGAAGACCCCAAGGGGCCTTACGTCAACGTCATCGCCGTGCGCGTGCAGGACAAGGACAAGCCCTGGGTGAAGACCCTGGTGGAGAGCTATCAGTCCCCGGAGGTGAAGGCGTTCATCGACACCACCTTCAAGGGCTCGGTTCTGCCGAGCTGGTGAGCCGCTTTTCGGCTCACTTGCCTCCCCATAACTTGCCTCTGACTCACTTGCCTTCGAGGCGCGCGACCAGGGTGGCGCGCGCCTCGTCTAGCACGGTGTCGTAATTCTCACTGAGGCGTTCGCCCACGGCGACTTCGAGCGCGGCGCGCAGCGTCCAGAGCGAGGCGCGTTCCGCCGGATGCTCCAGCGTCTGCGCGATCGAGTCCAGTTCCGGGTCGTCCATGCGGCCGAGCAGGTCCAGCAGCACCACGGCGGCATCAGAACCAAGCGAAATCAGGATCTCGGCGTGCGGCGCGGGCGTGTGGTCTTGGCTGTCGGTCATGGCCGATCCTTCTGTTTTCTGATTGGCCGGCCAAATCCCTTGGCGCGACGATTGTTCAGCGCCGGGCGACGATGAACAGGCGCGGGAAGGCGAGCAGCACCTTGCCGTCCGTGCGTGGCTTGTAGCGGGTCGCGAGCCTGGCCTGATAGGCGGCGATGAAATCCGCCCGCTCCTGGGCATCCAGCGGGTCGAGGAACGGGCGCAGGCCCGTGCTTTTCAGCCACTCGACGATGGCGGGCACCCCCGCGAGCGGGTGCTGATAAATGGTGTGCCAGATATCCACCCGCGCCGCATGGGGCTTCAGCAGGTCATAATAGGCCTCCACCGAGGGCAGCGTCGGGCGCGTGCCGGTGGCCTCGGTGAGCTTGCCGGCCCACGGCCCGTCCAGCGCCGTGTCGCGCATGAAGGCGTGGGAGGGCTGGTCGAGATTGTCGGGCACCTGCACCGCGAGCACGCCGCCGGGAGCGAGCAGCGACATCAGCCGTGGGAACAGGGTCTCGTGATCGGGCACCCATTGCAGCACGGCATTGGCGAAGATCAGGTCCGCCGGTCGCTCCAGGGTGAAGCTGGTGGCGTCGCCCAACTCGAAGCGCAGGCGGGGCAGGCGCTTGCGCGCGGTCGCCAGCATGTCGGGGGAGGTATCGATGCCGATGGTTTCAGCATCAGGAAAGCGTTCCGCCACCAGTTCGGTGGAGTTTCCCGGCCCGCAGCCGAGGTCGACGGCAAAATCCACGCTGGCGAGCGGCACTTGCGCCAGCAGATCGCGCGAGGGGCGGGTGCGCTCGTCCTCGAACTTCAGATACTGGGCTGCGTTCCAATCCTCGGCCATGGGTCCACCGTGTTCTTATTTATGAGGAGAGCGGATAGGCCGCTTCTACCAGATAGGGACCCCCGCCCACGGAATCGCGCGAGGAAAACAGCACGAAGCGGGGCACGACGAAGGTGGGACTGCGGAAATAGCCGCGCGTCGCGAGATAATCCGCCACCTGCCAGCTTGAGGCATCGCGCAGCCGGGCAAGCGTGACGTGCGGCTTGTAGGAGCGATCCGGGGAGAAGCCGAGGCGCTGCATGATGCGTTCCTGCTCGGCTTGAAGCTCCATCAGCGCGGGATTGCTTCGCACTGCCGCGAACACCGAGCGCGGCTTGTGCCCGCCGAACTGGTCAAGCCCGCCCAGCGAAAGCTCGAATGCCCGCCTGCGCACCTGTCCCAGCCCGTACATGACCTCGCGCGCCAGCACGTCGTCCACGTCGCCGACGAAGCGCAGGGTGATGTGGTAGTTTTCCGGGTCGATCCAGCGTGCGCCGGTCAGCCCGCCCCGCAGCATTGAGAGGTCGGAGCCGATCTGGCTCGGAATTTCGATGGCTGTGAAGAGCCGCGGCACGGGCGCCTCCATCTTAAGCCGGCAGGCCGAGTTCGGATCCAGGATCGGGACCCAGGCCGGCCCGCGTCCAGGGCTGGTGCTAGTGAAAAGGATTCGCGCCGCGCTGGGAAGCGGGCGCGGGCATCCTCAGCGCAACGGTACGTAGATCTCCACTTCCAGTGCCTCCGGCGGGGTCGTCACCGGGTCCGTCTTGTAGCGTTCGACATAGAGATCCTGCGCCTCGATGTTGCGCGCGTCGAGATAATTGGCCACCGCCTCATAGGTGTTGTCCATGTCGGCGAACGAGCCCTTGTGGACGAACTTCAGCGCCCGCCCGCTGTAGGAGGCGCCGAGCGCAACCCCGCCCTGCGGCTTCTCCGTGGTGGCGCCTGAGAACGGGATCTGCGCCTCGAATTCAAAGCCGGCATCGTCACTGGAATTATAGGCGACCATGACATCGCCCGCCCGCTGGAGCCCCATGCGGTCCAATTCCGCGGTGATGGCTTTGAGCGCCGCGACGATGGCGTCGAACCCGTCCGACCAACTGGCGCTGCCGGATTTCGTCAGCACCGGCATGGGGTTGAGCACCACCTGTTCGCCCGAAATGGCGTCGGGATGCTGCGGCGTGGCGGGCGCCGCGTCCGCCGGGTCGGGCGGAACAGGCTGAACCGGCGCGGTCTGCGTCGGGCCGGGGTCGACCATGGTCGGCGGGCTCAGGGGAGGGGCAGCGGCGGGGGCATTCTGCGCCACCCCCTGGGCCGACCAGAGCACAATCGCCGACGCGCAAATGCCGCGTACCAGATCACCGAACGTCATGTCGCCGTCTTTCGCCGCAGGCCCCAAGCCCTATTTAGCATGTTCTGGCCCATCGGGTATCGAGCGCCAAGGGGGGTGGCGTGCGACCCTCTGCCCGCCATATAAGGCACGAAAGCCGCTTCCCACAGGGGGCGGTGAAGCCCGAACGCTCGCGCCCCTTGAGGACGCCGCGTCAACCCCTGCGCGATGACCTGCCGCCATGGCCAGCCTTGCGGACCGCCGATTTGTGAAGATGAACGGGCTCGGCAACGAGATTCTCGTGCTGGACCTGCGCGCCGACCCGGTGGAGGTGACGGCTGAGGCCGCGCGCGCTTTGGCGCGGCCCGGCGTGCTGCCGTTCGATCAGGCGATGGTGCTCTATCCCCCCCGGCGGCCGGACACCTCCGCCTTCGTGCGGATTCTCAATTCCGATGGCTCGGAAGCGGGGGCCTGCGGCAACGGCACCCGCTGCATCGCCGCCCTCGAGGCCGAGCTGACCGGCAACCGCCATCTCCTGTTCGAGAGCGCCGCCGGCCTGCTGGATTGTGTGGTGCAGGCGGATGGTACTGTCACCGTGGACATGGGCGCGCCCCGTTTCGGCTGTCGCGATATCCCGCTCGCCCGCGAACTGGACACCACCGCCCACGACATCGCCGGCTATGAGATGCTCGGCCCCGCGAGCTTCGTCAGCATGGGCAATCCCCATGCGGTGTTCTTCGTGCCGGATGCCGACGCTGTCGATGTCGAAGGGGTGGGCGCCGCGCTGGAGCACGACCCACTGTTTCCCGACCGGGCCAACATCTCGTTCGCGCAGATGCTCTCCCGCGACCATATCCTGCTGCATGTGTGGGAGCGCGGCGCCGGCCGCACCCGCGCCTGCGGCACGGCCGGCTGCGCCACGGCGGTCGCCGCCGCCCGCACCGGTCGCGCCGGGCGGATGTCGCGCGTGACGCTGCCCGGCGGCGACCTGCTGATCGACTGGCGCGAGAGCGACGGCCATGTGCTGATGACCGGCCCCGTGGCGCACGAATTTGCCGGCGTTCTCACCCCCGCCATGCTGAGCGAAAAGGCATGAACGCGCCGGTGGAGATGGTCACGTTCGGCTGCCGGCTCAACACGCTGGAATCCGAGCAGATGCGCGCCGCCGCCATCGCCGCGGGGCTGGAGCGCACCATCATCGTCAATTCCTGCGCCGTCACGTCCGAGTCGGTGAGCAAGGCGCGTCAGACCATCCGCCGGCTGAAGCGCGAGCGGCCCGATATGCGCATCGTCGTCACCGGCTGCGCCGCCCAGACCGAGCCACAGACCTTCGCCGGCATGGCCGAGGTGGACCGCGTGGTGGGCAATTCCGCCAAGGGTGCGCCCGCCACCTGGCAGGCGGCCCGCGCCGCGCTGGATTTCGGCCTCGCCGGTGAAGAAAAAGTCGTGGTGGACGACATCATGGCGGTGCGCGAGACCGCCCCGCACATGGCCCACGCGCTGGACGGGCGCACCCGCGCCTTCGTGCAGGTGCAGACCGGCTGCGACCATCGCTGCACCTTCTGCATCATCCCCTATGGCCGGGGAAATTCCCGTTCCGTGCCCATGGGCGAGGTGGTGGCGCAGGTGCGCGCGCTGGTCGAGGCGGGGCAGGGCGAAGTGGTGCTGACCGGCGTGGACATCACCTCCTACGGCGAGGGCCTACCCGGCGCGCCGACCCTCGGCCGGTTGGTGCGCACCATCCTGCGCCTCGTGCCGGAGCTGAAGCGCCTGCGCCTCTCCTCCATCGACAGCGTGGAGGCGGATGCCGATCTGATGCGGGCGCTCGCGGAGGAGGAGCGGCTGATGCCGCATCTGCATCTCTCGCTCCAGTCGGGCGACGACATGATCCTGAAGCGCATGAAGCGCCGCCATTCTCGCGCGCAGGCCATCGCCCTGGTCGGCGAGATGCGGCGGCTGCGGCCGGATCTCGTCTTCGGCGCGGACCTGATCGCCGGCTTTCCCACCGAGAGCGAGGCCATGTTCCGGAGCAGCCTCGACATGGTGGATGCCTGCGGCCTGAGTTTCCTGCACGTTTTCCCGTTTTCCCCGCGCGCCGGCACCCCGGCCGCCCGCATGCCCCAGGTGCCGCACGCCGTGGTCAAGGACCGGGCCCGCCGCCTGCGCGAGAAGGGCGCGGCAGCGCTGCGCCGCCATCTCAGCACTGCCGTGGGCGCGCGGCGTTCGATCCTGGTGGAGGCGGACGGCACCGGCCACACCGAGCATTTCACGCCTGTGCGTCTCTCCCGGACAGCCGCGCAGGGCACCATTCTCGACCTGCGCATCGCCGGCCACGACGGCGCGCGGCTGATCGCGGCCTGACCCATGACAGATACGCCCCCCCCCGAGAAAAAAGGCTTCTGGCGCCGCCTGACGAATTGGGGCGCCGACGAGCCGAGGCCCGCCGAAGGTGTGACCCAAGAAGCTGCGCAGGAGACCTCTCTCGATACGCCCGAGCCGGCGCCTGTCCCGCCGGCCGTCGATGTGCCCGAGGACGCGGCGCCTGCCGTCGCGGAGGTGGAGGTTTCAACCGCACCGCCCGACGTGCCGGACGAAGCGGAGCCCGCCGCCGTGCTCGATGTGCCGATGGAAGACGCGCCGCCTGCGGAGCTTGAGCCCGTCGTCCTGCCGGCCAAGTATGACGCGCAGATCGCGCCGGCTGAACCGGCGCCCGCCCCCGAAAAGCGCAGCTTCTGGAGCCGGCTTACCAGCGGCCTTTCGCGCACGGCCTCAAGCCTCACCCAGGGCATCACCGACCTCGTCACCAAGCGCAAGCTGGATGCCCAGACGCTGGAGGATCTGGAGGACATCCTGATCCGCGCCGATCTCGGCACGGCGGTGGCCGCGCGCATCGTCGAGCGGGTCGGCAAGGGCCGGCACGACAAGATGATCGCGCCCGAGGAGGTGAAAAGCCTGATCGCGGCCGAGGTGGAGACCATTCTCAAACCCGTCGCTCATCCCCTGGTGATCGACCGCTCGCAAAAGCCGTTCATCCTGCTGATGGTGGGTGTGAACGGTTCCGGCAAGACCACGACCATCGGCAAGCTGGCCTCGCAATGGCGCGCCGAGGGGCTGAAGGTGATGCTGGCCGCCGGCGACACGTTCCGCGCCGCCGCCATCGAGCAGTTGAAGGTCTGGGGCGAGCGCACCGGCGCCGCCGTGATCTCCCGCGCGCCGGGGGCGGACGCGGCCGGCGTTGCCCATGACGCCATCACCGAGGCGCGGGCGGCAGGGGCGGATGTGCTGCTCATCGATACTGCCGGCCGTTTGCAGAACCGCACCGAACTGATGGCGGAGCTGGAAAAAGTGGTGCGCGTGGTCCGCAAGCTCCAGCCGGGCGCGCCCCATGCGGTGCTGCTGGTGCTGGACGCCACGGTGGGCCAGAACGCGCTGTCCCAGGTCGAGGTGTTCAAGAAAGTCGCCGGTGTGACCGGGCTGGTGATGACCAAGCTCGACGGCACGGCGCGCGGCGGCATCCTGGTCGCCATCGCCGAGAAGCACACCTTGCCGGTGCACCTCATCGGCGTCGGCGAAGCAGCCGACGACCTCCAGCCCTTCGCCGCCCGAGATTTCGCCCGCGCCATCGCCGGGCTGGACTGACAGGCGCCGGATTTTTCCGGTTGGTTTTCCCCTCCCGAGAGAGCCCCCCTCCCAATCCTCCCCCGCAAGCGGGATAGGGCTTTTGGGCCGGCATAGAAAGTCGCTCGCGCTCTCTCTGGCCGTCATGCCCGGGCTCGTCCCGGGCATCCACGCCTCGCCCTTAAGCTCAATCCCGGCGGAGCCGCGTGGATGGCCGGGACAAGCCCGGCCATGACGGATCTAAGGGTGCTCAGGATCGACAGGCGAAGTTCGCGGCATCCCTGGAGCCAGCGGTTGCGTCCGCGGGCCGGCGCCAGCTGCCGCACTCAACTGCTACAGGCTGCTCATTCCCGGCTGTTTCGTACCCGCCTGCCTGTTGATCATTTAACACCACCTTCTCTTTTTCCGGCCGCCGTTCCATCCTTCCGTCAGAAGAAGAATTCGGGAGGAAGAGAATGCGTATGCGTGCCGCCGTTCTGCGGTCATCGCCTGTTGCGCGCCCCTATGCGCAGACCCGGCCCCTGACCATCGAGACCGTCGACCTCGACCCGCCCGGCCGCGACGAGGTTCTGGTGAAGATCGCCGCCGCCGGCCTCTGCCATTCCGACCTCTCCGTCATCAATGGCGACCGGCCGCGCCAGAACCCCATGGTGCTGGGGCATGAGGCCTCCGCGGTGGTGGTCGAGCCGGGTCCGGGTGTCCACGACCTCGCGCCCGGCGATCATGTGGTGATGAGCTTCATTCCCAATTGCGGCCACTGCCTGCCGTGCCTGGAAGGGCGGGCGCAGCTTTGCGGGCCGGGGCAGGCGGCGAACGGGGCGGGGACGTTGATCTCCGGCGCCCTGCGCCTGCGCTGCGACGATGGCACGGACACCTATCACCATTGCGGCGTGTCCGGATTCGCGGAATATGCCGTGATCTCGCGGCGCTCGATCGTGAAAATCTCCAAGGACATCCCGCTGGTGGAGGCGGCGCTGTTCGGCTGCGCCGTGATGACCGGCGTGGGCGCGGTGGTGAACACCTGTCAGGTGCGGCCTGGCCAGAGCGTCGCGGTGGTGGGCCTCGGCGGGGTCGGACTTTCCGCCGTGCTCGGCGCGGTGGCATCGGGAGCCGCGCGGATCATCGCCGTGGACCTGTCACAGGCCAAGCTCGATCTGGCGATCAGCATGGGCGCAACGGACGGGTTCCTCGCCGGCGATCCCGAGGTGGCGGACGCGATCCGCGCCGCCACCGGCGGCGGGGTGGACCATGCGCTGGAAATGGCAGGGTCGGCGCCGGCGTTCGAATTGGCCTATGCCATCACCAAGCGCGGCGGCACGACGGCGTCCGCCGGCCTCGCCAATCCCAAGGCCCGCATCTCCCTTTCGCCGGTCCATATCGTCGCCGACGAGCGGATCATCAAGGGCAGCTACCAGGGCGGCTGCGTGCCCCAGCGCGACATCCCGCGCTTCATGGCTCTCTACCAGCGCGGCAAGCTGCCGGTGCAGCGCCTCTTGTCCAGCACCGGCCCCCTGGAAGACATCAACGCCGCCTTCGACCGGCTCGACCGGGGCGAGGTGGTGCGGCACGTTATTACGTTCTGAGGGTGGTGGCTTGGCCTCTGCCCAGTATTCCAGCAGCGGCGTCTTACCCCCTCTCCCCGCGGGGGAGAGGGTTGGGGTGAGGGGGGCAAACCTATCCGTTCTGCGCGTCAGGAGCCCCCTCACCCGTCCGCTTCGCAGCCGACCTCTCCCCCTCGGGGAGAGGTGAAAGCGCACCAACCACAGGGCTTTACTAGACGCATGTGAGCCACCGCCGCGCCCCCTCTCCCGCTTGCGGGGGAGGGTTGGGGAGGGGGCCGGGGCTTCAGAAGAAGCTCCGCACCCAACCCATGTCTCAGCAATTCCCCCTCCCTAGCCCTCCCCCGCAAGCGGGAGAGGGAATAGCGTAAGGGGGAGATGGAAGCACTCCACCTCACTAAAGCCCCCCGGACCCTCACTGCATCTGAATGCCGAGGTCCTTCATCAGGGCGGTCTGGAAGGCGAGGTCCTTGCGCAGGAAGGCGTCGAAGCCCTTGGGGTCGAGATCGGAGGGATAAAGGCTCGATTCCGTCAGCAGATCCCGCACTTCCTTGGTTTCCCCCGCCTTCTTCAGGGCGCGGTAGAGGATGTTGGTGATATCCGGTGGCAGGTTGGCCGGGGCCAGCATGCCGAAATAGCCGGTGATGTCGAAATCCTTGTAGCCGAGCTGCTGGAAGGTCGGCACGTCGGGCAGCGTCGGCGGGCGCATGGTGCCGGTGGTGGCGAGCACCTTCACTTTGCCGGTCTTCATCAGCGGGACGGCGGTGACGGTGGAGATGAACGTCATGTCCACCTGCCCGCCCATGACGTCGGTGGCGAGGGTCGGCGAGTTGTAGGGCACGTCGATCAGGTCGACGCCCGCGAGCTTCTCGAACACCGCGCCGGCCACATGGGTGACATTGCCGACGCCCGAGGTGGCATAGGTCAGCTTGCCCGGCTCCTTCTTCGCCGCCGCGACGATGGCCTCGACCGAATCATACTTGGTCGCGACCAGGGCCAGCCCGTAGGACTGGGCCGCCAGGAACAGGGCGGTGAAATCGTCCACCGGCTTGTACTGGAGGGTGGTCGCCATCGCCGCATTGGCGATATGCGAGCCGGTGGTGAACAGCAGCGTGTAACCGTCCGCCGGGGTGCGGGCGACCAGCGTCGAGGCGAGCACGCCGTTCGCGCCGGGACGGTTTTCCACCACCACCGGCTGGCCGAGATCCATCGACATGTGTTTGGCGAAGGCGCGCGCCAGCACGTCCGTGGAAACGCCGGGTGCGAACGGGCACACCAAGCGGATCGGCTTGGTGGGGAAGTCCGCCGCGAAGGCGGCGCGGGGCAGGGCGCCGGCAACCCCGGCGGCAAGAGCACCGCGCAGCAGGGCGCGGCGGCCGAGCCGCAGGTCGATCGGCTGATGGGGTGTTTTGGCGTTGGGCATTTCGGTCTCCTCGCCCGCGTCGTGCACGGACACTGATGTTCAGCCGGGGATTTCGGGAAGCAGAAGCTGGGCGTCGTATGCGCCCCCGGTGTAGAGCGTGGTGACGCCGCCGAAGACATCGGCGGGACGATCCGTCGCGCTGTCATGCAGGATACGGCCCGGCAGGCCCGGATACTCGAAGTCGCGGCCCTGGACGGTCAGCACCAGCCGGTAGCCGGCGGGCACGACCACGCTGGTCGGCCAGATCTCCACGTCGACGGGATAGATTTCGCCCGGCACCAGAGGCTGCACCTCGTCGTGGGTGTGCCAGGGGCGATAGGGCGTCGAGAGCGCCGGGTCGGTCTTGCGGTGCGAGGCGCGCTGCCAGCCGCGTGCCACCGGCACCGGCTCGTGAGCCCCGGTGTAGCGCACCTCCTGGTCCTCAAGATCGAACAGGCGCAGCGTGACGAACAGGTCGGCATCCCCGGTGGTGGAGGAGACGAACAGCCGGGCAGCGAGCGGGCCGGTAAACTCGGTCTGCGTCTCGAACGGCGCGGTGGAGAAGTCGACGCCTGCGCCCAGCGCCTCGAACGACGTGCTGGCGGCAGCGGCCGGAGTAGCCGTGCCGAAGGAGAGGTTGGCGGCATCGAGGTGAAACGGCGTCCAGCGGGTGCGGGCGAGCGGCCATTCCTGCTCGAAGCGTTCATCGGCGCCGTCCGGCCGGCGCACTTCCAGGCGGATCGGCGGGGTCTTGTCCCAGCCATTGTCCTCGCCCTTCAGGACGTGTGCGAGGAACCGCTTCTGCATGGCCACATAGGGCGGCAGGTAGAAGCTGTCGTAATGGGTGCCGATATGCATGGAGAGCCATTTGCTCTGCGACGCGACCCCGAGGAACCCGTTGATATTGCCGCGCAGATGGATGCCCGGCCCGCCCCAATTGCCGGCGGACAGCACCGGCACATTGATGCGGGAGAGGTCGGCGGTGCGCTCCTTGTGCCAGGCATCGTCGAGCGGATGCGCCAGCAGGTCGGCGGGGTGATTGGTGCGGCTGCCGGCGAGAACCTCTTTGCTGAGCGCCGGCCCTGTGGTGCGCTCGCCAGTGTCGCGGTCGCGATAGGTGCTGTCGCCGCTGCCGTGCTGGTTCACCAGCGCCTGGCGCGGCCACCATGCGGTCGGGAAGCCGGCGGAGAAGATGCCGCCGTGATGGCTCCAGTCGCGATAGAAATCATTGGCGCCTTCCCACGGCACGATGGCGGCGAGATGCGGCGGCTGGAGGGCTGCCACCTGCCACTGCTTGATGGCGAAATAGGAGATGCCGATCAGGCCGACCTTGCCGTTGGACCAGGGCTGGGCCGCCGCCCATTCGATGGCGTCGTAATAATCGGTGGTCTCGCGGGTCGAGAACGGGTCGAGATAGCCCGGCGACTTTCCGCTGCCGCGAGAATCGATATTCACCACCACAAAGCCGTCCGGCACCCACCGCTCGGGGTCGACCACCTCCCACCTGAGATACTGGCCGGTGGAGCCATTGGCGCAGAGGTCGGGATAGACCCGCAGCAGGTTGTCCCACTGGCTCTTGAATGCATCGCCGAAATGCGCGTCCTTGCCGTAGATGCCCATTGCCATGACCACGGGATAGCGGCCTTCCGCCTTTGGGCGGAACACATTGGCGCGCAGCACCAATCCGTCGGACACCGGGACGGCGACGTCCTTCTCGAACACCAGTCCGTCCGGGGCGACGCCCGTGCTTGGGCTTTCCGTGGTCATGCGCCTTCTCCCTGGGTGCGTGCGAGCGCGTGTGATTGGCCGCAGGGATAACGCGTGAAAATCGATTTTTCAAGCGTGCGGATGTCACGCCCCTGGTTTCTTCGGCCGGCGTTTAGGTCCGGACAGGGGAAGACATCAAACGACTTTGGCTTCCGTCAGCGGCGCATCGCCCAGCAGGCGCGTGTAGCCGAGCGCGGAAAGATCGATGGTCCGGTAGCGGCCGTGGACGATCAGTTCCGCGAGGCCGCGCCCCACGGCGGGGGATTGTTGCAGCCCGTGGCCGGAAAAACCGTTGCACAGGTGAAGATTGGGCACCTGCGGGGCAGGACCGAGGATCGCATTGTGGTCGAACAGGTTCAGGTCGTAATGCCCGGCCCAGGCACGCCCGGTGCGGATGCGCTCGAACGCCGGCACGCGGGTGGCGAGGACCGGCCAGATGTGATCCTCGAACAGGGTGTGGTCCACCTCGAAATCCGTGCAGTCCGGGTCCGCTTCTGGCGCCGGCGAGGTGCCGCACAGAAATCCCGCGCCCTCGGGGCGGACATAGACGCCGCTCGGGTCGATCATCAGCGGGCAGTCGGCGACCGGATCGGCGCAGGTGAAGGTGAAGATCATCCGCTTGCGCGCCCGCACCGGGAGGTCGATGCCCGCCGCCCGCGCGAAATCCGTGCCGCCGGTGCCGGCCGCGTTCACCACGGCGCCGCAGCCGATGGTGCGGCCGTCCGCCAGGCGCACGGCGGTAATCCGCCCGCCCGCCATGTCCACCCCCACGGCGCGGGCGGCGGCATAGGTGACGCCCCCGGCGCGCGCCTTGCGGCGGAACGCCTGCATCAGGCCATAGCCGTCGAACCAGCCCTCGCCGGTCAGGCCGAAACTGCCCAGCGCGAGGTCCTGCGTGCTGAGCCAGGGAAAGCGCGCCACCAGCGCATCCGGGTCAAGCAGGGCGATGTCGGCGCCGAGCCCGCGCTGGAGCGCGTTCGCCGCCCGCATGTCGGCCTCCTGCTCCGGCGTCGCCAGGAACAGGTATCCGCCCTCCTTGAGGCCGATCTCCGGCCGCTCGCCCGCCACCTCCAGCCGGGTGCCGATCTCCCGCAGGAACTGGATGCCGTAGAGCGAAATCTCCACATTGATGGCCGAGGAATATTGCTGGCGGATCGAGGCGGCCGAGAGCGCCGAGGCGCACTGCTGATAGCTCGGGTCCTGCTCCAGCACGAGGATGCTGCCGGAGAAATCCGGATCGGCGGCGAGATGGCAGGCGATGGAGGAGCCCATCACCGCGCCGCCGACGATCACCACATCATAAATCTCGACCACGCGTCGTCTCCGAACTGCTGCGCGCCGATCTTAAGCCGATGTCGGCGCAGGCCCCATAGGGCTCAATAATCCCACTGCGCGCCGATGCCCACCGAGGTGCCGCCGTCGGCCCCGGTTGCGCCCTGGAGGCGGATGTTCTTGCCGAGATCGATGTCGATGGTGGCCTGGGTGGAGCCGGAGGTGGTGCCCTGCCGCACGCCCAGCGAGATCTTGTCGTTGATGCGCCGGCCGAGGCCGACTTCGCCCCCCGTGCCGGCGGAATTCACGCCGACATTCAACTGGTCGAGCCCGAGCGAGCGGCGCAGATTGCCCAACGTCGCCTGCCCGGTGCCGGAGAGCGTCGCCACCGCCTGCGCCACCTGGAGCGCCTGCCCGGCGGAGAGCTGGCCGGTGGCGCGGCCGAACAGCAGGCGCGCCACCACCTCGTCCTGCGGCAGCACCGGCGAGGAGGAGAAGGAAATCTCCGGTTGCGAGGCCCGCCCCGTGATGATGATGCGCGCCGTCACGTCCGCCGCCGTGCTCTCGGCGATGAAGTCGAGGTCGGGATCGGTGGAGCCGTTGAAGGTCAGGCGGCCGCGCGTGAAGTCCAGGCGACGGCCCAGCACGTCGAGGCGCCCGCGCCGCATCTCGAACGCGCCCTGGGTGACCGGCTCGGCGCTGGTGCCGCGCAATTGCAGGGTGCCGCCCATTTCCGCTTCCATGCCCAGGCCACGCACGAAGATGCGGTTCGGTGCGGCCACCGTCAGATCGAGGGTGGCGATGAAGGCGCCGGCAGAACGCGGGCCGCCCGTGCGGGGCGGGCGGGGCGCCGCGGGGGCAGCGCCGGGCGGCAGGTTGACATGGCGCACCTGGAGGTGTGCCGCGCTGCCGCCGGGCAAACGGTCGGGGAGGTTCACGTCCAGCGCCCGCACGTCGATGCGCCCGCCGACGGTGGGCCGGGTGGCGAACGGGCCGCTCACGGTGACGCGGCCATCGGTGACGAAGCGTATCAGTTCGCTGTTCACGAGGCCGGCGTTGTTGAGTGTCACCTCGATGCGGCCGGGAAATCCGCCGGCAGTGTCGAGGGCCATATTGCCCTGCGCCTGGAGGGTGCCGCCGTTCGGCGTCGATGCGCGTAGCGAGGAGAGGGTCACGGAGCGGTCGGTGCCGGTCAGCACAGCCTCGATCTTCTCGATGGTCACGCCATTGGGCGCATCCTCGTAGCGGCCGCCGGAAATGCGCACCGTGCCGCCGGCGCGCGGCGCGGCGAGTTCGCCCCGCAGCGTCACATTGAGCGCCGCCGTGCCGGACGCCCGTGCGCCGGTGGTCGCGAGCATCGCATTGGCGATGGCGAGCGAAATGCTCCCGCGCATGGCAAGGTCCAGCCCGCCCTGGGAGATCGGCACCGAACCATTGATCGAGACGCCGGTGAGCGCGGGGCCGGAGATGGTGGCATTCACCCCGGCGCGGCCGCCGTCCAGAGTGCCGCTGGCCCTGATGTCGTAGGGGCCGGCGCCGGCGCGGGCGATCTCGGGGGCGGTCAGGCGCGAAACAGTGATGTCGTAGCGCCCGGTCGGCGCCGTGGCGCTGCCGGTGACGCGGGCGGTCGCCGCCAGCGTGCCTGAAAGATTGAGCGCGGGGTCCGCCAGCGCGGCGAAGGAGAGCGGGACGCCGCGCGCATCCAGGCTCGCATCCAGCGTGTCGCCAAAGCGACCCTGGAGCGCGATGGTGCCGCCGCCCGCGTTCAGCGCCAGGCGGTCGAGGGTGGCGGCGCCGTCCCTATAGGTGAAGGTGGCGGGCGCAGCGAGGACCAGCGTCGCCTGGTTGCGAACGACGCGCAGCGTATCCAGCCGGAAGGTCTGCGCCCCGTCGCCGCTCGACGCGCGACCGGCCATGGTGATGGTGGCGCCCTGCGCGGCGGCATCCAGCGTCAGGCCGGTGCCGCCGTTGGCCGGTGCCGCCACGAGGCGCATGCGGTCCACGGTGACGCTGCCTGCGGCGATGCCGGTTGCTTCCACCGTGCCCACCAGGGCGGTGGAGACGCGGGGGTCGGTGATGGCGAAGTCGAACCGGGCCGTCGCCACGCGCTGGCCTGCGGCCACCACATTGTTGAAGGTGCCGGTGACGGCGATGCGTTGTGCGCCGTTGAGGATATCCAGCACCAGCGTGCCGTCGGCGCGCCCGGCGAGTTCGTCGAGCGCCAGTGCCGACACGTCGGACAGGTCCTGCGCGGAGAAGGCGAGGCGGCCCGTCAGCAGGCCGGCGGGGGTCGCCGTCAGCGCCCCCGTGAGGCGCGCCGATCCCACCGAGAGGTCGAGCCCCGAAAGGCTGCGGCTGCCGTCCGCATTGGTGGCGAAGCTTGCCCCGCCGCGCGCCGGCTTGCCGCCCACCTCCCCCGCGAGCCGGGCCGTGCCGCCCACGCGCCCGGTGAGGTCGCGGGCGGTGAAGTCGAGGGTCAGGCCCTTGATCGGCCGCCCCATGGCGGCGCCCTGGTCCACCGCCACCTGGCCGGTGACATCGAGGGCGGAGAGCTTGCCGGAGAAAACTGCCTGTCCGCGTCCCGCGCCTTCCAGGCGGGGGTCAAGCCGCTTCAGGTCCGGCAGGGCGATGGTGCCGGTGAGGTTGGCGGTCGCGGCATCGATCCGGCCATTGACGGAAATCCCGGCGCCGGGAGCCGTCACCTTGAGGTCGCGCACGGCGATCGCGCCGTCCGGGGCATAGGAAATGCCGCCCGCGAAGGCGGCGGTGCCGCCGATCAGCCCATCGAGAGTGGGGTCTCCGGTCGCCACGCCTTGGGAATTTCCCTTGATATCCAGCGCCAGCGCGCCCTGGCGGGTGTCGCGGGACACGTCCGCATTCAGCGCGAGGATGCCGCGCACCGGCCGTCCGGCGAGTGGGGCGAAGGCGGCAAGGTCCAGGCGGGGCAGGTCGATCTTGCCGCGGATGGCGTCCTGGGTGGCGCGTCCGGCGAAGGTCGCCTCCACCGCAGGCAGGCGCGCGGTGGCGCTGGTCAGGGTCGGCGGGGTGGTCTTGCTCCAGTCCCCGCGCACGGACAGCGTGCCGCCGGTGCCGAGCGCCTGCGCTACGGCGGGGTCAGCGGCGGAAAGCCCGTCCGCCACCATATCGGCGTTGAAAGTCAGAAGGCCGGAGGCTTGCGGCACCGTGCCGGCCGTCACCTTCAGGCTGCGGGCGCCATAGCCCGCGCCGGAGAGCCCGGTCGCCTGAATGTTTGCGACGAGGAGGGGGGCGTCCTGCGTCCCCTTCAGCGTGCCGTCGAGGGCAAGCGCGGTCCAGGAGATGCCGGGCGCGAGGGCGGCAAAGCGCGCGGCATCGCCAAGGCGTGCGCTGAAGGCGAGGTCGGCCCGGCGGGCGGCATCCAGCGTGCCCTTGATCTCTCCGGACAGGCCAGCCGAGGTCAGCACGAAGCGGCGCAGGTCGATGTTGAACGCGGGATCGATCCGCGCTTCCGCGCGCAGGTTCGCTGGCCCCTCGAACAGCGGCGCGATATTGGCCGGCATCGCCCGCGCCACATCGCCATTGAGCGCGAGCGTGACCACATGGGCGCCGGCGGACGCGGTGATCGCCGCCGTGCCGTCGAGACGGGCGAGGGTTCCGGCGGAGGCCTTCAGCGTTCCCTTCCAGTCGTCCAGCGTGCCCGAGCCCTTGATGCCGGCATCGAGCGCCGGCAGGCCCTCAAGCCCGGCGAGGCGCGCGGCGACGCCGCCCTGCGGCTCGCGGGCGGTGAGGTCGAGATCGAGCTGCCGCCCCTCGGGGGCGTAGCGCACCGTGCCGTTGAGCGTGCCCTCGGCGTCGCGCCGCTCCAGGTCGAATGTCATGGAGATCCCGCGCGCCGGCTCCATCAGGCGGAGCGCCGCCTCGAAGCTGAACTGGGCGGCGCTGCCCAGCACCGGGGCGGCGAGGTCGATGCGCGGCACGGCGAGGCGGTCCACCACCACCCGCACCGCCGGCAGGCCGCCGGACTGGGATGGGGTTTCGGACGGCGGCAGTTCGGGTGCGCGCAACATACCGATCCGCGCGGCCTCGAGCGAGGAGACCGAGACCGTGCCCGACAGCAGCGCGAACGGGGCCCAGGCCAAAGCGAGATCGTCGATTTCCGCGAATGTGCCCTTGGGATCGGCCAGGACGATGTGCGCGACCCGGATGCGCCAGGGGAAGGAGCCGGTGAGGCCCGAAACCTTCACGTCCAGCCCGCCGCCAGAGGCGAGCCGGCTGGCCAGCACCGCGAGATAGTCGCGGCCGAACCCGGTCTGCGCGCTGCCGAACAGCACCACCACGAGCGCCGCCGCGCCGATGACCAGCGCAGCGAAGGACCAGAGAATGAGGCGCAGGGCTCGCATCAGAAGGACTGCCCCAGGCTGACATAGATGCCGTAATCGGTGCCCGCCACCGCCGGGTCCATCGGGAAGGCGAGGTCGATCCGCAGCGGGCCGATCGCCGTGTAGTAGCGCAGGCCGATGCCGTAGGAATACTGAAGGTTGGAAAAGTCCGGGTATTGCGAGGCGAAGGCCGCGCCCATGTCGAAGAACGGCACGATGCCGATGGTATCGGTGATGCGGATGCGCGCCTCCACCGAACCGGTGAAATAGCTGAGGCCGCCGACGATGATGCCCTGGGCGTTACGCGGGCTGGCGGACTGATAGTCATAGCCGCGCAGCGTGCCGCCGCCGCCCACATAGAACAGCCGTTGCGGCGGGGGGGCGGTCATCTCGGCGCCGAGGATCGAGCCGGCGGACACCTTGCCGGCGAGGATGAAACGCTTGTCCTCGTCGAACGCGTGATAGGTCGAGATCGAGCCCTTCATCAGCACCGGCCCCGCGCCGGCACCGCCGAAATAGGCGAACGGCTCGATGGTCGCGGCGGCGCGGATGCCGCGCGAGGCGTCCAGCAGGGAATCCGTATTGTCGAAATTGGCGTCGATCGGCACGCCGGCGATGGGATAATCGGCGGTGCCGGTGGAGGTCTCCACCTGGGAGGCCTCGAGGTCGACGCCGATCTGCATGTTGAAATCATCGTTGAAGCGGTGGCGCACGCCGCCGAGGAAGGTCACGGCCTCCCGGACATAGGCGTTGGTCACTTCCCGCAGCACGGCGGCTTTCGCGACCAGATCCTCATTTGCGGTGAAGATGCCGGGCTTCATGAAAGTGGCGGAGAGATTGTAGCCGAACGGGTCGGCGTTGGGCACGGCGTCGGGCTTTTCCGCGAACCATGTGGCGCCGCCGTCGATCCGCAGGGTCTCGCCGCCGCCGAACAGGTTGCGCGAGCCCCAGAAGGCGTTGGCGGTGGAGCCGTCGGTGTTGGAATAGAGTGCGGAGAAGCCGACGTAATGTTCCTTGCGCTCGCTGATCTGCACTTCGATGGGCAATTGGCCGAGCACATTCAGCCGCTCGGCCTCAACGAAGCGCACCGAGCCGATGATCTCGTATCCCGCGAGGCGCTTGCGCAGATCGGTGAGGCGCTGCGGGGAGAACGGCTCGCCGGGGCGGATGTCGATCCGGTCCGCGACAAAATTGGGCGGCAGGCTCTGCGTGCCGCTGACGGTGAAGGGGCCGAAGGTGGCGATAGGGCCGGGCGCGACGCGGAACGTGATGTTGAGGGTATTGGTCGCGTGGTCCGCCACCACATCCTTCGACACCACCTTGGCGAACGGATGCCCGGCATCGCGCAGCCGGCTGACGATGACATTTTCCGCGTCGATCGCCAGATTGGCCCGGGCCGGCTCGCCGGCGACGACGCGCATCTGCCGAGGCGTCGGCGGGTCGGCCAGGGGACGCCCTGCGGTATCGACCACGCGCACGGTGCCGAAATTGAAGCGCGGCCCCGAGTTCACCTGCACCACCACGGGCACGGGACCTGCCGCGCGGGCGGCCTCCACGGCGTTGAAGACATCGGGTGCGTTGGGCAGGCGGCCGGCGATGGTGATGGTGAGGTTGCCGCCGTAATAGCCCTCGGAATAGAGGGCGGCGACGATCCGGTCCTGGTCGGCGAGCGCCCGGCGCACCAGCCCGGCCGCGCCGGCGGGCGGGGAGCGCTTCAGTGATTCGAGGTTCGATGCGTCCGAAATGGCCGAGCGGACCGCGCTGTCGCCGGTGACGTCGAAGGTCACGGCATAGGGCACCGCGTCCGACACCGGGGCCTCGGATTTCGCGGCATTGGGATTGAGCCAGGCGATGGCCTGATCGAAAAACGTCGGATCTTCAGCCCGCGCCGGTGTCACGGCGAGCGCGCCGACCAGCGCGAGAAACCCGCCGCAGACGAGGCGCAAGGGTGGCGGAAACTGAAAAAAAGAGGTGTACGACGCGGGGCGCCGAGGGGTGTCTCCGGCCAATGATGAGCCCGCAACGTCTGCCTGATTGGGCGCCGATATTAGCCGCCGCACGCTCCCGCGTCCATGCCGTAAGGCCATTGTCGTTAAAGGAATACTGAAGCTAAGCCGCTGAGAAGTATCGCAGTAAGAACCGCGACTGCCCGATTATTCCGCATTCGGGGGCGGCTTTGCCCACAACAGGCGCTCGACACATTTCTGACAAGATGCAAGGCTGGCGCGATGGCGGGGGCCAGGCGTCAGAGGCGCCTCACAACCGTCGGGTCGGGAGCCTGTTTGCGCCCCGGCCGAGAGACGGGGGAACAAGTGAAGCACAAACTCACGCTGTATATCGTTATTGCGCTGATACTCGGGGTCGTCATCGGCTACATCCTGAACAATACCCTCACCCCGGCGCGGGCGACCGAGGTCGCCGACAACATCTCCCTCATCACCGAAATCTTCCTGCGTCTGGTGAAGATGATCATTGGCCCGCTCGTGTTCACCTCGCTGGTGGCCGGCGTCGCCCATATGGGCGACATGAAGACCATCGGCCGCGTCGGCGGCAAGGCGATGGTGTGGTTCGTCAGCGCGTCGCTGTGTTCGCTGCTGATCGGCATGATCATGGTGAACATCCTCAAGCCCGGCGCCAGCCTGAACATGCCGCTGCCTGTCGCGGGCGCCGCGACCGGCATCCAGACCGGCTCGTTCTCGCTCAACGACTTCATCAAGCACGCGATCCCCAACAGCGCGGTGGGCGCGCTCGCGAACAATGAAGTGCTCCAGATCGTCATCTTCTCGATCCTGTTCGGTCTCGCCGCCGCCTCCGTGGGGCACCGGGCCAAGGTTCTGGTGGGTCTGATCGAGGAGGGGTCGCACGTCATCCTCAAGGTGACGGGCTATGTGATGTCGCTGGCGCCGTTCGCGGTGTTCTCCGCCATCGCCGCCATCGTGACCGAGCATGGGCCGGGCATCCTGCTCACCTATGGCAAGTACATCGCCTCGTTCTATCTCAGCCTGGTCATCCTCTGGCTGGCGATGTTCGGAGTGGGCTATCTCATTCTCGGCAAGACCGCGCTGCGGGTGCTGTCGCTGGTGCGCGCGCCGTTCGTGGTGGCCTTCACCACCGCGTCGAGCGAGGCCGCCTATCCCTCGATGATGCGGCAGCTCGAACGGGTGCCGGTGAGCGAGAAGATCGTCTCGTTCGTCTTGCCGCTCGGGTACTCGTTCAATCTCGACGGCTCGATGATGTATTGCACCTTCGCGACCTTGTTCATCGCGCAGGCCTACGGGATCGAGATGAGCTGGGGCCAGCAGATCGTCATGCTCCTCGCGCTGATGATCACCAGCAAGGGCATGGGCGCGGTGCCCCGCGGCTCGCTGGTGGTGGTCGCGGCGACGCTGGATATGTTCCATCTGCCCGCCGCCGGCCTGCTCCTGGTGCTCGGCGTCGACCAGTTCCTCGACATGGGCCGCTCGGCCACCAACGTCATCGGCAACGGCATCGCCACCACCGTGGTCGCGAAGTGGGAAGGCGAGGACGTGGACCGGGGCTATGACGAAGACGAAGAAGATGAGGATATCCCCATCGCTGCGTGAGACAACATCCTGAGATTATGCGGGGGCGGGTCGGTCACGACCCGCCCTTTTGCGTTCAGCCTACTCCGCGCACTTCGCGATGCCGCGTGTGTTGGTGTCGCCGCTGGAGACCACTGCGATGCTCGGGGCATCCAGCTGGCCCTTGACGGTGAAGGGATAGCCCACCGACCAGAGCCCCCCGTTCAAGGGGCGCGGCACAACCATGAGGTTCACGCTGTTGCTCGCGAGGTTGAGGGTGCCGCGCGCCACCGCCTCGATATTCTCGGTCTCGGCGACGATGGCCGGATCGGTGCGGCCCACCCCGTCGCTGAAGCGCAGCGGCACCCGCACGCAGCGCAGTACGCTCTCGCCCTTCATCACCGCGGGGTTGAACAGGCCGCCCAGCAGGCCGAGGCCGGCAAGGTCGAGCAGCCCGGTGCCCAGGCTGCCGTTCCGCACCCGCGCGACGATGCTGCCGTTCAGGGTCTGGAGCAGGTTGCCCTTGGTATCGAGATTGACCGAGAGGTCGAACGAAAGGCCCGCCGTACCGGTGATGCGCATGCCGCCCGCGCCCTTGAACATGGGTCCCAGCGGCCAGCCCTCGCCGGTGCCCTTGGCGGCGAGACGGGACCCGTCCTGGCTGGTGACGGCGGCACGGATGTGTCCGCCGCCGAAATTCACGCTCACCGGATCGGCGCGGAAGCTGCCATGGTCGAGCCGCAGCCGCGCGCTCAGTCCATTGCCGGAGTTTCCCCCGCCCTCGATCCGGTCCGCCGTGATCTCGATGTCGAGGTCGGAGGACCCGACCAGGTCCAGTTGGCTGCCCCCCTCAGGCTCCTGCGCGCCGACGATCTTGAGGCGCGGCGGCGGGGTGCCGTTGAGCAGGGGCGAGAGTTCATCCACACGGATCACCGGAGAGGTGAGCTTGCCGCTGATGAAGGGCCGCTCGTCGCGCAGCACGGCGCGCAGGTCGCCGTCCACCCGTGTCGTGCCGATGGTGAGCCGCCCGCGGGAGGCAACGCTGTCATCGGTCCGCGTGATCTGGCCGTCGAAGCTGAGCGGACCATCGAACGCAGAGTTCGAACCCAGCGCCGCCGTGAGCGCCGAGACTTTGGGCACAGTGAAGTCGAGGTCGATCACGGTGCCCGGAACCTTCGCGCCGGCCGCGACAGGCGGGCGCGGGTCCAGATTGACCGTGCCAGAAATGATCTTGCCGCCCGTGAGTTCCGCCGTCAGGCGCTCCAGCTCCAGGTCGCCATTCGCATCCGATAAGGTCGCCGAGCCGGCGAGGCGCCCGAGCAGCGGGCCGGTGGCGTCGGGCGCCGCGAGCACATCGTCGAGCGGAATGTCGAAATCGCCCGACAGGGTGATGCCCCTGAGGTCGAGCACATCCTTCACGTTGCCCTTCAGGCGGAACACCGGCTTATCCAGCGGTCCGGCCTGGACGGTGATGCCGTAGAACGCCACGCGCCCGCTCTGGTCGCGCCGGATCGCCGCCACCTCGATCGGGCCGATCTCCTTCAGATTCTGCGAAAACGCATTGGTCGCCACCGTGGCGCCGGCCAGCATCAGGCCACGACGACCGTCCTGAAGGTTGCCGGAAATCCGGGTGATGGTGATGTCGCGCGGCGAGACCGCCGGCTTGGCCGCCGGGTCCACGTCCATCACCACGTTGAGGTCGACCCCGGTCGCTCGCTGGAGGTCGGCGATGCCCCCGGTCACGGCAACGCGCTTGCCGTCGGTGAAATCAAGGTCGAGCGCAAGTCCGCGCATCGCCAGCACGTCCGGCTGCGCGAACAATTGCGCGCGCAAATTGGCGGTACCGTCCACCGAGCGGGCGATGCCCGCCAGCGCCAGCAGGTCGGCGATGGAGGTGGCCTGGACCGTCAGCGCCATTGAGAGGTTTTCGTCGAACGTGGGCGTCGCGGAGCGGGTCTTGAGCGTGCTGGTCAGTCCCGCCGCCCCGAGCGTCATGACGGCGCCGTAGGGCAGCGTTCCAGGCACCAAGATGTGTGGCTCCCGGTCGAACTGGAAGGCGAGGGTCACCGGCGTGCCGTTCAGCGTCGCCGTGGCGTCCATATATTCAACGCCGTCGCGCAGCCGGCTGAACACCTTCTGCACCTCGAAGGTGAATTCCCAGCCGTCCTCAACATCGGCGAAATTGAAGACCACATCCTCCACCCGCAGGCGCGGCAGCAGGGAGAACAAGGCGACGGGGGAGGAGAGCAGCGTCCCCGGCGCGGCATCGGCCGTCCCGACCAAGGGAAACTCGAACCGCCCGCGCTCGATCATGAGCGCGAACACCACCGGTTCGAACGGCAGCCTGTGCCAGTCGGCGATCAGCACCCGCAGCATGCCGATGTGCACCGGCGCTTTGCCGTCCGTGGTCGAGGTGACATTCTCAAGCTGAAGCGCGGGCCTCGGCCAGACCTGCACCGTCACCGCGCCTTCCACGGTGACGGGCTCGCCCCAATAATGGGTGAGGGCGGTCTCGGCGATGCGATGCCGCAGCGGCGCGCCGAGCGGCAGAAGCGCGAACGCCAGGAATGTCGCAACCGCGACACCCAGCACGCCCAATGCGCCGGCGGCCCCCATCAATGCCCAACGGCGCATTACGATCCTTTCGGTGAGATCGGGCGGTGATCAGCGGAAGAGATTGCTTTTCGCAAGTTCCAGCAATTCGTCGCCCCGCCCGTTGATGATGGCGCGCGCGGCATAGAGAGAGAAGCCGATGGCCTGCTCCGCCTTAATGGCGGGCGGCATCACCAGTTCCATCTTATCGGTCACGACATCCACCAGCGCGGGACCATCATGAGCGAACGCGCGCTCCAATGCCCCCTTCACGTCGCTGGGGTCCTCCACCCGGATGCCGAGGATACCGATCGCGTTCGCCATGGCGGCGAAGTCGGGGTTCTGGAGGTCGGTGCCCACGTTGAGGAAGCCGGCCGCCTTCATTTCCATGTCGACGAAGCCGAGCAGGCCGTTGTTGAACACCACGATCTTCACCGGCAGGCCAAGCTGGCGCAGCGAGATGATATCGCCCATCAGCATTGTGAATCCGCCATCTCCCGACATGGAGATGATCTGGCGGCCGGGATAGGCCCCCTGGGCACCGAGCGCCTGGGGCAGGGCATTGGCCATCGAGCCGTGGATCAGCGAGCCGATCAGTGACCGCTGGCCGTTCATTTGCAGATATCGCGCGGCCCACACCGTGGTCTCGCCGACGTCACAGGTGAACACGGCATCCTGCGCTGCCACCTCGTCGATGATCTTGGCGAGATATTGCGGGTGGATCGTCTTGTCGCCCTTCTTGCCCACCGCCAGCGCGTCGAGATCGCGGCGCGATTCGACATAATGCTTCTGCGTGGCGTCGAGGAAGCGGCGGTCTGTACGCGGCTTCAGCTGCTTCAGCAGCGCCGCCACAGTGAGCTTCACATCCCCCACCAGGCCAAGGTCGAGCCGCGACGTGCGCTTGCCGAGATTCTCCGCCCGGATGTCGATCTGCGCCACCCGCGCCTCGGTGGGATAGAATTGGCGATAGGGGAAATCGGTGCCCACCATCAGCAGCAGGTCCGCCTCGCGCATGGCGTGATAGCCGGAGGCGAAGCCGATGAAGCCGGTCATGCCGACATCATAAGGGTTCTCCCACTCCACATGCTCCTTGCCGCGAAGGGTGTGGACGATGGGTGCCTTCAGGGCTTCCGCCAGCGCCACCACCTCGTCATGGGCGCCGGCGCAGCCCGCGCCGCACAGCAGGGTGATGCGCTGCGCGCCCTCCAGCATGGCGGCGAGCTTGGTGATTTCCGCATCGGGCGGAACGATGGAGGGCAGGGCGATGGGCGTGAACGCTCCACTGGTCGGCCCCACCGCCGCGCGCAGCGCCACGTCGCCGGGTATCACCACAACGGCGACGCCCTGCTTCTGGATCGCCGTGCGCATGGCGATTTCCATCACGCGCGGCATCTGCTCGACGCTGGAGACCAGCTCGCAATAATGGGAGCACTCCCGGAACAGGTTTTCCGGGTGGGTTTCCTGGAAATAGCCGGAGCCGATTTCCGGGCTCGGGATATGCGCGGCGATGGCGAGCACCGGCGTGCGAGTCCGATGGCAGTCGAACAGGCCGTTGATGAGATGAAGATTGCCCGGACCGCAGCTTCCGGCGCACACCGCGAGCTTGCCGGTGAGCTGGGCCTCGGCACCGGCGGCGAAGGCGGCCACCTCCTCGTGGCGCACATGCATCCACTTCACCGTGGGGGTCGCGCGCAGCGCGTCGGTGAAGCCGTTGAGGCTGTCGCCGACGACGCCCCAGACCCGCTCCACGCCCGCCGAAGCCAGCGTGCGTGCCATTACGTCTGCAACCCTCGGAGCCATCGCGCATCTCCCATCGTGCGTCTTCGGTAAATCGATAGCATGAGAGCACGGCGCGCGGCATCATCGCTTTGATGCGAAAGGAATTATGGCATGGGGTCGAAGGCGGGGGCCGGCCAGGGCAAGGTTAGGGGCGAAAGCCTTGAGGAGCTTGAGGAGGCCGCGCTCGAAGGGGCCGCCGATCTCCTGGAGGGCCCGCTCCAGGCGGTGGAACGCTATGAAACCTCGATCTGGGCGGACCTGAAGGTTTTCAGCATCCGGGGCGAACGGGCGCTTGCGGCGGCCCGCGTGACCTTCGGCATCGTGGTCGCCATCCTGATTTCCCACGCGCTCGGGCTTGAGATGCCGGTGTGGGCCGCCATCAGCGTGCTTCGGGTGTTCCAGAACGACAAAAGCGCGACGCTGCGGCGCGGGGTGGAGCGCATCGCCGGCACGGCGCTGGGCGGGCTGCTCTCCTACGCCATCATGCTTGACGGGAAATACGCCCCGCTGGTCTATGTGGCGACCGGCCTCGTCAGCGCATTCGCGGTCTATGCCCAGGCGGTCAGCCGCTACAGCTACGCCTTCGTCATGGTGGGCTTCACGGTTCCCCTCATGACCTATCACGCCATGTCCTCCACCGAGCCTGTCATAACCACCATTCTAATGCGCGGCGCCGAGGTTCTGGTGGGCGTTGCCGTCGCCATGCTGGTGGATCACATCACCTCGCGCCGCCAGCCATCGAACAAGCCGCCGAAGCCGCTGATCGGCCCGGTGGACCCGGTGTTCATCGGCCATGCCCTGACGGTGGGCATCGCCGTGACCCTGGTGCCGGTGATCTGGACCACCTTCAACCTGCCGGGCCAGAGCCAGACGCCGATCACCGCCTTCATCGTGGTGAGCGCCGCGCGCGAGGGGATCGGCTGGAAGTCGCTCAACCGCTGCATCGGCTGCGCCATCGGCGCCGCCCTCGGCCTCATCGGCGTGGCGCTGCTGCCGGGCCTCGGCTTCCTGCCCTGGTTGCTGTTCCTCATAGCCGGGCTGCTGATCTTCACCCAGGTCTGCCACGGCGGAAGCATCATCGCTTATACCGGCGTCCAGGCCAGCATCGCCTTCCTGCTGATCGTGGTGCAGGAGCCGATACCCCATCTCGATCCGGCGGAGGCCTATGCCCGCATGTGGGGCATCGCCGGCGGCATCTGCTTGGTGATGGCAGTGGGCTTCGTCACCTGGCCGGTGCGCCGGCGCATCACCGAGGCGGTCGAGGAGCATCGGCTGGCTCATGAGAAGGCGGTCTAAAAGGCAGAGTAGACCTTCAACCGCTTCAAGCCATCGACGTGCGTGTCGATCTACCTATTCGTCGAGGCAGATCAACAGGGGTTTATGACCTGTGACGTCGAGAAAACGGAGCAGCGCCTCCGGCGTCAGGGTGGTGGTTTTCTCATTGGTGAGCGGGTGGCAATTGACGAAAGGCGCCTTCAGAAGCGCCTCGTCGATGGCGATGACGACATGTTGGTGCGGGTCATTCGCCGCCGCAAGGAGCGTAACCGCTCCAGGCAATACGCCGAGTTTCTCATAAAGTGCTTCAGGAGAGCCGAACGATAGGCCACCGCGCGCGCCGATCTTGGCTCGCAATGCTTTGAGATCTACCGGCGTGTCTTCCTCAATTGTGACGAGGAAGTACGTCTTTTTGGAATCCCGCAGAAACAGGTTCTTAGTGTGCGCACCGGGAATAGCGCCACGCAATTCGCGTGATTCCGCAACGGTGTGAAGCGGGGGATGCGAATGGGTTGTGGCCTCGATGCCCTGTTCGGCGAGGAAGGCCAGCAGCGTGTCGGGAATAAAGGACATGGAACCCATTGGCATAGCGTGATGTCTGCCTGCCTTCCCGGGTAATATTTCGAGAAGGCAGGCAGCGTAACTGCGCGTCAGATCTTTTGATTGTACTCGCCCACTTCCGGGTGGGTACGCAGAACATCGTCCATCGCCTTGAACATTTCGCGCATGCGCGCTTCCGAAACCGGGCTTTCCACCACGACGACAAGTTCGGGCTTGTTCGAGGAGGCTCGCACCAGACCCCAGGAGCCGTCTTCCGTGGTGACGCGCACGCCGTTCACCGTGACGAGGTCGCGGATGTTCTGGCCTGTGACCTTCTCGCCGTTCTTCTGCATCGCCTCGAAATGCTTCACCACATCAGCGACGATGCCATATTTTGCTTCGTCGGCGCAGTGGGGCGACATGGTGGGCGAGGACCAGGTCTTGGGCAATGCCAGCCGCAGCTCGGAGAGCTTCTTGCCGGGATTGCGGTCCAGCATGTCGAGCACGGCGATGGCCGAGACGAGGCCGTCGTCATAGCCGCGACCGATGGGCTTGTTGAAGAAGTAATGGCCGGATTTCTCGAAGCCCACCAGGGCGCCGGTCTCGTGGACCCGGCGCTTCATGTAGGAATGGCCGGTTTTCCAATAGTCCGCCTTCACGCCGAGCTTGATGAGTTCAGGGTCGGTTGCGAACAAGCCTGTGGACTTTACGTCCACGACGAATGTCGAGTTGGGATAAATCTGAGCGAGATCACGCGCCAACATCACGCCCATCTTGTCCGCGAAGATTTCTTCGCCCTCATTATCCACAACGCCGCAACGGTCGCCGTCGCCGTCGAAGCCCAAAGCGACGTCCGCCTTGCTCTCCAGCACCGCGTCCCGCATGGCATGGAGCATCTCCATGTCTTCCGGATTTGGGTTATATTTGGGGAAGGAATGGTCCAGCTCGACATCGAGCGGCACCACCTCGACGCCCAGCGCCTCCAGAATACGCGGTGCAAACGCGCCAGCCGTGCCGTTGCCGCAAGCAACCACGGCCTTGATCGGATGCTTCAGCTTGGCCCGGCTGGTGAGGTCTTTAATATAGACCTCCGGGAAATTCTCTTCAAATACATAAGCCCCGCCGCCCTTCAGATCGAACTTCGCACCAAGTACGATGTCTTTCAGCCGGGTCATCTCGTCAGGGCCAAAGGTGAGCGGACGATTTACGCCCATCTTCACACCGGTCCAGCCGTTGTCATTATGCGACGCCGTCACCATCGCCACCGCCGGCACATCCAGCGCGAACTGGGCGAAATAGGCCATCGGTGACATGGCAAGGCCGATGTCATGCACCTTCACCCCCGCCGCCATCAGGCCGGAGACGAGGGCATATTTGATTGAGGACGAGTAACCACGGAAGTCGTGGCCAGTAACGATTTCAGGCCGCACGCCCATCTCGTACATCAAGGTGCCGAGCCCCATGCCCAGCGCCTGGATGCCCATCAGGTTGATTTCCTTCTGGAACAGCCAGCGGGCATCATACTCCCGGAAGCCCGTCGGCTTCACCATGGGCTCGGATTCGTAGGCGTAAGTATTTGGCGTCAAAGATGGTTTCGGCGTCGGGAACATGAACGGCCTCTCCGCTGGGCGGGATGTCTGAACCTCTGCGTGAGCCCGATAGCATGGAATTGCGGCACGCAACACGCGGCAAAGACCAAGCTCTACGCCATTTTACCTGGGACTTTGCCACAATGCCGGCGCGCGGGGAAATGTTCCGCTCCAAACACTCGAAATCGGGTTGCGCTTTTTCGCTTTCGCGGTTGCGCTCTTTTGTTAAGGTTGGGCAACTGGAGCCTCGCTCATGTCAACCACCATCGGTATCAAGGTCGACGACGCACTTCGTGAACGGCTCCGGCTGGCGGCGGAACGGCATGGCCGCACGCCTCATTGGCTGGTGAAGCAGGCGATCGCAACCATGCTCGATGGCCTGGAATCGGGGACGGCCACTGATCTTTCGGCGCAAGATGCGAGCCTTTCCGATGCGCTCGCGGGTCTCGCCAGTCCCAGTCCGTTCCTGGATTTCGCGCGCGGCGTGACGCCGGAAACCGTTCTGCGCGCTCGCATCACCTCCGCCTACCGCACGCCCGAGGAAGAGTGTTTGCCCCGGCTGATCGCCGAAGCGGGGTTAGCGCCGCCACAGGCAACTGCGCGCGCGCGCGCCTTGGCTGCGGCGGTTAGGGAAAAATCCGGGCGCGGCGCGGTCGAGGCGTTGATCCATGAATACGATCTGTCCAGCCAGGAAGGCGTGGCGCTTATGTGCCTCGCCGAGGCGCTGCTGCGCATCCCCGACCGGGCGACCCGCGACGCGCTGATCCGCGACAAGATCGGCCGGGGCGATTGGCACGCCCACCTCGGCAATAGCCGCTCGCTGTTCGTCAACGCCGCCACCTGGGGGCTGGTGGTGACGGGGGCACTGACCACAACAGCCAGCGAAAGCGGCCTCACCACAGCACTGACCCGGCTGCTGGGGCGCGGCGGAGAGCCGGTGATCCGCGCCGGCGTCGATATCGCCATGCGTATGATGGGCGAGCAGTTCGTGACCGGCCAGACCATCACCGAGGCATTGGCTAATGCCCGCCGCACCGAGGCGAAGGGCTTCCGCTATTCATATGACATGCTGGGGGAGGCGGCCACCACCGCCGCCGACGCGGAGCGATATTTCGCCGCCTATGAGCAAGCCGCCCATGCCATCGGCAAGGCCTCAGGCAAGCGCGGCATCTACGAAGGGCCAGGCATCTCTATCAAGCTGTCCGCGCTCCACCCACGCTACCAGCGGGCGCAACGCGAACGGGTCATGGGCGAACTGTTGCCTCGGGCGGCCGCGCTCGCGCGCATCGCCAAGAGCTACGATATCGCCCTCAACATCGATGCCGAAGAGGCCGATCGCCTCGACATCTCGCTCGACGTACTGGAGGCATTGGCGCTCGACCCGGATCTTGGTGACTGGAACGGCCTCGGCTTCGTCATCCAGGGCTACCAGAAGCGGGCGCCTTTCGTGATCGACTTCGTGATCGACCTCGCCCGCCGCGCCCGCCGGCGTTTCATGGTGCGCCTCGTGAAGGGCGCCTATTGGGACGCGGAGATCAAGCGTGCGCAGGTCGATGGGCTGGAGGGTTTCCCGGTCTACACCCGCAAGATCCACACCGATGTGGCGTATCTTGCCTGTGCCCGGCGGCTGCTCGCGGCGCCGGACGCGGTGTTTCCGCAGTTCGCCACCCACAATGCGCAGACCCTCTCCGCCATCATGTCCATGGCGGGGCCGGACTATTATCCCGGCCAGTATGAATTCCAGTGCCTGCATGGCATGGGTGAGCCGCTCTACGAGGAGGTGGTGGGTCGCGAGAAACTGAACCGCCCGTGCCGCATCTATGCCCCGGTCGGCACTCACGAGACGCTGCTCGCCTATCTGGTGCGGCGCCTGCTGGAAAACGGCGCGAATGCCTCCTTCGTCCACCGCATCGCCGATGCCTCTTTCCCGCTCGACGAATTGGTTGCCGACCCGGTGGCACAGGCTGCGGCGATCCAGCCGGTCGGCGCGCCGCATTCGCGTATCGCCTTGCCGCGCAACCTTTTCCCCGATGGGCGGGCCAATTCCCAAGGCTTCGATTTTTCCAACGAACAGCGTCTCGCCTCGCTCGCGGTCTCTCTGCTTGCCGGGGCGCAAGCCCTGCCGCTGGCGGCCCCCGTCCTCGCCGAAGGGCGCCTGGATGGAGAGGCGCGGGCGGTGCGCAACCCCGCCGACCTGCGCGATGAGGTCGGCCGCGTTGTGGAAGCTGATCCGGTGCTTGCGGCCCGCGCGGTGAAGGAGGCCGAAACGCTGGGGACCGCATGGTCCGCCACGCCTCCATCTGAGCGCGCGGATTGCCTGCGCCGCGCCGCCGATATCATGGAAGGGCGCATGCCCGACCTGCTCGGCCTGATCGTGCGCGAAGCCGGAAAGTCGCTGCCCAACGCCGTGGGTGAAGTGCGAGAGGCGGTGGACTTCCTGCGCTTCTATGCCGGCATCGCGGAAGGCTTCGACAATGATACGCACCGACCACTCGGGCCGGTGGTTTGCATCAGCCCCTGGAATTTTCCGCTCTCCATCTTCATCGGGCAGGTCAGCGCAGCCCTGGCCGCCGGCAATCCGGTGATCGCCAAGCCGGCCGAGGAGACACCGCTGATCGCCGCCGCCGGTGTGTATATCCTGCTGGCCGCCGGCGTCCCGCCCGGTGCGCTCAGCCTGCTGCCCGGCGATGGTGTGGTCGGCGCCGCGCTGGTGGCTCAGGAAGGCGTGCGCGGGGTTGTGTTCACTGGCTCCACCGAAGTGGCGCGGTTGATCCGCCGGCAACTCGCCACCCGCCTCGGGCCGGACGGCCGGCCGATTCCGTTGATCGCCGAGACTGGCGGTCAGAATGCGCTGATCGTGGATTCCTCCGCATTGCCGGAGCAGGTGGTGGCGGACACTTTGTCCTCGGCCTTCGATTCCGCCGGCCAGCGGTGTTCGGCCTTGCGCGTCCTCTGCCTGCAAGAGGAGACTGCGGACCGCACCCTTGCGATGCTGCGGGGCGCTCTTGCGGAACTCACCGTGGGCAATCCCGCCCGGCTCTCCACCGATGTCGGCCCGCTGATCAGCACCGGCGCGCGGGACGGCATCCTCAGTCATATCGAGGCGATGCGCGCCAAGGGCCGCAAGGTGGAGCAGGCGCCGCTGCTGGAGGAATGCCGGCACGGCACCTTCGTGGCGCCGACCGTGATCGAAATATCCGATATTTCCGAACTGACCCGGGAGGTGTTCGGCCCGGTGCTCCATGTGGTGCGCTACCGCCGCGCGGACCGCGACGCTCTGCTGCGCGCCATCAATGCCACTGGTTACGGGCTGACCTTCGGCCTGCACACCCGCATCGACGAGACCATTGCCGAAGTCACGGAAGGGTTGGCGGCGGGTAATCTCTATATCAACCGCAACATCATTGGCGCGGTGGTCGGCGTGCAGCCGTTCGGCGGGCAGAACCTGTCCGGCACCGGCCCGAAGGCCGGCGGGCCGCTCTATCTGTCCCGTCTGCTCGCGGTGCGCCCGGCGTACGCGCCGGGCTCGGGTACGCCGGACGCGGGAGCGATGATCTGGAGCACTGCACTTGATGCGGTCGGCGAGATGTCCGCTTCAGCGCGGTGCGTTGCCCTGGCCGCGCGCGCGCTGGATGGGCAGGAGGTTTTCCTGCCGGGGCCGGTGGGCGAGGACAATGTCTATTCCCTCCACGCGCGCGGCACCGTGCTGTGCCTGGCCGCGACACGGCTCGGACTTGCGCTCCAGGTGGGCGCCGCGCTCTCCACCGGAAATCGCGCTTTGGTCCAGGCGCCGGCCGCGATTCTTGGCTTGCTCGACAAGCTGCCGGCCGCGCTAAGTGCGCGGATTTCGCGACTGCCACCGGGCGGGCTCGGGACGGCGGCGTTCGACGCTGTGCTGTTCGAAGGCGACAGCGACGCATTGCTCGCGCTGGACCAGGACATGGCAGAGCGGGAGGGTCCCATTATCGCGGTGCACGGGCTGTCCTCAAGCGAACTTGCAGCCGGTGTCGAGTATCCCCTGGAATGGCTGCTGCACGAACGCGTCGTCAGCACCAACACTGCCGCTGCGGGCGGAAATGCGAGCCTCATGGCCATCGGTTAAAGGTGCTGCGCGAGGCGCAGCCTCTGGTACTTCAGTGGGGGGAGTGCTACGAAAGGCGCAGATGCGGGCTGTGAGGCCGGGGGCGGGTCATGTGCAACGATCTTCAGTGCAGTCATATGTCGAGACGCGGGCTGCTGCGCGGCGGCGCGGCTCTCGGGGCAATGCTCACCTGCAGCATGGTGCCCGCCTTCGCGGAGGAGGCTCTCAAGGAGCCGCCACCGAACGCCATCAAGCCCGAGCAAGCGGTGAAGAAGCTGCTGGCCGGGAACGCGCGCTATGTCGGCGACCGGCCTTTGGAGCGGAATTTCTCCGTTGATCGCTACGCGCGGGCGAAAAATCAGTTCCCGTTCGCCTGCATTCTGAGCTGCGCCGATTCCCGCGTCGCGCCGGAACTGGTGTTCGATCAGCGTCCCGGTGAATTGTTCGTCGTCCGGGTCGCCGGGAACTTCATCGACGATTACGGCCTCGCCAGCCTGGAATACGGCATCAAAGTCCTCGGCGCCCCGCTTATCGTGGTGATGGGCCACACCGGATGCGGCGCGGTCGATGCCACGATCAAAGTGCTCCAGACCAATGTCGAACTGCCGGGCCATCTGCCCGGGCTCATCAACGCGATCAAGCCGGCGGTGGAGCGCGCCAAGGCCACCAATCCGCCCAACCTGCTGGAAGCGTCGATTGTCGAGAATGTCCGCTACAACGTCGAGAAGCTGAAGGCCGCCGCGCCCATCGTCTCCCGCTTCGTCGCGGACGGCAAAGTGCAGGTGGTCGGCGGCCTCTACACGCTGAAGACCGGCAAGGTCTCGCTGGTCTGAGGCATCTCAGCCACCGCTGATGGCGGTGAGGACGAAGACATCCGCGTTTGGGGCGAGCCTGGTCTTCAGGCTCGCCCTGCGGCCGTCCACAAACACGTTGATGTGGCGGCGAATGGCGGGCGACGTATCGCACAGGCGGTCGCGCATGCCCGGCCAGCGGGCATCGAGAGCCGCCATCATCCCCGCGACGTCCGGTGCCTCAACTTCCACCAGCCGCTCGGCACTAGGAAACAGGGCGATCAGGTGAGCTGGCAGCCGGACCAGGATCGGCACGTTCAGTCCTCCACCACCAGCGTTTCTACCGATGAGATGGAGGGCAGGTGGCGGCCGATTTCCCGCCAGGTGTCGCCCTCATCAAAGCTCGCATAGAGCGAGCCTGAGCCGGTGCCGAAATAGACCCCTGCGGGTTCCAGCGTGTCCGTGGCGAGACCCTGGCGCAGGACGTTCAGGAACGCGTTCTGCTGCGGCAAGCCCTCCCGCTTGTCCTCCCAGGTGGCGCCACCATCGCGGCTGGCCCACACCGCCGCCTTGGCGCCGGGCATGAAGCGTCCGGCGATGTCGCCGTTCAGCGGAATGAAATAGACCCTGTCGGGATCGCGCGGATGCACCGCGCAGGGAAAGCCGAAGGAGGAGGGCAAGCCCTTCTCGATGCTTTTCCAGCTCTTTCCGCCATCATCCGAACGATACATGCCGCAGTGGTTTTGCTGATAGAGGCGCTCGCTCTCTCCCGCTGCCAGGATGACGTTGTGAACGCACTGGCCGAATTCGGGGTAGTTTTGCCCTTCAGGCATGTAATCCGCGCGGGTTCCCTGGTTGCGCGGCTCCCAGGTTTTCCCACCGTCCGCCGTATAGAAGACACCGGCTGCCGAAATGCCGACCCATATCCGCTTCTCGTCCACCGGGGAGGTGACCAGCGAGTGCAGGATGAGGCCGGCACCGCCCGGAGACCAGTCCGGGCAGGTCGGGTGTTCGCGCAATGCTGCGACATGGGAAAAGCTGGCGCCGCCGTCCGCGCTGACGAACAGGCCGGCAGGCTCGACCCCGGCATAGAGCCGGCCGGGATCCGCCTTGAGGCTCCACACCGATTTGACCGGGGGTTCGCCCTCGGCATAGGCGATGCCCTGGCTTGAATGGGTCCAGGTGGCGCCGAAATCCTCCGACTTCCATACTGCCGGCCCGAACCATTCGTTGCCCCCGGCGGCGTAGATGATGCCGGTCTCGGGATCGCCGACCACATGGTTGATCGGCCATGTCTCGCAGAACGGACCGCGCAAGGTGAAGGCGCTGCGGTCGCCGCCGCTTTCCAGGATGAATGTGCCCTTCTTCGTGCCGACCAGCACCAGGATCTTGCGCGCCATTCTTATTTTCCTTTGTGAGACCTTCAGGCGGCCTGTTCTACGACCACCATCCAGGGAACACCGAACTTATCGGCAAGGATGCCGAAGCCCGGAGAGAAGAAGGTCTCGGTCAGCGGCATCTGCACCGTTCCACCGTCCCCGCTCAGCGCGGCGAAAGCGCGGTCTGCCTCGGCCTTGTCCTTGACGGTGAGCGAGAGTGCGAAGCCTTTGAATTCCGCCTTGGCGTCGCCGATGCACATGCCGTCCGACATCATCACCAGGGTCTGGCCGATGCGCAGGCTGGCGTGCATGACCTTGTCGCCGGGCGGGTTCGTCATGCCTTCGGGTGGCGGCGGGGCGTCCTTGAAGCGCATCAGCATCTCCACCTTTGCCCCGACGGCCTGAACGTAGAAATCGATCGCTTCCTCAGCGCGGCCCTCAAAGGTGAGATAGGGTTGGGCAAGCATGTTGATGTCTCCCGATAGGTAAGGATTGCCGGTCCTCTTCAAGGCGAAGCGCCGGATGGTTGCGGACGGCAGCATGGGCGCAGATCAGGCGGCGGGCATCGCCGCCACGTCCATGCAGAAGACTTCCCAGATGTGCCCGTCCGGGTCGTCGAAGCTGTGCTGGTACATGAAGCCGAAGTCCTTCACGGGGCGCGGAGCGGTGCCGCCCGCCGCAACGGCGGCTGCCACAAGTTCATCCACCTTCTCGCGGCTTTCCACCTGCAGCGCGGTCAGGGTTTCCGTATGTGTGTGCGCGTCCACGATCTCCTTGCTGGTGAATCCAGCAAAGAAGGGCTTCACCAGAAGCATGGCGTAGATGTTCGGCCCCAGCATCAGGCAGGCGCCGCTGTCGTTGGTGAATTTCGGATTGAACTCGAACCCCAGGCTGCGGAAGAAGGCCATGGAGACCTTGAGGTCGGCAACCGGGAGATTGACGAAAATCTGCTCAATCATGAAACATCCCTCTCCAATGCCTTGTTGTTCAGCGGCAATCGTCCTTGGGGCAGAGCCTTCGAGTGAGGGCTATGCCGCACCATGCCTTGAAGACGGTGTGAGATTGGGTCAGCCGACACGCCCGCCGAGATTTTTTTGAAATTTTTGAGACCCCATGGCCTCTATGGGCGCCACGTCTAGCGTCCCAGTCCCAGCGTCTTCATGCGCGAGGCGAGGGTGGTGGGTTTCAGCCCCAGCAACTCGGCAGCACCGCCGGGGCCCGACACCTTGCCGGCGGAGGCCTCAAGCGCGGCGAGAATGCTCGCCCGCATGCGCTCCCGCCGCTCTTCCTCGGTTTCGACGCCGCTGGCTGGTGCGGTGGTGACCGGTGGAGGCGCGCTGCGCTCGCTTCCCGGCAGGTCGATGGACAGCCTGCCGTTGCTCGCCAGGATTATGCCGCGCTCAATGACGTTCTGAAGTTCACGCACATTGCCCGGCCAGTCGTAGGCGGTCAGGCGACGCGCGTCCGCCTCGCTGAGTTGCAGGGCCTCGCGCGCCGGCTTGCGCATGGCGGCGAGGAAATGCATCGCCAAGAGCGGGATATCCTCGCGCCGCTCCCGCAGCGGCGCGGATTCAACCGGCATCACGTTGAGGCGGTAGAACAGATCTTCGCGGAACCGCCCGGCCCGCACCTCGGCCCGCAGATCCTTGTTGGTGGCGGCGATGATGCGCACATCGACGCTGCGGGTGCGCTCCTCGCCGACCCGCTCGAACTGGCCTTCCTGAAGCACCCGCAGCAGCTTGCTTTGAAGCTCGATGGGGATTTCGCCCACCTCGTCCAAGAACAACGTGCCACGGTCTGCCAGCTCGAACCGCCCGATGCGATCGCGAAGTGCGCCGGTGAATGCACCACGCACATGGCCGAAGAATTCGCTCTCGAACAGTTCGCGCGGGATGGCCGCGCAGTTCACGCGGATCAGGGGCCGCTCGCAACGCTCGCTGGCCTCATGGATGGCGCGGGCAATCAGTTCCTTTCCTGTGCCGCTCTCGCCGGTGATGAGCGCGGTCGCGTCGGTGGGAGCGACCAGTTCCACCTGCCGTAATACCTTCTGGATTGCCGCCGAGCGGCCGATGATGCCGCGATGGCTGCTCTCCGCGCGGATTTCCTCCTGGAGATAGGCGTTTTCCAGCTCCAGTCGCTTGCGCAGACTGTCCACTTCGTCGAGCGCTGCGCGCAATTGCTCGTGCGCCTCGCGCTTCGCCGTGACATCGCGAAACACCACCACGGCGCCGATCAGCACACCGCGATCGCGCAGCGGCGTGGAGGTGTATTCCACCCACACCGGCTTGCCGGAGCGATGCCAGAACACCTCGTTCTCCACATTATGCACCGCGCCATCGCGGAACGCGGCATAGATCGGGCATTGCTGGTGGGGGTAATGGCTGCCGTCATGGCGGTGGTGATGCACCATGGTGTGCATGTCGCGGCCGATCATCTCCTCCGCCGTCCAGCCCAGCATCTGCTCGGCCGCGGCGTTGACGAAGGTGGTCTTGCCCTCGGCATTCACGCCGTAGATGCCTTCGCCCACGGCGCCGAGCAGCAGGCGGTTTTCCCGCTCGATGTCACGGAACGCGCGCTCCACCCGCTGCCATTCGGCAATCCCCTCGCGCATAAAGCTGTCGGCGTCAGCATCAATATCCCGGCGGGATCGGGCGTCGAGATCACTCAAGGTGAGCAGCATGCGCCGGCCGCGCGGCGTGTTCACCAGCGTGCCGCCGCACTCCACGCGCAGCGCGCCACCCTCGGCATGGCGCGGGGCGAGGGAGCGTGTCCAATATGCGCCGCGATCCAACACCGCCTGCGTGAACACCACCAAAGCGGACGCCTGTCCGGGATGAAGGTCGAACACCTGCATGGCTTTCAGTCGCCCGCGGTCGAAGCCTAGCAGGCGCGCGGCTGCCGCGTTGGCATCGAGGATCGCCCCGGTTTCGATATCGATCGCCAATTGCGCCTCGATGCCGCCGTCGAAGGCCGGGCCGAAGGGGCCGGTGTGTTGGGGTAGGTCGGTCATGGAAAGCGCTGCGGGAGAGGGGGCTGCGCATATGTTGGTGGCCCCGGCGATCTCCGTCTACGATTTTTCGTAACTTAATTCCGAAAAATCGGAATTCACGAAATTCCGTAAATTAATCGCTGCCCGCCAAACCTTGATCCGCCTTGCAAAACGGTTCTGGCACACAGCTTGCCTAAAGGAAGCCGACCTTCCCGAGGCCCGCAGAGGCCTAAAGCAAAGCGAGGCGTTCAATGGCGAGCTTCGATTCCTTCCGGCCTTCCCGCTTCTTCTCCCGGTGCGCCTGCGGCCGGCATGCCTCGCAGGAGGCGCATGATCTCGCTGTCGGCGGCGACAGCGAGGACCGGCTCTATGCCTCTGCTGTCGAGGCCAGCGTGCTTCAGGCCGTCATTCCCGACCCGACGGCCCGCCGCGCCTTTCTTAAGAAGGTTGGCGCCTCCGCGGCGCTGGCTGCGATCTCCCAGTTCCTGCCACTCGGCAAGATGACGGAAGCCTTCGCGCAGGGCACCGGCGCGCTGGAGAAGAAGGATCTGAAGATCGGCTTCATCCCGATCACCTGCGCGACGCCCATCATCATGGCGCACCCGCTGGGCTTCTATTCCAAGTACGGGCTGAACGTCGAAGTCATTAAGACCGCCGGCTGGGCGGTGATCCGCGACAAGACGCTGAACAAGGAATACGACGCCGCGCACATGCTGGCGCCCATGCCGATCGCCATTTCCATGGGCGTGGGCTCGACCGCGGTGCCCTACACCATCCCGGCCATCGAGAATATCAACGGGCAGGCGATCACGCTCGCCATGAAGCACAAGGACAAGCGTGATCCGAAGGACTGGAAGGGCTTCAAGTTCGCCGTCCCCTTCGACTATTCCATGCACAATTACCTGCTGCGCTACTATCTGGCTGAAGCCGGTATCGACCCGGACACGGATGTCCAGATCCGCTCCGTGCCGCCGCCCGAGATGGTCGCCAACCTGCGCGCCGAGAATATCGATGGCTTCCTCGGGCCGGACCCGTTTAACCAGCGCGCTGTCTATGACGGCGTGGGCTTCATCCACATGCTGTCCAAGCAGATCTGGGACGGCCACCCCTGCTGCGCCTTCGCGGCGAGCCAGGAGTTCGTCACCACCATGCCGAACACCTTCCATGCCGTAACCAAGGCGATCATCGACGCCACCGGCTACGCCCAGAAGGCGGAAAACCGCAAGCAGATCGCCGAGGCCATCGCGCCCGCCAATTATCTCAATCAGCCGCAGATCGTGCTGGAGCAGATCCTCACCGGCACCTACGCGGACGGCCTCGGCGCCATCAAGACCGATCCCAACCGTATCGCATTCGATCCCTTCCCCTACAATTCCTTCGCCATCTGGATCCTGACCCAAATGAAGCGGTGGGGTCAGGTGAAGGGCGACGTCGACTATGCCGGCATCGCCAAGAAGGTGTTCCTGGAAACCCAGACCGCCGACCTCATGAAGGAGCTGGGCCAGACCCCGCCGAGCAGCTCCAAGACCATCGTGGTGATGGGCAAGCCGTTCGATCCCACAAAGCCGGACGCATACGTGGCGAGCTTCGCCATCAAGCGGAGCTGAGGCATGTCCGGGTCCTTGCGCCTGCGGGCTTTGATCGTCTCGGCGCTGCTGCTGGCCGCCTTCCTGCTCGCCTGGCATTTCGCCGTGCAGGGCGGCACCAAGGCGGTCATGATGGACCCGGAATATGCCAAGCTGATGGGCCTCACCGCGACCCAGGGCAGTTCGGCCATGCCGGGTCCGCTCGCGGTGGGCCAGACGCTGTGGAAGCATCTTTCCGACCCCTTCTATGACAAGGGGCCCAACGACAAGGGCCTCGGCATCCAGCTTGCCTATTCCATTGCCCGCGTGACGGTTGGTTATGGGCTTGCGGCTCTGGTGGCGATCCCGCTCGGCTTTCTGATCGGCATGTCGCCGCTGATGAACCGGGCGCTGGACCCGTTCATCCAGATCCTGAAGCCGATCTCACCGTTGGCCTGGATGCCGCTGGCGCTCTACACCATCAAGGATTCCCAGCTTTCCTCGATCTTCGTGATTTTCATCTGCTCGCTGTGGCCGATGCTGATCAACACCGCCTTCGGGGTGGCAGGGGTGCGCAAGGAATGGCTGAACGTCGCGCGCACACTGGAGGTCGGCACGCTCCGCCGGGTTTTCACGGTGATCCTGCCGGCGGCGGCACCCACCATTCTCACCGGCATGCGGATCTCCATCGGCATCGCATGGCTGGTGATCGTTGCGGCGGAGATGCTCGTGGGCGGCACGGGCATCGGCTACTTCGTGTGGAACGAGTGGAACAACCTCTCCATCACCAATGTGATTGTCTCGATCCTCGCCATCGGCGTGGTGGGCATGCTGCTTGACCAGATCCTCGCCGTCATCACCCGTCTTGTCACATGGCCGGAGTGAGGATCATGACCTCCCGCTATCTCTCTATCGAGGGCATTGCCCGTCGCTTCTCCAAGGGTGGCGGCAAACCCACGGCCGTGTTTGAGGACCTCTGGTTCTCCATGGACAAGGGCGACTTCGCCTGCATTATCGGCCATTCCGGGTGCGGTAAGACCACCGTTCTGAACATCCTCGCTGGTCTCGACGCACCGGACGAGGGGGTGGTGACGGTGGATGGCCGCGCCATCGAGGGGCCATCTCTTGATCGTGCCGTGATCTTCCAGAGCCATGCTCTGCTGCCGTGGCGCACCGTGCTGGGCAATGTCGCCTATGCCGTATCCTCCAGGCATCCCAAATGGAGCCGCGAGCAGGTCCGCGCACATGCGGAAAAATTCGTTGCCCTGGTTGGGTTGAAGGGTGCTGAGAACAAGCATCCCTCAGAATTGTCCGGCGGCATGAAGCAGCGCGTCGGCATCGCCCGCGCGCTCTCCATCGAGCCCAAGATGCTGCTGATGGACGAACCCTTCTCGGCCCTCGACGCGCTGACCCGCGGTACGCTGCAGGACGAGGTACGGCGCATCTGCCTGGAGACCGGGCAGACCGTCTTCATGATCACCCACGACGTGGACGAGGCGATTTACCTCGCCGACCGCATCGTTCTGATGACCAACGGCCCAGAAGCGGTGGTCGCTGAGATCGTCGAGAACCCACTGCCGCGTGACCGGCGGCGCCTCGACATCCACAAGCAGAGCGACTTCTACGCGGTGCGCAATCACCTCATCGACTTCCTGGTGGAACGCTCGCGCACCTTCAAGGCCGGCATGCCGGCGGACTATGAGCGCCGCCGCCCGCCGATGGTGCGACCCTCGGCTGCTCCAAGCCCTTCCCCCGACGGCGATATCCGCGCCGCCTGATCCCGAACCCGAGACAAAGAGGAGAGAACCATGAAGCGCGAAGACCTCAGCGAGAAGATCCTCGACATCAAGCGCAAGAACGGCTGGACCTGGAAATACATCACGGGCGAGATCGGCGGCATGTCGCCGGTTCTGGTCGTGGGCGCGCTGCTCGGCCAGATGAAGCTGGTGAAGCCGCTGGCGAAGGCGGCGGCGGAACTGTTCGGCCTCTCCGAGGAGGAAGAGCGCATGCTCAACGAGGTGCCCTATCGCGGCACGCCCATGCCGCCGACCGACCCGCTGATCTACCGCTTCTATGAGATGGTGATGGTGAACGGCCCGGCGTGGAAGGCGCTGATCGAGGAGGAGTTCGGCGACGGCATCATGTCGGCCATCGACTTCGACATCGACATCGCCCGCCAGCAGAACGCCAAGGGCGACCGCGTGCAGATCACCATGAGCGGCAAATTCCTCCCCTATCGCTACTACGGCGCCGAGCAGGGGATCCCGGAGTATGGCTTCAAGGAGGGGTGAGGAAGCCGCACTTTGTGGCATGCTTTCACTGCCCAAGTGAGCGCGAAAGCGCGAACGCAGAGCCGGGGCCTAGCGTAAGATTCCGGCGAAGCCGTCACCTCGCGACCAGCGCTTTTCCATCTCCGCCGCGCGGCGTCGGAGATGGATCGAGACGCCTCCGGCGAACCCTTGTGCTGGGTCCCGGGTTTCATTCCGCGCCTTCGGCTCTGCATGCCCCCGGGAAAATGCTGCTCTAATCCATCACCGCGAAGCGCAGCAGGATGGTGCGTTGGAGCGGCGAGAAATTGTCGTCGGAGAGCAGCGTCAGGATGGTCTCGCCGGCGGCGTTCACCGTCGCCGTGAGGCCTTCCATATTGTCGATCTCATAGCCCATGTCCGCAGTGACGAGGATTTCACCCTCCAGCACCGCGCCTGGCTTGACGCCGCCGAGGGCGAACCGGCGGATCTGCATGGAAACGCCGGTGCTGAAGGCGAAATGGCGCTCCAGCAGGAACAACTCGCCCTTCGGCCCGAGCGCGGCATCGGTGGCGCTGAAAAGGTCGCTCTTGCGGATCGTGAACGATCCCGGTGTGGGGCCGCCGATGATGAAGCCGGGAAGGTCGGAGGTTTCGGTCGCGCCCTGTTCGCCGATCGCGATCAGCGCGCCGGTCATGGGTGGGCCGGGCACATAGACCAGAGCTTCAAGCCCCAGATTGTTGCGCAGCCGCTTCACGCCTGGCGGCACGGGCACCGGAACGCCGGTCTTTCCAAGCGGATCGGGGCCGGGATAGGACCACAGCTCGTTGATGTCCTCGAAGGTCACGTAGACCGCGTCCGGCGCCACCGCGAGGGCTTCGGCATCGCCTCGCCCGCGATGGGCCTGCAGACGGCCCTTCTCGTCCAGCATGGCGGCGGCCATAACCTCCGAGAGGCCGGTGGGGCGGTCTCCGGCAGTGTCCAGCTTGCCTTTCAAAAACACCCCGGCATCCGTGACGGCAATGAAGTCTCGCCCTGTGGGATCCAGTACGAAACCGGAGATACCGCCGAAGCCGGGAAAATCCGAGGTGAGGCGAATGCCGCCGCGAAATTCCAGCTTGCCGAAGCGCGCGTCCTGGGACTGCGGGCGGAAGGTTGCGATCGGCGACGCCTCCACCTTTATCGCGACCGGGGTCTCCGGCAGAGCATCAGGCTTGGCGCAGGCGCGGCCGCCGACCAGCACGATGCCGGTGAGGGCTAGCGCCGCAAACCCAAGGCGTAAAGCGCGCATCACGCCTCTCAGTGGAGCCGACGTCCGGTGCCGCGTCCCGGTTTAGGCGCGGCTTCGGAGAACAATTCCGCCAGCTTTTCGGTCATGACGCCACCCAGCTCTTCCGCATCGACGATGGTGACGGCGCGGCGATAATAGCGGGTCACGTCATGGCCAATGCCGATGGCGATCAGTTCGACGGGCGACCGGTCTTCGATCTGCCCGATGATGTGGCGCAGATGGCGTTCGAGATAATTCCCGGCATTCACCGAAAGGGTGGAATCGTCCACCGGCGCGCCATCCGAGATCATCATCAGGATCTTGCGCGCTTCGGGCCGTGCCAGCAGGCGCTGGTGCGCCCAATCGAGGGCTTCGCCGTCGATATTCTCTTTCAGCAACCCTTCGCGCATCATCAGGCCGAGGTTGCGCCGGGCGCGCCGCCAGGGCGTATCGGCAGATTTATAGATGATGTGCCTGAGGTCGTTGAGGCGGCCCGGATTGGCAGGCTTGCCGGCAGCAAGCCAGCTCTCGCGGGATTGTCCGCCTTTCCAGGCGCGCGTGGTGAAGCCGAGCACCTCCACCTTCACGCCGCAGCGTTCCAGCGTGCGGGCGAGAATATCCGCGCAGGTGGCGGCAACCGTGATCGGCCGGCCGCGCATGGAGCCGGAATTATCGATGACCAGCGTCACCACCGTGTCGCGAAACTCGGTGTCGCGCTCGCGCTTGAAGGAAAGCGCGGCGGTCGGGTCGGTGACGACGCGCGACAGCCGGGCGGGGTCCAGCACGCCTTCTTCTAGGTCAAACTCCCAGGCGCGGTTCTGCTGGGCCAGAAGGCGCCGCTGAAGCCGGTTGGCGAGGCGGGCGACCACGCCCTGGAGGTGCGACAACTGCTTGTCGAGATACGAGCGAAGGCGCGCCAGTTCCTCGGCGTCGCAGAGATCCTCGGCGGTCACTTCCTCGTCAAACTTGACGGTGTAGGCGTGATATTCCGGGCCGCTCTTGTCGAGGCCGGGCGGGGTACGCGGCTGCCAGGGTTCGGCCGCCTCGTCGCTGTCGCCCAGGTCGCTGTCGTCGGGCATGTCGGCGGGAGGCCCGCTTTCGCTCTCGACCGCGCTTTCCGGCAGTTCTTCCTGCGCCAACTCCGCTTCCATTTCGGTTGCGCCCTGCTGGCTGTCGTCTTCGCTGCTCTCGCCTTCCTCTCCGGCCTGCTCGTCGCGGCCGTTGCTGTTCTCGTCGTCGTCGGTCTCCTCGTCGCTCTCAAGCGACGATTCCTCGCCCATTTCCAGCGAGGTCAGGAGATCGCGGGTGATCTGGCCGAACATCTTCTGGTCTTCGAGACTGTCGGCAAGGCGGGACAGCGCGCCTTCCGCCCGGCTCTCGATATAGTCGCGCCACAACTCGACGATCTTGCGCGCGGCGGGGGGCGGGCCCTCTCCGGTGAGACGCTCGCGCACCATGAGCGCAACCGCCTCTTCAAGCGGCGCGTCGGCGCGGTCGGTGATGTCGGCATAGGGACCGCGATGGTAGCGATCCGTCAGCATGGCAGCGAGGTTACGCTGGACGCCGACCATGCGGTTGGCGCCCACAGCCTCCACGCGAGCCTGCTCCGCCGCGTCGAACACCGCGCGGGCGAGATCGCCGGTGGGCACCATGCGGCGGTGGACTGAGGGGTCATGGCAGGCGAGCCGTAGCGCGAGCGCGTCCGCATGGCCACGCAGCACCGCGGCATCCTGAGACGTGAAGCGGCGGGGCGGCTCCGGCAGGCGCACGCGATCCGGGCCGAGGTTCGGCCGCTCGGAGGCGAACGTGACCTCGAACTCGGACACGCCCGCGATCGCCTTGAAGCAACTGGCCACGGCCCGCTTGAACGGCTCGACCGGAGCTTCCTTCGGAGTGGTCTTTGCGACCTTGTTGGACGGAGCCATGTCTGAACCGCGCTTTATCGGATCGAGCACCTAATCGAACCTTCCCCGCCGGGGCGGGGAAGGTATTCCGCGCTCAGGAGAGTGCGACGTTGACCGAGCTTTCCGCCAGTTCCTGGCCGAAACAACGCTGGTAGAATTCCGCCACCAGTGAGCGTTCCAACTCGTCGCACTTGTTCAGGAAGGTGACACGTAGGGCGAAACCGAGGTCCTTGAAGATGTCCGCGTTCTCGGCCCAAGTGATGACGGTGCGTGGGCTCATCACGGTGGAAAGATCGCCATTGATGAACGCGCTGCGTGTCAGGTCGGCCAGGCGCACCATGCGGTTCACCGTGTCCTTGCCCTCGGGCGTGCGGTAGTGCTTGGCCTTGGACAGGACGATGTCCACTTCCTTGTCGTGGGCCAGATAGTTCAGGGTGGTGACGATGGACCAGCGGTCCATCTGGCCCTGATTGATCTGCTGCGTGCCGTGGTAGAGCCCCGTGGTATCGCCCAGGCCCACTGTGTTGGCGGTGGCGAACAGGCGGAACGAGGGGTGCGGCCGGATCACCCGGTTCTGGTCGAGCAGCGTCAGGCGGCCCGAGACTTCCAGCACGCGCTGGATCACGAACATCACGTCCGGGCGGCCGGCGTCATATTCGTCGAACACCAGCGCGATGTTGTTCTGAAGCGCCCAGGGCAGGATGCCGTCACGGAATTCCGTGATCTGCTGGCCGTTCTTGACGACGATCGCGTCCTTGCCGATCAGGTCGATGCGGCTGATATGGCTGTCGAGATTGATGCGCACGCACGGCCAGTTCAGGCGCGCGGCGATCTGCTCGATATGCGTGGATTTTCCGGTGCCGTGATAGCCGGTCACCATGACGCGTCGGTTGTGGGCGAAGCCGGCAAGGACGGCGAGCGTGGTCGGCCGGTCGAAAAGATAGTCCGGATCGAGGTCGGGAACGTGAGGGTCCTTCTCGGAGAAAGCGGGAACCTCCATGTCGATATCGATGCCGAATACCTGGCGCACCGACACCTTCATGTCCGGCGTAGGGGCAATGGTCTCCGTACCGCTCATAACTCCTCCGTCTGCGCGCGTTCTCGCACGCGTCTCTTGCTGCTTGATCCGCGCGGCACCTTAAAGGTTTTTCCGCAAGTGCAAAAACTCCCGCGCCGCGCGAGATGTCGCGGCGGGCATTCCCGTTACGTCAGCAGAAACCGGCCTGCTTCAGGGCGTTGTAGGCCTGGATAACGTTTCTCAGCCGTTCCTCGGCGGACCGGTCTCCGCCATTGGCATCGGGGTGATGCTTTTTCACCAATTCCTTAAAGCGCGCCTTGATCTCCACCGGGTTCGCCGAAAGCTCCAGACCCATCAACTCAAGCGCGCGCCGCTCGGTTGCGCGAATCGTCCGGGTTTCTGCTTGCGGTGCCTCGAAGCCGGCGGCACCGCCCATCTCATGGCTGAAGCCGAAGGGGTCGCGATGGCTGCCGGATGCATCGGCTTCGCTACGCGTACCCATCTTCCAGGTTGGGCGATGACCGGTCAGCGCATCCTTCTGGTAGGCGTAGACTGCATCGTCGCTCATGCCCCTGAAGTAGTTGTAGGACTGGTTGTACTCGCGCACATGGTCCAGGCAGTACTGGAAATACTCCCCTTCAGCCTGCCGGCCCTTGGGCGCCCTATGGGTGCCATCGCGGTCGCAACCCGGCCACTGGCAGTGCGGGCATTCCGTCCGGCGGGAGCGATCTTCCGTCGGTTTTACCCGGATGCGGTCGAACAGGGGGGAGTCGATCTTCATGACACGATTATGGGGGCCATGCCGCGGCGCGGCAAGAACGGGAAACGGCGTGTGCCGTATCGCTAGGGCAGGGGAAGCGGCGCCTGAGGCACCGCCGAGGGTTTATATAGGCGATGGACGCCGATTGCGCCATGGCGAGGCGCATTTGTTCCGTTTTGTCTTGTGTCTCAAGGCGACCGGCGGTGCGCGGCGATTGACGCGCGCCGGGCCGTGGCGGTACCGGTAGAGCATGTCGAACGCCGATCTCGCCCGCATCCGCAGTGCTCTTTCCCTAGGGCTGAGCCCGCTCGCACTTGAGGTGGAGGACGAGAGCCACCAGCACGCCGGACACGCCGGCGCGCGTAGCCGCAGCGATGGCGGCATCACCCACCTCCGGGTCCGGGCAGTGTCCGAGGCGTTTCGGGGCAAGAGCCGGCTGGACCGGCACCGGCTGGTGAACGCCCTGCTGGCCGGAGAAATGGCGCAGGGGCTGCACGCGCTCGCCATCGAAGCCAAGGCGCCGGGAGAATGAACGCCCCCGGTGAAGGCGGAGCACTGGTGCTGTTCTCGGGTGGACAGGATTCCACCACCTGCCTCGCCTGGGCGCTGGAGCGGTTCGAGCGGGTCGAGACCGTGGGCTTCGACTACGGTCAGCGGCACCGGGTCGAACTGGAGCATCGCAAATCGCTGTTCGTGGCGCTCGCCAGGATGAACGGCAAGTGGGCGCGCCGGCTGGGCGAGGACCACACCATTTCGCTCGCGGCCCTCAGCAAGGTCTCCGACACCGCGCTCACCCGCAACGTCGCCATCGAGATGTCCGACAGCGGTCTGCCCAACACCTTCGTCCCCGGCCGCAACATCATCTTCCTCACCTTCGCCGCTGCGTTCGCCTATCGGCGTGGCCTCCGGCACATCGTCGGGGGCATGTGCGAGACCGATTATTCCGGTTATCCCGACTGCCGCGACGAGACCATCAAGGCGCTGCAGGTGGCGATAAATCTCGGGATGGACAAGGATTTCGTCCTCCACACGCCGCTCATGTGGATCGACAAGTCCGCAACGTGGGAACTGGCCGAGACGCTCGGCGGCACCGTGCTGGTCGACCTGATCGTGGACGATACCCACACCTGCTATCTCGGGGAGCGCGGCGCGCGGTACGACTGGGGCTATGGCTGCGGAACCTGCCCCGCGTGCCAGCTGCGGGCTGACGGGTTTGCCCGCTACAAAGCCAGCAAGGGGGCGGTTGCATGAGGGCGATATTGATAGCCGGGATCATGATGGCCGCGCTTTCTGCCGGCGGCGCGGAAGCGGCAAGCTTCGACTGCACGGCGGCGAAGTCGGACGATGAAAAAGCCATTTGCTCCGACATGGCGCTCAGCGATCTCGACGTGAAGATGGCGACGTTATTCGAGGTTGCGACCCATCTTGTCGCCATGGGCCAGCGCGGCACGCTCCAGGACGAGCAGCGCCAGTTTCTTGTCGAACGCGCCTCCTGCGGCGCCGACCGCCAATGCCTGAGGCTGGCCTACCAGGGGCGGATCAATGTGATCCAGAAGGTGCTTCAGGGGATCTACGCGCGCGGCCCGTTCTGAAGGCGGCGTGTCATGTCGGCGGCAGGGTCTCTCCGCCCTCGCCGAGTTCCCGCTGCATCAGAACCGTATCGATCCAGCGGTCGAACTTGAGGCCGGTGCTGCGCATCACGCCGACATCGTGGAAGCCGCAGGCGCGGTGGAGAGCGATGGAGGCGAGATTGTCGCTGCCGCCGATCACGGCCACCATCTGACGGAAGCCTTTTTTGGTGCAGGCCGTTATCAGTTTGTCCATCAGCGTTCGGCCGATGCCACGCTTGTGGGCCTGCGACGAGACGTAAACCGAATTTTCCACCGTGAAGCGATAGGCGATGCGCGGCCGAAAGGCGCTGGCATAGGCGTAGCCGAGCAGCATGCCGTCCGCCTCATCCAAGGCGACGATGTAGGGATAGCCGCCGGCCGTCGTCACCTCGAACCGGCGCCGCATCTCTGCGGCATCCGGCGGATCAAGCTCGAAAGAGGCGGTTCCGGTCCGCACCGCCTGGCCATAGATCGCGGCGATTGCAGGGATGTCGGCGGGCGTGGCGGAGCGGATGATCATGCCCATTGTCATAAAACGTGCTGCGGCGCGGGGGAAGGCGCCCCGGCGCCGCGCCCACCGCGAAGCTATGTCCTGGACGCGTGAAAACGTCCGCGCCCGCCCGCAACGAAAAAGGCCCCGGCTTGCGCCGGGGCCTTCGTCATTCAGGCTGTGCCCTGGATCAGTTGCTGTTGCGGTTGCCGAACAGCTGCAGGAGCATCATGAACAGGTTGATGAAGTCCAGATAGAGCGTCAGGGCGCCCATGATGGCCTTCTTGCCCATCACCGTGCCGTCGTCGCCAGCGAAATACATCTCCTTGATGCGCTGGGTGTCGTAGGCGGTGAGGCCCGCGAACACCAGCACGCCAACCACGGACACGATGAACTGAAGCATCGAGGAGCCGAGGAAAACGTTCACCAGCGAGGCGATGATGATGCCGAACAGGCCCATCATCAGGAACGAGCCCATGCCCGAGAGGTCACGCTTGGTGGTGTAGCCCCACAGGCTCAGCGCGCCGAACGAGGCGGCGGTGATGAAGAACACGCGGCCGATGCTCTCGTGGCTGTACACGAGGAAGATCGTCGACAGCGAGACGCCCACCAGGGCGGCGTACACCCAGAAGGTGAGCTGGGCAGCGCCGACGCTCATGCTCTGGATGCGGAAGCTCAGGAAGAAAACCGCGGCGAGCGGCGCGAGCATGACAACCCACTTGAGCGGGCTCACGAACATCGTGTAGCCGAACTGGGTCAGGTACTGGCCGCCACCAATGGTATATTCGGTCGGCGTGGCACTCACGGACAGCATGAACACGCCAAGCGCGGCAAGGCCGGTGATCGCCAGGCCCAGTGTCATGTAGTTGTACACGCTGAGCATATAGGACCGCAGACCCTGATCGATCGCGGCCTGTGAGCGCGTCGCCGTCGATCCGAACCGGCCTGCGACGTTGCGATCATAATCGGACATCGTCTCTCTCCACTTACCCCGAGCGTCCAGGTAGAGCCCAGCCCATTCTCGGTCGCTACCAATATGGGCATTTCCAAATCAAGCGGCAAGCAGGGTCGTGATGAAATTTCCGTAACGTCACCTACCGTCAGGTCTGGACGTATGGGCGGCACCATGGTGAGGTGGCTTGTTTCGCCTTAGGGTTGAGGACATGCTGACGCGCGCCAGGAAAGGGCGGCATCTTCTCTTGGCTGTTACCTCGCTGCTCAGCGGGTCGATGCCGGATACCGCTTGGGCGGGCGCATGGACGCAGCAGGAATCCGAGGGATCTGCCTATCTCCAGACCACCGCCACATGGTCAAATCAGGCGTTCGATGGCACCTCCAGGCTGTTCGCGGGCCAGACCTACGACAAGGTCTCCACGCAATTATTTCTGGAATACGGCGCCAGCGATTGGCTGACGCTCCTGGTTGCCCCGGAACTCATCCAGATCGACATGGGCGCGCCGGCTTCTGCGCGCTACGCGGGCCTGGGCTACACCGACGTCGGCGCACGGCTGCGCCTGGGACATGGCGAGGGCTGGGTGATCTCCGCCCAGGGGCTCGCGCGCATCGCGGGCGCAAACCCAAGCGAGGGACTCGCAGCCATCGGATATGTCAACGGCGAAGCGGAAGCCCGGCTTCTTGTCGGCCTCAATTTCTCATTCTGGGGCCTGCCGAGCTTTCTGGACGTGGAAGCCGCCCAGCGTTTCCGCTATGGCGCGCCGCCGAACGAATTCCGCCTGGATGCCACGCTTGGCGTGCGCGTGGCGCCGCAATTGCTGGTGCTGGTCCAGTCTTTCAACGTGATATCCGAGGGGCAGGGGGAGGGACCCTGGTTCGACCTGTCCTATGAATATTACAAGGTCCAGGTGGGCGGGATGTATGACGTCACCCCCAAGCTCTCCCTGGCATTGAGCGTCGTCACCACCTGGTATGCCCGCAACGCGATCCAGGAGAACGGCATCGTCGGTGCGGCACTGTTTCGCTATTGAGGCGCCCACTGCCGGCGTGGCGTCTCAGCGTTTGCTCTTCACTTGCGCCAGAAGCCGTTCTACGGACGGCAGGATTGCCGCGACGATCCGGTCGATCCCGGCGGCTGTGGGGTGCATGCCATCGTTTTGGTTCAAGCTCCGGTTTCCTGCCACCCCTTCCAGGAAGAACGGGTAGAGCGGCACGGAAAAGCGCGCCGCCAGAGCCGGATAGATGGCATCGAAGCGTTGCTGGTAGTCGGCGCCCAGGTTCGGCGAAGCCCGCATGCCGGTCAAAAGCACCGGCACATTGCGCGCCTTCAGGCGGGTCAGGATTTCCGTGAGATTGTCGCGGGCAATCTGCGGGTCCAGCCCGCGCAGCATGTCGTTGGCGCCGAATTCGAGAATTACCGCATCGGTGTCGGCGGGCACGCTCCAGTCGAGCCGGGCAAGGCCCGCACCGCTAGTGTCACCGGAAACGCCGGCATTGGTGACGGTGACGTTGTGGCCCTTGGCCTTCAGCGCGGCTTCGAGCTTCGCGGCGAAGCTGTCGGCGCGCGCCAGCCCATAGCCGGTGGTGAGGCTGTCACCGAAAGCCACGAGCCGGATCGGAGCGGCATCGGCCTGCGCTGACGCGATCGTGAACGTAGCCATAAGGAGTAGAAGCCCTTTGCGCAGAGGCAGTGGAGCGCCATATGGGACGAGCGCCGCAATTTTGGCGGCGCAATATATGATCTTCTGCAAGACGTTCTTCTGCAAATCACTGGTTCCCGAACGCATGAATGCCATCGCTCCTATGCCGGCCATCGCCCTCAACGGCGTCGATCTATACCTCGGCGCGGGCGCCGCTCGCGTGCACGTTCTGAAAAGCCTCTCGCTCGCGATCGCGCCGGGCGAGACAGTAGGTCTGGTGGGGCCATCTGGTTCCGGCAAATCAACGCTCCTCATGGTCATGGCGGGGCTGGAGCGGGCGGACAAGGGTTCGGTGAAGGTGGCGGGGACCGAGTTGAGAGGTCTCAACGAGGACGCCCTGGCACGGTTCCGTGGTGCTCATGTGGGGATTGTCTTCCAATCCTTCCACCTCATACCCACCATGACAGCGCTGGAGAATGTTGCCGTGCCGCTGGAACTTGCCGGCCTGGCAGATGCCTTCGCGCGCGCCGCCGCCGAGCTTGAGGCGGTGGGACTGGGCGGACGGCTTTCGCATTATCCCTCGCAATTGTCGGGCGGCGAGCAGCAGCGCGTCGCGGTGGCCCGTGCCCTTGCGCCGCATCCGGCGATCCTGGTGGCGGACGAGCCCACGGGCAATCTCGACGAGGCAACTGGCTTGCAGATCATGGACCTGATCTTCGCGGCCCACCGGGCGCGCGGCACCACCGTCGTGCTCGTCACCCATGATGCCGGCCTTGCGGCGCGTTGCGGGCGCGTGGTGCGGCTGCGTTCCGGCCAGATCGAGGCGGATGATGCGCGGACGACGGTCCTGGCATGAGCATCATGACTGCCCGCGCGCCTGTGGCCCTTCGTTTTGCGTTGCGCGAATTGCGCGGTGCGCGGCGTGGCTTTTTCGTCTTTCTCGCCTGCCTGACGCTGGGCGTCATGGCGATTTCCGGCGTTGGCTCGTTCGCGCGTGCGCTCACCGAGGGTCTGGCGCGCGAGGGCCGATCCATCCTCGGTGGCGATGCTTCTTTCGCCCTGATCCAGCGCGAGGCCAGCCCGCAGGAATTGCAGCTTCTCGATGCCGGAGGGACGCTCGCGCGGGTCGCAACCATGCGCGCCATGGCGCGGGCCGCCTCGGGTGATGCCACGCTGGTGGAATTAAAGGCGATAGATGGCGCCTATCCCCTGGTCGGGTCCGCCGAAACCGTGCCGGCAATGCCCATGCCCGACCTGCTCGCATTGCGCGATGGCATCTATGGCGCCCTCGCCGACGAAACGTTGCTGGCGCGCCTCTCCCTGAAAATCGGCGATCACGTCGCGGTGGGCGAGGAGACCTTGGAGATCCGGGGCCAGATGACATCTGAGCCGGACCGGCTTTCCGCCGGCGTTGGCTTCGGGCCGCGTCTCATGGTTTCGATCCAGGCCTTGCCGGGCACGCAACTGATCCAGCCTGGCAGTCTGGTGCGCTGGATATACCGCGTTCGCCTGGCGGACCCGAGCGACCAGGCTCTGGCCGCCTTCGTCAAGCGCGTGCGCGAGGGGGCTCCGGAGGCGGGCTTCGAAGTGCGCACCCGCGATGCCGCTTCCCCCCAGCTTGAGCGCAATGTGCGGCGTATCGCGCAATATCTCACACTGGTCGGCCTCACGGCGCTTCTGGTGGGCGGGGTCGGCGTCGCCAATGCGGTGTCGAGCCATCTCGCGGCCAAGCGCGAGACCATCGCCACCCTGAAGGCGCTGGGCGCCACGCGCGGAACGGTGTTCGGCACCTATCTCACGCAGGTGGCCATGCTGGCCGCGATGGGCATCGCCGCAGGGCTCGTCCTGGGCGCGGCGCTGCCGTTCATCGCCACCTGGGCGGCGCAGAGCCTGATCCCGTTTCCGCTCGCCCCAGAAATCAGCCCGTTCTCCTTGGTCATGGCCGCGCTCTATGGCGCGCTCGTCACCCTCGCCTTCACCCTCTGGCCGTTGGCGCGGGCGCAGGAGGCGCCGGTCTCAACGCTGTTTCGCGATGCGCTGGGGGAAGGCCGCCGCCGCCCGCCGCTGCTTTATGCCGGGCTGTGCGCGCTCGCCATGCTGGCATTGGCGGGGCTGGCGGTCGCGACGGCGGACGACCTGCGTGCAGCGCTGATCTTCCTCGCCGCCGCCGCCGCCGTGTTCGTCCTGCTGCGGGGTGTCGCTCTGCTGCTCATGGCAATTGCCCGCCGCCTACCGCGCCCCTCCAACACCATGGCCCGGCTCGCGCTCGCCAATATCCACCGCCCGGGTGCGCTGACGCCGACGGTGGTGCTGTCGCTTGGTCTCGGCCTGTCGCTGCTCACGACGATTGCTTTGATCGACCGCAGCCTGACCGACGAGATTTCCGGCACGCTGGCGGAAAATGCGCCGAGCTTTTTCTTCGTCGACGTGCCCAGCGGGCAGGAAGCGGAATTCAAGGCGTTCCTTGCCCAGAAGGCGCCGGGCGCGGCCTACCGTTCCGTTCCCATGCTGCGCGGACGCATCGTCGCGCTCGGCGACACGCCGGTGGAGCAGGCCAAGCCCTCTGCGGACGCCGCATGGGTGCTCCAGAGCGACCGGGGCATTTCGTTCGGCAATGAGGTGCCGGAGGGCTCGACCCTGGTGGAGGGCAAGTGGTGGAGCGCGGATGAGACTCAGTCGCTGGTCTCGTTCGAGAAGAAGCTCGCCGTCGGCCTCGGGCTGAAGATCGGCGACACGGTGAGCGTGAACGTGCTCGGCCGCGAGATCACCGCGCGCATAGCCAATCTGCGCGATGTGAAATGGGAGCGGCTGGGCATCAATTTCGTCATGGTGTTCTCACCCGCGACCTTCGCCGGGGCGCCGCATTCCGGGCTGGCGACACTGACCTATCCTCAGGGGGCCGGCGCCGCGCAGGAGGTGGCGCTGCTCAAGGAGATGGCACGCGCCTATCCGGCGGTGACGACCATCAGGGTGAAGGAGGCACTGGAGCAGGCCAATAAGATGGTGGCCGATCTCTCCTTCGGCATCCGCATTGCCAGCCTCGTCACCTTGCTGACGTCGGTTCTCGTGCTGGCGGGTGCGCTGGCGGCGGGGCATCAGCACCGGGTCTATGACGCGGTCATCCTGAAGACGCTCGGGGCAACCCGTGCCCGGCTGCTGGGTGCCTACGGTCTCGAATATGCCGGCCTTGGCCTCGCGACCGCCGTGTTCGCCATCGGCGCCGGCACGCTTTCGGCCTATGTGGTGGTGACGCGGGTGATGGACATCGGCTTTTCATTTTCCATCTGGGCGGCGCTCGGCGCCATCCTTGTGGCCCTGGGTTTCACGCTGGGCTTCGGACTTTTGGGGACGTGGCGTGCCCTGAGCGCGCCGCCGGTGCGCGTGCTTCGGCATTTGTGAGGCGGTCAGCGCCGCCTCACCTTGTTGATCACGAGTTCGTCGATCTCCAGCCGGCCGATGCGGGCGCGCCCCACGACCAGCCGGCCGATTGCGATCGCGCCGATCGCTATTGCCCCGACGGCCATCGCCCCGAGCGCGAAGCTGCCCACCGCAACGGTGCCGGCAGAAAGCGCCCCCGCCGCTCCCGCGCCAAGCTTCACGACCCGTCGCGGCTTGGTTGGCGGCATCGGTGCGGTGCTCTGCGGGGTCTGGTTGCCGCGCCGGTACATGGTGTTCTCCTGCCGCTGATTGGACGAAACCGTCATCTTATGGCAAGCTAGCACCAATCCTCATTTCTGCCGCCGCGCGCGCATTGGGAGCTAGCCCGATGGATGAAACACATTTGAAGCCGCGCGCGAAGACGCGCACCAAGGTCCAGCGCCCGCGCCTGCACAAGGTTCTGCTGGTCAATGACGACTTCACGCCGCGCGAATTCGTGGTGATGGTGTTGAAGGCCGAGTTCCGCATGAACGAGGATCAGGCGAACATGGTCATGATCACAGCCCATCGGCAGGGCGTCTGCGTGGTGGCCGTGTTCACCCGCGACGTCGCGGAGACTAAGGCCACCCGCGCCACGGATCTGGCGCGCGGCGAGGGCTATCCCCTGTTGTTCACGACCGAACCGGAGGAGTGAGCGCACTCATTCCGGCAGCGGAATGAATTCGTGCTCGCCCGGCACCTTCGGAAAATTACCGGCCTTCCAGGCTTCCTTCGCTTCCTCGATGCGCTCGCGCCGCGAGGAGACGAAGTTCCACCAGACATAGCGCGGCCCTTCGAGTGCCGTCCCGCCCAAGAACATCATCCGGCTCGGCCGGCGTGCCTTCACGGTGATGCGGTCGCCGGGGCGGAAGACCAGCAGCCGTCCGCCCTCGAACACGTCGCCGGCGATCTCGACCTCGCCTTCCACGAGATAGATTGCGCGCTCCTCGGTGTCGGCATCGAGCGGAGCGCTGGCGCCGGCCTCAAGCATGACTTCGGCATAGAGCCAGTCCGAAAGCATGCCCACAGGCGCCTTCACCCCGAAGGCAGAGCCGGCGATGATGCGCGCCTTCACGCCGTGGTCCTCGATCTCGGGGAGTTCGCTTGCCGCGAAATGCTGGAACGAGGGGTCGACCTCCTCACGCTCCGCCGGCAGGGCAATCCAGCTTTGAATGCCGTACATGCTGCCTTTGGCATCTCCCTGGCGCGCGTCCAGGGGTGAGCGTTCCGAATGGGTGATGCCCCGCCCCGCGGTCATCAGGTTCATCGCGCCCGGCGTGATCTCCAGTGCGTTGCCCTCGCTGTCGCGATGCATGATGCGTCCGTCGAACAGATAGGTGACCGTGGCGAGGCCGATGTGGGGATGCGGCCGCACGTCGAGCCCCTGGCCCGCCATGAATTGCACCGGCCCCATCTGGTCGAAGAAGATGAACGGGCCGACCATTTGCCGCTTGCCGTGGGGCAGGGCGCGGCGGACCGAGAAGCCGTCGCCGAGGTCGCGCACCCGCGGCACGATCACCAGTTCCAGCGCATCGCAGGATTGCTTGTCGCCCGCAATTGGGTCGCTCGATGGCAGCCAGCTCATGGGGTCTTCTCCCTCACTTCGATGATCAGGAGTGTGGCACGCTCCGCGCCGGCCGTCGCGTGCACGGATGCAAAGAGCGATGGGCTGCCGTGCATCCGACATCGCGGTGTGTCGGCGGGGAGTGCGTCTTCGCACTAGGGACGGGTGAGTGCTCCGTCCACGTCCTCCAGTGGAAGCGAGGGGCTGGTCTTTTTCGGCGGTGCACTGGCCGCCAGGATCGCGCCGAGGTCGGAGAGCGGGCGCAAGACAGCTTCGGAGAAGCTTAAGTAGTCCGCCACGAACGGCAGGAGCCGACGCGTGCCAGGATCGGAAGCGGATTCCAGCGCGATGGAGAGAGCCGCCTCCAGCTCCGGTGCGCGGGTGGGACTTGATGCCGGCGGCGCCTCGCCCAGCGCACCGTCGAACGCCCGAAGGGTCCGGGCCCGGGCCGCCTCCAGCGCTGTGGTGAGTTCCTCGCGCGGCGACATTGTGCCGAGCCGCTGGGCCACGTCCTCCAGCAAGGCGAGATAGGTGGTGAGCACTTCCAGGGTCGAGACCAGGGCAATCACGTCGCCGGCTGTGCGGTGCCCAAGGGCGGTCTCGGCTCCGATCTGCGGCAAACGATCAGCCAGTGCGCGAAGGTCCAGAGCCATGCCGGAGGTCTTGTTGCGGGCCGCGGCGGAATCGCCCCGGGGCCAGGATTCCGCGAATGCCGCCCGGCATCGCCGCACCAGGGTCACCACCTGCATACGGATCTGGTCGGTCACATAGACCGGCAAAACCAGCCAGGCCGTTGTGAGCGCGACGATTGCGCCGATAATGGTCTCATAGACCCGCGCGATCATGCCGTCGGTGCCCAGCCCGGCGACAAGATGCAGCGCCACCATCACGGACAGGCCGGTCGCGGCGGATGCCACATCGTATCGGTCGCGGTTGGTGACCAGCGCGATCATCTGGCAGAGCAGGCAGATGCCCGCGAGTACCCAGACTTCGCTCTCCAGCACCAGGACGCAGCCGAAGCCGATCACCACGCCGATGAGGGTGCCGACGCTGCGGTAGCGGGCGCGGACATAGGTTTCGCCGACACTGTTACCGAGGACAAACATCACCGTCATGGTGGCCCAATAGGCATGATCCAGCCCGATTACGAAATCGAGCAGTGTGGTAACGCCGGTGGCGACGAGCCCCTGGATGGCGACCTTGGTATAGGGTGAAAGGGTGCCTGCCGTGGCTGGGAGCACGGGCGTCGCCGGGCCGTCGCCGGTGCGGGCGGAGGGGCCTTCCCGCTGTAGGTTGGAAAGTTCGGACACCACCAGCGACAGGCGTTCGAACGCTGTCACCGCGCGCAGGAGGGCAAGCTGTTCGGCCCCCTCCATATCCTGCGACATGGCGACTTGCCGCAGCTTGGAGATCGCGCTGCCCATGCGCGCCCGCTCGGGAAACGGCTCGCTCAGGCCGGTCTGGAGATGATGCGCCAGCAAATCCGCTGCCGACGCCAAAGGCATTCGCCAGGGTGCATCCGAGGCATGGGTTTGGGGCACGCAATCGCCGAGAAGCTGCGTCGCGATGCGCAGGCGATAGGCGAGGGAGCGCACCGCCTCGATATAGGGCCGGGCAAAGGGCGCCTCGGCCGAGGCATTCACGAGTGCGGCGCGCACCCGCACTCGCACGGTATCGTGAAGCGCATCGGTGGTGCTGGGAAGTTCCAGATTCTCGCGCACGGCGGCGGCGATGGAGGCAAGATAGGCCCCGATCACCTCTCCGGCGTCTTCCACGGTGCGGTGATAGGCAGCGAGAGCGGACGGGCGGGGAAAGGTGAGACGCACCACAGCGGCCACCACAGCTCCCTGGCACGAGGCGGCGAGCAGATAAGCCAGCTCGAGGCGTGTGGGATGGAGCGTGGCGGCGACCGTCATGATGATGACCATGGCGAAGCCCAGCCGCTGGCCCTCCATGCCGTATCGGCGGATGTAAAGAGCGCCGCAGGTAAGGGGCACCAGTAGAAGCTTCAGCAAGACCCCGTTGGCGTTGGATTCGCCGGGGCCGATGATGAAGACCAGCAGGAGAAGGCTGAACGTAACCCCGAACAGCTTGGCGAAGCTGCGGGCCTCGGCCCGCCGGTTGGCCGCTGGCGTAAAGGTGATCAGCACCAGGGCCGTCATGGCGCCGGCCATGGGAAAGATGACGTCCAGGCCGAGCGCGAACCATCGTGATGTCGCGTAACCCAGGCAAATAACGATGGTGTAGGAGATTGCCAGGTGGAAGGCTCGGGTGGCGTCCACGTATCCGGGATCGTGGTTCTGCAACCAGACGCGCATGGCGCTCACCAGGGGCCTAGCTTGGCGCGGGTGTGCATCCTTGTTTGCCGTCACTCCGGCCTCCCCACCGAAGCCCGGCATTGCCGGACGGTTAGACGCACCTTGCTCAAGGAGTGCCATCTAACCCTTAACGCATCTTGTATCAAAACACAGCGAACGGCCGCGCAGGACATTCGGTCCTGCACGGCCGTTCTTGTCTTCAAGCCCAGCGCGAAGCTGTACTGCCTGCTTTAGGAAGCGTACGTGCTCAGCGGCTCGGCGCGACCATGTAGCCGGTGCCGGGCGTCACTACATAAGCGGAGGGCTCGGAATAAGCCGGCACGTAAACCTGCGGGGCGGGCGACACGATGGTGGAGTTACGCCCGCCAACGCCGGCTGAATATTGATCCTGCTGGATGGTGTATCCGCCCGTGCGGCTCAGATAGTCCATCTGCTGGGTCTGGATGAAGGAGTCGTTGACCTTCGTCTCAGAATCGTCGGCCATGGCGGCGCTGGGAAGGCCGGCGCCGGCAATGAGCGCAAGAGCGATAAGACCGGAACCTGTAGCGATGAGCTTGTTCATGTTCGTATCTCCTTGAAGCACGGCGCGGCGTGAGCAAATTCAAGCTCTCTCCGGTCCGTGGGCGGGCGCCTCGTAGGCAGGGCCGTCGCCGTGGATTTGTTGAAGAAACGCGCCAACGGCCGGTTGGTTTCCTTCTATTTGCAGACATCTTGCGTTCCCGGCGCAGCTCAAGCCGGCATACGGCGGCGTTTGGGATCATTTCCTCTCGGCGCAAAGCGCGCTAAAGCACACTCTTCAGACGGGCGCTGGCGGGAGACGGCATGGCGAGCGAGACGACGTCGCGGGTGCGGGATCGCTACGCCGCCATGATTGCCAATGGCGAAATCTCCAAGGACTCCGCGCAGGCCGCGATCATTGGCGCCTTCGCGCGGCTGGAGGGCGAACTGCGGGATCGCGGGCTCGCCCGCAAATCCTCGGCGCTGGGCTGGCTGTTCCACCGGCAGGCGCCGGTGCCGCCGCGCGGCCTCTACATTTACGGGCAGGTCGGGCGCGGCAAGACCATGCTCATGGACCTGTTCTTCGAGTGCGCGCCGATCAAGGAAAAGCGCCGGGCGCACTTCCATGAATTCATGGCTGATGTGCACGAGCGCATCTTCCAGGAGCGTGAGGCGCAGAAGAACGGCACCAAGAAAGTGACCGATCCGCTCCAGCCCGTGGCGGACGAACTCTCAGCGGAAGCCAAACTGCTGTGCTTCGACGAGTTCCACGTCACCGACATCGCCGATGCCATGATCCTGGGGCGCCTGTTCCAGAAGATGTTCGCCGAGGGCGTTGTGGTGGTGGCGACCTCGAATGTCGCGCCGAAGGATCTCTACGCCGGCGGGCTCAACCGCGCGCTGTTTCTGCCCTTCATCGGCATGATCGAGGAGCGGATGGAGGTGCTGAACCTCGATGCGCGCACCGACTACCGCATGGAGAAGCTCACCGGTCTGCCGACCTGGTATGCCCCTCTGGGGCCCGAGGCGACAGCAGCGCTGGATCGCGCTTTCGAGAAGCTGGTGGGGCCGGGCGGCGCCCGCGAGAGCGAAGTCGCCATGAAGGGGCGCGTCATTCCTGTGCCGGCCTGCGGCAACGGGGTGGCACGCTTCTCGTTCGCCGATCTGTGCGAGAAGCCTTTGGGCGCCGGTGACTATCTCAAGATCGCCCGCACCTTCCACACCGTCGTTATGGACGACATCCCGGTGCTGGACGGCGACCGGCGCAACGAGGCCAAGCGGTTCATTTCGCTCATCGACACGTTTTACGATGGAGCGGTGAAGCTGGTGGCTTCGGCGGCGGCGGAGCCGGAGCAGCTTTATCTCGGCACCGATGGCGCGGAGGCGTTTGAATGGGCGCGGACCGTGTCGCGCCTGCACGAAATGCGATCGGGCGATTATCTGGCGCGTGCGCACGGACGGGCCGATTCCACCGCCAGCGGGTCTACTTCGGGGCTGGTGGAGACCTGACCCGGCTTCGGATTCCGTATGCCAAGGTGCCGCTTGCTGCAGTTGCTCACGATTCCGTGCTTTGTGCCGTGCGTGCGTCTTGAACCCCTGTCAGGATGGGAGTAGTCAAGCCCCGCGCGGTCCTGGCCGCACTCCTTTGCCGTATCCGAGGAAACCCTTAATGGCGCGCAACAAGATTGCACTGATCGGGGCCGGCCAGATCGGCGGCACGCTTGCTCTCCTCGCTGGCTTGAAGGAATTGGGCGACGTCGTTCTGTTCGACGTTGCGGAAGGTACGCCCCAGGGCAAAGCTCTCGATCTCGCCGAATTGTCCCCGGTTGCGGGCTTTGATGCCAAGCTGACCGGTACCAACACGTATGAAGGCATCGCCGGTGCCGACGTGGTGATCGTCACCGCAGGTGTTCCCCGCAAGCCCGGCATGAGCCGCGACGACCTGCTCTCCATCAATCTCAAGGTCATGGAGCAGGTGGGCGCTGGCATCGCGAAATACGCGCCCGACGCGTTCGTGATCTGCATCACCAACCCGCTGGATGCCATGGTGTGGGCACTGCAGAAGTCCTGCGGACTGCCCAAGGAGAAGGTGGTCGGCATGGCCGGCGTGCTCGACGGCGCGCGCTTCCGCTACTTCCTTGCCGACGAGTTCAACGTGTCGGTGGAAGACGTAACCGCCTTCGTCATGGGCGGCCACGGCGACACGATGGTGCCATTGACCCGTTATTCCACGGTCGCCGGCATCTCCGTTCCAGATCTCATCAAGATGGGCTGGACCACGCAGGAGCGCATCGACGCTATCGTCCAGCGCACCCGCGACGGCGGCGCCGAGATCGTAAATCTGCTCAAGACCGGCTCTGCCTTCTATGCCCCGGCCGCTTCCGCCATCGCCATGGCGGACAGCTACCTTAAGGACAAGAAGCGCGTTCTGCCTTGTGCCGCCTACCTCTCCGGCGAATATGGCCTGAAGGACATGTATGTCGGCGTGCCGGTGGTGATCGGCTCCAAGGGGGTGGAGCGGATCGTTGAGGTCGAACTCAACCGCGAGGAAAAGGCCGGCTTCGACAAGTCTGTGGGTTCGGTGCAGGGCCTGATGGAAGCCTGCATCAAGCTTGCTCCCAGCCTCGGCTGATCAATTCGCGGCGGCCTTCAGGGCCGCCGTTTTTATGTCGGCGAAGTTCAGCTTCGCCGGTTTGGCCAGCGGTAAGCCCGCGCGCAGGCGCCAGGGTGATGCGCAACTTGGGGACCAAGCCCGATGAACATTCATGAATACCAGGCCAAGGCGCTTTTGAAGACATACGGGGCGCCGGTGTCTCGCGGCATTGCCGTGTTTACGCCTGCGGACGCCGAAAAGGCCGCCGCCGATCTGGGCGGTCCGCTTTGGGTCGTCAAGAGCCAGATCCACGCCGGTGGCCGTGGCAAAGGCAAGTTCAAGGAAGCCGCAGCCGGCGAGAAGGGCGGCGTGCGCCTTGCCAAGTCGGTCGACGAGGTCAAGACCTTCGCCGAGCAGATGCTGGGCAACACCCTGGTCACGATCCAGACCGGCCCGGTCGGCAAGCAGGTGAATCGCCTCTACATCGAGGAAGGCTCCGACATCGCGAAGGAGTTCTACCTCTCGCTCTTGGTGGACCGTGAGACCTCCCGCGTCGCCTTCGTCGTCTCCACAGAGGGTGGCATGGACATTGAAGAGGTGGCCCATCACACCCCTGAGAAGATCATGACCTTCTCGGTCGACCCGGTCACCGGCGTCGAGGGCTTCCACGGCCGCAAGGTGGCGGCCGCGCTCGGCCTGACGGGCGACCTCGCCAAGCAGGCCGGCAAGCTGACCGCCGTGCTCTACAAGGCGTTCACCGCCTCCGACATGGCGATGCTCGAAATCAACCCGCTCATCGTCACCAAGGACAACCGCCTGGTGGTGCTCGACGCTAAGGTGTCGTTCGATTCCAACGCCATGTATCGCCACGCTGACCTGGCTGAGCTGCGCGACGAAAGCGAAGAGGATGCGAAGGAGATCGAGGCGTCGAAGTACGACCTCGCCTATATTGCCCTCGACGGCACCATCGGCTGCATGGTCAACGGCGCTGGCCTCGCCATGGCGACGCTCGACATCATCAAGCTCTACGGCGAAGAGCCGGCCAACTTCCTCGACGTGGGCGGCGGCGCCAGCGAAGAGAAGGTCACGGCCGCCTTCAAGATCATCACCTCGGATCCCAACGTGAAGGGCATCCTGGTGAACATCTTCGGCGGCATCATGAAGTGCGACGTGATCGCGCGCGGCGTGATCGCGGCGGTTAAGGCGGTGGGGCTCCAGGTCCCGCTGGTGGTGCGCCTCGAGGGCACCAATGTGGAAGAAGGCAAGACGATCATCCGCGAGAGCGGGCTGAACGTCATTCCCGCCGACGACCTGGATGATGCCGCGCAAAAGATCGTTGCGGCCGTGAAGAAGGGAGCCTGAGCGATGTCCGTGCTCATTGATCGCAACACCAAGCTCATCACCCAGGGCTTCACCGGCAAGAACGGTACGTTCCATTCGGAACAGGCCATTGCCTATGGCACCAAGGTTGTCGGCGGCACCTCGCCCGGCAAAGGCGGCACCACCCACCTCGGTCTGCCGGTGTTCGACACCGTGATCGAGGCCCGTGAGGCAACCGGCGCCGACGCTAGCGTCATTTATGTCCCGCCTCCCGGCGCGGCCGACGCCATTCTCGAAGCGATCGACGCCGAGATCCCCCTCATCGTCTGCATCACCGAGGGCATCCCGGTGTTGGACATGGTGAAGGTGAAGCGCGCGCTGTCGGGCTCCAAGTCGCGCCTGATCGGGCCGAACTGCCCTGGCGTCGTGACCGCCGGCCAGTGCAAGATCGGCATCATGCCGGCCAATATCTTCAAGACCGGCTCGGTGGGTATTGTGTCGCGCTCCGGCACGCTGACCTATGAAGCCGTGTTCCAGACCACCCAGGAGGGCCTCGGCCAGACCTCGGCGGTTGGTATCGGTGGCGATCCGGTGAAGGGCACCGAGTTCATCGACGTGCTGGAGATGTTCCTGGCGGACGACGCCACCACCTCTATCGTCATGATAGGCGAAATCGGCGGCTCGGCGGAAGAAGACGCCGCCCAGTTCCTCCGGGATGAGGCCAAGCGCGGCCGCAAGAAGCCCATGGTCGGCTTCATCGCCGGTCGCACGGCCCCTCCCGGTCGCCGCATGGGCCATGCGGGCGCCATCATCTCCGGCGGCAAGGGCGGCGCCGAAGACAAGATCGCCGCGATGGAAGCAGCGGGCATCCGCGTTTCTCCTTCGCCCGCGCGTCTCGGCAAGACCCTGTCGGAACTGCTGAAGGGCTGACCCTTCGACAGAGCCGCAAGGCATCCGTTTTCAGTCGATGGGCCGCTCCTCGGGCGGCCCATTTCTTTTATGGCCCCCCGAGGTATCGATTTCCCCCTCGTTCGTGCATCCGGATGGCTCGGCGGGCCCGACATCGGCGGGTCAAAATTTTCAGTTAGTTAAACGTGATGCCGGACGCAGGGCAGACATGCTCGAAAGCCGCGCAAGGGGGGTTCGGTTCGGCACCATGCGGGTCTATGTATCATGAGGGGAGCCATATCAGGTTGATGCTCGGCCCCCGCAGATACGCAGGCGCGCGGTGAAGTTGAGACGCACGCCCCAGATTCGTGATTAAACTGGCTTTTGGACTTGGTTTTAGGCGCAACATGCGCTTCTAAATGCTTCGGCTCCGAAGCCATTCGGGATGGAACCCATGTCTCGCGCGGAACAGAACGACCTCTTCCTCTCCACCTCCTTCCTGTATGGAGGTAACGCTCAGTGGATCGAAGATCTCTATGCCCGCTATGAAGCCGACCCCGAATCGGTCGATCCACAGTGGCAGAGCTTCTTCGCCGCGCTGAAGGAAGACCCCGCGCAGGTGATCCAGAACGCCAAGGGCGCGTCCTGGAAGAAGCAGGGATGGCCGATCCACGCCAATGGCGATCTGGTCTCGGCGCTCGACGGCAACTGGGCCGATGTCGAGAAGGTGGTCGCGGAAAAGGTGAAGGCCAAGGCCGAAGCCAAGGGCTCCGTGATCTCCGCCACCGACGTGCAGCAGGCGACGCGCGACTCGGTCAAGGCGCTGATGATGATCCGCGCCTATCGCATGCGCGGCCATCTTCATGCGGACCTCGACCCGCTCAAGCTCACCCCGCCGCGCGAGGCGCCTGAGCTTGATCCGGTGTCTTACGGGTTCTACGAGGCCGACCTCGACCGCAAGATTTTCATCGACCATGTGCTGGGTCTGGAATTCGCGACCGTCCGCGAGATGATCACGATCCTGCGCCGGACCTATTGTCGGACCATCGGCGTCGAGTTCATGCACATCTCCTCTCCCGAGGAGAAGGCTTGGATCCAGGAGCGCATCGAGGGACCGGACAAAGAAGTGTCCTTCACCCGCGAGGGCAAGCGCGCGATCCTCAACAAGCTGGTGGAAGCCGAGGGCTTCGAGAAGTTCATCGACGTCAAGTACACCGGCACCAAGCGTTTCGGTCTGGACGGCGGCGAAAGCTTGATCCCGGCGATGGAACAGATCATCAAGCGCGGCGGCAATCTCGGCGTGCAGGACATTGTGTTCGGCATGGCCCATCGCGGCCGCCTCAACACGCTGACCCAGGTGATGGGCAAGCCCCACCGCGCCCTGTTCCACGAGTTCAAGGGCGGCTCCTGGGCCCCCGACGACGTGGAAGGCTCGGGCGACGTGAAGTACCATCTGGGTGCGTCGTCGGACCGCGAGTTCGACGGCAACAAGGTCCATATATCGCTGACCGCGAACCCCTCGCATCTTGAGATCGTCAATCCCGTCGTGCTCGGCAAGGCGCGCGCCAAGCAGGACCAGCTCGATGACGTCGAGCGCGTCAAGGTGCTGCCCCTGCTGATCCATGGCGATGCGGCGTTCGCCGGCCAGGGCGTGGTGGCGGAGTGCTTCGGCCTGTCGGGCCTGAAGGGGCACCGCACCGGCGGCTCGATCCACTTCATCATCAACAATCAGATCGGCTTCACCACCAATCCGCGCTATTCGCGCTCCTCGCCCTATCCCTCCGATGTGGCGAAGATGATTGAGGCGCCGATCTTACATGTGAACGGCGACGACCCCGAGGCCGTGACCTTCTGCGCGAAGGTTGCGATCGAGTATCGCCAGCGGTTCCACAAGCCTGTCGTCATCGACATGTTCTGCTACCGCCGCTTCGGCCACAACGAGGGCGACGAGCCTTCGTTCACCCAGCCGCACATGTATCAGGTGATCCGCAATCACCCCACCACGCTGGAAATCTATTCCAAGAAGCTGGAGGCCGAGGGCGTCATCGCCGACGGCGAGATCGATGCCATGCGGGGCGCCTGGCGCGACCGGCTGGAAGGCGAATACGAGGCCGGCCAGGCCTACAAGCCGAACAAGGCCGACTGGCTCGACGGGCGCTGGTCCGGCTTCCGCGCCACCCATGAGGACGATGACACCCGCCGTGGCGACACCGGCGTGCGGATCGAGCTTCTCAAGACCATCGGCGAGAAGATCACCAAGGTGCCGGAGGGCTTCCACCCCCACCGTACAATCCAGCGCTTCCTCGATAATCGCCGCAAGGCGATCACGGACGGCGTGGGCATCGACTGGGCGACCGGCGAGGCTCTGGCCTTCTGCACGCTGCTGACGGAAGGCCACCCGGTGCGCCTCTCCGGCCAGGACGTGGAACGCGGCACCTTCTCGCAGCGCCATTCGGTGCTGACCGACCAGGAGACCGAGGCGCGCTGGAAGCCCTATAACCACCTGATCGAGACCCAGGCCAAGTACGAGGTCATCAATTCGATGCTCTCGGAAGAGGCGGTGCTCGGCTTCGAGTATGGCTACACCCTCTCGGAGCCCAACACGCTTGTGCTTTGGGAAGCGCAGTTCGGCGACTTCGCCAACGGTGCGCAGGTGCTGTTCGACCAGTTCATTTCCTCGGGCGAGCGCAAGTGGCTGCGCATGTCCGGCCTCGTCTGCCTGCTGCCGCACGGCTACGAGGGGCAGGGGCCCGAGCATTCCTCCGCCCGCCTGGAGCGTTATCTCCAGATGTGCGCCGAGGACAACATGCAGGTGGCGAACTGCACCACGCCGGCCAACTATTTCCACATCCTGCGCCGGCAGATGAAGCGCGAGTTCCGCAAGCCGCTCATTCTCATGACGCCGAAGTCGCTGCTGCGCCACAAGCGGGCGGTGTCGCGGCTCGACGAGATGGGCCCCGGTACTTCGTTCCATCGCGTGCTGTGGGACGATGCCCAGCTCTCGAAAGACGGCATCCAGCTGGTGCCGGACGACAAGATCCGTCGCGTCGTTATGTGCTCGGGCAAGGTCTATTATGACCTGTTCGAGGAGCGCGAGAAGCGCGGCGTCAATGATGTCTACCTGATGCGCGTGGAACAGCTGTTCCCGTTCCCGCTCAAGAGCATGGTGCAGCTCCTCTCGCGCTTTAAGGGCGCGGAGATGGTGTGGTGCCAGGAAGAGCCGAAGAACCAGGGTGCCTGGGCCTTCGTGCAGCCTTATCTCGAATGGGTGCTGGAGAATATCGGCGCGGCCAACAAGCGTCCCCGCTATGCCGGCCGGCCGGCATCGGCCGCCACCGCAACCGGACTGATGTCCAAGCATCTGGCGCAGCTCAAGATATTCCTTGAAGAGGCGCTGGGCTGAGTAAACTGAAGGCCCTTCCTCGAAGGGTCTGGTGATCGAGGCGGGATCGGAACGCACCCTCAGGTGCATCCGGTCCCGCCGCTAATCCTGCGCCGGGCCAGGTCCGGCGCGCCTGAGGCGTGAGGGAGGCCCCCCTGGGGGCGAATGTAATGGCGACCGAAATCCGCGTACCAACCCTGGGCGAGTCTGTTTCCGAGGCGACCATCGGCAAGTGGTTCAAGAAGCCCGGCGATACCGTGAAGGTCGACGAGCCGCTGGTCGAGCTTGAGACCGACAAGGTCACGGTAGAAGTGCCCGCCCCGTCCGCCGGCGTGCTCACCGAGATCATTGCCAAGGATGGCGAGACCGTCGGCGTCGGCGCTTTGCTGGGTTCCATAGGTGAGGGCAGCGGCGCAGCCGCAGCGCCCGCCCCGAAGGCGGCCGCCAAGCCCGAAGCAAAGACCGAAGCCCCCAAGGCTGCTCCGGCTGCCGCCCCGGCCCCTGCACCAGCGCCCGCTGCCGCGAAGCCCGCCGCAGTTGACAATGGCCCGGCGGTCGGTCGCATCGCCGCCGAAAGCGGCGTGTCGCCGGCATCCGTCGATGGCTCCGGCAAGGACGGCCGTGTGACCAAGGGCGACATGATCGCCGCCCTCGCCGCGACCGAGAAGGCGCCTGCCGCTCCAGCGCCGGCTCCCGTTGCCGCCCGTGCGCCTTCTCAGGCCGAGGATGCGGTCCGCGAGGAGCGGGTCAAGATGACCAAGCTGCGCCAGACCATCGCCCGTCGTCTGAAGGACGCGCAGAACACCGCCGCCATGCTCACCACGTTCAACGACGTGGACATGACCGCCGTGATGGCGCTGCGCTCACAGTTCAAGGATGCGTTCGAGAAGAAGCACGGCACCAAGCTCGGCTTCATGGGCTTTTTCACCAAGGCGGTGATCGCGGCCCTCAAGGACATCCCGGCGGTAAACGCCGAGGTCGATGGCCAGGACCTCGTCTATAAGAACTACTACAACATCGGCATCGCGGTCGGCACCGAGAAGGGTCTCGTGGTCCCGGTGGTACGCGACGCCGACCTTCTGTCGGTCTCCGGCATCGAGAAGGCCATCGCCGGCTACGGCCGCAAGGCGCGTGACGGCAAGCTCGGCATCGAGGACATGCAGGGCGGCACCTTCACCATCACCAACGGTGGCATCTATGGTTCGCTGATGTCCACACCGATCCTCAATGCGCCGCAGTCGGGCATTCTCGGTATGCACCGCATCGAGGAGCGCCCGGTGGCCATCAAGGGCCAGGTGGTGATCCGCCCGATGATGTATCTGGCGCTCTCCTACGACCACCGCATCGTCGACGGCCGCGAGGCCGTGACCTTCCTGGTGCGGGTCAAGGAGACCCTGGAGGATCCGGCGCGGCTCGTGCTGGATCTGTGAGTTCGACTTTTCCGCCGTCATGCCCGGGCGTTGCCCGGGCATCCACGCGACCGCTGGCGGATGTGGGTGGCTGGGATACGATCCGGCCGTGACGGCCTGATCGGAGTTATTTCATGTCTTACGATCTCATAGTCATCGGCACCGGCCCGGGCGGTTATGTGTGCGCCATTCGCGCCTCTCAGCTCGGCCTCAAGGTGGCTGTCGTGGAGAAGCGCGCCACCCATGGCGGCACTTGCCTGAACGTCGGCTGCATTCCCTCCAAGGCGCTGCTTCATGCCTCCGAGATGTTCGAGGAGGCCGGGCATTCCTTTGCCGCCATGGGCATCCAGGTCTCGGCGCCGACGCTCGACCATAAGACCCTGCTTGCCTTCAAGGACAAGGCGGTGGACGGCAATACCAAGGGCGTCGAGTTCCTGCTGAAGAAGAACAAGGTGGACGTGCATTTCGGCACCGGGCGCATCACTGCGCCGGGCAAGGTGGAAGTGACCGCCGCCGACGGCAAGAAGACCGAGCTTGAGACCAAGAACATCGTCATCGCCACCGGTTCCGACGTGGCGCAGCTTCCCGGCGTCACGATCGACGAGGAAAAGATCGTCTCCTCCACCGGCGCGCTGGTGCTTCCCAAGGTGCCCGCCAAGCTCATCGTGGTGGGCGCGGGCGTCATCGGGCTGGAACTGGGTTCCGTGTGGCGCCGCCTGGGTGCGCAGGTGACGGTGGTGGAGTTCCTCGATCGCATCCTGCCCGGCATGGACGGCGAGGTCGCCAAGAGCTTCCAGCGTCTGCTGGAGAAGCAGGGCGTCGCCTTCAAGCTAGGTACGAAGGTCACGGGCGTGGACACCGCTGGTGCGGGCGCGAAGGTCACCGTGGAGTCGGCTGCCGGCGGCGCGGCCGAGACGCTTGAGGCGGACGTGGTGCTGGTCGCCATCGGCCGCGTTGCCTACACGCAGGGCCTGGGCCTCGCGGAGATCGGCGTCGAGACCGACAAGCGCGGCCGTGTGGTCATCGACCCGCATTTCAAGACCAATGTCGCCGGCATCTATGCCATCGGCGACGTGGTGGCCGGGCCGATGCTCGCACACAAGGCCGAGGATGAAGGCGTCGCCTGCGCCGAGATTCTGGCCGGCAAGGCCGGGCATGTGAATTACGGCGTCATTCCCGGCGTCGTCTACACGCAGCCCGAAGTGGCCTCAGTGGGCAAGACCGAAGAGGAACTGAAGGCCGAGGGCATCGCCTACACGGTCGGGAAGTTCCCGTTCCTGGCCAACGGCCGGGCCAAGGCCAACGCCCAGACCGACGGCTTCGTGAAGATTCTGGCCGATGCCACCACCGACAAAGTGCTGGGCGCCCATATTATCGGCTTTGAGGCCGGTGAGATGATCCACGAGTGTGCCGTGCTGATGGAGTTCGGCGGTTCTTCGGAAGATCTGGCCCGCACCTGTCACGCCCACCCGACCCGCTCGGAAGCGGTGAAGGAAGCGGCCATGGCGGTGGAGAAGCGCGCCATCCACATGTGAGTGGAGCGGCGTTTGAATGCCGAAAGGCCCGGCCTGCGCAAGCGGGCCGGACCTTTCGCGTTTCTGAAAGCCGTGAGGGCGTCAGCCGCCGGTCTGGGCGGTGGGAGCCGAGGCCGTCGTCGTGGTGGTGGTTGTGGCAGTGGAGGCCATGCCGGGGCAGTCGCCGGCAAAGGCGGGGGCGGTGACGCCGAATATAGAGAACATGTAGAACGCGAAGGTCAGGCGCTTCATGAGTGCACTCCATTGTCTGGAAACCACAGCCTACGCCTGTTTTGTCCAGCGCCAAGCCCGTTGTCGCGCCAGATCTGCCTTAAGGTAGGGCAAGTCTGGCGCGACAACGTGCGCGGCCCGCCTCATGTCGGGCTGAACGTGACCGCCTCGATGCGCCAGCCGTCGATATCCACCAGAAAGGCGGCGTAATAATTCGGGCCGTAGACAGGCCGCGGCCCCGGCGCGCCATTATCAGTGGCACCCGCCGCAAGGCCGGCGGCGTAGAAGGCGTGGACAGCCGCCCGGTCGGGCGCCCGGAAGCAGACATGGAGGCCGGGCGGGCAGAGGATTTCCGCGCCGCGCCGCTCCTCCAGCCAGAAGGGGGTGTTCTCGGTGTCCTCCCATGTTCCGGGGATGGCATAGCCGGCCGACGCGCTGCCCGAGGTCTCGTCGAACATCAGAACGCGCTTCATGCCCAGCGGAGCGAGCACAAGATTGTAGAAGGCGGCCGCGCGTTCGAGATCGGGCACGCCGAAAGAGACATGGTCGAGCATGGGGTTCTCCTCAAGTTCGCCATGCTGCCTCCGAATAGGGCTCAGGGGGAGTCCCGCGCGGCCATTGCCGGCAAGCCAAATCCGCCTAGATATAGGGCCATGCCCACCCATCCTCCCCGCCGCCCGACACCGCCCTGGCTGCGGCCTCTCCTGCTGGTTCTTGCCGTCCTGTTCCTGGTGGAGGCCTGGCTGTGGCGTCATCTCGGCCCTCTGGTTCGGCGCTGCGCGCAGTTCATTCCGTTCGCGCGGCTCAAGGCAGCGGTGAGCCGCTGGGCGGAGCAGCTGCCGCCCTATGCGGCGCTGGTGCTGTTTCTAATTCCGCTTCTGCTGGTGGAGCCGCTCAATGGCGTCGCGGTATGGGCTTTTGCCCATCGGCACTGGAGCGTGGGGGTGCTTTGCCTTGTGGCGGAAAAGCTGCTGGGCGTGGGCTTGATGGCGTTTCTCTACGCCGCATGCGAGCGGCAGCTGCGCTCAATTCCTTGGTTCGCCCGGCTGGTGGATTGGTTCCTGCGCCTGAAAGCCTGGGCGGAGGCGGAAGTCGCGCCGTTCAAGGCCCGCGTGGTGGAGTGGAAACACCGCCTGTCCGGCTCTGGAAGCCTGCTGGCCCGCCGCATTGCGGCCCTGCGGCGGCGCATCTTTTCGGGTCTCTGACCCCTTCACGCCCTCGGGTGCGCGGCGCGATAGGCCTGCATAAGGGCGGTATCGTCGAGCGCGGTATAGATTTGCGTGGTGGACAGCGAGGCGTGGCCGAGCAGTTCCTGGATCGCCCTTAGCTCGCCTCCCTTTGCAAGCAGGTGGGTGGCAAAGGAATGGCGCAGCGCGTGGGGTGTCGCGCTGTCCGGCAGGCCGAGGGCGCCGCGCATGCGCTCCACCGCAAGCTGGACGATGCGGGGAGACAGTGGACCGCCGCGCGCGCCGCGAAACAGCGGCGCGTCCGGCGCCAGCGCATAGGGGCACAAGGCGACATAGTCCGCGATTGCCCGTGACACCGGGGCGATCAAGGGCACCATTCGGGTCTTGTTGCCCTTGCCCAGAACCGTGATGCGGCCTTCGGTGTCGGCTTTCGGTGCTTGGCTGGCGGTGAGGCCCAGCGCCTCGGAAATGCGCAAGCCCGCGCCGTAGAGCAGGGCGATCACCGCCGCATCCCGTGCCAAAATCCATTGCTCGCGGGCTTCCCCCGCCCGCGTGTTGGCGTCCGAAAGCGCCAGCGCCGCCTCCACGCTCACCGGCTTGGGCAGGCCGCGCGGCACCTTCGGCGCGCGGACAGCTGAAAGCGGGCCGACCCGTCCCAGGCCCTCGCGCTCCAGGTGCCGGGCAAACGAGCGCGCCGCCGCCAGAAGCCGCACCAGGCTGCGCGGGGCGGCGCCGCCGTTCCGACGCGACGCCAGCACCGCCCGCACATCGGAAGGCACGAGGGCCGCGAGTCCCGCCAGATCCGGCTGGCCGCCCAGATGGTCGGTGAGGATGCGCATGACCTGCGTGAGGTCGCGGGCATAGGCCTCGCGGGTCTTGGGGGAGAGGCGCCGCTCATGGGTCAGGCGCGCCAGCCAGCCGGCGACGGCGGTGGCGACATCGGGGGCGCAGATCGAGAGCAGGGCACCTTCCGTGCGCATGGCCCTGTCTTCGTCGGTCATGGCCATGGGGCGCTCCGCCGGTTTGTGCCAACTCTGCCTATTCATTCCGCCGGAAAAATGAAGGACGCGCTAACCCCTCTTGCATTCCAAATGTATCTAACGATATAACGATCGTATGTTATCTTTAGATATATCAAAGGAACGCTAAATGTTTGGATGCAGATCCCACGGACATCATGATCGTCACGCGATGGCGCGGCACGAAGAAGGCGGCGGTTTCGGTGGCTTTGGCGGCCGAGGCGGCCGAGGGCGGGGCGGCGGCGACATGTTTCGGCTCGGCCGGATGCTGGCCCAGGGCGACCTCAAGCTGCTGGCCTTGTCGCTGATCGCCCAGCAGCCGCGCCACGGCTACGAGATCATTAAATTAATCGAGGAGAAGACCGCCGGCTGGTATTCGCCGAGCCCCGGCGTGGTCTACCCGACCCTCACCTATCTGGAAGAGGCGGGTTATGTCACAGCCGAGGCTGACGGCGCGAAGAAGCGTTACGCCATCACCCCCGAGGGGCAGGCCCATCTCGATGCCAACCGCGATTTCGTGGATTCGCTGCTTGGCCGGCTTTCGGAAATCGGCCAGAAGATGAGCCGCTTCCGCCGCTGGGTCGGCGGCCCGGACGAGGCCGGGGCTGCCCCCTCCGACCTTCCGCGCCTCATCGTTGCGGCGATGGAAGATCTGCGCGATGCCGCGAAAGTACGCCTCGAAAGCGAGCGGAGCGCGGAGCTGCGCGTGGTGGAAATTCTCTCTCGCGCGGCGCGCGAGATTCGCGGAGACTGACCGCTTCGCATAAAGCGCGAATCTGCAAGGCGTCATGGCCGGACAAGCCGGCCGTGACGAGACTTCAGATCAGCGCGATCAGGATCAGGAAGATCCCCGCCGTCGCGACGGTCCAGGCCAGGGAGCGGACATAGGGAACGCCGAAGGCATACAGCGGGATGTAGAGCACGCGGCCCCAGAAATAGAGGCTCGCGCCCAGCACCGTGAGCCAGGAATGAACCATCGCGGCATCGGCGATAAGAACCGCCGCCGCGAACAGTGGAAACGTCTCCAGTGCATTCTTGGACGCGCGCTCCAGGCGTCCGCCGATGCCGCCGAGCGGGGTCACCTGCTGGTCGCGCGGCCCCGCGTTCCAGGCAGAACCGCGTTCCTTGGTGGCAAACCATGCGGGGAGCAGAATCTGGATGAACACCAGGGCCACGCTGAGGGCGAGATAGGTCAGTTCGATGGTCATCACGCAGTCTCCGAAGGCCCTGGGGGCGTGGTGTTGAAGCCGGCACGCTTCAGCCGCACGATGGCAAGGTCGAGCGCCGATAGGAAGGCGGAGCGGTCACGGGGCGAAAACGGTCGTGGCCCGCTGGTGACTTGGCCGGCGGAGCGCAGGGAATCCATCAAATTCCGCGTTGCCAGCGCATCGCCGATGGTCGCCTCGGTGAAGGCGCGTCCGGTGGGCGAGATGACATCCGCGCCGGCCTTCACGCATCGGCTCGCAAGCGGGATGTCGGCGGTGACGACGACGTCACCTTTCGAGACGCGCTCGGCAATATAATCGTCCGCCACATCCGGCCCGCTGGGCACCACCACCCGATGGATCGAAGGGCTGCGGGGAATGGCGATGGGTGTGTTGGAAACCACATGCGTCTCGATGCCGTGGCGACCGGCGACGCGATAAATCTCGTCCTTCACCGGGCAGGCGTCCGCATCGACATAGAGGGCAATGGGCGCGGCGCGGGGCGTATTCGGCTTCTGCAACGACATGCTTTCTCATGGCAGGCTCCCGCGCGCGCCGCAATGCGTCCTCAGGTCGGTTGACGGGGCGGGCGGGGGTGGGTTTCACTCGGGTCATGACGCAGACCCCCAACACATTCGGCTCCCGGCTTCGGCGGATTCCCCTTCTCGGGCCGGTCTTCTCCCGGGTCAGTGAAATGGAGCGGGTGACGCTGGCGGTCATCATGACCACCGCGCTCGCCTTCTATGCGTTTCTGGCCCTCGCCGACGAGGTGCTGGAAGGGGAAACCCACCGGCTCGATGAACGCATCCTTCTGGCGCTGCGCGAGACCGGCGACCGGTCCGATCCGATCGGCCCGAGATGGCTGGAAGAATCCGTGCGCGACCTCACGGCGCTGGGCGGCACCACCATTCTCACGCTGGTGACGGCGGCGGTGCTGATCTATCTGCTACTGATCGGCAAGCGGCTTACCGCCTTCATGGTGCTGGTTTCAGTTGCCGGCGGGACCGTGCTCGCGAGCGTCCTGAAATGGGGCATTGCCCGGCCGAGGCCCGACCTCGTGCCCCATGGCATGGAGGTTTACACCTCGAGCTTCCCAAGCGGCCACTCCACCATGTCTGCAGTGGTGTATCTCACGCTGGGCGCGCTGCTGGCACGCTCCCAGCCGCAGCAGCGGGTGAAGGTATTCCTGCTAGTTCTCGCGGCGGCAGTGACGGTGATCGTTGGTGTCAGCCGGGTCTATCTTGGCGTCCACTGGCCCACCGATGTGCTTGGTGGGTGGGCTCTTGGCGCGGGCTGGGCCTGCCTGTGCTGGCTCGTGCTGCTGTGGCTGCAGATGCGCGGCGAAGTGGAGCCCGAAGGACGCGGCCCGGCCGCGTAATTGAGAGAGGGGGCAATTCCCTCTCTCGCAAGCAGGAGAGGAATTGCGTTTCCGCCCCCTTCAGGCACACCCGCCGCAGCAAACGCTCTGTTCAAGCGGGCCGGGCTTGGTTATTGCTGCGCACAAGAGCGGGCCGCGCGTCGGCCCGTCGGTCTGCCGAGGAATTCCCCGACGATGCGCGCCATTCTCGACGTCATCCTGATCGTCCTGCAGCTTTATGTGTGGGTCCTGATCGCCGCCGCGGTTCTGTCCTGGCTGGTGGCGTTCAATGTGGTGAACCCCTACAATCCGGTCGTGCGGACCGTTGGCGAGTTAATTTTCCGCATCACCGAGCCGGTCCTCAAGCCCATCCGCTCGATCCTGCCGAGCCTGGGGGGCCTGGATCTCTCGCCGATGGTGCTGATCCTGATCATCTTCTTCATCGAGCGGGTGATCGGCCTTTACATCTACCCTTACGTTTTCTGATCCCTTGCCCGTGTTCAGCGATACGCCCGACGGGCTGGATGTGCGCGTGCGCGTCACACCCAAGGGCGGCCGCGACGGGCTGGACGGCATAATGGCGCTCGCCGACGGGCGCGTCGTGCTGAAGGTGCGTGTTCGGGTTGCGCCGGAAGACGGCGCCGCCAATGCGGCGGTTGGCAAGCTGCTGGCCTCGGCGGCTGAAATCGCGGCCTCGCAGGTCTCCCTGCTCTCGGGCGCCACCGCCCGCGTCAAGACCTTCCGCCTTAAGGGCGACCGCGCCAAGATGCGCACCGCCATTGCGGCGAGACTGCCCTAGAGACGCGAACCGCTGACGCTGTTCGCTTGGCCTAATGTGGTTCGGCCGGCCTAGTAGGCCCGCGAGATGCAGAAATCCACCGCTTCCATCAGCGCGTCCTTGCCCGCGCTCGGCTGGAACAGCGCCAGCGCATCCTTGGCGATGGCGCCGTAATGGCGCGCGCGCTCGATGGTGTCGCCGAGCGCCCGATGCTTGTTGAGCAGGCCGATGGCGTGGGCGAGATCCTCATTCGTGCCCTCGCCGGCTTCCAGGCACCGCTTCCAGAAGGCGCGCTCCTCCGCGTCTCCCCGCCGGAATGCGAGAACCACGGGCAGGGTGATCTTCCCTTCCCGGAAATCGTCGCCGACATTTTTGCCGAGCTTGGCCTGGCTGCCGCCATAGTCCAGCGCGTCGTCCACAAGTTGGAACGCGATGCCGAGATTCATGCCGTAGGAGCGACAGGCGCCAAGCTCACCCTTGGGGCGGGCACCAAGCACGGCACCGACCTCGCAGGCGGCCGCGAACAGTTCGGCGGTCTTTCCCCGGATCACCGCGAGATAATCATCCTCGGAGGTCTCGGTGTTCTTCGCGGCCGAAAGCTGCATCACTTCGCCCTCGGCGATGACGCAGGCGGCGTTGGAGAGGATGTCGAGGCACTGGAGCGATCCCACCTCGACCATCATCTTGAACGCCTGCCCCAGCAGGAAGTCGCCGACCAGCACGCTGGCCTCGTTGCCCCAGAGCTTGCGCGCGGCGAGCTTGCCGCGCCGCATATCGCTCTCATCCACCACATCGTCGTGGAGCAGGGTCGCGGTGTGCATGAACTCCACCGACGCGGAAAGCTTAATATGGCCCTCGCCGCGATAGCCGCTCAGCGCGGCGCAGGCGAGCGTCAGCATGGGCCGCAGCCGCTTGCCGCCACCGGAGATCAGATGGTTCGCCACCTCGGGAATCATCGCGACGTCGGAGCCGGTGCGCGCGAGAATGGTCGCGTTTACACGCTCCATGTCCGCCTTGACCAGGCTTACCAGGGCGTCGAGCGAAGGCTCGTTAGGCTCGAACGGAAGGACGACCGCCAAAGAATGGCCCCCGCTTGTCAATCACGCGGGCGCACCATAGGGATGCGAATGGGTTCCGCGCAAGCCGGGAGGCTCGATTTGAGCCAAGCGCGGCAATCAGACCTTACGGAGCGGCGATGCGTGAAGTTGTGCGGACCAACGACATCGTGCTGATCTCTGCCGTGGAGGCGTTGTTCAACGCCGCCGACATCGGCCATCTGCTCGCCGATTCGCATGTCAGTGCGCTGGAAGGCTCCATCGGCATCCTGCCGCGCCGCATCCTGGTGCTGGACGAGGATCTGCCGCGCGCCCAGCGTCTGCTCTCGGAGGCCGGGCTGGGCGACGTGCTCTATGACGGCCCCTGAAAGTCCAACGACACGCGATGCGGTTCTGGACGGCCGCCTCCTGCTGGCGCAGCCGGCGAAGGGCCACAGGGTGGGGCACGACGCCATCCTGCTCGCTGCAGCGGCGCCGAACGATGCCCATGTGATCGCCGACTTCGGCGCCGGGGTCGGCGGCGCCGGCCTTGCCGCCCTGGTCCGCCTGCCGCAGGCGCGGGGCGTGCTGGTGGAAATCGATCCGGCCTCGTCCGAACTCGCCGCGCGCAACATCACGCAGAACGGCCTTTCGGGGCGCTGCGTGGCGGTGTGCGGCGATGTCCGGGCCATCGCTCGGCCGGGCTGGAGCGGCGCGCCGGAGCCCGGCTCGCTCGACCTCGTGCTCACCAATCCGCCCTTCAACATGGCGCGCGCCCACCGCGCCTCCCCAGATCCCTCGCGCGCCCTGGCGCACATGGCGGACGAGACGACGCTGAACGACTGGGCGACCGCCGCCCTCCGTGCACTGCGGCCGGGCGGCACGCTGGCAATGATCCTGCGCCCCTCCGAACTGGCGCCGCTTCTGGCCGCCCTCGACGGGCGCTATGGCGCAGCCGTGCTACTGCCGATCCACCCGCGCCCCGACGCTCCGGCGGTGCGCCTTGTGGTGCGCGCTGTGAAGGGCCGGCGCACCGCCCTCAGCATCGCACCCTCCTTCATCCTGGCGCGGGCCGACGGCACGACCAGCGAAGCAGCCGAAGCGGTGCTGCGCGGCCGCGCGCCCTTGCCCTTCTGAAAAGTCTCAGATCGGGACCACGGCCTGCGCATCGGCGGGAAAACGGGCGGACGATACCGGCAGGGTCATTTTTTGCCGGGGTCGCGATTGATTTCCATCATCGTGGCTCGCATTGTTCTGACGTCAGGTCAGGGTCTGCGGGCGGGGTCGGATTTTCATGCAGGCCAGTTGGGTGAGGCGCGCCGTCACGGCGGGCGTCGTGGGTGTGCTGCTTTCGGGCGCAGGGCCATCCGGGCCTGCCAACGCAATCCCGTCCGATGTCCGCCCCTCGGAGGTCGCAACCCCTCCTGATTCCAACGCGAAGCCCAAGGTCGCGGGTCCGAAAGGGCCGGAGACCAAGGTTCCCGAGGCGAAAGGCCAGGAAGCGCTCAACGCGCTGCCAGCATCCACCGCGCTTTCCACCATCGACCCCGCCAGAACCCCGTTCGTCCCTGCGGCACCGGTCGCGCCCAAGGTGGCGGCCGGCCAGCCCAACCTCACCGTCGACAAGGCTGTGAACGTGGTGGAAGGCTGGTCCATCGGCGTCAGCAAGAGCATGGGCGGCTGCGTGGCGGCCGCCACCTACAAGGACCAGACCACCATCTGGTTCGGCTTCAGCCGGAAGGAAGACGAGGGCTTCATCGCCTTGACCAATCCGGCCTGGGCGCCGTTACAGGCGCGCAAGCGGTACGACCTCACCCTGGCGACGGAAGAATTGGGAGAGTGGCGCGGGAAATTCACCGCCATTCTGCATCACGGGGAGAAGGGGGTTTTCGTGCGAAATCTCCACACCCGCTTCGTTCTCGACCTGACACGCATCAAGGTGCTCGCGGTGCAGACCAGATCCACGGTCGTGGCGCGTCTGTCATTCGCCGACATCAAGCCGGCCATGGACGCCCTGGTGGATTGCCAGATCGCGTATCTCGAAGGCCGCGACCCGGTCGCGAGCGGGCAGAAAGCGAATTCCGGCACGGTTTCGCCAGGCAAATAGGCCGCTCTTGCGTTGCAGACCTTGAATTCTCCTGAATCGACCCGCATCTGGCAGCAATGCCTGACGAATTCCTGCCGACCCTTAAGCGCGGCCTCGGCCGTATCCTGCCGGCCAAGTGGCGCGGTGACGCCCCGATCATTCCCGTGGTGCGACTCAGCGGCGCCATCGGCATGAACACGCCGTTCCGGCAGAGCCTGACGATCTCCAGCATCGCCAAGCCACTGGAGAAGGCCTTCGCGATGAAGAAGGCGCCAGCGGTGGCGCTGGTGATCAATTCGCCGGGCGGCTCTCCGGTGCAGTCCCACCTCATCTATAAGCGCATCCGGGCGCTTGCCAGCGAGACCGACAAGCACGTCTTCGCCTTCGTCGAGGACGTCGCCGCCTCCGGTGGCTACATGATCGCCTGCGCCGCCGACGAGATCATTTGCGATCCTTCATCAGTGGTGGGATCGATCGGCGTGATCTCCTCCGGCTTCGGGTTTGAGAAGCTGATCGAGAAGATCGGCATCGAGCGCCGCGTCCATACCGCCGGAACCCGCAAGATGATGCTGGACCCGTTCCGCCCCGAGCAGCCCGAGGATGTGGAGCGGCTGGAGGGGTTGCAGCGGGAAATTCACCAGACGTTCGCAGGGCTCGTGAAGAGCCGCCGGGGCGATACGCTGACCGGGACGGACGAGGAGTTGTTCTCTGGCGAGTTCTGGATCGGCAGTCAGGCCCTCGGCCTCGGGCTGGTGGATGATCTGGGCGATCTGCGCTCCGTGCTGCGCGCACGCTACGGCGAGAAGGTGCGCATGCCCCTGATCACCTCGGGCGGCTGGCTGTCCTCGCGGCGCCAGGGCGGCGTCAGCGCGGCCGCGCTCCATGGTGCCGGGCTTGGCGAGGGCCTGATGGCCAGCGTCGACGAACGCGCCGTCTGGGCACGCTACGGACTGTAGGAGATTCCCATGCCGCCACTGGTGCTTGCAGCATTGGGCGCGCTCGGCGCCACCCTAGTGGTCCGTTTCCTGCGGCGGGAGAGCGGGCGGGTCAACGACATTATCGACCCGCATCGCGGTCCCGAGCCGGTCGAGGCGACCGGACAGCCGCTGGAGAAGGACCCGAAGACCGGCGCATACCGTCCCCGGCAGCAGCGTTGAACCCCTCTAAGGGGTAAAGATTACAGCAAATTCACTAAGTCGCGAGGGTCGCGCACGGTATCTTGACGCAACGGTCGCTCAAGGGCTGCGGATGGTCGCCGAGATGTTGCAGAAGCGGGACAGTGGAGGCGCCGTAACGTCGCCGAAGACACGCCGAAAGCGTCGGGGCACCGGCTGGATCGCGGGCCTCCTTCTGCTGGCGGCTGCTGGCGGCGCCGGATACTATTTTTTCGGGCGCGAGACCAGCACCGCCACCGGGCAGTTCGCGACCGCTCCTGTGGTCAAGGGCGACCTGGAACAGAGTGTAACCGCGCTCGGCACGATCAAGCCCAAGACCTACGTGGACGTCGGCACCCAGGTGTCCGGCCAGTTGCGCAAGATCTCTGTGCAGATCGGCGATACGGTGAAGAAGGAGCAGTTGCTCGCCCAGATCGACCCCACCGTCTACCAGACCCGCGTGCTCGGCGATCAGGCGCAGCTCGACAATCTCAAAGCCCAACTCGCGCAGCAGAGGGCGCAGCTCGATCTCGACAAGCTGCGCGAGAACCGCGCCACCCGCCTGCTCGCCACCCAGGCCGGCAGTCAGGATACCTCGGATGCTGCCTCCGCCACGGTGCGCATCGGCGAAGCCAAGATCGACGCGCTCCAGGCCCAGATCAAGCAGACCCAGGCGACGCTCGACGGCGACCTCGCCAACCTCGGCTACACCAAGATTTTCGCGCCCATCGACGGGGTGGTGGTCTCCACTTCCGCCACTGAAGGGCAGACCCTGAACGCCAACCAGACCGCCCCCATCGTGCTTCGCCTCGCGGACCTCGACACCATGCAGGTGTGGGCGCAGGTGGCGGAGGCCGATATTCCCAAGGTGAAGGTCGGCATGTCGGTCTATTTCACCACGCTGGGGATGCCGGACCGACGCTTCAACGCCAAGGTCGTGCAGATCCTCCCGACCCCGGACACCGTGAACGACGTGGTGCTCTACAATGTGCTGATCGACGTGCCCAACACCGAGCGCCTGCTCATGACTTCCATGAGTGCGCAGGTGTTCTTCATGCTCGGCGCTGCCAAGGATGCCTTGCTGGTGCCGGCAGCGGCGGTCCGCCCGGCGGCGCGTGGCGCCCGGCGAGAAGTGCGCAACGAAGCCACCGTTCGGGTGCTTGTGGATGGCAAACCCGAAGTGCGCCAGGTCAAGGTCGGTCTGTCCAGCCGCAGCCAGATCCAGATCACTGAGGGGCTCAAAGAAGGCGAGCAGGTCATCACCTCCGCCGATCCCGCCGCCCAGCAGGCGAACCGGCCGCCCATGCCGCCGAGGCTGTTTTGACCATCGCCGACCCGCAGCTTCACGCGGCCGCCGCGCCGGGCGCGCAGGTCGGGCACCCCGGCGCGCTGCTCGACATTCTCCATGTGAGCAGGGTCTATCCCTCGGGCGACAGCGTGGTTCGCGCGCTGGACGATGTTTCCATCACCATCATGCCGGGCGAATACGTGGCCATCATGGGCCAGTCCGGCTCCGGCAAGTCCACCTTGATGAACATCATCGGCTGCCTCGATCGGCCGACCATGGGATCATACAAGGTCCAGGGCCGCGATGTTGCCGAGCTTGATTCCGATGAACTGGCGGCACTGCGCTGCCGCACCTTCGGCTTCGTGTTCCAACGCTACAATCTGCTGCCCTCGATCACCGCTGAGGAGAATGTGGAAATCCCGGCGATCTATGCCGGGCGCTCCAAGGCGGAACGGGTCAGCCGCGCCCAGGCGCTGCTGGCTCGACTCGGCCTGGGCGATCGCGGCGAGCACCGCCCCTCGCAACTCTCAGGCGGCCAACAGCAGCGTGTCTCCATTGCCCGCGCCCTCATGAACGAGGCGCCGGTCATGCTCGCCGACGAGCCGACAGGCGCCCTCGACAGCCATTCCGGCGCTGAGGTTCTGGAACTCCTCGCGGAGTTGAACCGCGAGGGCCGCACCATCCTGCTCATCACCCACGATCCGGAAGTGGCCGCCCACGCTCGCCGCGTGGTACGCCTTCAGGATGGGCGCGTGATCTCGGACGAGGTGAACCGTGATCCCGGCTTCATCCCCGCAGCGGCGCCGGCCGTCGCGTCGACCCTGAAAATTCGCAATAACTTCCTGCCCGATCTCGGGGAGGCGGTGAAGATGGCGTTCCGCTCCATGGGCGGGAACCTGTTTCGCACCATCCTGACCTTGCTGGGTGTGATCATCGGCGTTGCCGCCGTTATCGCCATGCTGGCGATCGGCCAGGGCAGCAAGCAATCGGTGCTGGACCGCATCGCCTCCATGGGCACCAACCTTCTGGTGGTGCGCCCTGGCGCGCCGGGTGTGCGCTCCACCGGCTCCAACGCCTCGCTCACTTTGGAGGACGCCGACGCCATCGGCGCGGAAATCCCCAACGTGATCGCGGTGTCGCCGGAACGATCCACAAATGCGACGGTGCGGGTCGGCAATATCGACTATGCCACCACGATCCAGGGCGGCGGCCCCGGCTACACCGCCGCGCGTGACTGGGCTCTGGCCGACGGCACCATGTTCACCGCGCAGGATGTGGAAGGCTATGCCCCGGTCGTGGTGATCGGCCGTACCGTGGCACGGGTGATGTTCCCGGACGGCCGCAGCCCGGTCGGGCGCTATATCCTGATCAAGAATGTGCCTTATGAAGTGACCGGGGTGCTAGCCCCGCGCGGGGCAAACGCCTTCGGCATGGACCAGGACGACATCGTCCTCATGCCCATCACCACCGGCTTCATGAGGGTGTTCGGCCGCCGCTTCCTCACCTCCGCGACCATCGCGGTGGATGATGTGGAGCAAATCGACAAGACCCAGGAAGCCATCGAGGTCCTGCTGCGCCAGCGCCATCGCGCCGAGGATTTCCAGCTTCGCAACACCTCGTCGATCCTGGAAACCGCTACCGCCACCGCCGACACGTTGACGCGCCTTCTCGGATCGGTGGCGGCGATCTCGCTCCTGGTGGGCGGGATCGGCGTCATGAACATCATGCTTGTGAGCGTCACCGAGCGCACGCGGGAGATCGGCATCCGCATGGCGACGGGGGCCCGGCGCTCCAACATCATGCTTCAGTTCAATACCGAGGCGCTGGTGATCTGCGGCGCGGGCGGGCTGGCTGGCGTTGCACTGGGGCTGGGCACGGCGCTGCTTTTAAAGAGCCTCGGCTCGCTGGTGATCCTCACCGCCGGGCCGCCGCTGCTGGCCTTCGGCTGCGCCTTCCTCACCGGCCTGGTGTTCGGCTATCTCCCGGCCCGCAAAGCGGCCGGTCTCGATCCGGTGGCTGCGCTGGCCTACGAGTAGTCAGGAACGCGGGGGCGCGCAGGTCACGCCGGCCGCCGCGATCGGCGCTCCGGATGGCGCGGTTGCCGCCTCCAGCTTGCGGGCGCGGACATCATCATGGAGGCGCCGCGCCTCCTGCTGGATCGAATAGAGACCCGCCCCCACCACCAGCACTGTCCCGACCACACCCCAGACGTCGGGAACGTGGGAGAAGATGAAGTAGCTATAGAACAGTGCGCACGGCACCAGCACGTAGCGCAGCGGCGAGATGGCGGCGACCGGCGCATTGCGGAAAGCGTAGACCAGCATCACGTTGCCGACGCCGAACGCAAAGCCGGAGCCGAGAATATAGAGGCTCGGCGCAAGGCTCGGCATGCTCCATGTTTCCCAGCCCGAGCACACGATGCTGACGGCGCTCAGGCACAGCGCCGTGGACAGCGCCACGACCGAGCCGGGAACCTGCATGGAGATGCTGCGCGTGGAGATATCGCGCAACGACCCGGTGAAAGCCGCCAACAACGGCAGTAGCGCGACCAGGACAAAGGTCCGGGGATCGGGATGGGTGACGATGACCGCGCCGGAAAAGCCGACGAAGATCGCCGCCCACCGCTTCGCGCCCACCTTCTCGCCCAGCAATGGAACGGCGAGCGCGGTCGTGATCAACGGCGCGACCATATAGATGGTGGTGGCGGTGGCGATGGGCAGAAGCCCCAACGCAAGCACGTAGGTGAAGGTGGTGAAAGCGTCGAAGCCGGAGCGGACCAAGACCGGTGGCCGTAACGCCAGGTGAATGGCCCGTCCCTCCCCAGAAACCAATATCACTGCAACCAGCACCACCACGGCGACCAGGGAGCGAAGCGTGAGAATCTCGCTCATGGGAAGGCTCATCAGCGACAGCTTGATCAGCATGTCGTTGGTGATGAACATCATCATCGCGCCGATCATAGCAACAATGCCGCGCATGCTGCCCACCGCCGTCACGACACGTCTCCCGGGGAGAAAATGCTGTGGCAGATGGGAGAAAAAGACATCGGGATAGGTTCCGCCACGCAACAGACGGGGTGATTTTAACCGATTTTCACCACCGGCGGGTTTGCGGAATCAGCGCAGCCGCGCACCGAGCCCGGCGCCTTCCGCATGGGTACGCCACGCCCTCGCCCTAAAGACGAACGCCGGGTTAATGACCCTCGTGCGCATGGACAGCGGTCTCAACATCGGGTTGGGCCCGGCCCCTGCGGCGCGGCGAGCGCCAGGGATTGGCGATGGTGGCGAGGTCGTCGAACACGCCGAGAAGCTTGGCGCCGCTGCGCAATTCCTGGTCCAGACGGGCCATGGTGCGGGACAGGCCGGGGTCCTCGTCCTTCAGCCACACATCCAGCAGGCGGCCGAACAGGAACGCGAGGCCCCGCGCCCGCAGGTCTCCGGACAAGCCGGTCGCATTGAGGCCGGCTGCGGCCAGCATCCAGCGTTGTGAGCCTGTGGAGAGCTTGAGAAGGCTAAGCGCCAATCGCGGATCGTGCCGCACGGAGCGCATGAGGGAAGCGACGGCCGCACGGTGCGGCTCAAGCGCATCGAGGCGGCGCATCAGCACCTCGAACAGGCGCTCGTGCGGCGGCTCCTGAATGTCGCGACCGTCATTGTCTGCGCCCTCGGCGAGCACCTGCCGGTCGGTATCGCGGAAGAAGGCTTGGAGCAGATCGTGGGTGGAGCCGAAGGCGCCGCGCATTTCCGAGAGCGGCACCCCCGCCCGCGCCGCCACCTGGTTCAGCTCGACGCGCTCAAAGCTGTCCTCGCCGACGAGGTCGAGGAATGCGCTGAGGCAAGCTTCGCGGGTCGTCTCGGAAACCATGGCGCTCTCCGGTTCACCAATGCCAGAGATGGGCGCGCAGGTGCGCGCCCACAAGGTGGCTCTTGAGCGAGCAGATTGGATCAACCTGCCAGATTGGCGCTCGATGCTAACGCCCGAGTTCGCGCGAGCGCGCAGTCGCGGCCTCTACGGCCTCCGTGAGCAGGGGGCCGAAACCGCGCTCCGGGTTCATCAGCACCGCGAGCGCGGCGGCGGTGGTGCCGGCGGGCGAGGTAACGTTCTCGCGCAAGATGCCGGCATCAATGCCGGACTGGACCATCAGCGCACCCGACCCCGCCACAGTGGCGCGGGCAAGCCGTCCCGCGAGATCGGCCGGCAGACCAGCGGCGACGGCGGCGGCGGCAAGCGCCTCGGCCAGCAGGAACACATAGGCCGGCCCCGAACCGGAAACAGCGGTGGCCGCATCCATCAGCGCCTCGTCCTCGATCCACTCCACCGGGCCAAGCGTCGTGAGCAGAGCGTCGGTCAGAGCGCGCCCGGCCTCGTCCACATGGCGATTGGGGACCGCGACCGTGATGCCCTGGCCGATGGCAGCCGGCGTGTTGGGAATGGTGCGCACCACGGCGGTGCCATGGGGCAGCGCCTCCTGAAGGAAATCGAGCGTGCGCCCCGCCATGATCGAGATCACCAGCGTGCCCGGCGCCACCAGGGCGCGCACGGTGGCGAGCACCACCGGGGCCAACTGGGGCTTCACGGCAAGGACAATCACCGCCGGTGCGGCAATGTCGGAGAATTCAGGATTTGCCAACGCCCCCTTGGCCGTGAGGTCGGCGAAAACCTCGGGCTTCAGGTTCGGGTCGAGCACCACGGCATGGGCGGGAGACAGGCCAAGGTTCAGCCAGCCTTCCAGCATGGCACTACCCATCTTGCCGGCGCCCACCAGCACGACGGGGCCGCTCAAGGACTTCAACGAATCAACGGGCATGGGACAGCCTGCATGGGCGCCGACGCCGGAAAGCCGGCGCCGCACGCATTGAGAGGACATCCCTAGTCTTAAGCTTCTCCGACGGTGTCGAAAAGCGCCGTGTCCATGGCTTCGCGCGCGCTCTTGCCCGCCCAGACCACGAATTGGAAGGCGGGATAGTACCGCTCGACCGCATCGAGGGCAGCTTCGAGGATCGCCTCGCACTGCCGGTCGGACGCCGTTGCTCCGCCTGCCAGGACCAGGGCGTGGCGGAACATGATCACGCCTTCCTGATTCCAGAGGTCAAAATGGCCGAGCCACATCTGCTCGTTGATGAGCGCGAGCAGCTTCAGCACCTCAGGCCGCCGGTTGTCCGGCACCTTGAAGTCAAAGGCACAGGCGAGATGCAGCGCCTCTATCTCATCCATCCACTGGAACGAGACGTGACAGTCCGTCCAGCGGCTTGTGAGTGAAAGGGTGATCTCGTCCTCTTCGGAACGCTCGAAGGACCAGTCGTGAACGGCTGCGAGCCGTTCAACCAAGTCCACCGGGTTCGCCGGAGCATCAGCTTCAGCGTCGATGTCGATGAGAGACATGCCTCGACCTCGCGGTTTGAGGGACGCGGAGACGGTCGAACGCGGGCCGAAACGCCACTCAAACCGGGCATCCAAAAGCCAGCCAGGATTTGCGCGACGCAGCGTACCGGCGGCCCCACCGCCCCCTGGGCCGGTGTGCCGTGGCGCTCCGAGCCCCGTCGCGCTTAGCGCGACGATAAGCTCCGAATCGCCACTTTAATCACTATATCGCGGCGCAGCGCGAAGCCGCTACGACATATTGCGGCAGGGGGGCCTCCCCCTGCATTCAATCTCAGAACTGGCTGGACCCGTCATAGGTTGGGCCATTGTTCGCGGGCGCAGCAGAAAGGCGTGCTTCCAGCTCGGCGATCCGGGCGGCAAGACGCTCGTTCTCCAGCCGGGCGGCGGCGACCATATCCTTCACCACCTCGAATTCCTCGCGCTTCACGAGGTCGAGGTCGCGCAGAAAGCGTTCGGTCTGCGCTTTCATCACGGTTTCCACTTCCCGTCGCGCACCCTGGGCGACGCCGGCGGCGTCGTTCACCAGCCGCGCCATCTCATCGAACAGCCGGCCTGTGGTCTGGGTCATGACGGGTCTCCGCTCGCGCGCTGAATTTCAAGATCGCCAGACAATGGGGAGGACGGGCCGGGATCGCAAGGCGCTTGTCGCCAGGAGCGTGGGGTTGGTGGTATGCCACGGTGCTGCCCAGGTTCCCGGCAATATGGTGGCGCCGCGCCAGCGAAAGGCTCGGCAATCGAAATTGAACGGCACCGGCGCGCGATATCGTCTATGCCCTCGCCAGATCGACGGTGGGAAACCGCGTGTCTGGCCTCCGGCATCCAAGAACGTGGCTTTTTGGACACAGCCGGAGCTGTTGGGAGCATCAAAATCATGTCGGATGCACCAGCTTCACGATTTGTCCACCCAAAGGGAGGCAAACTCCCCTTGTCATCGACCTCTTGGAAAGTCGGCGCCGTGAAAGTGATTGTCGCAGTTTCAGCGTTCGTGGCCACGGTTGCGCTCGGGCTGGGTATCGCGTCGAGCCAGATGCTGTCATCGGCTCCGGCGCCCGCACCGACCCAGGAGGCTGCCGCAGCCGCGCCGGCTTCATCGTTCAATCCGTTTGGTTTCCTGGCGGTGTTCGGCCTTGCCCCGACTCCGGCGCCCGCTGCTGTACCGGCAACCCCTGCCACCACCCAGCAGGCCCGCACCGCTCCGGCTGTGCTGCCGACCGCGCCGGCGCCATCGAATCACAAGGTGCTGCCCTCGCTGCCCGACCTTGCCGCGATCCCGCCTGCTCCGGCGCCTTCCGCTTCGACAGCAAGTGCCACGCCCGCAATTCCCGCCGGTCCGCGCGGTCCCATGGCTTTCAATTCCGCACAGGTGGACGGCCCCTATATCGCGCTGACGTTCGATGACGGCCCGAACCCGGAGACCACCCCCAAGCTGCTCAAGATGCTGGCCGAGCGGAACATCAAGGCCACCTTCTTCGTGCTCGGCAGCAAGGCCGTGGCAAGCCCGGAGACGCTCAAGAGCATCGTCGCGGCCGGGCATGAAGTGGGGAATCACTCCTGGAATCACCCTCAGTTGCCCAAGCTCACCGTCGCGGCGGTGGATAAGCAGATCGAGGACACCTCTGCGGTCATCGAGAGCGCGACCGGCACCAGCCCGAAATATCTGCGCCCGCCCTACGGCGCCATGACCCCTTCGCTTCAGCACCATATTGAGCAGAAGTACGGCATGAGCCTGATCTACTGGTCGGTGGATCCGCTGGATTGGAAAGTCCGCGATGCCAATAGCATCTATGACCAGATCATGAAGCAGGTCCGCCCCGGCGCCGTGGTGCTGGCCCATGACATCCACGCCACCACGGTGGCGGCGATGCCGCGCGTGCTCGATGCGTTGATCGCCAAGGGCTACAAGTTCGTCACGATCTCCGAACTGATCGCCATGGACAAGCCGGCCGCACCGAAGGTCGCCGCCGTCCCCGCTGCTCCGGCGCCGCCTCGCAAGAAGCCGCGCCCCGTGCAGCCTGCCACAACTGGTGCTCCGGCGCAGATGATGCCGATGCAAATCACCCCGACCCCAACGTCCGGTAAGTCGGCTTCCGCTATTGCCCGCCCGCCCGTGGTCAGCGGCCCGTTCTGATCGACAGGCGAAACCTATCCCTCGGTGACGGGAAACGGCACGCCGGGAAGATAGAGCCGGATCGGGCGGATCTCATACACCGCCGATGGATTGACCCGGCGCAGATCGCGGGCCGCAGCGATCGCGTCATCCCGGCTCGCGCAATCCAGCATATAAAGGCCGAGAAGCTGTTCCTTGGTCTCGGCGAATGGACCATCGATGATGATGCCGGCGCCTGGGCCGCGCAGGGTGCAGGCATCGGCCGTGGCGCCGAGCCGGGCGGCGGGGCCAAGGCTCCCGTCCCGCGTCAGGCGATCATGGACCTTGTTAAGGTCGTCCATCAGAGCCGCGTCTTCATCCGGGCTCCAGGACGTGACCACCTCTTCCTCGTGATAGGCAAGGATGGCGTAGAGCATGTCGATCTTTCTCCCCGTGCGGGCTTCGCGCCCGTTCTAAAGACGCTGGCAGTGCGCCGATCCCGACAGGCGGTCAGCCGGGGATGTCCTCTTCGGCACCCTCAGTGATTTTCACCGCCTGCGGCCAGCGCTCCAGAGCCTCATGGCCGATCGGCGTCAGGTCGTAGACGCCGCGCTCGGCCCGAACAAACCAGCCGTAGACATTATCGATCAGGATTTTTCCTGCGTCCGGAGCCGCAGCGCGCAGGTCGCGCGGGCGCATGGGGCCAGACGCCATCGCTGCCGCGCAGAGCAGCGCCTGCTGGCGATAGGCGGTCATGATCGGCACGCGCGAGCCGCCGCCGGCAACCGGATCGCCCTGTCGCCGCCGGTGCTCCTCAACCAGCCGGGAGCGGTGGCGCGGGTCCTTGCGCGGCATTGGCGAAATCGGGCTCACCAGGATCGTCACCTCGCCCGATGGCGACACCCCGAGCATGCCGAAACCGAGACGGCGGCAGAGATTGCGAAAGCGGGAGTCGCTTTCCCGGCCGTTTCCCCGAAGCGAGGTACGCGCCGCAAGCCACACCTCGTCGCAGGCGCCCGCACGATCCACGGCTTGAAGCACCAGTTCGAGATTGAAGCTGAGCTTCAGCTCGCCGATCACCACGAACGGCGTGCCATCCCGCGCCACGGCCACCAAGTCGCAGCCGCCGATCTCGCCCTTCACGGAAAAGCCGAGACCTTCCAGAAACCCTTTTACGGGAAGATAGAGAGAGGTCTCCAGGCTCAGCCCTCCCGATCACGCGCGCCGGCGCGCCGGGGTCGCCGGACGCTGGCCGATATGGGTGGCGATCCAGATGATGTGGCGCGCGCCCCCCGAACCGTTCGCCCGCACCCGCACCTCGTCGACCGCGAAGCCTGCTTTGCGCAGGCGCTGGGTAAAGCTCGGGTCCGGTCCGGAGGACCACACCGCCAGCACGCCGCCCGGTCGCAGCGCCGCTTTCGCTGCCGCCAGCCCCGCCATGTTGTAGAGAACGTCGTTGGCGTCGCGGGTCAGCCCGTCCGGCCCATTGTCCACATCCAGCAGGATCGCGTCGAAGTCAGCGCTGGAGGTCTGGATGAGCGCCGCGACATCCCCCTCGCTGACGCGCACGCGGGGATCGTCCAGGCAATTGGCGAAAATCTCCGCCATCGGCCCGCGCGCCCACGCCACTACGGCCGGCACCAGTTCGGCGACCACGATCCCGGCTTGCGGGCCCATCACAGAGAGCGCAGCACGCAGCGTGAAGCCCATGCCGAGACCGCCGATCAGCATGCGCGCCTGCGGCCGGTCCTTCAGCCGCTCGCAGACAAGGGTCGCGAGCGCCTTTTCCGAGCCGCTGAGGCGGCTGTTCATCAGTTCGGTCGCCCCCGTCATGATGGAGAATTCAGCGCCGCGCCGCATGAGGCGAAGTTCGCCGCCGCCTCCGGGCACTTGGGCCGTATCGAGCTGGGACCAGGGAATCACGGGGGGGGGGGACTCTTCAAGATTTCGATGCGCTCATTGCGCACCGCCCTAGATAGGACAAAGCGCGGGTGCATCGCCAGATGGAAGACGCCATCGCTGGCCCTCCACCTTGACGGACCCACCGCCTGCGGGCAAACCGGCTGCCATCGCCCGTGCCGAAACCGGCTCCACGGCCCATGTCCCAAGGGAGCCTCATGCTCACCTTCGCGCTGCCTTTCCCTGCCCTCGACCCGGTCCTGATCCAGCTTGGGCCGTTTGCCATCCGCTGGTATGCGCTGGCCTATATCGCCGGCCTGTTGCTCGGCTGGCAGCTCGCGCGTTGGCTTGTGGCGCGGCCCGCGCTCTGGGGCGGCACGGCCCCGATGAAGCCAGTGGACCTGGACGACGCGCTGTTCTGGGCCACCTTCGGGGTGATCCTGGGCGGCCGGGCCGGCTATGTGCTGTTCTATAATTTCAGCTATTTCCTCCAGCACCCCGCCGAGATGGTGATGGTGTGGAAGGGCGGCATGTCGTTCCACGGCGGCCTTGCCGGCACCTTGATCGCCCTGGTCCTGTTCGCCCGCTCGCGGGGCATCCGCGTGATGTCGCTGCTGGATGTGGCAGGCGTGGTGGCGCCGCTGGGGCTGCTGTTCGGCCGGCTGGCGAATTTCATCAACGGGGAATTGTGGGGCCGGCCTTCGGATGCGCCATGGGCGGTGGTCTTTCCCTCTGGCGGTAATGTGCCCCGACATCCCAGCCAGCTTTACGAAGCGGCGCTGGAAGGCGTGCTACTGTTTGTGATCATGCTCGTCTGCGTACGGACGGGGGCGCTGAAGCGGCCTGGCCTTGCGGCAGGCATCTTCGGTATCGGCTACGGGCTCGGCCGCATCGTCGGCGAATTCTTCCGCGAGCCGGATGCGCAGGTGGGCTACCTCGCCTTCGGCACCACCATGGGCATGCTGCTGTCGCTGCCAGTGGTGTTCGGGGGCATGGCTTTGGTGCTCTACAGCCTACGCGAGGCGCGCCAATGACGCCTCTGGAAATCGAAATCCGCGCCTTGATTGCGGATGAAGGGCCGATCCCGGTGTCGCGCTACATGGCCCTGTGCCTCGGGCATCCGCGCTATGGCTATTACATCACCCGCGATCCGCTCGGCGCGAAGGGTGACTTCACCACCGCGCCCGAGATCAGCCAGATGTTCGGCGAGCTTCTCGGCCTTTGGGCCGTGGCGACCTGGCAGCAGATGGGGTCGCCCGATCGCATCCATCTGGTCGAACTCGGGCCCGGACGGGGCACGTTGATGGCCGACGCGCTGCGCGCCGGACGGGTTCTGCCGGCGTTCGGCGAGGCAGCGCAGGTGCATCTGGTGGAAACCAGCCCGGCGCTGCGCGCCCGGCAGGCGGCGGCTCTTCCCGGCATCACGCCATCATGGCACGACTGCCTGGAAGATGTGCCCGACGGACCCGCCATCATTATCGCCAATGAATTCTTCGATGCCCTGCCGATCTCGCAATTCGTGCGCGGCGCACAGGGCTGGCACGAGCGCCGGGTCGGCCTCGGCGCGGATGGCAAGCTGGTGTTCGGCCTCGACCCGCGCCCCTCCCCCATGGGCGAAGCCCTGAGCCGGCGCTTTCCCGATGCACCCGAAGCCGCGGTGCTGGAGCATCTGGAGAGCGGCGCCGAAGAAGCCCTCGCGGCCCGGCTCGCCGCGCAGGGCGGTGCCGCGCTGGTGATCGATTATGGGCCGAAGGCAAGCGGTCTGGGCGACAGCTTCCAAGCGGTGCGCGACCATCGATTCGCCGATCCGCTGGAGGCGCCGGGCGAGGCGGACCTTACCGCCCATGTGGATTTTGCCGCCTTCGCCCGCAGGGCGCGCGCCGCCGGCGCCATCGCTTATGGGCCCCTGACCCAGGGCGACTTCCTTCTGCGTCTAGGTCTCGTGCAGCGCGCCGAACGGCTTCAGCAGAACACCAACGCCTCCCAACGCAAGGCCATCACCGCGGCGCTCTCTCGCCTTGCCGGCAGCGGCACGGACGAGATGGGCGCCCTGTTCAAGGTGCTCTGCCTGTGTGATCCCACTTTTGGTCCGCCTCCGGCCTTCGGAGCGGAAGACGCCTTCGCGGAGCCGGACGCATGAAGATCGAAGCCGCCTCGCTCGCCGCACTCCCCGGCATCCGCCACGCCTTCTTCACCCGGCGGGGCGGGGTCTCTGAGGGCATATATGCCAGCCTCAACGGGGGCATGGGCTCGCACGACGATCCCGACCACCTGACCGAGAACCGTGCGCGTATGGCCCGCTCGATCGGCGTGGAGCCCGGCATGCTGATGGCCTGCTGGCAGGTGCATTCCCCCGACGCCGTTGTGGTGACCCAGCCCTGGACCCGCGAGGACGCACCGAAGGCCGATGCGGTGGTCACCGCCATTCCCGGCTTAGGTGCCACCATCACCGTGGCGGACTGCGGACCGGTGCTGTTCGCGGACCCGGTGGCGCAGGTGGTGGGGGCCGCCCATGCCGGCTGGAAGGGCGCCTTTGGCGGAGTGATCGAGGGCACGCTGAAGGCCATGGAGGGCCTGGGCACGCGGCGCACCGACGTGCGCGCCGTCATCGGCCCCCTGATCCGCCAGCAGAGCTACGAGGTGGGCGAGGATTTCATGGGCCGTTTCCTGGACACCGAACGCGCATTCGCGCGCTTCTTTAAGGCCGCCGAGCGCCCCGGCCACGCCATGTTCAACCTGCCCGCCTTTATCGCTCACCGGCTGGCGGAGGCGGGCGTGGTTCATGTGGAGGATCTCGGCCTCGACACCTATGGCGACGAGGACCGCTTCTTCAGCTACCGCCGCTCGACGCACCGCAAGGAGCAGGACTACGGCCGGCTGGTGGCGGCGATCACGATCGAGGCCTGAACCATCCTCAACACATTCGTGACCGAATAGTTAAGAGGCGGACCCGAAGCCGACAAAAGTCAGTGTCGCTGCGGCTTTTCCGATGGAGGAAAAGGGTCCGATTCGTGGAAAAACTGTGTCTGCCTTAACGGTGTCTTAACCGCCGCGCTGGACCTGTCGGTTAATAAACGGTAACCCTCCTTCATCAGGTCGGAAGAAGGGGTGGCGGATGAGCAATGCGACGGTGAGCCGCCACGGCGCGCGTCCTCTCCTTCTCGCAATGCGGGTCGCCCTGGTCGGCATGGGCCTCGCGCTCGCCGGCTGCCAGACCGATGGTTCGGGAATGGCCGGCGGATCGTCCCGCACACTCGCTTTCGAATCCATTGATGGGCCGCCCAAGGCCACGTTCGAGAAGCTGGTGGGCCATCTCACCACTGAGGCGGAAGCCCAGAAGGTGGAAGTAGTCTCCCGCAGCCAGCCCGCCGCCTACCGTGTACGCGGCTATCTCGCCGTCAACAGCTCCAAGGACAAGACCTCAGTCGCCTATGTGTGGGACGTGTTCGACGCCAGCAAGCAGCGTGTTGCTCGGCTGTCCGGCGAGGAAGTGGTCAAGCGGGTGAAGGGCGACGCCTGGCAGGTGTGCGACGAAGCTGTGCTCACCCGGATCGCCGGAACCTCCATGGCCTCGCTTGCCGAAACCCTCGGCATCCCCCCCGTCAGCGGCCAGCGTGCCTCCGCGCCGCAGCAGGCTGCGCCCGCCGCGGCGGAAGCGGCGCCCGCCACGGCTCCGGCCGAGCCGCCCGCCGCCGCGCCCACCCCCGTAGACATGGGCGATGGTGTCCCTATGGCGGATGCGTCAACCTCTTCGCCGCTCGCCTTTGCCGCGCAGTGAACGGCTTTACAAAGTTTCTTCCCGCCGCCAATCAGAGCGTTGAGGGGATGTTTCCCCGAGTCAGCGGGCGGGCGTAGATGTCGAGCGAGAACGGATCCATGAAGCTTGTGGCCGGCAATTCCAACCGGGCCCTTTCCGAGGCGATTGCGGCCTATCTGGCCACGCCTTTGACCAAGGCCGTTGTCCGTCGCTTCGCCGACATGGAGATCTTTGTCGAGATCCAGGAGAATGTGCGCGGACAGGATGTGTTCGTCATCCAGTCCACCTCTTTCCCCACCAATGACCACCTCATGGAGCTGCTCATCATCATCGATGCGCTGCGCCGTGCCTCCTGCAAGCGCATCACCGCCGTCCTGCCATATTTCGGCTATGCCCGACAGGACCGCAAACCCGGCCCCCGCACGCCGATCTCGGCCAAGCTGGTGGCCAACCTCATTACCCACGCCGGCGCCGACCGCGTGATGACGCTGGACCTGCACGCCGGCCAGATCCAGGGCTTCTTCGACATCCCCACTGACAACCTCTATGCCGCGCCGGTCATGGTGCGCGATATCAAGGAACGGTTCGACCTCAGCAACCTCGTGGTGGTCTCCCCGGACGTGGGCGGCGTCGTGCGCGCCCGCGCGCTGGCCAAGCGTATCGATGCCCAACTCGCAATCGTCGACAAGCGCCGCGAGCGCCCTGGCGAGAGCGAGGTGATGAACGTGATCGGCAATGTGGCCGGCCGAAGCTGCATTCTGGTGGACGACATCATCGATTCCGGCGGCACGCTGGTGAACGCCGCCGAGGCGCTTTTGGAGCGCGGCGCGAGCGAAGTGCACGCCTACATCACTCACGGCGTTCTCTCCGGCGGCGCCGTGGCCCGCATCACCGCCTCGAAGCTGAAGGAATTGGTGATTACCGATTCCATCCAACCCACTGAAGCGGTGCGCGTGGCGCGCAATATCCGGGTGCTATCCATCGGCACGCTGATCGGCGAGGCCATCGCCCGCACCGCGCATGAGGAATCGGTTTCCTCGCTGTTCGACTGAAGCTCTCCCCCCCGTGAACCGGCAGTTATTGCCTCTCGCTGAGCGTCAAAGTTCGTTAGGCGCAAAAGCTGGGCGGCTTTCACCTCGCCCCGAGGGGCCGTTGCATAGTTGGCAGTGGCCTCTCTCGATTGCGGGTAGGGCTGGGGAGGGGGCAGAAGCCCGACCCAGAAGCTCCCACCCGACCCAACGGCAAGTCGAACGCTTCATCCGGGCCTCTCCGTCATGAATGCAGGTCTTCGCGGGAGTCCTGCGAGGTGATCATCCCCGGTATTTTTCGATCATTGTAAATTTCCTCGGAAAGCTTAGCCGTTCAATAGGTTGCGGTGCTTTTTTGGGAGAAGTCGCTTTCCCTGCGGGCGGATCGCGGGTCTAATGCGTTGCAGCGACGGCCAGACGCGTGGTGATCCTGCGTGACCCGATTTTTTGCGGGGTCGGTCAAGGCGGAAAGGCTGAGCGTGTCCGGGGCGGAGCAGCGCAGCGAAGCATTCAAGGAAGCCGCCGTCGCCAGTGTGCTCGGTAGCTACGCGACTCTGCCCGGCGTGCGGGACGAGATGATGGACGCGGAGGGGCATCCGCGCCCCCACTGGGTTCCCTTTCTCTCCGCGCTCGCCGAAATGGGACCGGAGGAAGTGCGCCGCCGTTTCGACGCGGCCGACCGCTATTTGCGCGAAAGCGGCGTCTTCTATCGCGTCTATGACGACGCCGGCGGGCGTGAGCGCGCCTGGGCGCTCAGTCACATTCCTCTGCTGATCGAAAAGAAGGATTGGGACATCCTGTCCGCCGGGCTCGCCGAGCGCGCCGAATTGCTGGACCGGCTGCTCGGCGATCTCTATGGCCCCGCCACCCTCATCAAGACCGGCGCGCTGCCGGCGGCGGCGGTGGCCGGCAGCCCGGAATTCCTGCGCCCCCTGGTGGGTGTGAAGCCGCGCGGCGGGCGATATCTCAGGTTCTACGCGGCGGATGTCGGGCGCGGGCCCGATGGGCGCTGGTGGGTTCTCTCCGATCGTACCCAGGCGCCCTCCGGCACCGGCTATGCGCTGGAAAACCGCCTCGCGCTCAGCCGCGCCCTGCCAGATGTGTCGCGCGCCATGAACATGGAGCGCCTCGCCGGCTTCTTCCAGGCGTTCCGCACCTCGCTCATCAAGCTGGACCGCACGGGGGAGGGGCGTATCGGGCTGCTAACCCCAGGCCCGCTCAATGAAACCTATTTCGAGCACGCCTTGCTGGCGCGCTACCTCGGCTTCCTGCTGGTGGAGGGCGAGGACCTCACGGTGCGCGGGGACGGCTTGTTCGTGCGCACGGTGGCCGGCCTGCGGCGGCTCGACGTCGTGCTGCGCCGCCTCGACAGCGATTTCGCCGACCCACTCGAACTCAACGGGCGCTCGCGCCTCGGCGTGCCCGGCCTGGTTCATGCGGTGCGTTCCGGCGGCACGGTGCTGGCCAATGCGCTGGGCTCCGGCCTCGTGGAGGCCCCCGCCCTCATGGCGTTCCTGCCCCGTCTCGCCACCCGCGCTCTCGGTCACGGACTTGCCCTGCCGCATGTCGGCACTTGGTGGTGTGGGCAGGAGGCGGAACGCACCCAAGTGATGGAAAATCTGGATTCCCTGGTCATCGCCTCCGCGTTCGGAAATTCCGTCGCCGGCATGAACCTGCGGGAGACCATCCTCGGCGCCGACCTCGGTATTCCCGAGCGCCGCAAGCTCTCCATGCTGCTGGCGCGGCGCGGCGCGGACCTCGTCGGCCAGGATGTCGCCCGGCTCTCCACCATGCCGGTGTGGACCGGCGACCGCCTGGTGCCGCGCCCGTTCACGCTGCGGGTGTTCCTCGCCGCCACCGAGGATGGCTGGAGTGTTATGCCTGGCGGATTCTGCCGCATCTCGGAAAGCGTTGATGCACGCGCCTTCTCGATCCAGCGCGGCGACCGCTCGGCCGACGTCTGGGTGCTGGCGGAAGGCGATGTCTCCACCACCACGTTGCTGCCGAGCCCGGACAATGTGCGGGTGCGCCGTTCCTCGGGCACGCTGCCGAGCCGGGCAGCAGACAATCTCTTCTGGCTTGGCCGCTATGTGGAGCGGGTCGAGGCGACCTTGCGCCTCGTCCGCGCGCTGGTGGGGCGTCTCTCCGAAACGGAAGTCACATCCAGCCCGCTGGTGACGCGGCTGCTGACCCTGCTCTCCGCCGCCGGCGCCATGCCCCGCGATCTGCCGCGCGCCACCGCCGGCCGCTACGCCATCGCCGCCCTGACGCGCCAGGACCTGTCGGGCGCGCTGCCGCAACTGGTCAAGAGCGCCCGCGCGGCGGCATCCGTGATCCGCGACCGCTTTTCGCCAGATGCCTGGCGCGCCCTGGTGGATCTGGAGGCCTGCGTCGAGGCGCCGGTGCCCACCTCGCCCACAGAGGCGGACGCCTATGAGCGTGCGGATGCGGCGCTGCGGATCGTCGCCGCCTTCTCGGGGCTCGCCAGCGAGAATATGAACCGCCTGACCGGCTGGCGCTTCCTGGAGATGGGTCGGCGCATCGAACGCTCCATCACTCTGATGCGCTTCGTGCGCGCCTTCGCCGAACCCGGCGCACCGCGCGGTGCGCTCGATATCCTGCTGCAGCTGGCGGACAGCCAGATCACCTATCGCAGCCGCTATGTGATGATGGAGGCGCGCGGCCCGGTGCTCGACCTGATCCTCCTGGACCCGGACAATCCCCGCTCCTTCGCGTTCCAGGTGTTGCGCATGGCGACCCACCTCAAGGTGCTGCCCGGCCGCGACCCGGACGAGCCGCCGCCGTTCGCCGAGCGCCTCGTGGCGCGGATGCAGGCCGACCTCACGGCCTCAAGCGCTGACAGTTTCGACCTCGGCGACTTCGAGGCGCTGGAGAGCGACCTGATGCTGTTGTCCGACGAAATCGCCTCGCATTATTTCATCCAGGAAGCCTCTGCCGACGCCTCCTGGCCGGGCCAGGGGTAGGCACCCATGCTCTACGATATCCGCCAGACCACCACCTATACCTACGGCGTCCCGGTGCGTGCGGCGCGGCAGGTGTTGCGCCTGACGCCGGTGGATCGCGGCGCCCACCAGCATGTCATCGCCCACATGCTGGACACCAAGCCGGAGCCGACAGACATCGAGCACGGCCAGGATTTTTTCGGCAATCCGGTCTGCTACGTCACCATCGACACCCCCCATAAGGTGCTCGACATCACCATGAAGGCACGCATCGAGGTTCACGACGTGCCGCTGCCCGACCCACTGGAGACGCCGATCATCGATCTGGTGCGGGCGGAAGCGTTCAATTCGTTCGACCTCAGCCCTGCCTCGCCGGTGCACGCGCTGTTTCCGACCCGCCATATCCCCATCGACCCCGCCATCACCGACTGGACGGCGGAAAGCTGCCCCGCGGACCGGCCGATCCTGGTGGCAGGGCTGGAACTGATGCACCGGATCAACAAGGCCTTCACCTACCTGCCGGGCTCGACCGACGTGCGGACCCTGCCTTCGGAGGCGTTCGCCGCCAAGAAAGGCGTGTGCCAGGACTTCGCCCAGGTGATGATCGCCGGGCTGCGCGGCATGGGCCTGCCGGCGCGCTATGTCTCGGGCTATCTGCGCACCGTGCCCCCGCCGGGCCAGGCGCGTCTCGCGGGGGCGGATGCCACCCACGCTTGGGCCGAAGTGTGGTGCGGGGCGGATTTCGGCTGGATCGGCCTCGACCCGACCAACGCCATCCCCGCTGGGGAGGACCACATCATCCTCGCCATCGGGCGCGACTATGCCGACGTGTCGCCGGTGGACGGGGTGATCCTCGCCTCGGGCCAGCATCGGCTCGCGGTGGGCGTCGATGTCATCCCCGTGGAGCGCCCCCAGGCGGACGCGCCGGCCTCCTGAGGCGCAGCGTCAGCGGCCCTTGCCCATCACAGCGTCCGGCAGGCCGGTGGCGATCTGCGGAAACAGGCAGAGCAGGATCACCGCCATCAGCATCAGCAGCACGAACGGCACTGTGCCCCAGATCACGTCCTTCAGCGGGATGTCGGGGGCGATGTTCTTGATGACGAATATGTTGAGGCCGACGGGCGGATGGATCAGCCCCATCTCCATGACGATGGTCATGACGATGCCGAACCAGATCAGGTCGAACCCCGCGGAGCGGAGCGGCGGTAGGATGATCGGCGCGGTCATCAGGATGATGGAGACCGGCGGCAGGAAGAAGCCGAGCACCACCACCAGCAGCAAAATGGTGGCCAGCAGAAGCCATTTCGAGAGCTGCAGCGCCACGATCGCCTGCGCCGCCGCCTGGCTGATGTGCAGATAGCTCATCACATAGGAATAGAGCAGCGACATGCCGATGATCAGCATCAACATGGTGGCTTCGCGGATCGTCGAGGTGAGGATCGGCGCGAGGTCGCGCGGCGTCCACACCTGGTAGATCGTCGCCACCAGCACCAAAGCGAGGATGCCGCCGAGGCCCGCCGTCTCAGACGGGGTGGAGTAGCCGCCATAGAGCGCGATCATCACGCCGGTGAGCAGCACCACGAAGGGCAGCACCCGCGGCAGCACCGCGAAGCGGTCCCGCATGGTGATGTTTTCTTCGATCAGCAGCGCCGAGGACGCGCCGCCGGCTGCATAAACCGCCTTGGCGCGGGCGAATTCCTGGCGGAATCGGATCACCGCATAGCTGGAGAACAGCACCACCAGCAGCAGGCCCGGCCCGAGCCCGGCGAGGAACAGGCGCCCGAGCGACTGTTCCGCCGCCACCGCATAGAGGATCATCGTAATGGAGGGCGGCAGCAGGATGCCGAGCGTGCCGCCCGCCGCGATGATGCCAGCGGCGAACGAGCCGGAATAGCCGCGCCGGCGCATTTCCGGGATGCCGGCGGAGCCGATGGCCGAGCAGGTGGCGGGCGAGGACCCGGCCATCGCCGCGAACAGGGCGCAGGCGAACACGTTGGCGATGCCGAGCCCGCCGGGAATGCGGTGCATCCAGGCATGGAGCGCGGAATACAGGTCCGCGCCGGCCCGCGACTTGCCGATGGCCGCGCCCTTGAGGATGAACAGCGGGATCGACATGAGGGTGATGGAAGCCATCTCCTCATAGACGTTCTGCGTCACCGTATCGAGCGAGGCGGACGGCATGAAGCTGAACATGAACACCACCGCCACCGCTCCGAGGGCGAAAGCGATGGGGATGCCCAGGAACATGGTGAAGAGCGTTGCCGCCCCATACATCAGCCCGACGGCAAGGGTGCTCATGCGCGCCGCCCTCCCGTCAGAGCGGTCAGGATCTGCAGCAGGATCTGCAACGAGAGCAGCGTCATGCCGAGGGTCATCACCCCATAGGGGATGAACATGGGCGGCGCCCAGGTGGAGGAGGAGACATGCCCGTCCACCCACGCCTCCTCCAGCAGCACGAAGGATTTCCAGGCGAAGAAGGCGCAGAAGGCGAAGCTAGCCACATCCACCAGGAACAGCCGCACCGCGTTGACGCGCGGCGGCAGAAGCGCGGACAGCGCCTCGATCGCCACATGGCCGCGCCGGCTCTGCACATAGGCGGCGGTCATGAAGGTCGCTCCCACCAGCAGGAACATGGCGGCCTCGTCCTGCCAATAGGTGGGCGCGTGGAAGAAGAAGCGCACCGCGACGCTGTAGGAGAGGATCGCGCTGGCCGCCACCAGCGCCAGCGAGGCAACGACCAGGATGACCCCGTTGAGCAGGGTCAGAGCCCGGTGCAGCACCGCAACCGCGGGATGGGCGGGCGGCGCGAAGGCGGCCGGCCCCGCCTCGGCCCCGTGGCTCACGCCTGGACCTCCTCGGCGAGCTTCAGCAGCTTCGCGGAGAGCGGCGTCTTTGCGGCGTAATCCTTCCAGGCGGTGTCGCGGGCGATCGGCTTCCACTGGTCGATGACCTGGGTGGAGAGATCGTTGATCTGCGCTCCGGCCTTCTTGAACACCTCAATCACATGCAGATCGTCATCCTGCGCACCCTTGAGGCCGAACGGCTCCATCTCGGCGCCGACCGTGGAAAGCAATTCCTGCTGTGCTTTCGGCAAGGCGTCATAGATGCTCTTGGACATGAGCAGGGGCTCGAGCATGAACCAGTAGGATTTGCCGCGACCGGCCGCGAGGTTCTTGGACAATTCCTCAAGCCGGAACGAAATCAGGCTGGTGGAGGACGTGATGCCGGCATCGCAGGCGCCGGTCTGCATGGCGACGTAAAGCTCGTTGGAGGGCAGGTTCAGAACGGCCGCGCCCGCCGCCTGGAGCATCAGGTCCATCTCGCGCGATCCGCCGCGCACCTTCATGCCCTTGGCATCCGCCGGGGTGAGCAGCGGCTTGTCGCGGCTCGCCGCCCCGCCCGCCTGCCAGACCCAGGTGAGGATCTTGACGCCCTTGCCTTCAAGATAGGTGGTGAATTCCTTGCCGACCGGCTGGTTCTTCCAGGCAAGCCCCTGAGCATAGGAGGAGACCAGGCACGGCATCAGCCCGATGTTGCATTCGGGGGCTTCGCCGCCGGCATAGGAGATCGGGTAGAGCGAGAGGTCGAGCGCGCCTTTGCGCAGCGCGGAGAATTGCGCATTGGTCTTCATCAGCGAGGAGCCGGGATAGACCTCGAACTTCACCTCGCCGTTGGACCGCTTCTCCACCTCGGCGGCGAACTTGCGCACCAGACGGTCGCGGAAGTCGCCTTCATCCCCGTTCGAGGAGGGAAACTGGTGGGAAATCTTGAGCGTGGTGGCCGCTCTCGCGGTTCCGGTGAGCTTGATGAGGGCGGGCGCGGCGAGCGCCCCGGCAAGCACAGTGCGACGGGTGATCAACATGGCGTCATCCTCCCTTGGGCCGCGAGCGGCCCTGTGGCATTTCCTGTCCCTATGTCCCGTTCCGGTTGATCCGGCGGGTTTATATTCACCCTCCAACGTCGGCGGTTTGGCGCCCGGCTTTGACGTTGGGAGCCCACCGGTTGGCGCCGGTGGGCGGATACTCATGCAACGCTACGATAGATATCCTTGTAGGTCTCGCGCAGAACGTTCTTCTGCACCTTGCCCATGGTGTTGCGCGGCAGTTCGTCCACAAAGAACACGCGCTTGGGGAGCTTGAAGCGGGCGAGGCGCTTTTCCAATTCCTCGTGCACTTCGGCCTCGGTCAGGACGGCGCCCTTGGCCTTGACGATCACCGCGGTGACGCCTTCGCCGAAATCCTTGTGAGGCACGCCGATGACGGCGCTTTCCACCACGCCGGGCAGCGCGTCGATCTCGCCTTCCACTTCCTTCGGGTAGACGTTGAACCCGCCGGTGATGACAAGATCCTTGCCGCGCCCGACGATCTGGACATAGCCGCGCTCGTCGATCTTGCCGAGGTCACCGGTGATGAAGAAGCCATCGTGGAATTCCGAGGCGGTCTTCTCCGGCATCTGCCAATAGCCCTTGAACACATTGGGGCCGCGCACCTCGATGCTGCCGATCTCGTTCTGCTCCAGAACCTTGCCGCTCTCCGGGTCGGTGATGCGCACGTCGATGCCGGGCAGCGGGAAGCCCACGGTGCCGGCGCGGCGGTCCCCGTCATAGGGGTTCGACGTGTTCATGCCGGTTTCGGTCATGCCGTAGCGTTCGAGGATCGCCTGCCCGGTGCGCTCCTGGAACGCGCGGTGGGTTTCAGCCAGCAGCGGCGCGGAGCCGGACACGAACAGGCGCATGTGCGCCGTCGCCTCGCGAGTCAGCCCCGGCTGGTCGAGCATGCGGGTGTAGAAGGTGGGCACGCCCATGAGGCTGGTGGCCTTGGGCATCAGCGACAGGGCTTCCTTGGCGTCGAACTTCGGGCAGAAGATCATCCGCGCGCCGGCCAGCAGAATGATGTTGGTGGCGACGAACAGGCCGTGGGTGTGGAAGATCGGCAAGGCGTGGATCAGCACGTCGTCCTTGGTGAACCGCCAATAGTCGCGCAGCGTACGGGAATTGGAGAGCAGGTTCTCGTGGGACAGCATGGCGCCCTTGGCGCGGCCGGTGGTGCCTGACGTGTAGAGAATGCCGCCGAGATCATCCGGCCCGCGCGCCACATCCTCGAACGACTGGGGGAAATCCGCCGCAGCAACGGTCAGCGTGCCGACGCCGTCGGCGCCCAGCGTCTCGACACAGGGGACACCGAGGGACGCTGCGAGCGCGCGCACGTCGTCCTCGATTTCCGGCCGGCAGACCAGCACGGTCGGCTTCGCGTCCGAGAGGAAATATTCCAGTTCAGGCAAGGTATAGGCGGTGTTGAGCGGCAGATAGACCGCGCCCGCGCGCACCGAGGCGAGATAGAGCACCAAGGCGGCCCAGGTTTTCTCCACCTGCACGGCCACCCGGTCACCGGGCTTTACGCCGCGCGCCACCAGGAGGTTCGCGAGCCGGCCGGACTGGGCGAGGGCATCGCCATAGGTTTCCTGCCCGCCATCGGGGTGGAACACCAGCGGCGTGTCGAGCGTGGGAATGGCGGCCCGGAAGGCCGCGAACAAATGGTTCGTGGAGGTCATTGCGTTGATACCAAAGCGCGCGAGGCGTTCTCCCCGCGCAGGAGTTTCTTCACCGCCTGGCTTGCCACCACGTCGCCCTTCACGGCGAAGGTCTCGTGGTTCTTCTCAATATCGGCCAGCACGTAGCGATAATTGACCATCAGGCCAGCGGCCTGGGCGACGCCCTTGGACGAGAGATCGCCCATGGGATTGATGCGCTCAAGGCGCGCACCGTTGCCCAGGTGGAAGCGTGCCACCGGGTCGAGCGGGCGTCCCCTGGAGGATTTCGCCACCAGGAAGAAATAGGCCGCGAGGGCGCAGATGACCGGGGTGAGTTCCGCCTTCGCCTCGGCTGTCTGGGCCCATTCCGGCGTATCCATGTGCCGCAGCGCGTGCCGGTCGGCGGCATTCAGCACGGCGGATGTCTCGTTCGCCCGTTCGGCATCCAGCCACGCCCGGAAGGCGGGGACGGGGGAGAGCGTGACGAAGGTGGTGAGCGAGGGAATCTCGCGGGAAATCTCTTCCACCACCTGTTTGATCAGGAAATGGCCGAACGAGACGCCCGCCAGCCCACGCTGGCAGTTGGAGATGGAATAGAAAACAGCTGTGTTTGCGGTGCCCGGATCGATCTGGGTACGCGACTGATCGAGGATCGGCGCGATGGCGCTTGCCGTCTCCTTCATCAGCGCCACTTCGACGAAGATTAGCGGCTCGTCCACCAGAGCGGGGTGGAAAAAGGCGTAGCAGCGGCGGTCGGGCGAATCCACGCGGGCGCGCAGGTCGTTCCAGTCCTTGATCTCGTGCACCGCCTCGTAGCGGATGATCTTTTCCAGCACGTTGGCGGGTGTCGACCAGTCGATCCGCCGCAGCACGAGGAAGCCGCGGTTGAACCAGGACGAGAACAGGTGGCCGAAGTCGCGGTCCACCGGCGCCAGATCCTTGCGCCGCGCCATGGCATCCATCAAATCCTCGCGCATGCGCACCAGGCTGAAGGTGGCACCGGCGGCGAGGTTGAAGCGGCGGAACAGCTCCTGGCGGCGCGGTTCGCTGGCGCCGTGCAGTTCGGAGATTGCGGCTTCCGACGGATTCTTGGCATAGGCGGCGATGGCCTTGTCCAGGCGCGGCAGGTCGGGACCGAAGGTCTCCAGCAGAGCCTCGAAGAAGGCGATGCGCTCGCCGGTCTTCATGCGGGAATAGCGGTCAAGAATATCGGTGGCCAACGCCACGCCGGACGCTTCGCCGCGCCCCGAGAGCAGGTCGTCGCAACGGTCCACCAGCGTTGCCGCCTTGGTGGCGCCGTTGACCCGGCTGTTGCGGTCCAGCAGCGCCCGTCCGCGCTCCGCGATGGTGGTGAGCAGATCACCGAAAAAGCTGGAATTGGAAGTCATGCGTGCCGCTCCGCCCGATGTATCCAGCCCCCATGGGACAGGGGCGCGCGCCGCATTGCAAGACGACCTTCGTGCAAGACGGACGACCTTCGTGCAAAATGCAGGCGCCAAAGCGATAATCTGGACAGCGCGTCCGCATGCGATGTGCGTTCCCTTGAACCGGGCGCCATGAAGCGTCCGACGCCGGCAAAAGTCAATCATCATGTATGCAAGATTGTAATGCATGCATTTTTCAGCGTGTTATCGTTGTTCCCGGAGGAACATGCATGCGTGGCGAGGCGACCCCGCGCCTGAGGGAGGCGCTGGAAGACGACATCGTGTCCGGCCGCCTGCGGCCCGGTCAGCGTCTGGATGAGGTGGGCCTCGCCGAGCGTTTCGAGATGTCGCGCACGCCGATCCGCGAGGCGCTGATCCAGCTTGCCTCCTCCGGCCTTGTGGAGATCCGCCCGCGCCGGGGGGCGTTCGTGACGCTGCTCGGGCCGCGCGCGCTGATCGAATCCTTCGAGCTGATGGCGGAAATCGAGGCCGCCTGCGGTCGCCTCGCGGTGCGGCGCATGACCGGCGAGCACCGCGCTGCTCTGGAAGGCGCCCATGCCGCCTGCGCCGCGGCGGTGCGGGCGGGGGACCGCGCGGCTTATTACCCCGCCAATGCGGTGTTTCACCAGACGATCTATGCCGCCACCGCCAACCGCGTGCTGGCGGAGGAGGCCCGCCGCCTGCAATTGCGCCTCCAGCCCTATCGCCGCCTCCAGCTTGGCGCACCGCGCCGGGTGGAGGCTTCGTTCGCCGAGCACGAGGCGATCCTCGCCGCCGTCCTGGCAGGGGATGCTGATGCGGCTTCGGAGCATCTGCGCGCCCATGTGCTGGTGCAGGGCGAACGCTTCATCTCCCTGCTCGCCGCGCTCCAAGAGCAGGCGGACGAGACGTGAGGCGACTCAAGCCCCGCTGAAGAAATCCACCAGCAGCTTGATGTTGAGCGAGATGATCAGCAGCCCGGCCAGCGCCGCCAGCACACTCTGCCAGCGCGGCGCGACGAAGATGCCCATCTTGCGCTTGTCGGCGGTGAACATCACCAGCGGCACGATGGCGAACGGCAATTGCAGCGAAAGCACCACCTGGCTGAGGATCAGCAGCGACGAGGCGCCGCTCTCGCCATAGGAGATGGTGATGACCGCCGCCGGCACGATGGCGATGCCCCGCGTGATCAGCCGCCGCAGCCAGGGCTGGAGGCGGATGTGCAGGAAGCCCTCCATCACCGCCTGTCCGGCGATGGTGGCTGTCACCGTGGAACTGAGGCCGCAGCACAAAAGCGCCACCGCGAACAGCATGGGGGCCAGCGAACCGCCCAGCAGCGGGTTAAGCAGCTCGTGCGCCTTGCCGAGATCGTCGATCTGCTGCCCGCCGCCATGGAAGGCGGAGGCCGCCAGGATCAGGATCGAGGCGTTGATGGTCAGTGCGAACATCAGGGCGAAGGTGGAATCCCAGGTGGCATAGCGGATCGCCTGCCGGATGCCGCTCTCCGTCTGGTCGTGCCGGCGGGTCTGCACGATGGCCGAATGCAGGTAGAGATTATGCGGCATCACCGTCGCGCCAAGAATGCCGAGCGCGAGATACAGCATGTCCGGGTTGGTGACGATCTCTGTGGTCGGCGCGAAGCCGCGGATCACATCGCCCCAATTGGGGTCGGCCATCGCGATCTGGACCGCGAAGCAACTGGCGATGACCAGCAGAAGTCCGACGATCAGCGCCTCCACGAACCGGAAGCCGAGCTTCTGAAGCCAGAGGATCAGGAACACGTCCAGTGCCGTGATGATGACGCCGATCTCAAGCGGGATGCCGAACAGCAGGTTGAGGCCGATGGCGGTGCCGATCACCTCCGCGAGGTCGGTGGCGCAGATCGCGGCTTCCGCCAGCCCCCACAGCACGAAGGCGACAGGCTTGGGGAAGCTGTCGCGGCACGCCTGGGCGAGATCGCGCCCGGTGGCGACGCCGAGCCGCGAGCACAGCGCCTGGAGCAGGATGGCGATCAGGTTGGACAGCAGCGCGACGGTGAGCAGCGCGTAACCGAACCGCGAGCCGCCGGCGAGCGAGGTCGCCCAATTGCCGGGGTCCATATAGCCGGTGGCGACCAGATAGCCCGGCCCCATGAAGGCGAACAGCCGGGCGAAGCCGCGCTTGTTGCCGACCTCCACGGTGCCGTGGACATCCGCCAAAGATGGATCGCCGCGCTCGCGCCGCCACCCCTTGGCACTTGCTCCCGTCACCTGATCCAGCATGGCACACTCTGAAAATAAGAATTAATCGCAATAAAGATGCGTTGGTTCCCTTACCTTGTCAACGCAATTGCGAACGATTTGCAAATTCCTTCCACGCGGGTCTTCCCCTGCGTTCCCAGGGAAAACTCCTGGCCGACGCTTGCCGGGCGGCGGCGCTGCCCCCAAAGTCCGGCAAAACGAAACGGGAGGAGCGCGCCATGTCTTCGGTAGCGTCATCGGCAGCGGGAACGGACGTCTACGATTATGTGGTCGTGGGTGCGGGCTCGGCGGGGTGCGTGCTCGCCAACCGCCTGTCGGCCGATCCCAATGTGCGGGTCGCGGTGATCGAGGCGGGCGGCAAGGACAATTGGATCTGGTTTCACATCCCGGTCGGCTATCTCTTCGCCATCGGCAATCCGCGCGCCGACTGGTGCTTCAAGACCGAGCCCGAGCCCGGCCTCAACGGGCGCAGCCTGTCCTATCCGCGAGGCAAGACCATCGGCGGCTCGTCCGCGATCAATGCCATGGTCTATATGCGCGGGCAGGCGGCAGATTATGACCATTGGCGCCAGCTCGGCCTGTCCGGCTGGGGTTGGGACGATGTGCTCCCGCTGTTCAAGAAACACGAGGATCATTTCCTCGGGCCCAATGCCAGCCACGGCACAGGCGGGGAATGGCATGTGGAATTCCCGCGCATAACCTGGCCGCTGCTCGATGCGGTGCGCCGCGCGGCAGCGGAAGGCGGCATCCGCCCGATCGATGATTTCAACACCGGCGACAACGAGGGAAGCTGCTATTTCCATGTAAACCAGAAGCGCGGCCTGCGCTGGAGCGCGGCCCGCGGCTTCCTCAAGCCGGTGCTCCATCGCCGCAACCTCGATCTCATCACCGCCGGCCATGTGGAGAAGGTGACGTTCGACGGCCGACGCGCCACCGGCGTGCGCCTGCGCACACAGGGCGGCACCCGCACGCTCACGGCGCGCCGTGAGGTGGTGCTGGCGGCGGGTTCGCTCGGATCGCCCCAGCTTCTCATGCTTTCCGGCGTCGGGCCGGGTGAGCATCTCGCCGCCCATGGCATCGACATGGTGCTGGATAAGCCCGGCGTCGGCGCGAACCTTCAGGACCACCTGCAATTGCGGACCATCTTCAAGGTGCGGGGCATCGGCACGCTGAACGAACGTTACCACTCGCTGTTCGGCCGCGCCGGCATGGGCCTGGAATATGCCTTCCTGCGCAAGGGCCCTCTCACCATGGCGCCGTCCCAGCTCGGCATCTTCACCCGCTCCGGCCCGGACAAGGACCGGGCGGATCTGGGAATTCCATGTCCAGCCGCTCTCTCTGGACAAGTTCGGTGATCCGCTTCACCGCTTCCCGGCCTTCACCATGAGCGTGTGCAACCTGCGGCCCACCTCACGCGGCACGATCCGCCTGAAAAGCGCGGACGCCGCCGCGCCCCCGGAAATTCGGCTCAATTATCTCTCCACCGACGAGGACGTGCGGGTCGCCGCCGCATCGATCCAGGTGGCGCGCCGCATCGTCTCTCAGCCGGCTTTGGCGCCCTATGCCCCAGACGAAATGCTGCCCGGCCCCACGGTCGCCAACGACGATCAGGAGGCCCTCGCTCGCGCGGCAGGCCAGCTCGGCACCACCATTTTCCACCCCGTGGGCACGGCGCGGATGGGTCTTCCCTCCGACCCCATGGCGGTGGTCGATGCGCGCCTGAAGGTGATCGGCCTCGAAGGCCTGCGGGTGGTGGATGCCTCCGTCATGCCCACCATCGTCTCGGGCAACACCAACTCGCCCACCATCATGATCGGCGAGAAGGGTGCGGCCATGATTTTGGAGGATGCGCGCGGCTGAGAACCGCCCCCGCCGGCCGCGTGAAGATTGCGGCGAACTTTTATCCGCCGCGCCGGTTGTCCCTCCGACACGCCCCTAACAGGAGGAACACATGAGTATATTTGGACGGATCATGTCTGCCATTTTCGGCCAGAGCGCGAACGCCGCGCCGCCGCCCGGCGGCACCTCCGGCGGTGCGGCTCCGCCCGTGGCGGGCGCAACCACTGCGCCGACCACAGCCGGTGCTTCGCCGAGCGCGACCGCCACCGGCCAGCAGGTGGATGTCGGCGCCGTGCTCAACAAGCTCGCGCAGGAGAACAAGGAGAAGCTCGATTGGCAGCACTCCATCGTCGACCTGATGAAGCTGCTGAACATCGATTCCTCGCTCGCCGCCCGCAAGGAACTGGCGCAGGAACTCCAATATGACGGCGACACCGGCGACAGCGCGAGCATGAACATCTGGCTGCACAAACAGGTCATCGCCAAGCTCGCCCAGAACGGCGGCAAGCTGCCCGCCGAATTGCAGCACTGATAGAGGCTGCGGTTGCTCTACATGGCGAAACCGCTCTCTCCACCCGCGCGGTCTAACCCTCCCCCCTTGAGGGGGGAGGGCAGGGTGGGGGGTATGCCTCCACTTGGTTCGGCGGCGGTGGTTCTGGCGACGCCATACCCCCCACCCCAAACCCTCCCCCTCGAGGGGGGAGGCAGGCAGCGAACGGGCAGGGCAGAGCCGGCCCAAATGAGAGCGGGCCGCAGACGAGGCCGCCTCAGGGCTCAGACGTCCAACACCAAGTCGCTCTCCGGCACTGCCTGGCAGGTGAGGCATTCTCCGTCCTCAAGCTCCGCTGGTCCCCCGACGTGGCGGACCGAGCCGGTAATCACCCCCACCGCGCAGCTTTCGCATTGGCCGACCCGGCAGCCGCTTGGCACCGTGACGCCGTGGTTCTCCGCGAAGGCCATCAGGCAGCCCTCCAGCGGTGTCCAGGTGAAGGTGCGGCCGGAGCGCGCGAATCTGACGGCGTGGGATGCTGCGCCGTCGAACGCGGGCTGAGGCGGGGAGACGAACCGCTCGCGGAAAATCTCGAACGGTGGGACGCCGCGCGCAATCAGGGCGGCCGCCGTCTCGTCCATCATGGCATCGCCCGCGCACATATAGAACCGCGCCCGCCGCCGGATCAGATCATCCGAAATCAGCGCCGCCGCGAACCGCCGCCCCGGCCCGTGCGGATCGCCCGCGCTCGGCCGGCTGTAATGGGTGAGAAGGCTGACATTGGGCAGGCAGCCGGCGAGCTCGGCGAGGCGCTCCGCGAAGGCGTGGCTCGCGCCATCACGGCAGCCATAGTGCAGCACGATTTCCGGCTCATCAGGTGCGCCCGCGAGGGTTTCCAGCAGCGAGAGAAACGGCGTGATGCCCACCCCGCCCGCGATCAAAACAATGGGAAACTCATTGCGCGACGGCAGCACGAAACTTCCCGCCGGCGCC
>NZ_CBDIHQ010000006.1:0-109329 GCF_965279295.1 Aquabacter sp. | reverse complement strand
AGCTCTTAAGCGCCCAAAAAGGTCAGTTCCGTCTCGTCATACCGGCGCTGTTCGAGCACATCGAAACCGTCCGGAGGAATGAAGGCGCCGGCCTTCTCCTCCACCACCACCAGGGCCTCGGGCGCCAGCCATCCGCCGGCCCGTGCCGAGAGAAGCGCCACCTCCGCCAGCCCCTTGCCATAGGGCGGGTCACAGAAGACCAGCGAATAGGCATCCCCCGCCGGGCAATCGCCGAGCCGGGTGGCGTCACGCCGGAAAATGCGCGTTGCGCCGGTGAGGCCCATGGCTTCCACATTCTCGCGGATCAGCGCGCGGGCCTCGACTGCCTCCTCAACGAAAAGCGCGAACCGTGCGCCGCGCGAGACCGCCTCAATGCCCAGCGCGCCGGTGCCCGCGAACAGGTCGAGCACGCGGGCATTATCCGCTGCATCGCCATAGGCATGGGCGAGCACGTTGAAGAGGGCTTCACGAAGCCGGTCCGATGTCGGCCGGATGGCCGAGGAGGTCGGGCTTTTCAAAGCCCGTCCCTTCAGGGTGCCGCCGACGATGCGCATCGCCGCACCTCAGCCCCGCGTGCGCGGACCGGCCGGCTTGCCGCCGCGCGGTGGGCCGGAGCGTTTCGCGCCAGCACCTTTGGGGCCAGAGCGGCCGGGAGCGCCGCCCTTGGGGCCGCCGCTCTTGAAGCCGCCAGGCTTGAAGCCAGCGGACTTGGGCCGCTCGCTGCGCGTGCCCGGCCTTTGTCCTCCACCACGGGGGCCATCGCTCCTTGGCCCGTCGCTCCTTGGTCCATCACTCCTGGGGCCGTCCCCCCTAAAGCCGCCGCTCTTGAAGCCGCCGCTTTTGGGCCGATCTGACCCTGGCCGATCCGATCTGGGTCGATCACCGCGCGGACCATCGCCGCGGGGTGCGTCACTCCTGAAGCCGCCCTTGGCACCGGGGCCACCACGGCCACGCGGGGCACCCTCGTCACGCGACGGGCGCTCCGAAAAACCGACCTCGCCACGGCTGTCGTTGCGGTGCTTGCCGCCGCCTTTCGGGCCGGTGCTCGCGGGCCGGGGACCTGATCGGCCCCGGCGGTCCTCACGCTGGCTTTCCGGGACGCGCGCCCCCCCCGGGGGCGGAAGCCTTCGCGCGCACCCTCTTCGCGACGCGGCGGGCGTGAAACGTCCCCGTCCGCCCGCATCATCCTCACGGCCTCTTGGCCGGAAGCCTTCGCCACGGGGACGGAAGCCTTCGCGGCTGCCCTCTTCGCGGCGCGGTGGGCGTGCGTCACCGCGTCCGCCGGCGTCATCCTCACGGCCCCTCGGCCGAAAGCCCTCGCTGCGCGGCCGGAAGCCTTCGCGGCTGCCCTCTTCGCGACGGGGCGGGCGTGCATCGCCGCGTCCGCCAGCGTCATCTTCCCGGCCCCTCGGCCGGAAACCCTCGCTGCGGGGACGGAAGCCTTCGCGACTGCCCTCTTCGCGGCGCGGCGGGCGTGCGTCGCCGCGTCCGCCGGCATCATCTTCCCGGCCCCTCGGCCGAAAGCCCTCGCCGCGCGGGCGGAAGCCTTCGCGGCTGCCCTCTTCGCGGCGCGGCGGGCGTGCGGCGCCATGTCCGCCGGCATCGTCTTCCCGGCCCCTCGGCCGGAAACCCTCTCCGCGTGGCCGGAAACCTTCGCGGCTACCCTCTTCGCGGCTGGGCGGACGGCCCTCGGTTCGTCCTCCCGGACGGCTGTCCGGCCGCTCGCTGCGGCGGAAATCCTCGCGCGCATCGCCCTGCGGGCGCGGGGCCGCGCCGCTCACCACGACCCTCGAAGTCGCGGCCTCCGGCACCGGCCGGCTTGTGGCTGCGCGGGCGCTCCTCGAAGCGACCATCATCGCGTCGGGCGCCGGGGCCGGGCCGCTGGCCGGGACCGCCAGCACGCGGCGGGCGATCACCGCCGCGCTCGAACCGGCCGCCCGAGTCTGGACTCCCCTTGCCGTAGCCAGCACTGCGCGCCGGACGTTCCTCCTCGCGGGGCGGGGCGACCACGCGCTCCACCTTGATTTCGCGTCCCTTGCGGTCGGCGACCGTGCCACGGCTTTCCAACTCGCGATCGGGGTCGGCGCGGCGGCTGCGAATGCGGAACGTGGCGGTTTCTTCCTCAGGACCTGCGGGATGGCGGGCGCGGGCGCGGCCTTCCGGCTCACGCTCCTGCCGGCGCGGGGACCGGGCGGGACGGCGGGTATCGTCCTCGTCGTCCAGGCGGCGGACCTGCCGGGGTGGTTCGTCGTCGATCGGATGGTCCACCAGAGGCCCATCGAAATCCGCGCCTGACGCGGCGGTGATCTCGTCGCCGATCTGGTCGCGCAGGACGCGGGTGCGCACCTCCTCGATGCCGTTCTCGCCGATTTCGCCGAGCTGGAACGGGCCGAAGGAGACGCGGATCAGGCGGTTCACCTGCAAGCCAAGGGCGGAAAGGACGTTGCGAACTTCGCGGTTTTTGCCTTCGCGCAGCGCCACAGTGATCCACACGTTCGCGCCTTGCGCCCGGTCGAGCGTCGCCTCGATCGGGCCGTACTCGATGCCCTCGACGGTGATGCCCTTGAGCAGCGCATCGAGCTGGGCCTGGTTGATCTCGCCCTTGGCGCGCACGCGGTAGCGGCGCAGCCAGCCGGTTTCCGGCAGTTCCAGGGCGCGTGCGAGGCCGCCGTCATTGGTGAGCAGCAGCAGGCCCTCGGAATTCAGATCGAGCCGGCCGATGCTGACGAGACGCGGCAGGCCCTTGGGCAGAATCTCGAATAGGGTGGTGCGCCCCTCGGGGTCGTGGTTGGTCGTCACCACGCCCTTGGGCTTGTGGTAGAGGAACAGGCGGGTGCGCTCGCGCTCAGGCAGCGGCGCGCCATCCACCTCGATGGTGTCTTCGGGGGTCACCGTGTTCGCGGGGCTTTCCAGGATGACGCCGTTGACGGCGACCCGGCCGGCGACGATCCAGTCCTCGATTTCCCGCCGCGAGCCGAGCCCGGCGCGCGCGATAACCTTGGCGACGCGCTCGGCGTCCTTCTTTGCGGGAGCGATCACGCGTTTGTCGCGCGGAACGCGGTTCTTGTCCTTGCGGGGCGGCAGTTTGCTGGGCATGGGATGGGCGATAGCACGAACCTTTCGTGGGTGCGAGGTGAAGCACGCAGGTCGCGCCGTGCCAGATCGCGCGCAGCACCGGGCCAAAGTCGCGCGCAAGCGGGAAAAATGCGTGCTCTAATCCCGATTTGAGGGGTGGATTCGCCGCTGCCGCCTGATAGGGCAGGCCGGCGCAGGTTTCGGGGCGGTGGATTGAGCGAGACTTTCATGCAGATGGCGCTGGCCGAGGCCCGCGCCGCCGCCGAACGGGGCGAAGTGCCGGTGGGTGCCGTGCTGGTGCGCGGCTCCACCGTGATCGCGCGCGACGGCAACCGCACGCGCGAACTCACCGACCCCACCGCCCATGCCGAAATGATTGTGGTGCGCGCCGGCTCCACCCTGCTCGGTGCCGAGCGGCTGCTGAACTGCGATCTCTATGTGACGCTTGAGCCCTGCGCCATGTGCGCGGCGGCCATCTCCTTCGCCCGCGTGCGGCGGCTCTATTACGGCGCGCCGGACCCCAAGGGTGGGGCGGTGGAAAGCGGGCCGCGCTTTTATTCCCAGCCCACCTGCCACCATGTGCCCGAAGTCTATGGCGGCATCGCCGAGCGCCAGGCGGCGGAGGTATTGCGCACCTTCTTTCGGGATCGCCGCTAAGGCACGGTGCACGTCTGACGTTCCGTCACCATTCCATCCCTCCCATTTCACCCCCTAATCTCCCCCGCGAAGCGACGAGAATCGCCGCAGAGGGGGCGATCTATGGAAATCGAGATCAATACCGACGGCAAAACCCATTCGCTGAACCGTGCCGTCGCGATCACGGTGGTGTTTCTGTCGGTCTTCATGGCGGTCGCGAAGATCAAGGACGACAATGTCGTCCAGGCCATGCAGGTGGCCAAGGCCGACATCGTCGACACCTGGAACGAGTATCAGGCGGCGCGTCTCAAGCTGCACATGAACGAGCAGACCGGAGAGATTCTCAGGGTCACCGCCGCCACGCCGCCTTCCGCCGAGGTCACGGCCAAGCTGGCGGCCATCGAGGCGGAGAAGGGGCGCTATCAGACCCGCTCGGACCAGTTGGCGCAGAAGGCCAAGGATATCCAGGCGCTCTACGACGACATGAACATGCATGACGACCAGTTCGACCTCGCCGATGCCGCGCTTGCCATCGCCTTGTCGCTCGCCGCCGTCGCCGCCCTCACCAGCGTCTGGTGGCTGATGTTCGTCGCTTGGGGCTTCGGTGGGTTCGGCTTCGGCATCGGCCTTGCCGCCTTCCTCGGCTCGAGATTTCACCCAGACTGGCTGATCAGCCTGCTGACCTGAAATCACTGTCCGGCAGTCGAGCCCGCCTGATAAAGCAGGCATCGGTTCCAAAAGCGGACGCGTGATTTCGCGAACCGCTCCCAGGATTGAAGACCCCCATGATTGCGACACCTTCCAAACGCGCGCCGGTGCGCCTCACGCATCTGCCGCTCGCCCTGTTCGCGGCGCCCATGGGCATCGGCGGCACGGGCCTCGCCTGGCGCGCGGCGGTGTCGGTTCTGGGCGTGCCGGCGCTGATCGGCGAAATCCTTCTGGGGCTGACGATCCTGGTGTGGGTGCTTGTCGCAGGACTGCATCTGGTTCGCGTGGTGCGCACGCCGCTGGCGCTGATGGCGGACCTTGCTCACCCCGTGCGCTCGGCCTTCGCGGGCGCCGTGACCATCGGCCTGATGATCATTTCGGGCGGCCTGTTTCCCTATGCGCCGACCTTTGCCACGGGGATCTGGCTCGGTGCCATCGTGCTGCATCTCGCCATCGGTGTGTGGACGGTGCGTGGACTGCTGACCCGGCCACGCGAGATCGCCGCCCTGACGCCGCCTTTGCTCATTCCGCTGGTGGGCAACATCATCGCCCCGGTGTTCGGGGTGCAGATGGGCTACGAGAACCTGTGCTGGGTGCTGTTCGGGGTTGGCGGCCTGCTCTGGGCCATGATCCAACCTTTGATTCTCGCCCGCATCGTCACCGGCCCGGCCTTGCCGGAGGCCCTGAAGCCGACCCTGGGCATTTTCCTCGCCCCTTCGGCGGCGGGCACCATCGCGCTTGCCCAACTCACACACGGCTTCGGCCCTGGCCCGCTGATCCTGCTGGGGCTGGCCGGCTTCATCGTCGCCGTGCTTGCGACCCTCACGCCGAATTTCGCGCGCGTGCCCTTCGCCATGTCGTGGTGGGGCTGGACTTTCCCCACCGGTGCGTTCGCCACGGCGATCGTGATGCTGGCAAAGGCTCATCCCGATCTTTGGCTGCTGGCATTCGCCTGGATCACCCTTATTGCGGCCAGCGCGATCCTGATCCTGGTGAGCCTCGGGACTCTGCGGGCCGCCTGGAACGGCAAGCTGCTTCAGAAGGAGGGCGCTGCTAAATGAGGAAGCCCTTCAGCGCCTCAAGCACCGCATCGGGCGCCTCCTCGCAGAGATAGTGGCCGGAGGGGATGGGCGCCCCCTGGAGCTTGGTGGTGAACGGCTTCCACGCCTCCAAAGGCCCGGCGCTCACCGACCCATGGTCGCCCCACAGCACCAGAACCGGGCACTCGATGACCCGGCCGGCGGCAAGGTCTGCCTCATCGTGGATGAAGTCCACGGTAGCGCCAGCGCGATAATCTTCGCAGGCGCCGCGGATATGATCCGGAGAGGCGAAAGCGGCGCGGTAATGGGCGAGGGCGCGCGGGTCGAACACCGCCAGCCCCTTGCCGCCGCTCCAGCCCGTCAGTGTGGTGTCGATGAAATAGCGTGGGTCCTTGCCGATCATCGTCTCCGGGAAGGGATGCGGCTGGGCGAGGAAGGTCCAATGGTAGGATTTCAGCGCCCGCGCCCTGTCGAGCCCCCGCCATGCGGTATGGGTGGGGGCGATGTCCAGCAGCACCAGTTTGTCCACCCGCCCCACATGGTCGAGCGCGAGGCGGTAGCTCGCGCGCCCGCCCCGGTCGTGGCCCATGAGCGAGAAATGCGCGTGGCCGAGATGCTCCATCAGCGCAACCATCGCCTCGCCCATCGCCCGCTTGTTGTAAGGAGCATGGTTCGGGCCTGGTGCCGGCGCCGCGCTCCAGCCGTATCCCGGCAGGTCGGGGATGATGACGCGGTGGGTCTTCGCCAGCGTCGGCGCCACGCGGTGCCACATCGCGCCGGTCTGGGGGTAGCCGTGCAGCAGCAGAAGCGGCGGCCCGTCCCCGCCGGTGCGCGCGAAGATGCGGCCGGCCGGCGTGTCGATATTGTGCGCGTCGAAGCCGGGAAAGAGATCGGCAAGATCGGCCATGAGGTATCTCCCTGCAGCGCGCGTTTGTTTTATTTGAGAGCGCGCCAGCCTATGTCGTTGCGATAGAAGCCTTCCGGCCACTGGATCTTGGCGGCGGCTTCATAGGCTCTGTCGCGGGCCTGCTGGAGGTCTGCGCCAACGCCGGTGACGTTCAGCACCCGCCCGCCGTTCGAGACCAGCTTGGCGCCGGAGCGTTTGGTGCCCGCCTGGAACACCAGTACGCCCTCGGTCTCGCCCGCCGTCTGGATGCCGGAGATTTCCGAGCCGGTCTGGTGCGCACCGGGATAGCCCCGGCTGGCATAGACCACCGAAAGGGCGGTTTCGCTTGACCATTCCACGCGTGCATCCGCGAGCTTGCCGTGGGCGGCTGCGTCCAGCAGGGGCAGCAGATCGCTTTTCAGGCGCGGCATCAGCACCTGGCATTCGGGATCGCCGAAGCGGCAATTGTATTCCACCAGCTTCGGCCCGGCGGTGGTGAGCATCAACCCGGCATAGAGAATGCCGCGATAGGGCGCGCCGATCGCGACCATGGCCTTGGCGGTGGGCACCACGATCTCGGCGATGGCGCGGGCTTCCAGTTCCGGCGTCAGCACCGGGGCGGGAGAATAGGCGCCCATGCCGCCGGTGTTGGGGCCGAGGTCGCCGTCGAACGCGCGCTTATGGTCCTGGGCGCTGCCGAAGGGGAGGACAGTCTCGCCGTCCACGAGGCAGAACAGGCTTGCCTCCTCGCCCTCCATGCATTCCTCGATCAGCACTTCCTGGCCGCCGGCGGCGAACACGCCCTCCACGGCGGCCATCGCCTCCTCCACGGTGAGGGCCACCACGACGCCCTTGCCGGCCATCAGTCCGTCCGCCTTCACGACGATCGGCGCGCCTTCGGCGTGGATGTGGGCGGCGGCGCCCTCAAGGGTGGTGAAGCGGCCGAACCCCGCAGTGGGGATGCTGTATGTCTTGCACAACTCCTTGGTGAACAGCTTGGAGCCTTCGAGCCGCGCGGCGGCGGCGGTGGGGCCGAAGGCGGCGATGCCGGCTTCCGCGAGCCGATCCACCAGCCCCGCCACCAGCGGCGCCTCGGGGCCGACGACCACAAGGCCGATGGCGTGCTCGCGGCACCATGTCACCAATTGGTGGTGGGCGGAGAGGGGAACGCCTTCCACCACTTCCGCGATGTCGGCAATGCCGGGGTTGCCGGGCAGGGCGTAGAATTGACCCATGGCCGGGCTCTGCGCGAGCTTCCAAGCCAAGGCATGTTCACGGCCCCCCGAGCCGAGCAGCAGCACATTCATCCGCGTTCCTCCCGTAGAAACCGCTATCGGCTTGCTCGGCTTCAAACAAGGGGGCAGGCATTGCGCTCGCCGCATAAGGGGGGATCGGGCTATGCTTAGACCTCCTATCCCAACAGCCTATGAGTCGATGCCCGCTGCCCCTGACGCCCGCCCCAATGCGCCCGAATGGACCGTTTCCGAGCTTTCCGGCGCGCTGCGCCGGACCGTGGAGGATGCCTATGGCCATGTGCGGGTGCGCGGCGAGATTTCCGGCTATCGCGGGCCGCACTCCTCCGGCCACGCCTATTTCTCGCTGAAGGACGAAGGCGCGCGGCTCGACGCGGTGATCTGGAAGGGCAATTTTGCTCGCCTCAAGGTCCGGCCCGAGGAAGGGTTGGAGGTGGTGGCGATCGGCAAGCTCACCACCTATCCCGGCAAGTCCGGCTACCAGATCGTCATCGAGTCCCTGGAGTTCGCCGGCGCCGGCGCCATCATGGCCATGCTGGAGGAGCGCAAGCGCCGCCTCCAGGCCGAAGGGCTGTTCGACACTGACCGCAAGGTGCCGCTCCCGTTCCTCCCGTCGGTCATCGGCATCGTCACCTCGCCCACCGGCGCGGTGATCCGCGATATCCTCCATCGGCTGGCGGATCGGTTTCCCCGGCGCGTATTGGTGTGGCCGGTGCGGGTGCAGGGCGAGACCAGCGCGGCGGAAGTCGCCGCCGCCATCCGCGGCTTCAATGCCCTGCCGCCCGGCGGGCCGGTGCCGCGCCCCGACCTCCTGATCGTCGCGCGGGGCGGCGGATCGCTGGAAGACTTGCTCGGCTTTTCCGACGAGGCGGTGGTGCGCGCCGCCGCCGAGAGCACCATTCCGCTGATTTCGGCCGTAGGCCACGAGACCGACGTTACGCTGATCGATTTTGCCGCCGACATGCGCGCGCCCACGCCCACGGCCGCCGCCGAGATGGCCGTGCCGGTGCGCGCGGAATTGCTCGGCGCAGTGCGGACCTTGCACGGGCGGCTTGCCGCCGCCCCCGCGCGCCTGCTGGAGCGGCGGCGCAGCGACCTGCGTGCCCTGTCGCGCCTGTTGCCGGCGGCCGACGCGCTTTTGGCGACGCCGCGCCAGCGGCTCGATACCGCGTCCACCCGCCTGCCGCGCGCGCTCCGCACCAATGCCAGTGCCCATCGCATCCGCCTGCAATCGGCGCGCGGACGTCTCTCTCCCGCGATCCTGCGGGGCCGGCTGGAACGTGGCTTCGATCGCACGCGCCAATTGGGGTTGAGCCTTAGCCAGGCCACAGGCCGGCAGATGGAACGGCGGGCGGATCGCCTGAACGCCGCCATCGCCCGGCAGGCCGCGAACATCCGCGCCCAAAGTGCGCATCTCCTGCGCGGTCGCGCGCGGCTCAAGGAGCTGAGCGCGCGCGGGCTGCGCGGAGTGAAGGTCACGCTGCGCGAGCAGACGCGGCAGCTTCAGGGTGCGGTGCAGCTTCTTGAGGCGCTATCCTATCACGGCGTTCTGGCGCGGGGCTTCGCCTTGGTGCGCGATGCGTCAGGGCGGGCGGTGCGCGGCGCCGGGGCAGTTTCGCCGGGGCAGGGGCTGGAATTGGAGTTCGCGGACGGTCGGGTTGCGGTGGTGGCGGCCGGCGGTAAGCCGGCGCCACGCCGGGCGGCACCGCCGCCGAGCCAGCCGACATTGTTCGACACCGCCGATTGAGCGGTGCCCTTTCCCCGGGCGCGCCGAGCCGATATCCTGGCGCGAAGGTTTCAGCGAAGCGTCGGCGCAGATGAACAGATTTGAACGGTTTCCCGAAGCGGGCGGCGAGGCCCTCGTGCGCTATCTGGACGGCGAATTCCGGATTTTGCGTCCGGGCGCTTTCGTGCGCTGCGCCGTGACCGGGCAATCCATACTGCTTGACGAACTGCGCTATTGGAGCGTCGATCTCCAGGAAGCCTATGCCGACCCCGAAGCCGTCCTGGCGCGGGTGCTTGAGCATCAGAAGAAAGCCGGCGGCTAAAAGCGCGCCGCTGCCCGTGCTTCCGCCAGATCGATCAGGCGGTCCAGCATCCCCATGTCGTCCAGTTCCAGCCGCACTGGCAGCACATGGATATATCTCCGCGCCTCGGCGAAGTCCGGCGGGGAGAGGCGGGCCATGTCCTTGGTGGTGGTCACCAGCCTGAGATTTCCCACAAACGCCTGCTCCAGCAGCCGCTGGATATCGGCGAGGGTGTAGGCGTGGTGGTCAGGGAAGGCGCGGGTTTCGACCAGGATGGCGCCGATGTCCCGCAGTGTCGCGAAGAATTTTTCCGGTCGTCCGATGCCGGCGAAGGCCAGCAGCTTCTGCCCGCGTAGCGCGTCCGCCACTGTTGGGTCCGGCAGCAGGCGTGCGCGCAGCAGCGGCTTGCCGGCGGAGGGCAGTGCGGCACCGGGACCCACCACCAGCAAAGCGTCCGCTTGGTCGAGTTGATCCGCGAACGGCGCCCGCAGCGGTCCGGCGGGGAGGACGCGGCCATTGCCGATGCCGGCGGCACCATCCAAAACCAGAACGGCTGCGTCTTTCACCAGCGATGGGTTCTGGAAGCCGTCGTCCATCACCACATGGCTCGCGCCGCTGTCCAGCGCCAGCCGAGCCCCCGCGACGCGGTCGCGCGATATGATAGTCGGCGCGGCCTGCGCCAGAAGCAGCGCTTCGTCCCCCACGGCCCCGGCATCATGAAGCGCGGGATCGACGATTAGCGGCCCCGCCTCGCGGCCGCCGTGGCCGCGCAGCAGGGCAAACGGACGGGCGCCGCGTGCCTTGAGGCGCGCCAACACCGCCAACGCCGTGGGTGTCTTGCCGGAGCCGCCGACCGTGGGATTGCCGACGCAGATCACCACCACCGGCACACCCGTGCCCGGCCGCGCCATGCGCCGCAGCGTGATTGCCCCGACCACGGACCCGAACGGCGCGAGCAGGGTTCCCGCCAGGGATTGGGGCGCCGACCAGAAGCGGGGCGCGCGGGCGAAGATCATCGGGCGAGGCGGATTTGGGCGAGATAGGGCTCGATGGCCGCCAGCGTCCGGTCGAGCGCGCCGCCCAGCGCCTCGGTGGTCTGCCGCGCCGCCTCCGCAGTGCGGGCGTGAAGCTCTTTATCTAGGAATTGCGCCAGCACATGGTCCGCGAGGCTGTCGGCGTCGGTCACCAACGCTGAGCCGCCATCGGCATCAAGGCGGGCATAGAGCGCGCCGAAATTCCAGACATGGGGCCCGTGCAGCACCACGGCGCCGAGCTTTGCCGCCTCAATCGGTGTCTGCCCGCCATGGCGCACCAGGGAGCCGCCGACATAGACCACCGGAGCAAGCCGATAGAACACGCCCAGTTCGCCGATGGTGTCGGCCACATAGATTTCCGTGCCAGCGTCCGGCAGCAGGCCGGCGCTGCGGCGCACGGCGGGCAGGGCTGCCTCGTCCGCGAGCTTGCGGATGTCTTCGCCGCGCTCGGGATGGCGGGGGGCGATGATGGTCAGCAGGCCGGGGATTTCATCCCGCAGCATGCGGTGCGCCTCGATCACCACCTCGTCCTCGCCGGGATGGGTGGAGGCGGCGAGCAGCACCGGCCGCCCGCGGACGGCGCGGCGCATGCGCTCCAGCGTCTCGGGATCGGCGGGGGGCGGGGGCACGTCGAACTTGAGATTTCCCGCCACCTGGACGCGCGGCGCGCCCAGGGCCTGGAATCGCTGGCTGTCGTCGCGGGTCTGGGCGAGGCACAGATCGACACGGGACAGGAGGTTTCGGGCACTTTTCGGCAGCTTGGCCCAGCGCTGGCTGGAGCGGCTGGAAAGCCTGCCGTTCACCAGCACCAGCGGCGTTCCGCGCCGGCCGAGTTCCCCCATGAGGTTCGGCCAGATCTCCGATTCCGCCAGCAGCGCGAGGTCAGGCTTCCAATGGTCGAGAAAGCGGGCGACGAACCGGTGCGCATCCAGCGGGATGAACTGATGCAACAGGCCAGGAGGGCCGCGCCGCGCCGCGATGCGGCCCGAGGTGAGCGTGCCCGACGTGAGCAAAACGGAGAAGCTGCGCTCCATCAGCCGCTCGATCAGCGGCATCACCGAGAGCACCTCTCCGACGCTGGCGCCATGCACCCAGATGAGCGGACCCTTGGGGCGGCTCAGGCTGGCGATGCCGCGCCGCTCAGACAGCCGCGCCCGGTCTTCCTTGCCCTTGCGCACGCGATAGCCGAGCCAGGCGGGCGCGAGGAGCGTCGCGACCGATGTGACGCCGCGATAGAGCCGCAGCGGCATCGTCACGGCGGCCCCCCTCATCGCGCGGAGCCTCCGCGCCCCACCAGTTCCTCAGCCCGCGCCGTCACGGCTTCGAGCCGCTGCTGAAGCAGGGCGCGCGCGGCCTGGAGCCCAGCCTGATCCACGTCCTTATCTACCCAGATCGGCTCCCCGGCCACCGCCGCGCCGATACCGAACGGCAGGTGCAGGCTGGCGCGGTCCCAGCTCTTGAGGAGGATGCGGTTGCGGGTGGCCATGGCGACCGGGAGAATAGGCCGTCCGGAATGGCGCGCAATCGTCACGACGCCAAGGCCCGCGCGGCGGGAAATCTTCGGCACGTCGGCCGTCATGGCCACATTGATGCCCTCGGCCAAGGTGTCGATCAGGCCATAGGTGGCGGAAACGCCGCCCTTGCGGTGAAAATCGCGCGGCGAGGTCGCCCCGGAGCCCCGGATGGTGCCGACCCCCAGCCGCTCGGCGGCGATAGCGTTGATCTCCGCATCCGCATGGCGCGAGATCAGCACCTTCGCCTTGTGATACGGCTTCATCATGAACGGGGTCAGGAAGTGCTGGCCGTGCCAGAAGGTGATGATGGCCGGCAGATTGGCATCGATCTGGTCGTAGATATCCAGCGGCTCGACCTTGAATCGCGTGGTGTGCGCGACCAGCCAGAAATAGCCCGCGAACGTGTTTCCGGCAGCCAGTTGTAAGGCGCGATTGGTGCGCACGCGACGCCACATTCTGAAACGATACCTTGCTTTATGGCGCGATCCTGCCCTGCGGCCGCGCTTCTGTTGGTCTCAAATGCATACCGGCGCAGAGCCGCTCGGCCCCGCGCCGGTTACGCTGCGTCGCTGATTATAACGTCAGCGCGCGTGATCGTCAGTGGGTGCGATCTTCGCCGCGGAATCGTTAGTGTTCATGGCCCGTCTCGGGGTCCAGCAGTCGGTGCATATGGACCACGAAATAGCGCATCATCGCGTTGTCGACGGTCAACTGGGCCTTGCCGCGCCAAGCCGCCGAGGCGGTGGCATAGTCGGGAAAGATGCCGACGATGTCGAGCTTGGTGAGATCCTTGAACTCGGTCCCGCCGAGTTCCTTCAGCTCTCCGCCGAAGACAAGGTGGAGCAGTTGCTTGGGTTCGGATGAAGTGGTCATGGTGGCCAGCGATCCGCGGTTGGTGGGCGATCAAAAGGCGCCGAACTCGTCCTGCGCGAGGGCGAGCATGGGCTGGTGAAGATTCGGCCCGGCACAGACCAGCGGCCGGTGGCGGGGAACACGGACATTGTATACTGGTACCGCGCCATCGTAACCCGTCAGCGCGCCACCTGCTTCATTTACCAGAAGGTCGGCGGCGGCAATATCCCAGTCGTGGCAGTTGCCCGAGGCCAGGGCCAGATCCAGTTCGCCGGTGGCGACGCGGGTCAGGCGCAGGGCGAGCGAACGCACGCGCGGCATCCGCACCAAGCCGGTGGTTCCAGCAATTCGGTCGAGCATGAAGGGCGGGCCGGCGATGCGCGCGCCCTTGAGACCGGCATGACCGGAGGCGGTGATCGGCGTGCCGTTGCGCTTCGCCCCGCGTCCTCGGATGGCGAAGAACATCTCGTCCGTCACCGGCGCAAACAGGGCGGCGACGATGGGCCGCCCGTCTTCCACAAGTGCGGCGGAGACCGCCCAGTCCGGTCCGCCGTCCATGAAGGCACGGGTGCCGTCAATGGGATCGACCATCCAGACCCGCTTGCGGGACAGGCGGTCCTCATTGTCTGCGGTTTCCTCGGAGAGCCAGCCGTAATCCGGGTCGATGGCCGCGAGCTTTTCGTAAAGGAAGCGATCGACCGCGATGTCCGCCTCGGTGACGGGGGAATCGTTGTCCTTGTTCCAGGTTTTGATCTTGGTGCGGAACATGGCGAGGGCGATCGCGCCCGCCGCCGTCACCGCATCGGCAAGATGCCGCGCGACCGTATCTAGGGGCGCGAGGGCCGGCTCAATGGCCGAGGCGCCGGATGCGGTCTGCGGATCGAGTTGGCTCATCATTCAAGGCAATAGTGTGCGGCGCAGCAAGAGGCAAGCGTGCGATGCCAAGCGGGTTGGCGCCGGATGACTCAGATCATGCCGGTGCCGACCGCGTGCTGAAGCAGGGTGTCGGTGGCCAAGCCGGCGAACAGGATCAGACCGGCATCGCGGTTCGACTTGAACAGCTCCAGGCATTTCCCGCCGTCATGGATGTCGAGAAATTTCACCTGACGATAGAGCATGTAGGCGAACCCGGTCAGCCCGAACGCCGAGAGCAGGCCGGCGCCAGCCGAGGTGAGGGCAAGGCCGAACAGCACCACGGTGGCGATATAGGAGAGGGCGAGCGGCAGCCGGCTGCGCTCCCCGAACAGCAGGGCCGTGGAGCCGACACCCACCAAGGCGTCGTCCTCCCGGTCCTGGTGGGCATAGATGGTGTCATAGCCGAACACCCAGCACACCGAGCCCGCGAACAAGAGCAGGGCAGGGTCCTCGATGCTGCGGAAGACGCTGGCCCAGCCCATCAGGGCGCCCCAGGAAAAGGCAATGCCGAGGATCACCTGGGGCACTGAGGTGACGCGCTTCATGAGCGGGTAGACCGCCACCACGCCCAGCGAGGCCACGCCTGTGACAACGGCGAAGCGCGGCAGGCAGAGCAGGACAACCAGCCCGATCAGGATCTGAAATGCCAGGAAGGCGAAGGCGGCTTTCAAGCTCACCTGTCCGCTGGCCAGCGGGCGGTTCTGGGTGCGGGCGACCTTGCGGTCTATATCGCGGTCGAGAATGTCGTTCCAGGTGCAGCCCGCCCCGCGCATGGCGATGGAGCCAACGGCGAACAGCAGCAGGAGAACGGGGTCCGGGTAGGCGCGCCCCGCCGCGATGGCGGCCAGCGCCGTGGACCACCAGCAGGGCAGCAAAAGGAGCCAACTGCCGATGGGCCGGTCGGCCCGCGCGAGGCGCAGGTAGGGGCGAAGGGGGGCAGGCGCGAGGCGGTCAACCCAATTTCCGGCGCCGGCATCAGCCACCGGCGGCGCGGCGCCCTCGGTCCCCCAACGTGTCACGCGTGCACCTCAGCGCTTCAGCGCGTTGCCGTTGAGGGTGTCGAATACGCCGCCGCCGGTCGAGCTTTGACCGGGCACATAGCCCGTTGTGACGCCGAGCGCACTGGACATCGAGCCCTGGGGCGGGGGCTTTCCGCCACCCGCGCCCCCGGCACCGCTGGCGGCGGCCGCGCAAACCTTGTCGCGCAGTGCGGAGGATTTCTGATTGCTGTCCTTAGCCTGCGCAATCGCCTGATCGGGAATCTGGCACCACTCCTTATTGTCGGAGAGGTACTTGGTCAGTTTGCCCTCGGCGGCTGTATAGGCGCGGAACAGCGGGCAAAGCTCCTGCGGACTTGCCTTTTTCTTTCCGGCCGCTTGCAGCGCCTTGCCCTTCTCTTCCATCTCGGTGCGGATGGTCATGAAGTCGGTCTGGCAGTCGGCGGCGCGCGTCACGGTGATGCCGGACAAGGTTCCCGCCCCGAGGGCAAGGAGGGTCAAGGCCGTCGCCGAAGCGCGCTGGATTCGAAAATTCAGCGACATGGTTGGTTTCCGCAGCGTCCTATTAGAGCAACTCTCCCTTACAGAGACCTGCAAGATAGGGCAATATCACGGCAGAGCCGCACATTTGTAAAAACCATGTCGCGGCCGCTTGACGGAGATTTCGCGGACCAGTAGGTTCGCGCAACTTTTGAAAGAGCCAGCGGTTCAATGCGCAAGATCGTTACCATTCTCGTACTTAGGAGCGCCACCATCGGAACGGCCTGACAGGCCGGTGTCGAGGATGGTGGCGTGTGACGAGGGGCCCTAGGGGCCCCTTCGTCGTTTCTGGAGCCGAGTTTTCGCAGTGGATTTTGAAAATGGCGGGCAGGCAAGGCCCCGCTAGGGAGAGACGGGATGAGCAAGGAAATGACCGGCGCCGAAATGGTCATGCAGGCGCTTGCGGACCAGGGCGTGGACCACCTGTTCGGCTATCCCGGCGGCGCGGTGCTGCCGATCTATGACGCGCTGTTTCACCAGAACAGCGTCGAGCATATCCTGGTGCGGCATGAGCAGGCGGCGGTGCACGCGGCCGAAGGCTATGCCCGCTCGTCCGGCAAGGTCGGCGTGGTGCTCGTGACATCCGGCCCCGGTGCGACCAACGCGGTCACCGGCCTCACCGATGCGCTGATGGATTCGATCCCGATCGTCTGCATCACCGGGCAGGTGCCCACCCACCTGATCGGCAACGACGCGTTCCAGGAATGCGACACGGTCGGCATCACACGGCCCTGCACCAAGCACAATTATCTCGTGCGCGACGTGAAGGACCTCGCCCGCGTCCTGCACGAAGCTTTCTATGTCGCGCAGAACGGCCGGCCCGGCCCGGTGGTCGTCGACATCCCCAAGGACGTTCAGTTCGCCCTCGGCATGTATGTCGGCCCGGAGAATATCGAGCACAAGACCTACAAGCCGAAGCTGCGGGGCGACGCCGACAAGATCGAAGCGGCGGTCAAGATGATCGCGTCCGCCAAGCGGCCGATCTTCTACACCGGCGGCGGCGTGATCAATTCGGGGCCGGAGGCGAGTCGCCTTCTGCGCGAACTGGCGCGGCTCACCGGCGTTCCCGTCACCTCGACCCTGATGGGCCTGGGCGCCTTCCCGGCGGCCAGCCGTCAGTGGCTCGGCATGCTCGGCATGCACGGCACCTATGAAGCCAACATGGCCATGCACGGCTGCGACGTGATGGTGTGCATTGGCGCGCGCTTCGACGACCGCATCACGGGCCGTATCGATGCCTTCTCGCCCGGCTCGAAGAAGATCCACATCGACATCGACCCGTCCTCGATCAACAAGAACGTCAAGGTCGACCTGCCCATCATCGGCGACTGCACCCGCGTGCTGGAAGCCATGGTGAAGGTGTGGCGCGACAGTGATCTCTCCATGAACCGCGAGGCAATGGACGGGTGGTGGTCGCAGATCGACCGGTGGCGCGGCCGCAACAGCCTCGCCTACAAGGCCTCCGACGAGATCATCAAGCCGCAATACGCCATCGAGCGCCTGTATGCGGCGACCAAGGACCGGGATGTCTACATCTCCACCGAGGTCGGCCAGCACCAGATGTGGGCGGCGCAGTTCTTCCGCTTCGAGGAGCCGAACCGCTGGCTCACCTCCGGCGGTCTCGGCACCATGGGCTACGGCCTGCCCGCCGCCATCGGCGCGCAGATCGCCCACCCCAAGGCACTGTGCGTGGATATCGCGGGCGAAGCCTCGATCCTGATGAACATGCAGGAGATGTCCACTGCCATTCAGTTCAATCTGCCGGTGAAGATCTTCATTCTCAACAACCGCTACATGGGCATGGTGCGCCAGTGGCAGGAACTGCTGCACGGCGGGCGCTACTCGCAATCCTATTCGCAGGCGCTGCCCGATTTTGTGAAGCTGGCTGAGGCTTACGGCGGCGTCGGCATGCGCTGCGATAAGCCGGGAGACCTGGACGCGGCCATCGCCGAGATGATCGCGGTGGACCGTCCGGTGATCTTCGACTGCATCGTGGACCAGCAGGAAAACTGCTTCCCCATGATCCCCTCGGGCCGCGCCCACAACGAGATGATCCTCGGCGACATGGCGATCGATCTCGACGATGCGATCACGGACGAAGGCAAGATGCTGGTGTGATCTCCGGCCTGCCTGACGCGCCATCGATCCCCCTCTCCCGCTTGCGGGGGAGGGCACCACTTTCTCACCTTCCAGAGACCCCCCATGTCCCATCCCATTGAACGTACCGAACGCCATACGCTGTCCGTCCTGGTGGACAATGAGCCGGGCGTGCTGGCGCGCGTCATCGGCCTGTTCTCGGGCCGCGGCTACAATATCGACAGCCTCACCGTGTCCGAGGTGAGCCACGAGACGCAACTTTCGCGCATCACCATCGTCACCACCGGCACGCCCATGGTGATCGAGCAGATCCGCAACCAGTTGGATCGCCTGGTGCCGGTGCACCGGGTCAGCGATCTCACGGTGGAAGCGGCCTCGGTCGAGCGCGAACTGGCGATGGTTAAGGTGCGCGGGACCGGGGACGCGCGCAGCGAGGCACTGCGCCTTGCGGAGGCTTTCCGTGCCCGCGTCATCGACGCCACCACCGAGAGCTTTGTGTTCGAGATCACCGGAAAGACCGACAAAATCGACCAGTTCGCCGTGCTGATGACCCCGCTCGGACTGGTGGAAGTGTCGCGGACTGGCGTCGTGGCCATTTCCCGCGGCCCGGAGGCCATGTGAGGCTTGCGTTGTCGAGGCTTTGCTTCGTCAAGGCTTGCCTCGGCAGCTTCGTGTGGATATACCGCCGGATATACATTGGGTGAGGTTCAGGCCGTGAAGGTCAAGGTCGCGAAATGGGGCAACAGCGTCGCCGTGCGGATTCCCAAATCCGTCGCGGACGATCTCGGCTTGCGGCCGGGCTCGATAGTGGACCTTGAGCGCAATGGAACGATGGTGGCGATTCATGCCGAGCCCAAGGTCAAGATTCCGCGCTATCGCCTGGAAGATCTTGTCGCGGAGATGAAGAGGCTAGGGCCGCAAGACGAGTCCGAGACCGTCGAGTGGGGGCCTGACGTTGGTGACGAGATCATCGACGACGATTATTCGCGTGGTGTTTTGAAGCCGGTCAAGGACGACAATGCCACTCGCCGCCGGTGATATTGCGTGGGTCGAGCTCGACCCGGTTCTTGGAACGGAGCAGGCGGGTCGGAGGCCCGCCCTGATCGTTTCTATGAACCTTTACAACGAGGTATCGCGCAGGGTCATAGTTTGCCCGATCTCATCGCGACTGAGGGACTGGCCTTATAACGTGACTTTGCCGGACGGTATCCAAACCAAAGGTGCAGTCCTTGTCGATCAGTTAAGGACGCTGGATCACGCGGCCCGGGTGTTCGACGTCATCGAGCGGGCGCCGGCATCTGTGCTCGCCGAGGTCCAGGGGCGACTTGCCACCATACTCGGGATTCCCGTTTCAGTCTGATTTCCAACCCGTACAAAAAGACGCCCAACAGGAGAGAATGATGCGCGTTTACTACGATCGCGATGCCGACCTGAACCTCATCAAGGGGAAGAAAGTCGCCGTCGTCGGCTACGGCAGCCAGGGCCATGCCCATGCGCTCAACATGCGCGACAGCGGCGTCAAGGACGTGGTCGTCGCGCTTCGCCCCGGCTCCGCCACTGCCAAGAAGGCCGAGGCCGAAGGCTTCAAGGTCATGAGCCCGGCGGATGCCGCCAAGTGGGCCGACGTGGTCATGATGCTGACCCCGGACGAGCTGCAGGCCGACATCTACAAGGAAAGCCTTCACGACAACATGAAGAACGGCGCCGCCCTGCTGTTCGCCCATGGCTTGAATGTCCATTTCAATCTCATCGAGGCCCGCAAGGATCTCGACGTGCTCATGATCGCCCCCAAGGGTCCCGGCCACACGGTGCGCTCGGAATACCAGCGCGGCGGCGGCGTACCGACGCTCATCGCCATCGCCCAGGATTCCTCGGGCAATGCCCATGACCTCGGCCTCAGCTATGCCAGCGCCATTGGCGGCGGCCGCGCCGGCATCATCGAGACCACCTTCAAGGAAGAGTGCGAGACCGACCTGTTCGGCGAGCAGGTCGTCCTTTGCGGCGGCCTCGTGGAGCTGATCCGCGCCGGCTTCGAGACCCTGGTCGAGGCGGGCTATGCCCCCGAGATGGCCTATTTCGAGTGCCTGCACGAAGTGAAGCTGATCGTCGACCTCATCTATGAGGGCGGCATCGCCAACATGAACTACTCGATCTCGAACACCGCCGAGTTCGGAGAGTATGTGACCGGCCCGCGCATCATCACCCCCGAGACCAAGGCGGAGATGAAGCGGGTGCTCACCGACATTCAGTCGGGCAAGTTCACCCGCGATTGGATGCTCGAGAACAAGGTCAGCCAGACCTCGTTCAAGGCCACCCGCGCCAAGGCCAACGCCCACCAGATCGAGGAAGTCGGCGAGAAGCTCCGCGCCATGATGCCCTGGATCAAGGCCAAGGCCCTGGTGGACAAGACCAAGAACTGAGGTTTTCCATCCTTTGGGATGGAGCGATCGGGGGCGCTTCGGCGCCCCCTTTTTTATGTCCGGCCCATCAACCGAACATCCCCGAGCGAGATTGCCCCGCAGTTCGACGGCGGCTCCACCGTAATGCGGATCTCGGCCACCGAGGGCGCCAGCAGCCAGCGTGGCGAACTGTCGAGCGGCACGAGGTTGAGCGGGAATGAGGCCTCGAAGGTAAGGCTCCATTGCGGGCTGAACGCCTCCTGGCCCCCGCGCCATGAGACGACAACGCGCGGCATTTGCGTTCCGTTGGCGCATGCCACGTCCAGCGCGAGAACGCCGTAGCGCTCAGGCGGCGCCATCGTCGGGATGGCGTAGGTCCATGAGAGGGCAGCGCCTTCGGGCGTACCGGTCGCCATCGACTGGAGCGGCACCGTGTCCGGGCGAAGCTGCCCCAGCAATTTGCCGAGCGAGCGCCCCCACGCGGACGGCAGGCGATTAAGCTCGGTGAGATGGAACGCCGCCGACCATGTCTCCATGTCTGCAGAGGCGCCCGCCAGCGTTAATCCCTTGAGTCGGTCGACCAGATCGGACCTCACGCCATAGGTGTACGCCCCGACTTGGAACGGCGTGTAATGCGCCAGGACATACCGGTAGATCTGGAACGCGCGCAGCGGCAGGCTGTAGCCGTCGTGCTCGTAGCTATCCACGCCCGCGAGGACCAGTGGGGGAGGGTCGTCCTTGAAACTGTCCAGGTCGCGTGCCTGGAAGGCCCTCGGCGCGGCATTGTAGGTGCTGGCGATGGGAACTGGCACGGGCCGTTCCAGATAGAAATAGAGCGCGTTGCGGTTTGTCAGGTCGAAGAAGGTCTCACCGGGCTTCAGCACATGCTCGACCACCGCCTTGACCGCCAGCAGCCGCGACATGCCCACCGGCTCCAGCTTCGCCATTCCAAGCGTGGGCAGGGCGGCATCGGCCGGGGATGCGGCGGCGCGCTGGGCCACCAGCAGGGGGAGGTTCGACCACCGCTGGAGCGCGTTCGGCACCGGCGCCGCCGTCAGCATCAGCAGAAACGCCAGAATGCCCTGGGTGAGGCCGACCACTCGGCCGTCGATGTGCGGGAAATATCGCTTCAAGCCGGGCGCCGCGATCCACACCGCCATGGCGACAAGGATGAGGCTGGTGGCGAGATAGCCCCGATAGATGTTGTGGTCGAGCCGCCCCATGGCATAGGGCGTGAACAGCAGAACGAAGGCGACCAGCGGCGCCAGCGCCAGCGCAAGGCGGCCGGCATCCGCCCATGTGGCGACCTGTTTGGGTCGTGCCAGAAGGGCGAAGCCGAGAGCGGGCGTGAGCGCGAACAGCAGGGTGGCGCCCATCTGGAGCAGCCGTGACACCCTAAAGCCGGGCGCAGGAACGAAATTGTTGCCGTAGACGAACAGATTGGTGTCGGCCGCGGTGGAGAGGAAGAAAAGCTCCCCTCCGATCTGCCGCCAAAGCAGAAGAACCAGAGCCAGCCCGCAGGCGGCGCCGCCTGCGAGGGTGCGCAAAAGGGAGGGCACAGTCCAGTCGCGGAAGAGAAACACCGCCATGAAGGCGCTGGGAAGCGCTGTGGCGACACCCGTGCCATTGAGCAGAAAGACGCTGGCGGCGACCGCCCCCGCCAGCACGGCGCCGAACAGGACGTCGTTTCTGATGGAAGCGGTCGCGACGATCGCGACAACCACAAGCACGGCGAGGAAATTGCCCAGCAGGATGCCAAGCGAGGCCAGCAGCAGGACGCCCACCAGCGGGCCGCAAAAGCGGAACAGCAGCCAGCCGGTCAGCACGGTGGCGAAATAGAACGCGTAGGTCTGGCCGATGACGATGCCAGTCGCGCTCGCATCGCCGAGCAGCCATGGGCCGAGAATGCCGGCGGCGTCGATCAGTCCATGGGCGGTGAAGAAGGTGCTGAATAGGCCGCCGTCCGCCAGCGCGCGCACGGCGAGCAGGGGTTCGGAAAAATGATAGTCGTCCGCTGGGAGGAAAGAGACATTGGCCCGCTGCGTCGTCACCAGCGCGAGCGCAATTGCCAGGGGCAGCAGTGGCGCATCTCGCCATGTGCCTGCCGCGCGGATGCGCAGCCAGTTGATGACCTGCACCGCCGCCACGAGAGAGAGCGCCCAAACCAGAGCATCGAGTGGCGTGACGCGCGCCCCAGCGGGTAGCCAGAAGGTCGGGGCAATCAGGCTTGCGGCGACAGCCACGCCGAGCCCCGCGATGCCATAGGCGATGGTGAGGGCGGATGTGCGCTCATGGGTGGCGACGGCGAGTGCGGTCAACGCCACATATCCCACCAGCAGTGTCACGCGGACATTCTGGACGCCGAAATTATTCGCTGTCCAGGCGCCCAGCGCGGCCAGCATGAACACCGTGGCGAAAGCCGAAGCCCATCGCTCGCGGAACGACCCATGGAGCGTCGCTGCGCCGAGGGCGAAAAGCAGAAACACCGCCGCATCGGCAAGCCGCCCCAGCGCGCCCGCAGCGCTCAGGAGGGCGCCCGCCAGAACAAAATAAAAGAGGTATTCGAGATTGGGGTTCGCGAATTTTATTTTTGATCTGGCTTCACTCTCTCTCGCGGAGAGAAAAAATACGAAAATAAATGACAGGGACTGAATTAATAACGAAATCCCGATGATGGATAAATCGCGGATCTTGCTCTTGTCGTAATAAATCCCGCCGCTGTTCGTCAGTTCTTTTACAAATGGAAGGTGCGGAAAGCAAACATAAGCCAGCGCCGAGAAGGCGATGGCTGTGACAGCCGCGAGACATAGCCTGAGAAAATAAACTTGCCGCTGAAGGCCCAGCCGGGGGAGAAGCGCGAGCGGTGCGGAGAATTGCGCTTTGATTTTCTCTCCGAAACCGTACGGCATCGACAACCCCGGGCCATGCCGGGGCAGTCGATATCGAGGACGCACATCGGCCGTCTAGCCATAGCGACAGGGGCATAGGCCGGCAATAGCGGGAGGCGCGCGCTATAGCGCGCTACTTGGGCTGCACGTCCTGCGCGCCGCCCGGCGTTCCCGGTGGCGGGATCACTGGCATGGTGCCGGTATTCGGCGCCGGCTTGGTGAGGCCGGGATCGAGGTTCTGCGTCGGCGGGATCACGCCGTCTGTGCGATCCAGGCGATCACTGAGGTTTTCGCCCGGACGCGGCGCCGGGATGGTGGGGCCCGGCGCATCCGGCGGGCGGGCGCCGGTTCCGACCTGCGCGAAGGCGGGGGCGGTGACGCTCAAGGCAAGGCTGACGAGGGCGACCCTCGCGATGGGGAATGTCATATTGCCTCCCTTCGACGGCGCTCGCCGGCTGGAGCCGGAGCGCACTGGTTCCGGGAGCTAACGGGCCTCGCGCGGGCGTGGTTCCAATCCGTCCCGCTGCGGGCCTACAGGAGAAGGGTCGGCAACAGCCGCCGCTGCTCGCGGATAACGGCCTGGAATTCAGCCAGCGGCATGGGCTTCGCGAACAGGAAACCCTGTCCGGTGGAGCAGCCCATGGACAGCAGCGCCTGCCGCTGCTCCTCGGTCTCGATCGCCTCGGCCGTCACCGTCACGTTGAGCGTGCGCGCGAGGCCGAGGGTCATGTCAACGATGGAGCGGGAGACGATATCCGACGCAACACTGCGCACGAAGGAACCGTCCACCTTCAGTTCGTCGAAGTTCATCAGATTGAGGTAGCTGAGCGATGAATAGCCCGTGCCGAAATCGTCGAGGGAGACCTTCACGCCCGTCTCGCGGATGCGATTGATCTTTGCCACCGTCTCCTCGAGCTGGAGACTGAAAACGGATTCCGTCAACTCAAGCACGATCAGGTCCGGCCGCACCTTGTACCGGCGCAGGTGGTCGGCGAGGATCACATCGACGTCCTCGCGGTCGAACTGAACCGGCGAGACGTTCACCGAAATCGGCACCGGGCCGCGCCCATGCGTGGGCCATAAGGCCAGCAAGCGCAACACTTCCCCCATCACCCAGTCACCGATGGGCAGGATCAGTCCGCTCTCCTCGGCGATAGGAATGAAACGGTCGGGGGGCTGGAGACCGAAGATCGGGTGGCGCCAGCGGATCAGGGCTTCCGCGCCGATCACCTCGCCCGAGGCAAGATCCACTTTGGGCTGGAACGCAAGCTCGAACTCCTGCTGGACGATCGCCTTCTGAAGGGATTCGTAGAGCCGCACCCGCTCGTGGGCGTCGGCCTCGATCTTGGCGTTGAAGAATGCCGAGGAGGCTTGCCCCCGCCGTTTTGCCAGGCCATGGGCGATCTCCGCCGCCTGGATCAGCTTTTCAGCGTTCCGGCCCACGTCGGATACTCGCGCGCCGCCCACCGTCATGCGCACATTGAAGGTATGGCCCTTCAGGCGGTGCTCGTGGGTCATATGATGGATCAGGCTCTCAAGCCGCTGCGCGCTGGTGGTGCCGTGCCCGGCTCCGGGGACGAAAACACAGAATTTGTCACTGTCGATGCGGCCGGCGATGCAGCCGAGTTCCGAGAGGCCGCCCACCGTGGCGCCGATGGCCGCGAACGCCTCTCCGCTCACCTCGAAGCCACGGGTTTCCTTCAACTCCGCAAGACCGACAATATCGAACACGAACAGGCAGTCCTCGCCGACCGCTTGTGGCAGGGCTGAAGTTAGGGCGGCCTGGAAGCCCTCGCGATTGGCGAGGCCGGTCTGCGAATCCACGATCAACTGGGAGCGAAGCCGCAGTTCAAGCGCCCGCTGCTTCGAGATGTCGACCACCAGGATCGCATAGCCCTCGGTGGCGCGGTCGAGGGTGATCCGGCTGATGTTGACCGTGAAATAGCGGTCGGTGCCTTCGTGCTGGCACCGCAGCTCCAACACGCGGTTGGATTTTCCCGCTATCGCGACGGCGTCGATGTCGGTGAGGGATTTTTGCTGGTCTTCGATCTGGCCGTGATCGGCGCCGCCGACCACCGCATGCCGCAGCGACTTGAAGACGTCCTCACGCATTGCGGCTGGGATGGCGAACAGGTCGCCCAGCGACAGCCAATTCTCATTGCTGCGGATAACGATGCCGTCCGAGGACGCGATGGCGAGGCAGGCGGGTGTCTGCCGGAACATGGTGTCGAGCAGAGAGGAGGCTTCCTCCCGCCGCCGGATGCTACGCGCTCCGGCAAGACCGACGAAGATGATGAAAGCGCTCATCGTGCCGGCGAGCGAAAGTAGCATCTGGCTGTGGGCGCGCCATTGCGCAAACAATTGCCGGGTCGGCAGGGAGATGGTGAATATCACAGGCAGATCGGGCAAGGAGCGGGCGATGGTGAAGCGATCGGTGCCGCTCAGGATGCCAGGCGCCGTAATCGCCACCATGTGTCCGCGCCCAGTTCCCAATTTCTTGAACAATTCCGCATCCTGAAAGGATCGGCCATAGAGGGAGGGATCGTCAGGGGCGCGGGCTATGATCTTGAAATCGGAACTGAATAGCGAAATGACGATGCCGGGGTCCGGCCGGTAGGAATTGAGCACGCTCTGAAAAAGGCCGGTCTCGATGGAGGCGCCCATGACGCCGATAACCACACCGTCGGGTCCGAAAATCGGCCGGCTGGCGAAGAACCGCCATTGATTGAGCACCCGGCTCGTCACGGTCTCGGAAATGAACAGCGAGCTCGGCTGTGCCTTGAGGGCCTCGATGAAATAATTGCGGTCGGCAAATGAGAACTTAGGCAGGGCGCCCGGTCGCGAATTCGCGAAGCTCATTCCGTTCTTGTCGAGCGCGAAGATCGCGGACAGGCCGCTGACGCCGATGGAGAAGTCGTTGAACTTGTTCTGTAAAAGGACAAGGTCCGGTTCCTGGCCGTCCGCCATCTCGGCCGCAACTTCATGGCCCGCTTCCACGAGAACGCGGTCGATGCCGTTCAGGGTTTTGCCGACGAATTCCACCATCACCGCGCTGGCATTTTCCATGCGGCTACGGTTGTCCCGGAACACCAGTTCCTTGTCGTAATAGATGTAGAAGACCGCGCAGGACATGAGCAGTACGGCGAAGCAAAACGATGCCACGACAATCAGCTTTGCCTGGCTCAGCTTCATACGCCCACGGCGTCCCTCGCCCTGTTCAAGTTACTTTCCTCACATTCAATCGTTTTAAAATTCGATCTGTCAAGAATGGTATCGGGATAATAGGTGGTGTTTTTAGCAGGTTAATAGCCCAGCTGGTCAGGGTGCCATGCGAACCATAAGCGGTTTTCCCGCGTTTCATTCCAAGTTGGTTAAGGAGTGAACGATGATGAATGAGCCAAGGAACGAGCCGAGCGAAGGGCAGCAGGACCGTGAATTTCATACCCCCGACGCTCAGGGGCCGGCTGGCGAGGCGATCAAGCTGGCGTCGCAGGCGCGCCAGGGCGTGTCGTCCGGCCGGGTCATGACGATCCTCCTGGCTGGCCTCATCCTGGTGATCGTCGGCTTTGCCGTCAGCTATATCGGTGCTGTGTAAATCAGCTTAGACGCCGATATTGTCGATGAGCCTGGTCTTCCCCAGCCAGGCCGCCACCAGCAGACGCACTGGCCCCTGCGCCGGGGCGTCGGCGGGCAGGGCAGCAAGGCTCTCCGCGTGCCGGGCCTCGACATAATCCACCTTGAGGCCGGCGGTTGCGATGAGATCGCGCGCGTGAGCGGTTGCTGTTGCGGGTGACGTGCCTGCGCGGATCGCCGCGGCGGCGTCCTCGAGCGCGCGGCGGATGACCGGAGCGATCGCGCGATCTTCCGGCGAGAGATAGCGGTTGCGCGAGGACAGGGCGAGGCCGTCCGCCTCGCGCACCGTGCTCCCCGGAACCACTTGGGTCCTCAGATCAAGGTCGCGCGCCATGCGCGTGACGACCTTGAGCTGCTGGTAGTCCTTTTCCCCGAACATGGCGAAATCCGCCTCGCTCTGCAGAAATAGCTTCGCGACCACAATGGCGACGCCAGAGAAGAAATGCGGGCGGAAATCCGTCTCCAGCCCTTCGGTGGGGCCGGTCAGGGAAATGCTGGTGCTGAAGCCGGGCGGATACATTTCACTTGCGGACGGCAGATAGACCAGATCCGCGCCCACCTCTCCCAGCAGCGTCAGATCGGCCTCGAAGGTGCGGGGGTAGCGGGAGAAATCCTCGTTTGGGGCGAACTGGGTCGGGTTGACGAAAATCGAGACGATGACCCGCCGCGCAAGGGTCTGCGCCTGCTTGACCAGGGCGATGTGCCCCGCGTGCAGGGCGCCCATGGTCGGGACGATGGCGACCTTCGATCCCTCGGCACGGTAGAGGGCGACCTCATTGCGCAGCGCCGCGACTGTTTCCACCACCTTCGGTGTCTGCACGTCCGTTTCCTCCCAGAACCCGTTTGGCGCGGAACCTAAATCGGCGCGCGCCCGGAGGGAAGCGGGCCGCGCTCCCCGGTGTGGTGCGGGGCACACCTTGTGCGAAAGGCGCTGCGGCTTATGTTTGCCGCCATGCGGCGCCGCCTCGAATCCCTGTCCGAATTTCTTCTGGTTCCCTCAGATACGGGGTCCGCCCGGCTATGACGCCGAAAATTCCGGCTTCCAAAAGCCAGTCGCCGGCGGTGGAGGGGGTCTCCAGCCGGTCTGAACTCGATGCCTTCCTCGCGGCGGCGAAAACCACAGCGCCGGTGAGTGCGGGAACCGGGCGCCTCGCTTTTGCGCTCGATGCCACCTTCTCGCGGCAGCCCACCTGGGATCTCGCATGCGAAATCCAGGCGGACCTGTTTCGCGCCGCCGCCGATCTCGGTGGGCTGGAGGTGAAGCTGATTTATTATCGCGGCTCCGATGAATGCCGGGCCTCGCCCTGGCTCTCGGACGCGCAGGTGCTGGGCACCATGATGCGGCGGATCACCTGCCGGGGCGGGCTGACGCAGATTTCCCGAGTGCTCGGGCATCTTTCCTCTGAGGTCGAACGCTCCGGCGTCAAGGCGGCGGTGTTTGTCGGCGACGCCATGGAGGAGGACCCGGCCGTTCTGTGCGAAAAGGCCGGGCGCCTTGGTCTGCTGGGCCTACGACTGTTCATGTTCCAGGAAGGGCGCGATGCTCGCGTGGAGAGTGTGTTCAAGGAGATGGCACGCCTGTCGGGCGGCGCCTGGTGCCGCTTCGAGCCCGGCGCGGGAGATGAATTGCGGTCGCTTCTGCGGGCGGTCGCGGCTTATGCCGCCGGGGGGCGGACGGCGTTGTTGAAGGCGGGCGGTTCCGGCTCGGTCCGGTTGCTCGCCGCTATGGGAGATCCTTCATCGTGACCTTGATCGCCGGCGCGATCGCCCTCGCCCTCATCCTCTATCTGTTAAATCTCTGGAAAAAGGCCAATCCCAAGGCCCTGGCGCGTCGGCTTATGCAGACCGGCGGGGTCGCGGTGCTGATCGCCGCGGCGGGCCTTCTTGTCACCGGCCGGGTGTTCGCGGCGATCCCCCTTGCAGGGGTCGGCTTCGCCATGCTCGGGCGGGCGGGGGGCGGACTTTCCGGCATGTTTGCGAAGGCGCCGCCCAAGGTCTCGCGGGTGCGCTCACCCTATATCGAGATGGAGCTTAACCACCGCACGGGCGCCTTGAAGGGAACCATTATCGCCGGCCCCCAGGCGGGCACTTCGCTCGATTCCCTCGGTGTCGAAGCGCTCGTCGGCCTGCGCGGGTCGCTCGACCCGCAGTCTTTGGCGCTAGTCGAAGCTTATCTCGACCGCCGGGCGCCCGCCTGGCGTGAAAACCGTGAGGCTCACGCGGGTAGCGGGGGCGGCCGGCAGTCGCCTGGCGTGGGCAGCGCGATGACCGAACAGGAGGCCTATGAGGTTCTTGGGCTTGAAGCGGGGGCGGGAGAGGCCGCGGTGCGCAGTGCCCACCGGTCCCTGATGAAGAAGCTCCACCCCGATCATGGCGGGTCCGACTACCTGGCGGCGCGTGTCAATCAGGCCAAGGACGTCATCCTGCGCAAACATCGCTGAGTCTTCCGCTAAACGCTCTACATCAATTCCTGAGAGTCATGCAGGCAAACTGGTTGCGTTGCAGTAAACGGCACGCCTCCTGGGCGCCTTTTTCATCGAAACCGGCAAAACGCGCCCGGTAAAAATCTGTCGAGCCCTTGCTGGCCTTCTCGACATAGGGTTCGGCAGAGCCGAGCGCGGACTTGGCCTTCGACTTCGCGAGATCGAGCTGGGCCTTGGCTTCCTTCTCGCCACCGAAGGCACCGATCTGGATCATCCAGCCGGGACGGTGGCTTGTGGTGGCGGGTTCGCTCCGCGCGGGTTCGGGTCTGGCCGGCGCCAGTGCCGCGGCGGGGATCGCCACCGGCCCGGCGGATGCGGTGCGTACCGGGTGCTGCAACACCGGCTGTTGCGCCACTGGAGCAGCGGCGAGTGGAGCGGTGGCAACCGGAGGAAGCGTCTGCATCTGCAACGGTGCCGCATAAGCCGGCTGGGGCGAAGGCGCCTGGACGGCGGCGACCTGGGCCGGGGCGCGGATCGCGGGCGGAGACGGCATCCTGGCGGCGGGAGCCTGTGCGGCGACCTGAGCCTGAGCGGGAGCGTGGGCGACAGGCGCCTGAACCGCGATGGCGGCCGGGGGAACCGGCCCGCTGCCGGAGAAGCTAGGCGCCGGCACGGTTTGGATGGCCGGGCGGGTGATCGCCACGGTCTTCACCGCCGTCGGCTTGATGGGCTCCGCGGAGCCAACCATCTGGTTGCGGGACGGGATCGCGGCGGTGGTCACGGGATCGGCGGCATAGGCCATGCGCTGCGGCTGGGGCAGGGGCGCCACCGGGCCGGGCGCAGACTGTGGCGCCATCTGCGGTGCCGCTTCGGCGACCGCCACCTCGGTGGCCCTCGGCGCGGTGCGGCGGCCGGCATAGGCGCGGGTGAAGTTGGAGCTGATGAGGTTGGTCATGCGGGTGTCGCGCGACCCCGCGCTGGCGCCCCCCATGACCACGCCGATCACGAACTTGTCGTCGTTGTGCACGGAGGTCAGCAGGTTGAAGCCGGATGCGTTGGTGTAGCCGGTCTTAATGCCGTCCACGCCCTCGAGGCGGCCGAACATGCGATTGTGGTTGCCGATCGACTCGCCCCGGTAGGTGAAGCTGCGGGTCGAGAAGTATTTGTACTGCCGGGGGAAGCGGTCCTGGATGGCGATGCCGAGGGTGGCGAGATCGCGCGCCGTGGTGAGCTGGCCCTTGTTGGGCAGGCCCGAGGCGTTGCGGAATTGGGTGTTGGTCATGCCCAGCGCCCGCGCCTTGCGGGTCATCATGGACGCAAAGGTGGATTCGTCGCCGCCGATGGCTTCCGCGATCACCACGGCCACGTCGTTGGCCGAGCGGGTGACGACGGCCTTGATGGCGTCCTCGACCTCAATGGTCTGGCCCGGGCGCAGGTTGAGCTTGGAGGGCGACTGCGATGCCGCGAATTGCGACACCACCAGCCCGCTGTCCAGCTTCAGGCGGCCGGCCTCCAGCTGCTCGAACAGCATGTAAAGGGTCATCACCTTGGTGACGGAGGCGGGGTGAAGCTGGACGTCGGCATTGTCCTCATAGAGGACCTTGCCGGTATTGGCGTCGACGATGAACGCCGACTGGCCCCGGCGCCAACCGCCGCCGGTGTTGTTGTCGTCGTCCTTCCTGGCGCTCTGCGTGCCCTGCGTCTTGGATGTCTGCGACTTCGCGCTCTGCGACTTTGACGTCGACTTCGTCGTCGATTTGGCGGTCTGCGTCGTCGCCGCCTTGGTCTTCGCCTGCTTCTTCGGCTTCGCGTCGGCGGCGCCGGCGACGAGGCAGAAGGAGGCGGCAATCGCCGCCACGAGGAGCTTTGCCGGAAAAGTGCCGTTCGCCAGCGACATACGCATGTAAATCGTTCCGTGTCAGTCCGGGGTGGCGCGAGACCGTAGCCAACGACAACGCGCCTGACGCGCCGCAGCAACCGGGAAGCGATGGAGTGACCGTCTTTGAAGTTAGAAACCCGCAGTTACCAAGGCGTAAATTCGGCAACAAATGGCATGGTGCAGTGCACAATTTTCTTGACGATTATGTTGCAGTGCATATTATGAAGCTTGGGCAGGGCTAATTGCCCGTAGCGTGCTGTTTCAGCGAAAAGCGCACGTCAGGAAAGGAAATCCCATGGTCCAGATGCAGAATGCAGAAGAATTCCAGAAGATCGGCAAAGACAACGTCGATCTGGCCCTCAAGAGCTTTGGCGCGTGGTCCAAGGGCGCTCAGGCAATCGCCGTCGAGATGGCCGACTACACCAAAAGCTCCTTCGAGCTGAGCACCTCGACGATGGAAAAGATGCTCGGCGTGAAGTCGATCGAGCAGGCCGTCGAGATCCAGCAGACCTATTACAAGACCGCCTATGAGTCGCTCGTCGCCGAGATGACCAAGATCCGCGAATTGTATACCGGCCTCGCCAAAGAGGCGTTCAAGCCCTACGAAGCGACCTTCTCGAAGTTTAACTGAAGGCGCGCCCGGCCCTTCGTGGCCGGGCTCAGCTTCGATCCGGAAGCATTAAAAAGACAGGTGCCGGGAGCCGAATTCTAAGGTTCCGGCACCTTCCGGTCTGGCGCAGACGGCCCGGCGTTCCTATTATTTGGCAATCGCTGCGGTGGCAGGCCGTGTGGCCTCGTCTCCTCCCGCTTTGCGTAGCATTGCCGATGACACAGACCGATCAGAACGCCAATCACAGTTTTCCCGAACTTCTCCGGCCTGCCTCCATGGCGGGCGGCGATGGCGATAAGCCGCGTCGTGGCAGCAATACCGGCCCCGGAACCTCGGTCATCACCCGCACCAAGCCGCAGACCAAGCGGCCCAGCCTCTATCGCGTGCTGCTGCTGAACGACGACTACACCCCCATGGAATTCGTGGTGCATGTGCTCGAGCGGTTCTTCAACAAGGACCGGGACGAAGCCAATGTCATCATGCTCCACGTCCACAACAGCGGCGTCGGGGAGTGCGGCATCTACACCTATGAAGTCGCCGAAACAAAAGTGACGCAGGTCATGGACTCCGCGCGCAAACACCAACATCCTCTCCAATGTGTGATGGAAAAGAAATGACGCCGTCACAAAGCGGCGCGGCGTTGGGATGAGGGAGCGGCAGGCAGAGGGCCTTGCGAAGCGCACAGGCCGGTACGAAGTTTAAGGGAGCGCGTACACGCCAGGGGCATTGGACCGGCCAGATCCTGGGGCGTGGTACGAGATAGAGGTTTAGATGCCAACTTTCTCACGCAGCCTCGAACAATCGCTCCATAGGGCCCTCGCTCTCGCGAACGAGCGCCACCACGAATATGCGACGCTCGAGCATTTGCTGCTCTCTCTCGTTGACGATCAGGATGCCGCTGCCGTGATGCGCGCCTGCAACGTCGATCTCGACAAGCTTCGCCGCAATCTCATCGAATATGTCGACAGCGAACTGGAAAACCTGGTCCAGGCGGGCGGGGACGATTCCAAGCCCACCGCCGGTTTCCAGCGGGTGATCCAGCGCGCCGTGATCCATGTCCAGTCTTCCGGCCGGGAAGAGGTGACGGGTGCCAACGTTTTGGTCGCCATTTTCGCCGAGCGCGAAAGCCACGCCGCCTATTTCCTGCAAGAGCAGGACATGACGCGGTATGACGCGGTCAACTACATTTCCCATGGCATCGCCAAGCGGGCCGGCATGTCCGAAAGCCGCCCCGTGCGCGGCGCCGAGGACGAGACCGAGACCAAGTCGGGCGACGACGGAAAGAAGAAGGCCGACGCGCTCGACGCCTATTGCGTGAACCTCAACAAGAAGGCGCACGAGGGCAAGGTCGATCCGCTGATCGGTCGGGACAAGGAAATCCAGCGCACCATCCAGGTGCTGTGCCGCCGGCAGAAGAACAATCCGCTGTTCGTCGGCGACCCCGGCGTCGGCAAGACCGCCATCGCCGAGGGTCTCGCGCGCCGCATCATCGACGGCGACGTGCCGGAGGTGCTCGCCACCGCCACCATCTTCTCGCTCGACATGGGTGCACTGCTCGCCGGAACCCGCTATCGCGGCGACTTCGAGGAGCGCCTCAAGCAGGTGGTGAAGGAGATCGAGGCCTATCCCAACGCCATCATGTTCATCGACGAGATCCATACCGTGATCGGCGCCGGTGCGACCTCTGGCGGGGCGATGGATGCCTCCAATCTGCTGAAGCCGGCGCTCGCCTCCGGCTCCCTGCGGTGCATGGGCTCCACCACCTACAAGGAATACCGGCAGTATTTCGAGAAGGACCGCGCTTTGGTGCGCCGGTTCCAGAAGATCGACGTGGCCGAGCCCACCGTGCCCGACGCCATCGAGATCCTGAAGGGCCTCAAGCCCTATTTCGAGGACTACCACAAGCTGCGCTACACCAACGAGGCCATCAAGGCCGCGGTGGAGCTTTCGGCCCGCTACATCCATGACCGCAAGCTGCCGGACAAGGCGATCGACGTGATCGACGAGAGCGGCGCGGCGCAGATGCTGATGCCGGAAAACCGGCGCAAGAAGATCATCGGCCTCAAGGAGATCGAGGCCACGATCGCCACCATGGCCCGCATTCCGCCGAAGTCCGTTTCGAAGGACGACGCCGAGGTGCTGGCCAATCTGGAAACCACGCTGAAGCGTGTGGTCTACGGGCAGGACAAGGCGATCGAGGCTCTGGCCGCCTCCATCAAGCTGGCGCGTGCCGGCCTGCGGGAGCCGGAGAAGCCGATCGGCTCCTACCTGTTCTCCGGCCCGACCGGCGTCGGCAAGACCGAGGTGGCCAAGCAGCTTGCCTCGATCCTCGGCGTGAACCTGCTGCGCTTCGACATGTCGGAATACATGGAGCGGCACACGGTTTCCCGCCTCATCGGCGCGCCTCCCGGCTATGTCGGGTTCGACCAGGGCGGGCTTTTGACCGACGGCGTCGACCAGACCCCGCACTGCGTGCTGCTGCTGGATGAAATCGAAAAGGCCCACCCGGACCTCTTCAACATCCTCCTGCAGGTGATGGATCACGGGAAGCTCACCGACCATAACGGCAAGTCGGTGGATTTCAGGAACGTCATCCTCATCATGACCAGCAACGCCGGTGCGGCCGACCTCTCCAAGGCGGCCTATGGCTTCACCCGCTCCAAGCGGGAGGGTGACGACATCGAGGCGATCAACCGGACCTTCGCACCGGAATTCCGCAACCGGCTGGATTCCGTCATCACCTTCGCCCACCTCCCCACAGAGGTGATCGGTCAGGTGGTGGAGAAGTTCGTGCTCCAGCTCGAAGCCCAGTTGGCGGACCGCAACGTCACCATCGCCCTCTCCGACGAGGCGACCGCATGGCTGATCGAGCGTGGTTACGACGAACAGATGGGTGCCCGCCCGATGGCGCGGGTGATCCAGGAGTTCATCAAGACCCCCCTCGCCGACCAGGTGCTGTTCGGCCGCCTCAAGGGCGGCGGGCACGTCCAGGTGGTGGTCGTGGAAGGCGAGGACGGGCGCACGAAGCTCGACTTCGAATTCCCCGAAGGCCCGATCACGCCCAAGCCGGAAAAGATCGCGCCCTCGCCGAAGCGGGCCCCGCGTCGCAAGGCGGAAGCCTCGCGGAGCAAGCCCCTGCGGCCCGGCACCAAGCCCGTAAAGCCGGGCCCGAAGTCCGGCCCCAAGGGCGGTTCGGGCGGCCCCAGCCGCCATGTGCCGAAGGTGCCTTTGGTCAAGGCCTGAAACAAACCAAGCGGGCGCCCCTTGAGGGCGCCCGTTTTCGCTGAGGCTGCGGTTCGGAACCCACAGGTCAGCCCTGCTTCCACAACACCTCGACGTTCGCGCTCGCGAACGCTACATCTAGGCGATACCGCCGCTGAAGGCGCGAGAGTGGCACCAACGCATGGTCACGGTCGTCAATACGCTGAACAGGCCCCGGCACCCCGAGAAGGCGAACCGCCCCGAGAACGAGGTGCTGCGCAAGCCGGACTGGATTCGGGTGAAGGCGCCCGGCTCGGCCGGCTGGAGCAAGACCGCCGAGATCGTGCGCGCCAACGGCTTGCACACGGTCTGCGAGGAAGCGGGCTGCCCGAACATCGGTGAGTGCTGGGAGAAGAAGCACGCCACCTTCATGATCATGGGCGACACCTGCACCCGCGCCTGCGCGTTCTGCAACGTGCGCACCGGCCTGCCGAAGGCGCTTGATCAGGACGAGCCGCAGAAGGTGGGCGAGGCGGTGGCCAAGCTCGGCCTCTCGCACGTCGTCATCACCTCGGTGGACCGCGACGACCTCTCCGACGGCGGCGCCGAACATTTCGCCCGCACCATCCGCGCCATTCGCGCCGGCAGCCCAGGCACCACGATCGAAATCCTCACCCCGGACTTCCTGCGCAAGAAGGGCGCGGTGGAGGTGGTGGTCGAGGCACGGCCCGACGTGTTCAACCACAATATGGAAACGGTGCCGGCCAAGTACCTCACGGTGCGGCCCGGCGCGCGCTATTTCCACTCGCTGCGCCTGCTTCAGCAGGTGAAGGAGCTGGACCCCTCCATCTTCACCAAGTCCGGCATCATGGTCGGCCTCGGCGAAGAGCGGAACGAGGTGCTCCAGATCATGGACGACCTGCGGGCGGCGGACGTCGACTTCATGACCATCGGCCAGTATCTCCAGCCGACCCGCCGCCACCACAAGGTGGAGCGTTTCGTGACGCCGGACGAGTTCAAGGCATTCGAGACGGTGGCCTATGCCAAGGGCTTCCTCATGGTGTCGTCGAGCCCGCTCACGCGCTCATCCCATCATGCGGGCGAGGATTTCGCCCGCCTGCGCACGGCGCGGGAAGCCAAGCTCGGCCGGGCCTGATCGTGCCGTCCTTTTCCAGCAGCCGCGTGGTGAAGCACAGCGCCGCCGACATGTTCGCGCTGGTGGCGGATGTCGAGCACTATCCGCAGTTCGTGCCGCTGTGCCAGGCGCTCCGCGTGCGCCGACGCACGCCGGCCGGCGAGGGCATCGAGGTTCTGGTGGCCGACATGACCGTCGCATACAAGCTGATCCGCGAGACCTTCACCTCGCGCGTCACGGTCGACCGGCCGCATCTGGCGATCCAGGTTGAGTATCTCGATGGGCCGTTCAGCCGCCTCGACAACCGGTGGGAGTTCCGCGACACGACGCCCGGCCGCAGCGAGGTGAAGTTCAATATCTCCTACGAATTCCGCTCGCGCACCTTGGGCCTTCTGATGGGCGCCATGTTCGACGCCGCCTTCCGCCGCTTCGCCGATGCCTTCGAGAAGCGGGCGGATGAGGTCTACGGGGCGCCCGAGAAGGTCTGAGCGCGCTCAGGACGAGGCGGAAACCTTCATCAGCACGATGCCGGACACGATGAGCACGCCGGCGATGATGCGCATGGCGCTCACCTCTTCGCCCAGCACGCAGATGCCCACCACGAACGCGCCCACCGCGCCGATGCCGGTCCACACCGTATAGGCGGTGCCCAGCGGCAGGGTTCGCATGGCGATGGAGAGCAGGCCGAAGCTGGCGGCCATGGTGACAAAAGTCACGATCGTCGGCGTCAGCCGCGTGAACCCTTCCGACTGCTTCATGAAGAAGGCCCAGACGACCTCAAGCAGACCGGCAATGAACAATAAGATCCAGGACATCTGGCCTCATTTAGGAAAAGTTATTCCCTCTCCCGCAGGCGAGAGCTCTGCAAAAAGGGATATCGCAAACGCCCGCAGTTCGTTAGATGCCCGGGCCTGGCTGTTTCTACCTCTCCCCGAGGGGGAGAGGTCGGCTGCGAAGCAGCCGGGTGAGGGGGCTCCGACATCTCAAGGCTGGAGAGGGTTGTCCCCCTCACCCCAGCCCTCTCCCCCTTGGGGAGAGGGGGCATGCCGCAGTCACTCGACAAACACCACCAAAGCCGCGCCACCCCAAATCACATCACCGCATCACATAGACCGTCGCGCCGACCTTCACGCGATTGTAGAGATCGGTGACGTCGTCGTTGGTCATGCGGATGCATCCCGAGGAGACCGCCTGGCCGATGGTCTCGGGCTCGTTGGAGCCGTGGATGCGGTAGAGGCTGGAGCCGAGATACATGGCGCGCGCGCCGAGCGGGTTGTCGATGCCGCCGGGCATGTAGCGCGGCAGGTCGGGGCGGCGCTTCAGCATCTGCGCGGGCGGGGTCCAGCCCGGCCATTCGCGCTTCGCGCTCACGGTCTTCACGCCGGACCACTGGAAGCCGTCGCGGCCGACGCCCACGCCATACTGCACGGCCTGACCACGCGCGGTCACGTAATAGAGGCGCCGCTCGCTGGTGCTGACGACGATGCTGCCGGGCGCATATTTGGGGTCGATCGCCACCATCTGGCGCGGCATCCCTGAGGTGCCCGCGGTCATTCCGCCGAACAGCGAATTGAAATTGAAAATCTCGTAGCGGTCATCCGCATGCGCGGGGAGCGCTATGGCGCTGGCCAGGAGGGCGGTCGCAGCGAAAAGCCTAAATCTCAACGAGCCCATCTCATGTCCCTTTGGCGCCCTGGAACAGCACATGCGCCTGATCATGATCTCGCCGCAAATGCGGCACTGCTGCAACCGATTTATGGCTGTGCAAGTTCCCGTCCCACGCGTCTGTGATGCGTCTCACCCAAGGGAATGCAGGAAATCCCCCAGCAAACCGTTGAAGCGAGACGGATTTTCCAGAAACGGTGCGTGGCCGGTGGCGAGCCATTCCAGGCGCGCGCCGGACATGCTCGCCGCGATATACTCGGCCATGGCACGCGTGATCACCTGATCTTCCAAGCCATGGATCACAAGCGCGGGAATGCCCAGCGTGTCGAGCAGATGGCCGTGCTCCGCCGGGCGTCCCATGGCGGCGCGCACCTGGGGCGGCGCCATCATGGAGGCGGCGAGCAGGGTCTCGAACAGGTCCGGTTCCGGCTGGGTGTGGAAGCAGGCGCGCAGGAAGGCGCGGGTGGCGGCGATGCACACCTCTGGCTCGGCATCGGTCATCTGCCGCATCAGGGCGTTACAGGAACCGTAGAAATGCCGGGCGGTGTCGGTGACCGCATCCACGAAGACAAGGCCCGCGAGGCTGTCCGAACCGTAGGCGGCGAGATAATCGCAGATGATCCGCCCGCCGTAAGACCACCCCACCAGCACCGGCCGCTCCAGGCCGCACTGCGTGATGATGGCCTGCACCTCGTCGGCCCAGGGCCGGCTCTCGCGATAATAATGCCCACCGAGAGGCTTGTCCGAAGCGCCGTGGCCGCGCAGGTCATAGGTGACGAGCCGCAAATGGGCGATCGCGGGATCGCCGACCTGATGGGTCCAGCACAGCCCGGCCTGGGCATATCCGTGGATGAACAGGACCGCTCGCCCGTCCGGGTCGCCCCATTCCTTCACAGCGATGGAGAGGCCGTCCGGTGTCGTGACCCGGTGGCTGCGAAGGGGCAGGGCGCTGTTCGGCATGCCCCAGGTTAAACGGGCCGCAAGCCGCCTGCAAAGCTGGCGATGGAACCGCGGCGCGCTATCAATCCTTCCACTCCGTCTGGATATTCAGGAGGCTGCGTCCATGCGCATGGTTCCGATTGTACTCATCGCCGCCGGCACCCTGTGTGCCGCGTTTCCGGCGCAGGCGCGGCCCGCGAGCTACAAGATGGCCTGCGCCAGCGCCGCCGGCATGGTGGCGCGGCAGGGCGGGGTGGTGATGGACACGTCCGCGACAACGTTCGACCGCTACGTTTCCAGCCTGCGCTTCTGCATGCCGGGGCAGGCGCTCAAGCCCGAATGGGTGCCGGCCCGCGACACGCCGCAATGCTTCGTGGGCTACACATGCATTGATCCCGACCGCGGCTATTACCGCTGGGGCTTCTAAGCGGAGCGGGAACCACCCGCCGCCCGGCGGGTTTTCGTGACAGTCCCGCGTCAAGGAGCATCCGATGAGCGCTGCTGTGAGCGAATTGTCCGACGAAAATCTCAAGAAGATCGAGGCGCTCGCCGTGGACCTCGCCCGGCTCGCGGGAACCGAGATCACCGCGGCCCTCGGTGGCACGTTGGCAATCCGCTACAAGCCGGGCGCGGACAAGGAGGCTCTGTCTCTGCGCGATCCGGTCTCGGAAGTGGACACGCGCGTGGAGCAATTGATCCGCACGCGGGTCTCCGAAAACTTTCCCGATCACGAAATCCTCGGCGAAGAATTCAACGACGAGCGGGTTTACGGCTCCGGCTTCATCTGGGCGGTGGACCCGATCGACGGCACCGCCAATTTCGTCAACGGGTTTCCGCTGTTCGCCGGCTGCATCGGTGTTTTGTTTGAGGGCGAGCCGGTGGCGGGAGCGGTGTGGGTGTCCACCAGCCACGCCCTTCGATCCGGCGTCTATCACGCGCGGCGGAACGGCCCGCTGATGTTCGAGAACGACGTCATCAAGCCCACGCCGAATGCCGCCGTGCGCCGCCGACTGGTGGGTTCGCCCGGCATCACGGAACGCCTCGATATTGCAGCCGATCCCCGTAAGACCGGGTCGGCAGGCATCGAATGCGCCTTCGTCGCGGCCGGCCTCATGCAAGCCGCATGGTTTCAGCGGCCCAACGTATGGGACGTGGCGGCCGGCATCGCGCTGGTCCTGTCGGCAGGCGGCTCCGTGCGCACGCAGACTGCCGATGGCTGGGTGCCGTTCACCTCATTCGCCGCCCCGAACGGCAAGGACGACGTACCGAACCTGCGCGGCTGGCGTCAGGCCCTCGCCATCGGCGAGGCGGGCATCCTCGCCGATATCTGCTCCAAGGCGGCCTAAGCTGTGACCCTAGATATCGACCGGACCGGGCAGGGCGGCTGGATCACGCCAAGCGCGGATTTCAACCTTGCCCCTTACGGTTTCTTCGACGAAGCGGCCCTCGGTGTCGGTGCGAATATCGCCGCTCGGCGCCACCGAGAAGCGGACGATGACGCCCTGCCGCTCATCGGCGGTGAGGGTGAAACGTTGCTTGACGCCATCCAGGAAGACGTCCACGCGGTAGCCCTGATTGACCAGCCGCTGATAGGCGGACTGGCCGGGATCTCCATCGATGACCGAGATGCGCTGGCCTTCGGCACTGAAGGCGGATGACGCGGACACAAGGAACACGAGCGCCAGACCGGCGCGAACGGCGGATCTCATCGGCTTGTAACTCCCCCTATGAATCACCAAATAAAAACAAGTTCCATGCCAGTCGTCATTATTTTATCGCCACCTTGAGATGCGACAAATGCAAGCATTTCAAAGCTTAGACGTAGCGTTAGCCGTCTAAGCGACGGCCAAGTTCAAGATTTCGGCGTGGATTTTAACTTTGCGGCGACCGTCTTGGCGGTCACCTTGAGACCGTCCGCTACGACCAGATCGCTCAGCGACGGCCCCTCGGCGGAAGCCTCCAAGCGCTCCAGCACATCTTTAATGTGGTCAGGCTTGGCCTGTCCCGGCCATCCAAGCCGGGCCGCCTCGCGTGCCTTGAAGGCAGATCCCCGGCGAGTTTCTGGATAACCGGGACAAGCTCGGCCATGACAATGAAGAGGCGTCTACGCGTTCAAGCAGGGTCCCAGCCGATCAAGTCGCCTGTGTCCCCCTCTTCCCACGCAAAGGGCCTTGACACTTCGGCGCCTGCCGCACTACATCGCGCCTCTCGCCATTGGCGCGACCATGGCAGGGCGATTAGCTCAGCGGGAGAGCACTCCCTTCACACGGGAGGGGTCACAGGTTCAATCCCTGTATCGCCCACCATTCCTGCCTTCGGCAGCACCCGCATTCCGCAGCCGCTCGCGCCTTGACGCTGCCCATGTCCCATGGTCTGTCCCCCGTCGAAGTCACGGGAATGACCACGGCCATGCTGCTCTATCTTTCCACCCGCTCGCCCAATCCCCGTCGTGTGCAGTTCTTCCTTGCGGAGAAGGGCGTCGAGGTTCCGGTGGTGATGGTGGATCTCGCCAAGATGGAGCACATGCAGGACGATTTCCTGGCGCTGAATCCGCGCAAGAAGCTCCCTGTGCTCCAATTGGAAAGCGGCACGGTGATCGCGGAAAGCATCGCCATCTGCCGCTATTTCGAGGCGTTGCACCCGGAGCCCAACCTGTTCGGCCGCACCGCCGAGGAGCAGGGTCTGGTGGAGATGTGGCTGCGCCAGTGCGAGATCGAGCTGATGCTGCCGATCCAGTTCGCCTTTCGGCACATCCATCCCGCCCTTGCCGAGCGGGAGGTGCCGCAGGTGAAGGAGTGGGGCGAGGCGAACAAGCCGAAGGCCCTGGATTTCCTCGCCTATCTCGACTGGCGCCTGGGCGACAGCCGCTATATTGCGCTCGACCGCTTCACCGCCGCCGACATCGTCGCCCTGGTCGCGATCGACTTCATGCGCGCCGCCCGCATCGCCGTGCCGGAAGACCATACCAACATCGCCCGCTGGCGCGCTGAAGTCTCGGCACGTCCCGCCGCAAAGGCGGGGGCCTGAGGGCGGTCTGATCATTGATGGCTGAGACTGGCGCGGGGCAGGGGGAACTGGACGATTTGCTGGGCGCGATCCGTGCCTGCCGCGCGTGCGTGGAGACGCCGATCGGCGCGCCGCTGCCGCATGAGCCGCGCCCGGTGCTGCGGGCGTCCGCCACCGCGCGCATTCTGGTGGCGAGCCAGGCGCCGGGCACCAAGGTGCACCTTTCCGGCATTCCCTTCACCGATGCCTCCGGCAACCGCCTGCGCCGCTGGATGGGTGTGGACGATGCCACCTTCTACGATGTGTCGCGCATCGCCATCGCCCCCATGGGCTTCTGCTTTCCCGGCCAGGACGCCAAGGGCTCGGACCTGCCGCCGCGCCGGGAGTGCTTGGCGCTCTGGCACGACCGGCTGTTCGCGACCCTGCCTGAATTTGACCTCGTGCTGGCCATCGGCCGCCCGGCGCAGGCCTATCATCTGAAGCGCCTCGGCCTGGGGCATCTGCTGGGCAAGGGGCTCACCGAGACGGTGGCGGCGTGGCGGCAGGTGCGGGCTTCGCGCAACGACACGCGGGTTTATGCGCTGCCCCATCCCTCCTGGCGCAACACTGGATGGCTCAAGGCGAACCCCTGGTTCGAGGCCGACCTGCTGCCGGAGCTTCAGGCTGACATCGCCGCCAGCCTCGACCGCGCCCAGCGGGTGTGCAAAGGAAGAGACAAATCAGATCGGGAGGGCTCGACATGGCCGAAGTGACGGAAGAGGGCGTGCGTCAGGCGCTTGCGAAGGTGCGCACCCCTGAAGGCGTGCCGCTCTCCGCTTCGCCCGCCCTTTCGGGCATCGTCGTCACCAGCGGCAAGGTCTATCTCTCAATCAATGTGGATGCCGCCCAGGCCCGCGCCTGGGAGAGCGTGCGCATCGCCGCTGAGGATATCGTCAAGGCGATGCCCGGCGTCGCCTCAGCCCTGGTCGCCCTCACTGCCGAGCGTAAGGCGGGCGGCGCGAAGCCCGGCCCAGCCGGAGCGCCGCAGCCGAGCGGCGGCAAGGCCATCGAGGTTCCGGGCGTCGCCGCGATCATCGCCGTGGCCTCGGGCAAGGGCGGGGTGGGCAAATCGACCCTCGCCATCAATCTCGCGCTCGGCCTTCGTGATCTCGGGCTGAAGATCGGCCTGCTGGATGCCGACATCTACGGTCCCTCGGTGCCGCGCCTCTCCGGTGTGCACGCCAAGCCTGAGGTGATTGAAGGGCGCACCATGATGCCGCTGGAGAATTTCGGTCTCCAGCTCATGTCCATCGGCTTCATGGTGGAAGAAGACACCCCCATGATCTGGCGTGGGCCCATGGTCATGTCCGCGCTCACGCAGATGCTGCGGGAGGTGAAATGGGGGCCGCTCGATGTGCTGGTGGTGGACATGCCCCCCGGCACGGGCGATGCCCAACTCACCATGGCGCAGCAGGTGAACCTTGCCGGGGCGGTCATCGTCTCCACCCCGCAGGATCTCGCGCTGATGGACGCGCGGCGCGGCATCGCCATGTTCCAGCGCGTGAATGTGCCGATCCTGGGCGTGGTGGAGAACATGTCCTATTTCATGTGCCCCCATTGTGCCGGGCGGTCCGACATCTTCGGCCATGGCGGGGCGCGCCACGAGGCGGAAAAGCTCGGCGTGCCGTTCCTCGGCGAAGTGCCGCTCAACATGCGCATCCGCGAGATGTCGGACGCCGGTCTGCCGATCCTGGTGTCCGATCCGCAGAGCCCGGAAGCGGAGACCTACCGCGAGATCGCCCGCGCGGTGCGCGCCTCTATGGAGCGTTCCGGCTCCAGCGCCCGCAAGGCGCCGCGCATCGTGATCGAATAGCGCGAAGTCCCGCCCTCTCAGTCTTTGGGATGACGCCGGAGGCGCTTCCATCCGTGCGCGGGGCGCACTAGAAGGAAGCGGGGTGAACGTCCAACACACGTTCCAAAAGATGATCCAGGGAGACGCCTATGAAACGCCGTGAATTCCTGACCGCCGCAGGCGCGGGTGTCGCCGCCTCGACGGCTGTTGCCATGCCCGCACTTGCGCAGTCCACGCCCGAAGTGAAGTGGCGCTGCACGTCCTCGTTCCCGAAGTCGCTCGACACCATCTACGGCGCCGCCGAACTGATGGCCAAGACCGTCTCCGAAGCGACCGACGGCAAGTTCCAGATCCAGGTGTTCGCGGCCGGCGAAATCGTGCCCGGCCTTCAGGCCCTCGACGCGACGCAGAACAACACCGTCGAGATGTGCCACACCGCCTCTTATTACTATGTCGGCAAGGATCCGACCTTCGCGTTCGGCTCCGCCTTTCCGTTCGGCCTCAATGCCCGCCAGATCAATGCATGGTTCTACCATGGCGGCGGACTTGAGCTGCTGAACGACTTCTACAAGAAGTACAACGTCTACATGCTGCCCGGCGGCAACACCGGCGGTCAGATGGGCGGCTGGTTCCGCAAGGAAATCAAGACGGTCCAGGATCTCCAGGGCCTCAAGATGCGCATCGCGGGCATCGCTGGCCAGATCATGGCCAAGCTTGGCGTCGTGCCGCAGCAGCTGGCCGGCGGCGACATCTATCCCGCGCTGGAAAAGGGCACCATCGACGCCGCCGAATGGGTCGGCCCCTATGACGACGAGAAGCTCGGCCTCCAGAAGGTCGCGCCTTATTATTATTATCCCGGCTGGTGGGAAGGCTGCGCTTCGCTGACCTTCTTCTACAACCAGACCAAGTGGAACGAGCTTCCCAAGAGCTACCAGGCCATCCTGCGCGCCACCGCCGCACAGGCCAACGAGAACATGCTGGCCAATTACGATGCCAAGAACCCCGCCGCCGTGCAGCGGCTGGTCAAGGCCGGCACGCAGCTCCGCCGCTTCCCGAACGAGATGATGGACGCCTGCTACAAGGTCGCGCAGGAACTCTATGCGGAAATCAGCGAGAAGAACCCGGACTTCAAGAAGGTCCACGATGCGGCCAAGGCGTTCCGCAACGAGGAATATCTGTGGTGGCAGATCGTCGAATACACCTATGACGACTACATGGTCCGCGCCCGCACCCGCGGCTGATCCGGCCGTCTGACACACGAAAAGACCCCGGAGCACAATGTGCTCCGGGGTCTTTTTTTGCCCTGCGCTCAAGGCGCAGCGTCATTCGACGCCGGCCGTGAGCGCGTGGCTTCAGCGCGTGGCGCCGGGGGTGGCGCCGGTGCGGCCGCCTTCCTGGGCGGGGCCGGCCTGCGTGTTCGGGGTCGGGGCTGTGCCCGAGCCGGTGCGCGGCGCAACCGAGCCAGTGGCGTCGGTGCCGCCCATGGTGCTGCTGCCACCCGGAGTGGCCTGGACGCGGCTGCCTTCCTGAGCGCCGCCGGACTGGGTGTTCGGCGTCGCCATGGTGCCGCTGCGGCTCGGCTGGGCAGCCTTGTCACCAGGGTTCACGGCGCCGGAGCCGCTGGCGCCAGGCGTCATGGTGGTGCGGCCGCCTTCTTGAGCCGGACCCTTGTGCGGGTCCTGTCCGGCAGCGGTGCCGCTCATCTGAGCAGAGGCGCCGATGGTGGACAGGGCCAGAAACGCGGCGGTGGCGAGGGTAAGCTTGTGCATGATATTGTCTCCTTATCGCTTCCCGTAGACCCTAATAACGCCGTGCAACCCATTGGGTTCATTCACATAGATTTTTCGTTAACCACCGTCCTTTGCGGGAACCGACGCCGTTGCTTCAGCTTGATCTCGCCCCGGCGCGCAACTAGTGTCCGCCCGCGCGCTTCTTGCCGCGCGCCCTTGACGCGCCCCCTTGGGCGCCACCACGCGACAATCCGATAGGACACCAGATGGATTCGGCGCTGCCGCCGCATATGCGACCGGACAAGTCCTTCCAGGGGCTCCTTCTGACTTTGCAGCGGTTCTGGGCCGACCAGGGCTGCGTGATCCTGCAGCCCTACGACATGGAAGTGGGAGCAGGCACGTTCCATCCCTCAACCACGCTGCGGGCGCTCGGGCCGCGCCATTGGAAGGCGGCTTATGTGCAGCCCTCGCGCCGCCCGAAGGACGGGCGTTATGGCGAGAACCCCAACCGGCTCCAGCATTATTACCAATTCCAGGTCATCCTGAAGCCCTCGCCGGACGATCTGCAAGACCTCTATCTGCGCTCGCTCGCCGCCATCGGCATCGATACGAAGCTGCACGACGTGCGTTTCGTCGAGGACGATTGGGAAAGCCCGACCCTCGGCGCCTGGGGTCTGGGCTGGGAATGCTGGTGTGATGGGATGGAAGTCTCGCAATTCACCTATTTCCAGCAGGTGGCGGGCTTTGAATGCGCGCCGGTGGCCGGCGAACTGACCTATGGCCTGGAACGCCTCGCCATGTATGTGCAGGGGGTCGAGAACGTCTACGACCTCAACTTCAACGGCCGCGAAGGCGCCGAGAAGGTCACATATGGCGACGTGTTCAAGCAGGCCGAGCAGGAATATTCCCGGCACAATTTCGAGCACGCCGACACCGACATGCTGCTGGAGCAGTTCCGCATGGCGGAGGGCGCCTGCGTGCGCTACCTCAAGGCTGGCGACGCCGGCGAGAAGCACCTGATGGTGTTGCCCGCCTACGACCAGTGCATCAAGGCGTCCCACGTCTTCAATCTGCTGGACGCGCGCGGGGTCATCTCCGTCACCGAGCGCCAGAGCTATATCCTGCGGGTGCGCGAACTGGCGAAAGCCTGTGGTGCCGCCTGGCTGAAGACCGAGGCAGGCGGGGTGGCGTGACGGCGGTTTCGGATACCATTCCGTCAGGGCTGGCTGTGCCGACCCAAAGGGCGACGCCGCGCATGATCGCGGCGGGTGCGCTCGGCAATCTGCTGGAATGGTACGACTTCGCCGCCTACGGTTTCTTCGCCGCCATCTTCGCGAAGAACTTCTTCCCCGGCGCCACGCCCTTCATCGGCCTGATTTCGGCCTTCGGCATCTTTGCGGCGTCATTCCTGATGCGCCCGCTGGGTGCCGTGGTGTTCGGCCATATCGGCGACCGCTACGGGCGCCGGAAGGCGCTTTATATCTCCGCCGGCATGATGACCGTCTCCACGGTGATCATCGGCCTGGTGCCCACCTATGCCACCATCGGCGCGTTCGCGCCCGTGCTGCTGCTGATCTTGCGTCTGGCGCAGGGCGTGTCGATCGGCGGGGAATACACCACCTCCGCCATTTTCCTGGGCGAGAATACCGATCCCGCCCGGCGCGGCTTCACCACCGCCTTCGCGGCGATGGGCGCGACCGGCGGCACGCTGCTGGGTTCAGCCGCCGGCTCGCTCTGCGCCGCGCTTCTCACGCAGGAGCAATTGGTGGACTGGGGATGGCGCCTGCCGTTCCTGGCCGGAGTGGTGTTGGGTGGCTTCACGCTCTTTCTGCGGGGCGCGGAAGGCGAGGAGGCGGGCACCGCCCCGCCGGACGCCGCCATGCCGCTGGTCGAGGCCTTCCGCGAGGATTGGCGCAACATCCTGCGCTCCGTCGCGCTCAACGCCATGCTCGGCGCGGGCTTCTATCTGATCTTCGTCTATCTCACCACCTACATGCATCAGGTGGACGGCCTGCCGGAGAGCGAAGCCCTTGAGATCAATACCGCCAGCATGGTGGTTCTGCTGATCCTGGTGTTCTTCTTCTCTGCGCTCACCGACAAGGTTGGCCGCAAGGTCGTGATCGTGGCGGGGCTCGCGGGGCTACTGGTGTTTTCCTGGCCGTTGTTCTGGCTCATCGCCAGCCGCGATCCTTACTGGGTGCTGGCGGGGCAGATGGGTTTCGCGGTGCTGGTCGCCGCTTATGCGGGTCCCATGCCCTGCGCCCTGGTGGAGATGTTCAAGCACAAGACGCGCTGCTCGGCGCTGTCGGTGAGCTACAATCTCGCCATGGGGATCGCCGGCGGCACGGCGCCCATGGTCGCGGTTTATCTGGTGGGCCGAACCCATGACGACATGGCGCCGGCCTTCTACCTGATGGCCCTGGCGGCCATCTCCCTCGTCGCCGCGCTGACCATGACGGACCGCACCGGGCACTCGCTGACGGCGGAGCAGAGCTGATCACGGTTCAATAATGCGGCGGGCACCTTGGCGCCCGTGCCGTTAGGTCTTGGTCACGAAAGCCGCGGGTCTCGACGGGACAGGCGAAACCCTCTAGGCAATCCTCAGCCCTCCAACCGAAACGGCGCCCGCGCGCCGCACGGACGCCATGCCCGATCTGCTCCTCGAACTCTTCAGCGAAGAAATCCCGGCCCGCATGCAGGCCCAGGCGGCCGACACGCTGCGCCGGCTGGTGACGGATGCGCTGGTGGAGCGCGGCTTGCTGTATGAAGGCGCGAAAGCCTTCGTCACGCCGCGCCGGCTGGCATTGGCCGTCCACGGACTGCCGGGCCGCCAGAAGGACATGCGCGAGGAAAAGAAGGGCCCCCGCGTCGGCGCGCCGGATGGCGCGATCCAGGGCTTCCTCAAAAGCGCCGGGCTGTCCTCCATCGATCAGGCCAGCATTCAGACCGATCCCAAGAAGGGCGATTTTTACGTCGCCGTCGTGGAGCGCGCCGGGCGCCCCACCACCGAGGTGATCGCGGAAATCGTCCCGCAGATCATCCGCAGCTTCCCCTGGCCGAAATCCATGCGCTGGGGCAGCGGCACGCTGCGCTGGGTGCGCCCGCTGCAATCCATCCTGTGCACCTTCGGCACGGATATGGAAGACCCCGAAATCGTGCGCTTCGAGGTGGACGGCATCGTCTCCTCCAATGTCACCTATGGCCACCGCTTCCTGGCGCCCGAGGCGATCACCGTGCGGCGCCTCGAGGATTGGCTTTCCAAGCTGGAGGCCGCCAAGGTCATCGCCGACCGCGACCGCCGCAAGGCCGCGATCCTGGCCGATGCCAAGGACCTCGCCCTGGTGCACGGCCTGGACCTGGTGGACGACGAGGGGCTTCTTGACGAGGTCGCCGGCCTCGTGGAATGGCCAGTTGTGTTGATCGGCACCTTCGAGGAGGCGTTCCTCGATATTCCCGACGAGGTGATCCGCGCCACCATCCGCGCCAACCAGAAGTGCTTCGTGCTGAAGGACCCGCGCACCGGGCGCTTGGCCAATCGCTTCATCCTGGTGTCGAACCTTGCTGCCTCCGACCAGGGCGCGGCCATCGTCGCCGGCAACGGACGGGTCATCCGCGCCCGCCTGTCGGATGCGAAATTCTTCTGGGATACCGATCGCGGCACCAAGCTGGAGGACCGTCTGGCGAAGTTCGACCAGATCACCTTCCACGAGAAGCTGGGCAACCAGGCCGCGCGCATCACCCGCATCGCCGTCCTGGCGCGCGAGATCGCCCCCAAGGTCGGGGCCGACCCGGTTCTCGCGGAGCGTGCCGCGCGCCTCGCCAAGGCGGACCTGCTGACTGAGGTGGTGGGCGAATTCCCCGAGCTTCAGGGCCTGATGGGCCGCTATTACGCCGAGGGCGAGGGCTTGCCGGCGGAGATCGCCGCCGCCAGCGAAGAGCATTATAAGCCCCAGGGGCCGTCCGACCGTGTGCCGACCGCGCCGGTCTCCATCGCTGTTGCGCTGGCGGACAAGATCGACACGCTGGTTGGCTTCTGGGCCATCGACGAGAAACCCACAGGCTCCAAGGATCCGTTCGCCCTGCGCCGCGCCGCGTTGGGCGTGATCCGCATCGTGCTGGACAACCAGCTTCGCCTGCCGCTGCTGCCCCTGCTGGTGGAGGCGAGCCGGCCGATCCTGGGCGAAGCGCATTACGACGCCCACCCCCACGATGTGTTCCATCTGGAAACGCTGGCGGACAAGGTGGTCAGCGACCTGCTGCGCAATTTCGCCGGGCGGCTGGTGAAGGCGGTGCCCGGCACCTCGCCGGCCGAGCTTGCCAGGATCGAGGGCCTGACCATGGCCTCGGATCTCTCCACCGATCTGCTGTCCTTCTTCGCGGATCGCCTGAAGGTGCATGTGCGCGAGGCCGGTGCCCGCCACGACCTCGTGGACGCCGTGTTCGCGCTCCCCGGTCAGGATGACCTGCTGCTGATCGTGCGGCGCGTGGAGGCCCTCCAGCGGTTCCTGGAGACCGAGGACGGCCGCACCCTGCTCGCCGGCTATCGCCGCGCGGTGAACATCCTGCGCATCGAAGAGAAGAAGGACGGCGCCCGCTACGAAGGCCCCGCCGATGCACGCTTCCTCCTGGAGCCCGCCGAGGAACGCCTCGCCGCCGCCATCGAGAGGGTGAAGGTGCAAGTGGCCGAGGCTGTGGCCCACGAAGACTACGCGCAGGCGATGGCAGCTCTGTCCCACCTGCGCGCGCCGGTGGATGTCTTCTTCGAGGCGGTGACGGTGAACGCCCCCGACGGCACGCTCCGCGTGAACCGACTGCGCCTGCTGGACGAAATCCGCGCCGCGACCCGCGCCATCGCCGACTTCGACCGCATCGACGGCTGAGGGCGAGGGCACTGCGTTTCGCCCGATAGTTCTCTCCCTAGGCGGGGGAGGGGCTACGCAACCTTTTGATAGCGGCGGGCGACGTAGACGACATCGTTAGCGGCGAGGGCCTTATAAAGGATCGACCCCTTGGAGCCGGAAAATTCGTACATGAACTTCCGCACCAGCGGAAACTTGTCGATGCTCCTGCGCTTGCGTGCATCCACCGCATCGAGAGCGGAAACAACACCCGCCGACAGATCATCCTCGCGCATCAGTTGAAGGCCGGGCGCGGCCAGTTGACGATCGAGGTCCGCGAGCATGGGCTTTGACCGCATGTCGGCGAAGGTGAACCAGCCGCCCGGCGCCAGCACGCGGGACACTTCGCGCGCGAACGCAGCGACATCGCCATAGCAATGCGACGACTCGATATTGACGACGATGTCCATGGACCCGTCGGCAAAGGGGAGCTTTTCGGCGTCGCCGATCTCAAAGGAGAGCGCGGCGGTGTCACGGTTCAGCTTGCGCGCCAAACGCACCGTGGCGGGGGAATAGTCGAGACCGACCACAGACGCGGGAGCGTGATATCTCGCGATGTAGCGTGATCCGCCGCCGCGGCCCGCGCCCACCTCAAGAACCCGTGCGCCTTCGAGATGCAGTCCGGTCACCGCCTGATGATAGAGGCCGATAAAGGCCCGTTCCTCCTCATCCTGCGGGTTCAGCGCGAACGTCCCGTCCTTCGGCAGGAAGCCGTAGTTCATGAAGCGCCACGCCTCGTCGCGCCACGACCAGGAGAGGATATTGTAGACGCCGCGCCATGCGAATTTCCGGGTGCGCGCCAGGTGGCCGGTCTCGGTCGCCTGAAGAATTCTGGAAAAGAGGCGGCTCGTCATGCTTTTGCGCTGTCACGCTCGGCCGCGTCCCGCGCGGCGAGGTCGCGCTCAAGCCAATCACGGCCTTTCTGCACGAGCGCTTCATCGTCTTTATTTCGAGGGTTAAAGCCCGGCATGTAGTAGCGGATCCAGACCCCGAAGCAGCGGCTGAAAAACGCGGGTTTTACGAACAGCACACCAAACACGGTCAGCCAAAATCGCGGTCCCGCCTTCACACCATCTGTGTGGATGTAGACCGGCAGATTCCTCAGGAAAATAAAGAGGAAGGGAATAGCTGTGGCATTCATGCCCAATACGCGCAGGAAGTAGCGTTTCCATCCGGCAAGGCCGGGCGTGACGGCGTGAAGCACGTCGAGCGCCACCGCCTTGTGTTCCGTCTCTTCCAGGGCATGCCACATCCAGAGCCGTCGATAGGCTGGCGCAGCGCCGTCCAGCAGCTCCGGGTTGCGCAGAGCGATCGTTGAAAACGCGGCGGTCAGATGCTCGATGGCGCATGTCACCGAGAGCCTCTGAAGCGGGTCCGTGACAATATCAAGCGCCTGCTGGACCAGCTTTTCCATCTTGGGGACATCATAGCCCAGCGCGATCATGGCACGATTGTACCCCTCGTGCTCGCGGGTGTGATAGGCCTCCTGCACGGCATATCCGTTGATCTCCGCCGCAAGCTCCTTGTCGCCGAGCTTGGAGGCGTAGTGCTTGAGGGAACGGATAAAGAACCGCTCTCCCTCGGGCAGGAATATAGACAGGCCGTCGATAATTGCGGTCTTGTGGATGTCTCCGTCGAACCAATGCCGCTGCGCATTGCCGGGGATATCGAAGTGGATGTCGCGCGGGATGATCTCATCCGCACCGGACAAGAATGCCGCCCCCTTCACCATGGAGCTATCAGCATGACGTCCGCCTCCAACACGAGAACCATCGACACGAGACCCATTCCTGCCACCGCCACAGCCGCCGAACCAGCATATCTGGCCGGCGAATTTGCAAGAGGGCTGAGGTGGGGCACACGCGGATTATAGCGCGATAAGCCGATGGCAATCGAGCGTGAATGATTCCAACCTTATCAACCCACCGCATCCAGACTGTCGCGGCAAAGCCATGAATTCTCGGCACAAGACGCGTGATGCCGTCTTGCAGCTTGTCGCCCTTAACCGCGCTGTCTATGCAGGGGGCTAGCGGAAGAGGGAATGAATGAGCTGGCTCAAGCGCGCGAGGGGCGCCATTTTGGGAATGTCGTCCGGCGAAACATCGCCTGTCGGAACAACGTCCACTGAAGCCGGAACCTCACCTCCCGTCCTGTGGGATGGCCTCGAAGCGGTGCAAGCCGCCATCAATGAAAAGCTCACCGGTTCCCCGGAGCGCCATCCGGCCGCCCAAGCCTGTCTCGACCATGGCGCGATCACACGCTGCCTCGTCCTGGGGGATACCGAGAGCGAGACGGTATGCATTGAATCTGCGCTCGCAGCCCAGAGCATCGCCGCCGATGCAACGGTGCTTTTGCCTGCCGGGGGCCGTGTCGACCGGTCGCTTCTGGACGGCAGCGTAGGTGCGGCGCTCGCCAATGCGACGCATTTCGATGCGGCACTGGTCTCGCTTTCGCTGGCGAACCTGCGGGACCCAGTCGCGCTCTTCTCCTGGCTGCATGACAATCTCGCCGAAGACGCGCTGCTCTGGCTGCATCTGAGGGATCTCGATGGCGTGGGCTTGCCGGATCCAACGCGGCTCATGGATGCGTTTTTACAGCAGGTGCCGAGCCGCTGGCGCTTGAAGGCGCGGTATGAGGGCGCCCCTGCGGTGGCTCAGATCGGCACACCGTCTTCCCGGGCCTGCGAGAGTGCGTTGCGGGCGTACTTCGACGTCACATCCACCGCGAGCCGTGGCGGGACGCTACTGGCGCCGCTTTTCTCCACGGGGTGCATCTCTCCTGAGATGGACAGCGACCTTGAGGGCCGCGCCCTCCTGCGCGCGCTCTACCTGCTTGAAGCCCAACTGGTGGAACGAGGCGAAATGCTCAGCCGCGAGGCGATTTATGTGGCGCGGCCAAGGGGGGCTCGCGCGGAAACCATCGAGAGCCTGTTCGAGGCGTATGCCGGCCCCCTACCTGAGGCGTCTAAAACCGGAATGTCCGGGCCCCTGCCGCAATGGATCGACTTCAACATCTTTGCCGCGCTTCATAGCGCGCGTGCAACAGACTGGGTGGCGCCCTTCCCACCCGAGACCTTGATGTATCACACCACCGGCCTGGTTCAGCCGGCGGGCTTTGCCGGCCACGGGGCGGATATCCTGACCGCGTTTGCAGCCGCCAGTCCGCGTGCGCTCAACAGCTTCGAGTCCGTCCTGGACTTCGGGGTCGGTGTCGGGCGGGTCGGCCGCTATTTCAAGGGGTTCTCGGGCCGGTATGTCGGGGTCGATATCGACAGCGCGAACATCGCCTGGGTTTCCGAGAGCCTGCCCTGGATCGAGGCCATCCACACCAAGCCGGCGGAACCTCTGCCGTTCGAGGCTGCGACGTTCGACTGCGTGATCAGCGTATCCGTCTTCACCCATATCGACCGGCAGTCGACCGAGTTTTATATCGACGAACTGCACCGGGTGACCCGCCCGGGAGCTTTGCTGTTTCTCACCCTGCACGGCCTGTGCGCGCTTGAGCTGGGCATCTCAGACGAAACCGTGGCCAGCCTCATGGGCGTTGCGCCCGACCGCCTGCTACAGGCCAAGGCGACCTTGGCCGAGGTTGGCTTCGACTTCGCCGAGCAATACACTCACCTTACGCAAGAGCATTATCGCTATGGGACGACGTTCGTTTCTCAGGCGGAACTGCTGTTCGGCCGCAAATTCTCGGTGCATGCCGTGATTCCCGGCGCCATTCACGACTTCCAGGACTTGATCGTCCTTGAGCGGCACTAGAGGCACCCACGGCGCTTGAAAATGGGTTAGGAATAGAGACAAGGCCGCCAAGTGCTCTCGCGCCAGGAATGACCACTTGATGCTGCGCTTTTTCTACACGCCACAGCCCATCATCGAGGAGAAGGGTCCCGGTTACTTTATCCCGGCCCATATCAAGCCGCGCGCGAAGCCGTTGAACGGCCTTGGAATGGCGATCGGTGCCAAGCACAATCTGATCGGCGATTGGATGGCGCAGCATTATAGAAGCTGCGTCGATAGCTTTCGGATGTGGAAGCGCCAGATCGTCGTCGTGAATTCGCCCGATGCGATCAAGCACGTCATGGCGACCCATCACGACATCTATGAGCGCAAAAGCCCGCAGATGCGGCGGGCGCTCGAATATCTCCTGGGCGATGGCCTCTTCATCAGCGATGGCGAAACCTGGAAGCGACGGCGGCCGCTGGTCGCCGACATCGTGCACAAAAATCGGCTTCCAGGCTTCGCGCCGACCATGGAGCGGGTCGCCGTCGAGATGACGGGCCGCTGGTCGGAGCGTGGAGAGGGCGAAGCCTTCGACATGCTGAGCGAGATGGCCGAGCTGACCGCCGAGATCATTGCCCGCACCGTCTTCGGCCGGCAGCTCGGGGCAGGGGCGGCACGTTCCGTTATCGCCGGTTTCACGCAATACCAGCGCCATGTGGACAGCTTCAATCTCGGCTACTTCCTGGGCGCGGACGAAGGCTGGCCGATCTTTCGCTCACGCGGGCTTCGCCGTGGCGCTCGGCAGGTTCAGCGCGTGATCGACGATATCGTCGAGCGGCATCTGCAAGGCGCCGGTGAAGACGGCTCGATGATCGACATTCTTGTCAAGCGCAGCGCCAAGAGCCCGACGCTTCAACTGGATGTCCAGGCGTTGCGCAACGAGGCCGCGACGATCTTCATGGCCGGCCACGAGACCACGGCGTCTCTGCTGACCTGGAGTTGGTATTGCCTCGCGAACGCGCCTTGGGCCGAAGCGGCGCTGCACCGGGAGCTGGAAGAGGTGCTGGGCGACCGCCCGCCGACAGTCCAGGACGTCGCCTCCTTGCCCTATACGCGCGCCATCATCGAGGAGACGCTGCGGCTTTATCCGCCGGTGCCGATCATGTCGCGTCAGGCCAACAGGGCCGACCGCATCGGCGCGCTGGAGGTGGAAAAAGGCGCGCTGGTTTTGGTCGTTCCCTGGTTGCTGCACCGTGCAACCGATCTGTGGGAGGACCCGAACCACTTCAAGCCCGAACGCTTCCTCGGGCCAGAACGCCCGAGGCCCTACAGCTACATTCCCTTCGCCGCCGGACCCCGCATCTGCGCCGGTTTGGCCTTCGGCTTGACCGAGTCGATCCTCTGTCTGGCAACCTTGGCGCAGCGTTTTCGCGTCAGGCTCGCGACCACCAAACAGGTTGAGCCGGTTTGCCGCCTGACGCTTCGCCCGGCCGGGGGCCTTTCCATGAGGGTTGAATGTCGATGAGCGAACCCCTCCTTGAGAATCCCCCGGTCCACACGCTCCGCTCCCGGCTTCAGGATCTGGCGCACTACGCGCTTTATTACGGGCTGCGCTACGCGCCGATCGATGCGGTTTCGGCGATCGGCAGTGCGTTCGTCAGATGGAGCGTGCCCCGGAACCGTCCATGGATCCTTGAGGGCGCGCGCAACAACCTCAAGCGCCTCTGGCCGGACGCCGACGATGCCAAGATCAATGCGGCGGTCCTGCGCTTTCTCGACAATGTCGGGCGGTTGATGGCGGAGTTCGCGGTATTAACGCGCTTGCACGACGCCGGTCGCATCAAGGTGACGGAACGCTTTGAACGCCATGTGCCCGATCTTCCTAATGCAGCAACAGTCGCTGTGGCGCTTCATACCGGCAATTGGGAAACATCCATCGCGGCGCTGCACGCGCGTGGGCACAAGGTAACGGGCTTTGCGATCCCGCCTGAAACCTGGGCCCAACGTGTCATTGCAACGCGGGTCCGCAAGCACTTGGGGTTGACGACACTCCTGCCTGATGCGCGAGGGCTGCGGAGTGCGCGTCGCATATTGAAGGAGGGGGGGGTCGTTTACGTGTTCTGCGATGAGGCACGGGCCGGCCGAACCATGGGTCCGTTTTTTGGGCGACCGCCGCACCTGGAAGGCAACCTGGCCATCGCCGCTTGGCTTGCCCGCGACAGCGGTGCTCGGTTGGCGGTGGTGCATTGCCGGCGGGTGGAGAAAGCCAATTTTCTGATCGATGCCGTGCCGTATTTTCATCTGCCCGAGCGCACCGCGCCGGTGGAGCGGAAATCGACAGATGATGTCGCCTATCTCAACGCGATCATCGAGCCGATCGTGCTCGCGAACCTCGACCAATGGTATTTTCTCGATAACACCCTCGATCGGTAGTCCCCTTCAAGGCACCGTCGGCAGGATCAGCACGTCACCCCAAGCGCACGCGCCGCCGCAAGACGCGGGGGCGGATCGACGAAGGCGCCGGGCTCGTTGACGAGGTCGCCGAGAACGCGCCCGACGATTTCCTTAACCGCGACGCCGCGACCTTCTTCATCATAGACCGAACCGCGCAACTGAATGGTCGCGGCCAGCGTCTTGACCAGGGCATCGACGAGGGATGGGTCCGGAGGGATAGGCGCCAGCCACATCTGTTCTAGGCCGCGTTGGTCGGTGAGGCCCGGCATAGCGTAGATGGCGACCCCGAACGCCTTAACCGGCCGTCCCGCGCGCAAGGCGAGAAGCCCGACGGTGGAATTCACCACGAACACACCCACCGCACCCGCCATCAACGCATCAAGATCGCCCCCGTCGATGAAATGGACCCGGTCCTCCACGCCATGGCGACGTGCAATGGCGCGGGTCTCGGCGCCCCAGTCGATCAAGCCGACATCCATCGGATGAAGCTTGACGATGAGACGCATGTCCTTCGGCGCGTCGCGGCTCAACGAAGCCATGATCATGTCGAGCACCTGGCGCTGATCCCGGTAGGGAGAATTGGCGCGGATCTGCCAGTCGTTCTGCAATTGCAGGGCATGAAGCGCATAGGGCCAGCACCCCTCGGCCGCTTCGCCGACAACCGACGCCGTGGAGGGGCGTTGCAGCCAACGCCGCCCGGTGCGCAGCAGCGTGCTCAGATATTCCGGTATCGGCCGATAGAACTTGTCGGGATCGTAGGCGGGATGCAGCCACCAGAACAGGCTGTTGAGGAGATTGAAGACCACCTCATTGAAAGCCTCGACCGCGAACGCATGTGCGTGGCGCTTCTTCGCCGTCACCGCAGGAAGTGTTTCCGCCAAAGCGCGCAGCACGGCGGGATCATTGGGAAAATGCGAATACGCCCCCATGCCGCCGCGCTCCAGCGTCAGCCAGCCGGGGCGCAGATAGCCGAACTCAACCACATAGGCCCGTATGCCGAGGCGGCGCGCGCATTCGGCTGCGGCCGCGTGATATGGCATCCGATCGCCGAAATAGAGAATGTCGGTGACGCCGTGGCGTTGGATCAGGTCAGCCAGAAAATCCGGCCAGTCTTCGCGGCGACCGCGAAATGTCAGGGCGGGCCGTTTTCCCCAATAGACCCGGTCGCCAAGGCTGAAATTGACTTTGAGGACCTGTGCGCCGGCCTGTGCGAAGCCGTCGGCAAGCTCGCCCCAGAACGGCGAAGGCGGGCCTTGCAGCAGAAGGATGGTGCGGGCTTTGGCAGGCATATGAACTCGGGCAGGCATGGCATCAGCCCGTCTGGCGAAGATCACACGCCGGACCGGGACGTCCTCTCCATGAGAAGAGGCAGGGAGTCCACGCCGTAGCCCTCGCTCTCCAAAAGGTCCAGTTCTTCTCGCGTGGCGTCGATCGCGGTGTCGATCTGCTCAAACGTGTGCTCGCTTGAGACGAAGAAGCGCAACCGCGCCGTCCCGTTGGGCACGCCCGGCGGGAGGACGGGAAAGGCGTTGATGCCGCGCTTGAGCAGTCTTTGCGCCAGCATGACAGTTCGCAGCGTGTCGCCGACGATGATCGGCGTAATGGCATAGCCCCAGCCCCAGCCCGTATCGAGGCCGCAGGCCCGTGCCCGTTCGAGCAGATGCAGGCCGTTTGCCCGCAGCCGGGCGACGCGCTCCGGCTCGGACAACATGATCCGCAGCGCAATGGTGGACGCGACGGCCGCGGGGACCGGCATGCCCACGCTGTAGACGAAGCCAGGCGAAATGCACTTCAGGAGATCGACCAGCGCCTTGCTGCCGGCGACATAGCCACCGCAACTCACAAGGCTCTTGGAGAGGGTTCCGAGCCAGATATCGACCCCGGCGGGATCGACCTGCGCCTGCTCGAAGATGCCGCGGCCGGTGGCGCCGAGCACGCCCAGGCCATGGGCATCATCGACCATGAGCCAGCAGCCATAGCGGTTCTTGATATCCACCAGACGGGCGAGATCCGGCCCGTCGCCGTCCATCGAGAACAAGCCTTCGGTGGCGATCAAAACCCTGTTGTAGCGCGACCGCTCGCCTTGAAGAATTCTCTCCAGCGCATCCAGATCGTTATGGGCGAAGAGGCGACGCGTCGCCCCCGACATCTGCCCTCCGACGACGATGCAGTTGTGAATGAGGCTGTCGTGCAGGATGAGATCGTTCTGCTGAAGCAATGTTCCTATTGTCGAGACGGCGGTTGCGTGGCCGCTGACGAAGACAATCGCATCCTCGGTTTCATAGAGCTTCGCGATCTCCGCTTCGAGTTCGCGATGCGCGTCGCGCTCCCCGGCGGTGATGCGGCTGGCGGAGACGCTTGTGCCCCACCGCGCCACGGCCTCTTGCACCGCCAGCGTGATGCGCGGGTCGCCATTCAGACCGAGATAGTCGTAGGATGCAAAATTGAGGATCTCGCGATCATCAATGATCGTTTCCGCGCCCGCCCGCTTCTGATGTATGCGGAAATAAGGATTTTCCAGGCCCAGTTGATCGCCGATGGTCCGCTGCATCACCAGTTGCTGGTATGCGGGCAAATCCTCGAACGAAGGGCAGGCGACCTTGGCTTTCTCGGCGCTGGGCAGGGAAACCGGACGTGCCGTGCGCGCGATATCCGAACGCTGCAAGACGTTTGCGATATCGGCGTCCGACAGTGCCGCCTTGCTTGTTGGCCTCATAGGACACCACCCGTCACGCGAGCGGGGCGCTCGATGATATTGATCACCGACTTAGCAACATCGGGGCCATTTACACTGTGCTGCGTGGCCATCGCATCGACGATTTCGGTTCCGCTCTCTGTCTGGCCAAGCAAGTCTGCCAGGATTTTCTCCGCGACATCGGAAGCGGAGCGATCGCCCAGCGATATCAAAGGCAGTTCCACATTGATGCGCTTTTCGACGCCGAGGCGTAATTCGAGCGCCATCAGCGAGTCCATGCCGATTTCGGATAATGGCCGATGCGCATTGATGTCGGCGACATCGATGCGCAAAATTCGGCCGATTTCCGACTTGGCGACCGCGAGCACAATTTCGAGTGCCTCCGCATTCGTCTTGCCCGCGATCTCGGCTTTGAGATCCACGGCATTGCCTTGACGCGCTTCGCTACCGCCGCCGGCCAGCTTGGCAAAGGCTGGTGATTTCAGCACGGTGAGGCTGTTGGCGACGGCGCTGTTGCCCATCGCGCTGTAGATCTGGACCGGATCAATCGCGTCGCCCTGCGCCAGGAGCACGCCGAGATGCCGCAAGGCGTCGCTGACGGGCACACCCGACACGCCCGTCGTGCGGGAGAGGCGTTCGCCGAGCTTTGCGTCGCGGGCGATGACGCCGGCATCGGCGATCGCCCCCCACCCGACCGCGAGCGCGGGAGCACCGGCCAGACGCCGGACCCGCATCAGCCCTTCGATATAGGCATTGGCGAGAACATAGGCGCCTTGCCCTGGGCTACCGATCAGGGTTGTTGCCGATGAGAAGACCACGAAGCACTGCAACGGGTCCGCACGGGTCGCGGCATCGAGCGCCGCAACGCCGACCGCCTTCGGCAACACCACGGTTGCGAGGGAGGTGTCCGTCAGGCCGTCAAGCAGACCGTCCTCCAACACCATCGCGGTATGCACGACGCCGGCGATCGGCCCGTGCTTTTCGCGGACACGCTTCAGAAACTCCGCGACCAAGGCGGGATCGGTCGCATCGGCCTTATCGACACTGATGCGACCGGTGTAGGCGCCGAGACGATCCGCTATGGCGGGGTCGATCTGTCCGCGGCGGGAAGCCACCACCACTTGGGTCGCGCCACGATCGGCGAGCCAAACTGCCGTCTCAAGGCCAAATCCACCCGCGCCCCCGAGCACGACGAACGGGCCATGTTTCGGCTTGAACGTTGCCACGGCGCGTCCCTTGACCGCGCGCGCGGCGGGGCGGACCACGAGCTTGCCGACGTGGCCGGAGCGTTGCATTACGCGCATCGCGTCCGCGACATCCTCGCCGGCAAAGACGCGATAGGGCAGGGCGGTGAATTCGCCGCTCTCGAAACGCTCGACCAGATGATCCAGAATGCGACGCGGTATCGCAGGGTCGTGGGCAAGCAACTCGTCGAGATCGACGCCGAAATAGCTGAGGTTGCGGACGAAGGGCCGAAGCTCCAGCGCGGTGTTCTCAAGGAAGTCGCGTTTTCCGAGTTCGACGAAACGCCCGAACGGCCGCAGCAGCCGGAACGAAGCTTTCATGGCCTCGCCGGCCAGCGAGTTCAGCACCACGTCGACGCCGCCGTGCTCGGCGCGGATGCGTTCGGCGAAATCCAGACTGCGGGAATCGTAGACCGCATCGGCGCCCAGGGCGAGCGCAAGGCGCCGCCGCTCGGCATTGCCGGCGGTGGCGATAATCCGCGCGCCGAGCATGCGCGCGATCTGCATCGCCGCCTGACCGACCCCGCCTACCGCGCCGTGGATCAGCACGGTTTCACCCGCACGCAGCCGGGCGACTTCGTTGAGGGCGAACCAAGCGGTGGAGAATGCGACCGGAATCGTCGTCGCCGCCTCAAGCGGCATGCCTGCGGGCACCTTTACGAAGCTCTGCGCGGGAGACGTGACGTGGGATGAAAAGGCGTCTGCGGCAAATCCCATCACATGGTCGCCGACCGCGAGGCCCTGCACCTGCGACCCGACGCGCACAACCTGCCCTGCGCACTCGAAGCCGAGCGCCGCCGAACTCATTCCGCCGGCGAGCAAGCCCTCGTCGAGCAGGCCCATGCCCACCATGACATCGCGGAAATTGAGGCCGGTGGCCGCCACCGCGATCTCGATCTCACCATCGCCTGGCGCAACCCGCTCCACCCAATGCCATGCGAACTGCTCGAAGCCCGCGCCGTGCTCGGCCTTGAGGACGGCACGGGACCCCGCAATCGCGTCTTGAAGCTTGACGGCATTATGCTCCACGCGTGGAGCGGCAATGCCGTCGACGGAAATCAGGATTTCCCGCTCGTCGCCGGGGTGGCTGATGGTGTCCAGCAGATAGGCGGCCGCATCGTTCGCGGCCAAGGACGCGGCGATGTCGACAAGACGAATATCGATGTTCGGATATTCGTTCATCGCGACGCGGGTGAAGCTCCAGATCGCATCCGCCTCGGGGTTTGCGCGGCCGTGCCGCGCGAACGCATCCCGGGTCACGACCCATAGGGCAGCAGGTTCACCGCCGTCAGCGATCTCGCGCAGGCGCAGGGCGATGCGCATCGCCCGATCCTGGCTGCCGATGCTGTCGCGATCTGCCGCCAACGGCAGATCCAATTCGATCTGGGGTCCATCCCCGGATGCCGAGCTGAGCGCCGCCGCAAGGGCCGCGTCATCCTGAAGGTCGGCATCGGGCATGCGCAGGCTGGGCGATGCGGCTGCGATGCCGTTGCCGGCCTGTGTTCGCGCCGCCGAGATGATGGTGCCGCCCGAACTGTCGATGGAGGTTTTCGGCGTGGAAAGGCCGAGCCGCTTGAGCGTGGCTGTCACCGCTTCCGCTGTCGGCGCGGCTCCGGTCGTGAGCCACGGGTCCGATTGCTGTTGAAGCCAGTTTTCGCCAAGGCCGAGAATCAGATCAAGCGCATCTTCTTGCGGCGGCACGCCGATGGTGGCCACGCAGCCCTTGCCGAGCATCCCGTGCAACCGTTCCAGACCGGCATCGTCGGGCAACGGCCCTGTCAACAGCCCGACGAGGGCATCGAAGGACTTCAGCGGGCTTTGGGAGGGGTCAGCGTCCGCAGCAAGATCGACCGTTCCAAGCCAGGGGGCCGACGAGCCACTCGTTCCGGTCTTGATGGCGATCAGGCTGATCTTGCCTTGCTGGGCCAGCGGACGCAGCAATTCATGGACGATCTGAGCCGTCGGCTCCAGAATTGCGACGCGCGGCGGCCGGGGAAGGCAAGCGGCCACGGCATCTTCAACCTGCCGGAGGACGGTGTCGGCGGACGCGCGCAAAATTGCCGAATCCGTCCAGAAATGGCGCAGGAGTTCGCTCGTCAAGCAGCTATCGCCACTGCGCAGGCGTTCGCCCAGGCCGCCGGCAACCGCGTTTGCAGCCAATAGCTCGGCCTGTGCCGCCGGGAAACGCTCCGCCAGTGAACGGATCAGCTTCGCAGGCGCGGGGAACCCGCCATCCTCGGCGATCTGCCACACGCCATCCTGCTCGGAGGCCAGTTGCGCCGCCTCAAGCAATCTCAGAGCAACGCCGAGCAAGGGCACCGCTGATGCATGAACCAGCCCTTGCGCCACGCACGCTTCAACATCCAGGCGGCCGGCGACCGAGAGGTCCAGCAGGGCTTCGTGAGCAGATGCGATTGCGACCGCCCGCGTCAGCAGCCACGCTGCGGGGGCGCCGGCCTCCGTTTCGGCCGCAGCGACGACGCGCTGTTCCCGCTGCCCGACCGCCGACAAAAGCTGGAAGCGCGTATTAAAGACACGGTTGGCATCATCGCTCCGCGACAGCACGGCAGCGCGAAGGTAGACACCGTCGCATTCGACCGCGATGGCACCATCGCTGCCGTAGAGCACGCATTGCAGGGTCTTGGAGCGCGGCGTGTCCTTGTTGATCTCGACCAGCGCCCGCGTGATCGGCACGCCGCTTTTCCAGCACCGGAGCCGGCGGATGCGGACAGGAAGGAACCCGCGCGTCTCGCCCGCTTTCTGCTCCAGGCCCACGAAAACGCCGTGGAAGGCAGCATCCAACGCGATGAGGTCGATCACCTGATTGTTGGGGAACGCATTGAGCTGCTGAAGAGGTTCGGTCAGTTCGGCGTCGAGCCACCGGCCATCCCTGCGCAACCGTGAGACGCGCCGGAAGGAGGGGCCGTATTGGAGACCCGCCCGCGTCGCGGCCTTGTAGATCTCCGCGTGCCCATGAACCGTCGCTGCCTGGGCATCGAGCCCGATGGCCGCGCCAGTGGCATGGCCGTCCAGCGTGCTGACCCTGCCGCCGGCATGGAGGGTCCATTCGAGGCCGAAGCGTGGCCGGCTGAAAATCTCGATGCGCGAAAGCGAACGCTCATAGCGAATTGAGACTTCGCGCATGCCCTGGGCCCCCAGGGTGAGCGGCCGAAGGATGTCGATATCGGTCAGTTCAAACGGCACATCACCGTAGAGATCGCGCGCAACGGCCAGCGCCATCTCGACAAACGCCGCGCCTGGGACAACCACCTCTCCACCGACCCGATGGTCCGCGAGATAAGGCAGCATCTCGGCATCCAGCAGAATCCGCCATTCGGGAGATCCGTAAGAGATCCGTGTGCCGATGAGCGGATGACGAAGGCCGCCATCAATCCGCCCGTAGCTCTCGATGCCCTCGTTGGTCTTGGGCAACAAGCAGAGCTGCTTCTGCCAGGGATAATGCGGCAACGGGAGCCGGATCTCAGGCGCGCTGCCGATCAGTTGCTCCGAAGGCGCCAGCGCGCCGCGCGCGACCAGCGTTGCCAGAAGCGCGAGCACAGGATCACGATCGCCGCCACGATCAGTCAGGCTTCCTATGGCGCTCGCCGGTGCCGCATCGGCGCGGCAGATTTCCGTGACCGCCGTGACCAGGATCGGGCGCGCCGATAGTTCGATAAAGAGCGTCGCTCCAGCCTTGGCCGCGTGCTCGACGGCAGCCTGGAATTGCACGGGCTGGCGCACATTGCGCCACCAATAGTCCGCATCAAGGTCCGAACCCGCGATCAGGCCGCCGGTTACCGAGGAAATGAACGGCGTTGTTGTTTCGGTCCGGTCGATCGACTTGAGAGAGGCGAGCAAGGGGTCGCGGATGGGATCGAGCAGACTGGAATGGAAGGGGTAATCCACATCGAGCCGGACGGTCGCGATACGCTTCGAACGCGCCGTGGCCGCCAGCTCTTGGAGGGCGCTCGCGCTCCCGGCAACGGTGTAGGAGTTCGGCGCGTTGATCGCGGCGATCTCCAGTCCATCAATCTTGCTCACCAGTTCGCGGACAGTGGCCTCGTTCGAGGCAATGGCGATCATGCCGCCCGCACCCCGAACCTTTTCCTGGTGCAGGCTGCGCTCTTTCACGAGCTTGACCGCCGCCGCGCGGCTCAACGCACCGCTGGCTTCCGCGGCCGCAATCTCGCCGACGCTGTGGCCCAGAACAAAATCGGGCTTCAGTCCGTGGCTGACGAGAACAGCGGCAAGCGCCGACTGGATCGCATAAATCAGCGGCTGGGCAACGCTGGTGGCGGTCAGCCGCTCTTTGATGTCCTCAGCGTGCATCGCGGCGATCAGCGACCATCCGGCTTCAGCCTGGAAGAGCGCATCTATCACCCGAAGCTCGTCCGCGAACGCCGCATTGTGATGATAGGCGGCGATGCCCATTCCCGCCCACTGGCACCCGTTGCCAGAAAACACGAACGCCACGCGGCTCGATCCGGGAACGGCGGCAACCGCAAGATCGCGGGTTTGCTCCCCCGCAGCGACGCGGCCAAGCTGTGCCACCGTATCTTCGCGGGACGTCAACGGCAGCGCGAGCCGATACTTCAACCCGTCCCGCTGATAGGCGTTGGCACGGGCCAAGAGATCAAGATCGACGCTCTCGTCCTGCAACTGGTCGCGATAAGACGCGGCCAGCGCCGCCAATGCTTCGCGCGTATGGGCGCCAAGCATAAGGATTTTGGCCGGCACCGGGGTCGCATGGGCGACGATCTGGCGTTCTTCGGTGGTCGGCGAGCGCAAGATGACATGCGCGTTGGTGCCCCCGAAGCCATAATTGCAGATCCCCGCCACCGCGCTGCCATCGGCGCCGGAGGGGAAATGCAGGTGTTCGCGGCTGGGGCTCAGGTTCAGGTCATCGAAGTTAATGTTCGGGTTGGTCTCTTCCAGAAACAGCGTGCGCGGATAAATGCCGTTCTCAAGAGACAGAACGACCTTGGCGAGTGCAGCCGCGCCCGACGCCGATTCCAGATGCCCGATATTGGATTTCAAAGACCCGATGGTCAGGGGCGCCTGCCGCTTCTGGCCGAGCGACTTGCCGATGGCGTTTGCCTCGATGGGGTCTCCCACCGGCGTGCCGGTGCCATGGGCTTCCATGAACGCCAAGGCCGAGGGGGAAACCCCGGACCTTTCATAAACGTCCGCGAGGAGCCCGGCCTGGCCCTCGATGGAGGGCAGCGAGATGCCCCCGGTGCGTCCGTCGGAGTTGACTCCCGTGCCGAGCACGACGGAGCGAATACGGTCTCCAGAGCGGCGGGCGGTTTCAAGCCGACGCAAAACGAATGCGGCTCCCCCTTCGGAGCGCACATAGCCATCGGCCTTTGCCGAGAACGGCCGGCTTCGTCCGGTCGGGGACAGCATGCGCGCACGCGAAAAGCCGATGAAGGGAATCGGCGAAAGCAGCATGTTCACGCCGGCAACGATGGCGGTGTCGATTTCCCCGGATTCGATCGCGCGCGTCGCCGCGTCGAGCGCGACGATCGAAGACGAGCATGCCGTGTCGACGGTCAAGCTCGGCCCCTTCAGATCGAAGGTGAAGGAGATTCGGTTCGAGGCAATCGCCAGCGAAATGCCGGTGATGAAGTGGCTCTCCATGACCGACTGGTCGACGGACGCCGCGCCCTGATAATCGACGTTGGAGGCACCCACATAAACGCCGACGCGTTCGCCCGCGATTCGCGATGGCGGGATTCCCGCGTCTTCCAGCGCTTCCCAAACCAGTTCCAGCAGCAGCCGCTGCTGCGGGTCGACTTGCGCGGCCTCACGAGGAGAAATACCGAATGCAAGCGGATCGAAATGAAGATGATCGTCAATATAGCCGCCGGCAAAGCTATAGCTAAAGCCGAGCGCGCTGGGATTTGGATGAAGAAAACGCTCAACAAGCCAGCGTCCCCGAGGAGCGTCACTGACTGTGCATGCCCCCGCGATCAGGAGGTCCCACAATTTGTTTACATTTGGGGCGCCGGGCAAACGACATGCCAAGCCTATAATCGCAGAAGTCATGCTGAAGATGTTTTCTTTCAACCCAAGCGATTTGGTGGAGGAGATAGATGGCTATCTTTAATGATATAAACCCATCTCATTGCCTAGAAGTTTCGATGGAGCCCGGACTTTCCACGAGCCCGTTACCTCTCACAGCCTCTTGCCTCAAAAGGCTGGTCTGACGCAAACGAAAAATCGGCGCGATAAGACTGTGAAAGCTTGACAGTGCGGCGACTGCTACACCAGGCCCGACCATGAATTTTCTGTTCAACGCACCTTTGATGATCGCGGCTCCCACATCATCTGCGGACCACACGCCTCCGCCCTCGGTGATTCTGCGGGTGAGACTTGGCTTGTACGCATTCTCATAGGCGAGTTGTGGCGTCTGCGTATCCGGGGGGCAGGCGACTGTCACGGAGATGCCGGAAAGCGCCAGTTCCACACGCAGAACCTCAGCCAGGGCACGAACCGCGAACTTCGAGGGCGCATACGCGGAATATCCATAAATACCGACGAAGGCGGCACCCGAGGCGACCAGGACGATCCGGCCCCGCCGGGCTTCGACCATGCGCGGAGCCGCCGCCTTCAGCAGATGGAGGGTGCCCAGGTAATTGGCCTGCATGTGAGCGGCATAGTCTTCGACGGATTGCTCAAGGAACAGGCCAGGCCGCGCCATGCCGGCGCTGGCGATGACCCACGCCGCGGCCCCGTGAACGGCCCCAAGCCGATCCACCGCCGCCCGGCAGGCCTCCCAATCCCCAACATCCACGGATTCGGTGATCACGACGGCATCGGGCCGCCGACTTAGCAAGTCTGCGCGTGCGGCAGCGAGCCTGCCAACGTCTCTTGCCAGCAGGGCGACGGGGTGGCCACGATCCACCAATTGCTCAGCGCAGGCTTTTCCGATGCCACTCGACCCACCGGATATGATGGCCAGGCCGGGAGTGTCGTTGCCCATCGACAGTTTCGCTCGCCTCATCTTCCCCAAGCTACATCATCTGGACCACTTCCAACCAGTCGATTATGAGAAACCTTGGGGCAACGTTCTGCCGATGCGATGAATGCGCAGCGCGCCCAATGGCACAATCCGGGACATTTTCTTGCGCAGCCTCCTGCCTAATATTCTCGGATTTCAATACGATGACATACGTCCGCGCGCGGACCGGGCAGGGGCAGTCAGGCGGCTCGTCGTCCTGGTGGCGGGAAATAATCCGACATTCGATTATTATATCGCGCCACGCCTCGGCGGTGTTCCGACGCTGATCATCGACATTCTGCCCCCCGCTGCCGATTCGGAGGTCGCCGAGGTGCTTGAGCCTGGCGATTACGTGCTCGTCTGCCGCTACCTGAATGGGAGTTGGGTGCGCCGCCTGCTCAAGGCACGCGCCTTGGCGGGGCTGGGCTTCATGTTCGATGACGACTATGTCGCGTTTCTGGCCGACACGTCCGTGCCTCTGCTGTACCGCCTGGATGTCGCGCGGCGCGCCGTCGTGCCGCTGCGCCGGATAGGGCGCCTGGTCACCGACGTGTTCGTCTCGACGGATGTGTTGCGTGAGCGGTATCATAAGGCCAAAGCAACCGTTCTGCGGCCGGTGCCGGCGGAGGCGGATATTCAGGTGAGAACGAGGGCGGCCGGCGCGCCGATCCGAATCGCCTTTCATGCCCAGTTAAGTCATCTGGCGGATCATGTGTTCGCGGCCGAGGTCGTCAGGGGCCTGGGCGTTACAACCCACGACTTCGTGGTGGATGTCATCGGCCCAAAGCAGGCTCGCCCGATATGGGAAAATATTCCCGTGGCGAGGTTCCAGGCAGAGCTTGATTGGCCCATGTACAAGCGTCATTGCGAACGGGTTGGGGCCGATCTCTTCATCGCGCCCTTCCGCGACACGCCGCTCAATCAGGCGCGGTCTTCGACAAAGGCCATTGATGCCGCCCGCCTGGGAGCCGCCGGCATCTTTCCGCGCATGGCGCCCTATCGCGATCTGTCCGAGAGCGTCCCCCTCATTGAAGGCGGACCGGACGCATGGTGCGCCGCCATCCGCCCTTTGCTTGACGATCCCGAAGCGCTGGCGGCGGCGGCCGCACGGTTGCGGGCCGAGGTTGTGCGCTGGAAGCAGAACGCCGCGCCTTTGGTCGTGTCCCTGCAATGAAATCGCTGACGATCGCGCTCTGTCTGCACGGCTATTTTCCGGAGCAATTCTTCGGAACCGCCGTATATATTCGCCAATTGGCGCAGGCGTTGCAGCGAGCCGGTCATCGCCCCGTCGTCATCGCGCCCCGTTTCGATCCCGGCAGCTCGGTCGCGACCTTGGCCCCGATGGAGTGGGTGAACGGGATCGAGGTGCTCCGCATTCTCCGCCCCGGCGCGCGCGGGATGAGAGACAGTTTCGACGATCCGCGCCTCGTTCCAGCGCTTGAAGCCGCGTTTCGGTCGATTAAGCCCGATGTTGTCCATGTGGCGCATTTTCTCGGCTTGACCACCGCGCTTTTCACGGCGGCACAGGCACTGCACCTGCCGGTTTTCGCCACGCTGACCGATTTCCACGGCTTCTGTCACCGGGGGACCCTGGTGAACGGATGGGGCAGGGCGTGCGGCGGCCCAAACCGCTGGCGGACCAATTGCATCGGCTGCGGACTGCGTGATCGCGCGACCGAAAATCCCAACTCCCTGAAGCTTGCCTATCTGGCGTCCTGGTTCGCGCGCCCGACCACCAGCGTTGCGCTCCCGCTGATGCGGTCGATGCTGCCCGACCCCGAAGCACAGGATGTCGGGGCGATCCAGGACCGTCCTGGACACCTGCGCACCACCATGGCCACAGTGCGGGCCGCAATCGCGCCGACGCGGTTCCTGCGGGATGCCTATTGCCGCAATGGCTTCACGATGCCGATCGAGGTCCGCGCCTTCGGCATCGACGCTGACCGCAGCATCAAGCCCGGGCGTCGCAATGGCGCCCTGCAGGTCGGCTTCATCGGCCAGATCAGCCGGCACAAGGGCTGTCACATTCTGATCGAAGCCGCGCGGCATCTGCGGCCCGGCACTGCCGAGATCCAGGTTTGGGGGGATATGTCCCGCCACCCCGGTTACGCCGACGCCCTGCGCCGCGCCGCCGTCGGGCATGACATCGCCTTTCGGGGCGGCCTGGCCATCGAGGAACTCGACGGGGCTCTGCGCGGGTTTGATGTGCTGGTGATGCCCTCGACCTGGTCCGAGAATGCGCCGCTGACCCTGCTACAGGCGCTGGCATGCCATACGCCCTGCATCGTCTCGGATCAGCCGGGGATGATGGAAGCAGTCAGCGAGGGACTCAACGGGCACATCGTGCCCGCGGGTGACGCGAAGGCCCTGGCCCGAGCCATCGAGATGGTTGCCGCGACGCCGGGCCACCTCGATCGATTGACGGCAGCCACCCATTATGACCACGACAGCACCGCTATGGCCGGCCACGTTCTCAGCCTGTACCAACGCTACGGCGTCGACATGGGCTGACGCTCCACGGGTGTGTTGGATTTGATACATCGGTGTGATTTCTCAGAGGTCGTAGAATCTTCACGGGTTGGCTGTGATAAAGATTGCGGCACCAACAGGTAGGGTGGTCCTGCAGAGTGAATAGGCGTTTTTGTTACGTGATCGCCTTGGCTAGCTTGATGGCGGGATGCGATTCCCTCCCGTCGGCTGGCCCGTTGCGTTCCGACATTGCTGAGCAGGCTCAGCAGGCGGAGAACAGTCAGTTCACGCTCGTGGATATTGACGATCATGTCGTGTCGGTGCTTTCGAGCCGCCGGGACCCGACGTTCTCCGCGCAGTTCGGCGATGCCCAGCCGCCCAGCCGCTATACACTTGGTGTCGGCGATACCGTGGTCGTGACGCTCTGGGAAGCCGGCGCGGGCGGCTTGTTTTCTGCTCCCATGATGGGGGGCGTGAGCACCGGTTCGCACTCGACCGTCGTGCCGGAGCAGCAGGTCGGCCAAGACAAGTCCATCACGATTCCCTACGCGGGCCAGACAGGCCGCATTTCCGTGAGCGGCCTCACGACATCCGAGGTCGAGAAGCTCATTGTCGAGAAGCTCACCGGAAGCGCCATCCAGCCCCAGGCGCTGGTGACGGTGACGCGCTCGGCCAGCAACTCGGTGACGGTGCTGGGAGAGGTCACAACCGGTGCCCGATTGCCGCTATCCCCGCGCGGAGACCGCGTGCTTGACGTGGTGGCGGGCGCGGGCGGCCTGCGTGCACCGGTCCACGAGACCTACATCGGCCTGACGCGTAACAAGCGCACGGTCTTCATGCCGATGCAGGCGCTGCTCATACGCCCGGAAGACAACGTCTACGTGCGCCCCCAGGACACGCTGACGGTGGTTCGGCGGCCGCAGACCTTCACGGCCTTCGGCGCAACCATGCAGAACGCGGTGGTCCCGTTCGATGCCATCGGCATCACGCTGGAAGAGGCCGTGGCGAAATCCGGTGGCTTGCTTGACCAGCGGGCGGACCCGAGCGGCGTCTATCTCTTGCGTTTTGAAGATCCGAACGTGGTGCGCGCGCTGGTGCCGCCCGGCACGGTGTTGTCAGCTAACGGCCTGGTTCGGATGGTGTATCGCCTCGACATGCGCAAAGCATCGGCGATCTTCCTCGCGCGGCAACTGCGCATCCGCGACAAGGATGCGCTCTATGTCGCCAATTCGCCGTCGACCGACACCATGAAGTTCCTCACCCTGTTCAACCTGCTGGCTTCGCCCGGCATCAGCGCGGTGGGCGTGGCCAACGCCTTGAATTGACCATCTTGATCGGTGAAATCCGCGACTGCGGCTCGGTCGCCCGGTGGTTCTGATGACGTCTTCGAGCGAGAAGGTTCGGGCGAAGGTGGCGTCGCCGGTCAGCGAGGCTGCTCCCTCGATTGCCATGAATCGCGGCGACGTTTCCGTCAGAGGCAGCGCGACATCGCAGCCCCAGCCGCAATCGACCGCTGAGATATCGATTGCGGCACCGGGTCAGCCGTTTCCCGAGACCCTCACGCGCCGGCGCTGGGGCTTGATCAGCTTTATCGTGGCCGTTGTGATGCCCACAGCGGCCTGCCTGCTCTACCTCACCTTCTTCGCCGCGTCGCAATATGTCTCCGAGGCGCGGTTCGTGGTGCGGGGTAGCCTGCAAAATCTCAGCATAGAATCGGTCGGGCAGGCGGCCACCTTGTCCGCGCTCAACAATTCGCAGGAAGCCCATGTGGTTGCGGACTATGTCCGCAGCCCGCAGATCGTTGACGATCTGGCGCGCGACTATGACCTGCGCAAACTGTTCGCTGGCTCGCCGTTTGATGTTATCTGGCATCTTCCGGGCGGTGCCTCGGCCGACCGCCTCGCCCGGTATTGGAAGACGATGGCATCGGCGGATGTCGATACGACGACCGGCATCATTACAATCAAGATCAACGCCTTCAGCCCGCAAGAGGCTCAGGACCTGACCCGCAGTGTGATCGCGCTGTGCGAAAAGCTGGTTGCGAACTTCTCCCAGACGATGCGCGCCGAGCGTCTTGAACAGGCACTGTCAGACAGCAAGGCGGCGCAGGCGGAGATGGACGCGCTACTGACCGCGCTGGAAACCGCCCGCGGCCGGGAGGCGACCCTCGATCCGCTTGCCTCGGCGACGGCGCTGACCAAACTCGTCTCCAGTCTTCGTGACGAGCGGGCGACGCTCGCCGCATCGCGCGCGGCGGCGGCATCGCGCCTGAATGCCAATGCTCCCACCATCAGTCTGGCGGACGAGCGCATCAGATCGCTCGATGCACAGATCGAGCTGATCCTGTCGGCTGCGACGCAAACGGCACCCAGCGCGGCGACACAGGCGGGACCCGGAACCGCCTCAACGGGCGATCTTCTCAGCGCGACATCGCTGTTCGACATCCTTCAGACGCGACGCGAACTGGTTGCGCGCCATGTGGCGCGGGCCGAGACTGCGCTGGCCCAGGCAAAGCAGGATACGATCCGTCAGCAGATCTATGTCGACATGTTCATGCCGCCGACACTGGCGCAGATTCGCATCCACCCCGAGATATTGCAGATGACGCTTATCCTGGGCTTGAGTCTGGCCGCGATCTGGGGCGTGGCTGCGCTTTATTTCGAGACGATCCGCGAACGCACGCGCTGATTTTCCCCCCGATCGCGCAATCGGCTAACGCGCCGCCTCGAAGGCCGCGGTTGCGGTGTCATAGAGTTCGCGGTCGAGTGCCAGCATTTCACCGACGATTTCCATCTTGCTTAGCCGCCCGGCAAGGTCGAGGACCCGTTTGGCGGGGTCTCGGGCCGGAAAGACCGGAAGGTCTATGTCCAGCGCCGCCTCCATATGCGCGGCGAAGCTCGGCATGTCCGAGTCAAAGCCGGTGGCGAGGCACTCGGCCAAGGTGTCGAGCGCATCCGCGACCGCGTGAGACCCCGCGCGCTCATCCGAGGACAGGCAGGTCAGCAGGCGCGTCATGGGATCGGTCAAGGTTGCCCGGGCACGCGGCGACAGACGCATGAGCCAGGTTTCGATCTGGCCGGATGTTTTAAGGGTCTCGGAATCTATCAAATCGACAAGGCCCAGAAAGCTGTCGTGCAGAATGCCCTTGAAGGCGGAGGGCGGGCGCGTCCCGGCCCATTGCAGCAGCAGAAGCTGCTCCGCCAATTCCTCCAGCGGGTCGCGCAGGTAGACACAGGTCTTGAAGCCCCGGTCGCGCAGAAGCGGCTCGAACACCCGGTAATAGACCCGCCCCGTGCTGTAGATGGAGGGCGAGAACGGGATGCCGATCATTGATTTCACCGTCTCCTCGGGCACCATCTCAAGCCGCGTGAAGACCATGTGAAAATGCGGTTCCAGCGCCTCGTTGAGACTGGTGTTGCGCAGCAGCTGGCCTTCGAGGCGGAACAGCTTCACGTCGATGTCCGCCTCCTCCGGCCGGCGCCGGTAGATGCGGACATTCGTGTCGGTGTCGAACAATTGGACGTCCGCCGCGCCGATCAGGTCGGGGCACTCCTTCGTATCGACGACAAAGCCGCAGACGCCGGTATCGTGGAGCCCTTGCTCGCGCAGGAGCGGGCGCAATATGTGCGCCTTGATGTTGGCGACTGCCTTGCCCGCGATCACCACCAGCACGCCCGGCGTGACGGAAGGATTGTCGGGCATGATCCAGCCCTCAATGCGCGATCCGCTGTCACCGTCGATATTGAAGAGCATGGGATTTCAGTCGAGTTGATCGAGCGTGATCGAAATTGCCGTCAAAGCGAACAGCCACGCAATCGCGGCGAGCGCGGCGACGAAGGCGATCATGACCAGGGGCTTGGGTTCCGTCGCCTCGCTGGGCAGAGTTGGCTTGAGAAAGACCAGCAGGAAGGACGACTTGTGCTGCGCCTCACGGCGCGCCTGATCGTAAACCACCGCTGTGACGTTGAGCATCCCCTCGCTGAAACGCCGCTCAAGCTCGACCCGCTCGAGGTCGGCGATGGAGCTTAGGACGGTCTGGGAGCCGGTGTTTCCGGTCAGGCGGTTGTTCGCTTCCGCGATCTGAGCATCCAGGGCGGCAATGGTCGCCTCGATCTCGGTCACGCGCGGAGCTTTGCTGTTGCCGAGGTTTTTCAGCGATTCCAGGTCGGCCTTGGCTTTGATGCGTTCAAGGATCAGCCGCAGGAGGGTCTTGCTCGCCGCCGTGACCTCGCCTACGGGATCGACGATGCGGGAATCACGGCGCATCTGGCGGATCTTGATACCGACCTTCTCATAATTGGCCTCTGCCCCGGCAAGCTCGGCGCGGGCCACAGCCAACGTGTCGTCCCGTTGCCGCATGGTAAGGTCGGAGATCATCTTCTCGCTTGCGGCGAGCGCGCGCGTGGCGATGTCCCGCGCATCCTCCGCCGAAAAGGCGGAGACACGCAGCTGGAGGATATTCGAGCGTCGATCGACCGCAGCGGAGACGTGGCGGCGCCAGTAGGCGAACAGCTCCTCCGCCGAGGCGTCTTCCGGAAGCCGGGACCAGCGGTCGATGCCGGGCTTGGTAAAGCGCGCGCGCAGCCAGCCGTTTTCGTCGAGCCGGCGGGTGATTTCCGGGCTCATGAGGAAGCTGGCGACCACGAACGGGTCCTGATCGCTCGTTGAACTTGAGCCCCCGATGCTCCCGCCCAGCGAGTCCATGCCGCCAAGCTTCGACATGCCCGAGGTCTTCGTCGGATTGGCGCCGTCGGCTCCGGCGGTTCCCGAGGTGGTGGGCATCAAATCCATGTCGACGGTGGGCCCCTCGATGGAGGAGCGCACGGCAAAATGGCTTTGCGACACAAAGAGCGGCGAAGCGATGAGCAGATAATAGATCGCGGCGATGACCACAGGCATGGCAATGATCGCCACAGCCAGGTAGAGGCCGATGCGGCCGATGCTGATCCGACCTGTGGGGTGCCGCAGAAACCGCAGCCGCAGTGGCGCGCTGCGCGGGTCGCGCACCGATATGTAGGGCGCGCGCGGTCCTGAGGGCACCAGCCTCATGGCTGGTTCACCGCAATGCCGTGCTGCGCATAAAGCGCCAGGATGTCGACCACCATGTCGCGCGACGTTCTCTCGTATCGCGTTGTCAGTCTCATGCGCGGGGCAAGGACCGGATCTTCGGCGAAATACCGCAGGGTTGCCGCCAATGAAGCCGTGTCGCCCCTTTGAAACGCGAAGCCATTTTCTCCCGGCCGAAGGAACTCGGTCATCCCAGCAACGTCGGAGACGATCACCGGCGTCTGGGTGGCCAATGCCTGGAGCAGGATCAACGGGCTATTCTCGTACCATGTCGAGGGAATGACCACCACATCAAGGCCGGCGAGAATATCCGCGAGACCCTCCAACGCGAAGGTTCCCTTGAAGCGGATCGGCAGGTCGACGCTTCGCGCCCGCAGGTCAGCGGAATAGGCGGGATCTTGTCCCTCCGCGCCGAAGATGTCGAGGCTGAGCCGATCACTTCCCACCTGGCGCAGGGCATCGACCAGCAGGTGGACGCCCTTGTGCGACGCAAGCTGGCCGATATAGCCGAACCGCACCCGCCCCGCCGTGCCCTCCGGCTTGCCCGAGCGATCAATGTCCACGCCGAAATGGCTCAGAGCGAGATTCCCGAACCCATTCGTCTGGTAGGCGTCGCGCAGGAAGCCGGTCGGCGCGATGGCGGCGCGATACCCGCCATAGGCCGCCAGAAGACGTCCCGGCCGCTGCTGAAGATCGACGATGCCGGCATGTCGGCCTGCAAGGCCGGGCCACATCGCAAGGGCACGCGAGACCATGGGTCTCGCCTGGGGCCCCTGAAGCCAGCGCCGGAACCGCGTGGCCGGCGGGCTGTCCTTCATCAGGCAGGCGATACAGTTGGACCGGCTGGGATTGGGCCCAGTGCACAGTTCCCCATCGGCGGCTTCCAGCTTGTTGTTGAAGCAGAAGCCGAAAAAGTCCGTCAGCGTGGCGAAGGTCGGAATGTTGAGGCTCTGGCACACCGCCAGCAGCGATGCGGTGTGATTGATGAGATGCGTGACATGGACCACGTCGGGCGCGATCTCCTCCAGCACCTGCCGCTGAATCTGCATCATGCTGGGCTGAAGATAGGTCTCGCCCAGGTTGGCGGCACGGTTCGGGTTCCTGTCGATGCGCAGGACGGGAATATCGTCGATCCGATAGCGTTCGACCAATTCGCCTTGGGGCGGCTCGCCCGCGAATGTGGCCGTGACGACGACGGGGTCGTGGCCCAACTCGCGCAGGTTGCGCGCCACCATCCGCGTGTAGCTCTCGGTACCGAAATAGTGTTCGGGATAGTAGCAGTGAACGAAAAGCGCGACCCGCATCGCCTCATGCCGCCGTGATTTCGGCCAGCAGTCGGTGGAGGCCCTCACCGAAGCTCAGGCGCGGCGCCCAGCCCAGATATTGGCGTGCCCGTGTGGTGTCGAGCACGCAAGCGGGCACGTCGAACAGACGGCCGGGTTTTTGGATCACCGTCATGGGGCGCTGAAAATGCTGCTCCAGCAGGGCGATGATGTCGCACAGCGAATGCCCGACGCCGGCGCCGATATTGATCGGCCCGTGGATCGCCCTTTTCTCGCCCGCCGAAAGCATGGCCTCCACGAGGTCGTCGATATAGACGAAGTCGCGGACGGTCAGCCCCTCGCCAAACAGCGTCAGTGGCCTGCCGACCGCTGCGGCACGCGCGAAGTGGGTCACGACACCCAGCCCCTTGGCCGGGTTCTGGCCGGGTCCATACGGGTTGCTGATCCGCAGGATCACCGAATTGACCCCATGGGCGACGCGGTAAAAGTTGATGTAGGACTCGGCCGCGAGCTTGGCGACCCCATACGCGCTTATCGGGTGTCTGGGGTGGTCTTCCGGGATCGGCAGAACCTCCGAGGGGCCGTAGACCGTGCCGCCGCTGGAGGGAAAGACGACCCGGATCCGCTCATGGTGCTGGGCGGCCTCCAGCAGCCCGATCAAGGCGCCGACATTCAGCGAAAGATCATGGGCGGGGGCCGATTCCGCGCTGGCCGGGATGGTCGACCACGCAAGGTGGTAGACCGTATCGACCCCTTCGAGGTGAGACCGCCAGTCCACGGGCTTGGCAAGATCGAGCTGCCGATAGTCGATATCCGGACCGATGGGACTGACAGGGTGCGACCGCACCATGGCGCGAACTTGCCGCCCCTGGGCGTGCAAGGCCCGGCACAGCGCCTGCCCGATAAAGCCGGCGGCGCCGGTCACAAGAACGGTCATGCCGACAACCGCCCCTCATGCTGCGCCAGGGTATCGGCATAGAGACCTTCATATGCCGCGATCATGGCATCCAGGCTGAACGCCTGGGCGCGCTCGACATTGTCGGCACCCTGTCGGTCCAGCAACTGGGCATCATCCAGAACGCGGGCGAGGATCGCGCCGGTCTCCTTGTGGGTTTTGCCCAGTGTCTCGCGGGTGGTGAGAATTTCAGACAGCGCACCCACATCGTTGCCGACCACCCCGAGGCCCATCGCCATCGCAAACGGGACCACCTGGCCGAAGCTTTCGCGCGCCACGGGCGCCAAAAACACCCGCGCCCGCGCATAGATGGAGGGCAGGGCGCCATAAGGGACTGTCCCGCGAAAGTCGAAATTCTCGCGATATCCGGCCTCGCGCACGCGCTGCACGAAAACCGGTAAAAGCGGGCCTTCCCCGATGACGACGATCCGCGTCCTCGGGCGGAGCTTGACCGCCTCAATCGCCGAATCGAGCGAATCGGGGTCCAGCTTGTCGGGGTCGAGGCGGTAGACCAGAAGAACCGTGTCGTCGGCGTCCCTGTCCGCCTCGCGCGGGATGGAAAAGGCTTCAAGGTCGATGCCCGGATAAATCACCAGGGACGGTTCAAGCTCGGGCGCGAACGTCTCGCGGACATAATGAGAGACGAAGGCGTTTGCCGCGATGCGCGGGTCGCAATTGGGAACGACAGGCGTATTCACGTTCTGGATCACCGGCACACCGGTCTCAAGGACCGCCTCGAAAGCGGGGTCGTACCACGAATCGTCGGTGGAGCCCCAGTAATGCACATGGACCAGATCCGGCGCGAGCGCGGCCACCATGGGCTTGAAGCGATCAGCCGGTTCATCCAGCCCGATCCGGTGAATGCGCATGCCCGCATGGGGGCCGCCGGGGGGCAGGGCGGCCGTGAGCACCTGCATGTCGTAGAGATGCCCGAGATGACGGTGCAGATCCACGACGAGCTGCGTCGAGCCGCCGACGAAGACATTGGGAATGACGTGCAGGAGGCGCGGGCGATGGGCGCGCGGCGGGTGCTTCAGCGTCACCGTATAACGCGGCGCCGGCTTGTCGATCAGCGCTTCGCTGACGCCGCGGCGGATACGCCGCCACATGGCGTCGCGCTGAAGCCGCAATTTCCAGGGTAGGTTGACCCTCGCCCGTTCGCTTCGCAAAGAGGTTTCGCGCGCGTTGCGAATGAGATCGGCAAGGAATTTCGATGTCCCCCGCCAAGCCACCACGGCGGCGAGGAGACCACGAAAAACCTGAAGCACGCGGCTTGGGCGAGGCGTGGCGCGGGTTTGCTCATCCCCTGTGATGGCGGATTTCGCGCGGCTTTTCGTCTCGACGGCCTCCGACAAACCAGGCGCCCCCTCAGCGTTTCCTTGGAATCTCACGCTACTGGAGTTGCCGCACCGAAGACAAGGCAGGGTCGGTTTGGCGCCGTTGCCCATTTACTGCTAATGGGACGGGGAGAGGATGAGATGGGTATCGTCGAACCAGCGCCGCGCACCAGCAGTTCTCAGCTCGAACGGTCCGCACAAGTGCGCCGCGCTGCGGCCAGAGACCAGGCGGCGCGCTTTGTCTTAGAATTGCAGCGCCGCGCCCGGCATGCGCGCACCCGCCGGCGCACGCCGCTGCTCAAGGCTCCCGATTTCAGCGCGATCGCCCAGACGTTCTCGGTCGCGAACCTCGCCCGGCCGCTGGCCCTCAGCGCGATCGTGGTGGTCGTGATTCCGAGCTTGATCGCGACGATTTATTTCGGTTTGATCGCCTCGAACGTCTACGAGGCCGAGGCGCGCTTCGCCGTTCGCACCGGCGCGGTGTCCGGCATCGATGCGATGACCAGCTTTGCCGGCATCCCCTCGATCACCCAGGTGCAGGATTCCCTGATCGTTACGAACTTCGTCCTCAGCCGGGCGGCGGTCGAAGTTCTGGAGAGCAGTGTCGGCTTGCGCGACCGCTATAGCCGCAACAGCATCGACTTCTTTTCGCGGCTGGCGTCCGATGATCCGACCGAGGACGTTGTAAAGTTTTGGCAAAAGCACGTTTCGGTTGCGATCGAGTCTCCCTCGGGCATCATCACTGTCCGGGTCCGGGCCTTCTCGCCGAAAGATGCCTTGGCGTTGGCCGACGGCCTCGTCGCGACCAGCGAGCAACTGGTCAACAGGCTCGGCGCACAGGCCCGCAATGACCTCGTCACCAACAGCGAGCGCGAATTGCAGGGCATTGAGGATCGCTTGAGCGCAGCGCGCGAGCGGCTCAATCAATTGCGCATATCAGAAGGCATCATCGATCCTCAGCTCACGGCTCAGGGCATCAATATGCTGATCACCGAACTGCGCGGCGAAGCCGTGCGGCTCGGCCAGGAGATCACCACGCTTCAGCGCGTGGTTTCGCAGAACGCGCCTCAGATGCAGCCCTTGCGCACGCGCCTGGCGGCGATCCGCGAGCAGACCGAGGCGCTTCAGAACGAACTGACACTGCGCCGCGACAAGGGGCGCGACGGGCTATCCGCGGTCATGACGCGGTTCGATCAACTCGCGCTGGAGCGGCAGGTTCTCGAACGCCAGTACGCGTCGGCCGCCGCCTCGCTGGAGCAGGCCCGAACCGCAGCCGCCCGGCAGCAGATGTATCTGGCAACCTTCGTCCGGCCGGTTCTGCCGGAAGACCCGGTGGGTCCGCGCCGTATTCTCTATCCTGTCTTGATCACCCTTGGCCTTCTGATCGCCTGGGGCATCGGCGTTTCGATGATATCGCGCCGCCGCGCCCAAGCCGGTTGAGCGGAGGCGCGAATGATCATCGTCGACCGGGTCAGCAAATTTTATCACACCAAGGGGCAGCGCAAGGTCGTCCTCGACAAGGTGTCGATCGCGTTCGACGCCAAGCGCAGCTATGGCCTTTTGGGGAAGAACGGCGCCGGCAAGTCCACGTTCCTGCGCCTGGTGGCGGGAACCGAGGCGCCCAACCAGGGCCGCATCTACCGCCACGTCCAGACCTCCTGGCCGCTGGGCTTCGCGGGCGGCTTTCATCCGCTGATGACTGGACGGGAGAACGTCCGCTTCCTGGCGCGCGCCTATGGGGTCGATGCCCGGGGCGTCGTCGATTTCGTCGATGATTTTTCCGAGCTGGGCCGCGACCTGGACGTGCCCGTCAAAACCTATTCATCGGGTATGATGTCGAGGCTGGCGTTCGCCGCATCGATGGCGATCGAATTCGATTTCTATCTCGTCGATGAGATCACCGCGGTCGGCGACAGCCGCTTCCAGCTGCGCTGCCACGAAGCCTTCGCCAAGCGGCGTGAAACCGCCGGCATGATTATGGTCTCGCACTCCGTCAGCACCATCCGCGATTATTGCGACACCGGCATGGTCCTGATGAAAGGCAAACTGCAAATCTACGACGATCTGAGCGAAGCCATCGAGGTCTACAAAAAAAGCCTGGAATAGCTTTACGCGCTTGTGAGCGCGGCGCGGAAGACGCGGTCTATGAGAAATGCGAGAAGGAAATTAAAGATTATTACGGTGTAAACGTATGAGAGCTGAGGGAAATCGCTGATGTAGCTGGAGTAAAATCCAACTCTGCCATAATCAATGATATGAGCTAGTGGGAAATAGTACAAAATAGTGCGAACTTGTTCTGGTAAAGGGCCTGGAATAAAAAGAACGCCGCATGTTAGCCAATATAAAGGTATAAATAAGAAGCCCATGATGTTGAATATTGGGGCCATTACGCCTAATATTCCAAATATCAGGCCTGTGCTAACGCCGAGTGCGTAGCTCAGCATCAATGCATAAAAGACTCGAGGTATATCGTTAATGTAGATGTCTTGAACAAGCATTCCGATTGCTATCGCCGTGATAGTCGCAATAAAAATTGAATTTAATAGTTCAGTTAGGGCGCGCGCGATCATAATGTCTGCTAATTTTACGATCGGAAGCGCGGTTAGGGGAATATTTTGCCCGAAAGCCAGGATCAATTTTTGGTGCGTATAGGACCAAATCACGAAAGGCAGGATAGCCGTCACAAGGTAAAGAGTGACGTCCGTCCCGATAGGCGCGCGGCGGGCCAGTAGGATATAGCCCGCCAGAACAATGCCGAGATGGCCAAGCGGAATCATTAAGCCAAAAATAAATCCGAAATAGCTAGCTCCAAACCGCGTCTTGATATCGCGCAACATAAGCGCAGAAACGACGCGCGCATGCTGAATGAACGCATCTCGGATGCGTCTTTCTTTAAGGCCTGTGACAAAATCCATCATAAGATACCGCTGCTATCGATTAATTGCACGCTGAATGTGCTATCGATATTCGATATATTATATTATACTGTTGAATTCCTGAAATTCAAGCTCTGACCCTGGCTAAGGGACGCTGGCTCCCGCTACCTTTTCACTGCTAATTATTGTTTATCCGGCCTATCCAAGATCCGATTCGCAAATTTAACGACTTCTAAGCCGCTAAGTCGCCCGCCCCATTAAGGGGCGGCATTCTAGGTTTGAGCGCCTCGATGAATCCTAGTCGGCTACCATTGGATTTTTCGCTTCCGAGTACAAAATAAGCCTCCTCGCGCTCTATCCCTTTTCGCACTCCGTCAGAGCTATACCCCGAGCCGGAATGGCTCTTGCACGGCGGTTAATGGCATGCGACGAAGAATGATAAAGGCAGGGCGGAAATGGGCTTGCAGCCGACGCGAGGGCATATTTCTTCTCTAATCACAATGCATTGAGCGTTTTCGGCGTACGGAGATATTTGCTCTCAGCGATCATTTCCGAAGGTTCGAACAGAGCCGCTTGGTTGTGCATTGAGTTCAAGCTCCTGTAAGCTACGGGCGACTGGTAGAAGGAAGCGGCGCCGTGGATCAAGTCGGGGTGGGATACGGAGAGGCGCAAACCGTCGGCACGCCGGCCGAGCTCCTTGAATCGGACGTGCAGCGTGCACTTGTCGTGGATCCGCTGAAGCCTTGGCTCGATAATCCCCTTACGTTGCGGGCCGCGGCTGCAGATCGCGCACCGGTCCCTAGCGTTGAGGCTCGCGAAGGCTACTACGGCGAACGCCACCTCGCCTACTGGCTCAGCGGCCTTGATGACTACGCCAAGATACTTCAACACACCAAGCTGTCAGCGGGCCATAAAATACTCGATTTTGGCGGCGCTTCCGGTCGTATCGCCCGCCATTTCGCTGCCCTTGAGCCTGAGTGTGATGTCGTTATCGCCGATCTAAATATGTCTCACGTCAATTTCGTGAACCGCGTATTTCCTGCGAACATGCGCGGTATCACCACCTCAGTGCATCCATTGGTTCCAGTAGCGGATGGGACGTTCAACTTGGTCTATGCGGCTTCAGTTTTCACCCATATCGACGTTTACGAAACGGGTTGGCTGTCGGAACTCGATCGGGTAATGGCCCCCGATGGGGTAGCTTGGCTTACTTTCCATTCAGAGCATACTTGGCGAAATATGGATGGCACCCCGCTAAAGGCGAAGCTTAACGAAAAGGCGGAGTTTGTAGAGTTTTTGGCGGCAAACCCTGATTTGCCTTCAGAGCGGTTGGCCTTTTACTATAACGAGGGTCAAAGTTACAGTTGTAATATATTTCATTCCAGCGAGTATATTACAAGAGTTTGGAGTCGATTCTTCGATATTGTAGCTATACTTCCAGCGGAGCACGCCTACCACACTGTTGCTGTGGTGAAGAAAAAACAGCTTGTGCGAGCGGCGCCTGAAAGACCTAACGATAGGGCGGTGTAAATGAGTTAGTTTAACTCATCTGCAGAATTTATTACTCATATAGCAAGATCAGTGACAGTTGCATAAAGGCGACTGCGTAAAGGAATTGGGATGTATGGCTAAGATTGGCGTGGTTGTCCCCTTTTACGATGATTATCAATACCTAGAATCTATGCTGAAGAGCGTTGGGCGGTCTTCGCGACAGCATCAGGTAATAGTGGTTATCGGTCTCGATACCGTTAAACGTACGCCAGCGAATGTGGCTGCAATGGAGGTCGCGCTTCAAAATTATGCTGATCTAGACATTCGGATCGTGGAAAACTTCCGCGGGGGTCCGTGCAAGGCGCGTAATGACGGCGTGCGCAGCCTTTTAGAAAGCGACCCGGACATAGAGTTCTTTTTCTTTCTAGATGCTGACAATTTCTTTGGTGACGAGGCCCTCGATAGGCTGGTCGAAACACTGCAGCAATCGCCCGAGCCAGCACACTTCACCTACCAAGATATGATATTTTTCGAGGCGGATCGTAAGCTTGTCAAGCTGGACGTACCATTCAATAACTACCGCCATTTATATCACTTTTACGGCGATACAGGCAATCTTGTGAGGGCGGAAGTCTTCAAGAATGGTGATTTCTTCGACGATTCAGAGTGGTACGCGACCGGCGAGGATATCGAATTTTATAGACGAATTGGCTCAAAATATCGCGGCGTCTACTGCGAAACAAGTGACTTTTACTATCGTGTCAAGAATGTTTCTCGCGTGAAGCTATATTGGGAGGGGCAGGCGGAGTTCGACAGTGTCTTGCGGACGCGACTTAAGGATCAGTATGAAGCCGCTGAGGCGCGGTTTAATCAGCAAGATTGGTTCGATTTTCTCTCAGTTAGCGATAGTATTGAAGATTATTTTAAGGTTGATGGTTTCGATCCGTTAAAGAGTGCTCGAAGTATCTTCGATATGAAGAAGGGCGCACTCATGATAGGGGCGGATCGCCCCACCTTGTATAAAATCTTGTCGAGTCAGCTTGGTCCCGTCGTTCAGTCCCAGTTATTCAATGCTGACGCGGGAAAGATCTTCTTTTTTAAGATCACGGGGGAAGCAGCGCATTTCAGCTACGATCTACGTGTTGTCCGCTGGCTGGAACTCGATCAAACTACCACCTTCACCTTTGCAATCCTGCCCCACAATATCGTACGGGATCACGGCTCAAACATCGCTGCCGGCGTCTCAGATGTTGAGGTTGTAGAAATCCATATCCACTGGCCTGGATCTCTGGTCGTCGACAACGTGCGGATGAAGGGGGTTCGGCAGCTGCTGCAACGGCTTATTTCCCGTGATCAGGAGCGGTTGGATCTGGTTAGGAAGCGTCTCCACGGCCTCGCCGGCTCACCCGTCAAGGCGGAGATTGGTCCGATCTACAGCACCGATGCCCGGACACCCTGGCTGCTCGATCGTCATTCGTCCCGGCCGGAAGTGTTTAATCCTCATGCCTATTGGGATTTCACTACCCGCCAAAAGAGCGAGAGCTATTTTGGAGCGACGCGGAGCCGGAATCGACCTTCAAAGCGCAAGGGATTGCGGTTCCTCATAGCCACCTCCTTCCTCGGCGTCGGCGGTGTCAGCGCTGGCATGATCGATTTCATCCGCGAATTTAGGCGCCGAAATCCAGAGGCGCTGATTGATCTTCTCATTTCGCACTTCGAGCGAAGCGATCAGGGGTCCCCACAAAGCAAAAATAATTACAAAATTGGCGATGTATTGGCTGATATTGATGGTGTTTTGTTCGGCGATTTCATAGATGAAGCAGGGATCAGTCTATTTTTAACTGCGACGCTGCTTGCTTACGATGTTGTGCAGCTTGAGACCGCTTTCCCGCCTTATGGCGTTCTTGATGACGTGAAACGCGCGAGTAAACCGCCCAAGATTATCAGTCACCTCTATTGTTGGGATTATTTCCATAAGACACGAGCGGGCTTTCCAGTTTATGTGACCCAACGCTCACACGTTATCGATGCTTATTCATCGCAGACGCGGCTTGTCGCTGACTATTTAGTCTCGCGCGAAGTGCATCCGAGTAAGGTCAATCATATTCCTTATTCAAGCCGACTGTCCTTCGAACGCGCTGCCTTGGTTAAACGGCGCCATCAGCGTATCGGAACTACCGATTACAAGCCCGTAATATATTGGAGCGGCCGATGGGGCGAGCAGAAAGACCCCGAACTGCTGCTCCAGGTGTTGAGCCTGTTTTTCGCCAATCCCGGATACTTCCGCGGCCGCTTCGTCATTCACGCCCTCAACGAGTACAATAATGAGACGCGCTTCTACGGCGCAGCGGCCGAGCAGTTGGCGGGTCTCGCTGCAAGTAATCCGGACCGGCTGGAGGTCATCTGGGAAGAGGTTGATGATCGCCGCCTAACTGAGCTCTATACCGAGGCAGACATCCTCTTCTCTACCTCCCGCTGGGAGGGGATAGCCTTCGTGATGTACGAGGCGCTGGCGGCGGGTGCCCTTGTTGTTGCTACCAACATCAGCGCCAACACCGAACTCGCTGAGCAGTATGGCGTGCGCGTGCGCCTTTCCGAAGGGCGCGAGCCGGCCGAACTTGCGCGGATGCTTTCGCAGGCCGCGTCCGATGTGCTGGCAGGCGACGCCCTTGCCGCCTTCAATGAGACGGTGGAGGGTCCTTCCTTTGCCGAACGCCAGATCGAACTGATAGAACGACTGCATAATGGAGAGCTCGACAAGATTGAGGGTTATCGCGGAGATTCTGCTGCGGCCCGAATCCGCGCCTTTTCGATTGAGCTTAACGAGCTGAGGCTTGGCTTCGAGGGTGTTGGTATCGATCTCGATTCTATCGTGGAGCGGATACTTGGAGCGCCGATCGACTTAGCGAAAAATCTCTGGACGGCGGAGCTGATCGACCAGCTTCGCGATATACTGCAGCGGCTGATGGGCCTGCCGCTCGCGGCCATGTCTTGGTTTGCCCCTTTCCTCACCGATGGGACTATGGCCCGGTCCACGGGACGTCTGCGGGGGTGTCTGGACACCTTCCAGTTTGGCGCCGATCGCTTCCAGATCGCCGGATGGGTCTTCGATCCAGAGGCCAAAGCTCCGCCTAAGCAGGTCGTTATAATTACAAGAACGCGCGTCCTAGGGCCCATGGCGCCGTTCGTTCTGCGCCCTGACGTTGGGCTTTCCAGCCAGGCGCTGGGTTTCGGCATCGACGAGCCCTGGTCTCTCCAAGAGCAGGAGGATGATGTGCTCGTGCTGGGCATCACGGTCGATGGCAAAGTCGACCGGATCGAGCCCCTGTTTTCGGTCTCCGGTGGAGTGGTGCGCTGGTGGGGAGCACTGATCCCTATCGCATCGGGTAAGTTCGGCTTCGTCGATCGGTGGCAGGTCCGGCCCGCCTCGTGGCCATCTCGGCCCGACCATATTTTCGTGGCTGAGGGGTGGGCCTGCGACGAAGCGAGTGGAGAGCCCGCTCGCACGCTGGTTCTCGCCGATCACCGAGGCTTTGCAACTGTTTCACCGAATATCTTGCGGCCTGATATACAAAACTGGCTTGGCGACCGGGCGGCTAACTGCGGCTTTAAAGTTGAGCTGAAGTCCTATTTGCCGGATCGGCCAAGGGTATTTGCGTTCTTCTCTAACCACTGCGCTGAGCTGTCGCTATTCGATACATCTGATGCATCGGATGCCGAAATTGACATGGCGGATTTGATTGAGCGCGCAAAACCGGCGGAGGGGCTTGTCAACTTTCCCACTGCAATCTCCGAGATTGCAATCGCGCCTGCGAAAAAGGCTAACCGTTTCACTTTCGTGTTTGACGACATCGACAAGGACGAGGAAAGCCGCCCGATTGGTCCTCTGTTTGCCTACGTTAAGTCACTGGCAGATGCTGGACAAGCGATAGAAGTGCTCCTGGCGCGCGACATCCCTCCACAAGACCTGCAGCGCCGGCGCAGGGCCTTCACAGCGGCAGGCGTGACCTTGTTCGCCCTCAACGATGTTCCCGACCCGCCATTCCATATCTACGGCTTTCGGCCGCACTATCGGCGCTCCTGGCGGATAATGCGCTGGCTACGCGAGCGTCCCTCATCCGTAATCGTGTTTCAGGACGCGGGGGGAGTTGGTTTCTGGACCATAAGGGCTAAGCAACTCGGCATGGCCTTTGACACCAAGCGACTGATGGTGCTGGCAAGTGCTCCACTCAGCTGGCGCCGTCAGACTGCCAAGACCTTTGGTGAGCGAGTCGTGGATGAGGACGACGAGGCCTGGTGCGAGCGTGCCGCGATCGAGGGTGCTGACCTAGTGGTTGCGTCCGGTCAAAACATAGCGGACTGGCTGCGGGCTGAAAGCTTTGAAATCGCTCGTGATGTGATTATTAGCCCCCACTTCTTCGTCGAAGCCGCGCTACCAGTAACTGTCGACGTCAATCCGAGCCACCTCATCTTTCTTGGGGAACTCGACTCCAGCACGGGATTTGGCCTACTGGTCGGGGCTCTTCGGCATCTATCCCAGAAGGGTGGACTGACAATCAGCCGCATTACCCTTCTAGGGAGTTTTGGCAAAGTTGGGTCTGAAGGGGCGGAGCAGGTTATTACTGACCTCCGCGCCGAGTTGCCCTCAGTTGCAATTGATGTGCGCAAGGCCTTTAGTTTACGGAATGCCTTTCAATTTATCCGTGACACTGGCGGTGTTCTGGTGATCGCGTCTAATATGGAACCAACTCTGGCGGGGCCGATTGCTGCAATCAGCGAAAGTCTCTTCTTCATTGCTCCGTCTGAGCCAGCGACGCAGGTGAACTGTGCCGATGCGGTGCTTTTCAAGCCAACTATATCCGGATTGGCGGACGTCATTGCGAGACTAGGCCGTATCGACTTCAACTCCCTCCGACATCCCTATAAAGCGGATGAGGCGTGTCGGCAGTGGCTCGAAACGATGCTTGGGTCGAGCCAAAGCGCACCTGCAATTCTGCGCGCACCAGACGAGGACGAGCCCGCCCCGATTTCGGTCTGTATTCCATTTTACCGGCACGACCGATATGTACCTCGGCTGGTTCGAGCGTTTCTAGGAATGGGATTGCCTCAACTACAGCTCGTGATTGTCGACGACGGTACCCCGGCCGAGGAGCGCATCGAGCTCGACAAGGTGCGAGACCGCCTTGAGCTTCTCGGCCACATCGTCCACTCGCAGCCGAACGCCGGCCCCGGCGCCGCACGCAATAAGGCGCTGGAGCTCGCGCAGCACGAGCACCTGTTGTTCTTTGATTCTGACAATGTGCCTTTTAAAAACATGGTTCGGGATCTGTGGCGGGCGATGGCACGCGCTAAGGCCGATAGCGTCTCCGCGCCTTTTGCAGCTGTACCGCCTATGACTTCGATGCCGTCAGAATCGGATGTGCTTTATCATTTCCACCCGCCAGGGGGGTCCCTGACCCTCTCACTATTTGACAATATGGTCGGCGACATGACCTCCTTAATTCGCCGTCAGGCGCTGGAGGGTGTGAAGGGTTTTCATACCCGTATCGCCGAGCCCGCTTGGGAAGATTGGGAGTTGTTTTTTCGTCTTAGTGGCAACTCATATCGGCATTTCGTTTATCCTGAACCTTTACTCTACTATACTGATCATCCCAACCGTGAGAAGTCGCGTGAGCAGCTTTACGACGTGCGAGCGAGCCTGATAGCGCAACTTGAGGACATAGACCGCCCCGCTTTGGTGCGGATTGCCAAGGTTCTAGCCGCCCATAGCCTCACCCTAAGGGATCGCGGTGCATGGTGAAAAGCATCCGCAGGCGACCTTCAGGTGCAGCGCGCCGGACAAAGCGCCTGCGGTACGACTATGTGTCGGACGGCCTGACGATGGTCGAGGTCGCGGCCACGTTCCCGCATCGTAGATTGGGGAATCCGGAGGCGCATCCCTGGTCGTACCTGCGACGCGACGTGCCGCACCTGTGGTACGTTGACGATCGCTTCCCAGTGGTTGGCTTCCTTAACGCCGACGAAAGTGCGGTGCTGCACAGCGCGGCTCTTGCCGCAGGTCCGTGCCCGAAGCTTGAAATCGGCTGCTGGCGAGGCTGGTCCACAACCCAGATCGCGTTGGCCGGTGGGGGGCTCGATGTAGTTGATCCCGTATTGCTCGACCTTGATATCTCAGCCGAGATTTACCTCCGGTTAGTGGTCCTAGGGGTCGCTGATCGCGTTGCATTTCATCGTGGCGGCAGTCCGGAAATGGTTCATTACCTCGGAAGGGAGCTTGGCCGGCGGTGGGGCTTTGCTTTTATCGATGGTGACCACGAAAACGAGGCCCCCGCCATTGATGCGTTAACTGTGGCTGAGTACGCGTCTGAAGACTGTCTTATAATGTTTCATGACCTAGCCTCACCGGATGTGTGCGCTGGTCTTGACCAACTCGCTGAATTAGGCTGGAATACTGCTTTCTATCAAACAATGCAGATAATGGGAGCGGCATGGAGGGGTGATATTTCGCCACCTTCGCATATTCCTGATCCCCGGGTAATTTGGCATACACCAGGTCATCTGGCGCGCCATTCGCCTATACATAGCATCAGCAGATAGACACCCCATTCCGACAAAGGAAGCAAAGTGGAGCCGAACAAGCCGACGCGATCCGTCGCAAAGGAATCCGTTCCCCCTGACGAGTCAGCAGTTGAACTCCACCGCCTTACCCGCTCTCTGACCATTGCCCGGCTAAAATCCGAGTTGTCTGAGCGCTGTGCGGTCGAAGCTGAAAAAGCCCTCGCCGAAGCGCGCAAGAAAATAGATGAGGTTTGGAGCGAGCGTGTTTGGTTTGAAACTCAGATGAACCTTGCCCGCAAGGAAATTGAGGAAGACCGCATTTCAACACGAGGTATAGCGCCCGGGCTATTATCCGACTATTGCGAAGCTCTTTGCGAAGAGGTATCGCGCTTGCATACAGATCTTGCTCTTGAACGCGCTAGTGTAGTCTCAAAAAAAACTAAATATCTCGCAAGTGCCGAATTAGATTTTACCTTTCAGCCGCTTAAGGGTTTTATGAGGAACCTGAGCTACTACCTAAAGCAGTGGATGAACCCTGGTACGGTTGCCAAAGATATTAAGACGCTACGCCTTGAGCTAAAACGGCAAGCCGAGCAAGTGCGACAGCTTTCTTCACGTCTTAGCCATAAATCCGGTACAACGGTGTCGATCGGTCCAAAAGGGGAGATCGCTGGCTATTGGCGGTCGGGGGCAGGGCTCAGGACTTTCCTGGAAACGGTGCTTATCCATCCTGAGAGCCTGAATGTTGATTTCGATGTGATTGCTAGCAGTGCAGTGCACTTGGAGCTCCATCCGATCGATGGGGAGATAATCATTGCCCGGTTGGAGTATGGGCTTCCTCCCCAATCCTCGGGTCTGCGGCTGATGATCGAGTTGCCGGACAGCCGCTCTGCGCCAGTGGAGGTTATCCTGGTCTCGGCGACAGAAAAGTCATCTGAGCCCGATTCGCTAAATCAGATGCTCAACGGAGATTTTAAACAAAGTTGGCGCAGAGTGGAGCCGGGTGGGACGACCACATTGGCCCTGACCGATTTAAGCACTTCTGGCGAGGTATTCACGGCAGTGCGTATGGCTAATCCATCTGATCGAAATTACCATTCAAAGACATTATGGAGTGTTGCGGATATATTGGTCAATCTCGGTTGAAATTGATGAAAATACATCATGGCCTTCGATCGTAAAGCTTAGGCTCGCGACTCAATCACATCAGAAGGATATGGCGGCGGGAAGGAAGACGCCGGCCATGTAGTTGGTGGCGAGCTTGTCGTAGCGCGTTACGATCCGCCGCCAATCCTTGAGCCAGCACCAGAGTCGTTCGACGAGGTTGAGAGTGCGATAGGCCTCTCGATCGTAAGGCAGCGCGGCCCTGCGACTGCTGGTCGAGGCGACGACTTGGGCGTCCTGCCGCGCGATGGCTTCGCGAATTGCGTTGGTATTATAGCCGCGATCGGCGCTTTAATCTCTAGTCTGTCGAAGCGGCCTTGTGCGGCTCGAGTGACCTGAGCCCCTTTTCTCCTCCGACATGAGGGAGAGTCCTGAGTTTCATTTCTGGCCTTAGGCGGCCTGTTTTTCCAGCGTGGATTTGAGGGCGAACTCGGCGGGCGTTATGTTGCCGAGGGCCGAGTGTGGTCGGTGGCGGTTGTAGTCCTCCTTCCATGAGGTGATGGCGCTGCGGGCTTCGGTGAGCGTCGAGAACAGCGTGTCATTGAGACATTCGTCCCTGAAGCGCCCGTTGAAGCTCTCGACGAAAGCATTCTGCGTCGGCTTGCCGGGGGCGATATAGTGCCATTCGACGCCGGTCTCCTGGCACCAGCGCAGGATCGCCATCGAGGTGAACTCGGTGCCGTTGTCGGAAACGATCGTATCCGGCCGGCCGCGCAGGCGAATGACGTCATCCAGTTCGCGAGCCACGCGCAGGCCCGAGAGCGAGGTGTCGGCGACGAGTGCCAGGCACTCGCGCGTGTAGTCGTCGACGATGGCGAGCACCCTGAAGCGACGACCATCGCTGATCGTGTCGGAGAGAAAGTCGAGGCTCCAGCGCGCATTGGCCCGATCAGGCACGAGCATTGGCCTGCGCGTGCCCAGCGCCCGTTTGCGGCCGCCGCGCCGGCGCACCTGCAGCTTCTCCTCGCGATAGAGACGCCGCAGCTTCTTCTGGTTCATCACGAGGCCCTGACGGTCCAGCATGATGTGGATCCTGTGACGTTGCCCCTCAGGCCTAATCCATTGTGAAGTTCGTTCTGGCCCGACATGAGGACCAGAGCATGAAGCGCAGTCGCTTTTCGGAAGAGCAGATCATCGGGATGCTGAAGGAGCATGAGGCCGGCGTGCCCGTCGCGGAGCTGTGCCGGAAGCACGGCGTCAGCGACGCCAGCATCTACAAGTGGAAGGCCCGGTTCGGTGGCATGGAGGTGTCCGAGGCCAAGCGGCTGCGGGCGCTGGAGGATGAGAACAGCAAGCTGAAGCGCATGCTGGCCGATGCCATGCTCGACAACGTCGCGCTGAAGGACCTGCTGGGAAAGAAGTGGTGACGCCCGCTGCCGAGCGGAAAGCTGTCGCACACCTCATGAGCCATCATGGGATGAGCGACGGCGGGCGTGTAAAGCCACCGGCTTCTGCAGCATGACAATAAGGTACAGGACGACACGCGTAGATGACGCCGCCCTGCGTGAGCGTATGACGGCGATTGCCCGGGAGCGGCGTAGTTTCGGCTACCGGCGGGTCCATGTCCTGCTCAAGCGAGAGGGCTTCGTGGTTAATCACAAGCGGCTGTTCCGGCTTTATCGCGAGGCGCGCCTCACGGTGCGCCGCCGCGGCGGCCGCAAGCGGGCTATCGGGACGCGAGCCCCCATGATGATCCCGATGCGGCCGAACGATCGCTGGTCGCTCGACTTCGTCAGCGATCAGCTCACCTGTGGCCGCCGCTTCCGCATCCTCACCGTCGTGGACGACTGCACCCGGGAATGCCTGGGCCTGGTGGCGGACACATCGCTCTCCGGCGTCCGGGTGGCCCGGGAACTGGATCGCCTGATGGCCGAGCGCGGCAGGCCGAGGATGATCGTCAGCGACAATGGCAGCGAGTTCACCTCGAACGCCATCCTCGCCTGGGCGGACAGCGCCAGGGTCGAATGGCACTACATCGCACCGGGCAAGCCGATGCAGAACGCCTTCATTGAGAGCTTTAACGGCCGCTTGCGAGATGAGCTTCTCAACGAGACGCTGTTCTCGACGCTGAACCAAGCCAGGGCGGCCTTGGCGGGCTGGCGGTCCGACTATAACGGATCCCGCCCCCATTCCAGGCTCGGCTGGCAGACCCCTTCCGCCTTCGCCGCGACCTTCCACCCGTGGCGGGATCTGGCACTACGCCAAGCCAGAGGCTCCGTGTCAGATCCCGCCACTCAACCGGCCCAGCAGGCCAAATCCAACCGTCAGAACGAACTCAGCGCTGGATAGAAACTGGGGGCAACGTCAGCTGTCGCGTGGCGCTCCCGTGGTGAACCTGGCCGATAGCGCATCCTTCCAGTTCACCGAGAACAGGGCCCATCAAAGTCCGGAATCAAATACCTAGGTCACGAATTAATATTCGTTGTGACATTTAATTCTCATTTTCTCGCTTCGACTATTGCTCTCGTGGAAAGAGTCCTGCGTACGGTCAGAGAATTCCATCAATCCGTCTATCATCCCGCGCATCATCCATCATATTTGCGCCAAGCCGTCCGAAGGATTGTATCAAGATCAGAGTGACGCGCCATGAATCCGATCGTGTCCCACGCAGCCGAGACGTCAGCCAGAAGTACAGGTGGGTCCCCCTCTCGACGCGACTTCACCACGTAGGGCACTTCTCGGTTTGTTGTACGTTTGATGCCTTCTAGGATTTCCCGGACGGATGTACCGCGTCCTGTCCCAAGGTTTAGCTTCAGCACTCGTGCCTCTCCAGCCAAACACTTTAGAGCTGCGACGTGGCCAATTGCCAAATCCATAACGTGTATGTAGTCGCGAATGCACGTTCCGTCAGCAGTCGGGTAGTCATCTCCAAACACGTCCACTGCTGGAATGAGCCCCGCCGCCGCCATGAGGCAACGCGGAATCAAGTGGGTTTCCGGATCATGCTCCTCTGCAAGATCCCCGTCCAAATCAGCTCCGCAGGCATTGAAATAGCGAAGGGCGGCATATCGAAGGCCATAGGCGTAGGAGTAATCCGCCAGGATACGTTCCACCATCAACTTCGATGCACCGTATGGATTAATCGGAGACTGCGGCGTCGCCTCGTTAATCGGTGTGGTCTCTGGAATTCCGTAAGTCGCACAAGTACTTGAGAAAACGATCGTTTCGATCGACGCCCTGGCCATTTCAGATAGGAGTGTGAGCGTGCCGTTTACATTGTTGCGATAATAGCGCGCGGGCTCCGTCATCGACTCGCCCACATAGGCGAAGGCGGCAAAATGGATCACCGCTTCCGGCTTGTAACGCCGAAATGTCTCATATAGCCGCTCGCTATCAAGGATGTCGCCGACGACCAATGGTCCCCATTGGACATTATGCCGATGGCCACTCGACAGATTATCGTAGACGACGCATTCCATGCCTTCCTGTGCCAAGCGCTTACAGGTATGGCTACCGATATATCCGGCCCCCCCTGTGACCAGAACCCGCCGAGGCCCGCTCACCTAGATGCCTCGCTGATGCGCTCGGAACTAAGAAAATTATCGAAATAGGCAATCGTCTTCTTCAAGCCGTCCTCAAGATTCACCTTGGGTGACCAGCCGAGAATGTCCCCCGCCATAGTGATATCAGGCCGGCGCTGTTTCGGATCGTCAGGCGGCAACGGACGCGAGACAATCTTTGATTGTGATCCGGTTAACTGGATCACAATCTCGGCAAGCTCCCGGATCGTGAACTCGCTTGGATTACCGATGTTGATCGGCCCCGTCACCTCCGGGCCGGTCGCCATCAGGCTCAGAAATCCTTCGACTAGGTCGTCGACGTAGCAGAACGCACGCGTCTGTTTGCCTTCGCCGTAGACGGTTATGTCCTGTCCGCGTAACGCCTGAACGACGAAGTTAGATACGACGCGACCGTCATTCGGATGCATCCTGGGTCCGTATGTATTAAAAATGCGAACGACCTTGATTTCAAGCTTATGCTGGCGGTGGTAGTCAAAGAACAAAGTTTCCGCGCAGCGCTTTCCTTCATCATAGCAAGAACGGAAGCCAATTGGGTTGACTTTCCCCCAATAGGATTCGGGTTGCGGATGCACTTCAGGGTCGCCATAAACCTCGCTTGTGGATGCCTGAAAAACCTTTGCTTTCAAGCGTTTGGCCAGTCCAAGCATATTGATGGCCCCATTCACGCTCGTTTTCGTAGTCTGAACGGGATCGAATTGATAGTGAACGGGCGATGCTGGGCAAGCCAGATTATATATTTCATCGGCCTCAACGTAGAGCGGATGCGTAACGTCATGCCGTAAAAGCTCGAACCGCCTGTCATCCAAAAGGTGGGCTATATTCCGCCTCGTTCCGGTGAAAAAATTATCAACACAGAGAACCTCGTGTCCTTGAGCAAGGAGCCGTTCGCAGAGATGAGATCCTAGGAAACCGGCGCCGCCCGTAACAAGAACCTTCTTGGATGTGTTATAACGCATTCCAAAATCTACCTTAGTGATGATGGCGCCTCGATGGGCCATCAAAAGTCATTGCGGTACCGCGTTCTGTCAATCGGCGTGGTCCCGTTTTTATCGTACCACTCCACGCCTATGGAGGCAGGCAATCTACACCGGCAGCTCGCCGCTTCAAATCTGCTTGTAGCGTGCACCAACCAACCTCTCCCTACGAGGGGACATTCGGATGCCCGCTTGGCCTATTCGTATCACTTATCCCGACTGCCGCCCTTAGCTTGAATGCAAAGTCATCAGTTAGAAAATCTGTAAAGAGAGAAAAATAGTCGAGAACAGTTTGTTTGTAAGATGAGCGCGGTGCCTTGAAATTATTTCATATCGATTTTTATATACGCTGTAGAGAAGGATATTCGAGTGATCTGGAAAAATGATTTTTTTCGCCCTCGGCCACGGTTTCAGGCGGTATTTTATTTCTGTTCTATTCTCGCATTGTGCGAACTGTCAGATGCCGCCGCCCAGGCGCAATCGCGTGCGCTGATCGGCGTTAACGTGACAAATCCACAGTGGCGGTCAAGCGAAGAGCGCGCGCGCTTGCTGGACGAATTGCAGTCGGAAGGTGTCACGCTGATCCGTGTTCCGGCTGTGCCGGATTCAAGCGGCGATATGGGTCCGACGGTTGCGTTTATCGCTGAGGCCTATGCGCGGGGTATCCGCACGCAATTCAATATCTGGCCGGCTTATCGCGCTGGCACGGTCCTCAGGCCGCGCATGGCGGGTACCCTCGCAACCTGGGATCAGGCGCCTTTATCGAGCACTTGGCCGGCCTTAACCGCAATGGTGTTTAGAGACTATCTGCGCCGCCTGGAGAGTCGCGGGGTGGTGCTTGCCGGCATCGAGCTGGGAAATGAGATTAATTGGACCCCGTTCAACGGGGATTTTGACGTGCCCGGCCGCGGCGCCGTCTTCGATCTCAAAGCGTTGGAAACAGATCCCGCAGCAAGGCGTATCGCGGCTGGTTATGATGCGTATTTGAAAGCCCTCGAGGCGGTCAAGGAGGTCAGAAACACATCGCGCCTGAATGCTAAAACCCCGCTCATCTCAGCGGGCCTGTCGGATGCCGGTCCGCCCCATCCGCCGACCGGCTCGGGCCCAGACGCGGTTGGCCTGGAGGCGACGCTCGAATATCTGCGAGCGCGCGGTCTCGACGATCTGGTTGACGGTTATGGCGTGCATACGTATGTCGGCCCCGGTTTTTCGCCAGAAGCTCGCCTTGCACACCTCGCGACGAAGATATTCTCGCTCTGCTCCCAAGAGCGACCCTGCTGGCTTAACGAATGGGGTGTGGAGTGGCAGTCCCAAGCCTGCCCCACACATGATGCCGAGGCACAGAAAATGGTTTCGGACCTTCGCAGGGATCTCGACCATTTCGTGCAAAAAGGCGTTGTTGCCGCCCTGATTTACTATGAATGGCGCGGCGACGATAAAAAGTACGACATCTATCGCTGCGGCGGCCTTACCCCAACAGGACGCGCCGCGCTTAATCCACAATCGCCCACAGCAGGAAATTGATTTTGCTCCTGGATGATAAGATGTCGAGTGACACCTTCATCAACAGGAGAAGCGTGCAGGGATTAATTTCGGCCAGTTACGGGGCGCCATCCCGTGTCGGCGTCTAGGCTTGCCTAGCCAGAAACGATATCGATTTCCGACCATCCCAGAGGACGCGTGCATGCTTGAATCGGACCGCCTATCTATGTCGATCGCTTCCTGGTCGGCCGGCATCGCTTACGAATCCGACTTCTGGGCGAACTGGGTGTCCTCGGGTGGCTTGGCGTGGCCGGAGGAGTTCCGGCAAAGGCTTGACCCGTCGATGGAGATCGACGAGCACTTCGCCGCCCTGCTTATTGGCAAGGTCGATCCGAAGATTCTCGATGTTGGTGCGGGCCCGCTTACAATTGTAGGAAAAGTTCTTCACGGAAAGCCATTGACTGTAGAGGCCTGCGATCCAATTGCTGATCTCTACGCTCATTTCATTGCGACTATTGATCAAGAGCCACCCATAAAAACTGCGTTCGCAAATGCGGAGGATCTTTCGGTTTTCTATGATGAAAGCTCATTCGACATCGTTACATGTCGAAATGCACTCGATCATTCCTTCGACCCTGTGCGCGGTATCATTGAAATGTTGCGGGTCGTGAAGCTCGATGGAAGTGTAGTCTTGCGGCATTTTCAAAACGAAGCTGAAAAGGAAGCCTATATCGGTTTCCATCAATATAACTTTGACCTGGATGGGCAAGGAGATTTTGTAATTTGGAATAAATCTGAGCGTGTGATCGTCAAAGATATCTTGCCGATAGATGCAGAGATAACCTCAAGTCTAATGCATGGACAGGTGGACATCGTCATAAAAAAGCGAAGTGAATTTCCCGCCGAAAATGCCAGTCGATACCGTCAGAGATCTCGTGAACTCATAACCGGATTGATAGGGTATTATGTGAACCAAGAGTTATTACGGAGATCTATGTTGTAATTTCAAGTTTCCATATTTGTAGCTTCGTTCCGAGAGTGGAATTACTCTTTTTCAAGAGCCGGCTGCGGCCTCTTTCGCTTGGCTGTTTCTTCCCTAATCCAATTCGCGAGAGGTTCGACATTCCGCGTCCATGATTGCGTGCGAGCAAAAGCCGAGGCGCGTCGACCCAAAGCGCGCATTTCATCCGGTCGTCCCTGCAAGTCTCGCAAGATCGATACCGTCTTTTCGACGAAATTGTTTTCGGAAACGAGGTATCCGGTGTCCTGATCGATGACCAACTCACTGACAGCGCCGACGTCCGATGCGATGACCACCACGCCGAACGACATCGCTTCATGCAGAACAAGCGGAAGTCCTTCGTAACGGGAAGGCAGCACCAGAACATCTGCCCAGGCCAGGCGCTCCGTAATGTCTGCCCCGCGAAGGACCGGCGGCTCGATCACGATGCCGTCGAGTTTCAGCGGCTCCTTTCCCTGATGGATTATCGCCTTTCCTATGACGCGCCAGTCCAGAGCTAAACCTTCCAGCTTCGCGCGCGCGATGATCCGTTCGAGGCGATCAGCGCCTTTTTGAGGATCCAGCCGCCCCATGAAAAGGCAGCGCAGCGGTCCTTGCCGGCTCTCGCGGGATGCGATGGCGTCTTCGACATCATGATCGCCGATAGGAAAGCCGCTGGCGTTCTGGATGCGTATCAGCTTTTGCCGAGGGACGCCCAGCCCGTGCATCTGGTGTTCCATCTGACGCGATACGGGCAGCATCACATCATAGACATGCTCGAAAGCCAGGCTGAGGAAAGGGTGCCCGTTTGGGCGTCCGTGCGCGTTCAAATCGAAGACGTGCTGACTGACGGCGGTCAAAATCCCGCAGCGTTTCAAAATTCCCATCGCGGACGAGATGTGGGCGCTGTGATTGTTGATGATGACATCGAGATCCCCGCACATGCCGGCAAGTTCGCCGATGCGTCCTGGCTCCAGTGCAGGCAAGCCGGTGCCGTTGAACTGGATATGATCCGTCCATTTGAAATCGCCGCTACCTTCATCCCTGTAGAGGCGGACGGTTTCGTATATCGGCCCAAACTCCGATGGAAGCGAAAGCTCGTTGGATCCAACGATGATGAGATGCGGCACCATGCCGAGCGATCGAAGTGCGAGCGCGGTCTGGTGTGCGACCCGTTCGACACCTCCAAAGGCCGCCAGGGGCAGCACGAAGCCGACGTGGATCTCTTTTCCCTCGCTATGCCTTGGAAAGAGGGGTCTCAATTGGTGCCAGTCGTCAGTGACGGTCAATGTCTGGCTCAAGCCCAGACGCATATTCGTGTCTCGTTTCCACTTTGCGCCATCCCCGTAGGTCCGGCGGAGGCCGCGTAAGGCGTCAATGAAAGACAGCACCTCACGCAGTATCGGGACGTGGTTGAGCGGAGCGGTGCTCATGTGAGGGGAGGGGATCTGGATGCTCAGGAAGCACACGGACGGTTCGGGATTCGCGCTGTCGAGCGAGGCCAGCCAATTCCCGTGCGGATCGTTGGCGCATTCTGAGAGAAAGCCGGTGCCCATATAGAACAGGTCACCCAGCCGAAGAGGGAAAGGCTGGTCTGAAATTTTGATTTGGTCCGGCTCTTCCGCCGGCATTAGGCGCACCGCTACGATATTGGCGGTGTCTTGCAGGCGTTCACATTCCCATAGAAGCCAATGCAACAGATGGGCGCCTGCCAACGCCTTCCATAGTCCCTGCGTGGCGAAAAAGGCTTGTTTCCCAACCAGTCTTTCAGGATAGCCCGCCAACCGCGCCGCGAGTTCATCGGCAGTGATCGTCCGCCCGCTCTGCAAGGCGGCCAGAGGACAGTCGAGCCCAAGGGCAATATTTCCCAAATCGACGTCGACAAATAGAGATCGTGCTCTTTCGGTAGCCTCAATCTGTAGTATTCTTTTCGGCGAAAATGAATGTCTATGTTTTCGTCTAATATAACCTAATATTTCCGGGCTATCTCTGTCACTGTTGGAAAGCATGCTCTCACCGCGCTTGCGGTAGCGGAAGCCGGAGTCAGGCAAATGCTGTCCCCGAAATCCCAGAGCGGTTGCCTGCAACCAGAAATCCCAGTCCTCATAACCCAATTTCATGGATTCATCGAAGCGGATGCCAGCCTTGAAAACACGCATGCGGACAAAGCTGCCAGCTTCACAGTAGTTGTGCTGAAGAAGTTCAAGAATGTCATATTTTCCTCGATAATCCGAAAGGAATCGGAGGCCAAAATTGGCGATGTCGGGAAAAAACCAGTCGGCGTCCGGGTTGGATGTACACGCTTCGCCGGCGCGTTTCATTGCCCAGCTTTCAAGCATGTTGTCGGCATCAAGGAAATAAATACCCTCGGACTCCGGATAATGCCTCAGCGCGATCTCGATGCCGGTATTGCGTGCCCCGCTTAAGCCCCGGTTGGTTTGGCGGTAGACGGCGATATGCTCTGGATAAGTCGCCTGGAACGTCGCGAGCGTCTCCACCGTCTCGCGGTACGGGCAGCCGTCATCAATGACGACAACTTTCATCTCATCGGCAGCCTCTTGCGACAGCAAGGACCGCAGCGCGTCCGCCACCAGCACCGAATGCTTGAAGACAGGGACAACGACAATGTAACGAAAGGGCATGCTACGCGTCTCCGGAAACCACGGCGCCTCGAATTCAAGATTCCAGGATGATTGCGCCCCAACGCGCCCAGGCGAAATTGGCTCTCTTATCCAGGCATGTCGTAACCAGAGCCAGTGTCATGTCTTTTTCGTCGGATGCCTCCCATTCGAAAACCGCGCGCCCTTGGGATTTTCCGGAGAGTTCGAACCAGGAGGATCTCTTAGCGGCCCAGCCGAGCCCCGTGTCCTTTAAGCTGATGCGCTTGGGGTTATCCCGGGCGATCAGGGCAATAGCAAAGCCCACTCGGGGGGCCTGCTCATGCGCAAGGCAAATGTCGACCTTAAGCCGCCGCACGCCGGTGAGATTCACACCGTCCAGGTGGACCACATTCATGAAATTCACGAGTGGATGCGCTTGCAGCATCCCGTCCTCCGCGATCACGAGTTGCCAGTCGTGACGGATCTCTTCGGCGTGGTATTGGATGCTTGGCCAAGAGCTAAGCAGCACGACCTCCGGCTTTTTTGCCGACGCAATGTCCTGATCTGCGACGATCCCCCCGCGTGCCGGAATTTTGGTTCCCGCCGGGGCAAAATCGAGCGCCAAAGCCAACGGAAATTCGAGATCGCGTTCGCCCAGCGTCGCACTCCATTTTGGTGTCATGCGCTGCTCGGCAAGGGCCAATTCTATGGGCCCTCCGCTATTGGTAAGAGCCCGGAAAGCTAAGGAAGGGGTGCGATACTGCTCGTCAAGCGCGATGGGCAGAGACAACAGCAGCGGGCCTTTGGGAAGGGGGCCACGAACCGTCCATCGATGAGAGAGGTCGCTGCCAAGGCTGAGGTCAACTTCAAGCCCCGATCCAACGGCGATGGGTGAAGCAAGGCGTATTGCCACAGAGCAGAGGCCGAACGGATCGTGCGGCAGAGGTTGCAACATATCTCGTTGCCCTGGTTTTAATTCCACCTTTCCCGCCCCTGGAGAGGTGGAAAACAACGTCTGGGGCTTTAGGAGTGTATGTCGATATAAATAGCGCTCAATTTCGACTTGTGAGCGTTGCGTGCGGTCCAGTAATTGACGAACTTCGGATAATTCAAATAATGTTCTGGTGCATTGTTCTGAAAGAGAAATATTTCTCTTGGTGAGAGAACTTGTTAATTCAGAAAGAACGCGTGCGATGCAGTCACCCTCGTTATCTTCATACGCAACAATAAATATATCAAAATCGCTCTCCCGCTTCATTTCAAGCAGCGCATTCGCTTTAAGAGGATCGGCCAAAACCCCGATGAGGCTCTGGTCAATGAGCCGCCTCGAAATCATGAAGTCGATCTCGGATTCGCTGATTATGCGGACGGATACTCCGGCTTCCTCGAGCGCCACCTTGAGTTTCTCTTTGGAGACACCACTCAGGCCCGCAAGTCCAACAACATAAACTGAACCGCACGGCGCCACTGGGCTACCCCTATGGAAAATCTGAATACGGTCTCTTATAAGCTGCGAATAAGATGTTTTCCAGTTGCGTTTCGTGCGCTAATAAATTCATATATTGTCAATATAAATTACAAAAAACTTCCCCTTTTATTCAAATAAAATATGCAGTAAATTCCGAAAATAGGAATTTTATATCTATTTAATGGAAAAATAATTAGGTAATTTTTGTCGTTAATTGTGAAAATATAGATTTTATAAAAAATTAGTCTATTAAAATTATCCAATGGGAGCAGTGATGAAATTTGTGTGCTTATCAGGCTTCATCACCTGTTAATTCCCGTTTCACCTCCTGTTAAGAAAAGTAAATAACATCTTTTATTTGTCCTTTAGGGAAATCTTCATCGCCATAGGTCACCATTGCTCCGGGTTGGGTTGAGTAATGGGTGAGCGTAACAATGACCGATGCCTATCGGCCGAGAGCAAAATACGTAATTGGACCGGACGGAAGTCCGCTGACAATTGCGGATCTGCCACCGCCAAACACACGCCGCTGGGTCATCCGGCGCAAGGCCGAGGTTGTTGCGGCCGTGCGCGGCGGCCTCATCAGTCTGGAAGAGGCCTGTAAGCGATACACTTTGACCGTGGATGAATTCCTCTCGTGGCAGGCCTCCATCGACCGCCACGGGCTGCCTGGACTGCGCACCACCCGCATCCAGCATTATCGGCAATAGCCACCGCAACATTGCGGCCGTGCCTGTCCCTCTCCGGCGAAATCGGCGGAAGGGGCGGGCACTGTGGCCTTGCGGGCGCCTCCGGGGCGGCCTGATCGACGTCATGCTGTTCACGGTAGTCGCCATCCGTGTAGATCAACGCCTTCAAGCCATCGACAAAGGCCACATCGAGACGGTTGTCAGCCGTTCAGGCGCCCGCCACACGGGCGATGAAGGCGGCAAGGCGCAGGGCGCCCGCTTCCGGCGTCTCGACATTCTGGATCTCAAGATCCGGCACCAGTGAGACCACAGGCGCCCGCTTCAGGCGCGCCTGTATATCGTCCGCCGCCTCCCGGCTGCGCTGTGCAAGCCGTTGCGCGCGCACATGTATCGGCGCGGTGACATGCACCACATATAGACGTTCGAACCGCTCCATCGCCAACGGCAGGGTGGCGCGCGAGCCGTTGGCGACCACGGTGTGCGCCTCCCTCATGGCGTCGGCTACATCCTCGCCCAGGGCATAGGACAGCCCGTGCGCCCGCCACCACAGGGCAAACCGCGGCTGCTGCTCCTCAAACGCAGATTCGCTAAGTGTTCCATGGGCTTCGCCCGCCCCAACCGGGCGGGTGACGAGGCGCCGGGCGAAGTGAACATCGCCCCGGTCCGCCAGCCGGGAACGGGCGAGATCGATCAGCGTGTCCTTGCCGGCGCCGGAGGGACCCACCACAAAAATCATTGCGCCGGGGCCGAGCTTGGCAGGTTCGGTGGGGCGAAGGCTCATGTCCTGCTGGTTCATGCCACGCGCCGCCCCTCCCGCCAAACCTCTCGAACAACAGGGATTTCTCCTGCCAGGCGAACCCGCACAAGGTCGGCGCGCAAGCCCTGGGCGATCTGTCCCCGGTCCGACAAACCAGCGGCCTGGGCCGGCGTCAGCGTCACCATGCGCACCGCCTGCGGCAGGCTTATGGCGCTTTCCCGGCGGGTCAGGTCGAACGCGGCCCAGAGCAGGCTGGATGGCACATAATCCGACGACAGGATGTCCAGAAGTCCAGCCTTTGCAAGGGATTGTGCTGAGACATTGCCGGTGTGCGAGCCACCCCGCACCAGGTTGGGTGCGCCCATAAGCACGCGGATTCCGGCGCCATGGGAGAGCCGGGCGGCATCGAGCGTGGTGGGGAATTCGGCGATCGCAACGCCGTCCTCCACCGCCTCCTCTACATGAGCCTGCGTGGCATCGTCATGGCTCGCCAGGACGATACCGTGAGCGTGCGCCAGCTTCACCAGGCCCGCCCTGTTTTCCCGAGCGCAGCGCGCGTGGCACTCCAGCCGAACGGCGACGATGATGTCCATTTCCGCGTCGGTGATGCCGCTCTTCTTCTTGTAATAGGACCGAAAATGCTCGGTGGACGTGAATTGCCGCTGGCCCGGCGTATGATCCATGAGCGAGATCAGCGATACCTTGTGCTGCGCCATCAGCGCAGCCGCGTCTTCCACGACGCTGTCGGTCGGGACCTCGCAGCGCAGGTGGATCAGATGGTCGGCGCGCAGTGCGTCGGCATCCTTTGCGTCCGCCAGCGCCTGGGCGAGGAGAGGCGCATCTCCATCCATGCCGACCGCTCGCTTGTCCGGCCAGACCCGCAGCGAGTCGAAGACAGTGGTGATGCCGGAGGCCGCGATTTGCGCGTCATGCGCCAGGATAGCCGCAACCGGATTCCACCGGACCTTGGGGCGCGGCGCGAGGTGGCCCTCCACATGGTCGGTGTGCAATTCGACAAGGCCGGGAAGGAGATAGTCTCCCTCCATATCCAGCGCGCTGGCAGGAGCGGAGCCGGAGGCGATATCAGCAATCACCCCGTCCTTGAGCCGGATGTGTCCGTTAATGACGGCGTTGGGGAGAACAAGACGGGCGTTGGAAAGGACCGCCTCAGTTGTCGGGGCGCTCAAGCGCGGCATGGGAAACCCCCACGGGCTTGGCTTCCAGCGCCTTGAGACCAGGTCTTTTGAACCAGAGGCTCAGCACGAAGCGCCGGGAGGGCATTTCCAGCAGCCAATGCGTCGGCACAGAAATCGCCGCGACCACCAGCGCCGACGCGCACGTCAGTAGCAGAAGATAGAGCGGAGGGGATGCCGTGGTCAGCCCAGACACGCGATAGAGCGCCTGGAGCACCGGAATATGCAGCAGGAAGATAGCATAGGAATAACGCCCGAGCGGCGCCAGTGCGGCCAGGGGCCGCCAGTATTCGCGGATGTCCTCGCGGCGGATCTCGATGAGGATCAGAAACACGAAGGCCAGCCGCAGCAGGCTGCCGCTGATCAGCGGATTGCCCACGAACAGGGCCGCAAGGATAACTATGGACGGGAACGCGTAGCGGCGCCGGACGGTGAAAGGCAATATGGCGTAAGCCACGCCGAAGCAGAACGGCACCGCCGCGCGCGCTATGCCCAGGTCGAATCCGAGTTGAACCAGACTGTAGCCGAAAAGCCGCTGAACCAGCATCTCCAGCACAAGGGCCATAAGGAAGATCACGCCGTAGAAGGCGTATCCCACCCGCTTCACCAAGCGGTAGAGCCACGGGAACAAGAGATACATCAGGAAGAGGGCGCTGAGCGACCACGTCGGGACGTTTATGACCGAAACGCCGATGCCCCACGACTGCACCAGGAGCAGATTGTGCGGCAACCAGATGAGCTTTTCGATCGCCCCTGCATCGTTGCGCAGGCCTGCAAGGCCGGGCATCACCAGCCATGCGACGCTGAAGATCGTTATGAGGAAATAAAGCGGATAAATCCGGGAAAGGCGCCGGACAATGTAGTCGGCGTAGCTCTTGCCATTGCTGATCTCGCCGTGGCTGGTCGCCGCGAGAATATAACCCGACATGGCAAAGAAAACGTCGGTCGAAAGACGAAGAACCTCGACGAGCAGAATGGCTTCTGGATAGTGCGGCAGCAGCATTGACGCATAGTGAAATACCAGCAGAACAACCGCCAGAACCACGCGTGCCCCGTCGAAGCTTTGTAACCGAGCCTGCGTCATTAAGGCGCCGCCTATCTGAAACACGCGCAAAAATTACCATGGCGCCCCTTACCTGCCTACTACTGAATCACGCCGCGAATTTGGGCAATATGCAACTAGGCGTCCCCGAAGCGGGTCACATCGACAGTTCTGTCGGCAACAGCCAGACGCACTTCGTCATCATGAAAAATTCCTAAAATCGCTGTGTTTTCAGCCTTCTTTTCCCGGATCAGTTCCACCACCACCGCTCGGTTCGCAGCGTCGAGGGAGGCGGTAGGCTCATCAAGCAGAAGCAGGTCTCGGCGCGCGATGAAACCGCGCGCCACATTGACGCGCTGCTGTTCGCCACCGGAAAAGGTGGCCGGTGGTAATTCCCAGAGCCGCTGGGGCAGGTTGAGGCGAGCGAGTAGCTCTCGCGCTTGGCGTGCGGCTTCGCCCTGAGAAATTCCGTCCAATCTTAACGGTTCACTCACTACATCCAGGGTGGATATACGGGGAATCACGCGTAGGAACTGGCTGACGTAAGCAATACGCTCACGGCGAAGCTTAAGTATGCGGCGTGGTGCAGCGGTTGCGACATCAACCTGTTCGTCGCCCTCGGCGATCAGGATTGAACCCGCATCAGTCCGGTAATTGCCGAACACCATCTTCAGAATGGAGCTTTTGCCAGCCCCGGATGGGCCGCCCAAAGCCACGCATTCACCCGCCGCGACCTCGAAATTGGCATCCTTCACAACCGGCAGGCAAAGGCCGTCGCGCAGGTGAAGCATGAAGGTCTTGGCGAGCCCCGCGACTTTGAGCGCGGGGCGAGGGGCAAACGGCGCCTCTGCCGTGGTGTCAAAAGCAAGATGTGTCATGCGGCAAGCACCGAGGCGACGAGAAGCTGGGTATAGGGCTCGTGGGGATCGTCGAGCACCTGGTCGGTGAGCCCGGTTTCGATCACCCGCCCGGCGCGCATCACCATGATCCGATGGGACAGGAGGCGCGCCACCGCCAAATCGTGGGTGACGATGATGACAGCCACGCCAAGGTCCGACACCAGTGAACGGATCAGGTCCAGCAGCCGGGCCTGCACCGAAACGTCGAGGCCCCCTGTGGGTTCGTCCATGAACACCAGGCGCGGTTGGGTGACGAGATTGCGTGCAATCTGAAGGCGTTGCCGCATGCCGCCGGAGAAGGCGCGGGGATCGTCGTCGATGCGGTCTGTGGCGATTTCTACCCGCTCCAGCCAACCAGCGGCCTCTCTGCGAATGTCGGCATAGTTGCGCCATCCCACCGCCATCAGGCGTTCGCCCACATTGCCGCCGGCGGAGACGGCCATGCGCAGGCCCTGCTCGGCATTCTGGCGCACGAACCCCCATTGGGTGCGCAACAGCAGGCGCCGCTCCGCCTCGGAAAGGCTTGATAGGTCGCGCATTACGCCGTCCGCCATGCGGTAGTCCACGGCGCCGCGGGTGGACTGAAGTTCGGTGGCGAGCAGAGACAGCAGGGTCGATTTGCCGGAGCCGGATTCCCCGACGATGGCAAGCACCTCGCCGGGATGAACCTCCAGGTTCACGTCTAGGCAACCGGGACGGGCGCCGTAATATTTGGTGAGGCCGCGCGCGACAAGCAGCGGTGCTTCACTCTCGCTTGTGCGCGGCCGGCTCATGGCTTGGCCTCGCGTGCAGGCGTGCCCATCTCGCCCACATGACCCTTGGCGCGACGGTCCTCGCAATAATCCGTGTCGGAGCAGACGAACATGCGCCCGCCCTTGTCGTCGAGGATGACCTCGTCGAGATAGACGTTCTTCGCCGCGCACAGGGCGCAAGGCGCCTCAAAACGCTGCACCTCAAAGGGGTGGTCCTCGAAATCCAGCGACACGACCCGGGTATGGGGCGGGACAGCGTAGATGCGCTGCTCGCGGCCGGCGCCGAACAATTGCAGCGCCGGGCAGTCGTCCATCTTGGGATTATCGAACTTGGGGACGGGGGAGGGGTCCATCACGTAGCGGCCGGCGACGGACACCGGGTAGGCATAGGTGGTGGCGATGTGCCCGTGGCGGGAAATATCCTCGTAGAGCTTCACATGCATGAGCCCATAGTCGGCGAGGGCGTGAAGCTTGCGGGTCTCGGTCTCGCGCGGCTCCAGGAACCGCAGCGGCTCGGGGATCGGCACCTGATAGACCAGCACCTGATGCGGGCCAAGCTTCGCCTCAGGAATCCGATGGCGGGTCTGGATGATGGTGGCTTCGGAGGTTTTCGTCGTGGTGGCGACCCCGGCGGTGGCCTCGAAGAAGCCGCGGATCGAGACCGCGTTGGTGGTGTCGTCGGAGCCCTGGTCGATCACCTTCAGCACGTCGTCTGCGCCCAGGATGGCGGCAGTCACCTGCACACCGCCGGTGCCCCATCCGTAGGGCATGGGCATCTCGCGGCTGGCGAACGGCACCTGATATCCGGGAATCGCGATGGCCTTGAGGATGGCCCGGCGGATCATCCGCTTCGTCTGTTCATCCAGATAAGCGAAATTGTATGTGATGGCGGGCATCGCGGTCATTCTGCGGCCTCCTCATGGTCGCGCGCCCAAGCCGTGGTGGCGTGTTCGGCGTGCATGCGGCGCACAAGTTCAAGCTCCGCTTGGAAATCCACGTAGTGCGGCAGCTTGAGGTGCTCCACGAATCCGGTGGATTGCACATTGTCGGAATGGGAGAGCACGAACTCGGAGTCCTGTGCTGGCGCGGACTTCTCCTCGCCCAGTTCCTCCCAGCGCAGCGCTCGGTCCACCAGCGCCATGGACATGGCCTTGCGCTCGGATTGACCGAACACCAGGCCGTAGCCGCGCGTAAACTGGGGCGGGGCCTCGGCCGAGCCCTTGAACTGGTTCACCATCTGGCATTCGGTGAGGGTGATGTCGCCGAGTGGGACAGCGAAGCCCAACTCTTCCACGAACATCTCCACCTGCACCTCGCCCATCCGAATTTCGCCGACAAACGGGTGGGTGCGGGCATAACCCCGCTGTGTGGAATAGCCGAGCGCCAGCAGAAACCCTTCGTCCCCGCGCGCAAGATTCTGCAACCGCGTCTCGCGGTCCGCCGGGAAGGAGAGGGGAGAGCGGGTGAGGTCGGGCGGCTCCATGCCGGTGTCCGGCGGCGCGGTCTCGATCAGGCCTTCGTCATCCAGCAAATCGGTGACGCGCGTCATCGGCACGGCCGGCCCTGCGGTCCGCGCGACCGGCGGTTTCGCCGCCGGCGCCGTGCGTGCGGCGGCATTGGTCTTTGCCGGTGCCGCGTTGGTGGCCAGGGCGGGGTCCAGCAGGCGGTGGGTATAGTCGAAGGTCGGCCCCAGCACCTGTCCGCCAGGCAGGTCCTTGTAGGTCGCGGAGATGCGCCGGCGGACCTGCATGGTGCCGGTGTCCACTGGCAGTGCCGCGCCGAAGCGCGGCAGGGTGGTGCGCAAGGCCCGCACCAGAAAGATCGCCTCGATCATGTCGCCGCGTGCCTGCTTCAGCGCCAGCGCAGCGAGATCGCGATCGAATAAGCTGCCTTCCGCCATGATCCGGTCGACCGCCAGCGTAAGCTGCTCCCGAATCTGGTCGAGGCCGATCTCCGGCACACCGGGGTCGCCGCGCCGGGTTTCCGCGAGCAGGGCATGTGCATTACGGATGGCCTCTTCGCCGCCCTTCGCTGCCACATACATGGCTCAGGCTCCATCTTTCAGGCGCACCGAGCGGGGCAGGCCCATAACCTCCCCCGGCGCGGCGAGGATGAGATCAACTCCGAGCGGAAACTGGGCCCGGTTTGCCCGAAGCCATTCCGCCATGTCGCGCGGCAGCGGTTCGGCACCGAAACTGGCCGTGCCCTTGATGCCCGGCCCCTCGATGCGGAAGCCGGCATGGGCGATGCGCTTCACCGCGACGATCAGGGTTGTGGAGCGGTCGGGATATTCCGGCTCGCCCTGCGCGAACACCGAGAGGTCCGGCATGTTTGCCGCGTCCGAAATCAGCGCAAACCGCGCTTGAGCGGGTGCGTCGACGATGCGGGCCGATGTGTGAAAGCGCAAAAACTGCAGCACGGCCTGCGCCTGTGCCAAAGGCGGATCGAGCCACACATTGGTCTCGTAATCCAACAGCGTCAGGGCGATGGCCGCGAGTTCCGGCGTCAGCGGCGAGGGCGGGGCGAGCTTGGTGGCAAAGGGTTCCGATTTGCCGGGGCGAGCCATGGCCCACATCAAGGCCTTGAACGCCCGCTGGCTGTCGCGTGGGGCATCGGTAAAACCTTTGGCAAATGACTGGGCCGGGGTATGCATCAATCTTCCCCGCGGGCCAGGGTGAAGAAATTCACGCGGGTGGCGGCCGTCTTCTCGACGCTGGCTTTTTCCTCTTTCGCGAGGCGTTTGCGCACCGGGCCCAAGGCTTCCTCGACGGCGAGGCGTGCCGCGTTGTCCTGCCAAAGCGCATCGAGCACGGCGGCAGCGC
>NZ_CBDIHQ010000005.1:0-79612 GCF_965279295.1 Aquabacter sp. | reverse complement strand
AGTATAAAACTAGAAACCGCGGAATATGTCGCCATATTTATGGCGCGGATTGAAACCATATACTTGTCACGTCTAAATTTTAAAAGTGGTGAGGCGAATAAATTATTCGCCTCACCCAATTTAAATACTTTCAGCTTCAACTTGAAGCCGTCTTATCCGGCCAGCGGCACAGATCCTGGATCGGGCAGATCGGGCACTCCGGGGCGCGGGCCTTGCAGATGTAGCGGCCGTGTAAGATCAGCCAATGGTGGGCGTGGAGCTTGAAACGGTCGGGGATGCGCCGGTCCAGCCCAAGCTCGACATCCAGCGGCGTCGCGCCGGGAGCGAGGCCGGTGCGGTTAGCGACCCGGAACAGATGGGTGTCCACGGCGATGGTGGGCACGCCGAAGGCAATGTTGAGCACCACGTTTGCAGTCTTACGCCCCACCCCCGGCAGCGCCTCCAGCGCCTCGCGATCAGGGGGCACCTCGCCGGCGTGACGCTCCAGCAGCAGGCGGGACAGCTCCACCACATTCCTAGCCTTGCCGCGAAACAGGCCGAGCGTGCGGATATATTGCGCCACGCCCTCCTCGCCCAGCGCCACCATGGCGCCTGGAGTGGGCGCCGCCGCGAACAGGCCGCGCGTCGCCTTGTTGACGCCGACGTCGGTGGCCTGGGCGGACAGCACCACGGCGACCAGCAGCGTATAGGGGTCGGAATAATCCAGTTCCCCCTGGGGCTCGGGATCGCGCCGCTCGAAGCGGGAGAAGGCCTCAAAAATCTCCGCGTCCGACCACACCGCGACCGTTCGGCCATGCACGGCGGCTTGCGCATTGGCCACCGCCTTGCGCCGCGCGGGTGGGAGCACAGGCGGCGCGATTTCGGCCTGCAGGCGCGCGGCGAGCGGCTTGGCCTTGGCAACCATGCGCACCGGCGGGGATTTCGGGTTTTCCGCCGGCTTTCGTGAACCTGAGGCTGTGGTCTTGCGGGGCATTCCTCCCCTATAGTGGGCGCCATGACGAAGGCCAATGATCTGCCCTTCCCGGATGACGGCGAACCCACGGTTTTCGCCACCGTGATGGCGCCCCATCGCTCGCTCTCCCCGCGCGGCTTCCTGATCTTCATGCTGGCCATCGGCGGCATCAGCTTCGCTTGCGGCATCACCTTCCTGTCCATGGGCGCGTGGCCGATCCTGGGCTTCTTCGGGCTCGACGTCGTGCTGCTGTATTTCGCCTTCCGCTCCAATTACCGCGCCGCTGCCGCGCGCGAATACATCCGCATCACCCCGAGCCTGGTGCAGGTGCGGCAGGTGTCGGCGCGCGGGGATGCGCGCGATGTCGAGATGAACCCGTTTTTCACGCACATCTCCCGCCGCGACGTGGAAGAATTCGGCACGCTCGACCTCGCCCTGATCTCGCGCCAGGCGCAGACGCAGGTGGGCATCCACCTCGGCCCATGGGAAAAGACCGGGCTGGCGAACCAGTTGAGCGCGGCGCTCGGCGAGGTGAAGCGCGGCGTCACCCGCACGGTGTTCTGAACCGCGCGAAATCGGGTGGGCGCGCGGCGGCCGGAGTGGTGATATGGGCGCGAATACCGACCAGGGAGACAAGCTCGTGCTTGCGCAGGACACCTTCACGCTCGATCTGGGACAGTCATGCGGGCTCGTCGTCCCGACCCCGGCCACGCCGCTGGAGATCGCCGGCGGCGACTATGACATCGTGCGCCAGGCGGTGGCCTATGTGACGAAGCACGTCCACGACCAGCCCGAGGTCGAGCAGATCGCCACGGCGGTGGGCGTGAATGCCCGTGCGCTCACCGACCTGTTCCGCCGCTGGTGCGGGCTCACCCCCAAGGCGTTTCTTCAGGCGGTGACGCTCGACCGCGCGCGCCGCGTGCTCACCGAAAGCTCCAACGTCCTCGATGCGGCGCTCGAACTCGGCCTTTCCGGCCCCGGTCGGCTGCACGATTTATTCGTGGTGCACGAGGCCATGTCACCGGGCGAATGGAAGGCCGGCGGCGCCGGGCTTGAAATCCGCTACGGCTTCCACCCTTCCCCGTTCGGCACCGCGCTCGCCATGTCGACCCCGCGCGGCCTGTGCGGCCTCGCGTTCGCCGACCGGGGTGAGGATGTCGCCGCGCTCGCCGACATGCGGCGGCGCTGGCCCAATGCCACCTTCGTGGAAGACCCCACCGCCACCGCGCCGCTGGTGCGCCGGATATTCGACCCGGAAGCCTGGCGCGAGGACCAGCCGCTGCGCATCGTCTTCATCGGCACCGATTTCGAGGTGCGGGTGTGGGAGACCCTGCTGCGCATCCCCATGGGGCGGGCCACAACCTATTCCACCATCGCCGGCCATGTCGGGCGCCCCACGGCGGCGCGCGCGGTGGGCGCGGCGGTGGGTAAGAACCCGATCTCCTTCGTGGTGCCCTGCCACCGGGTGTTCGGCAAGAGCGGCGACCTTACGGGCTATCACTGGGGCCTCACCCGCAAGCGCGCGATATTGGGCTGGGAGGCCGGCAAGACGCAGTTCGGCTGAACCGGCATCTTGCCTTGACCCGGCCACGCCGGCGCGGCACGAAAGACTGATGCCGCGCCTGCCCACCCTCCTGCTCCTCGCCCTCGCCCTGTGCGGGGGAACCGGCGCCGCGCACGCGGCGGAGGGTTCGACACCGCCCTATGAAGGCGATCTCCTGAAATTGGCGGAACTGCTCGGCGGGCTGCACTATTTGCGGCCGCTGTGCGGCGTGTCCCCGGAGGGGCAGACCTGGCGGCTGGAAATGCAGGCATTGATCGAGGCCGAACAGCCCTCGGAAAGCCGCAAGGGCAAGCTCACCGCCGCGTTCAATCAGGGCTACACCAGCTATGCCCAGGTCTACCGCGCCTGCACGCCTGCGGCGGCGCTGGCGGTGCAGCGGCAATTGGAGGAAGGCTCCAAGCTTGCCCACGAGATCGTGGTCCGCTACGGCGGAAACTGAGCCTTGGCGCGGTGTGGCGCCGCCATTAACCTTTCGTTCAGAACTTCCGCGACGCCACCCGGCGGCATGCTACTCATAGGTCAAGCCGCCCCGCGTCGGGGCGTGGAGAACACCTCGTGTCGAGCACTGGCTACGCCCCCCGTATCCCGGACATCGCCGACGCCGCTTCCGACGAGCGGCACGTCGCATTGTCGTATCTCGGCGATGCATGGACGGAGGCCGTGCGGGACGGTTTGGACGAAGACAGCCTTGTCCAGGCCGCCCTGTTCACCGCGATCCGCTCGCTGGTGGACACCTATGGCGAGGAACCCTGCGCCAGCTATGTGGAAAGCCTCGCGACCCGCATCCGCGCCGGCGAATACACCATGATCGGCCAGCGCCAATAGGCGCGCGTCTGCGCCCGCTTGTCGGTCGCTCACGCTTTCGCAGCACCCTAACGACTCAAAGCCTCAGTCATCCCCGGACTTGATCCGGGGATCCACGCGACGTGGTCGTGACGAACTTAAACGGTCTTCGCGAACGGCGCGGCGTGGATGCCCGGGACAAGCCCGGGCATGACGTCGAACGCGAAAATAGCGTCCGCCTGAAGGACCCTCAGCCCTCGTAATAATCCGCGACCAGCTTATCCAGCAGCCGCACGCCCCAGCCCGAACCCCAGCTCTTGTTGATGTCGCTGGCGGGCGAGCCCATGGCGGTGCCGGCCACGTCCAGATGCGCCCAGGGGGTCTTGTCGACGAAACGCTGGAGGAACTGGGCAGCCGTGATCGACCCGCCGTTGCGTCCACCGGTGTTCTTCATGTCCGCGAAGCGGCTATCGATCATCTTGTCGTATTCCGGGCCGAGCGGCATGCGCCACACCCGCTCGCCGGTGGCGAGGCCCGCCGCCGAGAGGCGGGTGGCGAGTTCGTCGTCGTTTGAGAACAGGCCGGCATATTCCTGGGCGAGCGCCACGAGGATCGCCCCCGTGAGGGTCGCGAGATCCACCATGAACTGCGGCTTGAAGCGATCCTTTACGTACCAGAGCACGTCGGCCAGAACGAGCCGGCCTTCGGCATCAGTGTTGATGATCTCGATGGTCTGGCCGGACATGGAGGTGACGATGTCGCCGGGCCGCTGGGCGGCGCCGTCAGGCATGTTCTCCACGCAACCGATGACGCCGATGGCGTTGACCTTCGCTTTGCGGGCGGCAAGCGCATAGAGCAGCCCGGTGACGCAGGCTGCGCCGCCCATGTCGCCCTTCATGTCTTCCATGCCGCCGGCCGGCTTGATGGAGATGCCGCCGGTGTCGAAGGTCACGCCCTTGCCGATGAAGGCGACGGGCTGGGTGCTGGGCGACGCGCCGTTCCAGCGCATCACCACGACCCGGCTTTCCTTGATCGAGCCCTGGCCGACGCCGAGCAGCGCGCGCATGCCGAGCGCCGCCATCTGCTCATCGTCCAGCACTTCCACCTCGACGCCGACGGCGCGCAAATCCTCGGCGCGTCGGGCGAATTCCGGGGGGTCGAGCACATTCGGCGGCTCGTTGACCAGGTTGCGGGCGAGCGCCACACCATCCGCCAGCGCCTCGCGATCGACCCAGGCGCGGCGCGCGGCCGCCTCGTCCGACACCTGAATGGTGATGGCGAGCGGCATCGGCTCGGTTTCGCCTTCCTTGCGGCGGGTCTTGTAGTGGTCGAACGTATAGGTGCGCAGCCGCATGCCGAGCGCGATCTCGGCGGCAGCGCCGGCCGCAACCGCGCGGCCCGGCAGGTCCACCAGCACGCTGACCTCGCGCGTGCCGCCGGAAATGCGGCCGGCGGCGATGCCGCCGAGGCGTAGGAAGTCGCTGTCCTTCAGATCCGCGCCCTTGCCGACGCCGAGGATGACGAGGCGCTGCACATCCAGCTTGTCCGGCGCGAGCAGATCCAGCGCGCTGCCGAGCTTGCCCTTGAAGCGGTCGGCGTCGATGGCGCGGGTGATGGCGGCGGAGGCGGGCTTCAGCAGCTTGCCGGCCGCCTTGCCGAACCCCAGCGTGTCGTCGGTGAGGACGATCAGCACGCCCTTAACGGCGGCGCCGTGCTTGACGAACTGGATGGTGACAGGCTCGGCCATGGGGCACTCCGGGACACGGCGGCTGCGCGCCGCATTGATTTTCTAGGGCATCTTCGCGCGAACCGGCGACGGCCGCCACGAAGATCGCGGGACTGCACGATGCAGCCGCGGGCGGGAAACGATCCTCAGGCGGGGGCTTGGAAGTCCAGCAGCCGGCGGGTGGGGAAGTCGTAGAACTTCCCTGTAAAGTCGCAGGTGGGCAGGCACAGATCGAGGATGGCGGCGGCCGCAGCCTCCGGCACTTCGAGGCTCATCGGATCCTCGCCGGGAAACGCCTTCTCCCGCATCTTGGTGCGGATCGGCCCCGGATTGAACAGGTTTACCTTAAGATTGCCGGTCACGGTCTCGGCCGCCCAGGTGCGTCCCAGCACCTCAAGCGCCGCCTTGGTCACCGCATAGGGCCCCCAATAGGCGCGCGCCTTGTGCGCGGCGCCCGAGGAAATAAACACGGCGCGGCCGGCGTCGGAGAGCCGGAGAAGCGGGTCCAGCGACCGCACGAAGCGGTAGTTCGCCGTGACGTTGACGCAGAGCGCCTGGTCCCAATCCTTCGGGTCGACATGGCCGAGCGGGGTCACCGGGCCGAGAATGCCGGCATTGCCGACGAACACGTCGAGCCGGCCATACCGCTGGAACAGCGCGCCGCCCAGGCGGTCGATGGCCTCGTAATCGGTGACATCCATCGGCACCAAAGTGGCGCTGCCGCCCTTGGCCTTGATGGTGTCGTCCAACTCCTCCAAGGCGCCCTCGGTGCGGCCCACCGCCACCACATGGGCGCCGGCCTCAGCCAGAGCCAGGGCGGTCGCGGCGCCGATGCCGCGCGTTGCCCCGGTCACAAGGGCGATCCTTTCGGCGAGCGGCCGTTCGGTCATGGACACTTCCGGTTGGCTGGCGGCTGTGATGCCGCCGCCGGGAGCGAGCCGTCAGCTCGCTTCGGCGAGGAGGGAAAGCTGCTGGGAGGCAACCGCGCCCGCCTTGTCGGTCAGGGCGGTGGGATAATCGCCAGTGAAGCAATGGTCGGTGAACTGCGGCCGCGCGGGGTCGCGCGCCTCGCAGCCCATGGCACGATATACCCCGTTCACAGAGAGGAAGGCGAGCGAGTCCGCGCCGATATAGCGCCGCATGCCTTCGAGATCATGGGTGGCGGCGAGCAGCTTGTCGCGGTCCGGCGTGTCGATGCCGTAATAATCGGGATGGGTGATGGGCGGCGAGGCGATGCGGAAATGCACCTCGCGGGCGCCGGCATCGCGCATCATGCGCACGATCTTCACCGAGGTAGTTCCGCGCACCAGGCTGTCGTCCACCAGCACGATGCGCTTGCCTTCAACCACCGAGCGGTTCGCCGAATGCTTCATGCGCACACCCTGGTCGCGGACCGTCTGGGTGGGCTGGATGAAGGTGCGGCCGACATAATGGTTGCGGATGATCCCCAATTCATAGGGGATGCCGGAATACTGGGAAAAGCCGATTGCTGCGGGCACGCCGGAATCCGGCACCGGCACGATCACGTCGGCTTCAGTGAAGCTCTCCTCGGCCAGAACCTGGCCCATCATCTTGCGGACCTGGTAGACCGAGCGCCCGCCGACGATGGAATCGGGCCGAGCGAAATAGATGTACTCGAAGATGCACGGGCGGGCCTGCACCGGCGGGAACGGCTTGTGCGACTGCAAGCCGTCCTCATCGATCACGATGACCTCGCCGTTTTCGACATCGCGGATATAGGTCGCGCCGATGATGTCCAGCGCGCAGGTCTCGGACGCCAGGATATAGGCGCCTTCCAGCTTGCCGAGCACCAGAGGGCGAATGCCGAGCGGGTCGCGCGCACCGATCAATTTCTTGTTGGTGAGGGCGACCAGCGAATAGGCGCCTTCCAGGGAGCGCAGCGCATCGACGAACCGGTCGATGAAGCGCGGTTTCCGCGAGCGGGCTACCATATGCAGGATCACCTCGGTATCGGTGGTCGACTGCATGATGGCGCCTTCGCGCACCAATTGCTTGCGCAGCGACAGGCCGTTCGTGAGGTTGCCGTTGTGGCCCACGGCGAAGCCGCCGGCATCCACTTCCGCGAACAGCGGCTGCACGTTGCGCAGCAAGGTCTCGCCGGTGGTGGAATAGCGCACATGGCCGACCGCCACATGGCCCGGCAGACGCTCGATCACCCGGGCGTCGGAGAAGGTGTCGCCGACCAGGCCGAGGCGGCGCTCCGAATGAAACCGCTTGCCGTCATAGGCGACGATGCCCGCCGCCTCCTGGCCACGGTGCTGAAGGGCATGAAGGCCGATGGCCGTGATCGCCGCCGCGTCCGGGTGGTTGTACACGCCGAAGACGCCGCATTCCTCGCGCAGCCGGTCGCCGTTGAGATCGGCATCCCAATCGCTTGCACCGTCAACGCGGTGCGCGTGGTGATCGTCGCTACCCATGTTCATCAACCCTCCGCTCGGCGGCTCACTGGCCGTTGCCGCGCGTGCTTTCGAGCAACTGGTCAATTCCTTGTCGGTCGCCGCGCCGGTAGCCGACATTTCCGGTCGTCGGGCTTCCATTGGAAGCCGTGACGCCCGGCCCAGTTGCAACAATGGTGCCCCCGGCTCCCCCGTCAGAGCGCTGACCGCCCGGCATCGTGGCCGGCGGCGTGGGCGTTTCGCCCTCTTCGCCTGCCGGCGAGCGCTTCAGTCGCTTAAGAATGGTATTCTCGGGGTCATCCGGCAACAGGGAGACCAGCCAATTCCCTGTGTTTTGCAGCACGGGACGCGATTTTGCGTTCAGGACCCATGGCGGCTGGGTCTTGTCCGGGACCAACCAATTGAAAAACAGGAACGCCACAACCATAACCAGCAGGCCGCGCGCCAGCCCGAACAAAAAGCCCAGGGTCCGGTCGAGCGCGCCGATGCGGCTGTCCAGCACGATGTCGGAGATGCGGGCACTGATGATCGACACAATAAGCAGCGTGCCGAGGAAGAGACCGCCCACGGTTACGGCCAACGCCACCGTGTCCTGGCTAATATACTGCTTCGTGATGGGAAGAAGCTGCGGGTAGAAATACGCTGCGACAGCGGCCGCCGCGACCCAGGATACGATGCTGAAGACCTCGCGCAGCAGCCCACGCACCATGGCGAGCAGGCCGGAGACCAGCATGACGGAGATAACGATCAGATCCAGCAACGTCACGGGCATGGGCGCAGCAGAACCTCCGGTACATCCGCCGGGGAATCAGCGGGAGGGCGTGCCCATGATGCCACAGGCGCCGCGTGGGCGGACCTATAGCCCGAGCGCGGGCTCGCGTCATCCCTCGTTCATGTGTCTCAGCCCTCCTGGCGCGACATCGCAGCTCTGCGTGGCGCGCGGGCCGCAATCCCCGCCACCAGGGCCGCGAGCGAGGACACCTGATCGACCCGGATCGTCCCCTCCGCGCCGTCTCCGACCGGCGGGGCGACCGCCTGGGTGAAGCCAAGCTTCGCCGCCTCCTTCAGCCGGGCCGGCGCCTGCGACACCGGACGCACGGCCCCGGTGAGGCTGATTTCGCCGAAATAGACCGCATCCGCCGGCAATGGCGCCCCGGTGAGCGAAGACACGAGCGCGCCGGCCACCGCAAGGTCCGCCGCCGGCTCGCCGATCTTCAGCCCGCCCGCGACATTGAGATAGACATCGTGCCCGCCGAGCTTGACCCCGCAGCGCGCATCCAGCACCGCCAGCACCATGGCGAGGCGGTTGGTGTCCCAGCCCACCACCGCGCGGCGCGGCGTGCCGAGACTGGAAGGCGCGACCAGGGCCTGGATTTCCACCAGGATCGGCCGCGTGCCCTCCATGCCGGCGAACACCGCCGTGCCGGGGGCACCGGCATCGCGGTTGGAGAGGAACAGCTCTGAGGGGTTGGCGACCTCGGACAGACCGCGCCCGGTCATCTCGAACACGCCGATCTCGTCGGTGGGACCAAAGCGGTTCTTCTGGGCGCGCAAAATACGAAACTGGTGGCCGCCGTCGCCCTCGAACGAGAGCACCGCATCCACCATGTGCTCGACCACGCGCGGGCCGGCAATCTGGCCGTCCTTCGTGACGTGCCCCACAAGGATCACGCACGCGCCGGTCTGCTTGGCGTAGCGCACCATGAGCTGGGCCGAGGTGCGCACCTGGGTGACCGTGCCCGGCGCGGATTCCACCGTGTCGCTCCACATGGTCTGGATCGAATCGATCACCACGAACCGCACCGGCGGGCCGTGCGACAGGGTGGCGATGATGTTTTCCGCATTGGTCTCGGCGGCCAGACCCACATCCGCTGCGGCGAGGCCCAAACGACCAGCGCGCATGCGCACCTGGTCCACCGCCTCTTCGCCCGAGACATAGACGACGCGGTGCCCCGCATTGGCGAGCGCGGCTGAGGCCTGCACCAGAAGTGTGGATTTGCCGATGCCGGGATCACCGCCCAGCAGCAGGATAGAGCCCGGCACGAAGCCGCCGCCCGCCACCCGATCCAATTCGCCGATGCCGGAGACGAGGCGCGGCGGCGGCTTGCTTTCCGATTGCAGGCTTTCCAGCGCCACCAAACGTCCCTTGCGCCCGGACCGCTGGACGGCGGGAACGCTGGACGCAACGTCCGGTTCTTCGGCGATGGTGTTCCACCCGCCGCACGCCTCGCACTTGCCCTGCCAGCGGTTGAACACCGCGCCGCAGGATTGGCAGGCAAAGGTCGGGGGGCGTCTGGCCATGGATGTCCTGCATGCGTCGGATGAGTCGCAACGCGAGCTTAGAACAAAATAAGAACCTTGTCAGGCCAACAAAGCTCTGCGGCCGTCATGCCCGGCCTTGTGCCGGGCAGCCACGTCGATCCCTGAAGCGTTACCCCGCGGAGCCGCATGGATGGCCGGGACACGCCCGGCCATGACAGCTCGACAGATGCTGGAGGGACCTCACCGCAAACTGTACATCCTCACCGGGGGGCGAGGATCATGATCATCTGGCGGCCTTCGAGCATGGGCTCGGCTTCCACCTTGGCGATCGGCGAGACATCCTCGCGGAGCTTCTGAAGCAGCTTGAAGCCGATGTCCTGGTGCGCCATCTCACGGCCACGGAAGCGCAGGGTGACCTTGACCTTGTCGCCCTCCTCGAAGAACCGCTCCATTGAGCGCATCTTCACTTCGTAGTCGTGGGTGTCGATGCCGGGGCGGAGCTTGATCTCCTTGACCTCGACCACCTTCTGCTTCTTGCGCGCTTCGCTCGCCTTCTTCTGGTTCTGGTATTTGAAGCGGCCGTAATCCAGAATCTTGCAGACCGGGGGAACGGAGTTCGGCGCAATCTCGACGAGGTCCAGCCCGGCTTCCTGAGCGAGCAGGATGGCATCGCGGATCGGCATGGATCCCCGGTTTTGCCCCTCACCATCGATGAGCTGGACGTCCTTGACGCGGATCTCTTCGTTGACGCGCGGTCCGTCTTTCTCCGGCGCGACGGGTCTCATTGGGCGACGAATGGCGAAATTCTCCTCTGCCATTAAAGTCTGCTCGACCCCAACACCGTGCAGCCCGGCATGCCGAGGCGCCCCGAGTTTCAGCCGGGTGAGCAGGCGCTGAAGATCGTGATTATCGGCCACAAAGTCAATGTCCTGTGGGCCTCGCGCATGACATAGATATGGTTTGGCCGTGCTGCATCGCGGCAAGACCGATCTCAGCCACAGTTCAGCCGCCTTCGGGCGGCAATCGGGTGGTGCGAGATTCGCCCCGCAGCCATCCGGCTCCGGCATTGCCACGGGCTTCTGATGACCGTTTTCACCACATCGCTCGGCCAGCTTTCCCAGCGCGCTGCGCTTTATGCCGTCGCGTTGGCGGGGGCGTGTGGACCGGCGTTCGCGGACGGCAGTCTCCAGGCGAAATACGCTCTCTCAGTCGCGGGCATCGAAATCGGCCGCGCGAACCTGATCGTCCAGGCCACCGACACGACCTTCGAGATCGCCGGCTCGGGCCGCGTCTCCGGCATCATGCGGGCGGTGTCGTCGGGCAAGGGAACGGCCGCTGCGCGAGGCAGCATGGAGGGCGGCAAGCCGGCGCCCCAGGTGTTCGCCGCCAACACCGAATCCGACGGCAAGGTGGAAGCGATTCGCATCGCCTTCGCGGGCACCGCCGTGAAAGAACTCGACGTCGATCCGCCGACCAAGGTGTTGCCCGACCGCATCGAGTTGACCGACGCCCATAAGATCAATGTAATCGACCCCATGACCGGAGCGTTCGTCAGCGTGCCGGGAACGGCCGACATGCTGTCCGCCGCCGCCTGCATCAAATCCATACCGGTGTTCGACGGCCGGCAGCGTTTCGACGTCACCCTCAGCTTCGTGCGGATGGAGGACGTGAAGGCCGAGAAGGGCTATTCCGGCCCCGCCGTCGTGTGCCGTGCCGGCTATGTGCCCGTCGCCGGCCACCGGCCGGCCCGCTCGACCGTGAAGTACATGCAGCAGAACAAGGACATGTACGTGTGGCTGGTGCCGATCTCCGGCACTCGCCTCATGGCGCCCTTCCGAGTCTCCATCGCCACCCTGATCGGCACCGCAGTTCTGGAAGCCACCAGCTTCGAGACCATGGCCCGCGACAAGACCGTGCCCATCAGCGCGCCCAAACGCTGACCCATCGCGGTCGCCCAATTCGCGACGGGAATCCGCTACCTTCTGTCCACACCCACTAGCCGTAGTATGGGGCAAACCAAGAACATTTCGACAGGCGCGATTCGACCGCGATTCGTTCTCCGCGTGTTCCAAACCGGATGCGGCTAAGCATCGACACCCCAATCCGGGATTTCGGCGATGGCGGCTAGCCGTTGGGCCGCACCATCTTCCGCCCCGGCTCGGCGCGGCCCTGGCACAGGATGATGGGATCGGCGAGCACGCTGCTGAAGCCGCTGCCCTGGTAAACGACCATGTTCGAGGCACCGGGCGGCAGCATGAACGAGCCGTCCACCACCTTCGTCGCGCCCGTATTGGTCATCAGCGCCCAACTGAAGGTGCAGAATTCCGCCGGCGCCCTGGGCAAGGTGTGGCTGCAGATGAGCTGGGTCGCGCCCAGCATCGCCGCACCTGCGCAGCTCGACGCCTGTTCAGCCCGTGCCGGCCCGCACGCGAGCACGGCGCCGAGCACCCCCACAAGCCACCATCCTCCACGCCGCGCCACGGCCTGCTCCTTCATAAATTCATCACCGACGAAATTTGCACCCTTGCATATAGTCAGTCAAACTTATTATATATGCGCTTAAGATAGGCTTGCTTCTGAATTTCCCTATCGGAACCCAAGATGGGACCTTATGCCCAGCACGACACCCACTCTTGGCTTCCTGTTGCACGACGTCGCTCGTCTGCTGCGCAAACGCTTCGAGCAGCGCGCCCGCGACCTCGGGCTGACCCGCGCCCAATGGCAGGCGCTGGCCTATCTCACCAATAACGAGGGCATCCCCCAGGGCCGCCTCGCCGAACTCATTGATGTGGAGCCCATCACGATCGGCCGCATCGTCGACCGGCTGGAAGCGCGCGGCCTGCTGGAGCGCCGCCAGCACCCAACGGACCGCCGGGTATGGCTGCTGTTTCTCACCGAGGCGGCGCGCCCGCTGATCTCGGTGATGCGCGACATCGGCGATGCCACCCGCAGCGATGCCCTCCTCGACGTATCCGAGCCGGAGCGCCAGCAATTGCTGGAAGTCCTCGGCCGCATGAAGACCAATCTGGCGGCGGCGTGCGCCACCCCGGTGGAAGACAAGGAAAAGACCCATGGCTGAGAGCATTTCTCCAAGCCGCACCGATGAGCCGGCCGCACTGACCGGCCTCGACGGCGACACCCGCATCCGACTGCTGGACACCGCCCGCCGGCCCACACCTGAGACGCCTGCACCAGAGGCTTCGGCACCGGAGGCGCCCACCGCCGCCAAGCCGCCGCGCCGCAAGGTGCGCACGCTGCTGTTCCTGCTCCTGCCTGTGGCACTGCTCGCGGGCGGCTATTTCTACGTCACCGGCGGCCGGTTCATGGCCACCGACAATGCCTATGTGCGGGCCGACACGGTGGGCATCTCCACCGACGTTCCCGGCACCGTGGTCGAGATCGCGGTTCACGAGAACCAGATGGTGAAGAAGGGCCAGTTGCTGTTCCGCCTGAAGGACGACAGCTACAGAATCGCGCTCGATGGGGCCCAGGCCCAGTTGGGCACGGTCCACAATCAGATCCTGACCCTCCAGGCCAGCTACAAGCAGGCGCTGGTGCAGATCAAGCAGGCGGAGACCGACCTGCCGTTCTTCGAGACCGCCTATAAGCGGCAGAAGGACCTGCTCGCCACCGCCGCCGCGTCGCAGGCCTCCCACGACAGCGCCAAGCACGACCTGGAAGCCGCGCAGCAGAAGGTCGCCGTCGCCAAGGCGCAGGCCGACGCCATGCTGGCCCAGCTCGGCGGAGACCCGAACCAGAAGCTGGAGGACAACCCGTTCTATCTCCAGGCGGCATCTGCCGTGGATCGCGCCAAGCGCGACCTTGAGGACACGGTGGTCCATGCGCCATTCGACGGCGTTGTGGCGAACGTCAATTCGCTCCAGGTCGGCTCCTATCTCCAGGTGTCGCAGCCGGGCTTCGCCTTGGTCTCCACCGACAGCATGTGGATTGAGGCCAATCCGAAGGAAACCGAGCTGACTTATGTGAAGCCCGGCCAGCAGGTGTCGATCTTCATCGACACCTATCCCGACCATGAGTGGACCGGGACGATCGAGAGTATCAGCCCCGCCTCCGGCTCCAGCTTCTCGCTGCTGCCTGCGCAGAACACGACCGGCAACTGGGTCAAGGTGGTGCAGCGCATCCCCATGCGGGTGCATGTGAACCCCGCCCCCGGCAATCCGCCCCTGCGCGCCGGAATGAGCGCGGTGCTGGAAATCGACACCCGCCACACGCGCGGCCTGCCGACCTTCCTCACCCATCTGTTCGGCGGGGCGAACCCCACCGCCACGGGCAGTGCATCCAATGGCTAGCATCGGCGCGGCGCCGTTCCAGCCGGTCGCCAATCGCGGCATGATCACGGCCTGCGTGATCCTCGCAGTCATCATGCAGGCGCTGGACACCACCATCGCCAACGTGGCGCTGCCGTTTATCCAGGGCAGCGTCGCGGCCAGCCAGGACCAGATCAACTGGGTCCTGACCTCCTACATCGTCGCCGCCGCCATCATGACGCCGCCCTCCGGCTATCTCTCCGGCCGGTTCGGGCGCAAGCGCGTGCTGACCGTCGCGATCATCGGCTTCGTCGTGGCGTCCATGCTCTGCGGACTGGCGCAATCGCTGCCGCAGATTGTCGGCTTCCGCCTGATGCAGGGCTTCTTCGGCGCCGCCCTCGTGCCGCTGTCGCAGGCGATCCTGCTCGACATCTATTCCGCCGAGGAGCGCGGCTCCGCCATGGCGCTGTTCGGCGTCTCGGTCATGGTCGGGCCGGTGCTCGGCCCGGTGATCGGGGGATGGCTGACCGACCATATCAACTGGCGCTGGGTGTTCTACATCAACCTGCCCATCGGCGCCCTGGCCCTGGCCGGCGTGTCGGCGTTTGTGACCGAGACCCGGGCCGACACCAAGGCCTCGCTGGATTGGCTGGGGTTCGGCTCGCTCAGCATCGCCATCGCCTCGCTCCAGCTGTTTCTCGACCGGGGGGAGCAGTTGAACTGGTTCGCCTCGGGCGAGATCATGGTGGAGGCGCTGGTCTGCGCGATCGCGTTCTACATTTTCCTGGTCCACACCTTCACCGCCAGGGGCAAGTCGTTCGTGAACCCGAAGATGTTCCTCGACCGGAATTTCTCGGTCGGCATGCTGTTCATCTTCATCATCGGCATCACCTATCTCGCGTCCATGTCGCTGATGACGCCCTATCTGCAAACGCTGATGGGCTATCCCGTGGTCACCGCCGGCCTTGTGATGGGTCCGCGCGGGCTCGGCACCATGATGTGCATGTTCCTGGTCGGCCGGCTCGCCGGGCGGGTCGATACCCGTATCCTGCTCGCCATCGGCCTCGGCCTTACCGCCTGGGCGATGTACGACATGACCGGATGGACCCCGGATGTGTCCCAGCAGACCATCGTCATCACCGGCTTCGTCCAGGGCGCGGGCCTCGGCTTTCTGTTCGTGCCGCTCACCATCGTCACCTTCGCGACACTGCCCGCCCATATGCGCGCGGAGGGAACGGGGCTCTACAATCTGTCCCGGAATATCGGCTCAAGCGTCGGGATTTCGGCGGTCTCGGTAATCCTCACCGAGAGCATCCAGATCAACCACGAAACCATCTCAAGCTACGTCACGCCCTATAACAGGATACTCCAGGCGGCACAGGGGCTCGATCCCAGCACGCTGGCAGGACGCGGCGCGCTGGACGCCATGGTGACCTCGCAAGCGACCATCATCAGCTACATGAACGACTTCAAGCTGATGATGATCCTGTCCCTCGCGGCTATCCCTTTGGTCCTGCTCCTGAAAAGCGCACCCAAGGCGGCCGCCGATCCCGAGCACGCCATGGTCATGGAGTAAGCGAAAGACACCGCGCATGTCAGCCGCGCGTTGACACTTGACCCGCCGCCAGTGTTCCCTGGGCGCAAGCGTGGGGGTCACGCCAGAGGATATCATGGCGAAAAAGCGATCAGGCGGACACGAGGCAGCACTGTCATCTCCGAGAGGTGTGGCATCGCTGGCCGAGGCGAAGGCCTGGATGGTGGCGCGCGGTATCACCGAGATCGAGTGTACCGTCCCCGATCTTGCGGGTGTTGCGCGCGGCAAGATCATGCCGGCGTCGAAGTTCCTGTCCTCGCCGGTGATGAACCTGCCGCTCTCGATCTTCTTCCAGACCATTTCGGGCGAATATCCCGAATATGCCGGCCTGGTGGATTCCGTCGTCGCGGATTCCGATCTGGTGATGGAGCCGGACTTCTCCACCCTATCCACCGTGCCTTGGGCGCAAGACCCGACCGCCCAGATCATCCACAACGCCTATCACCGCGACGGGCGCCCGGTGGAGCTTGCCCCCCGGCAGGTGCTGAAGAACGTTCTCAATCTCTACGCCAAGCGCGGCTGGAAGCCTGTCGTGGCGCCGGAGATCGAGTTCTACCTTGTCGAGCCCAACACCGACCCGGACTATCCCCTGAAGCCGCCTGTCGGGCGCTCGGGCCGTCCGGAGATCGGCCGCCAGTCCTATTCGATCCAGGCGGTTAACGAGTTCGATGCCCTGTTCGAGGACATATACGATTATTCCGAGGCCCAGGGCCTCGAGATCGACACGTTGATCCACGAGGACGGCGCGGCGCAGATGGAAATCAACCTGCTCCACGGCGACCCGCTGGAACTGGCCGATCAGGTGTTCCTGTTCAAGCGCACCATCCGTGAGGCGGCGCTGGCCCACAAGATCTATGCCACCTTCATGGCGAAGCCGATCGCCAACGAGCCGGGCAGCGCCCTGCATATCCACCAGTCGGTGGTCTCGGCCGAGACCGGCAAGAACATCTTCTCCGACAGCGATGGCGACCCGACCCCGGAATTCTTCTCGTTCCTCGCCGGCCACCAGAAGTACCTGCCGTCGGTCATGTGCATCCTGGCGCCTTACGTGAATTCCTATCGGCGCCTGACCCGCGATTCCATGGCCCCCATCAATGTCCAGTGGGGCTATGACAACCGCACCGCCGGCCTGCGCGTGCCCCCTGCCCCGCCGTCCGCCCGCCGCGTGGAAAACCGCGTTCCCTCCTCGGATGCCAACCCCTATCTGGTGATCGCCGCCTCGCTGGCGTGCGGCTATCTCGGGATGGTCAACGGCCTGCGCCCCACCGAGCCGCTGGAGGGCGACGCCAAGAACCTGGACTTCGACCTGCCGCGCGGCCTGCTGGAGGCGGTTGCCGCCTTCGAGGAGAACGAGGATATCGCCGGGGTTCTGGGCCGGAGCTTCGTCACCACCTATTCTGCGGTGAAGCAGGCCGAATTCGAGACCTTCATGCGGGTGATCTCCCCCTGGGAGCGTGAATATCTGCTGCTGAACGTCTAAGCGGCGCGGCCTCCTCGATCATTCCCTCTCCCGCTTGTGAGGGATGGCGTGGTGCTGCCATCCCCAGGGGCTCCTGCCCCCTCCCCAGCCCTCCCCCGCAAGCGGGAGAGGGGGTTTTGGGCGGTGACATCGAAGGGGTCCGCGCCCGGCATATCGGCGGAAAGAGATCCCATGACCAAGCACGGACATCCCAATTCCTGGTATGCGGCGACCGCGAACGCGCTGCCGGAACAGCCGCAATTGCGCGAGCATGTCAGCGCGGATGTCGCCATCGTCGGTGCCGGTTTCACCGGCCTCTCCGCCGCGCTCCACCTCGCCGAGAAGGGGCTCAAGGTGGTTGTGCTGGAGGCGGGGCGGATCGGCGGTGGCGCGTCCGGCCGCAACGGTGGGCAGATCCATTCCGGCCAGCGCCGCGACCAGGACTTTCTCGAACAAGCTGTCGGCAAGGACGATGCCCGCGCGCTCTGGACCATGGCGGAGGACGCCAAGGCGCTGGTACTCGACCTCATCGCCCGCCACGACATCCAGTGCGACTACCGGCCCGGCCTGATCCATGCGGACCACAAGGAACGCTATGTCGCGCAGTCCCATGCCTATGCGCGCCATCTCGCAGACACCTATGGCTACGACAAGATCGAACCGCTCGACCGCGACCAGATCCACGCCCTGGTGGGCGCACCGGCCTATTATGGCGGCACCATCGACCACGGCGCAGGCCATCTGCATCCTCTGAACTTCGCGCTGGGCCTCGCCCGCGCCGCCATGGCACAAGGGGTGAGGGTCTACGAGAACACGCGCGTCGTGCGCTACGAGGATAGCCACGGCTTGACCGTGGACACCGCCGAGGGCGGGCAGGTCAGCGCGCAATTCCTGCTGTTGTGCGGCAACGGCCTGATGGACGGTCTCGACCGCACGGTGGACGAGCATGTCATGTCCATCAACAACTACATCGCCGTCACGGCCCCCCTGGGCAACCGAGCCAAATCCATCATCGCCAACGGCGCGGCGGTCGCCGACAGCCGGTTCGTGGTGAATTATTTCCGCCTGACCCCGGACAATCGCCTGCTGTTCGGCGGGGGCGAAAGCTATCGGCCCAGTTTGCGCGACAATGTCATGGATTTCGTCCGGCCCTTCATGCTGCGCATCTTCCCGCAACTCACCGACGTGAAGCTGGATTACGGCTGGGGCGGCACGCTGGGCATAACCATGACCCGCCTGCCGTTCGTCCGGCGGCTATCGGATCATGTGCTGACCTCCGCCGGCTACAGCGGACAGGGGGTGGCTATTGCGCCGCTCTACGGGCAGATCCTGGCCGAGGCGATCGCCGGACAGATCGGCCGCATGGATGTCCTGGAGCGCCTGCCGGTTCCCCGCTTCATCGGCGGCACCGCGCTGCGCTATCCCTTGCTGGTGGCCGGCCTCACCTACTACGCCCTGCGCGACCGGCTATAAGACCGAGCGCAGGTGCGCGCGGATACAAAGCCGTGGAAATGAGAACCTCAAGCCTATTTCTGACACTGCATGACGAACGTATACTTATAAAGTATTGGATTATAATATCTTTTGTTTCTGCATATATGAGGTCAATTTAAAGAAATTCTCAAATTACAGATCAAATACAAGACACTCGATTTGGAAATATTATTGAAAAACATAAGGACGTGAAATTTATATAGCCCTACGGCTAAGCACCGCCGCCGCCACGCGTCGCTTACAGCGAGGTGGCCGAGAAAATCCCGAACGACATAAAAAATAAGGCCATTCCGAAAAGCACCACTAACAGTACACGGTTGCTTGGGATCATATTTTTCATAACTTATTGACCGGGGTCGGGAGCGTGTTTGATTTATTTAATATTATTTTTTCCGAAATAGATGGCGACCGCATGGCTAAGGAACGCTTCTATCATCTTCATCTGTTTTTATATTCTTGATTTCAATATTATTCGGAATCGCTGGCCACAGGCGAAGCGCGAAGACGGTCAATCCAGCACATAGCAAAAAGATAAGGGGGGAAATTAGGAGGATGGTTTCTTCCAAGGGAATGCTCACAGGCCTTAAAGGCGGGAGCGCAATCATCTCTCGGCCGGCGGTGCCTCCAATTGGAATACCGACGATTTCCTATCTTAAATTAGGTATTTACAAAAAGATACTGGAATTTGTTGAAATCCCTGCTGCTGCTTGACTCTCTCCATTGGTAGCCTGCCCGGCCCTACCCTCAGCGGCCGCAAGATGGGGCACATAGTCAAACGACGTCGGACGGAACAAATCTCCACCATGCGACTTTACACCCAAGCTTGACCGTAAAGCTTGGAGATGCCGTCATGAGCCTTCTATTAATTCTGATCATCCTTATTCTAGTTTTCGGTGGCGGTGGTTTCTTTTATGGCGGCGGGCGCTACCGAAACCAGGGATTTGGCCTCGGTGGAATTCTTCTTCTGATATTGATTGTGCTGCTGCTGACCGGCCGCCTTGGCCCGATTATGTGAGTGGTGGAGGCGACCCACTATCAGGGTCGTAGCCTTGGGATAAGGAAGGAGTGGCAAAATCTGCCACTCCTTGCGTAAACGGGTTGGCGCCGTGCTTAACTTCCGGGTGCAGAGCCTCGTAAGCTGCCTTGACGCGCCTTTTCAGCCAGTGCGAGGCTGGTACCAGAGATCGTCAAGATAGGCGTCGGCAGCCGCCCGTGAGCGAAACGGACCCGCGTGGATCATCTGCTCGGGATCCACCAGGTAAAACCCGTAGCCGGTGTATCCATCTGGCACGGCCATATTCAGGTCGTCGAAAAGCACCACATGAAGATCGGCAGGTCTCGCCATTCTGGCGTCTCCCTCTGGCTGGCTTCGGATAGCTTTCGGCCACAGCGCCTCAGCCACCCATCGTTCTCAGCCGACAACTGCTCAGGCCTCAATCCGGCCGCTACACGAGCTTTCAGCGCTACACCAGGGCGGAAAGCGGGCGCGCAACGCCCCGATTCCGTATTGCATCCGTGTTGCACGGCGTCTTTGGAAGCGGGTAAAAACCGTTGGAAATCAACGAAAGCCGATGGCGACTGAAACAGCCCTATTGAGTAGGCATTTGGCAGAATCGCTGATCTAATTCATTGAATTTGAAAGATAAAAATCTGGTAGCAGCGGGCGGATTTGAACCGCCGACCTCCGGGTTATGAATCCGGCGCTCTCACCAACTGAGCTACACTGCCATAGCGCGCCGGAACATGCCCGGCCACGCAGAGGAGCGCATATATCTGCGCGTCCCCGCCGGTGTCAAGAAAGCGGATGGCTTCAGCGCGGCGCGCGGCGGATCCGGGCCAGCTTGAAGAAGCCCGCAGGGAACACCGGCGAGATTTCCAGCACTTCCATATCAGGGTGTCGCGCGGCCCAACTGGCGAATCGGCCGGACTTGAAGGCGATGCTCCAGCCCACCTTCTTCACCAGCGGCGCCAGCGCCTGCTCGAAACGCATCGCTGCGCCTTCATTGGCGCCGAGCTTGGAGGCGAGGATGATCTCGCCACCCGGCTTCAACACCCGGCGCATCTCATCGAGCGCGCCTTCTGGGTCCGGAACCAGGGTGATGACGAACGGCACGGTGATGGCGTCGAACGTCTCATCCTTGAAGCCGAGCGCGCAGGCGTCCATGGCGGCCAGCAGCGAAACCTGGGTGAGGTGGCGCCGGTGCTTCTTTTCCACAGCCTTGCGCAGCATCTGGAACGACAGGTCGATGCCGGTGACGTGGCAACCCTTGGGATAATAGGGGAGCACGAGGCCGGTGCCGACGCCGACTTCGAGAATGTTCGGGCCGCAACGGGCTGCTGCCTGGGCCGCCTTGCGCTGGGCGTCCGCCAGCAACTTCTCATAGACCGAATCGTAGATGGGCGCCCATTTCGCGTAGGCGCGTTTTTGACCTTCGAGATCGTACTGGACCGCCATGGTGTTCTTCGCCCCAGCCTTATCGCCCAACTAAATTATGCCACGCGCGCCCTTAAGACATCGCCTGCGACCGCTGCGCGCAGGATCGTGCCGCCGCCCAGAAGGCGTGCAGCGCCATCGGCAGCGTCATAGAGCACACACGCCTGCCCAGGCGCCACCCCTTCCTCTCCGTCGTGGAGCCGCACCACGGGCCGGCCGCTGGCATCCACGTCCAGGTGAGCCGGCGCGGGCGCGCGGGTGGAACGGACCTTCACGAACACCACGGCCTGCGCCGCGCAGGCGTCCGCAAACGGCATGTCGCCGAGCCAGTTCACGTCGCCGACGTGAACCGTGCGCACCAGAAGCGCCTCGCGCGGGCCGACCTTGACCTCGCGCCGGTGGGCGTCGATGGAGAGAACATAGAGCGGCTCAGGCGCGGAGAGGCCGAGGCCCTTTCGCTGTCCGATGGTGTAATGCATCACGCCGCGATGCCGGCCGAGCACGCGCCCGTCGAGATGCACGATGTCTCCAGCCTCACCCGCCTCTGGGCGCAGACGCTCGACGATGCGGGCATAATCACCGCCGGGAACGAAGCAAATGTCCTGCGAATCCGGCTTCTCCGCCACCGGCAGGCCAAGTTCCGCCGCCAGGGCGCGCACGTCCGACTTGCGCATGTGGCCAAGCGGGAAGCGCAGGCCGGCCAGCTGCGCCTGCGTGGTGGCATAAAGGAAATAGCTCTGGTCGCGCGCCTCCTCGGCGGCGCGAAACAAGGCGCGGCGCCCGTCCGGCAGCGCACGGCTCGACACATAATGCCCGGTCGCCAACACGCTAGCGCCGAGATCCACCGCCGTGGCGAGGAGGTCGCGAAACTTCACCGTGCGATTGCAGTCGACGCAGGGGATCGGCGTGCTGCCGGAGGCGTAGCTGTCGGCGAACCGCTCGATCACCTCTTCCCGGAACCGGCTCTCGTAATCCAGCACGTAATGGGGAATGCCAAGTGACTGCGCCACCATGCTGGCGTCGTAGATGTCCTGACCGGCGCAGCACGCACCCTTGCGATGGGCGGCCTCCCCGTGGTCGTAAAGCTGAAGCGTGACGCCGATGACGTCATAGCCGCCGCGCGCCAGCAGCCCCGCCACCACCGAAGAATCCACGCCGCCCGACATGGCAACAACCACGCGGGTCGAGGCCGGATCGGGTCCGCCGGGGCCGATGATATCGTCGAGGGTCATGGGAGGGTCAGGCGTCCGGTCGTGATCAAGGCAATGCGCGCGTGTGCGCCGAGGGCAATTCGAGAGACTAATATAGAAATCTTCCGCGCGGGCGCAATGCAGCGGGGATGCGCGCCGTACGCGCGAAGCACGGCTTTGTTTGATCCTGTGCTTGTGAGGCGGCAGCGACGATGCCAGGGTGCCGCCAACGAAGTGTAGACGACAACCAAGAGGGGCCCTCGGCCATGATGTGTGGACTGGATCTTCGCCGCGCGGGTGCCGCTGCGGCACTGGCGATGCTGCTGTCAGCCGGGACGGCGGCGGCCGATCCGGTGAAGATCGGCCTCGTCTCCACCCTATCCGGCCCCTCGGCGGTGCTGGGCCAGCATATGCGCGACGGATTCCTCCTCGCGGTGAAGGAACTGGGCAGCAAGCTCGGCGGACAGGAGACCGAGGTGATCGTCGTTGACGACGAACTGAAGCCCGACGTCGCCGTGCAGAAGGTGAAGGGCCTGCTGGAGCGCGACAAGGTGGACTTCGTCGCCGGCGTCGTGTTCTCGAACGTGATGGGCGCGGTGGTGAAGCCGGTCACCGGCAACGACACCTTCCTGATCTCCGGCAATGCCGGCCCCTCGACCATCGCCGGAGCGGGCTGCAGCCCGTTCTTCTTCTCCGCCTCCTACCAGAACGACCAGAACCACGAGGTGCTCGGCCAGTATGCCCAGTCCAAGGGCTACAAGAAGGTCGTGCTGATGGCGCCCAATTATCAGGCCGGCAAGGACGCGCTGGCCGGCTTCAAGCGATATTTCAAAGGCGAGGTGGTGGACGAGATCTACACCCCGCTCGGCCAGCTCGACTTCTCGGCGGAACTCGCCAAGGTGGCGGCGGCTAAGCCCGACGCCTTCTTCACCTTCATGCCCGGTGGCATGGGCGTGAACCTGGTGAAGCAGTATCGCCAGGCCGGCCTTGCCGAGACCATCCCGTTCCTGTCCGCCTTCACGGTTGACGAGACCACCCTGCCCGCCACCGGCGATGCCGCGCTCGGCTTCTATTCCGGCGCCGCCTGGGCGCCCGATCTCGACGTGCCCGCCAACAAGACGTTCGTTGCCGCGTTCGAGAAGGAATACGGCTACATCCCCGCGCTCTATGCCGCGCAGGGCTATGACGCCGCCAAGCTGATCGACAGCGCGATCAAGGCCACCGGCGGCAAGCTTGGCGACAAGGACGCGGTGCGCGCGGCGCTGAAGAAGGCGGACTTCACCTCGGTGCGCGGCAACTTCAAGTTCAACACCAACCAGTTCCCGATCCAGGACTTCTACCTCGTCAAGGTCGGCAAGCGCGGCGACGGCAAGGTGGAGACCATGATTTCCGAGAAGGTGTTCGCGAACTACGGCGACGCTTATGCCGAGAAGTGCCCGATGAAGTGAGAGGGGTTTCAACGCGGTAGACGCCCTCTCCCGCTTGCGGGGGAGGGCTGGGGAGGGGGCCGAGCGCAGCGAGGGGTCCCCTGCTTCTCCCATTTTTCCGTTTCCGGCCTGCGGCCGGCCCCCTCCCTAACCCTCCCCCGCAAGCGGGAGAGGGAATCACGTTCCACTGTTCAACAGGGCCCCATGTCCACCACCCTCCTCCTGGTTCAGGTGCTGAATGGCCTCCAACTCGGCGTCCTGCTGTTCCTGGTGGCGGCCGGGCTGACCCTGGTGTTCGGGGTCATGGACGTGATCAACCTCGCCCATGGCATCCAATACATGCTGGGCGCCTATCTGATGGTCACCGCCACCGCCCTCACCGGCAGCTTCTGGCTCGGCCTGCCGCTGGCGTTGGGCGCGGCGCTGCTTCTGGGGCTGGTGCTGGAGCGCCTCGTGATCCGGCCGCTCTATGGGCGAGACCATCTGGAGCAGGTTCTGGCCACCTTCGGCGTGATCCTGTTCGTGAATGAGGCGGTGAAGATGATCTGGGGCGCCGCCCCGCGCGCCATTCCCATGCCCGACGCGCTCTCCGGCTCGATCCGACTGATGGATGGGCTGAACTATCCGGTCTACCGCCTCGCCTTGCTGGTGGCAGGTCTGGCGGTGGCGGGGCTGCTCTATGTGCTGGTCACCCGTACCCGCACCGGTATGCTGCTGCGGGCGGGCGCCACCAACGCCCCCATGGTCTCGGCGCTGGGCGTGGACGTGAAGGCTCTGTTTGCGAAGGTATTCGCGTTCGGCGCCATGCTGGCGGCCTTCGCGGGCGCCATGGCAGGGCCGATACTCTCGGTTGAGCCGGGCATGGGCGATGGGCTGCTGATCCTCGCCTTCGTGGTCATCGTCATCGGCGGCATCGGCTCGATCCGGGGGGCGTTCGTGGCAGCGCTGCTGGTGGGGCTGATCGATACGCTCGGCCGCTCGTTCCTGACCGACATCCTGAAGCTCGTCATGTCCGCCTCCGCCGCTACCCAGGCCGGGCCGGCGCTCGCCTCCATGACCGTGTATCTGCTGATGGCGTGCGTTCTGTTCTTCCGCCCGCGCGGACTGTTTCCGGCACCGGCATGAGGGTGCTGGTTCTCCCTCTCGTCCTCTTGTTGGCGCTCGCCCTTGCCCCGCTGGCGGCGGATAATTTCACCCTGTCGCTGCTGGCGCGGGCGATGATCTTCGCGCTGGCGGCGGTGAGTCTGGATTTCATTCTCGGCGGGGCGGGGCTGGTGAGCTTCGGCCATGCGGCGCTGATGGGCATCGGCGCCTATGCGGTCGGCATCACGATGGAGGAAGGCACGCGCGATGCCCTGGTCGCGTTCCCGGCGGCCATGGCGGTTGCCGGTGTGTTCGCGCTGGCGACCGGTGCAATCTCGCTGAAGACGCGCGGCGTCTATTTCATCATGATCACCCTGGCGTTCGGGCAGATGGCCTTTTTCATCGCCCAGAGCCTGTCAGCCTATGGCGGCGACGATGGGCTGACGCTCGCAGCACGCTCCACGATTGCCGGACAACGCTGGCTGCGCGCGCCCCTCAGCTTCCATTATGTGACGCTGGGCCTTCTCGCGGCATCGTTCCTGGCGTGCCTCGCCATGCTGCACTCCCCGTTCGGGCGGGTGCTGAGGGCGGCGAAGGACAATGAGCGACGTGTCCGTGCGCTGGGCATCGATCCCTACCCCTACCGCCTCGCCGCCTATGCCATCGCAGGGGCGCTCGCCGGACTCTCGGGGGCGCTGTTCGCCAATCTCACAGAATTCGTCAGCCCGGCCTTCCTGTCCTGGCATCGCTCCGGCGAACTCATCGTCATGGTGGTGGCCGGCGGCATGGCGGCATCCGTGCTGCGCGCCGGCGGCGTGGGGAGCCTCAGCGGGGCGATCCTGGGCGCGCTCGGGGTGGTGCTGGTGGAGGAATGGCTCTCCAGCCTCACCGAGCATTGGCGCATCATCTTCGGCCCGCTGCTGATCCTGCTGGTGCTGGCGGGCGGCGCCGGCTTTTTGCGCGGGAAGGCGCGGACATGAGCCCCCCGCTCCTCCAGCTTCGCGGCCTTTGCAAATCCTACGGCGCCCTCGTCGTGACGGACCAGGTGGATCTCGATGTGGCGCCGGGCGAGATCCACGCGCTGATCGGGCCGAACGGTGCCGGCAAGACGACGCTCATTTCGCTGATCGCCGGTGAGACCGCCCCCAACGCCGGGCGCATCCTGCTCAAGGGCGCCGACATCACCACCCTCAGCGTGCATCGGCGCGCGCGGGCCGGGCTGGCGCGCTCTTTCCAGATCACATCCATCTTTCCGACCTTCTCGGCAGCGGAGAATGTGGCTCTGGCGCTGCAGGGCGCATCCGGCCCCTCGTTCCGGCTTTTCCCAGCGCCGCGCCTGGATCGGGCCCGCACGCAAGCGGCGTGGGATCTGCTGGCGCGTGTCGGCCTCGCGGACAAGGCGGGCCAGCCCGCCGCCGCGCTCAGCCATGGCGAGAAGCGCGCGCTGGAACTCGCCATGGCGCTGGCGGGGAAGCCCAGCCTGCTCCTGCTGGACGAGCCCATGGCCGGCACCGGCCCGGAGGAAACCGACGCCATGGTTTCCACCATCGCCGCCTTGCGCGGAACCTGCGGCATCCTGCTGGTCGAGCACGACATGGACGCCGTGTTCCGCCTCGCCGACCGCGTCAGCGTGCTGGTCGCCGGCCGGATCATCGCCACCGGCACGCCCGATGCGGTGCGCGCCGACCCGCAGGTGCGCGCGGCCTATCTCGGGGAGGAGGCAGCATGAGCGAGAACCTGCTCGACGTCTCGGGCCTCAAGGCGGGCTATGGCGGCACGCCGGTGCTGTTCGGCCTCGACCTCGCCGTGCCGGAAGGCAGCATCCTCGCTCTGCTCGGCCGAAACGGCATGGGCAAGACCACCACGGTGCGCGCGATCATGGGGCTGGTGCGGCCAGAGGCGGGCGAGGTGCGCTTCGGCGGGACGCGGCTCACCGGCGCGCCGCCCCATGTGATCGCCCGCGCCGGCATCGGCCTTGTGCCGGAGGGACGGCAGATTTTTCCCACCCTGACGGTGGAAGAAAACCTTGTCGCCACCGCCGCCTCTCCCCGCCCGGGACTTGCCGCGTGGGATATTCCCCGCGTCTACCGGCTGTTTCCGCGTTTGGCCGAGCGGCGGCGGCACTTCGGCAACCGCCTGTCGGGCGGCGAGCAGCAGATGCTTGCCATCGGCCGCGCGCTGATGACCAATCCGCGCCTGATGATCCTGGACGAGGCAACCGAGGGGCTGGCACCGCTGGTGCGCGGGGAAATCTGGGCGGTGATCCGAACCCTGCGCACGGAAGGTCTTTCGCTGCTGCTGATCGACAAGCATGTGGACATGCTCGCGACACTCGCAGACCGTGTGCTGGTGCTGGAAAAGGGCCGTGCGGTGTTCTCCGGCACGGCGGCCGAGCTTGCGGACAACCCGCAGGTGCGCGGCCGGCATCTGGCGGTGTGAGGGGCGCGATCATGACGATCCGGGCGATACTCAGGTTCCCGGACCCGCGGCTGCGGCAGGTGGCGGCGCCGGTGCGAGCCTTCGACACGGGTTTACGTGAACTGGCCGCCGATCTGCTCGAAACCATGCGCGCGGCGCCGGGCATCGGCATTACGGCGCCGCATGTGGGCGTGCCTCTGCGGGTCGTCGTGCTTGAGCTTTCCGATTCCGATGGGGTCGGATTTTACATCAATCCATCCATCGTCTGGACATCGCAGGAGATGATCCGCCATCCGGAAGGCAGCGTCTCCATGCCGGGCGTGACGGAAGAGGTGGAGCGCCCCGCCAAGGTGCGCATCGCCTACCAGGATCTCGATGGGGCGCCGCGCGAGGAGGACGCCGAAGGGCTGCGCGCGGTGTGCCACCAGCATGAGATCGACCAATTGGACGGCGTGTTCTGGACCCAGCGTCTGTCGCGCCTCAAACGCGACCGCGTGGTGAAGAAATTCGAGAAGCTTGAGCGGACGCGCTGAGAGGTAGCCGCAGGAGCTGGGTTCACGCCCCGCGCGCCAGATGGTGCAGCACGATCCCGCTAGTGGTCGCGACGTTTAGGCTGTCAAAGCCGCTCGCCATGGGAATGGAGAGGGTGCGCGTCGCGGCGAGAATGTCCGCCGGAAGGCCCGGCCCCTCGGTGCCGAACAGGGCGGCGACACGGCGTGGCGGGTAGTAGCGCGACAGCGCCATCTCTCCCGCCGGACTGAGCGACACCACCTCGAAGCCCGCCGCCTCGCACAGCCGCAGTATGGTGGCTCCGCTCTCCACCCGTGCGAACGGCACGATCAGGCTCGCCCCCACGGAGACCCGGATCGCCTTGCGGTAGTGGGGATCGCAGCAGCCGCCATCCAAGAGGACGGCAGCGGCGCCGAACGCAGCGGCGTTACGGAAAATTCCGCCCATATTGTCGTGGTTGGAGATGCCAGCCAATCCCACCACCACAGCGTCATCCGGCAGACCGGCGAGGAGCACCTGAGGGTCGAGCGCAGGCGGGGGCTCGACCAAGGCGAGGATGCCGCGATGGATATGGAAGCCCACCACCGCGTCCATCACTGCCTGGGATGCCACATGCACAGGCACATCCAGAGCCGGCAAAATGTCTTCGAGCTTTCGCGCTCCGGCCTCGGACAGCAGCAGGGAGGTCAGGCGATGGCCGGGGCGCGAGGCCACAAGGCGCAGGACCACCTCGCCCTCCGCGATAAAGCGTCCGTGGCGTCCGATGAGGTCGCGTTCGCGCACCGCGAGGAAATCCTGGATGCGCGGGTCGTCGGCGTCGGTGACGGGCAGGATCATCCGCGAGCGTTCATCAGGCCGGGCGCTTCACCGACTTCACTGGTTTGGCCGGCCCCGTCGATCCCCGCACCACGAGACGCGGCTCCAGCACCACCCGCTCCACCGGCCGGGTGGGGTCGGCTATGCGCGCCAGCGCGAGGTCGGCGGCGGCGCGGCCATATTCGTGGATGCGGGTGAAAACCGTGGTGAGCGGGGGATGCCAGAGCGCGGCCTCGGGGAGGTCGTCGTAGCCGACGATGGAGAAATCCACCCCAGCTGTGAGCCCGGCCGCGTGAATGCCCATGAGCGCGCCAAAGGCGCATAGATCGTTGAAGCACACCGCCCCCGTGGGCGGTTCGTCCAGGGCGAGAAGTTGATCCACCGCGGCGCGCCCCTGCTCGCGCGTGCCCCGGCCGGATACCCAAAGGTCGGGGTCATAAGGCAGGCCCTGCGCTTCCAAGCCCTTGCAATAGCCGGCCACTCGCCGCCGGCCGGTGGAAGCCGCGTCGAAGGCGCCGATCATGGCGATACGCCGATGGCCGAGCCCGGCGAGGTGGGCGACCGCCAGCGCAATGCCCGTCTCATCGTCCGAGCCGGCGAAGTCGAAGCCGGAGCCTTCCACTTCCCGCGTCACCTGGACCACGGCGATGCCCGAAACCGCCAGCGCCCGCAGATCGGCGATGCCGGTGCCTGCGGCGGGTGAGACGATGAAAGCGTCGGGCCGGTATTCCGCGAGGGTGCCCAGGGTGCGGGTCTGATGCGCGACATTTTCCTGCCCGACGCCGAGCAGGATGGTCTTGCCGGAGGTGCTGAACGCCTCCTCCAGCGCTGCCAGAAGCTCGGTGAATGAGGGGTTGATGATGTCGTGGAGACCGACGCCGATAATATTGGTGCGCGCGGTGCGCAGCGAGGCGGCGCCGCGATTGGCGACATAGCCGCGCTCGCGGGCGATGTCCTGGACCCGCAGGCGGGTGATGTCCGCAACCACCGGACTGTCGCGCAGGGCAAGGGAGACGGTCGCCGTGGACAAGCCCAGTTCCAGCGCGAGGCGCTGAAGCGTCACCCGTCCCATTCCGGCGCTCAAGGTTTCGTCCATCACCCCTCCCCCGACACCCTTCTAGCCGCTTCGCGGGGATGTTTCATCCATGCTAAACGATTTAGCCCAAGAGCACCAAAGCATCGGCGCAAGCTAGCCGTTGGGAGAGAGGACGCCCGTCATGGACACACCGAAGATCGGCTTCATCGGCGTCGGCCTGATGGGCCACGGAATGGCGCGCAACCTTCTGGAAAAGGGGTTCCCGCTCAGGGTTCTCGGTCACCGGAACCGTGTGCCGGTGGACGACCTCATCACGCGCGGGGCGACGGAGGCCGGGTCGCCTGCGGAACTGGCGTCGGTCTGCGACATCGTCTTCCTGTGCGTCACCGGCGCGGCGCAAGTCGAGGCCGTGGTGCGCGGGCCGGAGGGTCTGGCCGCTGGGGCGAAGCCGGGGCTTCATATTGTCGATTGCTCGACCTCCGAACCCACCTTGACGATGGCGCTGCATGAGGAGTTGAAGGCGCAGGGCATCGCCCTTTGCGACTCTCCACTGGGCGGCACGCCGGTCCAGGCGAACGAAGGCAAGCTCACCGCCATCGTCGGCGCCGAACCCGAGGCTTTCGAGCGAGTGCGTCCGGCAATCGAGGCGTTCGCAGCGAAAGTGACCCATGTGGGCGGCCCAGGTGCGGGCCATACCATGAAGCTGCTGAACAATTTCCTGTCGCTGGGCTATGGCGCCATCTATGCCGAGGCGCTGACGCTGGCGGCAAAGGTCGGGGTGCCGCCGCAGACCTTCGACGATGTCATCGCCGGCTCGCGCATGGATTGCGGCTTCTACCAGACCTTTATGAAATACGTGCTGGAGCGGGACGTGAACGCTCACCGCTTCACCCTATCCAATGCCCACAAGGACATGCGCTACGTGAACAACCTCGCCAACGCGACCGGCACCGCGAACTTCATCTCATCGAGCGTGAAGAACATCTATGCCGCTGCCGAAGGGCTGGGGCACGGCGACTGGAACGTGCCGCAGATTTCCGATGTGGTCGCGCGGATGAACGGCGTCTCGCTGGGCGAGGTGCCGCAGTTGAAGGCGGACGAATAGGCTCAGGGCCGCTTGCGCAACGCTTTCTGCTCGACGCCATAGACGCAGAGGAAAAACTCCACCGCCTTCTTCACAACGCGCTCGTTATAGCCAGGGTCGGGCGGCTCGACGCAGCCGATGAGGATCGGGGTGGACACCGCATCCTTGCACAAGGCGAAGAATTGTCCGGCGGCGATCTCCACATCGTCGATGTCGAGCACGCCCTCGTCCACCTTGGACTGGAAGAAGGCCGAAAGGCGCCGAATGCCCTCGCGCGGGCCCGCCTCGAAGAAGCGGCGGCCGATCTCCGGGAACTTGCCAGCCACCGCAATGATGGTGCGCACGGTGGCGATATGGCTCGGCCGGATCATCGCCTGGATGAAGGAGTGGCCGAGCTTGTTCAGCACCTCGGAGATATCGCCCGAGGTATCGAGCACAAACACCCGCTCGGCGGTCTCGGCGCATTCCGTGCTCACCAGCGCGGCGAACAGGTCGATCTTGTCCTGGAAATAGACGTAGAGCGTACCCTTGGACACACCGGCCGCGCGGGCGATGTCGCCCATGCTGGCGCCATCGAAGCCGCGATCAAGGAATACCTGCCGCGCGCCGGACAGAATCTGGCGGCGCTTCTCCGGGTCTTGCCCGGCGCTGGACGTGACTTCCTTGACTTGGACCTCGGACAAGATGGGCTCCTTTAAATCCCTTCTGCGCGCCCCGACCGGCATGCGCAAGACTATTGCGACCGAGAGGGGCGGAGACGGAAGCACGTTTTCCAACGGTTTTTGACAGGCTCGGAGAGAAAATTGACCGAACCGTTCAGTTCTCTCTTGAATTGGCTCTGCGGCTGTCGTAAGTCAAGAGCGTCGTGACCGAACCGTTCGGTCAAGGCATCGGACCGCAACCCGAAGCCTTGACTGGCGTTGGGGGAAGAAGGGCACCGCCCCCGCTCTTCTTCCCCCATACACGCCGGGCGGATGAACGCCCCCTCGACAGAGCCAGACATGAACGCACAGCAGAAGACCTCAGCTCCGGCCATATCGGTCGTGACATCCGCTCCGCCATCGCTCGATTCCGCCAAAGCGAAGCCCGCCGCAGTTCCGCCCGCCGGAACCGGCGAGAGCCCCGCGCCGGCCGCGCCGAAGACCGGTGGACGCCGCCGCGTTATCCTGATGGCGGTTGCCCTCGTCGTGATCTCTGCCGGCGGCTGGTACGGCTATCACTACTGGACGGCGGGCCGGTTCCAGATTTCCACCGACAACGCCTATGTGGGCGCCGACATGGTGATGGTGGCACCCAAGGTGTCGGGCTATGTGGCGGCGGTGCCAGCATTGGCAAATAGCCATGTCGAGGCCGGCGCGGTTCTGGTGCGGCTCGACGACAGCGATTATCGCGTCGCCGTGCAACAGGCCCAGGCCAGGATCGGCACCCAGGACGCGACCATCGCCCGTCTCGGCAAGCAGGCGGACGCCCAGGCCGCGACCATCGATCAGGCACAGGCGCAATTGACCTCCGCCAGAGCGGATCAGACCCGCTCGAACGCCGATTTCGACCGCACCACCAAGCTCGCCGAAAACAAATTCGCCAGCCAGCAGGCCCTCGACGTCGCCCGCGCCGACAGGGACAAGACCGCGGCCGGCATTCTCTCGGCGCAGGCAGCGGTGGCGCTGGCTCAGTCGAACCTCGATGTGCTGAAGGCACAGAGGGTGGAGGCCATGGGCACGCGCGCCGAGCTTGAAGCCCAACTCGCGAAGTCCCAGCTCGACCTCGACGCGACCGTACTGCGTGCGCCGTTCGCCGGCACGCTCGGCAACAAGGCCGTCGAAGTGGGCGACTATGTCTCTGCCGGAAAGCGGCTAGCCGCTTTGGTGCCCGACAACGGCGCCTATGTGGACGCCAATTTCAAGGAAACCCAGATCGGCGCCCTGAAGCCCGGCCAGCGGGTGGAATTGACGCTGGATACCGATCCTGGACACCCGATCGTCGGCACGGTGGAGAGCATCGCACCCGCCGCCGGGCAGGTGTTCAGCCTCCTGCCGCCAGAAAACGCGACCGGCAACTTCACTAAGATCGTCCAGCGCGTGCCGGTGCGCATCAAGGTTCCGGCGGATGTACTCGCCAGCGGCCGCATGCGTCCGGGCCTTTCCGTGGTGGCCACCGTGGACATCAGGACCGGACCCGAAAGCGTCAGCGTGGCCGCCGCGCCGGTGCGCTGATGGCTGGCCCGGCCGGCACACAGGCGGGTCGGCTGGCGCCGCCCGAGCCCCAGGTCACGCCGCGCCGGCTGATCGCCTTCTTCGCGCTGATCTTCGGAATGTTCATGGCGATCCTGGATATCCAGATCGTTTCCTCATCTCTTTCGGAAATCCAGGCCGGCCTGTCGGCCAGCCCCGACGAGATTTCTTGGGTGCAGACCTCCTACCTCATCTCCGAGGTGGTGATGATCCCGCTGTCGGGCTTCCTCGCCCGCGCCATGTCCACCCGCATTCTTTTCGCCCTCTCCGCTGCCGGCTTCACGCTCGCCAGCGTGCTGTGCTCGACCGCCAGTTCGATCGAGCAGATGATCCTCTACCGCGCGCTCCAGGGCTTCATAGGCGGCGGCATGATCCCCACCGCTTTCGCGGCGGCCTATACCATCTTCCCCAAGCGCAGCCAGGGGCCGGTGATGGCGCTGGTGGGCCTGGTCGTCACGCTCGCGCCGACCATCGGCCCGACGGTCGGCGGCTATCTCACCGACTATTTCTCCTGGCACTGGCTGTTCCTCATCAACGTGCCGCCGGGCATCGCGGCAACGCTGCTGTGCTGGTTCCTGGTGGATTTCGACGAACCGGAATTCCACCTTTTAAAGAATTTCGACATCCCCGGCCTTGTGGGCATGGCGGTGCTGCTCGGCAGCCTCGAATATGTGCTCGAAGAGGGCGAGAAGGACGACTGGTTCCAGTCCCCCATCATCACGCTTTTCGCGGTGCTGGCGGTGATCGGCGGCGCGCTGTTCTTCTGGCGCGCCTTCAACGCGCGCCAGCCGGTGGTGGACCTGATGGCCTATAAGGACCGCAACTTCGCAGTCGGCTCGGTTCTCACCTTCATGCTGGGAACGGTGCTCTACGGCCTCACCTATCTCTACCCGCTGTTCCTCGCCCAGGTGCGCGGCTTCAATGCGCTGGAAATCGGCGAGACGGTGTTCGTCACCGGGGCCACAATGTTCCTGGCCGCGCCGATCGTAGGCACGCTGGCCCGCAAGGTCGACCCACGCTACGTCATCGGCACCGGCTTCGTGTTCCTCATCATCTCCTCGTTCGAGTTGCTACCGATCACCAAGGATTGGGGCTTCTGGGAGATGCTAACGCCGCAGATGCTGCGCGGAGCCGCCCTCATGATGTGCATGGTGCCCATCAATGTGGTGGCGCTCGGCACGCTGCCGCCCTCCCAGATCAAGAATGCCTCCGGCCTGTTCAATCTCATGCGGAACCTGGGCGGCGCGGTGGGGCTTGCGGTCATCGTCACCGTCCTCAACACCCGCTGGGACCTGCACCTCGAGCGGCTGCGCGAGGCGGTCACATGGTCCCGCCCGGTGGTCCTCGAAACGCTCGCCAATATCCAGGGCGGCATACAGGGCCGGCTCGGGTCGAGCGCCGAGCTTGCCGCCACGAAGCAGGTGGCGAAGATTGTTCGCCAGCAGGCGCTGGTCATGGCGTTTGCCGACGTCTTCCTGGTGATCGCGCTGTTCCTGTGCGTCGCGATCTTCCTGGTGCTTCTGGTCCGCAAGCCCAAGGCTGCGGCGGCAGCGCCCGCCCATTGAGGCATTTCAGCCTTGCCCTCAGACGTTTGCGGAGACAAACTCCGCCCGCTTTTCGACCCGCCGGTGGCGGCAACGAACGGAGCCAGCATGCCTAAGACTCGACTGTTCGCCCTGGCCACCTGCATGGCCGCGCTCACCCTGCCGGGTGCCGCCGCGCGCGCCGAAACATGCCTGGAGCAGATCGTTGCCATCCAGGCACGCATCAAGGCCGTCAGTCCGCCGGCCGCAAATCTGCCGTCCGATGCCCAGTCCGTGGCGGCTCAGATGGATCGCCAGCCCACCCCCGCTTCCGTCGCAGCGGCGGGCGGCGATGCCGACAAGCCGGTGGGTCCGGGCGCGGCGCTCAATGCGGCGCAGAATTTCCAGGCCGCCGGCGATGAAGCCAAATGCCTGAAGGCCGTGGGCGAGGCCCGCGCCATGCTGGAAGGCAAATAGCGGCGCGCGCCTCAGGCCAGCGGCAGGAAGTGCTTTGAAAGCTTGAGGCCCTGGCCCTGGTAGTTCGAGCCGAGTTCGCCGTACAGCACCTTGGGCCGGGCGGACATGCGCTCGTAGATCAACCGGCCCACGGTCTGCCCGTGTTCCAGGATGAACGGCACCTCGCGCGAGCGCACCTCAAGCACCGCGCGCGCGCCGCTGCCGCCCACCGCCGCATCGCCGAAGCCGGGATCGAAGAAACCGGCGTAATGCACCCGGAATTCGCCCACCAGCGGGTCAAACGGGATCATCTCGGCGGCATAGTCGGGCGGAACATGCACCGCCTCACGCGAGGCGAGAATGTAGAAGGCATCCGGATCGAGCACGAGGCTGCCCTGCCCGCGCGCGCGTATCGGCTCCCAGAAATCCTCCACAGCGAGGGCGGCGCGGCGATCCACGTCGATCACGCCGGTATGGCGCTTGGCGCGGAAACCGAGCAGGCCGTCCCAGGTGCTGGCATTGAGATCCACACCCACCGCGATGCCGCCACCCGCAACGTCGGGCGCATCGGAATCCACCAGGCATTCGTCGCGCTGGAGGTTCAGAAGCTCAAGGTCCGAGAGCTTGGAAACACCGCGCCGGAACCGGACCTGCGAAAGCCGCGAACCCGCGCGCACCAAAATCGGAAAGGTGCGCGGCGACACTTCGAGGTAAAGCGGACCCTCATAGCCGTGGGGGATGTTGTCGAACGCCCGCGCGCGGTCAGCGATCACGCGCGTGAAGACGTCGAGCCGCCCGGTCGAGCTTTTGGGATTGGCGAAGGCGGCAATATCAGCGGGCAGCTTCAGGCGCTCGGACAATTCCACGAGATAGACACAGCCGGTCTCCAGCACCGCGCCTTCGCGCAGGTCGAGCTTATGGAGGGCGAGTTGTTCAAGCCGCTCCTTCACGCTCATGTTGGCACCGGGCAGGAAGCTCGCGCGGATGCGCCACGCGGTCTTTCCCAGCCGCAGGTCGAGGCTCGCCGGCTGCACCTGGTCGGTATCGAACGGCACGCGCGTGAGGATGCCGCCCGCTTCGTGCAGGGCGGCGATCGACTGGGCCGGCAGGATGCCGGGTCTGACTTGCTCCACCACGCGCGATAAGCTCCCCCACGCGGACCAAAGGGCCCGGCACTAGCGTTCGGTTTACCGGACGCTTCCCTTGACGCCAAGGCCTGCTCGGGCTTTATAAGCAACCCTCGTGGTCATTTGAGCCGGCCGGCTTGCAGCCACGTTAAACAAATCGCTAAAAGGCCGGGGAACGACGAACGTGGCGCTTTGCGCTTCGGCCACCGTATCCTCGGCCTCATAATGGAGGCGCGAAGACCTTGGCCACCTCGTTCACTCCCGCAGACCCCGCCACGCTTCATCCCGACACCCTCCTGGTGCAAGGCGGTATCGCGCGCTCGCCCTATGGCGAGACCTCCGAGGCGCTCTACCTCACCCAGGGCTTTGTCTATGACAGCGCCGAGGCGTGCGAGGCGCGCTTCAAGGGCGAGGACCCCGGCTTCGTGTATTCGCGCTACGGCAATCCCACCACCGCCATGTTCGAGAGCCGCATGGCGTTGCTGGAGGGCGCCGAGGCCGCCCGCGCCACCGCCTCCGGCATGGCCGCCGTGCATGCGGCGCTGCTGTGCCAGTTGCGCGCCGGCGACCACATTGTGGCTGGGCGCGCACTGTTCGGCTCCTGCCGCTGGATTCTCGAGGAATTCCTGCCCCGCTTCCAGGTGGAGACCACCCTGGTGGACGGCACCGACCTCGCTGCCTGGAAGGCGGCGGTGCGCCCCAACACCAAGCTGTTCTTCCTGGAAAGCCCCACCAACCCGACGCTCGAACTGGTGGACATCGCGGCGGTGGCCGAAATCGCCCACGCCGCCGGCGCACGGCTGGTGGTGGACAATGTGTTCGCCACCCCCCTGCTCCAGAAGCCGTTCGAGCTTGGCGCGGACGTGGTGATCTATTCCGCCACCAAGCATATCGACGGCCAGGGCCGGTGCCTGGGCGGCGTGGTGCTCGCCTCCGAGAAGTTCGTCACCGACCATCTCCAGACCTTCCTGCGCCAGACCGGCCCCTCGATCTCCCCGTTCAACGCCTGGGTGATGCTGAAGGGCCTGGAAACCCTGGGTCTTCGGGTCGAGCGGCAGCAGGCGAGCGCGGTCATCATCGCCGATGCGGTGGCTGCCGCCGCCAAGGTGACGAAGGTGCTCTACCCGTTCCGGGCCGATCATCCGCAGGTGGAATTGGCGCGCCGGCAGATGAAGGGCGGCGGCACGCTCGTCACCTTCGTGGTGGAGGGTGGCAAGGAAGGCGCATTCCGCTTCGCCAATGCCCTGCGGCTGATCCGAATCTCCAACAATCTGGGTGATTCCAAGAGCCTGCTGACCCATCCCGCAACCACCACCCACCAGCGTTTCACCCCCGAGGCGCGGGCGGAGATGGGGATTTCGGACGGTCTCGTGCGGCTTTCCGTGGGCCTGGAGCATCCCTCCGACCTGATAACCGACATCGAACAGGCCCTCGCCAAGGTCTGAACGTAAACCCCGGTTGCGCCCGGCGCGCATCGCGGCTTCACTGTCGCGATGCGCAGATGCGCTGCAAACATGGGGATGGATGGGCATGTACCGGGCGACGACGCGCCAGATCCAGGTGACGGCGACGCCGCGCTATGTGGCGGAACGCTCCGACCCGGAAAACAACCGTTATTTCTGGGCCTACACCATCGAGGTGGTGAACCTGGGGGCAGCGACCGTCCAGCTCAAGATTCGCCACTGGAACATCACCGACGCGCGCGGGCATGCGGAAGAAGTGCACGGCGCAGGCGTGGTCGGAGAAGAACCCGTGCTTCCGCCAGGTGGGCGCTTCGAATACACTAGCGGGGTGCCGCTCGGAACTGCGACCGGCATCATGAGCGGGAGCTATGACATGCTCACCGAGGACGGCGAGATGTTCAGCGTGGAAATCCCCGCCTTTTCGCTCGATACCCCCGACATGCGCCGCATCCTCAACTGACCGCGTGATGCAGACCGCGAAAGCTCCTCTCGTTCGTGCCCGCTCGGCAACTGACCTCGACCTGAGGCCGATTGCGGCGACGCTGGGCATCGTCCTGTCGATCCTCGGCGCCAGCATGTTGCTGCCGGCGTTCGCGGATTTCTCCAGCCATAGCGGCGGGGCGGACGTGTTCATCGGCTCGGCAGCGGTGACGATTTTCGTCGGCGTGCTGCTGTGGATGTCCGGCCGGGCGGCGCCGATCCGGCGGCTCGACCTGCGCCAAGCCTTCCTTCTCACCTTCTGCCTGTGGTCGGTGCTCTCAGTGTTCGCGGCGCTGCCCTTAATGTGGGGCCGGGCAAATCTCTCCATCACCGATGCCCTGTTCGAGAGCATGTCGGGCCTCACCACGACCGGCGCCACTGTCATGTCGGGCCTGGACGGCCTGCCTTCCAGCATTCTCCTGTGGCGTGCCCTGCTGCACTGGTTCGGCGGCATTGGCATCGTGGTGATCGCCATCGCCGTCCTGCCGCTACTCTCGGTGGGCGGAATGCAGCTGTTCCGCACCGAATCCTCCGACAAGTCGGAGAAGTTCGTGCCGCGCGTGAAGAGCATCGCGAAGGGGCTGCTGCTCTCCTATTTGCTGCTCACCGTGCTCTGCACCATCGGCTATCTGATGGCCGGCCTAAAGCCGTTCGATGCAGTGACGATCGCCATGTCGACGCTATCCAGCGGCGGGTTCGCCAATTCCGACAGTTCGGTGGGCGTATTCGCGGACGCAGGGGTGGACTATGTTGCCATCGTCTTCATGCTGCTGGCCAGCCTGCCCTTCCCGCTCTATGCCCGCGCGCTTTCCGGCGACGTGACGCGGCTGGTGACGAATTCCGAGGTGCGGCTGTTCCTGGCGATCGTCGCGGTCTTCACCCTTGCCTCGTTCGCACAGCAGAGCATGCAAGGCGTCGCGCAGGGCGAAGTCGCGTTCCGGGGGGCGCTGTTCACCGTCGCCTCGCTGATCTCCACCACCGGGTTCATGTCGGTGGACTACACCAATTGGGGACCGCTCTCGGATGCCCTGTTCTTCGTGCTGATGTTCCTGGGCGGCTGCACCGGCTCGACCTCGGGCGGCCTGAAGGCGCTTCGCATCGCCATCTGCGGTAAGGCGCTGCGCCAGCACCTGAAGCGCATTTCCTATCGCAACGGCGTGTTCCCGATCCGCTATGGCGGGGCGCCGGTGGCCGATGATGTGGTATCCTCGGTGCTCAGCTTCGTGTTTCTGTATTTCGCGACCTTCATCGTCGGCGCTGTGGCGCTCAGCGCTCTGGGCCTCGACCTGCGCGTCGCGCTCTCGGCGGCCATCGCCTGCCTTGCCAACGTGGGGCCGGGCCTCGGGCCGATCATCGGCCCCGCCGGCAATTATTCCAGCCTGCCCGATGCCGCCATCTGGGTGCTTACGCTCCTGATGCTGCTGGGAAGGCTGGAAATTCTCACTGTCCTGGTAATCGCGCTGCCGCGCTTCTGGCTTCGCTGAGAGCCCTCAGGCCTCCGGCTCAGGCGCTCTGGTCGCCCAGCACTTCCTCGGCGGCGAAGCCGTAGGTGCGGCCACAGAACTCGCAAGTCACGCTCACCCGTCCGTCGTCCTGCACCATATCCTGCCGCTCCTCGGGCTCGAAACTCGCCAGCACACCGGCCACCCGCTCGCGTGAGCAGGTGCAGTGGGCCGTGACCGCCTGCGGCTCGAACACCCGCACGCCGCGCTCGTGGAACAGCCGATAAAGCAGCTGCTCGCTGGACAGTTCGCGGTCGATCAACTCGACATCCTGGAGCGTCGCCACCAGGGATTGCGCCTCCATCCAGGCGTCATCCTCGCCCAGTTCGTGGAACTCCGTCCCCTCCGGCGCATCGCCGGGGTGCAGATCGGCCTGGGCGGCGCGCCCCGCTTCGGCGGGAAGGAATTGCGCGAGAAGGCCGCCCGCGCGCCAAGAGGATGGCGCCCCACCGACCCGCACTTCCTCGCCGACAGCGAGACGGACCTTGGTGGGGATCTGCTCGGACTGCAGGAAATACTGGTGCGCCGCCGCCTCCAGCCCCTCCCCGTCCAGCGCGACGATGCCCTGGTAGCGGTTCACCGAAAGGCCCTGGTCGATGGTCATGGCGAGATGACCGCGCCCAAGCAAAGCGGCGGGCGTCGCGCGGCCGGCACGCTCGGCTTCCGCCAGCACATCCTTGTCGAAACGCGCATAGGCGCGAATCTTGTCGGGGCTGACGAAATCCACCACCAGCATGTCCACCGGCCCGTCGCTCTGGGTCTGGAGGATGAAGCGGCCGTCGAACTTCAGCGACGTCCCGAGTAGCGCCGTCAGGGCGATGGCTTCGCCCAGTACGCGCTTCACGGACGAGGGGTAGTCGTGGTGAGCAAGGGCCGCATCGAGCGATGTGCCAAGGCGAACCGTGCGGCCTCGGATGTCGAGTGCGTCCACCTGGAAGGGAAGCACAGCATCGTCCACGCCTTCGAGGCGCTGCGCGGGGGAATTGTCCGTTACCATGTTGAACCTCGGACCGCTCACGCACGGATCAACCGGCGCGCCGAAGTTCGCCAGTCATCCGCCCGTGGGGATTAGAATGCGTTTCTGGTCTCAGATATAGGCATTCATGCCGAAAGCGGAACCGTCACGCCCGCGCGGTCTCGAAACACCAGGCGAGGATGCCCTTCTGGGCGTGCAGGCGATTTTCCGCCTCGTCGAACACCACAGACTGCGGCCCGTCCATCACCTCGTCCGTCACCTCCTCACCGCGATGGGCGGGAAGGCAATGCATGAAGATGGCGTCCGGCGCCGCAAGCGACATGAGAGCGCCGTTGACCTGATAGGGCTTCAGCAGGTTGTGCCGCTTCTCGGTCTCCTTGTCGCCCATGGACACCCAGGTGTCCGTGGTGACGCAGTCGGCGCCCGCGACCGCCGCTTCCGGATCGGTGCCGAAGGTCACATGCGCCTTGGTGCGCTTGACGAAATCCTTCACCTCGCGGGTCGGTGCCAATTGCTTCGGGGTCGCCACCTTGAGGGTGAACTCGAACCGCTGGGCGGCATGCACCCACGACGCCAGCACGTTGTTGGCGTCCCCGGTCCAGGCCACGGTTCGGCCCTTGATAGGACCCTTGTGCTCCTCGAAGGTCAGCACGTCCGCCATCACCTGGCAGGGATGGGACAACCGGGTCAGGCCGTTGATGACCGGCACCGTGGCGCTTTTCGCCAGAGCCACAAGCTGATCGTGATCGAGAATGCGTATCATGATGGCGTCGACAAAACGCGACAGCACCTGCGCGGTGTCGGAGATGCTCTCGCCACGGCCTAGCTGCATCTCGGCGCCGGTGAGCATGAGGGTGTCGCCGCCCAACTGCCGCATGCCGAGGTCGAACGACACGCGGGTGCGGGTCGAGGGTTTGTCGAACACCATCGCCAGCGTCTTGCCGGCGAGCGTGCGCGTCACCTCACCTGCGCGCCGGCGGGCTTTGAGGTCCTTGGAGAGTTCGAGGACGTGCCGGAGATCCGCAGCGGAAATCTCCGACAGGTCGAGAAAGTGGCGCACGGCGTTGCCGGTCATTGGGTGGCTCCCAATGCTGGGGCAATCCGATGCGCCTCGCCGACCTTGCGGCACGCCGCATCGATCTTCTCGCAGGCGATGCCGATCTCTTCATCGGTCACGGTGAGCGGGGGCAGGAGACGCACGACATTGTCGCCGGCGCCGGGGACCAGCATGCCTTCGGCGCGCAGGGCATTGACCAATTCGGCCGCAGGCACATTGGCGCGCATGCCCAGCAGCAGGCCCTCGCCCCGCACCTCGGCGATCACGCCGGGGTTGCGGTCCTGCACCGCCGCGAGGCTCTGCTTGAAACGCGTGCTGGCGTGGCGGACGCGCTCCAGGAAGCCCTCCGACAGCACCATGTCGAGCACCGCATTGCCCACCGCCATGGCCAACGGATTGCCGCCATAGGTGGAACCATGGGTACCGAGCGTCATGCCTTTCGCTGCCTCTTCCGTGGCAAGGCATGCGCCCATGGGGAAGCCGCCGCCGATACCCTTGGCGACCGCCATAATGTCCGGCGTGACGCCGCTCGGCTCGTGCGCGAACAGGCTACCGGTGCGCCCGACGCCGCTCTGCACTTCGTCGAGCACAAGGAGCATGCCCTTGGCATCACACAATTCCCGCAGGCGGCGCAGGAAATCGTGCGCGGGAACGCGCACGCCGCCCTCCCCCTGGATCGGCTCCACCAGGATGGAGCCGGTCTCGGGGGTCAAGGCGGCCTCGACCGCGGCGATATCGCCGAACGGGACCTGATCGAAGCCCGGCAGTTCCGGGCCGAAGCCTTCGAGATACTTGGCATTGCCGCCGGCGGCGATGGTCGCCAGCGTGCGGCCATGGAATGCGCCCTCGAAGGTGATCATGCGCGGGCGCTCAGCGCCGTTCGCGAAATGATAGCGGCGCGCCATCTTGATGGCGCACTCCAGCGCCTCCGCACCCGAATTGGTGAAGAACACCGTGTCTGCGAAAGTGGCGTCGGTCAGCCGCTTGGCCAGCCGCTCGCCTTCCGGAATGCGGAACAGGTTCGAGATATGCCAGAGCTTTCCGGCCTGCTCGGTCAACGCCGCCACCAGAACGGGATGGGCATGGCCCAGGATGTTCACCGCTATTCCGGCCGTAAAGTCGAGATAACGTCGCCCGTCTTTGGTCACGAGCCAGCAGCCCTCCCCCCGTTCGAATTCGAGGTCGATACGTGCGTAGGTCGGCAGGACGGGGGTGATCAAGGAGCCCTCCCAATGGGGCTTGGCGCGGATTTGCGAGGTGACATCCGCATGTGGTTTGTAAAATGCCAAAGGCCGCCCTTAGCGGGGCGGCCCGACACGCGCGGATTCTAATGATCGCGCGCGCGAGGTCAATACGGCACTCAAGGTTAAGAAATGCATAACGACCTGGGGAAAACGACCTGTTGCGCCATTCTGACTCTGTGCGGGAGTCGGCGCATATTGTAGGTTGACCCTCGCCGACCACGATATGTCGTTGCGGCGTGTTTCCAATAGGTGCTGGACACCATCATCCCTCGCGCTGTCGGCGTGTTTTGGGAGCGTTGATGGAGTCCGTAAAAATGCGGCTGAGACAGGATCGGGGCGGGCTGAGCCGGCTGGCTCCGGGAATCCGGTGTCTCATTGTAAGAGACGGAGCGCCCGCATGTGCGGCATGCGGTCCGCCCGTCAAGGAGAGAGCGATGAGCTGGAACGACGAGCGCGTCGAACTCTTGAAGCGGCTGTGGGGCGAAGGCCTCTCCGCAAGCCAGATCGCAGGTGAACTTGGCGGGATCACGCGCAATGCGGTGATCGGCAAAGTCCACCGCCTCGGCTTGTCCGGACGCATCAAGAGCACGACCCCGGCGCGGCCCCGCAAGGCCCGCAATGAGGCCCCCGCCCCGCGCGGCAACAATCCGCGCCCCATGACAATCGGCAACACCGCCCTCGCGCCCGCTTTGGATGCGCTGGTGGAACCCGCGCCGGCCCCGGCCCCCGTGGCGAACACCAACAATGTGGTGCCGCTGGCGCAGCGTTGCACCATCATGAACCTGACCGAAGCCACCTGCCGCTGGCCACTGGGCGAGCCAGGCACGGAAAGCTTCTATTTCTGCGGTGGCCGCAGCCTCTCGGGCATGCCCTACTGCACCCAGCACGCCCGCATGGCCTATCAGCCAAGCCAGGACCGCCGCCGGGATCGCCGCGTCGCGCGGGTCTGAGAACGGGCAGTTCATCACGCCCTCTCCCGCTCGCGGGGGAGGGACAATTTGCGAAAAATAGTTAGGTGCGTCGCTTCTTCCGAGGCGCCAGCCCCCTCCCCCGCAAGCGGGAGAGGGGGTAATTCTGCGTGCGATGACGTCTGGACTGAAAGCCGTGGATGCCCGGGACAAACCTGGGCATCCACGGCATCACAGGCTTGATTTAGGGCCTATGCCCCCAGCCCCGCCCTCTCCCGCGTGCGGAAAAAGGGGGGGGGGGCCGGGGCGAACCCTTACTCGTCGACGGACGCGCCGGAGGCCTTGACCACCGGCCCCCATTTCGCCAGTTCGGCCTTCACATGCGCATCCAGTTCAGCCGGCGTGGAGCCGACGGACACGGCGCTGAGATCGGCGAGACGCGCCTTCACGCCGGGGTCCGAAACCGCCTCGATGCCAGCCTTCGCCAGCTTGTCGATGATCGCCTTGGGCGTGCCCGCCGGAGCGAAGATGGCGTTCCAGGAATAGGTCTCATACCCCGGCAGGCCGGATTCCGAGACGGTCGGCATGTCGGGGGTCGCCGGCGAGCGATCCTTGGTGGTGACAGCAAGGCCGACGACGCCGCCCTTGCGGATCTGCCCGATGGATGAGGGCAGGTTGTCGAACATGATCTTCACCTGACCGCCGACCAGATCCAGCAGCGCCGGGCCGGCACCCTTGTAAGGCACATGCACCATCTTGACCCCGGCCATGCTCTCGAACAGCGCGCCGGAGAGATGCAGCGGCGTGCCGATGCCTGAGGAGGCGTATTCATACTTGCCGGGATTGGCCTTGAGCAAAGCGATCAGTTCCGCGACGCTCTTCACGCCCAGCGAGGGGTTCACCACGACGACGTTCGGCACATTCACCAGCAGCGAGACTGGGGCGAAGTCCTTCACGGGGTCATACGGCATCTTGGTGTAAAGCGCCGGGTTGATGGCGTGCGTCGCCACAGTTCCCATCAGCACCGTGTAGCCGTCGGGCTCTGCCCGGGCGACCGCGGCCGCTCCGGCGTTTCCGCCTGCGCCCGCGCGGTTCTCGACGATCATCGTCTGCTTGAGAATTTCGCCCATCTTGGCGGCGATGATGCGGGCGACGATATCCGTCGAGCCACCGGCCGCGAACGGAACGATCAGCCGGACCGGACGGGTCGGGTAATCCGCCTGCGCCATGGCGTTGCCCGTCATCATGGTCAGCGCAAGCGCGGCAACAGATAGAATGCGTTTCATGTGCGTTTCCTCCGCCCCCTTTATAAGACGGGGAAAGGCATTTCGGAAACGCAGGCACTGTCACGTACGACTAAAGATATTGGCCGATAGACGCGATGCTTCAGCTCAATGCGCGCGGGCGAACATCTCGTTGAACGAATAGCCTGCGCCACGCACGGTGCGGATCGGGTCCATCTGGCGTCCGCGATTGAGCGCCTTGCGCAGGCGGCCCACATGAACGTCCACGGTGCGCTCGTCGATATAGACGTCTTGCCCCCACACGCCGTCGAGCAATTGCTCGCGCGAGAACACCCGGCCGGGGCTCTGCATGAGGAATTCAAGCAGGCGGAACTCGGTAGGGCCGAGATGAACCTCGCGTCCGGCGCGGTGCACCCGGTGGGTTTCCCGGTCCAGCTCGATATCGCCCGCCCGCAGCAGGGTCGCCACATGCTCGGGCTTGGCACGACGCAGCAGGGCGCGCACTCGGGCCAGAAGCTCCGGCACCGAGAACGGCTTCACCACATAATCGTCGGCGCCGGTGGCAAGGCCGCGCACCCGCTCGGTCTCGTCGCCGCGCGCGGTGAGCATGATGACCGGCAACCGCTCGGTTTCCGGACGGGTCCGAAGGCGCCGACACAGTTCGATGCCGGAGAGGCCGGGCAGCATCCAGTCGAGAATGATGAGGTCGGGCACGCTCTCGCGCAGACGGGTCTCCCCCTCATCGCCCCGGCTTACCGCGTCAACCGCATAGCCTTCGGATTCAAGATTGTAGCGGAGGAGGAGGCTCAGCGCCTCCTCGTCCTCGATGATCAGGATACGTGCCGGCACTGACTGTTATCCCTGAACGTGCCCCGTGAACGCGACGGACGTCTCGCTGGAGATGTCCGCCTTCGGCCGCTCATCGGAAAGGACCTGCCCCGACACCATATAGTGCACGGTTTCGGCGATGTTGGTGGCGTGGTCGCCGATACGCTCGATGTTCTTCGCGCAGAACAGGAGATGCGTGCAGACCGAGATGTTCCGGGGATCTTCCATCATATAGGTGAGAAGTTCGCGGAACAGCGAGGTGTACATGGTGTCGACACCGCTGTCGCGCCGCCACACCTCGATCGCCTTCGGCAAATCCTTGCCGGCATAGGCGTCGAGCACTTCCTTCATCTGCTCGAGCACAAGGTCGGACATATGTTCGACCCCGCGCACAAGCTTCTGCGGATGATACTCGCCCTCAATGGCGAGGACCCGCTTGCCGACGTTCTTGGCGAGATCGCCGATCCGCTCCAAATCGCTGGCGATGCGGATGGCGGCCACCAGCTCACGCAGGTCGCTCGCCATGGGCTGGCGCTTGGCGATGACGAGGATGGCCTTCTCCTCGATCTCGCGCTGGATGATGTCGACGGCGGCATCCAACAGGATCACCCGCTGCGCCAAAGCGGCGTCGCGGCGGATCAGGGCGTTGACCGCGTCGATCACGAGGCGCTCGGCCTGGCCGCCCATCTCGACGACCTTCCGGCCGATTTCCTTCAATTCGGCGTCGAACGCCGATACGATATGCTCGGGCATGTCCGCGTATCCCTGGTAATCAGCCGAAGCGGCCGGTGATGTAGTCGCGGGTCTTGATCTGCTTGGGATTCGTGAAGATCACGTCCGAAGGCGCGACTTCCACCAATTCTCCCAGATAGAAGAAGGCGGTGATGTCGGCGCAGCGCGCCGCCTGCTGCATGTTGTGCGTCACGATGACGATCGTGAAGTCCTGCTTCAGTTCGTCGATCAGGTCCTCGATCTTCGAGGTGGAGATCGGGTCGAGGGCCGAGGTCGGCTCGTCGAGCAGGATAACTTCCGGCTGCACGGCGATGGTGCGGGCGATGCACAGGCGCTGCTGCTGACCGCCGGACATGCCCAGAGCGGAGGTGTGGAGACGATCCTTGGTCTCTTCCCAGATCGCCGCCTTGCGCAGGCAGCTTTCCACCCGCTCGTCCATCTTCGACTTGTTCAGGTTCTCGTGCAGGCGCACGCCGAAGGCGATGTTGTCGTAGATGGTCATCGGGAACGGGGTGGGCTTCTGGAACACCATGCCGATGCGACTGCGCACGATGGTGGGGTCCAGTTCCTTGCCGACGATGTTGACACCGTCGAACAGCACCTGACCCTCGGCGCGCTGGCCGGGGTAGAGGTCGTACATGCGGTTGAACACCCGCAGCAGGGTGGACTTACCGCAGCCCGACGGCCCGATCATGGCGGTGACGCGCTTCTCGGGGATCGTGAAGTTGATGTTCTTCAGGGCATGGTTCTGCCCGTAGTAGAAATTGAGCTTTTCCACCTGGATCTTCGGCGGCGCCTGGACGGCATCCGGTTTGGCGGAAACGGACGAGGCTATATTGAAGGTCGGATCCACTGCTGACGTCATGTTGGGCCTCTTCGATCTTTGAAGTTCGCGGCCTGTCGGGCGGCCCCGGATTAATCTCATTGGGTGTCGCGACGGCCCAGCGGGCCGCCGCATCAGGGTGCGGTCAGATCACCGCGTCCGCGCCAGAACCAGGCGCGACACGACGTTCAGAACGAGCACGCCGACCGTGATCAGCAATGCTCCCGCCCACGCCAGGGCGACCCAATCCTCGTAGGGGCTTCCGGCATATTGATAGATGGCGATGGGCAGGCTCGCCATGGGCTTGGAGAGATCCACCGACCAGGAATTGTTGCCCAGCGAGGTGAACAGCAGGGGCGCGGTCTCTCCGGCGGCACGAGCCACCGCGAGCAGGATACCCGTGACGATGCCGGCCTTCGCCGCGCGCCATGTCACCAGCATCACCACTTTCCACTTCGGCGCGCCCAGGGCGAACGCCGCTTCGCGCAGGCCCACGGGGACCAGGTTCAGCATGTCCTCGGTGGTGCGCACGATCACCGGGATCACCAGGATGGCGAGGGCGATGCTGCCCGCCCATCCGGAGAACCCGCCGAACGGCACCACCAGGAACTGGTAGATGAACAGGCCCACGAGGATCGAGGGGGCCGAGAGCAGGATGTCGTTCACGAAGCGGGCAGCAGAACCGATTTTCGTGCCCTTGCCGTTCTCAGCGAGGAAGGTCCCGCAGAGCATTCCGATGGGACCGCCGATGACCAGCGCCAGGGTGATCTGGATCAGCGAGCCGACGATGGCGTTGGCGAGACCGCCCTTCATGCCGGGCGGCATGGTCACGTTGGTGAAGACGGTAAGCGAGAGGGCGGGAAGCCCCCGCGAAACAAGCGTCCAGAGAATCCACGCCAGTAGAAAGATGGCGAAGGCGGCGAAGCCGGTGGAGATCACCTTGACGGTGCTGTCCTTGGCGCGGCGTGCGGCGAGGGAAGTCATGGCTTTATCCTTCCCGGTCAGTCGAGCCGCGAGCGCACGAGCGCCCGGGACAGTGCAAGGACGATGAACGAGATCACAAACAGCATGAAGCCGAGCTGAAGCAGCGAGGTCAGCTTCAGGGAGCCGATGGGCGCCTCGGGAAATTCGTTCGCGATGGTCGAGGCGATGGTCGCGCCCGGCGCGAACAGGGACGCCGAAAGGCGCGTCGCATTGCCGATGACGAAGGTCACCGCCATGGTCTCGCCCAGCGCGCGGCCAAGGCCGAGCATGACAGCACCGACCATGGCCGTGCTGCCGTAGGGGATCGAGACGTTGCGGTAGACCTCATAGGTGGTGGCGCCGACGCCGTAAGCCGATTCCTTCAGCATGGGCGGCACGGATTCCAGCGTCTCCACGAACATCGCCGTGATGAAGGGGATGATCATGACCGCGAGGATCAGGCCGGCGGTGAGCATGCCGGAGCCGAGCGGGGGACCGACGAACAGGGCGCCGATCACCGGGATGTCGCTCAGCCATTCGATCATCGGCGGCTGCACATAGGTTGCGATCAGCGGGACGATAACGAAGAAGCCCCACATGCCGTAGATGATCGAGGGCACAGCCGCGAGCAGTTGCACCGCGACGCCGATGGGGCGCCGCAGGCCCTGCGGCGCGATCTCGGTGAGGAAGAAGGCAATGCCGAACGACAAGGGCAGTGCGAAAACCACCGCGATGACGGCGCTGAAGACGGTGCCATAGACCATCACCAGGGCGCCGAAGTTCTCGGTCACCGGGTTCCAGTTCGGGCTCCAGATGAAGTTGATGCCGAAGTGGCGCAGCGCCGGCAGGCCGCCTTCAAACAACTGGGCGATGATGAGGCCCAGAAGGATCAGAACAAAAATGCCGCTGGCCCAGAGCGCACCCACGAAGATCGGGTCTGCGATTGCGCCGGTCGGCTTCGCCTTGTCGATGGGCACGAGCCCGCTGCTTTTTGAAGTGATCGTCGCGTCCATAGTCCGGATCTTCCCCAATCGCACCCACGCCATCCGCGTGGCAGAAGACCAGCCGACGGGCCCCCGCCCTCGGTCCGCTCGCCCGTTATTCCCTGGAACGGCCGGCTTCAGCCCACCATCCCGCCCCAACTCAACCCGGCGGCCGTGAGCCCGCGCAACGCGGAACCGACCGGGAAAATATCGCGTCGCAAACGCCAATCGGTACGAATCTCGAAATCTTAGTTTCCACCCCACCATGCCGTTCAAGCGGCACGCGATGTCTGGGTCTTATTCGGCGTTCAGCAGCGCGGATGAGCGCCCTGGCCCGGCTGCCGAGCAGCCGGCGCGTCTCCCACCCCCGCGGGAGACGCGCCGATGTCAGTTAGGTGTTCAGAACACCGGCTTTCCGTCCGGCGCCTTGATTTCCGCCTTCCAGGCGGCCTTCACGCGATCCACCACCGAGGTCGGCAGCGGCACGTAGTGGAGGCTCTCGGCGGTCTCGCGGCCTTCCTTGCCGTAGGCCCAGTCGAAGAACTTCATCACTTCGCGCGAAGCATCCACGTTGGTGGGGTTCTTCGGCAGCAGGATGTAGGTCGGGCTCACGATCGGCCACGAGGTCTCGCCAGCCGTGTTGATCATGGAAGCGGCGAAGTCCTTTGAGCCTTCCCAGTCGGCGCCGGCGGCAGCGGCCTCGAACGCCTTGACGCTCGGGGTCACGAACTTGCCGGCCTTGTTCTGGAGCGCGGTGACGGTCAGCTTGTTGGAAGCCGCGTAGATATATTCCACGTAGCCGATGCCGCCCTTCACGTTCTTCACGTTGCCGGTGACGCCTTCATTGCCCTTCGCGCCAGCGCCGGTCGGCCACTGGACCGAGGTGGCGGCGCCGACCTTGGCCTTCCAATCCGGGCTCACGTCCGAGAGGTAGGTGGTGAAGATGTAGGTGGTGCCCGAGGAATCCGACCGATAGACCGGCACGATGGCGGTCGACGGCAGCTTCAGGTCGGGGTTCAGGTCGGCGATGACCTTGTCGTTCCACTTAGTGATCTTGCCGAGATAGATGTCGGCCAGCACCGGGCCGGTCAGCTTGAGCTGGTCGGTCGTGATACCGTCGAGATTGACGGTCGCCACCACAGAGCCGATGACGGTCGGGAACTGCAGCAGGTTGTTGGAGGTCAGCTTGGCGCTGTCCATGGGCGCGTCCGAGGCGCCGAAATCAACCGTGCGGTTGATGATCTGATTCTGTCCGCCGCCGGAGCCGATGGACTGATAGTTCAGGGCCGAGCCCGTCTTCTCTTTGAACTTCTGGCCCCAAGACTGGTACACGGGTGCCGGGAACGACGCGCCGGCGCCGTTGATGTCGACTGCGGACGCGCTGCCGGCGACCAGGGATCCGGCCAGCGCGATCGCTGCGCCAAGAACGGTGATGTGCTTCACGGGGGTGTCTCCTTGTCATTCACGCGCCGCCGTTCCAGCCGTCAGGCCGTGGGGCAGCACGAGCCCGGAACTTCTAGTCCTCGGGCGCCACCGTTCTATGACTGAGCGGTGACAGTTGAATGACAGAGTAAGCCCTTGTCAGTTCGCTATTTTCTCCGGCCGGAAAACGCGATCGAGCCGAAATGTGAAAGTAGCGCCCTCTTCCGGCTGGCTATCGATGGACAATCTACCCCGATGGCGGGCGACGATATGCTTGACGATGGCAAGACCGAGGCCGGTGCCGCCCTGCTCCCGGCTGGCGGCGATATCGACCCGATAGAACCGCTCAGTCAGGCGCGGCAAATGCTCGGGGGAAATGCCCGGCCCGTAATCCCGCACGGACACCACGGCCGCGGGCGGCTCATGCCCCCCCTCACACCCCACCTTCACATCCACGCGCTTGCCCGAGGCGCCGTATTTCAGGGCGTTCTCCACGAGGTTCTCGATCAGGCGGATCAGTTCGTCCCGCTCGCCAAGAACCAGCACCGGGTCGGATGGCCGCTCCACATTCAGTTCGACCCCACGCTCGCGTGCCAGCGGGGAAAGGGTTTCGCACACATGGGCGACGATCATGCCGAGGTCCACAGCCGTCTCGGGCCGCACATGGGCCTTCAGCTCGATGCGGGAGAGCGAGAGCAGGTCGTCGATGAGGCGCGACATGCGGCGCGCCTGCGCCACCATGATACCGAGAAACCGCTCACGCGCGGCGGGGTCGTTACGGGCCGGCCCCATCAGGGTCTCGATGAAGCCAGAGAGCGATGCCAGCGGCGTGCGCAATTCGTGGCTGGCATTGGCGACGAAGTCCGCCCGCATCTGCTCGACCCGGCGCTGCTGGGTGAGATCCCGAAACGTAAGAAGTACCGTGTCGGGCGCGGGCGCCTCGGCGCCCCGCGAGCGCCGGCTTTCCAGCAGACGCAACGGCACGATGTGCGCCTCAAGCCAGCGATCCAGCGGGATCCGCTCGCCGAACTCCACCCGCCGGGGCAGTCCGTCGCGCGCGCAGGAGCGCACCGCCTCCAGCACTTCGGGCACACGCACCAGGAAGGACAGGGGATCGCCCACCTTTGCCGGCCCGACCGAAAGCGCGACGCGCTCATTGGCGATCAATATGTCGCCCTCCGGGGTCAGCAGCAGGGCGGGCTCCGGCAGCGCAAGCACAACGGCACCCACGGCGCCATCCACGCCCCAGCGTGCCGGAATGGGAGCGGGTTCGGGGATCGATACGGGCGCGACGCGCCTGACATCACAGAAGGCACAGCCAATCGCCGCCGCTACGAATACAGCGAAGGCGAAGAGCGGATGGGTCATGTCCATCGTCACACCCGCAATGCCCACGACCGCCACGCAGCCGAGAACAGGTGCATAAAGCCGCCAGCGCGAAACCGGGCCCCGCTCGCTCGATGCACCGGATGTGGCGGGCCAACTCATGACCACCCCCGCAAACCTGACCCCATGTGTCCTGGCACGCCAACCTCCCGATTGCGTGCTTTTGCGCACGCGGATGGCGCCCCGCGCCGCACCGACGCGCCATTCCGACGCATTCCGGTAATTCTGCTTATGCTGGGACGGTTTTACGAACGCAATAAGACACTGGCTTCGTCATCCCGGCGCATGGCCGGAAACGGGAACTTTCGGGCGCCTCCAACCTTGGGCTTGTGACCGGCGCGCCACTCGACATTCATCGTGCAGGGGTTAGGAAGGACACATGGACTTCACGCGCAACACCCGCATCGCACTCTGCGCCGCCACCGCACTCGCGGTGGGCGCCGATATCGCCAAGGCCGAACCGATCCCGGTGCCGGAGATCGATTTCGCCCTAAAGGCGAAGCTGCAGCAGGGCGCGACGATGGATCTGGCCCATAGCGGCGCTAAGATGCGCGTTCTGATCGCGGGACCGAAACTGCCGTCCAGCACCCTAGGCATCATCGACATGAGAACCGGCAAGATGCTGCTGATGCTGCCGGACATCCCCAAGGCTGCCGCCGAAGCCGATGCGCCGCCGGCCTATCGCCTTGCCATGCCAAGCGGGGACGGGGTGCGCATGGGACCCAGCGAAGTGGCCGGTCAGCCATGCGAAATCTGGCGCGTGGACAAGACCGAGGTAGGCGGTCCCGCCTTTGCCTGCATCACCCCGGACGGCATTCCGCTGCGCACCGAAGTGGACATCAAGGGCCAGCGGCAACTCGTCTATGAAGCGACCAGCCTGACGCGCGCACCGCAGGACAAGTCCCTGTTCCAACTGCCGCCGGGCACCCAGACCTTCAAGGTACCGCCGGGCGCCGCCAACCTCCTGAAGGGCCTGCTCGGCAAATAGCCGCGCTTATTCCGCCGCCGAGTTCGAGCCTGCTTCCACTCGCGCCGAGGCCGCAGCCTCGGCCCGCGCACGCCGGCTGCGCAGGGAGATGGAGAGTTCGCGGCTGCCGAGAAGCAGAAGCGCGAACGCAAACGGAATGATGTAGTAGAACAGCCGGAACAGCAGCAGCGCGCCGACCATCTCCTCCTTATTGAACTGCGGCAGAGCGATCAGAAGCGCTGCGTCGAACACGCCGAGACCGCCGGGCGCATGGCTGGCAAAGCCTAAAAGCGTCGCCGTCACGAAGATGACGGACAGCGAGATCGGGTCGATGTACGGGCTTTCCGGCATCAGCATGTACATGGCGGCGGCGCACAGGCTGAGGTCGAGAATGCCGATGCCGACCTGCACCAAGGTCAGTTTTCCCGCCGGCAGCGTCACGAACCATGTGGAGCGCCCGATCTTGCGCGGGGCGAGGCTGACCCAGGTGATATAGCCGAGCAGAATCGCAATCGCGGCGCAGCCGATCAGGCGATTGACCAGCGGGGGAAGCTGGTCAACCGCCGTCGCCGCGTCCGGATGGATGATGATTCCCAGCCCAAGCACCGCGATGTTGCCGAGCCAGAAGGTCAAACCCGCGACGAAGCAGATCTTCGCCACGTCGATCGCACTGAGGCCCCAGGCGGAATAAATGCGGTAGCGCACCGATCCGCCGGTGAAGACCGTGAAGCCCACGTTGTGGCCGACGGAATAGGAGCAGAAGCCCGCCAGCGCGGCGACGCGATAGGGAATGTGGTTTCGCCCGATGGTTCGAAGGGCGAAAAAATCATACAGCGTCAAGGTGAGATAGGCGCAGCACACCAGCCCGAAAGCGGCGAGCACATACCAGGGGTTCTTCGCCTTCAGTGCCTCCATCACGTCGGAGAAATGCAGGCCTTTCAGCATGGTCCAAAGGACAAACACGGCAAAGCCGATGATCGCCAGGCTCAGCACCAGGCCGATGCCGTGCAACCCCACCCTGTCGCGCAGGAAGGTCCAGATTCGTGACTTCCCCATGAACTACCATTCCCCCCAGCCGGCGCTGGTCGTGCCGACGCGTCAGACAAGCACGTTTGAGGGAGACTGAGTATCCCCCGCTTACGTAACGTCGCCTGCATCCGGCGACGCCGGTATTAACGCCGCGATGCGGCTATCCCAAGGCGACGTCGGAGCCCGATTATAATTTTACGGGATATCCGATTTCCATGGTCCGGCTGCGCGGCAGGCCGAAACGGTCCACCGAACGTTCGGCGTTGCGGGCCAGGAAGGCGAACACATGGCCGACCAAATCACGCGGCCGCAGGATTTCGTCCGGCGGAATGATGCGCTCGTGGCCGATCACATAAATCGCCTCGTCCGGGTCGATCCCGCGCGCGCTCAACGCCGGCCCTAGAACGGAGGGCACATCGATCTGTTGCATGTAGCCGAACCTGAGGTCCACCCGCACGAACGCGCCGTCCAGCACCGTCACGCGCACACGGTCGTCCACCGAGACGCGCGGGCGCGCCGCAATCCAGACCGAGACGATGACCGAGCGATGGAACCGCACCTTCATCACATCGGCCATGCGGGAGAGCGCCACCGGCGTCATAGCACCGGCGCGTGACAGGAAGATCGCGGTGCGCGGGCTTTCCCCGTCGCTGGCGCGGTCCTTCCGGGTCACGAAACTGTCAAGGGGCTCGGTAAAGCGCACCTGTTGGGACACCACAGCTTCAAGGCCGCGCCGCCAACTCACCATCACAAGGATGACCAGTGCGGCAATGCTGAGCGGCAGCCAGCCGCCGTCATGCAGTTTGGTGAGGTTTGAGGTGGCAAAGGCCGCATCAAGGCTGAGCAGGCAGATGCCAAGCGCCCAGACCGCGGGCTTGGGCCAGTTCCACGCCCGTTTCACCTGCGCCACGAACAGGATCGAGGTCGTCACCATCGCGAAGGCGACGGCGATGCCGTAGGCCGACGCCAGCCGGTCGGAGCCCTCGAAGCCGATCACCACGGCGATGCAGGCGATCATGAGCAACCAGTTCAGGCGCCCCACATAGATGTGCTGCTCATTATGCTCGCTGGTGTAGCGGATGCGCATGGGCGGCAGGTAGCCAAGTTCGATCGCCTGCTTCGCCAGAGAGAACACTCCGGTGATGATGGATTGGGAAGCAATCACTGTCGCGGCGGTGGCCAACAGCAGCAGCGGCACCACAAGAATGTCGGGGCAGAGATCGTAGAACGGGTTGCGCAGCGCGCTGGGGTCCCGCAGCAGGATGGCGCCCTGGCCGTAATAATTGAGCAGCAGCGCCGGCATGGCGATGAACATCCAGGCGCGCGCGATGGTCTTGCGCCCGAAATGCCCGAGGTCGGCATAGAGCGCCTCGCCCCCGGTGATAGCGAGGAAACACGCGCCGATGATGATGCCCGCAAGGCCGGGATGATCAGCGAGAACCTTGAACCCGTGGCGCGGATCGAAACCCATCAGCACCTCGGGCGCCCGCGTGATACCCCAGATGCCGAGGATGCCGATAACCCCGAACCACAGCACCATGATGGGGCCGTAGAAACTGGCGATCCGTTCTGTGCCGAGGCGCTGGGATAGGAATACGCCCAGCAACACCACCACGGTGATCGGCACGACCCAGGCATCGAGTTGTGGGGCAATGACCTCCAGCCCTTCGATGGCGGAGAGTACCGACATGGCCGGGGTCAGCACGCCATCGCCGATCAACATGGCCGCGCCAAGGAGGCCGGCGGCCAGAAGATACCAGCGCAGACCGATGGCGCTGCGGTGCAGATCGAGCAGCGTGACCAGCGCCAGGATGCCGCCTTCGCCGTCGTTGTCGGCCCGCAGCACCAGCATCACGTATTTTACCGTGACGGAAAGGATGATGCTCCAGGTGATGAGCGACAGCAGGCCCAAGACGTCGGAGGGAAGGAAGTTTGTGCCCCCGACCGCGAGCACGCCCTGCTTCAGGGCATAGAGGGGGCTGGTACCGATATCACCGAACACCACGCCAAGCGCGCCGATCTCGGCGGCGAATGGCAGCGCGCGCTGCTTGTCACGAAGGAAGCTCAGCGACATTGGCAAAGCGCGCTCAACCACAGCGAGGCAGCAGGAGCCGCCCCAGGGTAACGGGATAGGCGCTTGATTTCAGGGCACTGTTCACGATCGCACACCGCGCGGGTCCATCCCGACGCATCGTCGATACCGTTCAAGGCAGCCCCCCGGCAACGCGCATGTCGCAGCGTCCAGCGACAGCTCACACCTAGCTCCCTTCGGGCGCGATGACAATGCGCGTGAACCCGCCACGATGGGAATTTGCGCGCCGCAACATGTACAAGGCTGCTCCGGCGCGGAAAACGCGCCGCGCCGGAGAGATTTGAGGCCGACTCAGTAGCGGTACAGCTCAGGCTTGAACGGGCCGTCCTCAGCCACGCCGATATAATCCGACTGCTGCTTGGTGAGCTTGGTGAGCTTCACGCCGATCTTTTCGAGATGGAGCAAGGCCACCTTCTCGTCGAGGGTCTTGGGCAGCGTGTAGACCTTCTTCTCGTACTGGCCCGGCTTGGTCCAAAGCTCGATCTGCGCCAGCGTCTGGTTGGTGAAGGACGCGGACATGACGAAGCTCGGGTGGCCGGTGGCATTGCCGAGGTTCACGAGGCGACCTTCGGAGAGAAGGATGATGCGCTTCTTGTCGGGGAATTCGACCTCGTCCACCTGCGGCTTCACATTGTGCCACTTGAAGTTCTTCAGGCCCGCGACCTGAATTTCGCTGTCGAAGTGGCCGATGTTGCAGACGATCGCCCGGTCCTTCATGGCGCGCATGTGATCGACCGTGATCACGTCGAGGTTGCCGGTGGCGGTCACGAAGATGTCGGCGCGGCCGGCCGCGTCCTCCATTGTTGTGACTTCATAGCCTTCCATGGCGGCCTGCAGGGCGCAGATGGGGTCGACTTCCGACACCATCACGCGGCAACCGGCATTGCGCAGCGAAGCCGCCGAGCCTTTACCCACGTCGCCGAAGCCGGCGATCATGGCGACCTTGCCAGCCATCATCACGTCCGTGCCGCGGCGAATGCCGTCCACCAGACTCTCGCGACAGCCGTAGAGGTTGTCGAACTTCGACTTGGTGACGCTGTCGTTCACATTGATGGCAGGCCAGAGCAGAATGCCCTTCTTCTGCATCTCATAGAGACGGTGCACGCCCGTGGTGGTTTCCTCGGTCACGCCGCGGATCGACTTCGCCAGCATGGTGTACCAGCCCGGCTTGTCTACCAGCCGGCGCTTAATGGACGCGAAGAGAACCGATTCTTCCTCATTGGTGGCACCATCCAGGAACGCCGTATCGCCGTTTTCGGCGCGAAGCCCCAGGTGAACCAGGAGGGTGGCGTCGCCGCCGTCGTCCAGGATCATGTTCGGCGCGCCGCCATCGGCCCACTCGAAGATGCGGTGGGTGTAGTCCCAGTATTCCTCAAGGCTCTCACCCTTGACGGCGAACACCGGAATGCCCGCGGCGGCGATGGCGGCCGCAGCGTGGTCCTGGGTCGAATAGATGTTGCAGGAGGCCCAACGGATGTCGGCGCCCAGCGCCTGCAGGGTCTCGATCAGCACACCGGTCTGGATCGTCATGTGGAGCGAGCCGGCGATGCGGGCGCCCTTGAGCGGCTGCGAGGGGCCGTATTCCGCGCGGGTCGACATCAGGCCGGGCATTTCGGTCTCGGCGATATCGAGCTCCTTGCGGCCCCAATCCGCGAGATTGATATCCTTCACCACATAATCGGTCATGGGCTCTCACTCCGTCTGGGCGCACTTCGGCGCCGCTAGCTTGCGCGAGCCTGTAGCATGGGACGACCCATGCATCAAACACGATATAAGGAAATACTTATATCCTTGAACCGAACCCGAATTCGCTATGATTTGGTCGGCGCCTGTCAGAACCGCGCGCGCCTTGCAATGGCAAATCGACCAAGGCTTTGATTCAGGCAGTTTTTGTGTTATACAAGCTTTTACAGTCGATTGCTTCCTGCACCATCCGCATCGTGCCTAGACATTGGCGCATTCTCGGGAACTTAGGGGCGAGAATTAAGGCATTCAGCCGACGAAGACGGCGCGGATGCTGCGGATCAAGCTTGGCCTTCGATTGACTTAGCGGACCGATGGGCGTTCCGACCACGGTTCAGTCGCCAGCGCAAGGTGCGTCATCGCCAGGGCTTTCGCCCGAAGGGCTTTCGCGCGCTAACGATCCGGCCTCAGGGCCGGATCAGGAGTGGTCAACAGCATGTCGATAAAGAAGACTGCGCAGGCTCGCCTTGGTTTCAAGACGGGCGAGCATATCGTTTACCCCTCGCACGGTGTCGGCCGTATCGTATCGATCGAAGAGCAGGAAGTCGCTGGCTTCAAGCTTGAACTGTTCGTCATCGCCTTTGACAAGGACAAGATGACGCTGCGGGTCCCGGTCCCCAAGGTCGCAACCGTCGGCATGCGAAAGCTTTCCGAGGCCCCCGTGGTCGCCAAGGCGCTCGAAACCCTCAAGGGTCGCGCCCGCGTGAAGCGCACCATGTGGAGCCGTCGCGCCCAGGAATATGAGGCAAAGATCAATTCCGGCGATCTCATCGCCATCTCGGAAGTGGTGCGCGATCTCTATCGCTCCGACGCGCAGCCCGAGCAGTCCTATTCCGAGCGTCAGCTTTATGAAGCCGCGCTCGACCGCATGGCCCGTGAGTTGTCCGCCGTCGAGAACATCACCGAGACCGAATCGGTGAAGATGATCGAGCAGAACCTTCAGAAGGGCCCGCGTCGCGGCGCCGCCAAGGAAGCGGACGTCGAGATCGAGGCCGAGGCCGACCTGGAACCCGAGGCCGAAGAGGCCGCCTGAGTCCCGCCATTCCCTATTGGGATTGCAAAAAGGCCCTGCGTGAGCGGGGCCTTTTTTTGTTTTGGCACCGGGCGACGGAACCAGGGTGCATGCTGTGCGTTGATTTGGTCTTGGGGCAATTGCTTGGGGCAAAACAACCAGCCAGCCCAGGAGGAAATCATGAATCGCGATCAGGATTCCCAGAACCAGAAGAATCAGCAGCAGGGCGGACACGCGAAGCCCGACCAGCAGCATGAGCAGCAGGTTCCCGGCCAGCGTCCGGGGCAGCAGGGCAGCCACCAGCAGGGTGGCCAGAAGGATGCCGGTCAGCAGCAGGGCGGCCGGCAGGAGCATCAGAAGGATCAGCAGCGCCGCGATAAATAATTGCCGCGCCAACGCAGTTCACGAGCCCCCGGCGTCGCGCCGGGGGCTTTTCTATTTTCAGCCCTGTCGCTTCAAACGCCCGCCGCGCCCCCGTCCGCCCGCGGGTCGTGGGCACCCTCTACCCCACCCTTGTTGGGATGGAGGATAACGGCCCCGGCGTGGCCCATGGTGTCGGAAAACGCCTCGGGCAGCACCTCGAGGTCATGGCCGGCGGAGCGCAACTGGGAAATCACGCTGTCGTCGAAGCGGTTTTCAAGGCGCAGATTGGTCTGCACCGATCCCCATGTACGCCCCAGCAGCCAACGCGGCGCTTCGATCGCAGCACCCAGCGGCTCCCCAAAGAGCACATGGCGGGTAAATACCGCAGCCTGGGTCTGCGGCTGACCTTCCCCGCCCATGGTGCCGTAGCCCATGACGCGGCCATCGTTCAGCACCGCCAGCGCGGGATTGAGCGTGTGAAACGGCCGGCGGCCGGGCTCGAGCGGGTTCACCGCCTTTTTATCCAGCGAGAAACTGGCGCCCCGGTTCTGCATCAGTACGCCTGTGGTCGGCAGGACGCAGCCGGAGCCGAACTCGAAGAAGATCGATTGGATATAGGAGACCACCAGCCCGGACGTGTCGGCGGCGCCGAGCCAGATGGTGTCGCCCCGCTGTGCCGGCTGCGGCCACGGCAAGGCCCGGCGCATGTCGATCTTGCCCGCATCCGCATCCAAAGCCTCAGGGCTCAGCAAGGCTGAGAGGTCGTGGCGCAGAGCATCGAAATCCCGCACCACCGCATCGCGCACCAGGAAAGCACGCTTGGTGGCCTCCACCAGCCCGTGGATATGCTCGAATCCCTCGGCGCGCTTCACCCCGAGCCGGTCGAACAGGGCGAGGATGATGAGCGAGGCCAGCCCCTGCGTGGGCGGCGGCGCGTTGAACACTTCACCGCAGTCCAGCCGGACCGACAACGGCTTACGGGTGACGGCGGAATAGCGGCTGATGTCGGCGCGCGTGATCGGGCTGCCGATCTTTTCAAGGTCCGCGGCGATCTCCCGGCCGATATCGCCGCGATAGAAATCGTCGAGCCCTGCCCGCGCGAGATGCTCCAGCGTGTCCGCGAGACGCGGGTTTGCCACGACCTGCCCGAGTTCCGGCACCTTACCATCCGGCAGGAAAGTCTCGGCAAAGCCTGGCGAAGGCTCGAGTTCCGCGCGCTTTTCCGTTGTCAGGGCAACTTGCGAGCGCGTCACGGGCACACCGGCGCGGGCATGGGCGACGGCGCGGCCGAAAAGTTCGGGCAGCGGCATCCGACCACCCGCCGCACGCGCCCATTCGTGCGCCAGCCGCCACCCACCGACCGCGCCGGGCACAGTCAGCGCAGCGAGCGGCCCCCGGAGCGGGATCGCCTCGTATTCCTGGTCGCGGTAGAATGGAATCGTCGCCTTTTCGCCAGCGAAACCGCACGCCTCGATATAGTGCACTCGGCCGGAGGGCTCGCGGATCAGCCAGAAGCCGTCGCCGCCGAGATGGTTCATATGGGGATAGACCACGGCGATGGTCGCGGCAGCAGTCAGCGCCGCCTCAAGCGCGTTGCCGCCCTCCCGCAGCACCTCCTGCCCCGCTTCGACTGCCAGATTGTGCGGCGCCGCGACCACGCCGCGTCCACATCTCGTGCTCTCGTGCATGGTGCTCTCCGAAGGACCGGCACTTGACCCCAACGCTGTCGCGTCGCAGTGTCCGCGCCGAATTTCAATCCGCTTTACCCCCTCGGGTTGTTCCCGAACCGGGCCGAAAGCGCAAGATAGACCCGCACTGAGCGGCGGGTCCCCGCCCAAGCGGCGGACAGGAGATTGAGGGAATGACAGGCAAGTCCGACGCCCATGGCGCCAATATGCTCACCGTCGCCAGCGCCACCGTATTCGTCGGCGTGCAGACCATCGCGACCGCGCTCGCAGGCGGCTGGGCTGTGGCCGGACTGTTGAACCTTGGGGAAATCGGCGAATACGGGCTGATGGTCATCTTTTCCGTGCCGGCCCTCTACTACACTTGGCGCTATGCCCGCTCGGCCGCCCGCACCGAGGCCAATCTCGCCCACTGACCCGGCCAGCCTGTTCTAAGGCTGCCAGATCTCGGCGATGTCCGCCAAAGCAGGGCGCGCGCGATCACCAACATGCTCCGCCGGGCTTCCCACATGAATGAAGCCGGCGACACGCTCGCTTGGCCCTACCCCAAGCAGCGCCGCCGCTTCAGGGTCGCGGCCCGGCCATTTCAGCAGCCAGTGCGCGGCATAGCCCAGCGCCGTCGCGGCGTTGATCAAGTTCATGCAGGCCGCGCCGACCGAGAGGATCTGGTTGAACTCTGGAATCCTGGAGGCCGGATCCGTCCGACTCACAGCAACCACCGTCAGCGGCGCCCGCAGCATATAGGTGCGCCACATATCGCCTTTTACCGCCGGAAGATCCGGATTTTCCCGGAGATAAAGCGCGTCGAACCGCTCCCCCGCGACCGCGCGCGCCTCTCCCTGCAGCAGAATGAAGCGCCATGGCACCAGACGGCCGTGATCGGGCACCCGCGCGGCGAGTGTCAGCATGGTCTCGATCTCTTGCGCATTCGGGCCAGGCTCGACCAGGGAGCGCAGCGGTAGGGAGCGCCGCCCCTTCAGCAGGCCCAGGGTCTCTGGCGAGCGGGGCGCGGCGATGGCGGTGCCGTCATGGGCCGGAACGTGGGAATGGGAATGTGGCGCAGCCTCAGCCATTGTCGTCCTCACGCAGCCGGCATGCGGGACGCCAGCGCCAAGGCGGCGGGGTAGTCCGGCACGAAGGCGATCTTGCCGTGGATTGCGGAAAGCCCCATGCGGCGCAGCACCTCAGCCGCCTGAGGCTTCAAGCCGGAAAGGATGACCTTGGTGCCGCCAGCCTGGCAGCGGCGCAGGAAATCCTTCACGGCGGCGACCCCGGTGGCATCAATCAGCGGCACCTCCTCCATGCGCAGAATGAAGACGCGCGGTGGCTGGCCTATCTGGTCGAGAACCTCCGAGAGCCGCGCGGCAGCGCCGAAGAACAGCGGCCCGCGCACATCAAACACCTCGACCCCCGGCGGCAGACCCGCGCGGGTGTCTTCTTCGCCGTCAGCCTCAAGGGGAAGGATGCTCGCGCTCTGGGCCATGCGGTGCATGAAGAAAAGGGCCGCGAGCACCACGCCGGCGGCAATTGCCACCGTCAGATCGACGGTAACGGTGAGAGCGAAGGTCAACAGAAGCAAAACCCGATCGCCCAGCGGCGCTGTCATGAGATGGCGCATCTTGTCCATCTCGCTCATGTTCCAGGCCACCACCATCAGGATGGCCGCAAGACTCGCGAGGGGGATGTAGACGGCGAACGGCGCCAGCACGAGCATCACCGCCAGCACAAACACCGCGTGGAGAATGCCCGCCATGGGCGAGCGCCCGCCGGCCCGGATATTGGTGGCCGTGCGGGCGATGGCGCCGGTGGCGGGCAGGCCACCGAACAGAGCGGAGGCGGCGTTGGCGACGCCCTGCGCCACCAGTTCCGCATTGGGGCGGTGCCGGCCGCCCGTCATTCCGTCCGCGACCACTGCGGAGAGAAGACTTTCCACTCCCGCGAGGAAAGCGATGGTGCACGCGCTCGGCAGGAGATCCACCAGCCTGGACAGGGTGATCACGGGAAAGCTCGGCATGGGGATCGAGCCATGCAGCTCGCCGAAGCGCGAGCCGATGGTGGCAACCGGCAGATGGAACAGCGGCACCATGACCGCGCCCAGCAGCACCGCTACGAGAAAGCCCGGCGCCTTGGGCACGAAACGCCGCAACACCAGGATGATCGCCAGCGCCGCCACCGACAGGCCTGTGGTGGCGAACGACAGGGTGTCGAAATGCGTGAGCAGTGTCTCCCATTGCTCAAGGAATGCTGCCGGCAGTTGGGTGATCGACAGGCCGAAGAAGTCTTTCACCTGGCTGGAAAAGATGATCACCGCGATGCCGGCCGTGAACCCCGTCACCACCGGCTCGGGGATATAGCGCATGTAATTGCCGAGGCGCGCGGCCCCGGCCGCCACCAGCATCACCCCCGCCATCAGGGTCGCCAGGATGAGCCCGTCGAAGCCGTGGTGGGAAATGACATTCGCCACCACCACGACGAACGCCCCCGTGGGGCCACCGATCTGCGAACGGCTGCCGCCCAGGGCGGAAATCAGGAAACCCGCGATCACCACTGTGACAAGACCGGTTTCCGGCGCGGCGCCGGAGGCAATGGCGAGAGCCATGGCCAGCGGCAGTGCGACGATGGCGACCGTGAGACCGGCGAGGGCATCGCTGCGCAGATCGGCAAGGCCATAGCCCTGCCGCATCATCGTGATGAGTTTCGGCACCAGTCCATCGCGCTGTGGAGCGCGCGGACCCGCCGCTGGGCCGGCCAGATACGTCATGGTCCTATCCTGGGCCTGCCCCAGAAGGATCTCGCAACGCGGGCGCGGAGACGCTCACAACCGCGCCGGGCAGGGACGAGATAATGCGCCAAATACCGTAAACATTCATGTACCAAATCGTCACGGATATGTGTTAGTCTCGGAAATGCCGGTCTGCTGCGCGTATGTATGTTCGTTTCGCGTGCTGTGCCGGGAGTATCCATTAGGCTGCGAGGCGATAAAAGGGTAGCTGATTTGAACGTGTCGTCAGGAGTTCTACGGGTCCCTTGAAGACGTGAGCAATAAGCACCAACACGATCAGCAATTGGTGGATGGCCCAGCCAAGATTGGCGACCTGACCTCAACGGAAATAGACATGAGCCGTAACCGAGACTTCCGAGAGCCGCGCCGTCGCGGTTTTGATGACGACTTCGCACCGCCGCGTGATCGTGGCTTCGGTGGGGGCGATCGCCCCTTCTCCTCGCCGAGCAGCAGCTTCAGCGCCCCCGCTCCGACGGGTCCGACCATCGACGCCACCGTGAAGTGGTTCAATCCGGAAAAGGGCTTCGGCTTCGTCGAACTCTCTGACGGTTCCGGCGACGTGTTCCTGCACGCCCGCGCTCTTGAGGCAGCCGGCCAGGAAAGCGTGCCTCCCGGCTCCAAGCTTTCTGTCCGCGTTGGCCAGGGCCAGAAGGGCCGTCAGGTTACTGAGGTTCTTGAGGTCGATACCTCCACGGCAGAGGCTGCGCCTCCCCGTCGTGAACGTGCCCCCGGCGGCTTCGGTGGCGCTCCCCGCGCTCCCGGCGGCGGCGGTGGATTTGGCGGCGCCGGCGGCGGTGGTGGATCGCGCGCTCCTTCCGGCCCGACCGAAGAGCGCGTCGGCACCGTGAAGTGGTACAACCCTGAGAAGGGCTTCGGCTTCATCGCGGTCGAAGGCGGCGGCAAGGACGTGTTCATTCACGTCACGGTCGTTTCCCGCTCGGGTCTGTCGGACCTCGCCGAAGGTCAGCGCGTTGTGGTGCAGGTGGGTCAGGGCCCCAAGGGTCCGGAAGCTCGCGGCATCGAAGTCGCCGACTGATTTTTTCCGACTTTGTTTGAGTCTTTTGACGGGCGCGGCCTTGGCCGCGCCCGTCTCTGCATATTTGAGGGATACTAAGTATGGCGCCGAACGCCGAGCCCGACCTTGTCGGCTTGCTTGATCGATTGAAGAACGCGCAGCGCGACCTTCTACTTGCCGCCGCTAAGGGCTCGACCATGCCCTCCGATGGCAGCATTCGTAAAATCTCGGAAATGGAAGGCGCGATCGCCGCCACCGAAGCTCTGATCGAGGAGCAGCGCCAGCGGCGCTGACCCTCACACGGCCATCTCCAGGCTCCGTGCAGCGAACTTAACGCCCCCGCCTTTACCGGTCCCAACCGGAGTGGCGGATAAGCGTAAAACAGCGAACTCTTCCTTAGCCCAAATCAGCAAAATCCAGACGCGTTCACTGCGCGCGAATGTCGAGGAAATGCCTAAGCCGGCGGCGCAGACGGTGAGCTTAGCCTTAGCGGCCAACGGCCCCCTTGGCCCTCGACGGCGTAAGACGGGTATCAATAACTCCAGCGCCCACGGCGTCAGGATTTCCCGCACGCACGAGGTCCAGGTGCCCCCGGTCGTTGAACGCGCCGGTCACATCTCCTGCCACGCCGCAACATCCTCTAAGACCATGAAGCGAAGGCGGACCTGCTGGATTTTCCCGGACGGCGGGGCGCTGCTTGGTGGAGGCGCGCCTTTAGGCCCGCTCCGCCAGCAAGCGGGCAACGGCGGCGCGTAGGGCGGGGAGCCCGGCGCCGGTGTGGCTGGATGTGGGAAAAACCTGAGGATACGCGGCGGGACGCTTGCGGATTTTCTGCTCGGTCTCGGCGAGCCGCACGGCGAATTCGGTGGGCTTCACCTGATCCGCCTTGGTGAGGACGACCGCATAGGACACCGCCGCCTTGTCCAGGAGGTCAAGCACTTCCTCGTCCACCGGCTTGATGCCGTGGCGACCATCGATCAGAACGAACACGCGGGCGAGGTTCACACGCCCGCGCAGGTAATCGAGAATGGTGCGCGTCCACGCCTCCACCTTCTCTTTCGGCGCCTTGGCGAACCCGTAACCCGGCATATCCACCAGGGTGAGCTGCGGCCCCATCCGGAAGAAGATGAGTTCCTGTGTGCGGCCCGGCGTCACCGAGGTGCGCGCCAGCGCCTTGCGGCCGGTCAGCGCGTTGACGAGGCTCGACTTGCCCACGTTGGATCGCCCCGCCAGCGCGATCTCCATCCCATGCATGGCCGGCAGCGTCTCGATGGTCGGCGCGGCGGTCACGAAATTCCACTCCGCTGCGAACAGCAGGCGGCCGGGTTCGAGATAGGGATCGTCGGCGGGGGCAGGAGTGTCGGTCATCGCCCGCTTATCGGCTGACCAGGGGCGGATCGCAAGCAGGTTCAGAAGATGATGCGCCGCAAGACGCCGTCGCGGTCGAGAAGCTGATGTTTCACCGCCGCCGCCACATGCAGAACAAGGAGCGCCACCAGCGCATACGCCAGCACCGCGTGCAGCGTTTGCAGCACCTCGAACAGATGCTCGTCCGGCGCGATCGGAGAGGGCATGATGAAGGTCTCGAAAGGCCGGGTCGGCAGGCTGAGGGGCGAGGCCGCCGCCATGAGCCATCCGCACAGCGGCAATGCCAGCATCAGCACATAAAAGGAGAGATGCGCGACCCGCGCGCCGATGCGCTCCAGGCGGGAATGTTCCAACGGCACGGGACGCGGTGCGAGCCGCGCGAGCAGGCGCAGCGCCAGAAGCGGGATGATGAGAAGGCCGTAGGATTTGTGCCCCTGATAAAGGGCGAAGGTGGTGCCGAGATTGTCGTGCACATGGGTCATCACCCACCCCACCGCCACCAAGGCCACCAGCAGCGCCGCCATCAGCCAGTGGAGCAGCCGCAGCGGGAGGCTCCACCGAAGCGGAGGGGTCACGGCGCCTCGACCCGTGTCGAGACGATGATGCGGACATCGTCTGAGACCAGCGGGAGGCCGCCCGTCATGCCGAACTGCGAGCGCCGGATCGCGCCCTCCGCTTGGAAGGAGACTGGGCTTCCCTTGCCGGCACCGTGGTCCACTGCGACCGTAAAGCTCTCGGGGAGGGTCGTGCCCAGCAGCGTGAGGTCGCCCATCACCCGCACCGTGTGGTCATCGAGCTTCTCAACGCCTGTGGAGACGAAGCTGATGCTGGGAAATCGGTCCGCATTTAGGAACACCGGGCCGCGCACATAGGCATCGAGCGCGGGAGCGTTTGTGTCGAGCGAGCCTGCCGCCACCTTGAACGTCACGGCAGACCGCGCGGGGTGGTCGAAATCGATCGACAGGTTCGAGGTGAAAACCCGGAACACGCCGTGGGTGAGCGGATAGCCTTTGGCTCCGATCTCGAACGAAATCTCGGTGCGCGCGGGATCGATACGATAGATTTCAGCGACGGCGCAGAGCGTGCCCGCCATCATCAGCACAACGCCGAGCGGCAGGCATTTTGCGAAGTTCGCCAGACGGCGTGTCGCCGGATGTTTTTTGGAGTGTGTCATGGGCCAAACCTCGCACCGGAGGTCAGCCTACGCTTCCGCTCACGGAAGCTATCCACACGAGGGCGTGTGGCCGCTCAAAGCATCGTGAGGGTCGGCGGGGATACGCGGAACCTTGTCCCCGCCGGACACCTCTTAACCTGGCGCCAGGAGGCGCCCGATCGCGGGCCTCAGCTCTTGGCCGGAGCCTTATTCTTTTTCTTGAACACGGAGCGGATGTTGTCGAACAATTCGATCTTCACCCCGTTGCGCCGCATGATGACCGACTGCTGGGCCACCGAGAGCGTATTGTTCCAGGCCCAGTAGATCACCAAGCCCGCCGCGAAATGGGCCAACATGAAGGTGAAGATGATCGGCATGTAGTTGAAGATCATCTGCTGGGTCGGATCAGGCGGCGTCGGGTTCAGCTTCATCTGCACCCACATGGTCACGCCCATGATGAGCGGCCACAGGCCTAGCATCAGGTAGCTACCGATGACGGGCACAGAGGACGGATCCCAGGGAATGAGCCCAAACAGGTTGAACACGGTCGTCGGATCGGGTGCCGAGAGATCGTGAATCCAGCCGAAGAACGGCGCGTGCCGCATCTCGATGGTGACGAACAACACTTTGTAGAGCGAGAAGAAGACGGGAATCTGGATCAGGATCGGCAAGCAGCCGGCGATCGGGTTCACCTTTTCCTTCTTGTACAGCTCCATGGTGAGCTGCTGCTGCTTGACCTTGTCGTCCTTGTAGCGCTCGCGGATCGCGGCCATTTCAGGCTGGAGCGCCTTCATCTTCGCCATGGAGGCGTAGGACTTGTTGGCGAGCGGGAAGAACACGCCCTTCAGCAACACCGTCACGATCAGGATCGCGACACCGAAGTTGCCGACGAGATGATAGATCCAGTCGATCACCAGGAACATTGGCTTGGTGATGAAATAGAACCAGCCCCAGTCGATCAGCAGACCGAAACGGTCGATGGAATACTGCCGCTCATAGCCGTCCACCATGTTCACGACCTTGGCGCCGGCGAACAGGCGGCTCTGGGCGGTGGCGGTGGCGCCGGCGTCCACGGTCTTTCCGGCGGCAAGATAGTCCGCCTGGAAGTTGCGGGTCCCGCCAGCCATGTTGGAGGAGAAGCGCGCGTCAACCGCCACGTTCTGGTCGGGAATGACGGTTGCGGCCCAATATTTGTCGGTGATGCCGAGCCAGCCCCCAGTGGCCTTGAATAGATGCGGCTGCGCATCGTCCATCTTGGCGTAGGTGACTTCCTGGAGCCCGGCGTCGCCGAGCACGCCGATCAGGCCTTCGTGCAGGATGTAATAGCCCTGGGTCTGGGGCATTCCGTGCCGCGAGACGAGCGCGTAGGGGAACAGCGTGACGGGTGCCCCGCCCTTGTTCTCCACATCGTCCTTCACGGTGAACATATACTGGTCGTCGACAGCGAAGGTGCGCTTGAAGACCAATCCCTCGCCGTTGTCGTACGTAAGCACCAGGGGGGCGGACGGCGTGAGCGCGCCCGTGCTGGCGGTCCATACCGTGTCCTGCCCCGGCAGCTTCAGATTCGCGCCCGGGGCGCTGGTCCAGCCGAACTCAGCATAGAACGGGTGCGGCGAGCCGGCGGGGGCGAGCAGGACGATGTAAGGGCTCTTGGGGTCTACGGTCTCGCGATAGTCGAGCAGCGAAAGGTCGTCGACCCGCGCGCCCCTCAGCGAAATGGAGCCCTTGAGGCGGGGGGTATCGATGGCCACGCGGGGGGCGGCGGTGAGCGCCTGCTCGCGGCTCGTGACGCGGGGCGCGGCCTGGGACGCAGGCGCGGAGCCTGGCACCGCTGCACCGTCGACGCTTGGGGCCGTGCTGGTCGCGGCTGCCTGCTGCGCTGCCGTCTCAGCCTGCTGGACGAGGCGGTGCTGCTCGGCGAGTTGACGCTGCTTCTCGGCCTGCGGAAGGGCAAAGAAATACTGCCAGCCGATCAGGATCGCCAGGGACAAGCCGATGGCGATGAACATATTGCGGTTGTCAGTCATTTCGGGCGGCCTCCGCGGGGGCAGATGTCTCTTGAGGCTTTTTCTTGCCCGCGCCATGAAGCCGGGAAATCGCACGCTCGAGGTCTCGAACCAGATCGGGATAGGGAGCGTGAAGTGCGTGAAGGCGAGCCACCATCACGTAGTCGTAGCCGGAACGTCCTGACGCAGGGATGACGGCGCGCGCGACTTCGCGCATGCGCCGCCGGATGCGATTGCGCACCACCGCGTTTCCGACTTTCTTGGTCACGGTAAATCCGAGGCGGGCCTCACCGGCGTCCCGGCGGTCGCGTCCCTGAAGTAGGAAAGACGATACGCCTGATCGCTCGGCCTTGGCAGCCGCCAGAAAATCACGTCGCTTGCGGAGGCGTTCCACGGGGCGCAGCTCCGCAGCCGGCATACCTCAAGCGGACAAGCGCTTGCGGCCATGCGCGCGGCGCAGCGCGATTATCTTGCGGCCGTTCGCCGTCGCCATGCGCGCACGGAAGCCGTGCCGACGCTTGCGCACGAGCTTGCTGGGTTGATAGGTGCGCTTCACGGGTCTGTCTCCGGATAATGTGCGGCCGCATCGGCACTCCGGAACCCAATCCCTCGGCAATTTGCGTCGGACGCCCACTCAAAAAGCGGCCTGAACGACCGTCTTAAGAAAAGAGCTAGGTCCCGGGAGCCAGAGCTGCCCGAGTTCGGGGTCGGCTTATAGGGGCGCGCGCGGCTTGCGTCAACGCCCAAGGGTGGAACCCTGTGGAGCATGCCCCTAAGCGGAAGGCTTTTCAGCCCCCGTCGCCTCCTCCGCCACGATCACCGGACGTCCGGTTTCGTCGGGGATTTCAGGTGCATCGGCGAGCGCAAGGGAGGGGGAGAATATCTCCTGGGCCGCCGCTTCGGCCACCTCAATATTCTGCGGAGAAGCCGCCTGTGCGAGATCCAGTGCCGGCCCTTCCGTGACGTCCTGCGCAAGCACATGCGCGAGCATTCCCCGCGCGACCTCGCGCTCGCCCATGATGATGAGCCCAGCGCCACTCTGGCGCAGATGGTCCACCTCGGCGTCGGAATGGGCGCGGGCTATGATTTCCAGACTGGGATTGAGCACCCGCGCCTTCTTCAGCACCAACCCGGCCTCAAAGCCGTCGGGTATGGCGAGAATCAGGCGACGCGCGCCAGCCAGGTTTGCGGCAATGAGCGCTTCCGGCTGGGCGGCATTGGCCTCCACCACCTCGACCCCGGCGGCATGCAGTTCGTCAATGGCATCATCATTGTCCTCGATCACCAGCAGTGGCAGCCGCGCCGCCTGTAGCCCCTCCCCCACCAGCCGGCCGACGCGGCCGTAACCGACCAGCACGGTATGCCCGCTGAGCGCCGTCGCAGGCAGCTTGCGGGGCTGCGGCTTTTCCCCCGCGGCCGCCTTCGCCGGAGCGAGGCGCGGTCCTAATTTTTCCAAGGCAATGAAGAAGAATGGATTGATGATGATGGAAAGGATCGCCGCACCCAGAATGAGGTCGCGTCCTTCCGTGGGCAGCAAGCCGAGTTCGATGCCGAGCGCGGCAAGGATGAAGGAGAACTCGCCGATCTGCGCGAGGCTCGCCGAAATGGTTAGCGCGGTGAGCCTCTGGTAGCCGAACAGGCGCACAATCATATAAGCGGCGAGCGACTTGCCGACGAGCACCACGCCCAGGGCCGCAAGCAGCGGCAGGGGATGTTCGATGACGATGCGCGGGTCAACCACCATGCCGACAGAGACGAAAAACAGCACCGCGAAGGCATCGCGCAGCGGCAAGGTTTCCTCAGCGGCACGCTGAGACAGCGGCGATTCGCTCAGCACCATGCCGGCGAAGAAGGCGCCCAAGGCAAACGACACGCCAAACAGCACCGCAGATCCGTAGGCGACGCCCAGGGCGATGGCGAGCACCGCGAGGCGGAACAGCTCGCGGGACCCGCTGTGGGCCACCCAATGCATGATCCAGGGGATCACCCGCCGGCCCACGATCAGCATGAAGGCCACGAAGGCCACGACCTTGCCCAGCGTTATCGCCAGCGTGGTCAAGAGGTCGGGAGAGCCGAACATGCCCACCACATGGGAGGGCGGCGGCGCCTTGCCGCCCAGCGCGCCCGCAAGCGCCGGCAGCAGCACAAGCGCCAGGACCATGGCAAGGTCCTCCACGATCAGCCAGCCGACGGCGATGCGCCCCTGCTCGCTGTCCAGTAGTCTTCGCTCCTGAAGCGCCCGCAACAGCACGACGGTGCTGGCGACCGATAAAGCGAGGCCGAAGACCAGCCCCCCACCCAGGCTCCAGCCCATCAGCCATGCGAAGCCCATGCCGAGCAGGGTCGCGACTGCCATCTGAACGATCGCGCCCGGTATCGCGATGGCTTTCACGGAGAGCAGATCACTCAGGGAAAAATGCAGGCCCACGCCGAACATCAGCAGGATGACGCCGATCTCCGCGAGTTGGAGCGACAATCCCTGGTCGGCCACGAAGCCGGGCGTGAACGGCCCCGCCAGGACGCCAGCAAGCAGATAGCCGACCAAGGGAGAAATGCGCAGGCGCTGCGCCGCTGCGCCGAACACGAAGGCCAGCACCAGGGCCCCGACGATGGTCGTGATCAACGGCGTATCATGCGACACGAATATTTCCCCCAGGGAACGATGGCTGGCCCACGCGGAACGAACGCCCGGTGGTACGGAAGTCAGGATGACATCAATTTAACGTAGAATCTGTAATCGGTGTGGCACGGTAATGGGACCAGAGCATGAAAAAGGCGCCACCGGAGTAGCGCCTTTTTCGTAAGGAGGAATTTTAACGCGGCAAACGAGGCATCACAGCCAGGGCTGCTGCGCCTCCTTGGCGGTTTCATAGGTGTTGATGCTCTCGCCCTTCTTGAGGGTCAGGCCGATGTCGTCCAACCCCTCCAACAGGCAACGCTTGCGGAATGGGTCGATGTCGAAACGTACCGTATTGCCGTCCGGTCCGTGGATTTCCTGCGCTTCCAGATCAATGCTGAGCGTGGCATTGGCGCCGCGATCGGCATCCTCGAACAGCTTCTCCAGGTCCTCGGGTGAAACCACGATCGGCAGCACCCCATTCTTGAAGCAGTTGTTGTAGAAAATATCGGCGAAGCCGGTTGAGATGACGCAGCGGATGCCGAAGTCGAGCAACGCCCACGGGGCATGCTCGCGCGATGAGCCACATCCGAAATTATCCCCGGCCACCAGCACCTTGGCATTGCGATAAGCCGGCTTATTGAGGATGAAGTCGGGATTGTCCGTGCCGTCCTCGTTGTAGCGAAGTTCCGAGAACAGACCCCTGCCGAGGCCGGTGCGCCCGATGGTCTTCAGATACTGCTTGGGGATGATCATGTCAGTATCGACGTTCATCATCTTCATCGGCGCCGCGACGCCTTCCAATACCGTGAACTTTTCCATGACCGTCGATCCCTTCGTCCTGTCTGAGGCGCCATGCGCCGTAATGTGCCGATCACATGGGTCGGCGCCCCTATTTCAACCTCGTCCAGGCAGCATGCGGCGCAAGACATCGTCTCTGCGCACAAAATGATGCCAGAGCGCAGCGGCGGCATGGACCGAGGCCACGATGATCAACCCGTTTGCTAGCCATTCGTGGATATCCTGGACCTGCGGTGATGCCACGCGATCGACAGCGACCGGAGAGGGAATGACGAGCAGGCCGAAGAAATTCACCTCATTGCCACGCAAGAAAGCGAGCCAGATGCCCACCAGGGGGACGGCAAACAGCAGGGCATAAAGCGCGATATGCGCGAGACGCGCGGCGAGGCGCGTCAGCGGCGTGAGATCCGTCGACGGCGCCGGCATCGCCGCCACCTGGCGCACCACAACGCGGGCGCAGACCAGGGCCAGCACCAAGAGGCCGATCGAAATGTGTAGCCACCAGATCCATTGGCGGCCGAGGCTTCCCCGCGCGAACAGCGCCTCAGCGTAGGTCAGGCCGTAGGCCGCAAGCACGCCGAGCACGGTCAGCCAGTGAATGAACCGCATGGATGCGGGGTAGCGCGCACTCGGGCGCAGGCGGACCATTTCAAACTCCTTGGCGCATCGCGCCCCATCGATATTGAACCAGCGATTGCGGGCCTCAGGCGTCCGCCGCCGCCTCGATCCGTTCCATGTCGTCATCCGAGAGGCCGAAATGGTGGCCGATCTCGTGAACCAGGACGTGCGTCAGCACCTCGCCCAGAGTTTCCTCATGCTCGGCCCAATAGTCCAGGATGGGGCGGCGATAGAGGAAAACCATGTTGGGCATGCGCCCGGTTTCCGTCACCGCCGCGTCCTGTGCCATGCCAACACCCTGGAACAGGCCTAAGAGATCGAACGGCGTCTCAGCCCCCATTTCGTCGAGCACTTCCTCGGTCGGGAAGTCCTCCACCCGGATGACCACACCGGTGCAGAGCTGCCGGAAGCTTTCCGGCAGCCGGGTTAATGCCTCGTCCGCGATGACCTCCATCTCCTCCAGGGAGGGCGCCTGGAAATGTCGCCAGTCGGGGGTTTCGGCCATTGACGCATCCTTTTATTTTCCTGGCAAAGGCACGCTAAGGAACCTTTAACCATGAACAGATGTTGAGCCTCACAGAAACCAATACGGAGGGCTGAACATGCTGCGTAAGCTCGCACTCACCGCCGGTATCGTGACCATCCTTGGCGTCGCAGCCTTCTTCGCGCCCCACGAAGCTCAGGCCGCTGATCTGCTGCGCTCCTTAGTTATGGCAGCGTAATATTCGCATAACGCCATTCAGGCTGACCGATAATCCTCCAGAACTCCGAAGGATTATCGGAGTCTGATTCAGACGCGTCCCCAGGTCCGCACATCTACGAAATGACCGGCGATCGCGGCGGCTGCAGCCATCGCCGGCGAAACCAGGTGGGTGCGGCCCTTAAAGCCCTGGCGCCCCTCGAAATTACGGTTCGAGGTGGAGGCGCAGCGCTCCTCTGGGTTAAGCCGGTCGGCATTCATCGCGAGGCACATCGAGCAACCCGGCTCACGCCAGTCAAAGCCCGCAGCCTTGAAGATTATATCCAGACCCTCTGCTTCTGCCTGCGCCTTCACAAGGCCTGATCCCGGCACGACCAAAGCGGAAACGTTGGCGTTGACGGTATGACCGGCGATGATTTGCGCTGCCTGCCTCAGATCCTCGATGCGCCCGTTGGTGCAGGAGCCGATGAACACACGATCGACCGCCACATCCCCAATCTTCGTGCCAGCCGTGAGCCCCATATAGGCTAAAGCGCGCTTCTTGGCCGCCCGCTTCACCTCATCCACGATGATCTCGGGGTCGGGCACGATGCCATCGATGGAGATCACGTCCTCAGGGCTGGTGCCCCAGGAAACGATAGGGGGCAGGCTTGCGCCGTCGAGGCGAATTTCGCTGTCGAAATACGCGCCCTCGTCGCTGCGCAGGGTTTCCCAATACCGCAGCGCCGCATCCCAATTCTCGCCCTTCGGCGCCTTGGGGCGATCCTTAATATAGGCGAAGGTCTTTTCGTCCGGCGCGATCATGCCAGCGCGCGCACCGCCCTCGATGGACATGTTGCAGACCGTCATGCGCCCTTCCATGGACAGGGCGCGGATGACTTCGCCGGCATATTCGATGACGTAGCCGGTGCCGCCGGCGGTGCCGATGGTGCCTATGATGGCGAGCACGACATCCTTGGCGCCGACGCCTTCAGGCAGCACGCCGTCCACCGTCACGCGCATGTTCTTCGCCTTGGACTGGATCAGCGTCTGCGTCGCAAGCACATGCTCTACCTCGGAAGTGCCGATGCCGTGGGCGAGTGCGCCGAAGGCGCCATGGGTCGAGGTGTGGCTATCGCCGCAGACGATGGTGGTGCCGGGCAAGGTGAAGCCCTGCTCGGGGCCTATCACATGGACGATGCCCTGCCGGATGTCGAAGCCGTCATAATATTCGATGCCGAATTCGCGGGTATTCACCTCCAGAGCTGCAATCTGGGCGACACTTTCCTCATCGGGATTAGGTAGCGTGCGGTCGGTGGTTGGCACATTGTGATCCACCACCGCGAGGGTCTTCTGCGGCGCGCGCACCTTGCGACCGCTCGCGCGCAGGCCCTCGAACGCCTGGGGACTGGTGACCTCGTGAACCAGATGGCGATCGATATAGAGCAGGCAGGTGCCGTCATCCTGCTGTGCCACAACGTGGTCGTCGAAAATCTTATCGTACAGGGTGCGCGGGGCGCTGGTCGGGGCGTTCATGATTTTATCCTGAGGATCGTTCGCTCGGCGCTATGCATGCGCGCCGTCGTTCGGGCCGATGACTGACGGAATTTGAAAGGTCAGTGGCTAAGGGCGGCCAGCGCGGCGGTCGTGAAGCGGCCAAAAAAACGGCCGGGCAGACGCACATGGTCAGGCACCGCCGCGAATTCCATGGTCGTACGCGCAAAGTTCCCGGCGGCGCAGAAGGCCTCCAGGGACGGTCGCGGACTATGGATGCGGACACTGATCATGAAATGTTTGTATCAGTTCCAGATATTTCCGACAATGCACCCGAGCGCCCTGAATAGGGAAGAAACCCTGTCCTGATTAAGAGTTGCCCGATGTTACACGCGCGCGGCCTTTAAGAAGGGCGATGCGAAGAACCACAGCACCAACCCGCACCCCGCTGCCGCCGCCAGCATAAGGAAAGCGGCGGAGAAACCGTAGCGTGCGGCGACGAAGCCGGCTATGGCCGGGCTCAGGGCCCCACCGATGCCTTGCAGCGTCATGACCGCACCCAGCCCCGCGTTGACATGCCCCGTGCCGCGCAGCACGCGGGCGACAATGCCCGGCGTGGCGACCCCAAGCAGGCCCGCGCCGACACCGTCAAGAATTTGCACCGGGATCATGGCAATTGGTGCCTGCCACAGGCCGGCGAGAAGTCCACGTAGGGGAAGCGCGATCAGCGCCACCACGAATAGGATGCCGTACCCGCGAGTGCGGGCGACACGCGCCGCAAGTAGTGCAATGGGCACCATAACGAACTGGGCGATGATCACCGTCGCTGCTGTATAGGCGCTGGGATCAACCCCGCCCTTGCTGGCGATCGCCTGCCCCAGCAAGGGAAGCATCGCCGCATTGCCCAAGTGAAAAAGCATCAACGTGCCACCGATGACCATCAGCGGCACCGATCGGAACAGTTCCCGCAGGCGCGCCGGCGCATGTCCTGCTTCAGCGGCCCCTGGTTCCATGCCGCGCGCCACGTCGTGGTCGATGTCCTGCGGCCGCACGAAGGCCATCACCACCAGGGAACAGGCCGCCATCGCGGCCATTAGCCAGAACACGGCTGAAATGCCGTAGACATAACCGAGCCACCCCGCCAGCAAGGCCGCGACCGCATTTCCGGCGTGGTTGAACGCCTCATTGCGGCCAATCTGACCCGGCAGGCGATCCTGGCCGACCAAACCCAGCGTCAGGGCCGCGATGGCCGGCCCGATAGCGGCGCCGGCAAGCCCAGTCGCAACCTGCGACACAGCTGCGACCGTGAATGAGGGAGAGGCGAGCAAACCCAACGAGGCAGCGATGACCGCCACCGCGCATCCCGCGATCAGCCCCCGCTTGGCACGCGAGGCGTCGGCAAGGGCGCCGAGGGGAGCCGTCGCCAGCATGCCGGCCAGACCGCCGATGGTCATGACATAGCCGATCTGGTCGGGCCCCCATCCCTGCCCGATGAGGAAGATTCCCAGGAACGGTCCGAGACCGTCGCGCACGTCGGCAAGGAAGAAATTAAGCAGCGAGAGCGCACGCACGGACTGGCGGGTGCCACCGGCCGCAACGTCGTATGACGGGAGGTCGGCGGCCGAAATTTTCTGCATTCTCAGCGCGATCTCAAAGATACGCACGACACGACAATCATACCGGCGCAGGCGTCAAAACCTGCCACGCCTGAGCTTGTTCCCACAGATTGGAAAGAAACCGGGTCGGCTTACTTCCCGTAGCTGGCGCAGGATGCGGCCACGAAGCCCTCGCTTGATACGGTCCAGCACACGTTGAACGTATCGCCTGTTATCTCGCCATCGCCGCTACCATTGTCGGTGGCGTAAACGAAATGCTTACCATCAGGGCGGAATGCCCCCGCGATGGGCTTTTCGCGGCCCTCTGGACCTAGAGCGACACCGGCGAACACTGGCCCGTCCTGAGAGTCGATCCGGAATGTCCAACCAAGTTCCTTCGAGGAAACGATAGGCTTTTGAAACTTCGCCTTCAGATCGTGGCTCGGCAGGAAGAGAGCCGTCGCTTGGTTGCCTCCAACGGGCTTCCAGGTGCCGACCATATTGGGCATATCGGCCGCGAAGGCGGTGGAGGATGCGAGCAACAGCGAAAGGACGACCAGCGAACGCTTCATTGTAGCTCTCCAGGGGGATCCATTTGACCGCCTTTTTCAGTAGCGGTTCCGACACCACACTCTATGCGGTTTTCGCCATGTTCCATACCCACGTTCCAGCTTTTTTCGCCGCTCCATACACCACCCGCATCTCATTACATGCCGGACGGCAATAAAAAACGGCCCGCCGAAAGGGCGGACCGTTGGCTTTTCACAGGCGATAGGTGCTCAGGAGGAGATCACTCGGCGGCGATGCGCACCTGGGGCTGGGCATCGCGGACCGAGGGGTCCACATGCTTCTCGAAGCGGGCGAAGTTCTCCTGGAACATGCTCACCAGCTTGCGCGCGGTGGCGTCGAAATCCGCCTTATCCGCCCAGGTTTTGGAGGGATAGAGGATGTGAGGCTCGACGCCCGGCAGCGAGGTCGGCACCGAGAAGCCGAAATATGGGTCGGTGCGGAACTGCACGTCCTTCAGCGAACCATCCAGGGCAGCGGTGAGCAGGGTGCGCGTCACCTTGATCGGCATGCGCCGACCGACACCGAACTTGCCGCCCGTCCAGCCGGTGTTCACCAGCCAGCAATCGACGCCATGCTCCGCAATCAGGTCGCGCAGCATGTTGCCGTAAACCGACGGATGGCGCGGCAGGAAGGGAGCGCCGAAGCATGTGGAGAACGTCGCCTCCGGGTCCTTCACGCCCTTTTCCGTGCCGGCGACCTTGGCGGTGTAGCCGGAGAGAAAGTGATACATGGCCTGATCGGGGGTCAGCCGAGCGATCGGCGGCATCACGCCGAACGCGTCCGCCACCAGCATGATGATGTTCTTGGGCTGACCGGCGATGCCGGTGCGGCTGGCGTTGGGAATGAAGTCGAGCGGATAGCAGGACCGGGTATTCTGGGTCAGGCGCCCATCGTCGAAGTCCGGCACATGGGTGACGGGATCGATGATGACATTCTCCAGGACCGTGCCGAAGCGGTTGGACGCCTCGAAGATTTCGGGCTCGGCTTCCTTCGAAAGGTTGATGGTCTTGGCGTAGCAGCCGCCCTCGAAATTGAACACGCCGCTCTTGCCCCAGCCGTGCTCGTCATCGCCCAGCAGGGTTCGGTTGGGATCGGCCGAAAGGGTGGTCTTGCCGGTTCCGGAGAGGCCGAAGAACACGGCCACGTCACCATCATTGCCCACGTTCGCAGAACCGTGCATGGGCAGCACGCCCTTGGCGGGGAGCAGGTAGTTCAGGAACGTGAACACCGACTTCTTCATCTCGCCGGCGTAGGACGAATTGCCCACCAACACGATGCCGCGCTTGAAATTCACCGCGATGACCGTGTCCGAGCGCACACCGTGGCGGGCGGGATCCGCCTTGAAGCTCGGCAGGTCGATGATGGTCATATCCGGCACGAAGCTGTCGAGTTCCGACCGCTCGGGCCGGCGCAGCATGGTGCGGATGAACAGCGAGTGCCACGCATACTCGGTATAGACGCGGGCCTTAATCTGATAGTTGCGGTCGGCGCCGCCGTACAGATCCTGGGCATAAAGGGTCTTACCCTCGGCCTGCTTCAGGAAATCCTCATAGAGCACGTCGAACTGGGCTTCGGTGATGGCGCCGTTATTGTCCCACCATACCTCGCCCTCGGTCGCCGCGTCCTTGACGACGAACTTGTCCTTGGGGCTGCGGCCGGTGTGAACACCGGTTTCAGCGGCAATGGCGCCCCCGTTGGTGAGCTTGGCTTCCCGGTTCGCCAGCGCGTGTTCGTAGAGCGCCGCCTCGGAGAGATTCCAGTGCAAGCCGGTCAGGTGCCGCAGCCCGAAGCTGTCCGCCCCATAGGCGCTGTTGCGTTGTCCCGTTTCGAGCACAGCTCGTCTCCTTAGATTGCTTCAACATGATGTTGGGCTTTCGCCCCACCAGCGCCTGAGCTTTGGCGGAAGCGCGGAACTTAAAGCGGAGCAGGCCAACTGTGAACCGGCTATGGAGCACTTCAAACCGATTAAATTTACACGTTTCGTACAGAGCGGGCCTGCTGTGCGAGCGCAACGAAGACTTCTCGCACTGCAACAACACTTGTGACGCGATGCGGAAACTCCATCCGCCGCACCTGCGATTCGCGGACCAGGTTGCAGCCGAGAGGGTCCACCTCAAGGAGCCGCCACCCCTGCCCTTCGAGGTCCATGAGGTCCCGT
>NZ_CBDIHQ010000004.1:0-92922 GCF_965279295.1 Aquabacter sp. | reverse complement strand
CGCATTGAATGAGGCGCCGACGGATGTGCCTGACGTGTTCAGGGTCACCGTGCCGCCGTTGCTGCCGTTCGCTCCGTTGCCGCCGTTGACCTGGGACTGTGAGCTGCAGGAGGGATCGTATTCGCTGTCGCCACCATGCCCGCCGGCGCCACCTACGCTGCCGACCTTCGCGAACGTGCCGTCATAATAGGTGCCGGTCGCCACGTCGTAGGTGTAGGTCTCGCTATAGGTCGAAGGCGTCGAGCCGTCGTGCCCGCCGCCGACATTGGCGGCGTTCCCGTTGCTGTCGGGACAGGGATATCCGTAAGAGCCGCCGCTGCCGGTCGAAACGTTCTGGTGGAGGTAGTTCGGGCCCACGGTCTGTGCGAAGGCCGGTGCCGCAAGGACCGAGGATGCCGTGCATGCCAGCAGCAGAGCCGTCAAACGGCGCAGACGTACACTCCGCTCCTGCGATGGCACGGCACGCATGTTTTCCCCCAACCCAGACGAACGTCACATTCCGCGTGGATCGACAACAGGCGCCCGGACAGCAACCCGCGTAGACACACGTCCCAGTTCTATTCTTTATGAAGCCTCATCCCAGGCAACGGCGATTTTTGATAAGAGCGGAAAGGGTAAATTTTCGACCCCGAGAAGCCCGCTGCCCACCCTACAGCTTGCAGGCTTGATCCTTAGGCTTGGCGTTGCAAAGGGCGAGGTCTGTCAGAGACATATGAAGGCAGCGGGGCTCGACAACGATGAGCACGCGAATACCTGGCATTTTCATCCCATGCAACGGCACCGCTTGCGCGCGCGTGAAGCTTTAGCAGGCGGCTAATACATTGTAATAAATCAACAATGATGCGCTCTGCTACGCTATCAACCGTGAAAATGGCCTCCCGGAAGGGATTCGAACCCCTGACCCCAGGTTTAGGAAACCTGTGCTCTATCCTGCTGAGCTACCGGGAGACGCGACCCTTCTAGCCGATGGCGGAGGGCGAAGAAAGGCGCGTTAAGGAAGGGTGATGGGGCTGCGGCTTTAAAGCAGGGCGCCGCAAGGGTAGGATAGCCCTCCACGAACGATTTTACATACGGATGCGACAACCCACGAGCGCCCTTTTCCTCGTCTTCCTCGGGACCCTCGCCGCTGGGGCGGTGCAGGCGTGCCCGCTGGCGCGCGGCGAACCGGCGGCGCGCATCGTAGCGGTTGAGCGGGGCGCGGTGCGGTTGGCGGACGGTATGCGCCTGGTGCCGCCGGGGGCGGTGATGCCGACGCAGCTCGATCCCTCGCCAGCGCGCGCAAAGGCTGCGGAAGAGGCGTCGCGACCACTTGAGAATCGTGCGTTGCGGCTGGCGCCGGTGCCGACCGACCGATATGGACGCCTACCGGCCTCGGCCACTTTTGAGGACGAGGCTGGGCCGGTCGATCTGGCCGTTGCGCTGGTGGCGGCAGGAGCGGCCTATGCCGATCCGGCGCGGCGGCCGGCCTGCGCGGAGGCGCTTCTGTCCGCCGAGCGGGACGCCAGGGCGGCGAGGCGCGGCCTCTGGGCGGTGGCCGATACCATCCTTCCTGCAGGCGATGTGGACGCCACGCGTGAGCGGGTGGGCCTGTTCAGCGTCGCGGAAGGGCGGGTCTACCGCGCCCGACGGGCCGGCGGCACGCTATATGTGAACTTCACATCGCCGCGAAAAGCCTCGCTGGTGGCCACCACAACTGGCAAATCGGCCAACGGCCTCGATACCGCCATCTTGACCGGCAACCTCGTGCGCGTGCGTGGCATGGTAGATGAGGGTGGGCGGCTTGCTTTCGAGGCCGGCGGCCTGGAAAGCGCCGATGCCGCGACGGGAATTGTCAGCGCCGCTGGCCGCAAGGGGACAAAGTGGTGACGGGGCAGACAGCGAGGGGCTGGCAGACGGGGCGCGCCATACGGCGCGTGCTGACGCTTAGTCTCGTCCTGGCACCCGCTCTGGTGCTGTCCGCCTGCGCCAGCCTGGATGGCGATCGCGGGGGCGCCCAGGTACAGCAAGCCGTGCTGCGCGTCGGCGATGGCGACATGATGACCCCGGCCCAGCGCCGCGAGCACGAGCGGCTGGTGGCAAGCTATGGCGGGGCCTATGACGACCAGGAACTCAAGGCGCTGATCCAGCAGGTGGTGGAGCGCCTGGTCGCGGCATCCGAACGCCCGGACCTGAAATACCGCGTCACGGTGCTCAATTCCCCCGCCATCAATGCCTTCGCCCTGCCGGACGGCTCGCTCTATGTGACGCGCGGCCTGCTCTCGCTGGCCAACGACACATCCGAACTGTCCTCGGTGCTGTCCCATGAGATGGCTCACGTCATCGCCCGCCACGCCTCGATCCGCGAGGATCAGGTCAAGCAGGCGGTTCTGGTAAGCCGGGTGATCTCCGACGTGGTGAACGATCCCGACCTCGGCGCGCTTGCCATGCAGAAGTCGCGCATGTCGCTGGCGAGCTTCTCGCGCGGGCAGGAACTGGAAGCGGACGCCATCGGCGTGGGCATCGCGGCCCGTGCCGGCTTCGATCCTTATGGCGCCTCGCGCTTCCTCACCGACATGGGCCGGCAGTCGGCGCTGAAATCCACCAACAGCAGCGGCCTTGCCGGCGGCAATTCCACCTCGCCGGACATGGACTTCCTCTCAAGCCATCCGGCGACGCCGGAGCGCATTTCAATCGCCATCGCCAATGCCCGGCAATATGCCGCCGCGCCCGGCGCCTCCACGGCAAGCGGCGAGCGCGATCGCACCGCCTACCTCTCGGCTCTTGACGGGATGGTCTATGGCGACGACCCGAAGGAGGGCTTCGTGCGCGGGCGGAAATTCTTCCACCCCAAGCTCGGCTTCACCTTTGTGGCGCCGGAAGGCTTCACGCTGGAGAACACCTCACAGGCGGTGCTCGGCGCCACACCCGCCGGCTCGGAGGCACTGCGGCTCGATGCCGTGCGCGTCAACGGCGACCAGTCGCTCGGGCAATATCTCGCCTCGGGCTGGATCGACGGCGTGGAGGTGAATTCGGTCGAGACCCTCAGCGTCAACGGCTTCTCCGCCGCCACCGCCGTAGCGCGGGGCGAACAATGGTCGTTCCGCATGTTCGCGATCCGCTTCGGCTCCGACGTCTACCGCCTGATCTTCGCCGCACGAAACCTGACGCCGGAACTGGACAAGCAGTTTCGCGCAGCCGCAGAGACCTTCCGGCGGGTGGCGAACGATGAAGCGGAAAATGTAAAGCCGCTGCGCATCCGCATGGTCTCGGTGGGCATCGGCGATACGGTGGAAAAAATGGCGGGGCGGATGCAGACCCCCGACCGGCCGCTCGACCGCTTCCTGATCCTCAACGGACTGGACCGGGACTCGAAGCTGAAATACGGGGAAAAGGTCAAGATCGTCACGGAATGAGGCGCGATGCGCCTCAGGCCGCGTGCCTGCCCTCACTCACATGAGGACGGCGGGCGCGCCTGGCGCACCCGCCGCTTATTCTCACGCCTTCGGGATGATCGGCAGCAGCAGATAAGGCTGGTGCTCCTTGTCCGCATGCAGCGTCACGTCACCGCCGAACACGGCGGCCGGGCGGTCGCGCGGGTCGTCGTGGCGGAACGGGCCGACGCCGGTCCACTGCTTGCCGTGGGTGTTCTCCGACTTGCCGGCATCGCCCGGGTAGACATAGTCCTTACCCCGCACGGTCAATGCGATGCGGTGCCCGGGCGGCACGACGATGCAGGTGGGCCACACCTCGACATCCGCCTCATAGACGGTGCCGGGGGTCAGCTTCTGGATCTCGTCGTGGGTGTGGTAGGGGCGATGGGGCAGCGTCAGCGCCTCGTCAAGCTTGCGGTGGGACATCCGCAACCAGCCCTGCGCCACCGGCGTATGGGGATCGAGTGCGCCACGGAACACCACTTCCTTCATGTCGGCGGTGAAGATGCGCACCACCAAGAAGAGGTCGGCATCCTCGGTCGCCGAGGAGACAAACAGCTTCGCGGCGATCGGCCCGGTGATCTCGGTTTCCTGCTTCAGGGGCGCGGTCATGAAGGTGACGCCATCGCCGAGACCGGCATAGGTGACACTGCCTTCGGCCTGTCCGGTGGTGCCGTCCTTCAGGCTCAATGCCTCCGGGTCGAGATAGAATTTCGTCCATTGGGTGGAGGCGAGCGGCCACTCGGTCTCATGACGCTCCACGAAACGCTCACCGGGATGGCGCACCTGGATCTGGACCTTGGGCTGGTTCTCCCAGCCGGTATTCTCGCCCTTCAGGAAGTGACCGAAGAAGCGTTTCTGAAGATCCACGCCATAATCGGTATAGAACTCGCTCCAATGTTCGAGGCCATGCACTTCCAGCCACTTCTGGTCGCTGGCGGAGCGGGTGAAGCCCTCGAAATTGCCGCGGGGATGCAGGCCCTGTCCGCCCCAATTGGCGGACGAGAGAATCGGCACATCGACCTTGGTCCAGTCCGGCATGCGTGACTGCCAGAACGCGTCGGTGTCGAGCTTATGAGCGAGGCAATCCTCGTAGAAGATGTTGCGATTGGCGCCCAACTCTTCTTCTGTGAGAGTCTCCGGGCCAGAAACCCAGCCGCCGGTGATCCGGCTCTTATAGCCGTTGGTGCCCCGGCCGTTCTGGAGCGGATAAATCTGCGCGGTGGACCAGTCGTGGGTGAAGCCGTTGCAGAAGATGCCGCCGTGGTGCGCCATGTCGCGGTAGAAGTCGGCGGCGCCCTCCCAGGTGCAGATGGCGGACAGGTATTTCGGCTGAAGCGCAGCCGCCTGCCACTGGTTTTCGGCGTAATAGGAGATGCCGTTCAGCCCCACCTTTCCGCTCGACCAGGGCTGCACGCCGGCCCATTCCACGCAGGCCGCGAGATCCTGCGCCTCGCGCAGCGACCAGATGTCGATAACGCCGGGCGAGCGGCCGACGCCGCGTGAATCGACGCGGATGCAGACGTAGCCGTCCGGCACCCATTTCTCCGGGTCCACCACTTCCCAGGCCTGGTACTTGTTGGTGGAGCCGGTGGGCACCTCGGGATGGTTCTCGCACATCAGGCGCCACTGGCTACCGTAAAGGTCCTCGAAATGCAGCCACTTCCCATACGGACCGTAGGTCATGATGACGGGATATTTGCCTTCGGCGATGGGCCGATAGATATCGGCGCGCAGGACGACCCCATCATCCATGGTGATGGGCATGTCCCAGTCGATCCGCATCCCATCACGGATATCGCTCTTTTCCCGGTATCGCATTGGCGCTCTTCTCCTTTTGAGTTTATATTTCACAGTCGCGCTAGATTTTTGTCTTCTTCCTCAGCGTCGAACTGATTATTATTTGATATATTTACTGATTTGAATTTGAGATAGCCAAACGAAATGGCTTCACTGCGATGGAAATTACCGCACAGTGAAACGCTCAGCTTATCCCTCCCGAATTATACGAGAAAGTCCGGGAATCAGACCTTTGATCGGCCATATATTCTTAGCTTATTTATCAGATTATAAATTGCACCCGTCAACCCATCGATATGTGGGCAGCGCACCATAAGTGTGCGGCGCAACAGGGACTTGGCGCGTGATCGAGGGGCTTCAATGCTGAGCGCCAAGAATGTTGGCGGCGCCGGCGCAGCGCACCCTTCGACCGGGAGCGAACAGACTGAAGAAAAGGCAAAGCCCGGTGCGGGGAGCAGCGATCCTCCATTCGGAGGCGGCTCAAAACCCGTCAGGCGAAAGCGCAAAAAAGCGCGAACTCAATTCCGGCGGCAGACCACCGGCTCACCCCGAGAAGGCCGAGCTTCGAATGCCGGCCTTCTTCCCGATGCACCCCGCATCGAGCCGAAACACGCAGACAGGCGCTTCACTGCTTGCCGTTGCGTTCAGCGTCCTGGATCGCCACGTCGTGATACCAGCTTCCGCCGAACACGGCCTTGCCGGCGCCGAGCGAAGCCAGATGGTCGGCCATCTTGTCCTGATCACGCTGAGCGCTCACGCCCGCCCGACCACCCGCAGGGAACTTATAGATCTTGGCGGTTCCGCCATGAACACTCGCAGTCATTTTCCATCTCTTCGTTTGTTGATGCGCCGCGACGCACCAGGGATGAAGTGGTTATAGCATATTTTGCATCGATGTTACACACATTGCCTCATCAAAAAGCAGTGCGTGCGCATAATTTGGGCATCGTTTATTTTGCCGATTTGCCCCGCATCTTTTCTTCCCAGGAATATTGTTATCGAGGTGTTTTCCGCACCGCACGCGGCCCTGATGATGAAATATCCAGTGCCGCTTTTTTGTTCCTTTGGTGTCATTTTGATCGGACCAAAGACCGCGATTTGCTCATTTCCGAGTCGGACAAGCGACGGCACTCCCTTAGGGAAGCAGGCCGGAGCATCATTTGGTTCAATAGGGAATATCGTTTGGGGCGTCACGCCGGTTCCATGCGAGCGGGCCTTTTTCAGCCGGCCTTCAGCGCGAACCTGCCGGACTGGCACGCTCCATGCTTGTGTATCGGTTGGTCGTTGGCGGCCGAGCACATCTTGAGTGGTCAGGCTTGCAGGATTTCCTCACACTTCGCGTCATCAGCTTATGAGAGACCGGCAATGACAAAGTATAAACTTGAGTACATTTGGCTGGACGGCTATGCGCCGACGCCGAATATGCGTGGAAAGACGCAGATTAAGGAATACGACGCGTTTCCGACCCTCGATCAGCTTCCGCTGTGGGGATTTGACGGAAGCTCGACCATGCAGGCCGAAGGCCGCAGCTCCGATTGCGTGCTGATGCCGGTCGCGGTCTATCCTGACCCGGCGCGCAAGAATGGCGCTTTGGTGATGTGCGAAGTGATGATGCCGGATGGCGTCACCCCGCACTCCACCAATGCACGCGCCACCATCCTTGATGATGACGGTGCTTGGTTCGGCTTCGAGCAGGAATACTTCTTCTACAAGGACGGCCGTCCGCTGGGCTTCCCCGAGCATGGCTATCCCGCGCCGCAGGGCCCCTACTACACGGGCGTCGGCTTCAAGAATGTCGGCGACGTCGCGCGCGAAATCGTCGAAGAGCATCTTGAGCTTTGCCTCGAAGCCGGCATCAACCACGAAGGCATCAACGCGGAAGTCGCGAAGGGCCAGTGGGAATTCCAGATTTTCGGCAAGGGCTCCAAGAAGGCCGCTGACGAAGTGTGGATGGCGCGCTACCTGCTCCAGCGCCTGACCGAGAAGTACGGCATCGATATCGAGTACCACTGCAAGCCGCTCGGCGACACAGACTGGAACGGCTCGGGCATGCACGCCAACTTCTCGACGGCGTATCTGCGCGAAGTAGGCGGCAAGGAGTATTTCGAAGCCCTCATGGCGGCCTTCGAGAAGAATATTGACGAGCACATCGCCGTGTACGGCCCGGACAACCACCTGCGCCTCACCGGCAAGCACGAGACGGCCCCGTGGAACAAGTTCAGCTACGGCGTGGCTGACCGCGGTGCATCGATCCGCGTCCCGCACTCTTTCATCAAGAACGACTACAAGGGCTATCTTGAGGATCGCCGCCCGAACTCACAGGGCGACCCCTACCAGATCGCCTCGCAGATCCTGAAGACGGTTGCCGAAGTGCCCACCAAGGTTTCGGCCGCAGCCTGATCGCTTTTGAGGTCTTAAGTATCCGTCACGGCGCAGACTTCACTGTCTGCGCCGTGATTTTTTATGCCGCGCGCGTCAGGCCCATTCGCCTCACGCCCATTCGCCCTTGCGGAACACCGGCACGCGGCGGCCGTCAGCATGCACGCCGTCGATGTCCACCTCGCCGGAGCCGATCATCCAGTCGATGTGGATCAAGCTCTTGTTGCCGCCTTGCGCTGCGATCTGCTCAGGGGACAGCGCGGCGCCATCCAGGAAGCATTTGGAATAGCACTGCCCAAGCGCGATGTGGCAGGCCGCGTTCTCGTCGAACAGGGTGTTGAAAAACAGCAGCCCGCTCTTGGAGATGGGCGAGGAATGCGGCACCAGTGCCACTTCGCCGAGCCGGCTGGCGCCCTCGTCGGTGTCCAGCACCTTGTTCAGCACCTCCTCGCCCCGGCTCGCCTTGGCCTCAATGATGCGACCGGCCTCGAAGCGCACAGAAATCTCGTCGATCAGTGTGCCTTGGTACGACAAGGGCTTGGTGGACGAGACATAGCCCTCGATCCGCCGGGCGTGCGGCGTGGTGAACACCTCCTCGGTCGGGATGTTGGCGTTGCAGATGACACCGTTCTTGGCGGAGGAAGCGCCGCCCTGCCATTCATGCCCGTCCGCGAGCCCGACCGTCAGGTCCGTGCCCGGCCCTCTAAAATGCAGCGCGTGGAAACGGTGCGTGTTCAGCCATTCGGTGCGACCGCGCAGCGCGGCATTGTGCGCCTCCCAGGCGGCCACCGGATCATCGCGATCCACCCGCGATGCCGCAAAGATGGCCTCGGCGAGCTTGGCCACCGCCACCTCTTCCTCATCGCCGGGAAACACCAACTTGGCCCAAGCCGCGCCGGGATAGGCGATGATGCTCCAATTGATGTCGAAACCGGCGATCTTCTCCAGCGCCGGCTGGTAAGCGATGGAATTGGCCTTGTTGGCCCGTGCCACCTTGGCCGGATCCTGGCCGGAGAGCAGCATGGGGTTGTCGCCGACAATGGCGAGGCGCGCGGTATTGGCGGAAAACGCCTTCGCGACACCATCATAGAGCCAGGTTGGCGCGCGGTCGAAACTCGCGTCCGGCGCATGCCGATAGCGCGCCAGCGTCACCTGATCATCCGAGAGGAGCGGCGTGACGAGGCCGGCACCCGCTTTGTAGGCGTGCTCGGCGATCGCCCGCACCAGTGGCAGCGCGCCTACGGGCGCGGTCAGGAACAGGTCCTGTCCCGGCTGAAGCTGCAATCCGACCTTGACGGCCACCTCGGCCAGCCGGTCGAGCTTAACCGGATCGATAGCTGCGGAAACATTGCGCTGATGAGTGTTCATGGATCGCCTGACACAGTTGTTCTAAACCTGAGATAGGCTGAAACGCCGGCTTTGCCACCATCTTCGATGCCGGGACCCCGGCGGGGCGACAAGAGAAACATCGCTGGCGGTTGGAAACGAAAACGCAGCCACCTGCTGCATGCCTTGCAATCCCGCCCTTTCTCCCTTATGTGAGCCGCTGTCCGAGGCAGCGCCCCACAAGGCGGAAGTCGTCCCGGCGGGCCGGAAATGCGGGATACGCGTTTCCGAGATCTTTGGAGGCTGCCCGCCCTGACTTTCGTCGGCGCCGTTCGACACTTTCAACCTGCTAGTACCGCACGGCCTTTGCGCCGGCCCACCGGCTTGTCCGGTGGCGGCTCGGGTGTCATCCGAGCCATCCGTGCGGCACGGGCATCCCAAACCAGGATGCCGGCGTCAGACAGTTCGGAGACTAGATGTCCCTCGCAGAAATCACGCGTGAAGATTTTTCCGCCTTGCTCGATGAGAGCTTCGGCCGCGCCGACATGCAGGAAGGCGCCGTCGTTAAGGGCATAGTGGTCGCCATCGAGAAGGATCTGGCGATCATCGATATCGGTCTGAAGACCGAAGGGCGCGTCGCGCTCCGCGAATTCGCCACTCCCGGCCGTGAAAACGCCATCGCCATCGGCGACGAGGTCGAGGTCTACCTCGAGCGCGTCGAGAACGCGATGGGCGAAGCCGTTCTCTCGCGCGACAAGGCGCGCCGCGAAGAGAGCTGGGTCAAGCTCGAAAAGGCGTTCACCGCCAACGAGAAGGTCACGGGCGTGATCTTCAACCAGGTGAAGGGCGGCTTCACCGTCGATCTCGACGGCGCCGTGGCCTTCCTTCCCCGTTCGCAGGTCGACATCCGTCCGATCCGCGACGTCGGTCCGCTGATGCACAATCAGCAGCCCTTCCAGATCCTCAAGATGGATCGCCGCCGCGGCAATATCGTCGTGTCGCGCCGTACCGTTCTTGAAGAGACCCGCGCCGAGCAGCGCCACGAACTGGTCCAGAACCTCGAAGAGGGTCAGGCCATCGAGGGCGTGGTCAAGAACATCACCGATTACGGTGCGTTCGTGGACCTCGGCGGCATCGACGGCCTGCTGCATGTCACCGACATCGCATGGCGCCGCGTGAACCACCCCACCGAAGTGCTGAATATCGGCCAGACGGTGAAGGTGAAGATCATCAAGATCAATCACGAGACCCACCGCATCTCGCTCGGCATGAAGCAGCTCCTGGGCGATCCCTGGGAAGGCATCGAGGCCAAGTATCCGGTGGAGGCCCGCTTCAAGGGTCGCGTCACCAACATCACCGACTACGGCGCGTTCGTGGAACTGGAGCCGGGCATCGAAGGCCTGATCCACGTCTCCGAAATGTCGTGGACCAAGAAGAACGTCCACCCCGGCAAGATCGTCTCCACCTCGCAGGAAGTGGAAGTTCAGGTGCTTGAGGTGGATCCCGCCAAGCGTCGTATCTCGCTGGGCCTGAAGCAGACGCTTCAGAACCCCTGGGAGGCGTTTGCCGAGAAGTATGCCCCCGGCGCCACCGTGGAAGGCGAAGTCAAGAACAAGACCGAGTTCGGTCTGTTCCTCGGCCTCGACGGCGATGTGGACGGCATGGTCCATCTCTCCGATCTCGACTGGAACCGTCCCGGCGAGCAGGTGATCGACGAATTCCGCAAGGGCGACGTCATCAAGGCGATTGTTCTCGACGTGGACGTCGAGAAGGAGCGCATCTCGCTCGGCATCAAGCAGCTTGCCGGCGATCCCTTCGCCGATGCCGGCGATGTCAAGAAGGGCGCGATCGTCACCTGCGAAGTCACCGACGTGAAGGACGGCGGCATCGAGGTGAAGCTCACCGGAACCGATCTCTCGGCGTTCATCAAGCGTTCCGAGCTGGCCCGCGAGCGCAACGACCAGCGCCCCGAGCGTTTCTCGGTTGGCGAGAAGCTCGACGCCCGCGTCACCCTGTTCGACCGCAAGGCGCGCAAGGTGCAGGTGTCGGTCAAGGCGCTTGAGATCGCCGAGGAGAAGGAAGCCGTGGCCCAGTACGGGTCGCAGGACTCCGGCGCCTCGCTGGGCGACATCCTGGGCGCCGCGCTCAAGCAGCGCGCCAAGGATAGCGACGAGGAGTGAGCGAACGGGCGTACAGCCCTTCGTGAGCCCGCAAGACTAGGAAAAGGCCGGCCTCGCGCCGGCCTTTTTCATTGTCACGTCACCCTTGCGGCGACATCCTGCCCCGGCCCCGCCGGATGCATCGGAGACCCGCATGTTGTTTGCCGTAAACAAGCGCCTCGCCGTTCCGCTGCTGCTGAGCCTGTCCACCGCCGCCCTCGCTCAAGGCGCGGCACCTCAAGATACCTCGCTTGCCGCCCGCGTCCCGGCCGTGGTGCCGAAGCTGGAGGCGGACGTGGCGCGCGGCATGGGGCTGCTGGATATTCCGGGCGTCGCCATGGGCATCGTCGCTGGCGATAAACTGGTCTACGCCAAGGGATTCGGCGTGCGCGCCAAGGCCGGTAAGGAGACGGTAGATCCCAAGACCCTGTTCCAGATCGGCTCCACCACGAAGGCTTTCCTCGCCACCACCCTGGCGATCGGCGTCGACCATGGAAAATTCACCTGGGACGACCGGGTCGAGGACCTCGCCCCCGATTTTCAGCTCAAGGACCCGTGGGCGACGCGCGAGATGCGCATGTTTGACATCATCGCCCAACGCTCTGGCCTGCCGCCCTACGTCAACGACGGCCTCACTGCGCTCGGCTATGACGCCCCCGCCCTGATCCGCTCGCTGCGCTATGCCGAGCCCGCTTCCAGCTTCCGCGCGACCTTCACCTACACCAACATCACGCACCTGCTTGCCGGGCAGATCCTCGCGCGCCTGAACCGCGCGACGGACTGGAACGCGCTGGTGCGCAAGGACATCCTCGATCCGCTTGGCATGGGTGCCACCAGCGCCACCGCAGAGGCGATGGCGGCAGCTCCGAACCACGCCAACGGCTATATGTATGCCCCCAGCGGCTCCATCGAGGTGCCGCTCGATCCTTCGTTCCCTTATCTGCTGGGGCCGGCGGGGAATCTGAACTCCAACGTGGAGGACGCCAGCCGCTGGCTGCGCCTTCAGCTTGCCGACGGCGTGTTCGAGGGCAAGCGCATCGTCTCGGCAGAGAATCTCGCGGTGGTCCGCACGCCGCGCGTCGCCATGAGCGAAACCACCAGCTACGCCAGTGGCTGGGTCGTCACCATGACGCCCAACGGCCGGATCGTCTGGCACAACGGCGGCACCGCAGGATACGGCACGCACATCGGCTTCCTGCCCGGCAAGGACCTCGGGGTGATCGTGCTCAGCAACGTCACGAACGTCGGCTTCCCTGACGCGATCGCCATGGGCATCTACGACGCCCTGCTCGGCAACCCGCCCACCGACCATGTGGCGGCGGCCGCGGCCCGCGCCAAGGCCGGAGCCGATGCCGACACCAAACGGTACATCCGGCGCCCGGACGCCACCCCCGCTCCAAGCCTCCCCACCCTGACCGGGGCATATGCCAGCCCCATGTTCGGCGAGGCCAATGTCACCGCGGAAGGCAACACGCTGGTGCTTGCCCTCGCCCAGACCGGCGCCCGGCTGCGGCTCTCGCCGTTCGATGGCGCGACGTTCCTGGTGAACCTCGTGCCGGAGGGGCGCTTCGCAGCCGTCGCGCAGATGTCCGCCAATCAGCCGTCCGGCTTCATCCGGTTCGAGACCGGGTATGGCGGCACGGTGGACCGGCTGGTCTGGGTCTATGACGAGGCCCAGTCCTACACGCTCATGCGCAAATGAAACCGTGGGTGGCCGGGCGGCACCGTGCCATCCGGTCCGGTGCTTGCCAAGCCGCTGCCGTGGGGCTTAATTGCCCGCGCACACGGGGGTGGCCGGAGACTATTTGATGTCGCTCGACGTGGACCAGATCGTGGATCGCCGCCGTCTCCGAGGGAAGTTGACCTTCTGGCGCGTGGTCGGGGTGCTGGCGGGGGTTGTCGCCATCGGCGCCGCCACCTATGCCAGCGTCGGCCGCGGCTTCGTGGAAGGCTCGCCTCATGTGGCGCGGATCGTGATCGGCGGACTGATCCGCAACGACCGTGAGCGAGTGGAACTGCTGGACCGGGTGGCCAAATCCAACGCCTCGGCCGTGATCCTCTCCATCGATAGCCCCGGCGGCACCGTCACCGGCTCCGAGCAATTGTTCAACGCCCTGCGCCGCCTCTCGGAGAAGAAGCCAGTGGTCGCGGTGGTGGAAGGCATGGCTGCGTCGGGCGCCTACATCGCCGCCATGGGCGCCGACCACATCATCGCCCGTCGCAATGCCATTGTCGGATCGGTGGGCGTGATCTTCCAGTTTCCCAATTTCAGCGAGTTGCTGAAGACCGTCGGCGTGACGGTCGAGGACATCAAGTCGAGCCCGCTCAAGGCCTCGCCCAATCCCTACGAGCCGACGACGCCGGAAGCCCGCGCCGCCATCAACAGTCTGGTGATGGACAGCTACGCTTGGTTCAAGGGTCTGGTGGGGGAACGGCGCAAACTCTCCGACGCCAAGCTTGCCAGCGTCACCGACGGACGCGTCTTCACCGGCCACCAGGGGCTGGAGCTTCAACTGGTGGACGAACTCGGCGACGAGCGCACCGCGCGCGCCTGGCTTGCCCGCGAAAAGGGTGTGCCGGAAAGCCTGCGCACGCGCACCGTGCGTGCGCCGAACGCCGGCGGCGAGTTCGCCTGGCTCACCGGCAGCATCGGCGGTTTCATGGAATGGATCGGTCTTGGGCCGGTGGCGCGCGTGATGTCGCAGCTCACTGAGAGCGCGTTGCAAAGGGCTCAGCTTGACGGCCTGCTGGCCCTCTGGCAACCTCGCTCAGGCTCTTGAAAAAGCGTGTACTTGGCATTTTTCCGCAACCATGATTGGCTGTGGATGCGCAGGACAACTTGGTGACAGTCGGGAAGGCTGGCCCGTGGTCGTGCAGGGAAATTGAACCGTCATGATCAAGTCCGAGCTGGTGCAAAAGATTGCTGACGCCAACCCGCATCTCTACCAGCGGGACGTGGAAAACATCGTCAATGCGATCCTGGAACAGATCGTCTCCGCGCTCGCGCGGGGCGACCGGGTGGAGCTTCGCGGCTTCGGCGCCTTTTCTGTGAAGAAACGCGACGCCCGGACCGGGCGCAACCCGCGCACCGGCAAGCAGGTGGACGTCAGCGAGAAGGCCGTGCCTTATTTCAAGACCGGCAAAGAGATGCGCGAGCGTCTTAACGGAGAGGCCTGAACCTATCGTGCGGCGCGTCCTATCCCTTCTGATCGGCATTCCCCTCTGCATCGTCATCGTCGCCCTGGCGGTTGCCAACCGCCGGCTGGTGACGCTGTCGTTTGACCCGTTCAATCCGGACACCTCGGCGCTTGCCGTGCATGTGCCGCTGTTCGCCCTGATCTTCGCGACCCTGATCCTGGGCGTGATCCTGGGCGGCTCCGTAGCTTGGTTCGGCCAGGGCCGCGTCCGCCGCGAGGCACGCCGTGCGCGCCGGATCGTCCCGCCTCCCGCGCCGCGCGGCCCCGCCCTGCCCGCGCCCGTGCGCCGGGTCTGATTAGACCTGCAACGTCAGCCGTCTGAATTGGCGCTGAAGCCGGCTGCGGCTCAGGCGGTCGGCGTCGCGTTGACCGTGCGCTTCAATGGCGCTCGCCTCAATGCCCGACGCCGCGCGGCACTTCGAGGCGCGCGCGCTCGGCATCGAAACGCTCGATGACAAGCTTGACCACCAATGTCAGAAGCGCCACCGCCGCGAGGATGGTGGCGGCGGCAAACGCGCCGGCAACCTGACTGTCCTGGTAAAGCAGTTCGATCTGCAACGGCAGGGTCGAGGTCTTGCCCCGGATATTGCCGGAGACGATGGACACGGCACCAAACTCACCCATCACCCGCGCATTGCAGAGCGCCGCGCCATAGAGCAGGGCGAACCGCACATTGGGGAGGGTCACGGTGCGCAGGATGCGCCAGCCGGAGGCGCCGAGCGTCACCGCTGCCTCCTCCTCCTCCCGGCCCTGCGCCATCATCAGGGGAATGATCTCACGGGCGACGAAGGGCGCGGTCACGAACAGGCTCGCCAGCACGATACCCGGCACGGCGAACATGATCTTGATGTCATAGGTCTCCAGCAGCGGACCCAGCAGACCCTGCGCGCCATAGACGAAGAGATAGGCGACGCCCGCCACGATCGGCGAGATCGAGAACGGCAGTTCAATCAGCGCCAGCAGCACGCCACGGCCGCGAAACGAAAACTTGGTCACGGTCCAGGCGGCGGCAATGCCGAAGGCGACGTTCACCGGCACGCAGATCAGCGCCGTAAATAAAGTGAGCCCGGCGGCGTGCAGCGTGTCGGGCCGCACCAGGCTCTCCATATAGACCCCGATGCCGCGCTTCAGGGCCTCGGAGAAGATCACGGCCAGCGGCGCCAGGATCACGAAGGCGGTGAGGAACAGCACTAGGGAAATGAGCACGACCCGCGCGCCGGCACTGTCGCCGACCCGCCTGCGCTTGGCCTGCGATGCATCGCTCATCGCTCAATCCTCCCGGATCACGCGGCGCTGATGCCACGCCTGGATGAGATTGACCGTCAGCAGCAGCACGAAGGCGAAGCCCAGCATGGTGACGGCGATGGCAGCGGCGGCGGGGTAATCGTATTCCTCAAGGCGGATATAGGTCAGCAGGGCGACGATCTCGGTGCGGAACGGCTGGTTGCCGGCGATGAACACCACGGCCCCGAACTCGCCCAGCGAACGCGCGAACGCGAGCGAGGCGCCTGCCAAAAACGCCGGAAAGATCGCCGGCATAATCACGGTGCGGAATACCCGGAACTGCGAGGCACCCAGCGTCGCTGCCGCCTCCTCCACATCCGCCTCCAGATCCTCCAGCACCGGTTGCACGGTGCGCACCACGAACGGCACGCTGGTGAAAGCCATGGCGCAGATGATGCCGGCGGGCGCATAGGCCACCTGGATGCCCCATTCCGCCAGCGGCGCTCCGAACCAACCGTTCTTGGCGAACAACGCGGTCAAGGCCAGACCCGCCACGGCCGTTGGCAGAGCGAACGGCACATCCACGAGGGTGTCGAGAAAGCGGCGGCCGGGGAAATCGTAGCGCACCAGGACCCAGGCGAGGGCCAGCCCATAAATCGCGTTGAACGCGGTGGCTGCGGCGGCGGCGCCGATGGTGACCTGGAACGAGGCGAGAGTGCGCGGGGAGGTGATGATCGCGAAATACCGCACCAGCCCGACATCGGAGGCCTGGAGGATCAGCGCGCCGATGGGCAGCAGAACGATCAGGCCGAGATAGGTGAGCGTGATGCCGAGCGAGAGGCGAAAGCCCGGAATGACGCTGAACATATGCGGGCCCTCTCGGGGTCTCGCGGCGGACCGCCTGGAAGTGACGGGCCGTTATATGGCGAGGTGATGCGGTTTTGTCGAGCGGAGGGGCTCAGTAACCCGGCAGATCGAACCGGCCCGGAAGCGGGTAGCGGCCTGGAACGAACCCGTTGTCGCCGGCGCCATAGGTCGGGAAGAAGTAGCTGGTGGGCAGGGCATAGTCCAAATAGGACTTGGAACCCGGCTTCACCACCGTGCCCGCGTCCAGCGGCGAACGCTGGGTGATCACGATGAACTGGCGCTTCTTCTTGGTGGCAGTGGTTGAGGAGGACGTGCTGGTCGAGGTCGAGGACGAACTCGATGACTGGGCCTCAGCCACGCCGACGGCCGCGAAGCTCAACGCGGCGGCGAGAACGAAAAGCGGCGCGACACGCATGCAAGCCTCCAAGAAACGGTCACCGGGAAACCGTCTTGATCCCGGTTACGTCACAAACGCAATCTAAGCAAGGAACCGCGCCAGGTCGAGCCCGGTTCCGTGAGGGAATCCGGTTTCGCCGCTTCCCTCTCAACCATTTGAAACTAAGGGTTTTAAGACTTTCCCACCACGCCGCCGAACGCCGCATGGCCGATACGGTTGCCAGACGGCGTGTCGGGCGGGCCACACATTGGGACAACTCACGTTTGCAGCGCCGGACTGCCATGCGAGCAGCAAACGTTGCGCACACGCACGCATGAGCCTAAAAGCCTGCCTTTCCGGCAGGCAAGCCGGTCAAAATCTGAAGGTCTGTCATGGGTTACAAGGTTGCCGTAGCCGGCGCCACGGGAAACGTGGGCCGGGAAATCCTCTCGATCCTCGACGAGCGGGGCTTCCCCGCCGACGAGGTTGTCGCGCTCGCGTCGCGCCGCTCCATGGGCGTCGAGGTTTCATACGGCGATAAAACCTTGAAGGTGAAGGATCTCGCCACCTACGACTTCTCCGACACCGATATCTGCCTGATGTCGGCGGGCGGCGCCGTGTCGAAGGAATATTCTCCGAAGATCGGCGCAGCCGGCTGCGTGGTGATCGACAATTCCTCGCAGTGGCGCACCGACCCGGACGTGCCGTTGATCGTGCCGGAAGTGAATGCCGACGCCGTGGTGGGCTTCAAGAAGAAGAACATCATCGCCAATCCCAACTGCTCGACCGTGCAGCTCGTGGTGGCCCTGAAGCCGCTTCACGACGTGGCGAAGATCAAGCGGGTGGTGGTCTCGACCTATCAGTCCGTCTCCGGCGCCGGCAAGGACGCCATGGACGAACTGTTCTCGCAGACCCGCGCGGTGTTCGTCTCCGACCCGGTGGAACCCAAGACGTTCCCCAAGCGCATCGCCTTCAACCTGATCCCCCAGATCGACACCTTCATGGAGGACGGGTTCACGAAGGAAGAGTGGAAGATGGTGGTCGAGACCAAGAAAATCCTCGACCCCAAGATCAAGCTCGTCGCCACCTGCGTGCGGGTGCCGGTGTTCGTGGCCCACTCGGAATCGGTGAACGTCGAATTCGAGACCCCGCTTTCCGCAGACGAAGCCCGCAAGATCCTGCGCAAGGCGCCGGGCGTGCTGGTGATCGATACCCGCGAGAGCGGCGGCTACATCACCCCGCATGAAGCGGCCGGCGAAGACGCGACCTACATCTCGCGCCTGCGCGACGACCCGACCGTGGACAACGGCATCGCCTTCTGGTGCGTGTCGGACAACCTGCGCAAGGGCGCCGCGCTCAACGCGGTGCAGATCGCCGAAGTGCTGGTGAACCGCAAGCTCATCACCTCGCGCCGCAAGGCGGCCTGAGAGAACATTCTGCTGCCCGGCCGGGCTTGAAAACTCGGCCGGGACGCCTTTCGCGCTTGAAGGACTGAGCTTGAAGGACTGACATGGGCATCGGTCGCATAAAGCGTAAAGCGCGCGAAGCCCTCGCCCTGTTCGGCCTCGACACCGACAAAACCAAGCGCGCCGCGCGTTGGCTGCGCAAATACCGAGCCGACTACAAAGCTTTCTCCCAGCTTGCGATCACCGAAGGCCCCGCCTTTCCCATCACGCGGAAATTCCCGATCCTGGGCGAGCACCTGGAGACGGCGGGCGACGCCTCGGGCCATTATTTCCACCAGGATCTGCATGTGGCGCGGCGCGTGTTCGAGACCGCGCCCGCGCGTCATCTCGACGTGGGCTCGCGGGTCGACGGGTTCGTTGCCCACGTCGCCACCTTTCGCGCCATCGACGTGGTGGATATCCGCCCGCTGGCGACCTCCGCCCGCAACATCAATTTTCTCGTCGCCGATCTCCAGGATCCGCAGGCCACAGCGCGGATCGGCCTGGCGGATTCGGTGTCTTGCCTGCACGCCGTCGAGCATTTCGGCCTGGGGCGCTATGGCGACCCGCTCGACGCCGACGGCCATGTGAAGGGCATCCGCAACATCGCCGCACTGGTCGCACCCGGCGGGCGCCTCTACATGAGCGTGCCGATGGGACCGCAGCGCGTGGAATTCAACGCACATCGGGTATTCGCTGCGCGCACCATCCCCGATCTTCTCGCCAGCAGCTTCGTGCTGGAGCATTTTTCGTTTGTGGACGATGCCGGGGAGCTGCACGAGAACGCGGCCTTCACGGCACGCGACGTCGAGGCCAGCTTCGGTTGCCGCTATGGCTGCGGCATCTATGAATTTCGACGCGTCTCGCCGGGCGCTTGAGTCCACGCCCCGCTGGCTCTGTGAAAATGCAGTGAACCGACCGACCGGAGCAATTTGCGCAGTTCGACGACGCGCGAAAATGCTCTAGCTTTGCACTGCACACATCTGGGGAGAGGTCATGAGCATCCGTCCGCGCCGTAGCGTCCTCTACATGCCTGGCTCGAACGCCCGCGCGCTGGAAAAGGCCCGCACACTGCCGGCAGACGGCGTGATCCTTGATCTTGAAGACGCGGTCGCTCCCGATGCCAAGGTCGAGGCGCGCGCCCGCGTGATCGACACCGTCAAGGCCGGCGGCTTCGGGCCGCGCCAGGTCGTGATCCGCATCAATGGGCTCGATACCCCCTGGGCTTGGGACGACATCGATGCAGCGGCGTCCGCCAATCCCGACGCCATTCTGATCCCGAAGGTGCAGGACCCCGAGCAATTGTTCACCGTGGGGCGCCGACTGGACGCCTTGGGCGTACCCGCCAAGACGCGGATCTGGGCCATGATCGAGACCCCCATCGCCATTCTCGACATCAAGGCGGTCTCCGCCGCCGCAATCCACCCGCTGAGCCGCCTCTCGGTGTTCGTGCTCGGCACCAACGACCTCGCCAAGGAGACGCGGGCCGCGCTCATTCCCGGCCGCGTGCCCATGTATTCATGGCTCATGCAGGTGATCGCCGGGGGCCATGCCTATGGCATCGACGTGCTGGACGGGGTGTGGAACCAGTTCCAGGACCTGGACGGCTTCAAGGCCGAATGCGCCCAGGGCATCGAAATGGGCATGGACGGGAAGACGCTGATTCACCCCAGCCAGATCGAACCCTGCAACACCATCTTCAGCCCGCCCGAAGCCGAGGTGGCGAAGGCACGCGCCATCATCTCTGCGTTCGATTTGCCGGAAAACGCATCCAAGGGCGTGATCCAGCTTGACGGGCGCATGGTCGAGCGCATGCATGCGGATATGGCCCGGCGCACCGTCGCGCTCGCCGACGCCATCGCCGCCAGGGCATGACCGGTCTAACATAATCCGACCAAACAGAGCGGCCCCCGAAGCAGGGTCCGCCTTTCCGGGAACAACGCCATGGCCCTCCGCATCGTCATGCTCGCCTATCCCGACATGACCCAGCTCGACCTTACTGCGCCGTTCGAGGTGTTCACCCGCCTGCCGGAAGCCGAAGTGATCCTTGCGTGGAAGAAGACCAAGCCCATCAAGGATGCGTCCGGCTTCACCATCGTGCCGACCACCAAATTCTCGAAGCTGGACGATTGCGACGTGCTGTTCGTGCCCGGCGGGCCGGGTCAGTTGCCGCTGATGGAGGACGAGGACACGCTGGCCTTCCTGCGCCGCATGGCGCGGGGCGCGCGATATGTCACCTCTGTGTGCACCGGCTCGCTGCTTCTTGCGGCCGCCGGGCTGCTGCTCGGCCATCGCGCCACCTGCCACTGGCTTTCGCTGGAGCAGTTGGCGATGCTGGGGGCGATCCCGGTCGCGGAACGGGTGGTGATCGACGGCAACCGCATCACCGGCGCGGGCGTCACCTCGGGCATCGACTTCGCGCTGACCCTGGCGCGGGAGATCGCCGGCGAAAACGAGGCGCGCCGCATCGGCCTCGCCATCGAGTATGACCCGAAGCCACCCTTCCCTGGCCTTTCCGACGAGGATCCGCGCCTCGTGGAAGAGGTGCGCCTGCGCACCGCCCTGTTTCAGCAACGCCGGGCAGCGGTGGCGAAAGCCGTCGGCGAGCGGCTCATGAACAATCCGGAACCGACATGAAACTCTACCGCTACCTCACCGGCCCCGACGACGTGGCCTTCTGCAAGCGCGTCAGCGCGGCGCTCAACAAGGGCTGGCAGCTCTATGGCGCGCCGACCCTTACCTTCGACCCGGTGAAGGCGCGCGTCGTCTGCGGGCAGGCGATCGTCAAGGACGTGCCGGGCGACTGGTCTGACGACGTCACACTCTCGGACTACTGAACAGCTGCTGCTGCATCTTCCGCCATGGCGGCGGCGAAGGTGCGGGCGGTGGGTGCCATCAGCACCACCGCGACGTCCACCTCGTCGCCCACCTGCGCGAACTCCTCCTTCACCACCCGGGTGAGATCGGCCACCGCCTCGCGGGCCCGCGCCACGCTCCAGGCGGGGTCGAAGCCCAGATGCAGTTCCACCATCATGCGCCCACCATGCTGGCGGGTGCGGATGTCGCCCAGTTCCTCGAAATCATCGAAGCAGCGCGTGAGCGCCTTGAGAATGCGCAGTTGCCCGGCCTCGCCGATCGCCTGGTCCAGCAGGGAGCCGAGCGAATTGGTCAGCATCTCGTAGATGTTGAAGATCATGAAGCCGATCACGATGAACGATGCGAGCGGATCGAGATAGGCAATCCACTCCACGCTCTGGAACGTGGAGGTGACGACCGTCACGCAGAACACAGCGCCCGAGGAGCAGGCGGAGACCAGATGCACCCGCGCCTGTGCCGCCAGCACCGGCGAGCGTGACTCGCGCGCCAGCTTGGTGGCTCTGCGGTTGAAGAAGGTGTTGCCCACGACCGCCACGGCCGTGACCGCAAGGCCAAGCCCCGCCCCGCTCACATGCTCGGGATGAAGCAGGCCCGTGACCGCACGCGCGGTGCCGACGATCACGAGAACCACTTGGAGCACGGCGATCATCAGTTCGGCGAGATTTTCCAGCTTGCCCAAACCATAGGCGAAGCGTTCGCCCTTCGCCTTGTGCGCGATGCGCAGCACCAGCCAGCAGGCGGTGAGGGAGGTCAGGTCGAACGAGGTGGCCAGCAGGTCGGTCAGCACCGCCGCCGAATTGGTGAGCGTCGCGGCCAGGATATAGAACGGAAAGACGCAGGCCACGAAACACATGGCCTGGAACGACAGCTTCTGACTGGCCGATGCCGACACGCGCGCGCCTCCGGTGTGGCGGCATCAGCACCAAGGATGCCCGCGTCGTCAAGCTACGGAAGCGATCCCCACACGGTGATCGCGTCGTTTTGCCCCTGCGCCCGTCGAACCGCCGTCTGCCGAACCCAGGCCGGGCCAGCCTTACGCTGTTGCGCCGCGTCGTTGCGCTCTGCAACATAGCGGTAGCTGCGCGCCGCCTCTGGATGTCGAGGACGAGCGCGTCCCGGTGCGCTCAGGGGGAAACGGATGACCAAGACCAATTCGGGCAACTTCTTTGAAGACTTCTCCATCGGCCAGGTGATCCGCCACGCCACGCCGCGCACCGTGACGGTCGGAGATGTCAGCCTCTACAGCGCCCTCTATGGCTCGCGCTTCGTGGTCCAGTCGGCGGATGCTTTCGCCCAGGTGATCGGTTATCCCCGCGCGCCGGTGGACGACATGCTGGTGTTTCACATCGTGTTCGGCAAAACCGTGCCTGACATCTCGCTGAACGCTGTCGCCAATCTGGGCTATGCCGGCGGGCGCTTTCTCGCCCCGGTCTATCCCGGCGACACGCTCCACGCGGTCTCGGAGGTGATCGGGCTGCGCGAGAATTCCAACGGCACCAGCGGCGTCGTCTATGTGCGCTCCACCGGTTTCAACCAGGATGGCGTGGAAGTCCTGGACTATGTGCGCTGGGTGATGGTGCGCAAGCGCGATCCCAAGACCCCTGCCCCGGAAACCGTCATCCCGCACCTGCCCTCCGCGCTCGCCCCCGACGCGCTGGGCGATGCGGTCCCCCCGCTGGATCTCAGCGAATGGCGCGACGATCTTTCCGGCAGCCTGCACCGCTTTGCCGATTACGAAATCGGCGAGAAGATCGACCATGTGGACGGCATGACGGTGGAGGAGGCGGAACACATGATCGCCACCCGCCTCTACCAGAACACGGCGAAGGTGCATTTCAACCAGTTCACCGAGAGTCAGGGGCGTTTCGGCAGCCGGCTGATCTATGGCGGCCACGTCATCTCGCTCGCCCGCGCCCTCTCCTTCAACGGCCTTGCCAACGCCTTCCATGTGGCGGCGATCAACGGTGGCCGTCACGTCGCGCCGCTGTTCGCCGGTCTCACCGTGTTCGCCTGGAGCGAGATATTGGATGCCGCTGAAATCCCCGGCCGCGACGATGTCGGTGCGCTGCGCGTGCGCACCATCGCCACCAAGGATCGGCCGTGCGCCGACTTTCCGCTCAAAAGCGGCGACGACTACGACCCGAACGTGATCCTGGATCTGGACTACTGGGTGCTGATCCCGCGCTGAGCTGTGAGGGGTAGTGCCGGGCGTTCAGCCCGGCGCTGCGCACCTGCTTTGAGCGGCGAAGGCATGGGGAACGGCACCGCGCCGACCGGCACGGGCGCCAGAGGATAGCGGGCGAAGAAGGCCAGCGCCTCCTCGCCCATGTCGATGTCGCGGTTGCGCAATCCGAGAAAGGGCGTCGCGAGGCCCGGCTTGGTCTCGGTCCGTGCCGGGGATTGGTGCCCGCCCCGCTCGACCCGGTAGAGCGCAACTTCCGAGCCGCCCGCGCACCCCGACCAGCGCCGCACCGAGACTGTGGTGGCATCCAGCGGCTCGATATCCGGCAGGTCCGAGTTCTCGGAGCCCGTGCATTCATCGATCCGCGCAAACAGCGCCGCCGTATCGGGTGCGGAAAGGGTGGCGCCGAGCGGGGTCCAGAAGCCGTTCCAGGCGATCACGCCGTCGGCGGTGCCGTGGACGAACATGATCGAGACCGGCTGTGCGGGGTGGCATTCCTCGCGGTAATTGGCGGGCGCGGTGGCCATGGCCACCGCATAGGCGGCGAACAGGGCGGGGAATTCGCATGCCATGCGCTCCACCATGAAGCCGCCGTTGGAAATGCCCAAGAGATAGATGCGGGTGGGATCGGCGATGCCCTGCTCCACCAGACGCTGAACCAGCGCCACCAGGAACGGAACGTCATCGCCCGGCGTCAGCACCGCCTTGAGCCGCATGGCGGCGGGGCGCCCATCGTTCCAGACCCGGCCGATGCCCTGGGGATAGACGGTGACATATCCCTCGCGCGCAGCGGCGCTTTCCATGCCGAGGTAATCCTTCAGGCCCTCCGACGTCTGAGCGGCGGCATGCAGGGCGATCACCGTCGGGCGTGGCTTAGCGGAAGCGCTGGGCGCGGGCGGCAGGTTGATGAGGTAGGAGCGATCCTCCTGCCCCACCTTGAAACGCTCCACCCGCGAGATCGACTGCGCCGGGGCGGCCGTGGCGCCCAGCGCCAGAACCACGAGCAGCAAGGCTTGGAGGCGCGCGGCCGAGAGTAGACTTCCCCGAAACACCGGTCGCATCAATCGCACTTTCCCGCCCAAAGACTTAAGGCCACCCGCCGAATCCAGCGCATTGAGGCCCTGTCACCACGAAGACACAGCGCACGCAAGACGTGAAGGGGAGCGCAAAAACTTGATGCACCGCAAAATCGCCGGACACCGGTGTCCGCACACTCGATCCCGGATCAGATGAACTGGGAAGCTGAGGATGGCAAACGCATTCTGGAACCGGCGGATCGCGCAAATGGCGGCCGGCACAATGATGATGGGCTGGGCGTTCGGCGCGGCGGCGGCGGATCTGCCCGCACCGGTGTTCAAGGCGCCGGCTCCTGTCGCCGAACTCAGCCCGTGGATGATTCGCATCCGCGCGCTGGGCGTCCTGCCCTCCGGCGGCGGCTCAGTGAGCGGGGTGAACGGGTCGAACCTGTATTATTCCGACTCGGTCGTGCCCGAACTCGACATCAGCTATTTCTTCACAAAGAACATTGCCGCGGAACTCATCCTGGGCGTCACTCCGCACACGATTTCCGGTGCTGGCACGCTGGGCGGGCTGGACGTGGGCAAGGTGTGGCTGCTGCCGCCGACCCTCACGCTGCAATACCACTTCACCGATTTCGGCGCGTTCAAGCCCTATGTCGGCGCGGGCGTGAACTACACGGTGTTCTTCAACACCACCACCTACAGCGTCGATTCGCTGAATGTGAAGAACAGCTTCGGCTGGGCGCTTCAGGCCGGCTTTGACTACATGATTGACCGCCACTGGGGCTTCAATGTCGATGTGAAGCGGCTTTTCCTCCAGCCGGACTTCACCGTCGGCGTCAATGGCGCGGTGCTCAATGGCACCGCCAATCTCGACCCCTGGCTCGTCGCGGCGGGCGTCACCTACAGGTTCTAGGCCGAAAAGCCACGCCGCCCAGGCGTCCAATACGCCTCCTTAAATCCAGGCGACGTAACGGAAGGCGCGGTACCCTCCCGCGCCTTTTTACGTTTTGAGCACTGCGCGGCTGGCGACCCAAGCGCTTTAAGGCGTAGCATTGCGCCGCACGCGGAGAGGATCTGCGGCGTCCGACCTTGCCGCGCCGCGGCATATTGGTGCATCCGGGGCATAACCATGCTTTGGAATCGTTGCGAACTGGCGACGATTAAGATACCTGATCGTTTGATTTCCGGAGGAGCCCCATGGCCGACAGTCCGTCGCGTATTCAGCGCCCGCTCTCTCCCCACCTACAGATCTATCGCCCGCTCTTCACGATGGTCATGTCGATTGTGCATCGCATCACCGGATGCGCGCTGTATTTCGGCATGGTGCTGTTCGTTTGGTGGCTGCTGGCGACCGCCTCCTCGCCCCATGCCTACGACGTGTTCACAGGCATCGCCGGCTCGTGGTTCGGACGCCTGGTGCTGCTGGGCTTCACCTGGGCGCTGCTGCACCACGCTCTTGGCGGCATTCGCCATTTCATGTGGGATTTCATCATCGGCTTCGGGGCGAAGGAGCGCGTGCTGCTCGCCAAGGCGACGCTGGCCGGCTCCGTGGTCCTGACCGTCGTGGTCTGGATCATCGGCCTGGCGATGAAGGGCTGAGGAGACTTCTGATGCACGCTCCGATGCGCACCCCCCTCGGCCGCGTTCGCGGCCTCGGCGCCGCCCGCTCCGGGACGGACCACTTCTTCATGCAGCGGGTGACCGGGCTCGGGAATCTGATCCTGGCCGTCTGCTTCATCATCATCGTCATCTCGCTGGCCGGCGAGAGCTACGAGACGGCCCGCACCACGCTGGGCCATCCCCTCGTCGCGGTCATCATCCTGCTCACCCTCCTGTCGGTGACCGTCCACATGCGCATCGGCATGCAGGTGGTGATCGAGGACTATGTCCATGGGGAAGCGCCGAAGGTGCTCTGCATCATCGCCAACACGTTCTTCACGGTTGCCATCGGCCTCGCCGGGGCTTTCGCCGTGCTCAAGATCAGCCTGGGAGGCTGACAATGGCAGACGCAAACGGAACCAGCGGCCCCGGCGTGAACGGCGCGGCCTATCCGATCACTGACCATACCTATGACGTGCTCGTGGTGGGCGCCGGCGGCGCCGGACTGCGTGCCGTCGTCGGCTGCTCCGAGGCGGGCCTTCGCACCGCCTGCATCACCAAGGTGTTCCCCACCCGCTCCCACACCGTGGCGGCTCAGGGCGGCGTCGCCGCCTCGCTCGCCAACATGGGCGAGGACAAGTGGGAATGGCACATGTACGATACCGTTAAGGGGTCGGACTGGCTGGGCGACCAGGACGCCATTGAATATCTGGTGCGCAACGCGCCCGCCGCCGTCTACGAGCTGGAGCATTGGGGCGTCCCGTTCTCCCGCACCGAGGACGGCAAAATCTACCAGCGCCCGTTCGGCGGCATGACCACGCATTTCGGCAAGGGCACGGCCCAGCGCACCTGCGCCGCGGCCGACCGCACCGGCCATGCCATGCTCCACACGCTCTACGGCGCGGCCCTGAAGCACAAGGCGGAATTCTTCATCGAATTCTTCGCCATCGACCTCATCATGGACGAAGACGGCCGCTGCTGCGGCGTGATCGCGCTGAAGCTGGATGACGGCACCATCCACCGCTTCCGCTCCAAGCTGACGATCCTCGCCACCGGCGGTTACGGCCGGGCCTATTTCTCCGCCACCTCCGCCCACACCTGCACCGGCGACGGCAACGCGATGGTGCTGCGCGCCGGTCTGCCGTTGCAGGACATGGAGTTCGTGCAGTTCCACCCCACCGGCATCTACGGTTCGGGCTGCCTGATCACGGAAGGGTCGCGCGGCGAAGGCGGATACCTCACCAATTCCGAGGGCGAGCGTTTCATGGAACGCTATGCGCCTTCCGCGAAGGATCTGGCCTCCCGCGACGTGGTGTCCCGCTCCATGACCATGGAGATCCGCGAAGGACGCGGCGTCGGCAAGGCCAAGGACCACATCTACCTGCATCTCGACCACCTGGATCCGGCGATCCTCCACGAGCGCCTGCCCGGCATCTCGGAAAGCGCCAAGATCTTCGCCGGCGTCGATGTGACCCGCGAGCCGATCCCGGTGATCCCGACCGTGCACTACAACATGGGCGGCATTCCCACGAACTATCACGGCGAGGTGCTGAACAAGGCCAATGGAGACCCAGACAAGGTGGTGCCGGGCCTGATGGCGATCGGCGAAGCGGCCTGCGTCTCGGTGCACGGCGCCAATCGCCTTGGCTCCAACTCGCTGATCGATCTGGTGGTATTCGGCCGCGCGGCTGCTCTGCGGGCCGCCGAGGTTGTGCACCCCGGCGAGAAGCAGCGCGAACTGCCCGCCAACAGCGCGGACAAGGCGCTCGGACGGCTCGACCATTTCCGCTACGCCAAGGGCTCCACGCCCACGGCCGCGCTGCGCGCCGACATGCAGCGGGTGATGCAGAGCAATTGCGCCGTGTTCCGCACCGGCGAGGTGCTGGACGAAGGTCGCAAGCTGATCCACGACGTGTTCAATGGAACCACGGATATCGGCGTTACCGACCGCTCGCTGGTCTGGAATTCCGATCTCGTCGAGACCCTGGAATACGACAATCTGATCTCCCAGGCTGTGGTCACCATGGAAAGCGCGGCGAACCGCCTGGAAAGCCGAGGCGCGCACGCCCGCGAGGATTACCCGGATCGCGACGACCACAATTGGATGAAGCACACGCTGGCCTATCTCGACACGGCCACCGGCGCGGTGCGCCTCGATGACCGGCCGGTGCACACCTACACCCTCTCCAACGACATTCAGTACATCGAGCCCAAGAAGCGTGTTTACTGAGCGCGCGGACTGAACGGGAGCGCGTCGCGTGGCGAAGAAGGCGTTGGGGCGAAAGAAGCTGGGCGCACTGGTCCTCGACCATTTGCGCCGGCTGGAAGACAAGGTGGATGCCTTGTCGGACCAGGTTGAACTGCTTGAGGAGCGTATCGAAGCTCTGAAAGCGGAAAACCTGAAGACGTTTGAAAAGCCTCGGCGCGATGATCGCTACGAGCGCGTGGAGGAGCGCCGGGCTCAGCTCGATCGCCGCTTCGATCTCCACGAGGATTGATGAGTTATCGCTGCCGGCGTGTCCGGCGATGAGGACGGAACATGGTTGAACTGGCCCTGCCCAAGAACTCCCAGATCAGCGGCGGCAAGACCTGGCCGAAGCCCCAGGGCGCGACCAAGCTGACCGAGTTCCGCATCTATCGCTGGAACCCGGACGACGGGAAGAACCCCTCCATCGACACGTATTACGTGAACCGCGAAGATTGCGGCCCGATGGTTCTGGACGGGCTCATCTACATCAAGAACAAGATCGACCCGACGCTGACGTTCCGCCGCTCCTGCCGCGAAGGCGTGTGCGGCTCCTGCGCCATGAACATCGGCGGCACCAACACCCTCGCCTGCACCAAGGGCATGGATGAGGTGCTGATGAAGGGCATCGTGAACGTCTATCCGTTGCCGCACATGGAAGTGGTGAAGGATCTCGTTCCCGACCTCACGCGCTTCTACGCGCAGCATGCCTCGATCGAGCCCTGGCTCCAGACCGACACCACAGCTCCCGAGAAGGAATGGCGCCAGTCCAAGGGTGATCGCGAGCGGCTTGACGGCCTCTACGAGTGCATCCTGTGCGCCTGCTGCTCCACCTCCTGCCCGAGCTATTGGTGGAACGGCGACCGCTATCTCGGCCCGGCGGCGCTGCTCCAGGCCCATCGCTGGCTCTCCGACAGCCGCGACGAGCGCACCGGTTCGCGCCTCGATAATCTGGAAGACCCCTTCCGGCTTTATCGCTGCCACACCATCATGAATTGCGCCCAGGCTTGCCCCAAGGGCCTGAACCCGGCGAAGGCCATCGCCGAAATCAAGAAGATGATGGTCGAACGCCAGATCTGAGTGTTGGGACGGCGGGAACCTCAATCCAGCGTCTGGCGGAACCGGGCGACGGCGATGCCCATGGCCAGCAGCATCAGACCGGCCAGGATGGCGATGTCGAGGCCGAGATCGTACAGCCCCGCGCCCTTCAGCAGGATGCCGCGCACCATGCGCAGGTAATGTGTGAGGGGCAGGCATTCCGATATCCATTGCGCCCACACCGGCATGCCCGCGAACGGGAACATGAAGCCTGACAGCAGGATGTTGGGCAGGAAGAACATGAAGCTCATTTGCACCGCCTGGAGCTGATTGGTCGCCAGCGTCGAGAAGGTGTAGCCCACCGACAGGTTGGCGGTGATGAACAGCAGCGTCACCACCGCCAGCAGCACCACCGAGCCCTCGATCGGCACGTCGAACAGGATCATCCCGGCGCCGAGGATCAGCACCCCCTGCATCACCCCCACCAGCACATAGGGCAGGATCTTGCCCAGCATGATCTCCACCGGGGAGATCGGCATGGAGAGCAGGCTTTCCATGGTGCCGCGCTCGGTCTCGCGGGTCACGGACAGCGCGGTGAAGATCAGCATGGTCATGGTCAGGATGGTGCCCAGCAGGCCCGGCACGATGTTGAGCTGCGAGGTGCCGGCGGGGTTGTAGCGCCGGTGCTGGACGATCTCGAACGGTGGTGCGTCCTGCGGGTTGCCGGTGCCCGGCGTGCCGGCCTGCTGGCCCACGAACCGCTCGCGGCGCAGCGCGGTGGACACCACACCCTCCAGAGCGCCCAGCGCATTGCCGGCCGCCACCGGGTCGGTCGCATCCGCCGCCACAAGCAATTGGGGCGTCTCGCCGCGCCGCAGGGACCGCTCGAACCCGGCGGGGATTTCCAGCAGGAACAGCACCGCGCCCGAGCGGATCAGGTGTTCCGCGTCGGCATCGCTCAAGGCCTCGCGGGTAAATTGGAAGAAATCGGTGTTCTTCAGTGCCGCGATAATGGCGCGGGTGGCGTCGGTGTTCTCGTGGGCCAGCACAGCGGTCGGCAGGTGGCGCGGCGTGGTGTTGATGGCATAGCCGAACAGCACCAGTTGCAGCAGCGGGATCATGATCATGGTGGCGAACGTTACCCGGTCGCGCCGCAGCTGGATGAATTCCTTCACCACCATGGCGCCGACCCGCCGGAAGAAGCCGCCGCCGATCATTTCAGATCGTCCTTGGAGCGGCTCATCAGGTCGATGAAAACGTCCTCCAGGGTGGGCGCGTCCTGCTTCAGGCTCAGGTCCGCCCGCGCGCGGTAGGGGCCAAGCGCCGCCTCCAGCGCCTGCGGATTGCGGCCGGAGATATGCAGGCGGGTGCCGAACGGGGCCACCATGTCGATGCCGGGCAGGGCCTCCAACTCACGCGCCAGCAGCGCCATGGCCGGGCCGGTATCGGCATCGCCGTACGCCTCCACCGTCACGGTGCTGAGGCCGGAGGCGGCGATCACCTCCGCCACCTTGCCCTGCGCCAGCAGATGGCCGTAGGCGATGTATGCGATCTCGTGGCAGCGCTCGGCCTCGTCCATGTAATGGGTGGAGACCAGGACCGTCAGCCCCTCGGCGGCGAGCGCGTGGATCTCGCTCCAGAATTCCCGCCGCGCCTGCGGGTCGACGCCTGCGGTGGGTTCGTCCAGCAGCAGCAGTTCGGGCGAGGGCAGAATGCAGGCGCCGAGCGCGAGCCGCTGCTTCCAGCCCCCCGAAAGCTCCCCCGCCAATTGCTTGCCCCGTCCTTCCAGCCCGAGCCGGGTCAATGCGGCGGCGGCCGCTTTTTCCGGGTGGGCCACGCCGTACAGCCGCGCCACGAATTCCAGATTCTCGCGCACCGACAGGTCGGCATAGAGCGAGAAGCGTTGGGTCATGTAGCCGACCTTGGTGCGGATCAGCGCCGACTGGGTGAGGATGTCGTAGCCAAGGCAGGTGCCGCGCCCGGCATCCGGCGTCAGCAGACCGCACAGCATGCGGATGGTGGTGGTCTTGCCCGAGCCGTTGGGCCCGAGGAAGCCGTAGATCTGGCCGCGCCGCACCCGCATGGTTAGGTCGTTCACCACCACATGGCTGCCGAAGCTCTTGCGCAGCCCCTCCACCTCGATGGCGATGTCCGGATCGGCCTGCGGCGGGGTATCCGGCGGGCTCATTTCACCGCGCCGCCGAGGCGCACCGTCACCGGCTGGCCGGGACGGGTGGCGGCGGGATCGCGCGGCCGCGCCTCGACCAGATAGACCAGCTTGGCCCGTTCCTCCCGGCTGTAGATCACCGGCGGGGTATATTCCGCGACGTCCGAGATGAAGGAGATGTCGGCGGCGAGGGGCGGGCAGTTGTCGCACGATACCGCGACCGGGGCGCCCAGCGATACCTTCGGCAGCATGGCTTGCGGCACGAAGAAGCGCACCTTCACGAGGCCGGGCGGCAGCAGCGAGACCACCGGGCGGCCCTCCGGCACCAGTTCCCCAACGCGGTAATAGAGGGTCTGCACGGTGGCATCGTTCGGCGTCTTCAGGGCGCGCCGGTCCAGGCGGATCTGCGCCGCGTCGCGGTTGGCCTGCGCCTGCTTCACGGCCGCCCCGGCGGCGGCGATGTCCTCGTCGCGGGCGGCGATCTTGGCGACGTCGATCTGACGGCGGATCTCGTCCAGGCTGGCCTGGTTCTGATCGTATTGATGCGCGGTCGTGTCGAGGGTCGCCTGGGAGGCGGCACCCTTCGGGACCAGGGATTTCTGCCGCTCCAGGTCGATGCGCGAGAGGTCAAGCGCGGTGGTCGCGCGCCGCTCGCTGGCTTCCAGCACCGCGATTTCCTCCGGTCTTTGCTGAGCCGCCCTGGCCTTGTCGAGGCGGGCCTGGGCTTCCGCCAGCGCCGCATTGGTCGCGGCAAGGTCCGCACGCTGGAGATCGTCCTCCAGCGTGGCGATGACCTGTCCGGCTTTGGTCTGCGCGCCCTCGCGCACCGGCAAGGTCAGCACCCGGCCCGGCTCCTGCGGGCCGATGAAGAGAAGGTCGCCCTCGATATAGCCGGTGAATTCCTGTGCCGGCTGCCGGTCGCACGCCGTGAGCGTGCAAAATCCCAAAACAACCATCAAGGCGCGGCATGCCGCTTTCATCATCCGCGCGTCCCCAATCTCCCGGTAAGGGCGGGCACCGTGTGCGCCGATGCCTCCGGCGCGCGCGCTTGCCCGCCAGACCGCAGACCCCACATAAGAGCAGCACGGAGGTATCGTCTGTCCAATGGCGATAAATGGTCCGTGTCGTATTTCCCAAAATCACAGAAGACCGCATGGCCAGTTGGATAGAGGTGATGGGCGTTTCCGCACTGCGCGAGGTCAATTTCCTGAAAATCGGCGCGCGGAGACGCCCGTGCGCTGGGGCACCGAGCGCATGTTGACAGCCACCGGAATCTATAAGCAACTCCCGCCCGCCAAGGCTTCCCGAGGGTTCTGCATGCGGCTGTCTAACGCCCCTGAGGCCCGTCGAGTCGGGCATCCACGCCCCGCCGGACCGGCACGGGCCTGAGGCTTCATGGCCGACACGCCGCCGATAGCCCTCTGGCAGCGCCTCTGCGCGCGGTTCCCCCGGCTGCGGAAGATCGAGCGCCGCCTGAAGGCGCTGCGGGACATGCGCCGGCTCCGCCGGACCGGCGCGTTCGATGCCGCTTGGTACGCCGCCAACAATTCCGACATCGCCGCCACCGGCCTTGCGCCGCTCGCCCATTATGTCCGCAAGGGCGCGTGGGAGGGCCGGCGACCACGGCCGGATTTCGACCCGCTGTGTTATCTCGCCATCCACCCGGACGTGGCGGCGCGCGGCGTGGAGCCGTTCACCCATTATCTGCTGTCGGGGACGGCCGAGGGCCGCGCCACGGCGCCGGATGACGGCGCGCTTGCCGCTCTTGCGGCGCGGCGCAGGGCCGCCCCCGCGCCGGCGGGATGGTACGGCGGCACGCCGCTCACCGCCGGGCAGATCTTTCCCAGCGCCCGCACGGCGGCCGGGCCGTTCAACCGCACCGACCTGCCGCCGACCGCCCTGACGGACCCGGCGGCGCGCGACTGGTGCCTGCGGCTCGGGCCGGTGGACCTGTTGCAGGCCCATATCGCCACCCGCGTGCCGGAGCCCGACGTGGCGCCGAGCCCGGTGGTGCCGCATTTCACCCTGCTCACCGTGTTCGACGGCGACCGCGCAGGCTTTGCCCGCACGGCGGGATGGGTCGGCGCCGTGCTGGCGCAACCGCGCGCGGTTTCAGGGCGGGTCGACTGGCTGGTGCTCAACGACGATCCGGCGTGCGAAACCGACGCGCTTGAGGCGCTGCTGCCGGGCGACGTGCGCGGCGCGATCCACCTCGTCAGCGACGGACACCGCAGGGGCGAGGCGGCGCGGCGCAACCAGGGCACCGACGCGGCGCACGGCGATTTCCTGCTGTTCATCGACAGCGGCGAGACCCTTGCGCCGGACGCGCTCGACATCCTCACCCATTACATCGCCGCCTTCCCGCTCTGCCGCTGCATCTGCGGGGGGGGGCTGGAGCTTGGCTCCGGCGGGCGCCCGGTGGCGCGGCAGGACCGGCCCCGCGATGCCGCCGAGCTTGTCACCCAGGCGAGCGCCTGCGGCGCGCTGGTGGCGGTGCGCCGCGACCTGATCCTGGCGAGCGACGGGTTCGATCTGCGGTTCGATGGCGCGTCGGCCTACGCATTGCTGCTTGAGGCTGCGACTCGCGAACCGGTGCTAGCAGTGCCCGAGCTGTTGATCGGCCGCCCGGCCACGCACAAGCCCAACAAGGGCAAGATACGCGCCGCCCGCGTCGCCGCCATGCGCGCCCTCACCGATCAGGCATGGCCGCAGCCGGCCCGGCCCGCCATCACCCGCAGTCTGGTGGAACAGGGTCTATGCCTGGTGCGCACCCAGGGGCGGCGGCCGGACCTGCTAGCCCAGGCGCTGCACTCCATCTACGAGCAGAGCGAGCCGCTGGTGGCGGCGGTGATCGTCCACGGCGATGCCGAGACCTTCGAGCGCGTCCGCGCGCAGGCCCCGCACCAGGAGGGGGCGGTGGTGTTCCTGCATGCCTCGGACACCTCCCGCCGGCGCGGCTATCCCTGGAATGTCGGGCTCGACTATCTCGACCAGAACAGCGATCGCTTCCAGTATCTCTCGTTCCTGGACGATGACGATATTTACTATCCCCTGTTCGCCGCCCGCATGGTGGAAGCGTTCTGCCTCACCGGCGCGGATGTCGTCTATGGGCTGGTGAACAGCCGCACACCGGGCGGCAAGGCCGACACCCTGCACATGCCGCTGCCCACCGCGTGCCTGGTAGCCGGAAACTTCATTCCCACCAATGCCTATGCCGTGCGCACCGATGCGCTCGCCGGTTCCGGCATCCGGGTGCTGGAGGACGTGGACTATTTCGAGGATTGGGATTTCCTGCTCTCGCTGCTCGGCGCGGGCTTGCGCTTTCATCTGGTGCCCGAGGCTTTGGGCGAGTTTCTGATGATCGGCGACGGCAACACCCTCACCAAGCGCGACCCTGCTCACCATGATCTATGCCAGGCCCGCGCGATGGACCATGGCGCGCGGGTGGCCGCCGCGCTCGGCATGGCCCGCTATTACCGTGACCTGATGGATTTCGACTTCGCGAACGACGCCGTGCGCCACCCCGCCCCCAGCGGCCACCTTATCGCCGCCAAGCAGCAATTCCTGCGCGCCGCCGCCCGCGCGGAGGCCGTCCCGTCATGAACCGCGAGGCGGACGCACCGGGCGTGTCGGTTCTCATCCCGGTCCTGTTCCGCCAGGGTGGGGCGCAGGAGGTGCGGCTGCTCCGCCGGGCGCTCGAAAGCGTCCACGACCAGCGGTTTCCCGGCCCGTTCGAGATCGTGCTGGTGGACGATGGCAGCCCGATGCCGGTCGCGACCCATATGGCTGATCTGGGCGCGGCCGCCGGCGGCGTGCATATCGTGCGCCGGGCGAAGAACCAGGGAATCACGACGGCCCTGAATGCCGGCCTCGTCGCCGCCCGCCACCCCTATATCGCACGGCTCGATGCGGACGACGCCTGGCGCCCCACCAAGATCGAAAAGCAGCTCGCCCTGTTCGCCGCCGATCCCGACCTCACCATCACCGCCACCGGCATGGTTCTGGTGACGCCGGAGGGGAAGGCGCTCGGCACCCATATCCGCCCGGCCGAATGGGGGCCGATCCTCGATTTCGTGGTGGACGTGGGCTGCCCGTTTCCCCACGGCAGCGTACTGGCACGGCGCGACATCTATCTCGCGCTCGGCGGCTACCCCCACCTCGCCGGCTATGACAATTGCGAGGATTTCGCCCTCTGGAGCCTGTGGCTGCGCTTCTTCAAGCCGCGCATGGTGGAGGAGGTGCTCTACGACTACACCGTCTCGCCCTCGGCGGTCTCCCAGGTGCACGGCAGCGCGCAGGCCCGCGCCTCCGACGCCCTGCGCGCCAATTTCGCCAAGCTGGGCCTCGCCAAAACCCTCCCCGCCGCCATGACCGCCTTCGCCACCGCCCTCGGCCTCTCCAACATCGAGGCCGGCCTCCTCGCCTGGCGCATGTGGCGCCACGGCCTCGCGGTGCGCCTGCCGGAAGCCGCCTGCGCGCCACTGCGCGCGATCATGCCGGATCGGGATGTCGCGTGCGGGGCCGGGGAGGGGCTGTCAGTGGGCGAAGTGTTGGGTGGGGAGCAGGGTTCGGGGGATGGGGGTGAGGTGGTGGTTGGAAGGTGAATCTGGACTGCGCCAGAAAACGATATTGGTTCACGGCCTAACAGCATACGTTGGGCTTTGCACCCCATCGGTTCAAATGAGGATTCCGGTCCAGAGGCTTGGACTGGCAACCTAAGATTGCAACAATGAGACCAATAAGATTCACTTTGATCAACGAGCTTGGAATAGTGTGGGTCAGCCTGTTGCCCAGGCGGGCTATTGAGGTGCTACTGGGTGATGATAGTCCAGTCCCCAGTGATCGCTGAGTTTCTGGATGAGATTGATCTGTCGGGTGGCCAAATGTTGAGCGTTCCATCCGCTGGCATTTAGCACGCCTTGCGTCAGCGGGAATGGCGCTGATCCGTCAGAGCTTGCGAAGTATTCACTAATCTTACGGCCGAAATCCCAGTTCGATGCCTTCGTATTGATCCGCTTCGTCAGCAAAACCAAGTTGGCTAAGCGGTGAACCCAATATCGACGCTCATCGATGTCTGGGAAAAGCGTTGCCCACTCGCTCCCGTCAGAAACAGTCTGGGGCAGGACATGTTCGACGCTGATCACCGAGTAGGTAGCGCCGCCACTTGAGAGAATAGAGTCAAGACGTTCGAGTAGTGGCCGAACGACACGGGTCTTAGTATAGAGTGGGCCATCCAGTTCTCGTAGAAATTCCTTTTTGTCATCTGCACTGAGCTCGATGCCCTGCCGCTTGCTTACGTCCGCACGCGGATCTATTTCATCGAGAATCCCGACATAACGGTTGATACGGTTGGTGACATCCCAGCGGGCCACGAACATGTGGTAAGCGACGCATTCCAGTTCAATCAAGAACTTGGCAGTGCTGGCATTATCTTTGCACTTCAGAATTTTAAGGATCGCCGGCGCCCGCCAATCTCCATTATCAAGTTTACCGAGAGCCACCACGGCTTCCGCTGCCTTGCTCCCGAAGCGGGCGACAAGCCTGTCTCGGCGCGACAGAAGTTGCAATGCGTCTGCCGCTGGCTCGAGGTGATCGTCGATGAAATTGAGGGGGTCGCTGGCGAAAGGCTGCACGAACTTTGGAAAGGCCTTCTCCATAGCCATGCGAGGCTTTTCGCGCTCGTGGATCATGCGCATGATCCCAAACAACGAAGCGAACTCTTCGCGGCCTAGAGCAGTCTCGACAGCATCCCAGCGCTCTGCATAAATATCTTCGTCATTTTCGATACGCTGAAGGAGGTCCGCCTTCAGAATATCGGTCGCAGAAAGGTCCATCCCGCGGGCGTTGAGAACGATGAAAATGCGGCGAGCCGCTTCTTCGGAGGCAACCTCCACGGACACTAGATAGGTCCCAGAGATCAGAAACCTTGTCAGTGCATCGCGACGGTTACCGTCGAGCTTTGCCAGCTCGTCGCGGAAGAACGTCGCATTTTCGATAAAGCGCTGCTGCGACCCTTGAAGCTCACTCCAATCAGGAAGGTTGCTCGTGGCGCCGTCGTTCTGGATATATTTTTGGAAAAAAGCGCGATCTTTTCGCCGGGGAGTGAGGCGGACCTTGTCTTCTGTGCGTTCGTCAGGATTGCCTTTTTGATAGATGTAGGCTCCGCGAGCCGCGCGCTGTTTTGAATCCTGGGACCCGTCACGTATCACCGATAAAAGCAAAGTCAGTGTGGTCAACCTTTGCTGGCCATCTATTACCGACGCTACCGGGCTACTTGGTGCTTTCACCAGAACTATCGAACCCAGGAAATAATCTCCGTCGGAGCCCTGCGCATCCATTGCTTCCAAAAGATCGCTTAGGAGCTCACGACATTCGGTCACAGTCCAAGCGTAAGCCCGTTGGTATGCTGGAATTTCGAATGCGTAGCGGTCACTGAAGATGTCCTTCAAAACATTTTCATGAGCTTGAAGTGGCGATAGTTTCGTCATGCTCCCCCCTAATTAGATCCATTCCAACTCATTGCCGAGCTTAAGGCAACGGAGAGGTACACGTTTTATGCGGTGATACGGTGCATCGCTATCAGCCCTGACGAAGGTCATCGCCTGCCACGACTTGGCGGGCGATGAAGCTCCTTTGGTCAACACGTTGCCCCAACCTCAAATCCGTCACGATCTCAGCCTTAGCTGTTCCGCCAGAAGCAGAAGGGGGCGTTTGCCGGGTTGGTGAGGAGGCGTGCGGTGGCGTTGGTGGAACTCAAGAGCCGGATGTATGAGGCCACGCGCTTCTATATCAATACGGACCATGTGATCGCCGTCTATATGTCGGCGAACGGCTGCAACGTGGTGACGACCCAGATCGGCCCCACCGGGCAGAATGTCCATGTGCCGGTGGACGAGCCCATCAACCGCGTGCTCGCCAAGCTGAACCTGGAAACCAAATTGAACCACGAGACCAAGCTGGCCCCTCTGCTTCAATCTTCAGACACTCCGCACGCGATCACGCATCCTTAACTGCGCCCCAGCGGGACCGTTGCGTTATTCCCTCTACCGCTTGCGGTGGAGGGGTAGGGAGGGGGAATTGCTGAGACATGGCCTGGGTGCAGAGCCATTTCTGAGGCTCCGGCCCCCTCCTCAGCCCTCCCCAGCAAGCGGGAGAGGAGGCTATAGCGCATGACGCAACTCCCCCTCGGGGCGGCGAAAAAGCGTGCTGTGGAGGCGATGCATCGCGCCGTCCCGCGGACGCGCGCGATGTCTATTTCGGAGCGTTTCGCGGCGCGGCGCCTGTGCCTAGTTCCGCAGCTTCTGGAGCACGGCTGAGTTGGGGTAGCCGTCCGGTATCAGGCCGGATTTGGTCTGGAAGTCCTGCACCGCGACGCGGGTCTTCTGGCCGAGGATGCCGTCGATGGTGCCGACGTCATAGCCGCGCTGGACCAACCGGTTCTGGATCTCGACCCGCTCGGAACGCGACAGGGCCGGCTCGTTCGGCCAGTTCTGGGCGAACTCGCCGCCGCCGCGCAGGCGATCGGAGAGATGGCCGATGGCCAGGGCATAGGCATCGGCGGGATTGTATTTGAGGATCGCCGAGAAATTCGGAAGCATGATGAAGGCCGGGCCATTCGCGCCAGCCGGCAGCAGCAGGAAACCGGTATCGGTGGCGCGGGGGAACGGCTTGCCGCCGGGCCGCTTGATGCCGAGGGAGGCCCACTGCCCCATGCTGTAGCGCTTGGTGCGATCGACATAGCGATAGTCGAAGTTCTGCGGCAGTTCGACCTCATAGCCCCAGGTCTTGCCGAACTCCCAGCCGTCGAGCTTGAGGTTGTTGGCAGTGGAGGCGATCACGTCGGGGATGGAATCCACCACGTTGCGCTTGCCGTCGCCGTCGAAGTCCACCGCGAACCGCTGGAAGCTGGTGGGCATGAACTGGGTGGGACCGAACGCGCCGGCCCAGGAACCCTTCAGATGGTCGGCGGGCACATCACCCCGGTCGAGGATCTGCAGGGTGGCGATGAATTCGTCGCGGAAATAATCCTGCCGCCGGCCGATGCAGGCGAGCGTCGCCGTGGAGCGCAGCACCGGGCGCGAGCCCATGCCGCTCGGGCTGCCATAATCGGATTCGATGCCCCAAATCGCCGCAACCGCATAGCGATCAACGCCATAGGCCTTTTCGGCGGCATCGAAGATGGTCTTGTACTTGGCGAGGATTTCCTGGCCTCGGGTGATGCGGCGGTCGCTCACCAGCATGTCCACATAGGCGCCGAGGGGCTTGGAGAATTCCGGCTGGGAATCCAGGAAATCCATGATCTTCATGTCGGGCGTCAGGTCGGCGGTCAACCGCTCGAAGCCACGCCGGGACACGCCCTTGGCCTGTGCCAGCGGCCACATGCCCGCGATGCACGCCGGGAAATTCGCTTCCGCCGTCGCGATGGCGTCCGGCGTCATCAGCGGGTGGCTGCTGCGCTGCGGCTGCGCCTGCGCCGGTGCATCGAAGATCGAACCGGTCACCTGCGCTTGAGCCCCGGCCGGGCCGAAGGCCACCAGGGTGAGGCCGAATGCCAAGGCGGCCATTCCGCCAGATGTCCCAAGAGCCATTCCTGTCGCCCGCCTTATCGCTGTGGCCCACCGGCCAACATTGCTGTCGTGCGCCTAATGGGCCGCGAATATGGTTGCGTCAGGGTTAACGCAGGGAAAGTTTCCGGCAAAAGCCGCATCGCCCACCGTTCAGATGTTGCGCCGCGCGCCCAATTGGCGCTCCCAGTCGAACGCGGTGCGCACGATGAGCGGCAGGTCGTCCAGCTTCGGCGACCAGCCCAATTCCGCGCGGATCAGGTCCGCCTTTGCCACCACCGCCGCCGGATCGCCCGGGCGTCGCGGAGAATAGCGCACCGCGAAGTCGACGCCGGATATGGCTTTCACCGTCTCCAGCATATCCAGCACGGAATAGCCCTGCCCGTAGCCGCAATTGAACACCCGGCTTTCCCCGCCCGCGCGCAGATAGTTCAGCGCGTCGAGGTGGGCGGAGACCAGGTCGCTCACATGGATGTAGTCGCGCAGGCAGGTGCCGTCAGGGGTTGGATAATCGGTGCCATAGACCTCGATGCCCGGCCGCTTGCCGAGCGCGGTCTCGCAGGCGACCTTCAGCAGATGGGTCGCCCCTGCGGTGGATTGTCCCGACCGGCCCGCCGGGTCGGCACCGGCGACGTTGAAATAGCGCAGAGCGACATAGCGCAGCGGGAAGGCGAAGGCGGTGTCCTTCAGCATCCACTCGCTCATCAGCTTGGATCGGCCGTAGGGCGAGATCGGCGCCAGCACGGCATCCTCGGCCACAGGATCGATGCCGACCATGCCGTAAACGGCGGCGGTGGAAGAGAAGATGAAATGCGGCACGCCGGCCTCGACAACGGCCTCCAGCAGGGCGCGGGTCTTCACAGTGTTGGCGAGGTAATAGCCGAGCGGGTCCGCCACCGAATCAGGCACCACGATGCGGGCGGCGAAATGGATCACCGCCTCGATCTCGTGTTCCGCGACGACGCGCTTCACCAGTTCGGCGTCGCAGACATCGCCTGAAACGAAGGTCGCCTCGGGGGCGATCGCCCAGCGGAAGCCGGTGGAGAGGTCATCGAGCACCACCACCTTCTCACCGGCGTCCAGCAGCGCGAGAACCATGTGGCTGCCGATATATCCGCCGCCGCCCGTGACTAGAACCGCCATGCCGTGTCTCCGTCCGATGGAGCGGCAGGCTGGGGCAGCCTGCGACGAAGGTCAATCCGTGCCAATGGGTGAACCTTTTGCGCGCGCGCGGGTTTCTTTGCGGCACAGTTCACGCCTGTGATAGGAACGCGGCAAACAAACCACGGTGCTCTAGATGCCTAAGCCTCTCCGTAAAGCCATCCTCCCCGTCGCCGGTCTCGGCACACGGTTCCTGCCGGCCACCAAGGCGGTGCCGAAGGAGATGCTGACCGTCGTGGACCGCCCGGTGGTCCAGCATGTGGTCGATGAGGCGCGCGCGGCGGGCATCGAGCACATCGTGTTCGTCACCGGCCGCAACAAGGCGGTCATCGAGGATCATTTCGATCGGCAGTTCGAGCTGGAAAAGACACTGTCGGACCGCGGCAAAATCAAGGAGCTGGAACAGCTCGACCGGGATACCCCGAAGGCCGGCACCACCTCCTTCACCCGCCAGCAACTCCCTCTCGGCCTCGGCCATGCGGTGTGGTGTGCCCGCGACCTGATCGGCGACGAGCCCTTCGCGCTGCTGCTGCCGGACATGCTGCACCTCCAGCCGAACGGCAAGGGTTGCCTTGCCAGCATGGTGGAGGCGTACAACCGCACCGGCGGCAATGTCGTATCGGTCTACGAGGTGCCTGATGACCAGACCCATCAGTATGGCATCGTGGGGGTTGGCCCGACCCCGACCGGTGTCGATGAAATCACCGACATGGTGGAGAAGCCCGTCAAGGGAACCTCGCCTTCGAACCTCGCCATTTCCGGACGCTACATCCTTCAGCCCACCATCTTCGACCTTCTGGCGAAGCAGGAGAGCGGCGCGGGAGGCGAAATCCAGCTCACAGATTCCATGCTCAAGCTGAAGGAGCGCGAGCGTTTCTTCGCCGTGAAGTTCGGCGGCACGGTTTATGACTGTGGCTCGAAGATCGGGTTCCTGATGGCAAACGTGGCCTATGCGCTGTCGCGCCCTGATATCGAGCCGGAATTCCGCACCGAACTTCAGGCCATCATCGACGCCAACCGCCTCTGCTAGGGCGCTGAATTCCCGAGGGAAAGAGCGTGCGCTTTCCCTCGGAACAAGGGTCCCTTTCAGGCGTATTCACTACTAGATTACCCTTATTCATAAGCCGGCCTTGCCTTGACCCCGTCTTGTTTCCCGTCTAATCGCGGGCAGCAGACTTTATTCACCTGGCACGGAGCCGGCCGAATGCTCCAGTCTCCGAATCCGCGCGGCCCAAAGTCCAAGCCGCAGGTGAACGACGAGATCCGCTTTCTCCAATCATGGTTCCAGAGCCCCCTAAAGACCGGGGCGGTGTCGCCGTCCGGCCGCGCGTTGGCCAAGATGATGGCGGGATACCTCGATCCGAAGGTCGAGGGGCCGGTGATCGAGCTTGGACCGGGCACAGGGCCGGTCACGCGGGCGCTGCTCAATCGCGGCTTTGCCCCCGAGCGGCTGTTCCTCATCGAATATAACCGGGAGTTCTGCGGCCTGCTGCGTCGGCGCTATCCGGGCGTCACCGTCATCCAGGGCGATGCGTATGAGATGCGCGAGACACTCAAGGACAAACTGCCCGCCCCGGCGATCGGCACCATCTCGTCCCTGCCGCTGTTCACCCGCTCGCCGCAAGATCGCGACCGCATGGTGAACGAGGCATTCGACCTGTGCGTGCAGGATGCGCCGTTCGTCCAGTTCACCTATGCGGTGGTTTCGCCGGTGCCGCTCAAGCCCGGTCAGATCAAGGGCGAGCGTTCGCCGCGCGTCTGGTGGAACCTGCCGCCTGCACGGGTTTGGGTTTATCGCCGTCCCTGATCGGCCAGCCCTGCGGGGCGCGCCTGTTCGCCATCGAGGTGCGGCATGACGCCTTTCATCTATGTCAGCCATCCGCAGGTTAAGGTCGATCCGGCCGTCCCCGTGCCGGACTGGTCGCTGTCGGATGTCGGCGTGGCGCGCACCGTCGCCTTCTCCCAGTTGCCGCTTCTTGCGAGATATGGGCGCGTCGTTTCCAGCGATGAGGTCAAGGCCAAGGAGACCGCCGCCGTGATCGGCGTGGCGCTTGGCATCGGCGTTGAGATCCGCGCCCATATGCACGAGAACGACCGCTCCGCGACCGGCTTCCTGCCGGAGGCGGAGTTTCAAGCGGTCGCCAACGAATTCTTTGCCCATCCCCAACAGAGCGTGCGCGGCTGGGAGCGCGCGGCGGATGCGCAGGCGCGCATCGTCGGCGCGGTGGAATCGGCGCTGGCCGAGGCGCCTGATGTGCCAACCATCTTCGTCGGCCACGGCGGCGTCGGCACTTTGCTTTTGTGCCATCTCGCCGGCTATCCGATCTCCCGCGCCCACGACCAGCCGCCGGTCGGCGGGGGCTGCTGGTATGCGCTGACCGAAACACAGGCGCCCACGCGCTGGCGCGCCATGGAAGACGAGGCTTGATCATGGAAGCCCCTCAAGCGGACCCGCGCGACCGGCTGATCGTCGCTCTCGATTTCCCCTCGGTCGCCGCCGCCGAAGCGATGGTCTGGCAGCTCGGGGATGCGGTGGATTTCTACAAGATCGGCCTGGAGCTGACCATTTCCGGCGGCCTCGACCTCGCCGCCGACCTGATCGGCGCGGGCAAGAAAGTCTTTCTCGACCTGAAGCTGCACGACATCGGCCAGACTGTGGAACGCGCCACGGCCGCCGCCGCCGAACGCGGCATGACGCTTCTGACGGTCCATGCCTATCCGCAGACCCTTGCTGCGGCGGCGCGCGGTGCCAAGGGCAGCGCCATGAAGGTGCTGGGGGTCACGGTTCTCACCTCCTATGACGACAGCGATCTTGCGGCGGCCGGCTATGCCGGCCGGGTCGAGGACATGGTGCTGCGGCGCGCCGCTCAAGCGCGCGAGGCAGGCATTGCCGGCGTCATCTGCGCGCCGACCGATGCGCGGCGGGTGCGCAGCATTCTTGGGCCGGACGGGCTGGTGGTGACGCCTGGCGTCCGGCCGCAGGGCGCCGACGTCGGCGATCAGAAGCGCATCGCAACGCCGGGAGACGCGGTCGCGGCTGGCGCCAACGCCATCGTGGTCGGACGCCCGATCACGGCAGCGCAAGATCCGGCGGCGGCGGCGCGCGCGATTCTCGCTGAAATGGAAGCCAGCGGCCGTTAAGGTCGCCGCAGCATCAGGGACGGGGTAGCAATTTGTCGGACCTTCGCATCGTTATCTCCGGCGCCGGCGGCCGCATGGGCCGCACGCTTCTGCGCGCCGTCCTGGAAGGCGAGGGAATGGTGCTCGCGGGCGCGCTTGAGCACTCCGCCAGCACCCATCTCGGCGATGATGCCGGCGTGCTGGCCGGTCTCCCTGCGTCGGGCGTTACGGTCCAGGCGGATGTGGGCGCGGTATTGAACGGGGTCGACGTCGTGGTCGATTTCTCCTCGCCCTCCTCGTCCGTGCGATTGGCCGATCGGCTCGCCGAGGCGGGGATCGCCCATGTCATCGGCACAACCGGCTTCTCCTCGCAGGACCTCTCCGCCGTCGCGGCGGCGGCGCGGCGCACCGCGATCGTCAAGTCCGGCAACATGAGCCTGGGCGTCAATCTGCTGGCGGCGCTGACCCGCCGTGTGGCGGCGACCCTGGGGGACGATTTCGATATCGAGATCGTGGAAATGCATCATGCCCGCAAGGTGGATGCGCCCTCGGGCACGGCTCTGCTGCTTGGCGAGGCGGCCGCAGAGGGGCGTGAGGTCATGCTCGAGGAGCACGCGGTTCGTGTGCGCGACGGGCACACCGGGAGCCGCAAGGCGGGCGATATCGGCTTTGCCAGCCTACGCGGCGGCTCTGTGGTGGGCGAGCACATCGTTATCTTCGCCGGCCCGTCGGAGCGCATCGAACTGGTGCACAAGGCGGAAGACCGCTCGATCTTCGCCAACGGCGCCCTCACCGCCGCCCGCTGGGCGGTGGGCCGGGAGCCCGGCCTTTATTCCATGGCGGACGTGCTGGGCCTCAGCGGATTCTGAAGCCCGGCCACATCTTCACGCCGCCCGGTTCTTGAACCACACGCCGGATTTCACGGCGCCAGCGATGGTGAGGCCATAGACCACCAGCCCAAGCGCCAGGGCGCCGAACAGGGCGGTGAGGGAGCCGGTGAGCCGCAAGGCAAGCCATCCGCCGCCGCCGGCGATGACGATGCGCAGCGTACCCGCCAGGAGCGGCCACATCAGGCGTCCCGCGCCCTGTGAGGCGAAATAGAGACACAGGCCAAGGCCGAAGAAGCCATAGGTCGGACCGACAATCCTGAGATAGGCACTGCCGGTGGCGATCATCGCCGGATCCGTGCTGAACAGGGACAACCACGCAGCGGGCCAGATCGCGGCGAGGATGCCGATGGTCTCCGTCAATCCGAACGCGATGGCCCCGCCGATCAAGGCGATGCGCAGCGCCCGCTGATTCTGGCCCGCGCCCATATTGGTGCCCACCAGGGCCACCAGGGGACCGCCGAGGCCGAACACCAGTGGCACCAGCAGATATTCCAGCCGTGCGCCGGTGCCGAAGCCGGCCACCGCGTCGATGCTCGCCGCGCCCGCCACCAGCGCTGTCGCCAAGGCGATGGTGACATTGGTCTGGAGCGAGGTGATCGCCGCCACCGCGCCGATGCGCAGAATCTCCTTGAACATGGACCAGTGCAGCCGCACCCAGCGGAACTGCGCCACGTTCCGGCCGGAGAGAATGTACCAAGCCATCACCAGCATGCCGCCGGTGTTGTAGATCACCAGCGCCGCGCCGCCGCCGGCCACGCCCATGGCGGGGATCGGGCCGAAGCCGAAGATCAGCAGCGGTGAGAGCGGGATCAGCAGCACCACGCCGCCGCAGATCACGAACGCCGGGAACATCATGTTGCCGGTGCCCCGGATGATGCTGGCGAGCCCGGCCATCAGCCACAGGCTGACCATGCCCGCGAACACGACGTTGGAATAGGTGAGTGCCGCTTCCAGCTCCGGCCCCTCGCCGCCGAGCGCGCGATAGATTGGGCGGCCCCAGATGAGCATGATCGCGGTGAGCACGAGCGCGATGGCGATGTTGATGACCACGGCGTGAAGCACCAGGGCATCCGCCCCGACCCGGTCGGCACGGCCCAGCGCACGGGCGATGGCGGAGGAGATGCCCCCGCCCATGGCGCCGTTGGACACCATCTGCATCAGCATGACGGGCGGAAACACCAGGGCCATGCCGGCCAGCGCATCGGTGCCCAGATGGGAGATCCACCAGGTCTCGATCAGGCCGGTCGAGGCTTGCGCCACCATGATCAGGATGTTGGGCCATGCCATGCGCAGGAGCATGGGCAGGATCGGCGCCTGGAGCATGTGCAGCGTGCGGGCGCTGTGCTGCGGGACGGGCGCTGAGGCGGCAACCTGGGGAGAGGCGATGTTCATGTCATTCGGCTCCCGCGCCATCGCGCAAGGATTGGAGAGCGGCGAACTTGCGGTGCGTGCCTTCGCCCGCTGCGGGGCCCGGCCCGCTGCGGAACACCGGGTCGGTCATCGGGCGGCCGCTGATGCGGTCCACCAGGACGGGATCGGCCAGATCGCCGGTCTCGATGTTGCGGATCACCACGCTCTCCCCCTCCGGCGCGAAATGGCGATTGCCCCAGGCCAGCAGCGACACCACCACCGGCTTGAAGTCGCGCCCCCGCTCGGTGAGCACATATTCAAAGCGCGGCGGACGGGTGCTGTAGGGCTGGCGCTCCATCAGGCCCTCTTCCACCAGACCGTTGAGACGGCGCGTCAGCATGTTGGGGGCGATGCCGAGGCTTTTCTGGAAATCGTCGAACCGGGTGAAGCCGTTCAGCGCATCCCGCAGGATCAGAATGCTCCACCATTCGCCAACGCGCTCCAGGCTGCGGGCGATGGGGCAGGACATGGTTCCGAAGCTGGTGCGCTTCATGGGCGAGGCCATTCTCAAAACAGATATGGCGTCCTTATAATCTTTTGACTATCATCATGCAAGTAACTTAATTCAGGAGATGGCGGCCATGTCCGGGATCGCGGCGGAACTTCTGTATCTGGACGATCTGCGTGTGGGGCAGCGGTTTACGAGTGCGGGCGTGACGGTGGATGCAACCGCCATCAAGGCATTCGCGGGCGCCTTCGACCCCCAGCCATTTCACATGGATGAGGAAGCCGCCAAGGGCACCTTCTTCGGCGGACTGGCGGCGAGCGGCTGGCACACCATGGCGCTCACCATGCGGATGCTGGTGGAGAGCGTGCCCATGGCCGGCGGGGTCATCGGCGCGGGCGGGGAGATTTCATGGCCGCGCCCGACGCGCCCAGGCGATACGTTGCATGTGGAGAGCGAGGTGATGGAGATCACCCCGTCCCGTTCGCGCCCGGAACGGGGCATGGTGCTGCTGCGAAGCGAGACGAAGAACCAGAGGGGCGAGGTGGCGCAGATCCTCAGCGCAAAGCTCGTTGTGCCGCGACGGTTTGGCGGGTGAGGCTGGCGGTGGTGCGGGACGAACTTGCCCCCACGCAAACGGGTCCTTGCACCGGGGCAATGGCCGGAACGACCGGGCCGCACCACATCTGCTAAAAGCCGCCATCGGCCCCATTGGAGCGTATGTCCGTGTCCCACCTTGAACTCGGCCTCGACACTTTCGGCGACGTCACCGCCGGGCCGGACGGCGTCCTGCTGCCCCATGCCCAGGTGATCCGCGACCTGATCGCCCAAGCGGCGCTGGCGGATAGCGTGGGGGTCGATTTTTTCGGCGTCGGCGAGCATCACCGCGCCGATTTCGCGATCTCCGCTCCTGAGGTGGTGCTTGCGGCCATCGCGGCGAAGACCAGCCGCATCCGGCTGGGCTCGGCGGTGACGGTGCTATCCTCCGACGACCCGATCCGGGTGTTCCAGCGATTTTCCACAGTGGACGCCATCTCCAACGGGCGCGCCGAGGTGATCCTGGGGCGCGGCTCCTTCACCGAGAGCTTCCCGCTGTTCGGTTTTCCCATGAACCAGTACGAGACCCTGTTCTCGGAGAAGCTGGATCTGTTCGCCGGCCTGATCTCCGGCGAGCCGGTGACCTGGGAGGGGTCGATCCGCCCGCCGTTGAAAGACCAGCGGGTGTTTCCGCCGATCGAGCGCGGCACGCTGAAGACCTGGATCGGCGTGGGCGGCACGCCCGAATCCGTGGTGCGCGCGGCGCGCTACGGCCTGCCGCTCATGCTCGCCATCATCGGCGGCGATCCCAAGCGGTTCCGCCCTTATGTGGACCTCTACCACCGCGCGCTGGGTCAATTGGAAAAGCCCACGCTGCCGGTGGGCGTGCACTCGCCCGGCTATATCGCCGACACGGATGCCCAGGCGCGGGAAGAATTGTTTCCCGACTACAAGAAGATGCGCGACCGGATCGGCGCCGAACGCGGCTGGCCGCCGATGGGCCGCGATGAGTTCGACGGGGAGGCGGACGGGGGCTCGCTCTATGTCGGCTCGCCGGAGACGGTCGCCAAGAAGATCGCCGCAACAGTGCGGGCGCTGGGCATCGATCGTTTCGACCTGAAATATTCCGGCGGTCCGCTGCCCCACCACAAGCTCATGCGCTGCATCGAGCTTTACGGCACCAAGGTCATCCCCCTGGTGCGCGAGATGCTCGGCGCGTGATCCCTGAAGACTTCTTATACGCCACCCCGGCGATAAGAAGTCTGGCATGGGCATGCGGGCGGGCCTAGGGTCCCGCCTTCTCGCCAACGGGGGCATGTCCGAACCATGGCTGGCACGGATCTTCGGGGCATATCCCGCAATATCGGCAATGTGATTGCCCCGGCTCGCTTCGTCGCCTTCGCCGTCATCCTGGTGCTCGCGAGTGCCGGCGCGGTGTGTCTTTGGGGCTGGCGCCTCGGCGTGATGATCGGTTTCGACGTCGCCAGCCTGGTCTTCCTCGCCTCCTGCTGGTCGCTGCTGGGCCACGACCCCGTCGCCATGCGGCGGACGGCCAAACAGAACGACGCCAACCGGCCGAGCCTGCTGGCCGTCACATTCGTGGTCGTGCTGGTGATCCTCGCCGTGGTGGCGAACGAACTGATGGAAAAGGGCAATACCGGCCCGCTGCTGATCGTCGTCATCGTCGCGACACTCGCCATCGCCTGGCTGTTCAGCAACACAGTCTATGCCGTCCATTACGCCCACATGTACTACAGCTCGGATGCCGGCAAGGATGCGGGCGGGCTCGCGTTTCCCGGCACCCCAGAGCCCGGCTACTGGGACTTCGTCTATTTCGCCTTCTGCCTGGGGATGACCTTCCAGACCTCGGACGTGGAAATCACCGACCCGGATTTCCGCCGGGTCGTGACGCTGCACTGCCTGGAGGCGTTCATCTACAACCTGGGCATCCTTGCCTTCACCATCAACGTCCTCAGCGGCGGCTGAAGGAACGGGCGCAGACGCCCGTCCCAAAGCGAATGTCGGATCAAAAATAATCTGGCGGTAAGGCTATGCTTAAACGAGGCGGGCGGATATCTGAGACTCTGCGGCTGGCTCGTCACTGACACTCCAGCCGTGCGCGCTATTCTTCCGTTTGGGCAGGCCCCGGCTCCCGGACAGGTAAATCGGACACGAGGTGGGTGTGACTCCAGCGATCAATCCTGCCGCGTCCCACCATATGCCGGCCTTCATTACTGCACCTGGCGAAACCGATACCCTTATGGTGGTGGCAGGCATCGTCCTGTTCGCCGCGGTTCTTGGGATGGGCCTTGTGTTCCTGCGGCTGCACACCTTGCCCGAGCGTATCGCGCACAAATCCAAGAAGCTCCAATTCGAGATCGTCGCGGTTCTGGGCCTGCTGGCCCTCTTCACGCATGTGCACCTCTTCTGGGTTGCCGGACTGCTGCTCGCCCTGATCGACCTTCCCGATTTCGGCGGCTTTTTCGGCCGGATCGCGGGATCGCTGGAGAAGATCGCCGGCATAGCACCAGGCGCCGGAGCCGATGGCGTGCCGGACGATCCCAGCCTCCGCGTTCCGCTCGAACACGCGCCCCCGCCGCCGCCCGCGACGGCGCAACTCGCGCCTGCGCGCACGGAGGGCTGACCCATGCTCGAGCTTCTTCTGTGCTCCCTGCTGACGATCTTCCCGGACTATCTCTACCGCCGCTACGGCCAGGGAAAGCGCATCGGCAAGGAGATCACGCTCTATTCCGTGTTCTTCGAGCTGCGGTGGGGGATCATTACCTGCCTGATGCTGACCGTGGGGCTGATCACGGTGATTTTCTATAATCACCCGTCGACCAGCAATGCGACGCTCTATTTCCGGACCATCCCCATCGTTCCCGAGACCAACGGGCGCGTCGCCGAGATCTATGTCGACGGCACAAGCGGCACCATCAAGCAGGGCGCGCCGATCTTCAGGTTGGACGGCACGAAGCAGGCGGCAGCGGTGGAAGCGGAGCGCCGCAAGATCGCCGAGGTCGATGCGGCGTTGGCGGTGGCGCGGATCGACCTGCTGTCGTCGGAAGGCCGGATCCAGGAGGCAAGAAGCGGCCACCAGCAGGCCCTGGACGAGTTGAACACCAAGCAGGAACTCAGCCGGCGCAATCCGGCGACCGTCGCGCCGCGCGAGATAGAGCGTCTGGAAAACCTCGCCGAGGGGCGCAAGGGCGCGCTCGATTCCGCGCTCGCCGCGAAGGCGGCCCAGGAGGTGCGGATTTCCGTGCTCCTTCCGGCAGAGAGGGCGAGTGCCGAAGCCGCGTTGGCGCAGGCGCAGGTGGAGTTGGACAAGACCGTGGTTCGCGCGGGCGTGAGCGGGCATGTCGAGCAGTTTGCCTTGCAGGTGGGCGATATCGTCAATCCGTTCATGCGCCCCGCCGGCGTTCTCATCCCGCAGGGCGCCGGCCGACGGGCCATTCAGGCGGGCTTCGGTCAGATCGAGGCCCAGGTCATGAAGGTGGGCATGCTCGCCGAGGTCACCTGCATCTCCATGCCGATGACGGTCATTCCGATGGTGGTGACCTCAGTGCAGGATTTCATCGCCGCCGGACAATTCCGCGCCGGGGAGCAGCTGATCGATGCGCAGCAGGTAACCCGGCCGGGCACCATCCTCGTCTTCCTCCAGCCTCTTTATGAGGGCGGGCTGGAAGGGGTGACGCCCGGAAGCAGTTGCATCGCCAACGCCTACAGCAGCAATCACGACCTGATCGCCTCCGGTAAGGTCGGGACCCTGCACGGGCTGGTTCTGCACGGCGTGGATGCGGTTGGGATCGTGCATGCGATGATCCTGCGGATGCAGGCATTGATGCTGCCCATCCAGACCCTCGTCTTCAGCGGCCACTAAGGCCCGACCCGCGAAGGCGCGGCATCGCGTCAACGCCTTCGCGGTGTCGTGAAACGCTACGCTCCGGGCTGGATGTCGATGGAGTCCACCCCGTCGGGGTAGAAGGCGAGGTAATCCTTGATGGCCGCAACCGCCTCATAGGGCGCCTCGTAGCTCCACACCGCATTCACCGAGCGGGCGCCGCCGGAGGGGATGCTGAAATAGGAACATGCGCCCTTATAGGGGCAATAGGTGGCGTGATCCGTCCGCGCCAGCAGCGTCATGTCCACGTCTACGCGGGGAATGTAGTGCACCGGCGGATACGCCGCCTCGCGCAAAGTGAGCGCGCTGCGGGTATCAGCGATCACCTGACCGGCGAGCGTGACAACCACCCTGTCGGGATTGCGGACAATGGCAATGGGATGATCGGGGCCGGGGATCTTCACCGGCCTGGCGGCGACATTCTGGTCCATGGCAGTCCTCTCTGGCTCCCGGGGCATGTGCCTGTATGTGGGCACGCGCGACCGGAAGACCAGCGTCGGACAATCCGGCGATGTAGAAAGATTAGGTGGGCAGCCCACCGATGCCATGCGCCCCCTCCCCGCAAGCGGAGAGGGGATGTATGGGAGGAAATGAAATCCTCAGGCTTGGCTGGAGGCCTTGCGGCCGAGCGCTGCCTGGGCGGCGGCGAGGCGGGCGATGGGGACGCGGAACGGCGAGCACGATACGTAGTCGAGGCCGACCTCTTCGCAGAACGCGACAGACGCCGGGTCGCCGCCATGCTCGCCGCAGATGCCGAGCTTGATGTCGGGACGGGACTTGCGGCCCCGCTCGACGCCGATCTTCACCAGTTCGCCCACACCGTTGACGTCGATGGAGACGAACGGGTCCACCTCGATGATGCCCTTTTGCACATAGGGCCCGAGGAAGGTGCCGGCGTCGTCGCGCGAAACGCCGTAGCAGGTCTGAGTCAGATCGTTGGTGCCGAACGAGAAGAACTCGGCCGTCTCGGCGATTTCCTCGGCGCGCAGGCAGGCACGCGGCAGCTCGATCATTGTGCCCACCTGGAAGGTGAGCTTGGCGCCGGTCTCGGCCTCCACCGCCTTGGCGGTCTTGCGGATCACGGCGTCGACGATATCGAACTCCGCCTTGGTGGCGATCAGGGGCACCATGACTTCCGGCACAACCGCTTCGCCTGTCGACTTGGCGGCAATCACCGCCGCCTCGAAGATGGCGCGGGCCTGCATCTCTGCGATCTCGGGGAAGGCGATGGCGATGCGGCAGCCCCGGAAGCCGAGCATGGGGTTCACCTCATGCAGTTCCTTCTGGCGACGCTCGATGCGCTCCACCTCGACACCGAGGCTTTTCGCCACTTCCGCCACTTCCGCGTCGGTGTGGGGCAGGAACTCGTGCAGCGGCGGGTCGAGCAGGCGGATGGTGACGGGCAGGCCCTTCATGATCTCGAACAGCTCAACGAAATCCGCCCGCTGCATGGGCAGCAGCTTGGCGAGCGCCGAACGGCGCCCGGCCTCGTCGTCCGCCAGGATCATCTCGCGCACCGCGAGAATGCGACCGGCGTCGAAGAACATATGCTCGGTGCGCGACAGGCCGATGCCCTCGGCGCCGAACGAGCGGGCCATGCGGGCATCCGCCGGGGTCTCAGCATTGGCGCGGATCTTGAGCCGACGAACTTTGTCCGCCCAACCCATGAGGGTGGCGAATTCACCGGACATTTCCGGCTGGAGCATCGGCACTTCGCCGGCCAGCACCTGCCCGGTGGAGCCGTCGATGGTGATGATGTCGCCCTTCTTGAAGGTCTGGCCGGACACGGTGAGGGTCTGCGCTGCATAGTCGATGCGCAGCGAGCCGGCGCCGGAGACGCAGGGCTTGCCCATGCCGCGCGCCACCACGGCTGCGTGCGAGGTCATGCCGCCGCGCGAGGTCAGGATGCCCTCGGCCGCGTGCATGCCGTGGATGTCCTCAGGGCTCGTCTCGACGCGCACCAGGATCACCTTGCGGCCCTGGCCCTTCATCTCCTCGGCCTCGTCCGCCGAGAACACGATGGCGCCGGCGGCGGCGCCGGGCGATGCCGGCAGGCCGCTCGCCACCACCTTGCGCTCGGCCTTGGGGTCGATGGCGGGGTGGAGCAACTGGTCGAGGGCGGCGGGGTCGACGCGCAACACCGCTTCCTGCTGGGTGATCAGCCCCTCGTTCGCCAACTCGACGGCGATGCGCAGGGCCGCCTTGGCGGTGCGCTTGCCGGAGCGGGTCTGGAGCATCCAGAGCTTGCCCTTCTCGACCGTGAACTCCAGGTCCTGCATGTCCCGGTAGTGGTTTTCGAGCACCTTGGAGATGCGCTCGAACTCCTTGAAGGCTTCCGGCAGGGCGTTTTCCATGGACGGCTTGTCGGAGCCGGCCTCCTTGCGGGCCTTCTCGGTCAGGTCCTGCGGGGTGCGAATGCCCGCCACCACGTCCTCGCCCTGGGCATTCACCAGGAACTCGCCATAGAGCGCATGCTCGCCGGTGGAGGGATTGCGCGTGAAGGCGACGCCGGTGGCCGAGGTGTCGCCCATGTTGCCGAACACCATGGCTTGCACGTTCAGCGCGGTGCCCCAGCTCTCCGGAATGGAGTGCAGGCGGCGATAGGTGATGGCGCGCTGGTTCATCCAGGATCCGAACACAGCGCCGATGGCACCCCAGAGCTGCTCATGGGGGTCCTGCGGGAACGGCTTGCCGAGCTTCTTCTCGACCATGGCCTTGTACTGGACCACCAGCTCCGCCCAATCGTCGGCAGAGAGGTCGGTGTCGAGGGTGTGGCCGTTCTTGAGCTTATAGGATTCGAGAAGCTCCTCGAAATGGTGATGGTCCACGCCCAGCACCACGTCGGAATACATGGTGATGAAGCGGCGGTAGCTGTCATAGGCGAAGCGCCGGTCGGCCAGTTGCGCCACGGCTTCCACGGTCGCGTCGTTGAGGCCGAGGTTCAGCACCGTGTCCATCATGCCCGGCATGGAGGCGCGGGCGCCGGAGCGCACCGAGACCAGCAGCGGGTTCGCGGGATCGCCGAAGGTCTTGCCGGTGATTGCGCCGACCTTGGCCAGCGCCTGCGCGACATCGCCCTTCAGCTCGGCGGGATAGGTCTCACCGTGCGCATAATAATAGGTGCACACCTCAGTCGGAATGGTGAAGCCAGGAGGAACCGGGAGGCCGAGATTGGCCATCTCGGCGAGGTTTGCGCCCTTGCCGCCCAGCAGGTTCCGCATTTCGGCTTTCCCTTCGGCCGTGCCGTCGCCGAAGGAGTAGACCCATTTCGTCATCGTCAAAGATCCCTTGGGATGTTCACGCGTCGCGGAAAAACAGCGCCGTTGCTTTAGCCCGCGCGGGCCGCGCCTTCAACTGTAGCGTTCGGCGCACCCCTCAATGGGGAATGAGGCCGAGAATGCCGATGAGGATGAGATAGACCGCCACGAGGATGTTGAGGAGGCGCGGAAACACCAGGATCAGAACACCGGCGACCAAGGCGATGATGGGGGAAAGCATGACAATGTCGATATTCATGGCGCGCTCCTCAGCTGCTGCGGCAATGCTCACGCTGAGAAGGACGGGCGGCGCCCCTCGGTTCCCGGCTATGTCACGCCGGTGTGAAATGCCGCATCATTGAACCAGACGGCGTGCCCGGCGATGCTGACGCTGGGTGAGCGTGGGATGGGGAGCCTTGGCAATGTTGTGGAAGGGTCTTTTTGCGGCCGCGCTCGGCAGCCTCGCCCTGATGGGTCTCGCTTTGCCGGCGCAGGCGCAGCCGGAGAAATGCCCGCGCATGGTGGCCCAGGCGCCCATGCCCTCTCTCACACCAAAGGTTTGGAAGGCGGCCTACCGGCCGGTCGCCGCCGAGGGCAATCAGGTGAGTCTCACCTTCGTCGGCCACGCCACCTTTCTGATCGAAAGCCCCAAGGGCATCACCATCGTCACCGACTATAATGATTATGTGCGGCCCAGCATCGTGCCCATGGTGGCGACCATGAACCGGGCACATGACACCCATTACACCGAGCACCCGGACCCCGGCATCGCCTATGTCCTGCGCGGCTGGAACCCCGAGGGCGGGCCGGCGCATCACGAACTCACCCTGGACGATGTGTGGATTCGCAACGTTTCCACCAACATCCGCTACGGCTCGAGCACGCTCTACGAGGGCAATTCCATGTTCGTGTTCGAGGTGGCGGGCCTATGCATCGCCCACCTCGGCCATTTGCACCATCTCCTCACCCGCGACCATCTGGAGGCGCTGGGGCGCATCGACGTGGTGCTGGCGCCGGTGGACGGCTCCTACACGCTCGACATCGAAGGCATGGTGGAGACGCTGAAGGCGATCAACGCGCCACTCATCATCCCGATGCATTATTTCAGCTCATATGGCCTCGACCGTTTCCTGTCGCGCCTCGGCAAGGACTATGAAATCACCCGCTCGGCCTCGCCCACGGTGATGCTCTCGCGGGAGATGCTGCCGGGCAAGCCGACCGTGCTGGTGCTGCCAGGCCGATGAAGGCTTCAAAGTGCCGTTAGGGAAGATCTGGCAAAACGCCGCGCGCCGGCCATACGCCTTTGGAAAAGCTCCTGATTGCACCGTGCCCGCTCGACATTCCGCCGCGCTGATATAGAGCAGAAATGCGGCGCCGCGCGGCTTCTGGCCCGGAGGCATCAACCCTTGCCCCGGTGATTTCCGATGGAAACAGCCCACACCTCTTACGATCCCCTGGTTCCCGTCGCCCCCGAGCGGCGCGTGTTCGTGATGCGCGATGCGTTCGCGCTGTGGTTCAGCCTGGGCATCGGGCTTTTGGTGCTCCAGGCGGGTGCGCTCCTCACTCCCGCGCTGAGCCTGGGCGCGGCGTTCGCCGCCATCCTGGTCGGCACGACCTTCGGCGTGGTGCTTCTGGCGGCGGTGGGGGTGATCGGCGCGGATTCCGGCCTTGCTTCCATGGCCATGCTGCGGCCGACACTGGGCCTGCGCGGCGCGATCCTGCCGACCATCATCAATGTGGTGCAACTGGTCGGCTGGGGGTCGTTCGAGATCATCGTCATGGGCGATGCGGCGGATGCGCTCGCCAAATCCGCCTTCGGCTTTTCCTTCCCCGGCCTGTGGACCCTGGCGTTCGGCGCGCTTGCCACCCTCATCGCGGTGATGGGACCGGTCTCCTTCGTGCGCCGTTTCCTGCGCGCCTACGGGCTCTGGCTGCTGTTGGCGGCAGCGGCGTGGCTCACCTGGCGCCTGCTGGCGCAGAACGACCTCGCCGCCTTATTTGCCAAGCCCGGCACCGGCGCGATGAGCTTCGGTAGCGCGGTGGATCTGGTGATCGCCATGCCGCTGTCCTGGCTGCCGCTGATTTCCGACTACACCCGCTTCGGGCGCTCCCCGCGGGCCATGTTCAGGGGCAGCGCGCTCGGCTATTTCGTCGCCAACATCTGGTTCTACGGCCTGGGCGCCGCCTATGGCCTCGCCTCGGGCGGCGAGGTCTCGCTGGTGGCGGCGCTCGCCACCGCTGGCGGCGGGCTGGCGCTGCTGATGATCCTGCTGGACGAGACCGACAACGCCTTTGCCGACATCCATTCGGCGGCGGTCTCCGCGCGCACGCTGGTCGCGGGCAAGGTGCCGATGATGGCGCTGGGCTTCGGCGCCCTGTGCACGCTGGTGGCCCTCGCCGTGCCACTGGCGCAGTATGAAAGCTTCCTGCTTCTGATCAGTTCGGTGTTCGCGCCGTTGTTCGGCGTGGTGCTGGCGGACCATTTCATCGTCCGCCGCCGGGTGATCGCGACCGCCGAGATTGACCGCAAGGGCGGGGCCTATTGGTTCTCCGGCGGCTGGCACCTTGCGGGCGTCGGTGCCTGGGTGCTGGGCATCGTGGTGTTCCACGCCGTGACCACCTTCGCCCCCAGCCTCGGCGCCACCCTGCCCGCTCTCTTGGTAGCGGGCGCTGCCCATGTGGCATTCCATGCGCAGAGGCGGTGAAGCCAGCCTTTATTCGTTTATTCGGCTGCATCCACGTCCGGAGCTGAGGGTCGCGGCGCTTGGCGCCAAGCGCCGGGCGCTAGGCGTGCGCTTGCGCTCAACACCTCTATCCCGACAATGCGGCCGTTCCCGTCATAGTCGAGCACCACATCGTCCGCAGCCTCGACGGACCGTACGATTTGGCTCTTTCCAACTTGGATATACACCGCGTCCGCTTGCGGATCATAGGTCATGTCGGCCATGGCGGCCTCGCGTCTCTGTCGAAGAATGCGGTTATAACGCGGATTTCGCGTTCAGTCTCCACGCAGACAACCCGCAGCACGCGTCCCTCATGCTCCGGAACTGGTGAAAAGCAACGGCGCTTTTCGGCGTCAGTTGGGTCAGCCTCAGTCCATGCAGGGGAGCGGATGGTTTGGTAAAGCCATGGCAGCGGGATGCCACGCCTGGCCGCCTGCTGGGAGGCATGAGCAGTCAGCTTGATCTGCTTCATGCCCTCCTGCTCATCCTCAATCATCCATCTTCAGCGCAGCGATGAAGGCTTCTTGGGGGATTTCCACCTTGCCGAACTGGCGCATCTTCTTCTTACCCTCTTTCTGCTTGTCCAGCAGCTTGCGCTTGCGCGAGATGTCGCCGCCGTAGCACTTGGCGGTCACGTCCTTGCGCAGGGCCTTGATGGTCTCGCGGGCGATGATCTTGGCGCCGATGGCGGCCTGGATCGGGATGTTGAACAGATGCTGCGGGATCAGGTCCTTCAGCTTCTCGCACATGGCCCGACCGCGATGCTCCGCCCGGCCGCGATGGACCAGCATGGAGAGCGCATCCACCGGCTCGCCGTTCACCAGCAGCGACATTTTTACGAGGTCGCCCTCGCGATAGTCGGTGATGTTGTAGTCGAACGAGGCGTAGCCCTTGGAGATCGACTTCAGCCGGTCGTAGAAGTCGAACACCACCTCATTGAGCGGCAGGTCGTAAGTGACCATGGCGCGCGAGCCGACATAGGTCAGCTCGATCTGGTTGCCGCGCCGGTCCTGGCAGAGCTTCAGTACGCTGCCGAGATAATCGTCCGGGGTCAGGATGGTGGCGCGGATCCAGGGCTCGCGGATTTCCTTGATCTTCACCACGTCCGGCATGTCGGCCGGATTGTGCATGTCGATGACGGAGCCGTCGTTCAGCTCCATCTGGTAGATGACCGAGGGCGCGGTGGCGATCAGGTCGAGATTGAACTCGCGCTCCAGCCGCTCCTGGATGATTTCCAGGTGCAGCAAGCCGAGGAACCCGCAGCGGAAGCCGAAGCCGAGCGCCGCCGAGGTCTCCATCTCGAAGGAGAAGCTGGCATCGTTGAGGCGCAGCTTGCCCATGGCGGCGCGCAGGTCCTCGAAATCGGCCGCATCCACCGGGAACAGGCCGCAGAACACCACGGGCTGGGCTGGCTTGAAGCCCGGCAAGGGTTCGGAGGCGGGCTTCTTTTCATCGGTGATGGTGTCGCCGACGCGGGTTTCCGCCACTTCCTTGATGGAGCCGGTGAGGAAGCCGATCTCGCCGGGACCCAGGCTCTCCATGGCCACCATCTTGGGGGTGAATACACCGACGCGGTCCATGTCGTAGACGGCCCCCGTGCGCATCATCTTGATGCGCTGGCCCTTGCGGACCACGCCGTCCACCACCCGCACCAGCACCACCACGCCGAGGTAGGTGTCGTACCAGCTATCCACCAGCAGCGCCTTCAGCGGCGCGTCACGGTCGCCCATGGGCGGCGGCAGGCGGGTGACGATGGCCTCCAGCACCTGGTCGACGTTCAGCCCGGTCTTGGCCGAGATGCCGATGGCCTGGGAGGCGTCGATGCCGATCACATCCTCGATCTGCGCCTTCACCTTCTCGGGCTCGGCGGCGGGCAGGTCCACCTTGTTGAGGACCGGAACGATCTCGTGGTTGTTTTCGATGGCCTGGTAGACGTTGGCGAGCGTCTGCGCCTCAACCCCCTGGGACGCATCCACCACAAGCAGCGACCCCTCGACGGCGGCGAGCGAGCGGTTCACCTCATAGGCGAAGTCCACATGCCCCGGCGTGTCGATGAGGTTGAGGATATAGGTCTCCCCGTCCTTGGCCTTATAGGACAGGCGGACGGTCTGCGCCTTGATGGTGATGCCGCGCTCGCGCTCGATGTCCATGCTGTCGAGCACTTGTTCCGTCATCTCGCGTTCAGTCAGCCCGCCCGTGATCTGGATCAGCCGGTCGGCGAGGGTGGACTTGCCATGGTCGATATGAGCGACAATGGAAAAGTTGCGGATGTTCTTTTGTGCGCTGGCGGTCATCCGGGCCGCATAGCACTGGCCCGGAGGGGGGACAAGGCGCGCCGGCGCGAGGATTTGAAGTTCCACGCCACGCGCGGCACTCCTCAGCCTAGAAGCTCGCTCACGCGGGTGGCGGAAAGCTCGTTGCTCTCACGCTTCAGAAACTCGATGATGGCGGCTTCGGACATGGGGTAGCCGTAAAGGTAGCCCTGGGCATATTCGCAACCGCGCTCGCGCAGGAAGCGCGCCTGGCTCAGGGTTTCCACCCCCTCCGCGATCACCCGCAGCCCGAGATTCTTCCCCAGCTCGATCACCGCGCAGACGATGGCGGCATCGAACGGGTCGCTCTCCAATTGCTGGACAAACGAGCGGTCGATCTTCACCGCATCGATCGGCAATTGCTTCAAATGCGTGAGGGCAGCGTAGCCGGTGCCGAAATCGTCCAACGCGATGCGCATGCCGGCGGCGTAAAGCTCGTCGAGGATCGGCGCCACGAACTCGGAATCCCGGCCGAGGAACACGGTCTCCGTCACCTCGACGTCGAAATGCCGAGGCTCCACCTCCTCGTCCCAGATCAGACCCAGCAGGTGAGAGGCGAGGCGCGGGTGGGTGAATTGAGCCGGAGCGAGGTTGAAGGCGATGCGACCGAAATTGATGTCCTGGTCGAGCCAGGAGCGGGCGTCGCGCGCGATCTGGCGCAGGATGGTCTCGCCCATCTGCACCGCAAGCTCGGGGTCTTCGAACGCCGAGATGAATTTATCCGGCGGCACGATCAGCCCGGCGCCCTGCTGCCAGCGCATCAGCGCCTCCAACCCCACCAGCCGCCCCGTCACCAGCGAAATCTTGGGCTGGTAGAACGGCAGGATTGCCTTGCGATTGATGGCGTTCACCAGTTCGCGGCTCAGCAGCACACGCTCGCTCATGGCGCGGCGCATGGCGGGCGCATAGAGGACCGCGCGGTTGCGGCCCTGCTTCTTCGCAGCATAGAGCGCGAGGTCCGCGTCCTTCATCAACTCGCCGGGGGCATAGTCGGGCGACGGGCAGACCGCGATGCCGATGCTGGCGCGGCTGGAGAGATGCCGGTCGCCATAGGCCAGCGGCTGGCGGAAATCACGCAGGATGGCGTCGGCGAGGTCGAGCGCGGCCTGAGCGGTGTGCTGGGCCTGCATGAGCACGACGAATTCATCGCCGCCAAGCCGCGCCACCGCCCCAAGATCGGCGGCCAGATGCTCCAGCCGCCGCGCGGTTTCCATCAGCAGCGCGTCGCCGGCATCGTGGCCGAGCGTGTCGTTCACGTCCTTAAGACCATCGAGGTCGACCAGCAGCAGCACCACGGTGCCGGGCAGGTCGGAGGCGTGTCGGATCATGTCGTCGAGCTTGGCCTGGAAGGCGGCGCGGTTGATCAGGCCAGTCAAGGCATCGTGGGTCGCGGCGTAGCGCACCTTCTGCTCTGCGGCGAGGCGGTCGGTGATATCGACCACAGCCGAGACCACGCAGGCGCGCCCGTCCAGTTCGGTAAAGGCAGCGGCGAGCAGCACGGTGCGGATTTCGCCATGGCCGAGCCGGATCTTGGTCTCGAAATTGGTGACGCGGCCCTCCCGCGCCAGCTTGTCGAGGAATTGGGCGCGCGAGGCGGCGTCCTCGTACATATCAACGGTGGAGGAGATGCCGAAAGTTTCGGGGTCCCCGCCGAAATAGCGCGCGCCAGCCTCGTTGTAACGCACGATCCGCCCGGTCTCGACCTCGGAGATCAGCAGCGGGGTGGGCACCGCCATGAAGGTGTGTTCCAGCAGATGCTGGCTCTGGATCAGCACTTTGCGGGCAATCCGCTCGGCCTGGGTCGCGGCCCATTCCAGCCGTCCCTGGCGGTTCGACTGGATCACCGCGAGGATCAAGGCGACGTTGAGGGTCAGTTGCGCCAAGGCGAGGCCGAGCACCGTCTCGCCGTGGGGCGGCACGCCGACATAGCCCAGCAGCAGCAGGATGCTGCACCCCGCGCCGCTCGCAACCACCCAGACGAACGCGATGGGCACAGCGAGGTAGTAGATGGCTGGCAGCAGCAGCACCACCACCAGCGCGATGTCGCTGCGTGCCGACACCAGCACGCCGACGGCGATCGCCGTGACCCATTGCCAAAGCAGCAGCACCGCTTGGATGCTGCGATAGGTCTGCACCCGGCCGACCAGATAAAGGCAGACCAGCGCGATCAGGATCGTGATGCCGCGCGCGGGCAAGGCGACCAAGAAATGGGGCTGCCCGTAGAACCGCCAGTCGCTCACCAGGAACGCGGTATTGAGCAGGGCGGAGAGGACAAGAAGAATGCGGGCATGGCGTGCCAGCTCGGCCACCCGCTGCTCGCGGTAGGCCCATTCCTGGTCTTGGCCAAGGAACTCGCCGGTCCAGAGATTTAGCCGTGTTTCGTCCATTGGCGATCCGCCCCCGCCATGTTCGCCCTTGATAGGCGTGAAGCCGGGTCCAGCACAATGCGCGGTGATAGCTGGAGCACTAGAAATGCGCGATATAGCCGCCATCCACGGCCAGAACTTGGCCAGTGACGTAGCCGGCAGCGGGGGACGCCAGGAAAACCGCCGCTCCCGCGACCTCCTCGGGCTGTCCCCAGCGGCCGATGGACGTGCGCTTCTTGAGCCATTCTTCGGTCTCGAGGTCGGTGACCATGGTGCGGTTGGGGAAGGTTGCGAAATATCCCGGTGCGATCGCGTTCACCGTGATGCCCTGCGGCCCGAACTCGGCGGCGAGCGCCCGCGTCAGCGCCTCCAGCCCGCCCTTGGCGGTGATGTAACCGGCATCGCCCGGCCGTCCAAGGGGACCAGCGATGGAGGTGACATTGATGATCCGCCCCCAGCCGCGCGCCGCCATTTCAGGCACCAGAAGGCGGGCAAGCGTGGCCGGGCCCAAGACAATGGCATCGATAAGCCGGCGCAGCGCGGTGGTGTCGAGTTCCAGGAAGGCGCGGCGGTCCCGCAGGCCGGCGTTGTTCACCAGGATATCGAAGCCGGGGGCGGCTTCCAGCGCCCGCACGATCGCAGCTTCATCCGAGACGTCGAAGGCCAGTCCTGTCACTGCGCCATCTTCCGCGAGGACGGCGCAGGCGGCATCGAGCCGCTCTTGGTCGCGGCCGTTGATCGTGACTTGCGCACCCGCCTGCGCCAGCCCGCGCGCGATCTCAAAGCCGATGCCGGAGGTGGCGCCCGTAACCAGCGCGGTGCGGCCGGCGAGAGAGAAAGGATGGGGCATGGGATCAAGTCTCCGGCGATTCGCGCGGAGCAGTGTGCGGTTCGTGCGCCTGTGCGCCACCCGAAAATCGCCGCCTCAACCTCTTCTTCTGCAACCTTTTAGGCGGCGCCACCGTTGTCCAAGCAAGTTTTTTATGCGCGATCCCGCTTCGTTAATTTTTAGTCGGTTCTCGTGCGATAAGGTCGGCGACAGAACCTGCGAACAGTGTTTGGGGAACGCGATGAGAGCGGCAATTTCATTGGGACTGATCGGGGCCAGCTTGCTTGCCCTGCCATTAAGCATGGGTACGGGCTCACCGGCGTTCGCTTCCCAGGATAACCAGCCGCCGGTGCAGCTGGCGCAATATTATCCGCCCCCGCAGCAGCAGCGGCCCTATTACCCGCCGCCCCCGCAGCAGCAGCAATATGGTCCCCCGCCCTCGCGCGGCGGCTTTCCCGGCTGGCTGGCCGGCAATTATGTCGGGTTCAACCGCCAGGGCCTCCAATTGGGGCTCAGCATCGCGCCCGACGGCCGCTCTCTCGCCTTCGTGAACGGACAGAAGGTCCCCGCCTACGTTCGCGGCGGAAATCTGTACGTCAACGGCGCGCAATTCTATCTCCAGCCGACCCCCGACGGCTTCAATGCCACCCAGGCCGGCAACCCGCGTAACCGGATTCATTACCAGCGCCGCTGATGCGCCATGCGACATGCGTTTCGCGGAACTCTCGCAAGCGGATTTGACCAGCGATCTCCCCCTCGGGCGGGCAAACAAAAAGGGCGCGGCTTTCGCCGCGCCCTTCTGTTTTCTGATTCTGAAAGGATCAGAAGTCCATGCCACCCATGCCGCCGCCCGGCATCGAGGGGCCGCCGGCTTCACGCTTGGGCAGCTCGGCGACCAGGGCTTCGGTGGTGACCAGCAGGCCGGCCACGGACGCGGCGTCCTGGAGAGCGGTGCGCACGACCTTCGCCGGATCGACGATGCCGGTGGCGATCATGTCCACATACTCTTCGGTCTGCGCGTTGAAGCCGAAGTTCGGATCATCCGACTCCTGCACCTTGCCGACCACGATGGAGCCTTCGACGCCCGCATTTTCCGCGATCTGGCGGATGGGGGCCTCAAGGGCGCGCAGCACGATCTTGATACCGGCGGTGATGTCCGGGTTGGTGGAGGTCACCAGAGCCGCGGCCTTCTTGGCGCGCAGCAGAGCAATGCCGCCGCCCGGGACGATGCCTTCTTCGACCGCAGCGCGGGTCGCGTTCAGGGCGTCGTCGACGCGGTCCTTCTTTTCCTTCACTTCCACTTCCGTGGAACCGCCGACGCGGATCACCGCGACGCCGCCGGCGAGCTTCGCCAGACGCTCCTGGAGCTTCTCGCGGTCGTAGTCCGAGGAGGTTTCCTCGATCTGCGCCTTGATCTGCGCCACGCGGGCTTCGATGCCGGCTTTCTCGCCGACGCCGTCCACGATGGTGGTCTTTTCCTTCTCGAGGATCACCTTCTTGGCGCGGCCGAGCATGTCGAGGGTGACATTCTCAAGCTTTATGCCGAGGTCTTCCGAGATCACCTGGCCACCGGTGAGGATCGCGATGTCCTCCAGCATGGCCTTGCGGCGATCGCCGAAGCCGGGAGCCTTCACGGCCGCGACCTTGAGGCCGCCGCGCAGGCGGTTCACGACCAGGGTGGCAAGGGCTTCGCCCTCGACGTCCTCGGCCACGATCACGAGCGGCTTGCCGGACTGCACGACGGCTTCGAGAACCGGCAGGATCGGCTGAAGGCCGGAGAGCTTCTTCTCGAAGATCAGCAGATAGGGATCTTCCAGCTCGGCGATCATCTTCTCCGCATTCGTGATGAAGTACGGGGAGAGATAGCCGCGGTCGAACTGCATGCCTTCGACGACGTCGAGCTCGGTGTCGGCGGTCTTGGCCTCTTCGACCGTGATGACGCCTTCATTGCCCACGCGCTGCATCGCGCCGGCGATCATTTCGCCGATCGAGGCATCGCCGTTCGCGGAGATGGTGCCGACCTGCGCCACTTCGGCGGAGGAGGACACCTTCTTGGCGCGGGCGCGGATGTCGGCGATGGCAGCGGCGACCGCGAGGTCGATGCCGCGCTTCAGGTCCATCGGGTTCATGCCGGCGGCAACCGCCTTGGCGCCTTCCTTGACGATGGCCTGGGCCAGCACGGTCGCGGTGGTGGTACCGTCACCGGCCTTGTCGTTGGTCTTGGAAGCGACTTCGCGAACCAGCTGAGCGCCGAGGTTCTCGAACCGGTCCTCAAGCTCGATTTCCTTCGCGACGGTGACGCCGTCCTTGGTGATGCGCGGCGCGCCGAACGACTTCTCGATCACGACGTTACGGCCCTTGGGGCCGAGCGTGACCTTCACCGCGTTGGCGAGGATATCCACGCCGCGCAGCATCTTCTCGCGGGCATCACCCGCAAATTTTACTTCTTTGGCAGCCATGTGGCGTGCTCCTGAATAAGAGAAATGGTGACGAGGGAAAGGACGCTCAGGCGATCACGCCGAGGATGTCGCTTTCCTTCATGATAAGAAGATCCTGGCCGTCCACCTTCACTTCGGTGCCGGACCACTTGCCGAACAGGACGCGATCGCCGGCCTTGACGTCCAGCGGGACGACCTTGCCGCTCTCGTCGCGGGCGCCGGGGCCGGCGGAGACGATCTCGCCTTCCTGGGGCTTTTCCTTGGCGGTGTCGGGGATGATGATGCCACCGGCAGTCTTCTGCTCGGCTTCAATGCGCTTTACGACCACCCGGTCGTGCAGAGGGCGGAAGGACATGGGCCTGATCCTCTTCAATTTTTTTCGGCGAGCGCGGCGCTCGCGGCTTTTGGCACTCGGCTTACCCGAGTGCTAGCCTGCCCCGGAGATAGGGACATGCCCCTCGCGCGTCAAGGCCGCGTCCCTTACCTTTATGTAAGAGATGCCGCCGTAGAATGTGCGTGTCGGGGTGCGGGAGGCGGGCCGGAGGCTAGTCCGGGACGAGAATCGACGCCGCGATCATCAGGCTCTATGGTCCCTGTCGCAACGAAGTGAACGCGACGCCGCAGTGCTGGCTTCGGCTCGGAGTGTGTGAATGCCCCTGTCCTCAATCCCTTCCGCAGACGCCCTCAAAAGGAGCGTTCGCGCGCGCCTCGTCGCCTTCGGCTTCGCGCTCAGCGCGCTCGCGCTCGCCGGCTGCGCCTCCGAGCCCCCGCCGCCCCCGGTGCCGGCCATTCCGCAATACACCAGCCCGATCCCGGCATCCGCCCTGGTCGGCCGCTACGGCCTTGCCGCCTATCATCGGCCCGAGGACGCGGTGCGCACGGAAAACCAAGCCAAGGCGCAATGCAGCAATCCCTACATCATCACCGCAGGCCCGAGCGGCGGCGTGTTGATGTATCTGGCGGATGAAACCAAGCAGACCGAGGTGATCTCAAAGCAGGTTCCCGGCCAGCCGACGTTCATCGGCCCCGCCGAGGACCCCGCCGGCGCCGAGCGCGACCGTCAGGTGGTCTCGTTCAACGGCAACGTGCTGGTGCTGCGCTGGATGGATCCCGACGTGCAGAAGCGTTACGGCACCATGGTCTATGTGCGCTGCCCCTGATTGGGCCTGACCCGGCATCGCAAGGCGAGGCCGGGGCATTCCATCCGCGATGAACGGGTCGAGCGATGCCGCCTCGACCCGAAACTCCCGCTTGGATAAGCGGCGCGGCGAATTTGAGAAAAATTCCAGCCCCGAAATGCGAGCACCCGCAATCGATTAGCGGCGTCTTTGGCGTCTACGCCGGCATTTTCCGCTGAGACCGGATTGACGGCGAGTTATGCTCACAGTTAGCATAAGCAATGAAGCCGGCTTTCGACCGGCGATTTTTTCATTCCACTTATGCTCAATTTGAGCATAGCGGGAGGTATGCGCCATGCTTCACGTTCCAGCCACGGACCTCGCCACCCTGCCCCTGCCGCACCTCTACGAGCGGGTGCGGCGCCATGTGCCGCCCATGGAATGGCAGCTTCTGGCCGACGACATCGCGGCGATCCTGGAGCTGAAGCAACGCCGCAACGCGGTGCTCCTGGCGCACAATTACCAGTCGCCGGAAATCTTCCACACCGTGGCGGATATCGTCGGCGACAGCCTGGCGCTCGCCCGCGAGGCGGCGGCCACCGATGCCGACGTGATCCTCATGGCCGGCGTGCACTTCATGGCGGAGACCGCCAAGGTGCTGAACCCCGACAAGATCGTGCTGATCCCCGATGAGAAGGCCGGCTGCTCGCTGGCCGAATCCATCCGGCCCGAGGATGTGCGCGCGCTGAAGGCGAAGTATCCCGGCGTGCCCGTCGTCACCTATGTGAACACCTCGGCGGCGGTGAAGGCGGAATCCGACATCTGCTGCACCTCCGGCAATGCCAAGAAGGTGGTGGAGGCCCTGGGGGTGCCGCGTGTCATCATGATCCCGGACGAATATCTCGCCCGCAACATCGCCGCCCAGACCCATGTGGAGATCATCTCCTGGCATGGCCGCTGCGAGGTCCATGAGCGCTTCACGCCCATGGATATCGCCGATATCCGCGACATCTACCCCGATGTCACCGTGATCGCCCATCCCGAATGCCCGCCCGAAGTGGTGGAGGCGGCCGACTTCTCCGGCTCCACCGCCGAGATGGTGAGCTTCGTCGCGGACAAGCGTCCGGCGCGGGTGGCGCTCGTCACCGAATGCTCCATGGGCGACAATGTGGCGGTGCACTATCCCGAAATCGACTTCGTGAAACCGTGCAACCTCTGCCCGCACATGAAGCGCATCACGCTCTCCAACATCCGCCGCGCCCTGGAAAACATGTCGCCTGAGGTGATCGTCGACCCGGCCCTTTTGCCGGGCGCGCGCGCCAGCGTCGAACGCATGCTGGCGATCCGGTGAGGCCATGACCAACGCCGCCGACCGCGTGATCGTGGTGGGGGCGGGCCTGGCCGGCATTGCCACCGCGCTGGAACTCGCGCCCCTGCCGGTGCTGCTGATCGCCCCGAGCCCCACCGGGACGGACGCCGCGACGCGAATGGCCCAGGGTGGCATCGCCGCCGCCATCGGCCCGAACGATGCCGCCGGCCTGCATGCCGCCGACACCCGCATTGCCGGTGCCGGCCTGTGCGAGGCCGACATCGTCGCCAAGGTCACGGACGCCGGTCCCCATATCATCGGGCGGCTGCTCGCCTGGGGCGTGTTCTTCGACCGCGAACCGGACGGGGGCATTGCGCTCGGGCTGGAGGGCGCCCACGGCCGCGCGCGCATCGTGCATGCCGGAGGCGATGCCACCGGACGCTCGGTGCTCGGCACCTTGGTCGCCTGCGCGCGCGATGCCGCGCATATCGAGCGCAGCGCGGACCTGCGCGCCACCCGCCTGCTGGTGGAGAACGGGCGGGTCGCCGGCGTGTGGTGCACGGACAAGGAGGGCACACCGGTTCTTCATCGCGGCCGCGCCGTGGTTCTCGCCACCGGCGGCCTCGGCGGGCTCTATGCCGCCACCACCAACCCGCTTTCGGCGCGCGGCTCCGGCATCGCCATGGCGGCACGGGCCGGCGCGGTGCTGCGCGACCTCGAATTCGTGCAGTTCCACCCCACCGCCATCGCCACCGCGAGCGACCCCATGCCGCTCGCCACCGAGGCGCTGCGCGGCGCCGGCGCGATACTGGTGAACGATCTCGGCGAACGGTTCATGGCGGGGCGGGATCTCGACCCGCGCGATGTGGTGGCGCGGGCGATCCACAGCCAGATCATCGCGGGACGACGAGTGTTCCTCGATGCCCGCGAGGCGGTGGGCGCGCGGTTTCCCAGCGACTTTCCCTCGGTGCACGCCCTGTGCCGGCGCAACGGCATCGACCCCGAGCGGGACATGATCCCGGTGCGGCCGGCCGCGCATTATCATATGGGCGGCGTGAAGGTGGACGAAATGGGCGCGACCTCCCTGCCCGGCCTCTATGCCTGCGGCGAGGTGGCCTCCACTGGCCTGCACGGCGCCAACCGCTTGGCCAGCAACTCTCTGCTTGAGGCGCTGGCCTTCGCCCATTGGATCGCCGCCGACATCAAGGAACACGACGCCGCCGGGATCGCGCAGACGGCGCTGCCGCCGGTTCTGCCGCCACCCTCCGCCGATCTCGACATGATCCGAACGGTCATGGACCGGGATGTCGGCGTGGTGCGCACGCGCGCGGGGCTCGCAGAGGCGCTGGACCGCTTCGCGCCGCGCATGGCCAGCGATGCCGCCCTGGTCGCCGGGCTCGTCACGGCCGCCGCACTGGCGCGGGAGGAAAGCCGGGGCGGACATTTCCGCGCCGATTTCCCGGAGCGCGCCGACCCCGCGCGCCACAGCGCATTCACCCTGACCGAGGCGCGCCGCCGCTTCCCCGGCCTCTCCGCCGCGCCCATCGAGGACACGCCATGAACCCCGCCCCGATGAGCTTGGCCCCCTTGAGCCTGGCCCCGATGAGCCTCGACCCGTTGCCCGCCATCATGACCGAGCCCGTGGTGCGCGCCGCATTGCTGGAGGATCTCGGCCGTGCCGGCGACATCACCACCGAGGCGGTGATCGGCAGGGACGCCCGGATGCGGGTCGCCATGACCTCGCGCCAGCGCGGCGTGGTGGCGGGGGTGGGCATTGCCATGCAGGCCTTCCGCCTCATGGACCCAGATCTGGCACTCACGGTCCTTTTGGAAGACGGCGCGCCGGTGGCCCCTGGCGACCGGGTGCTCCAGATCGAGGGGCGCGCCCGGCCGATCCTTTCGGCAGAACGGGTGGCGCTGAACTTCGCTTGTCGGCTCTCCGGCATCGCTTCGGCGACATCCGTGCTGGCGACCGCCGCCAGGGCTCACGGCCATGCCCGCATCGCCTGCACCCGCAAGACCACGCCGGGCCTGCGGGCGCTGGAAAAATATGCCGTGCGGGCCGGCGGCGGATCGAACCACAGGTTCGGCCTCGATGACGCGGTGCTGATCAAGGACAATCACGTTGCGGCTGCGGGCGGCATCACTAAGGCTGTGACCGCCGCGCGCGCCCATGTCGGGCACCTCGTGAAGATCGAGCTGGAAGTGGACACGCTGGCCCAGCTCGCGGAAGCGCTGGAGATCGGCATCGACGCGGTGCTGCTGGACAATATGGGACCGGACATGCTGCGCGAGGCCGTCGCCATGGTGGCGGGGCGTGCGATCACCGAGGCGTCCGGGCGGATCACGGCCGAAACCGTGCCGGCGATCGCGGCCACCGGCGTCGACATCATCTCATGCGGCTGGCTGACCCACAGCGCGCCGATCCTCGACCTGGGTCTGGATTTCGAGGATTGAGTTTGGCGGAGCAGGTGCAATGCGCGCCCTCCCGCTTTCGGTAGAGGGGCGACGAGGAGGCCGGCGCCTTTGAGGCTACACTCGCCCCGGCCACACCTCAAGTTGCCCCCTCCCTAACCCTCCCCCGCAAGCGGGAGAGGGAATCAGGCGGGGACGGGAAGGCGCAAAAAGCCGCGTTCAGTCCACTGCGACGATCGGAACCGTCACGTAGCGCAGAAGGCGGGTGAAGGTGGAGCCGAACAGGAAGGCGGTGATCCCCTGTTCGTGGTGGGCGCCGGCTACCAAGATATCGCCCCAGGCCCAACCGATGGACTCGATGGCCCGCTTCCAATCCGGCCCGTCGCCGATGCTGCAAGAGGCATCGATGTCCGTGGGAAGATCGGCCAGGGCCGCCTTCTGGGCATCCTTCGCCTGTTTGCGCCAAGTGTTGGCGACCATGTTCTCGGCCTGGAAACCCACGTCCGAGGGATACATCTGCTTGTCGCGCACCACGAAGGTGACGAGGCGAAGGGGAACCTTGTGCTCGCGCGCCAGATCGATGGCGACGGCAAGCGTCGCCGCGCCCTGCCGGTCATCGGAAAAGGCGCAGGTCACGCGCTCCAGGCGCCGGGGCGCGTTGGAGGCGTAGCCGAGCGGCGCCATCAGGGTCGGGCACTTGGTGCCCGCCAGCACGCCCGATGCGGTCGAGCCGAGGCCCGCCCGCATCTTCTTGCCGTCGCGGGCGGAGCCCACGATGGTGAGGTAGGCGTTCATTTCGTTGGCGACGCGGGAGAGGCCTTTCGCAGCGTTCTGGGCCGCGACGACCATATAGTCCGCCTTCACCCCATCGCCCATGACCGCGCGGGCGCGGGCCAGGGCCTTCTGGGCGTACTGGTCGAGGAACACCTTGTACTCGGCATCCACGGCCGCCGGGGACGGGTAGCCCCACGTCTCCGGCGTCACGACGCAGACGGTGACGGGGATATCCCCTGCCATCGCCATCATGCGCCCGACGGCCAACGCATCGGCGCCGCCCCGGTCCGGCGCATAACCGATGAGGTAGCTCATTTCGCTTCACCCCTCGCCAGCACCGAGTTCTTGAACGAGTAGCCGAAGTAAATCAGCAGAGCGATCGTGATCCACACCGCGAACAGCGCGTAGGTGTCCCAGGGCAGCTGCGTGATGAGGTAGAGGCAGAAGCACACGCTCGCGATCGGAACGAACGGGAACAGCGGCACGGTGTAGCCGCGCGGCAGATCGGGGCGGGTCCGGCGCAGGATCATGACGCCTGTCGACACCACGGCGAACGCGATCAGCGTGCCCATCGAGGTGAGGTTGGCCAGCACGTCCAGCGGGATCAATGCCGCAAGGAAGGCGATGAAGACGGCGACGATGTAAGTGTTCGCCACCGGCGTCATGGTCTGCGGGTCGACCTTCTGGAACAGCTTCGGCAGCAGCCCGTCGCGGCTCATGGCGAACAGGATGCGGGTCTGGCCGTACATAACCACCAGCGTCACCGAGAAGATCGAGATGATCGCGCCGATGCAGAGCAGCACCGACGGCCAGGTGGAGCCGGTGATGTTCTGAAGGATCACGGCGAGGCCGGCGTCCTGGCCGGCGAACTCGGTCCATCGCTGGGCACCGACGGCGGAGAACGCCACCAGCACATAGGCCGCCGTCACCAGCAGCAGGGAGAGGATGATGCCTGCGGGCAGGGTCTTGCGCGGGTTCTTCACCTCTTCACCGGCGGTGGAGATCGCGTCGATGCCGATATAGGAGAAGAAGATCGTACCAGCCGCGGCGCCGACGCCGAGCCAGCCCTTCGGGGTGAAGGGCTTCAGGTTCTCGATGTTGAACGCGGAGAAGGCGATGACCACGAACAGCGCCAGAACGCCGAGCTTCACCACCACCAGGATGGCGTTGATGGTGGTGGATTCGCGCGCGCCCTTGATGAGGAGCGAGGCGCACATGGCCACCAGCACGATCGCCGGCAGGTTGAAGTAACCGCCCGCGCCCGGCGGCTGGCTGATCGCGTCCGGCATCTGCCAGCCGCTGATGTTGCCAAGCAACTGGTTGAGGTACTGGCCCCAGCCCACGGCGATGGCGGACGCCGACACGGCGTACTCCAGCAGCAGGCAGGCGCCCACGACATAGGCGACCAGTTCGCCCATGGTGGCATAGGCATAGGAATAGGAGGAGCCGGACACCGGGATGGTGGAGGCGATCTCAGCGTAGCAAAGCGCGGTCAGCGCGGCAGTGATGCCCGCGATGACGAAGGAGACGATGACCGCCGGACCAGCTTCAGGAACCGCCGCGGTCAGGGCAACGAAGATACCGGTACCGATGGTCGCTCCGACGCCAAGCATCGTGAGCTGGAACAGGCCGATCGAACGCGCGAGATGCCCTTTTCCCCCACCCCCATGATCGTCGACCAAGGCACTTACGGGTTTACAGCGCAGCAACGCGCGCCCCAAAGAGTTTGAACTCATGGAAAGCCCCAATCCTTCCGGTTGTCATTTTTGCCCCTACCGGTAGCAATCCTCGCCCCGGCACAGAGCCCCCAGCAATCAACGTGCCACAAAAAAGTCATATGACCAGTGGGCACGATTCAGTCGTTCAGCAATTTTCCCGTGCGATCGGGCAAGCGGACGGCGCCGGCCACCTTGCCGATGACTTTTCCCGGCCACGCATAAGTCTGACTATGCCGCGCGAAAAGCAGGCCGTCGGTCGTTGCGTGAACCGGCACAACGGCGCCCAGCGGATCGATGATCTCGGCGATCAGGTCGCCGGCCTTCAGACGATCACCGAGCCGGCTACGATAATTCACCAGACCCTCGGCCGGTGCGCGCACCTGCTGCATGGCATCCAGCGGCGTCGCGTCGCAGGTCAGGCGCGGCACGTCGCCAGGGTCGCCCTTAACCAGGCCGCGTCGTTCGAGGAAGCGATAGAGCGCAGCGGCATCGTCCCGTGCCTGCGCATCGTCAACGTCGTCGTTTGAGCGAAGCTCGACCGTGGTCGAGAGGCAAGCCGGCGGGATCGGCAGGTCCGGGAATTGTTTCGCCAGCGTCCACCAGGGGCCGCCGCAGGCCTCATCGAACGGATTGCCGCCCGACACCTCGGCGGTGAGCACCGCGCGCGCATCGATTTCGGCGGCGAGGTCGGCGGCGTCCGGCCAGAGCGGCGTACCGATGTAGAGGTGCATCAGGGCTTCGTTGTCGGCATGCAGGTCGAGCATCAAATCCGCGTCGAAGGCGAGGCCCAGCAAGGTGTGGCGCAGGACCGCCAGTTCGCCCATGGGCAGCATGCGGGCCAGCGCATCGCCCATGGCGGCGCGAATCGCAGCCACGTTTGCAACCGGGTCCGGACCGAGTGCGGGGCCGATTACGCCTGAGATTTCAGCACCGAGGTCAGGATAGTCACGGTTGAAATTACCGCCGCTCACCTCGTCGAACCGGCCCTGGAGAAAGCCGAAACGATGCTGGGTCAGGCCGATGGGATTGGCCTGCGGCACCACCACAACTTCGCCGATGATGTCGCCGCGCGCCGCTGCATCCGCGAGATGTGCGGCAAGGTGGCGCAGAACCAGCATGCCCGGAAATTCATCGGCATGCAGCCCGGCCTGAAGATAGGCCTTGGGCCGCGCTCCAATTTCTCCGAAGCGCAAAACCGTAACTTCTCTTGCGCCGGTGGCATCATTGCCAGGGCTAAGGAGATGCGCGGTTCGCGTGGAGGTATTTGCCTCTAAAAGCGCCATTAACCAACCCCTGCGCGATTTTGCGATGCAGCAGAGGAAGGCCGGCACTGGGCCCTTTACGCTTCCCGCCCCCGCTTGGAAGGAGACCATATTGCTTGCTGCGAACGATTGGGTCTAGACTCTACTTGGCTCGGGATTTTTCGCGGGGAGACGATCGTCCTGCCGATTGGGGTGCTTGGATACTGCGGCGGGTTCCGCCGTGCGCGTGCCAAACCGCCCTTGACAGGATACGGCTTGATTTTGCAGTGCAGCATTTTTGATGCTGCACTCTTAGGTCGCCGTTTCGAGCTTCCCCCGCGAAAGGCTCCGGCCAAACAAAACCTTCAAGATGGGCGGGAGCCGGCGAAGCCGGATCGCTTGGGGAAAACCAAATGGATATCATCTCGACCGCCGCCTATGTCGGCCCGAACAGCTATGCCAAGGTCCCGCTGATCCGTCTGACCGTCGACCTCCGGAACCGGGCGACCGCCTCCGTCGCCAGCTACGGCGATGCGGTCATCGACACGCTTCTCAAGTATCTGCCGACCCTCGCCAACGACACGCTGCCCGACGGTTCTTCCTGGATCGAGTATGCGCGCACCTCGGACGCCTGCGGCCTCGGCGAACTGATCGCCCATGTCGCGCTGAACCTTCAGCGCCTGGCCGGCGAGCCGACCCCTTTCGCCGCCTCGGAGCCGGTCCCTGATTCCGACGAGGTCGAGGTTCTCTACGGTTATGAGTCAGACGAGATCGGCCTTGAGGCCGGCGACCTCGCCTGCGACATCATCATCGAACTGATCGCGCCGCGACGCGACGACGACGAGCCCTATAATCTCGAAGACGAGTTGGCCCGCTTCATCCGCTTCGCCCAGAAGCGCTCGCTCGGCCCCTCGGCCCTGGCGCTGGTGAAGGCGGCGGAAGCCCGCGACATCCCCTGGGTGCGCCTCAACGAACAGAGCCTGATCCAGATCGGACAGGGCAAGTACCAGAAGCGCGTCGAAGCCGCGCTCACCTCCATGACCTCGCACATCGCCGTGGAGATCGCCTCCGACAAGGGCGTGTGCAACAAGATCCTCGGCGATCTCGGCCTGCCGGTTCCCCAGCAGCGCCAGGTCTATGACGCGGACGAGGCGGTCTCCGCCGCCCGCCGCATCGGCTATCCCGTCGTCATCAAGCCGCTCGACGGCAACCACGGGCGCGGCGTCACCGTCAACATCATGACCGACGAAGAGGCCGAAGCCGCCTTCGCCGTCGCCGACGAGGAAGGCAGCGCCGTCATCGTCGAGAGCATGATCACCGGCGACGACCATCGCCTGCTGGTCATCAACGGCAAGCTCGAAGCCGCCGCCAAGCGCGTGCCCGGCCATGTGGTCGGCGACGGCACCAGCAACATCACCCAGCTCATCGAGGTCGTGAACCTTGATCCGCGCCGCGGCGTCGGCCACGAAAACATGCTCACCAAGCTCGAGATGGACGAGCAGGCGGTCCGCCTCCTCACCGAGAAGGGCTACACCGCCGAGAGCATCCCGCCGGCCGGCGAAGTGGTCTATCTGCGCAAGACCGCCAACATCTCCACCGGCGGCACCGCCGTCGACGTCACCGACATCATCCACCCCGATAACAAGCTGATGGCCGAGCGGGCCATCCTGGCGGTGGGCCTCGATCTCGGCGCGGTGGACTTCCTCACTTCCGATATCGCCCAGTCCTATCGCGACACCGGCGGCGCCATCTGCGAGATCAACGCCGGCCCCGGCCTGCGCATGCACATCTCCCCGTCCGAGGGCAAGTCGCGTGACGTGGGCGGCGCGGTCATGAACATGCTGTTCCCGCCGGGAACGCAGAGCCGCATCCCGGTGGCCGCACTCACCGGCACCAACGGCAAGACCACCTGCTCACGCATGCTCGCGCACATCCTGAAGATGGCCGGCCATGTGGTGGGGCAGACCTCCACCGACGCGGTCTATATCGACGGCAATGTCACCGTGAAGGGCGACATGACCGGCCCGGTCTCCGCCAACATGGTGCTGCGCGACCCCACCGTCGATATCGCGGTTCTGGAAACCGCGCGCGGCGGCATCGTCCGCTCGGGCCTCGGCTACATGTTCTGCGACGTGGGCGCGGTGCTCAATGTCACCTCGGACCATCTCGGTCTCGGCGGCGTGGACACGGTGGACGAACTGGCCCGCGTGAAGCGCGTGGTGGTCGAGGTTGCCCGCGACACCGCGGTGCTTAACGCCGACAACGAATACACGCTGAAGATGGCGTCCTACACCTCCGCCAAGAACCTGTTCTACGTAACCCGCAACCCCCATCACGAGCTGGTGCGCGAGCACATTCGCCTGGGCAAGCAGGCCATCGTGCTGGAAGAGGGCCTGAACGGCGACCAGATCGTCATCTATGACAACGGCACCCAGATCCCCCTGATCTGGAGCCACCTGATCCCGGCGACCATTGAGGGCAAGGCGCTCCACAACGTGGAGAACGCCATGTTCGCGGCTGCCATGGCCTATGCGCTCGGCAAGACGCTGGACCAGATCCGCAACGGCCTGCGTACCTTCGACAACACCTTCTTCCAGTCCCCCGGCCGCATGAACGTGTTCGACGAGCACGGCTTCCGGGTGATCCTGGACTACGGCCACAACGAAGCCGCCGTCGGCGCCATGGTGGACCTGGTGGAGCGTCTCGCCCCGCGCGGCGAACGCATCGTCTGCGTTACCTGCCCCGGCGACCGCCGCAACGAGGACATTGTCGCCATCGCCGAGAAGGTGGCGGGCAAGTTCGACACCTACATCTGCCACCGCGACAACAACCTGCGCGGTCGCGGCCCCACCGAGATCCCGGACCTGATGCGCGACGCGCTGATTTCTTTCGGCGTCTCCGAGGACCGCATCCGGATCATTCCCGAGGAAATGGAGGCGCTGGACACCGCACTCTCCATGGCCCGGCACAATGACCTGGTGCTGATCTTCTGCGAGGCGATCGTCGCCTGCTGGAAGAAGATCATCTACTTCAAGCCCGAGGGTAAGGAAGAGCAGACGGCCGCAGCAGCAGCCCGCCCGCTCCAGATTGCCTTTGACGTCCCGGAAGGGTTCAAGATCATTACCGATGAGCGCGGCGTCCTGATTGCGCCAGTCGAATGAGCGGGCGGTAAATGTCATTTTATGACTGGTTCTCGCTCCGGCTGAGCGACGAGCCGACGCGGCGTCTCGCCGTGATCGGCGGCCGGCTGGAAGACGGGAACGCGGCGATATTCGGCGAGATGCACCGCCTCGCCCAGGGGAAGATCGTTGTCTTCCCCACCGCTTCCGGCGAGCCGGAGGAGGTCGGCATCGAAACCGTCCAGGTCTTCCAGGCCTACGGCTTCGAGGCAGAACTATCGCCGGTCTACGGTCCGAACGCGGCTGCGGCCGCGCTCGATCCCGCCAATGCCGCTCAGATCGAGCGGATGGGCAGCGTCTATTTCACCGGCGGAAACCAGACCACCATCGTCGACACGCTCGCCCCCGGCGGCGTGGAGACGCCGGTGCTGGCGGCCATCCGCGCGGCCAACCAGGCCGGTGGGCTGGTTGCCGGCTCCAGCGCCGGCGCGGCGATCATGTCCAAGGTCATGATCATCGGCGGCAACTCCATGGACGCCATGGTGCATGGCGTGACCCCGGACCCCGAAAAGCCCGGCATGCTGATCTCGGAGGGGCTAGACTTCTTCCCGTTCGGCGTGGTGGACCAGCACTTCATCAAGCGCGGGCGGCTCGGGCGGCTGATCGTTGCCATGGCCAAGAGCGGCGTGCAGAAGGGCTTCGGCATCGACGAGAACACCGCCCTGTTCGTGGAGGGGCGGCGCGGCCGCATCATCGGCGAATACGGCGCTTTCATCATCGACATGAGCGACTGCCTGTTCGACGCGCGCGGCCGCACGTTCGAGGACATCCGCTTTTCCTATCTCGACAATGGCGACGAGATCGACCTGGCGCGCATGAAGGCCTATCCGGGCCCGGAAAAGCGCCGCGTCCGCCTCGCGGAAATCGCCTATCGGGCGCCGGCGCGCTCGCAGCGCAACGTGTTCGGCGCCTATACGCTTTACGATCTGCTGGGCCGCCTCGTCCTGGGCGACCCCATCGTCTATGCGGTGGACCGGGCGAGCGCGGTGGATCTGAAAAGCTCCATGGCGGTCACGGTTGAACTGGAACGAGTGCGGGGGCGCTCGCGCAGCCTCGTCACGCTGACCGAAAACGGCTTCCGCATGACGGCGCTGAATTTCCGCGCCACCGTCATGAGTGAAAAGCTCAGCGCGGCGCGCATCGCCAACCGCGCCACCATGCTGCAACGCGACTACGGCATGAAACCAACGCCGGAATCGAGCATCGTGCTGCTGGGCTCGTCCCCGCTCTCCGGCAATGGTGAAATGCTCGCGGAAATGCTGCGGCATTGCCAGGGGGACGTCGGCATCATCGCCTCCGCATCCTCAGAGCCGCGCGAAACCGCTCAGTCCCATATCGACGCCATGCGCCGGCTTGGCCGGACGGGCGTGGATCTCGGCGTGACCATCGACAACGTCGAGAACTGCGGGCACGACAAGGCGCTGGTCGAGCGCATCGCCAACATGAAGTCGATCTTCCTGCCCGGCGGCAATCAGGTGCGGCTTGTGGAAACGCTGCTGTATCGCGGCGAGGAAACGCCGGTTCTGCTCGCCATTGCGCGGGCGCACGCCAACGGTGCGACCATCATCGGCGCCTCGGGTTCGGCCTCCGCTTTGTCGCGGTTCATGATCGCGGGCGGCTCCTCGCAGGAGGCGTTTCGTTTCGGCGTCTCCACCGATTCCGGACATCACGGCCTGGTGCTTCAGGAAGGCATCGGCTTCTTCGGCGGCGGCATCGTCGACCAGAACCTGTTCTCCTCACGCCGGCTCGGCCGCTTGATCGTCGCCTGCGCCGAAGAAGGCGTGCGCTACGGCTTCGGCATCTGCGAGGAAAGCCTGATGAACGTGCGCGGCGACGGTGCGCTCATCGACGTGTTCGGCCGTTACGGCGTGGTGCTGGTGGAGGTGGATCCGAACCATCTCGAACTCCAGTCCGACAGCTTCGTGGCGCGCGGCGTGAAGCTGTCGTTCGCCCGCCCCGGCGACCAGATCGACGTCGTCGCCGGCGCTGTGGTCCGCCACACCACCTCGGATCAAGCAACAGCCACCCTGGTGCGGCTGGTCAACGAACTGGTGACGGAATGCGGGGCGGTGCCGCTCGGCAGTTCGCTCAGCGAAGCCCAGCTCAAGAAGGCCATCGTCATGGGCATCACCGCCATCGGCGAAGGCACCGTGAGCCTCGACATCGAGAGCCCGCGCGACGATCGGACGTAACGTCCGGCCCCTCACCCCAGAGGGGTCGCGTGGCCCAGCTGCGATAAATTCCGGCTTTCGCAACAAGAGTCCAAAAATCTTGCGTCGCGTCACCGACGCTAACGTCACCTTTACCGCTGCGCCCCACACTTCAACTTGTGTAAGCGTTGCGTACGGGTTGCGTCTCATGAATGTGCTGCGTAAAGGGGCGCCCGCCCGGGCGCCCCGCTTCACCGGCAGCCTCGCCGCCGGTCGTGATTCCCTGGTGCTTGATCGCATCCATGTGGGTGAATGCGTGGCGGAGCTGAATACTCTGCCGCCGGCCTGCGTGGACATCGTCTTCGCCGATCCACCCTACAATCTTCAGCTCCAGGGCGAGCTGAAGCGCCCGGACGAAAGCCGCGTCGATGCGGTGGACGATGCCTGGGACCAGTTCGAGAGCTTCGCCGCCTACGACGCCTTCACCCGCGACTGGCTCACCGCCGTGCGGCGGGTGATGAAGCCAAACGCGACGTTGTGGGTGATCGGCTCCTATCACAACATCTTCCGCGTCGGCGCGGCGATGCAGGATCTGGGCTTCTGGATCCTCAACGACGTGATCTGGCGCAAGTCCAATCCCATGCCCAATTTCCGGGGCCGGCGATTCACCAATGCGCACGAAACCCTGATATGGGCGGCGCGCGAGCCGAACGCCAAGGGCTATGTGTTCAATTACGAGGCGCTGAAGGGCGGCAACGAGGACGTGCAGGTGCGTTCCGACTGGCTGATCCCGCTATGCACCGGCCACGAGCGTCTGAAGGACGGCGACGGCCGCAAGACCCATCCCACCCAGAAGCCGGAGGCGCTGCTGGCGCGCGTCCTGCTCTCGGCCTCGCGGCCGGGCGATGTGGTGCTCGACCCGTTCCTGGGAAGCGGCACCTCCGCCGCCGTGGCCAAGCGGCTGCGCCGCCGCTTCATCGGCATCGAGCGTGATCCCGGCTATGCCGCCGCCGCCACCCGACGCATCGCCGCCATCGAGCCCCTGCCGGAAGAGGCGCTAACTGCACCGCCAAGCGCCCGCGAAGCCCCCCGCGTCGCCTTCTCCGCCCTGGTGGAGCGCGGCCTGGTGACACCGGGCGCGGAACTCACCGACGCCAAGGGCCGGGTGCGCGCCGTGGTACGGGCGGACGGCACCATCGCCATCGTCAACAACAATGCCCCCGTGGTCGGCTCGATCCATCGCATGGGCGCCCTCGCCCAAGGCGCCGAAGCCTGCAACGGCTGGACCTTCTGGCACGTCGAGCAGGAAGGCCGCCTGCACCCCATCGACATGCTGCGCGCCCGGTTGCGCGCGGAACTGGGCGTAGGCCAGGAATAAGCGCGGGCGGCGGTCAGGCGGAGCGGTCGAGCCACGAACGCAGGGCCTCATTCACCCGGCCCTGCCAGCCCTTTCCCGACGCGCGAAGTCGCGACAGCAGATCCGCGTCGAGGCGAAGCGTGACCTGCTGCTTGGGAGCTTCGGCTCTGGGCCGCCCCCGCCTGACCAGCGTGTTCCCCTCGTACACATCCGCGCGCTGGAAAAAGGCATCATCCAGTTCCGGCGCATCGTCCGGGTCCGTCCAGGCTTCAGAAGCGGGTGGCGTAGCGCGCTTGCTCGCGGTCATTTGCCTTCCTCATACTGATAATGCGGCGATCCGCTCCGCGCGATGTCCAGACGATCACCACCATGCGGCCATCGAGCGGTCCAACAGTGATGAAACGGATCTCCCCATAGGGCTGCCGCTCCTCCTCGGCGGTGTAGTGGCGACCTGCGAAAACCTCGGCACAACGCTGGAAATCGAGACCCCGCTCCGCAAGGGACCGATCTCGCTTCGCTGGATCGAAGGTGATCGCCACGATTTTTGTACCTACAATAAATAGGCCATCAATTTACACCTGCAAGACTTTTCCGTGCGCCAGCACCTTGCGCATGACGCTGGGCAGCGCCTCGCGGTCGAAGTAGGCGGGCAGCACCCAGCGATGGCCGGCGGGCGCGGCCGTGCCGGCGGGCAGGTCGGCGCGCCAGACATCGAGTTCCAGCGCTAAATGGGTGAAGACATGCTCCACCCGGCCCGGTAGGTGGCGCCATGTGGCCTGCACCGGTGCGTGATCGCCCGGCAAAGCGGGACCGGCGGCCCACGGTGTGGAGGGCACTTCGGTCATCCCGCCCAGCAAGCCCTTCTCCGGCCGGGTCCGCAGCAGCACCGCGCCGTCCGCCCGCACGGCCAGGAAAGCGATGCCACACCGTTCCGGCCGCTCGGCCTTCGGCGCCTTGACGGGGAAGCGGGCGGGCTCCCCTTCAGCGCGGGCGATGCACGGGTCGATCCAGGGGCAGAGCGGACAGGCGGGCGAGCGCGGCGTGCAGATAGTGGCGCCCAGGTCCATCATCGCCTGCGCGAAATCGCCGGGGCGTCGGGCAGGGGTGAGAGCCGCGGCGCGGGCGCGAATCTCGATCTTACCCTTAGGCAAGGGGGTGGCGATGGCATATAGCCGGCTTATGACACGCTCGATGTTGCCGTCTACGGGGCTTGCCTTGATATCAAAGGCGATTGCGGCAATAGCGGCGGCGGTATAGGGGCCGATGCCGGGAAGCTCCAGAAGCGCGGCTTCATCCTCGGGAAATTGCCCTCCGTAACGCTCGACCACCGCCTTGGCGCACGCGTGCAAATTACGGGCGCGGGCATAATAGCCGAGGCCCGCCCAGGCCGAGAGCACCTCTTCCTGGGGAGCGGCCGCCAGCATAGAAACCGTAGGCCAGCGCGACAGGAAGTCGGCAAAATAACGTCCAACCGCCTTTACCGTGGTCTGCTGAAGCATGATCTCCGAGAGGAACACATGGTAGGGGTCGGCCAGCCGCCCGGGTTCCGCGCGCCATGGCAGCCGTCGCCGGTGGCGGTCGTACCAAGCCAGCAGATCGGCGGGGTCCGGCGTGCCGCGCGCCTTGCCTCGCGCGCCGGCTGAGAGGATCATCTGGTCCATGGACGCACCGTGCAATTCCCCCGCGCCGGCCGCAAGCCCGCTCGGAAGGCAGACATGAAGACGCCGTTTCGCCGGCCGACCGCGCAGCCCCTCGCCGATCTGGTGGGGCCCTCGATTGCGGAACTGTGCGGAAAGGCCGGCTTCTCCGTGGTGGAGGTGGTCACTCACTGGGACGAAATCGTCGGCCCGGATCTGGCGCCGCGCAGCATGCCGGTGCGCATGCAATGGCCGCGCGGCAGCGAGCCGGAGGCGGCGACCCTGGTGGTGCGGGTGGAGGGCGCTTACGCCATCGAGCTGCAATATGCAGCGCCCGTGGTGATCGAGCGCATCAATGCTTATTTCGGCTGGCGCTGCGTCGGCCGCCTTGCGCTGCGCCAGGGCCCGGTGCCTTCGCGCGCGGTCCATGTGCCGTTCAAGGCGCCGGCGAGCGCGGCGGTGGAGGCGGTGCGGCGCGATCTCGGCGCGTTCGAGGACGAGGCGCTTGCGGCCTCGCTGGCACGGCTCGGTGCCCTGGTGCGGCGGGAGCGCCGGAAATCTTGATCACGCGCGGGCTGGTCGCCGCACCCGTGCCATGTTAGCCCGCTCCAGTCCGCGCCGAATGAATGCACCGGAGACACTCATGTCGCTTTCCCGCCGCCGCTTCCTTGAAGGCGCAGGCCAGTTCGCCCTGTTCGTGGCTGTCGCAGGGCCGCTCTCGCGGCTTGCGGGCCTTGATGGCTTCATCTCCGATGCCCAGGCGCAGTCCACCGAGCAGGCCAAGCTGATGGCCCCGGCCGCGAGCCCCCTGCCTGAGCAGGCGATGGGTTCGGCGACCGCGCGGGTGACCATCGTGGAATATGCCTCGCTCACCTGCTCCCATTGTGCGGCGTTCCACACCAAGACTTTCCCGATCCTGAAGTCGAAATATATCGACACCGGCAAGGTGCGCTTCATCCTGCGCGAATTCCCGTTCGACCCGGTCGCCACCGCCGCCTTCATGCTGGCGCGCTGCCTGCCGCAGGACAAATATTTCCCCATGGTGTCCAGCCTGTTCGACACCCAGCGCGCCTGGGCGTTCGGCTCGAACCCGGCGCAGGGGCTGCTCACGGTGGCCAAGCAGGCAGGCATGACCGAGGCGGACTTCGAGAAGTGCCTGTCCGACAAGGAACTGGCGGACAAGGTCCAGGCCAGCGCCCAGTACGGCAACAAGGAATTGGGCGTGGATTCCACCCCCACCTTCTTCATCAACGGCAAGAAGCTCTCGGGCGCCCTGTCGCCCGAAGACCTGGACAAAGAACTCGCCCCCCTGCTCCAGGGCAAATGAGCCGGCGGGTGACGGCGCGCGGCGTTGACAACGCCGCCGCCGCCCCGTATCACGCCGCCTCGATCCAATAAATTGTGTCGACGAGCCGCGCGGTCCGCGCGCCGCGGTCGGCCGAAGGCAAGAGTGTCATGAAGATCCGCAACTCCCTGAAGACCCTGCTCGGGCGCCACCGCGACAACCGTCTGGTTCGCCGCAAGGGCCGCGTCTACATTATCAACAAGACCCAGAAGCGTTATAAGGCGCGTCAGGGCTGAGCCTTGACGGCCGGCGCGGTGCCGTTCGCGGCATGCCGGTCGAGGTCTCGTGATCCCGCGCCATGCCGTTCGGCGGTGTGGGCCGGTTGACGCGCCGCAGGGCCGGGTCGACACTGGCGTCATGATGGCGCTTTCTCCCAAATTCCGCATTTCAAGCCTGTGTGCTGCGTTGGCAGCCACGGGCTTGCTGTGTTTTGCGACCACTGCCTCGGCACAAGTGACGGGCCCGGCGAAGCCGCAGGCCAAGAGCGAGCCGCAGGCCAAGATCGAACCGGCGCCGCGTGCCAAGCCGCCGCGCGATCGCCGCATGCAGCTGGACGCCTTGTTCGAGGCGCTGCGCCTCGCGCCGGACGATGGCAGCGCCAAGGCCCTCGGCTTGCGGCTCGACAGCATGTTCGCGCAGACCGGCAGCCCGAGCGCCGACCTTTTAATGGCGCGCGCCGATCTGGCGGCGCAGGCGAAGCAATACGACCTCGCTCTGGAATTGCTGGACACAGCCCTGCTCGTAGTGCCGGACAATCTCGCCGTGCTGAGCCGCCGCGCCACCATCAAATATGCGCAGGACGATTATGCCGGCACTTTGGTGGACCTCGGCGAGGTCCTGACCCGCGAGCCGCGCCATTATACGGCGATGCTGGGCCTTGCGCTGGTCATGCGCGAAGTGGGCGACGACAAGCGCGCCCTGGAGGCCGCCCGCCGGGCGCTGGCCATCAACCCTCACCTCGACGCGGCGAAGGAGATCGTTGACGATCTCAAGGTGGAAGTGGACGGCCGCGAGATCTGACCGCCGTTTCGCCGTCGTAAGCAGCGATCGCAGAAACTATCCCCGCATCAGCGCAGTGACATGCTCCGCCGCCGAGGTGGCGAGGCCGTGCAGGTCGTAGCCGCCTTCCAGAACCGAGACCACGCGCCCGCCGGCGGTCTTGTCCGCCACCTCCATGAGGCGTCGGGTGATCCAGCCGAAATCCGTGTCCACAAGGCGCAGCGAGGCCAGCGGGTCGTTCTTGTGGGCATCGAAGCCGGCGGAGATGATGATCAGCTCCGGAGCGAACGCCTCCAGGCGTGGCAGGATGCGACCCTCCATGGCCTCCTTGAACTTCTCCCCGGCGTCGCCCGAGCGCAGCGGCGCGTTGACGATGGTGTTGACCGCGCCGGTCTCCCCCACCGCGCCGGTGCCGGGATAAAGCGGCATCTCGTGGGTCGAAGCGTACATTACGCTTTGGTCGGCCCAGAAAATCTCCTGCGTGCCGTTACCGTGGTGCACGTCGAAGTCAACGATCGCCACCCGGTCGAGCCCATGGACCGCCTGAGCGTGGCGCGCGGCGATGGCGGCGTGGTTGAGCAGGCAAAAGCCCATGGGCCGGCGGGTCTCGCAATGATGCCCCGGCGGACGCATGCAGACGAAGGCATTGTCCACCTTGCGCGTCACCACCTCGTCCACCGCATAGCAGGCACCACCCACCGCGCGCAGCACCGCCTCCCAGCTTCCCGGCGACAGAACCGTGTCGGAATCGATCCGCACCAGTCCCTCGGCGGGCGAAGCCTCTTCCATGGCGTCCATGAAATCGGCCGGGTGCACGCGGATGATGTCTTCCCGCTCGCCGCGCGGCGCACTCTCGCGCAGCAGGCTTGAGAATTTCTCCTGCTCGAACGCGCGGTCCAGCGCCTTGAGACGGTCCACCCGCTCGGGATGCCCCGGAGGCGTCAGGTGCTGGAGGCCGGCGGGATGGGTGATGAGCAGGGTCGACATCTGGCGTCAGGGCCTCTCTGAAGGAGGGTTGGTTCCGGCATACCTTATTCCAAGTACAGCCAATTGGAATTGCGGCACTTGGGATGCCCCACACACGCCTGCCCCTGCCGACGGGCGACTGCTCGCCTCCTGCGCAGATGGCGCGACGATCTTCATTCCGCACACAAATAACTGTAGAATCGAAGTGCATATGCTTAAGTTTTACGCATATCACCCTGATTTTTTGTCGAAAAATGCCGCGATACTTTCAATTGACTGCATAGCTGTTTGTAAATATCTTATTTCGAGACTATATCCTGCATTGGCTTCTATGCGCGGAGGCTGTCATGAACGTGAATGCTATGGTCGATTTCAAGTGGCCAGGCCTTTCTCGCCCGAATGGCACGCCCATCCGCATGAATCATCAGGATTTCGTGGCGATCGATCGTGATCGCGATGCGACCTACGATCCGATCTTCCGGCCGCAAGCCCTCTACAACCTTGCAAGCGAGGGGCTGCACGCAAACAACGATGCGTTCCTGCTCCAGGAAGTCGCTACAAATCTTCCGATCTATCGCCCCGACACGGGGCCGACCGACTTCCACCTCCACCTCCCTCCAGGTGGATTCCAGCTCGTGCTGGTGACGTCGGGGATGTTCACCTTCGACTATGACGGCAAGGTGTATCATGTCGCGCCCGGCGCAGTGATGTTGCAAAGCGCGATCGTGCATCGCCAGCTTTTCTACACATGGTCGGGTCTATCCACGGAAGAAAACCTGAAGACGCCGCAGACGGTGATGCCCGACCCGATCTCCATGGGTTACTCCGGCAAATTCCTCGAAGCTTTCATCACTGATCCTTCGACCTTCCCAAATCCGACGATTGTTGCACAGGATCACATCAACGAAGCCGAAACGCCGTGTTATGCCTGGAGCCACCCGCTGCATAACCGACCGGCGGATGCCGGCTTCTGGCTCCAGGATCCGCTGGCGCTCGATGCGGTGTACAAGCTGCTGGCGAGCGAACTGTCCGGTGGGCCGGTCAAGTCCTCCATGCCGGTCTATGTGCGCGACCTGGGGATCGAGGCGCCGAGCGGCCATCTCGTCACCGGCCACATCATCGCGACCGACCCGGCCACCCATTCGCTTCTGCCCAAAACCTCGTCGGCCGTCGCCGATACCGACGATCTCTCCAAGGGCGACGTCGTCGTGTACCGCGTCATTCGCGGCAACGCTGAATTCAAGGACAACTCCGGCAAGATCATCGAGCTTGTGACCGGGGATACGGTGACGGCGGGCGGGAAGGCCATCCATCTGGTGGGCGTGGGCGAGAACACCCAAGTTCTCCGGCTCGGCCTCCTGAAGAACATCGAAAACCTGAACAAGTGGACGCGAGAGCAGCGTCAGGAAATCGACGGCTTAGCCGGCCAGATCATCACGCGGCGCGATCTTCGCCCTGATCGCACCACCGGCGCCCCGGTTGGATATCTCTACCGATAGACACTTGGGTTTCTAGAAATTTCGGTTTCCCGGTGGGCTGGGGACGACCCAGCCCTGTCCGGCTCCAATGTCAGGCGCCCGTAACACCCTGCGCGGCCCGTTCACCCAGGTCGCGGAATTTGTCCGACAGGCCATCGAGCCGCGCCCGCCATTCAGCATCCGGCACTTCGCCCTTCGTCGTGGCGAAGAACACCTGCATCAGGCAGGCGATGCAGAACGGCTCGACGAACGCCTTGGTGAAGCCATAGGCGAGGATGGCCGAGGCGATCAGCCCGGCATAGCTCGCAGTCCCCGGCTGAACCAAAACCCAAGCCAGCGCGGGCGCGACCAGCATCACGAACAGCACCACCCACGCGAACGCCATAAGCACGGTGAGACCGATGGCATTGCCCAGGATGGTCCAGCCGTTCTGGGCATAGAGCACCAGCGCGTCCTGCGCCGTCGACCAGGGGTTCTTGGATTGGTTGCGGACATTGTAGGCGAGGATGATTTCATCCACGAACTGGGTTGAGGTGCGCAGCACCGCGCCCAAAAACCCCAGCAGCCCGTCCAGGCCCGGCACGCGGGAAAAGCCGACGATGCCGGCGGCGATCCCCGTGACGCTGGCGGCCGCCGCCTTCACCAATTGGTCGAGCGCGAACAGCGCGTTGACCTCCAGAAACCGCTCGCGCACCACGGCCAGGGCAAAGCTCACCTGCCCGAACGCAAGCGGCAGCGGCCCGCCATCCAGCGCCACGGTGAGCGCGGCCACATGGCCGGCCTTGACGAAATAGACCAGCCAGCTGCGCAGCCACATGCCGACGCCGCAAGCGGCGAGAAAGCCGATGAAGCCGCCGAAGCAGGCGGACTGCACGCTCACATTGCTCGGCCACAAATGCCCCACCGACCAGCCGATGGCGGCATAGACGCCGATGATCACCGAGAAGATCAGCACCATCAGAGCTGATACGGCCATTCGGACCAGCAAGAACGGCCAGGTGCGCAGAACGAGGCCGATGGCGCGGAAAACGGAAAACGACATAAACGGCCCCTGGCGCGGAAAACCGGCGCGTAGAGGAACTCTTTCAGGGCGCGCGGGGGGTGTCGAGGGGGATGAAGAGGGTTGGCGCGCGACAGGGCGGCACGGGGTGTTTTGGCCGTGCATTGCCCTGTGCGCGCCGGCCTCGCTCAGTAACCCACGGTGAACCGCTGCCGGGAATGTTGGGGACGCTCGATCTCGTCGGCCAAGGCCACGGCGAAATCCTCAAAGCTGACAAAGCTGCGTCCCGAGGCCGAGACCAACAGGTTGTCGTCGCCCAGCCGGAACACGCCGGTGCGTTCGCCCGGCACGAATTCGGCGGCGGGGGAGAGGAAGCTCCAGTCGAGCGAAGGCTCCGCCTTCAGGCGCGCGAGGAATGCGCCGCCCGCCTTGGCTTCGTCGAGATAAATGGCGGGAAGTCCGGCGTGTCATAGAGCGCGACGCCGGGCGCCACCTCAAGGCTCCCCGCGCCGCCCACCACCAGATAGCGCTGCACGCCGGCCGCCTTCACCGCGCCGATCAGCGCATCCGCGTCGGTCACGAGGAAGTGGATGGAGGAGACCACTGCGTCATGTCCTGACAGCAATGGCGCCAGCCCCGCGACGGTTGAGGCGTCGCCCGCAACAGCGGTGACGCCGGGCGCCCCGGCAATGCGCGAGGGGTCGCGGGCGATGGCTGTCACCTCATGCCCACGGGCGGAGAGTTCACGAAGGATGCGGGAGCCGGCGTTCCCCGACGCTCCAATGAGTGCGATTTTCATTTGGGATTTCCGTGTGGTATCTAATGGAAACTAGATGCCTTATTTAGTAGCAAGATGTAAGAAGGCACCTAGTGGTCATCAGGTATCCCCGAGGAAACCGCGCGAGGACAGGCATGCTCAACCCCGACCCGTATCAGGCGGAATGCCCCACCCGGATCATCCTCGACCGCATCGCCGACAAATGGACGGTTCTGCTGCTCACCGTGGTGGCCGAGCAGCCCACCCGCTTCAATGCCTTGCGGCGCCGGGTGGATGGGGTGTCCCAGAAGGTCTTGTCGCAGACGCTCAAGAGCCTGGAGCGCGACGGGCTTGTCACGCGCCATGCCTATCCCACCGTGCCGGTGACGGTGGAATATGCCATCACCCCGCTTGGCGCCTCGCTGGAACGCACGCTCGCCCCGCTCGCCCGTTGGGCCAGCGAGAATATCGACCAGATCAACGCGGCACAGACCCAGTTCGATGATCGCGGCGTGGCTATCCGTTAGCGGCTATTTCTTCGGCCGGAATCCGACATAGCCGCCGTCCGCGTCGTAGAGATAATCGAAACCGTTCAGCACCCGCACGCTGGTGTTCACGAACACGCGGTTCGCCCGCTGCACCAGATGAACCGTGTCCGGCGCGAGCGCGCTCGGCGCACCACCGGCGCTGAAGCCATAGGCTGGGCCGCCCGGCGTGGTGCCGAAGGCGATGTTGAGTTGCACGCCAGGAAGCAGCATCGGCTTGCCGTTCGGTCCTTGGATGACCTGTCCCGCCTGCTGCTCGGGCGTCAGCGTGAGGTACATGGAGGACACGCCGGTATCGACCAGCGCGGTTCCGCAGGCTGGCGGCTGGCGCCCGCCCAGAGACAGGCAGGCCGGGGTCGCCTTCCAATCCGGGAATTCATCGCTCTTTTCGAGCTTGATGAAGCTGAATCCGGTCGCGGTCTCCGGCGCGAGGCCGATGGTGACGCCGCGCCGCGAAACCATGTAGCCGCGCCGCATGGCGCCCGGCTTATCCGCCGTTCCCATCTCCGGCAGGTTGAGGAAGGGATTGTGGTCCGGCGTGCTTTGCGACTGCCGGTCGCCCTGGCGCGCGAAGCCGACGCCGAGCATGGCGATGCCGGTGGGGTTCTGGCGCGGCCGGCAGTTGCGGGCGGTCTTCAGACAGTCCACCCGCCGCACCGCCAGCACCGGCATCGGCCGAGTGGTGATTTCGCTGCCGTTGGCGCCGCCGATGGTGACAGGCGCCATCACCCAGTCGCCGATCATGATGCGGCCGGAACTGGTGTAGGTGAGCTGTCCCGGTGCCAACACGGGCAGCGCATCCACATTGGGAATGGCGCGCGCCGCGACCACGACGCCGGTGGAGCCGGTGTCCATCACCGCGCGAATCGATGGCCCGCCGAACGACAGACGCAGCGCCGGCGGCCGGCGGATGGCATCGCCCGCCAGCGGGGCGTTGAGAAAGGGCAGCAGCACGGTCTTGCCCGGCGCCAGGTCCGGCCCGGCGGGCGCGGCGCAGGCAGGCGTGAGCGTGGCGGCGAGAGCGATAAATCCGAGGGAAGCGAGCAAGCCAGTCTTCATGCGGCACCATAGAGGTCTGGGGCATTCCGGCGCGAACGGGGGTTGCCCCCGTGCCCTCCTGCCATCAAGCTCCCTCTCCCTGCCCCAACATCGTGGCAAACATGCGCACTGAAATCACCGGCTCCACCCTTCCCGTTCTGCAAGTCACGCTCGAATCCGGGGAGACCATGATCGCCGAGCCGGACCGGCTTTCCTGGATGACGCCGAACGTGGCGCTCAACACCACCACCGCCACCGGCGGGTCCAGCGGCTTCTTCGGCGCCATCGGCCGGGCCATCGGCGGCGGCGGCCTGTTCATGACCGAGTTCACCGCCCAAGGCGGCGAAGCCCTGGTTTCGTTCGCGGCGACCATGCCGGGAAACATCATTGAGGTGGGGGTGGCGCCTGGCCGGGGCTACATGCTGCATCGCCACGGCTTCCTGGCCGGTGCCCATGGCCTGGAGATTTCCACCGGCTTCCAGCAGTCGCTGGGCGCCGGCGTGTTCGGCGGCACAGGCTTCGTGCTTCAGCGCCTGTCGGGCCATGGCGCGGCCTTCGTGGAACTGGGCGGGGAGATCGTGTCCTACACCCTGGAGGCCGGGCAGAGCCTCCTGGTGCACCCCGGTCATGTCGGCATGTTCGAGGAGAGCGTCAATTTCGAGATCACCATGATGCGCGGGGTCAAGAACGTCCTGTTCGGCGGCGACGGCCTGTTCCTGGCGCAGCTCACAGGGCCTGGCAAGATCTGGCTTCAGTCCCTCACCGTCGCGAAGTTCGCCCACGCGCTGCAACCCTTCCTGCAGAGCGACAAACGATAATTGCCCCGCCCCTCTCGCCGCATCCAGAGCCGGAGGGGCCGGCCCTTCAGGTTGCCGGGACCAAGGCGATGCGCAGCATGTTGGTGGCGCCGGGCGTGCCGAACGGGACGCCGGCGACCACGATGATGCGCTGCCCGGCCTTGGCGAATCTGTCCATGAAGGAGTGGCGGCAAGCGCGGTCCACCATGTCGTCAACGCTATGGGCGTCTTCGGTGACGATGCAATGCACGCCCCACACCAGGCACAGCCGTCGCGCGGTCGCGACATTCGGCGTCAGCGCGATGGTCAGCGGGCGCGGGCGCTCCCGCGCCACCCGCAGCGCCGTCGCCCCCGATGCGGTCCAGCAGACGATGGCGCCGAGGTCGAGGGTTTCCGCGATCTGTCGGGCGGCGGCGGCGATGGCGTCCGAGGTCGTGCTTTCCGGCTCGGCCCGCTGGGCGTTCAGCACCTGGCGATAGATCGGGTCGCGCTCCACCTCCTCGGCGATCCGGTTCATGGTGGCCACTGCCTCCACCGGATATTGCCCGGCCGCGCTTTCGGCCGAGAGCATGATGGCGTCCGCGCCTTCATAGACTGCGGTCGCGACGTCGGAGACTTCAGCGCGGGTGGGCACCGGAGAAGAAATCATGCTCTCCAGCATCTGGGTCGCCACCACCACCGGCATGCCTGAGCGGCGTGCGGCGCGGGTCATCTGCTTCTGCACGCCGGGCACGCGCTCCAGCGGCATCTCGACCCCGAGATCGCCGCGCGCCACCATCAGCGAATCCGACTGTTCCATGATTTCAGCGAGGCGAGCCACCGCCTGCGGCTTCTCCACCTTGACCATCACCCCGGCCCGCCCGCGCGCGATCTTGCGCGCCTCGGCCACATCCTCCGGCCGCTGGACGAACGAGAGCGCGATCCAGTCCGCGCCCGCCTCAAGGCCGGCATCGAGATCGGCGCGGTCCTTGGTGGTGAGGGCGGAGGCGGGGATGGTGGTATCGGGAAGGCTCACGCCCTTGCGGTCGGAGATGCGCCCGCCCACCACCACGCGCGTTACCGCGAGCTTGGGGGAAGCTTCTTCCACCAGCAGGCGGATCTTGCCGTCGTCCAGCAGAAGGGTGTGGCCCGGCTCCAGGGAGGCGAGGATTTCCGGGTGGGGCAGGTGCACGCGGGTGGCGTCGCCTGGCTTCGGATCGGCGTCGAGAATAAAAGTCGCGCCCGGCGCCAGCATGGCCGAGCCGCCCTCGAACGCGGCGAGACGGAGCTTGGGCCCCTGAAGGTCCACCAATATGCCGATGGGCCGCTGGTATTTCGCCTCGATGCCGCGGATCGCGCCAACGAACGCCCGCAGCTTGTCGTGGGGCGTGTGGCTCATGTTGATGCGGAACACGTCCGCCCCGGCGACGAACAGGCGCTCGATCATCTCCGGATCGGACGATGCGGGCCCGAGGGTCGCGACGATCTTGGTCCGGCGCTGGCGTCTCATGAGGCGTCCTCCGTTGGTACGTGCATCGTCACTCCACTATACCCTAACAAGATACCTTAGGGTTTGGGGCGCGGCACGGGATTGGGCGACGGCATCGGCACGCCACCGGGAATTGGGGCCACGACCGAAGGGCGCGTGGGATCGTTCAGGTTTTTCTCGGTGAGCTGGACCGTCCAGCCCCGCTGCTCCTTGGTGTCCACCTCCAGAAAGCCGGTGCGATCGAACCCGCGCGCCAGGCAATCGTCCGTCCCGCGAATGGTGAACTCCTTGTCACGGGTGCACATGAAGGCGCGGCCCGACCATTCGCCGCCCTGATCATAGTCGACGGCGTAGAGATAATA
>NZ_CBDIHQ010000003.1:0-59447 GCF_965279295.1 Aquabacter sp. | reverse complement strand
TATTATTCCTTCCCGGCCTTCCTGGTGCGCGCCGGCAATCCCAAGAACATCAAGGATTGGAACGATCTGATCCGCGACGACGTGAAGGTGATCTTCCCGAACCCCAAGACCTCGGGAAATGCGCGCTACACCTATCTCGCGGCCTATGCCTATGCGCTGGAGCAGTTCAAGGGCGACGCGGGCAAAGCCAATGCCTTCGTGAAGAAGCTGCTGGCCAACGTGCCGGTGTTCGACACCGGCGGCCGCGCCGCCACCACCACCTTCGTGGAGCGCGAAACCGGCGACGTGCTGGTCTCCTTCGAGGCCGAGACCCGCAATATCGAGCTGCTCTACAAGGACAAGAACCTGAAGACCGTCATCCCCTCCGTGAGCCTGCTCGCGGAATTCCGGTGGCGGTGGTGGACAAGGTCGTGGACAAGCGCGGCTCGCGCCCGCTCGCCACCGCCTACCTCGACTTCCTCTACACCCCCGCCGGACAGACGGTCGCCGTGAAGGCGTTCCACCGGGTGACGAACAAGCAGGTGATGGACCAGTTTCCGGGCCAGTTCCCCGAAGTGCGCCTCGTCACCGTGGAAGACGTCTTCGGCGGCTGGACCAAGGTGAACGCCGACCAGTTCGCGTCGGGCGCGATCCTCGACCAGGTGTTCGGCGCGCGCTGAGCCCCGCCGGACCCACCCACGTCAAGAAAGGGCCGCCCGCAAGGCGGCCCTTTTTGCGTCAGACGACCTTCAACCCGAGGCTGGCGAGCAGCATGCCGGCCTGCTGCTTGGAAATGACCGCCCCCTTGAACTTGGAGGCATCCATCAGCTTGAGCGCACCAAGGTCCGCCCCGCGCAGGTCCGCGCCCTGAAACCGCGCACCCACGAGATTGGCGTCGCGCAGGCTGCATCCAACCAGCACGGCTTCGCGAAAGTCCGCGTCCCGCAGATCAGCATCCTGAAAATCCACCTGGTTCAGAACCGCGCGGTGGAAGGAGAATTTCGCAAGCTGGGCGCTGACCAGCAGGCACCGCTCGAACGTCAGGCCCAAGGGCTGGGTGTCGGAAATCCGCGCGCCGGTGAGCTTGCAATCCTCGAACGCGGCCGCGGAGAGGCGCGCGCGATGCCAGTTTGAATTGTTGAAGTCGCACGCGCTGAAACGCGCATCGGTGAGATTGCACGCGGCGAAGTCGGCGCGCGCGCCACGGCAGTTTGCGAACGCGCACCCCTCCAGATCGAGGCCGGTGAGATCGGCGTCGGTGATGTTCCAGCCGGTGAAACGCACGAATGCCGGCGCATCTTTCAGGACCCGCTCCACATCGGCGCGGGTCGCGATCCCATCGGGGGCGAGAGGCTGGGAAGCGGGAGGTTGGTTCAACGGTCCCCTGCCTCCACCTTTTCAGGCCTTGGCGGCCGCGAGTTCGGCGATGATCGCCGCGCCCATCTCTTCCGTCCCGATCACATTGGATCCGGCGGTGCGGATGTCGCTGGTGCGCTTGCCGGCGGCGAGCACGGCGGCGATGGCGGCCTCGATGCGATCCGCCACCGGCCCGAGGCCGAACGAATAGCGCAGCGCCATGGCGAGCGAGCCGATCATGGCGATGGGGTTGGCAATGCCACGTCCGGCGATATCCGGGGCCGAGCCGTGCACCGGCTCATACAGCGCCGCGCGGCGGCCGGTCGTCTCATCCACCGCGCCGAGCGAGGCGGACGGCAGCATGCCGAGGGAGCCGGTGAGCATGGCGGCGATGTCGGAGAGGATATCGCCGAACAGATTATCGGTGACGATCACGTCGAACTGCTTGGGCCAGCGCACGAGCTGCATGGCGAGCGAATCCGCAAGCTGGTGCTCCAGCTCCACATCCTTGTATTCCTTGGCATGAAGGGCGGTGACGACCTCCTTCCAGAGGACGCCCGAGCGCATCACGTTGTTCTTCTCGGACGACGTCACCTTGTTGCGGCGGGTGCGGGCCAGCTCGAAGGCGACGCGGGCGATGCGGTCGATCTCATAGGTGTCGTAGACCTGGGTATCGATGGCGCGCTTCTGGCCGTTGCCGAGATCGGTGATGGTCTTGGGCTCGCCGAAATACACGCCGCCGGTCAACTCGCGCACGATCAGGATGTCGAGGCCCTCGACGATTTCGCGCTTCAGGGAGGACGCGTCCGCGAGCGCGGGATAGCACAGGGCCGGGCGCAGGTTCGCGAACAGGACGAGATCCTTGCGCAGGCGCAGCAGGCCCGCCTCGGGGCGCGCCTCGTAAGGCACATTGGCCCATTTCGGTCCGCCCACCGCGCCCAGCAGGATGGCGTCGGCGGCCTTGGCCTTCGCCATCGCGCCCTCGGAGATGGCGACGCCGTGCGCGTCGTAGGCGCTACCGCCCACCAGATCCTCTTCCACGGCGAACGAGGCGAGACCCTCCTTGTCGAGCCAGGCGATGACGTTCTTTACCTGCGCCACGACCTCGGGGCCGATGCCATCGCCGGGAAGGAGAAGGAGCTTGTGGGTCGCCATTGGACTGTTCCTGTGTCAGCGGGCCTTGGAGGGCGCATCGTGATTGGGGCGGAGTGCTAAAGCTTCAACCGGGCTCTGACAAGCACGGCCGCCATGGCATTCAGCGCCTGCAACCAGACGCCGTCAGGTCCGCGCCCGCGCCGCGAGCGCAGCGCCCCCGACAATCAGCACGCAAGACAGGGCAAGGGGCCAGCCCATCTGCGCATAGCCGGCAAGCACCAGAAGCACGGTGGAGAGCACCGGCGCGGCATAAGACGCGACGCCGAGAAACCGCACGTCCCCCCGCTTCATGCCGATATCCCAGGCATAGAATGCCGCTCCGACCGGACCGACGCCGAGCGCCGCCACCGCCGTCCATTCGATGATGTTTGCCGGCCACACGGTGGTTTCCCATGCCAGATGGCAGAGCAGCGCCAGCAGCGCCGTGCCAAGGCAGAAGCCGGCGACGGCTTCCGTCGGCACATCAGCGAAGCGGCGGGAGAGCACGGAATAGCCGGCCCAGACGAACGCCGCCGCGAAGGCCGCGAGGTAGCCGGGGAGATAGGCGGCGCTGAAGCCGGTCAGCCCCCGCCCCGCCAGCAGAACCGCGACGCCCAACAGGCCGAGCAGCGCGCCGATGACATGGGCCGGCCTCAGCCGCCCGCCGGGCAGCAGCGCCGACAGCATCACGATCAGAAGCGGCCAAAGATAATTGATCAGCCCGGCCTCGGCCGGCGGGGCGAGCTTGAAGGCGGTGAAATACAGGAAATGATAGCCGAACAGCCCGCCGATGCCGTGGGCCCAGGCCAGGGGCCGCTGCCGCAGGACGCTGAGGCCGGGACCGCGCAGCGCGGCCACCAGCCCAACCAATCCGCCGATGGCGAAGGTCAGCGCCGTGAGCTGGAACGGGGGGACCGCGCCGGTCGCCGCCGTGGCGAGCGCCAGGGTCGACCACAACGCGATGGCGACAAGGCCGATCCGCGTCGCCGCGACAGAATTGACCCACGCCATCGCGGCACACATGAAGCTGGAGAAGCGCCCCGGGCAGAGCGCCCGGGGCAACGACCTGTAAGTCTCAGGTGATGTATTGCGCGCCGTTGGCGGTCAGCGTCGAGCCGGTGATGAAGCCGGCATCGTCACCCACCAGGAACCGCACGCAGCGTGCGATATCCTCGGGCTCGCCGAGGCGGCCCACCGGGATGGTGGCGATGATCTTCTTCAGCGTCTCTTCCGGCACCGCGCGCACCATTTCGGTGGCGACATAGCCGGGCGCAATGGCGTTCACGGTGATGCCGAGCGCCGCGCTCTCCTGGGCAAGCGCCTTCACGAAACCGATCTCTCCGGCTTTGGCGGCGGAATAATTGGTCTGCCCGAACTGGCCCTTCTGGCCGTTGATGGAGGAGATGCAGACGATGCGCCCGAACTTGCGGGCGCGCATGCCCTCGATCACCTGGCGGCACATGTTGAAGGAGCTGGTCAGGTTGGTGCTGATCACCGCGTTCCACTGCTCCAGCGTCATGCGGTGCAGGGTGGCGTCGCGGGTGATGCCGGCATTGTTGACCAGGATTTCCACCGGCCCCAGTTCGGCCTCGACCTTGGCGACGCCGGCCTTGCAGGCCTCGAAATCGGACACGTCCCACTTGAACACGGGAATGCCGGTCTTTTCCTTGAATGCCTCGGCGGCGGCGGCGTTTCCGGCGTAGCTGGCGGCGACATTGTAGCCGGCGCCTTTCAGCGCGATGGAGATGGCCTCGCCGATCCCTCGGGTGCCGCCTGTGACAAGTGCAGTGCGCGCCATGTTTCTCTCCCCTCTTCGTTTTGCTTGGTTATTTCGAAGCCTGCACCGACGGCTTGCTTCTACGCAACGTCTCGCCTGCGTTCGACAGATTTTTCCGCGTCTTGCTGTCGCTAAACAAACGTATGAAACACGAAAGGCCGACCCTTCGCCCGTCTTAGACCACAGATGTGATCTGGAGGGGCGAGGAGCCGGCCTTCATTGCAGACTGTACGCTTCGTCAGTCGCGGGCGATGCACATGGCGATGCCCATGCCGCCGCCGATGCAAAGCGTGGCGAGGCCCTTCTTGGCGTCGCGCTTCTCCATCTCATGGAGCAGCGTCACCAGGATGCGGGTGCCGGACGCGCCGATGGGGTGGCCGATGGCGATGGCGCCGCCGTTCACGTTCACCTTCGAGGTGTCCCAGCCGAGTTCCTTGTTCACCGCGATGGCCTGTGCGGCGAAGGCCTCGTTGGCCTCGATCAGGTCGAGGTCGTCTACGGTCCAGCCGGCCTTTGCGAGCGCCGCCTTGGAGGCGGGGATCGGCCCGGTGCCCATGATGGAGGGATCGACGCCGGCCTGCGCCCAAGAGACAATCCGCCCCAGCGGCTTCTTGCCTTCGGCGGCGGCACGGCTCGCGCTCATCAACACCACGGCGGCGGCGCCGTCATTGATGCCGGAGGCATTCGCCGCGGTGACGGTGCCGTCCTTGACGAACGCCGGCTTCAGCTTCGCCATGGCTTCCACGGTCGCGCCGTGGCGGGGATATTCGTCGGTGTCGACCACCACGTCGCCCTTACGGGACGAAATGGTGACGGCGACGATCTCATCCTTGAACTTGCCGGCCTTCTGGGCGGCTTCCGCCTTGTTCTGCGACGCCACCGCGAAGATGTCCTGGTCGGCGCGGGTGATCTGGTATTTGGTCGCCACGTTCTCGGCCGTGTTGCCCATGTGATAGCCGTTGAAGGCGTCCCACAGACCATCCTTGATCATGGTGTCGGTCAGGTCGAGCGAGCCCATGCGGGTGCCGTTGCGCAGATGCGCGGCGTGGGTGGACATGCTCATGGATTCCTGGCCGCCGGCCACGACCACTTCGCTGTCGCCGGTCAGGATCGCCTGGGCGCCCAGCGCCACCGAGCGCAGGCCCGAGCCGCAGACCATGTTCACTTCCCAGGCGGGGCTTTCGATCGGCACGCCGGCGGCGATCGACGCCTGCCGGGCCGGGTTCTGGCCTTGGGCGGCGGTGAGAACCTGGCCGAGAATGACCTCGCTCACCTGATCCGAGGCAACGCCGGCGCGCTCAAGCGCGGCTTTGATGGCAATGGCGCCGAGCTGATGCGCGGCAAGGGAGCCGAGGGCTCCGTTGAATGAACCCACCGGGGTGCGCGCGGCCCCGACGATGACGACGTCGTCACTCATGGTGATCTCCTGCAGGCGAGGCCTTTGCGGCGAGAGCGTCCAACATGCCGCGCCCCGAGCGGTACATCGTCCGTTGCCGTGCGATGTCGTGTCAATGGCGGCGAATGTCAATGCGGGACGCCGCGAAACTCAATCTGCGCAGTGTTTATGCTGCGCACAATAGTTCCCCATGCTGCGCACAAAAATCTGGCCGCGTCGCGAAAAACGCCGTACCTTCTGGGGGAGAGAGAGGAAACGGAATGAGCAAAGCGGCCAAGAACCAAGAGCCCGTCACCATCAAGAAGTACGCCAATCGTCGGCTCTACAACACCGGCACCAGCACCTATGTGACCCTCGAAGATCTTGCCACCATGGTCAAGGAAGGCGAGGACTTCGTCGTCTATGACGCCAAGACCGGGGACGACATCACCCACTCGGTGCTGACGCAGATCATCTTCGAGCAAGAGAACAAGGGGCAGAATTTGCTGCCCATCGCGTTCCTGCGCCAGATCATCCGCTTCTACGGCGACAGCATGCAGATGATGGTGCCGCGATATCTCGAACTCTCCATCGACAGCTTCACCAAGGAGCAGGAGAAGATGCGCGATCATGTGGCGAAGACGCTGACGGGCACCCCGTTCGGTGGCTTCGACGAGCATGTGCGTCGCAACATGGAAATGTTCGAGCGGGCCTTCAATATTTTCATGCCTTTCAACAAGGATGAAACCGCAGCCACTCCGGCGACGACCACCCCCGAGCGGCCGGTCGACGAACTGGACCTGCTGAAGCGCCAGATGATTGATATGCAGCAGAAGCTGGAAAGGCTGGCCTCCAAGCCCGAAGGCTCGGAGTAAGCAGCCACTCTGCCAAGCGGGCGCCCAGCCAAGGTCGGGCGCCCGTTTTATTGCGTCATTTGGCTCATGCGGTCTGCGGCAGCGCTCTATTGCGGCAGTGGCGCCTCATACGGCACGGCCATGCCGGTGAGCGCGCCCTGGATATAATCGCAGCCCACCTCAGCAAGCGCGGCGGCGGTCTGCTCATTCTGCACCCACTCAGCCACGGTCTGGATGTTGAGCTGCCGCGCGAGCTGGATCAGGGCATACACAAACGCCCGGTCATCGGCCGACTTGCGCATGTTGACGACGAAGCTGCCGTCGATCTTCACAATGTCCACGCCCAAGGCCCGCAGATTGCGGAACGATGTCGAACCGGCGCCGAAATCGTCGATGGCGACGCGCGCCCCGCACGCGTGCGCCTGAGCGACGAACGCACCGACCGCGTCCAGGTCGTGAACCACGGCGGATTCCGTCAGCTCCATGATCAGCCGAGGGCCGATGTCCTGTGATACTTCGCTGGCAAATAACTTCAGCCACGCCCGATCCGCAAGGGACGACGGGGACACGTTGACCGAGAGGTGAAGCTCGGGATGGCGCCGCAGCGCCTGCGTCGCCAGGCCGAGAATATGCCGGTCCAGCAACCCCATCAGGCCAAGCCGTTCGGCCGCCGAGATGATGTGGGTGGCATCCCGCAAGCCTTCGGCCGGGGCCGGAGAGATCCGCACCAGCACCTCGTGGAAGACCGGTTCGCGGGTGCGGATATGAACCACGGGCTGGAGCGCCAGGGAGACTCGGCCATCCCAGATCGCCTTCACGATCTTGCCGGCGATCTTTTGATTGGCCCGCTGCCGCTTCTCCGCCGCGACATCGCGCTTATACATCTGGAACGACCCGCGCGCCGTGCGCTTCGCCAGGTCGTGCGCATCCTTCACGTTTGTCATCACCGTCGCCGGTGTGGTTCCGACAGGGGCGCCCGACAAACCACCCAGGGTCACGGAAACCGGCAGCGGGCCGACCTCGGTCTGAATCGGGCGCTCCCAGATGGCGTCCGAGATATCGGCGGCAAGCGCCTCTAATTCAGCCTGTGTATTTCGGCTGCAGGCCAAAAAGGCGAATTTGCTTCCGGAATAGCGGGCGATCAGGTCGGTCGAATCGGAAAACACTTGAAGCCGCTGCGCGATTTCCGAAACAATCTGGTCGGCCACACCGAAACCGAAGGTGTCGTTCATGCGGCCGAGATGGTCGATGCCGACAAGCAGGAGACCCCAATTTCCGGCGTCGCCTGCGTTGAGCAGGCCGGCGAGCGTATCCATCAGTTCAGCGCGTGTGGATAGGCCCGCGAAGGACGAGGAATCGCTCACGGCGGATGTGGAACCTCCCGCCGGCCGGGTCTCTCTGTCTTGTCCCAAGCTGGTCACGCTCACATCAAGAGAAGCTTTGAAATGGAGGCGCCGAGATTATCAGCGCGCCTCTGGCATCGACACCGGATCAAGCCGCCGGAGGCGTGAACGCAACGTCGCGCTGCGCCACGCGCACCGAGACCGAAAACCCGGTGATGACATCGAGTAACATTATACCGACAAGCAAGGCAAATATCGAGGTCCCGGCCTGGGGCACCATGAGGAATTCAACCAGGGCCAGGACGAACACCAAAATCGACAGGATGTGATCGACGATGGAACGCGAGGAAATGCGCGTTGCCTTCAGCACCTCGAACATCAGCACGAACAGGCAGAAAGCCAGGAATGCGTCACCCACTGTGACGTGCCAGACGGCCCCGGACATCATAGTGAGGGACGCGATGACCGCGCCCCATTCGACGCCGGGCGTGAGGAAGACGATGATATTGTAAATGGCAAACGGGACGATCAGCAGCGGGATGGGCGTGAGCATGCGTCTTCCTCGGCGACCCCGCCATTTCCGGCAGAGGGTGTCACCGATGGGTCGCATATCCCGACTGAAAAGTCACCGGCCTTGATGCGCAATGATGCCGAGGCGGCAACGCAATCAAAGGGTTGCGGCGGGCATTGCCACACCGCAACGTCGCTGACGCCCGCATTGGCGGGCGTCGCTGTCCAGGCTCAGGCTTCCGCCCGGGGCTTCAGGATCTGCCGGCCGCGATACATGCCGGTCTTCGGGTCGAGGTGGTGGGGACGGCGAAGTTCGCCGGAATCCTTGTCCTCGACATAGGTCGGCTGCTTCAGCGCGTCCGCCGAACGGCGCATGCCGCGACGGGACGGCGAGGTTTTTCTCTTCGGGACGGCCATGTCCAAAACTCCGGCAAACGTTGTATCAAGCCCCGCCCGCAGCGTCGGTTCGCGCAGGCTCAGCGAAACCCAATCTTCTTGATTGAAGGGGCGCCTTATACAGCGTCGCGGGCCAAAGCGGAAGGCCGCATGTGGGTTTTTTCCGACTAAGGTTTTTCGCACAAAGCGCCGCCGCCATGGGAATGCCGCCTTCATGCCGCGTCGGCGCCACCCCGGAAAGGCATGGGGTAAAGCGCGAAGCGCATTCGGTCCCCTTGCAAGGCCCGTGAAGCTGAGCGAGGGTGCGCGCCGCCGGGAGGGCCCTGCGGGGGCGCCCCTAAGGATAACGAAGGACAACCGCACATGACGCGTACTGCCCAAACCGCCGTGCTGGCGGCGGCTCTGTCGGCTCTCGCCCTGAACATGGCGCAGGCCCAGGCTCCCGCCCCCGCCAAGCCCGCCGCGCCGGCGGCAGCTCCCGCTCCTGCGGCTGCAACGCCTGCCGCGCCCGCCCAGGCTGCGGCGCCCGCGCCCAAGGCCGACGCCGACCCGGTGGTCGCGACCGTCAACGGCACGCCGATCCGCGCCAGCGAAATCGCCATCGCCGAGGAAGATGTCGGCCCCGGCCTTCAGCAGGTGCCGCCGGATCAGCGCAAGGATTATGTGCTCTCCTTCCTCACCGACATGACGCTCCTGTCCCAGGCAGCGGCGGCTCAGAAGCTCGACCAGAGCCCCGAATTCGTGGCGCGCATCAACTACGCGCGGACCAAGGCGCTGATGGAAGCCTTGATGACCACCGAGGCCAAGAAGGCCGTGACCGAGGACGCCAAGCGCAAGACCTACGAGGAATTCGTCGCGTCCAATAAGCCCGAGATCGAGGTTCACGCCCGCCATATCCTGGTGGACGACGAAGCCAAGGCGAAGGAAATCGCCGCCAAGGCCAAGGCCGGCGCGGATTTCGCGAAGCTGGCGAAGGAAAACTCCAAGGACGCCGCCGAAGATGGCGGGGACCTCGGCTATTTCACCAAGGACCAGATGGTCCCCGAGTTCGCCGAAGCGGCGTTCAAGCTGGAAAAGGGCCAGGTGTCCGACCCGGTGAAGAGCCAGTTCGGCTGGCACGTCATCAAGGTCGAGGACAAGCGCCAGAAGCCGGTGCCGACCTATGACCAGGTCTCCGACCAGATCGACCAGTATCTGGTGCGCAAATCGCAGACCGACCTCGTGACCAAGCTGCGCGCCGACGCCAAGGTGGAAAAGACCGCAGCGGCTCCCGCCCCTGCGGCGCCCGCCGCCGCCCCGGCTGCACCTACCGCGCCCGCGCCCAAGAACTGAGCTGCGCAAGCAGAACTGAGCCGCGGAAACAGATGCTCCGCGCCCGGGATCAAAGGGCCGCCTTCGGGCGGCCCTTTTTGTTGCCGGCACAGGAAATTGCCGGCCCCTTGCCTCTTGCCGCGACCTGCGGCACATCCATCGCGCCGACTTCCCGGCGCCGGTAAAGGTGGGTCCATGTCCGCGTCCATATCCCCCCTCGCCCCCAAGGTCGAAGTTCAGGTCCCCCCGGTTCCCGGCGTGACCTTCGCCACCGCCGCCGCCGGCATTCGCTACAAGGGCCGCACCGACGTGCTGCTGGCCGCCTTCGCGCCAGGCACCACGGTCGCCGGCGTGACGACGCGCTCGCTCTGCCCGTCCGCGCCGGTCGAATGGTGCCGGTGGGTTCTGAAGAAGGGCGCGGCGCGGGGCCTCGTGGTCAATTCAGGCAATGCCAATGCCTTCACCGGCGTGAAGGGTCGCGAGGCGACCGAACTCACCGCCGAGATCGCCGCCCGCGCGCTGTCCTGCAAGACCTCCGAGATCCTGCTCGCCTCCACCGGGGTGATCGGCGAGCCGCTGGACGGCACCAAGTTCGAGGGCGTGCTTCAGGACACCGCCAATCGCCTCGCACCCGGTCCCTGGATCGATGCCGCCCGCGCCATCATGACCACGGATACCTTCCCCAAGCTCGCCACCGCCACGGTGTCGCTGGATGGCGTGGACGTGACCATCGCCGGCATGGCCAAGGGCGCCGGCATGATCGCGCCTGACATGGCGACCATGCTCTCCTTCGTCTTCACCGACGCGCCGATCGCCGCCGACGTGCTGCAGAAGCTGCTGTCCAAGGGCGTGCGCGACACCTTCAATGCCGTCACCATCGACGGCGACACCTCCACCTCCGACACGCTGCTGCTGTTCGCCACCGGCGCCGCCAAGGCGCGCGGCGTCGCGTCCATCAAGCACCACGACGACAAGCGGCTGCGCGACTTCCGCAAGGCACTGCACGTCGTGCTGGCCGATCTCGCCGAGCAGGTGGCGCGGGACGGGGAGGGTGCCCGCAAGCTGGTGCGCATTCATGTGACGGGCGCCGTCTCGCGCAAGTCGGCGCGGCGCATCGCCATGTCGATCGCCAATTCGCCGCTGGTGAAGACCGCCGTGGCCGGCGAGGACGCGAACTGGGGCCGCGTGGTCATGGCGGTCGGCAAGGCCGGCGAACCGGCCGACCGCGACCGCCTCACCATCTCCTTCGGCGACATCCGCGTCGCCGCCGAGGGCATGCGCGATCCGACCTATGACGAAGCCCAGGTTTCGCAATATATGAAGAACGACGTCATCGACCTCACCGTCGATATCGGCCTCGGCCACGGCGCCGACCGGGTGCTCACCTGCGATCTCACGAAGGAATATGTCGCCATCAACGGCGACTATCGGTCATGAAGATCACGCTCGTCGTCGCCTGCGCCCTGGTGGATGCGGACGGTCGGGTGCTGGTGGCCCAGCGCCCCGAGGGCAAGCAGCTGGCCGGCCTCTGGGAGTTTCCCGGCGGCAAGATGGAGCCGGGCGAGCGGCCGGAGGAAACCCTCATCCGCGAGCTGCGCGAGGAATTGGGCATCGAGGTGAAGGAAGCCTGCCTCGCCCCGCTCACCTTCGCCAGCTATGCCTATGAGAGTTTCCACCTGCTGATGCCTCTCTGGATCTGCCGCCGCTGGGACGGCCGCGTCCAGGCCCTGGAGCACACCGCGCTGAAATGGGTGCGCCCGGGAAAGCTGCGCGAACTCGCCATGCCGCCGGCCGACGAGCCGCTGATCCCGCCGCTGATCGACCTGCTCGGTCCCTGAAGCTCATCAGGCCAGCCGGGCGAGCGCGGCGCGCATGTCCTGGGGCAGGGGCACCGGGCGGCGGGTGGTGCGGTCCACATAGACATGGACAAAATGCCCCTGCGCGCAGGCGGTGGGGTCATCGCCCTGGAAGATACCCACCTCATATCGCACCGAACTGCCGCCCAGCCGCGCCACCCGCACCGCCGCGATCACAGGAGCCGGCACCACGACGCTGCGGAAATAGACGCAGCGGGTTTCCACCACCAGTCCGATCACTTGGCTGCTGTTGGGGTCGAGCACGCCGCAAGCCATGAGGTATTCATTCACGGCGGTGTCGAAGAAGGAATAGAACACTACATTGTTGACGTGGCCGTAGATGTCCATGTCCGCCCAGCGCGTGGTGATGGTCAGGCGGTGGGGGAAGGCGTCAAGGCGGGCAGGTTGTTCGCGGTCCGGGGCCGGCGTGGACATGCGTGTGTTCCGTCCGCTTCAGTTCGGTTCGACGATAAGGGTGGGCCCATCCACCCGCACCACTTTGACCTGGGCTCCCGCCGGCAAATCCGGCCCATCCACCCGCCACAGGGAATCATCCACCCGCACCGCCCCGGCGCCCTCCTGGATCGGTGTCTCCAGAAAAAAGCTGCGGCCCACCATGGCGTCGGCGCGGCGATTGAGAAAGGGCCGGTCGCTGGCCTTTTCCGGGGCACGCACCAGCCAGCGCCCTAGCAGGACCGCAAGCAGCGACAAAGCGGCGAAGACCAGGATCTGCGTCTGCCACGAGAACGGCGCAAGAAGCCCGAGGCCGCCGGTGACGAACGCCGCCACGCCGAGCCAGACCAGGGACGCGCCCGGCGTGACGATTTCCGCCACGAGCAGAATGCCGCCGAGCACAAACCAGCCCCAAGGCCCCAGTTGGAGGACCGTATCCATCATCTGCGTCATGCCTCAGGCGTCGCCCTGCCGGAGAAGGTGCCGCCGGCCGGGCCTGTCGCCCCAGACGCGCGGCGCGTGCGCGCGCCTTCACCGAACGCTTCGCGGGCGATTTCACCAATTCCGCCAAGGGTGGAGAGCAGCGCCGTCGCCTCGTAGGGTATCAGCACCACCTTCTGGTTCGGCGAGGCGGCAAGGCGCTCGAACGCCTTCACGTATTTCTCCGCGATATAATAATTCAGCGCCGCCGGGTCGCCGCCGGCCACGGCGGTGGAGAGAATTGCGGTGGCCTTGGCGTCCGCTTCGCCCAGCCGCTCGCGCGCCTCCGCGTCGCGGAAGGCGGCCTCGCGCCGGCCCTCCGCTTCCAGGATCTGCGCCTGCTTCTGGCCTTCGGATTTGAGGATCTGTGCCTGGCGCAGGCCCTCGGCCTCCAGCACCACGGCGCGCTTCTCGCGCTCGGCCTTCATCTGGCGCCCCATGGCGGCGACGAGGTCGGCCGGCGGCACGATGTCCTTGATCTCGATGCGGTTGATCTTCACGCCCCAAGGCGAGACCGCGGCGTCCACCACCCGCAACAGACGCTCGTTGATCTCATCGCGATGGGAGAGCAACTGATCGAGGTCCATGGACCCCATGACGGTGCGGATATTGGTGGTGGTCAGAGCCAGGATCGAAATGTCGAGCCGGGAAACCTCATAGCTCGCTTTCGCCGGGTCGATCACCTGGTAGAAGACCACCCCATCCACCGCGACCGTGGCATTGTCCTTGGTGATGACTTCCTGGGTCGGCACGTCATGGACCTGCTCCATGACGTTCACCTTATTGCCGATGCGGTCGATGAAGGGGAGGATCAGATTGAGGCCCGGCGTGAGGGTCTTGGTGTAGCGGCGGAACCGCTCGACGGTGAACTCATAGCCCTGCGGGACCGTCTTCACCCCCGCGAAGATCACAGCGATCGCCAGCACCAGCAGGACGATCACTACAAGATTGGGTCCGATCGCCGGCATGGGGCGCCTCCGGGCACGCCGGCAGAATGGGAACCGGCGCCAAGATAAGGGCATGGGCGACGCGGCGGAGCAAGGGCGGCGCCGTTACGGCTCCATCAACGCGTCATGCCGCCTCGTGAGAACGAAAGGGCACCGACAGCCGGACCGCGATTCGGACACGGGATGTTCCAAGGCTGTTCTTTTCCAGGCCACTGGACGTCCCGCAATGGGACACCCGCTTGCGACGAACAACGTCAGCTCATCAGGTATTAAGGGACAATATCGTCAGGATCGCCGCTCCGGCGGCCATGAAGCCCACCATCATGCCCCACAGGTGCCAGCCTGGCTGCTCGCCTATGGACGCGGGTGCCTCTTCCTCAACCATCTCCAGCGAATAGCCGGGGTCGGCGGGCATGCCGGGCGTATCCCGGCGGAGTTGGAAATGGTGCTTTGGCACCTGTGGGGGACGGGTCATCAGAGGGCTCCTTTTCAGACTAACCCACTGACTGCCGGAGTGTTCCCCCGGCTCAGCTAACCTTTGGACAGCCAGGGCGCCGGCGTGTCCAGGCCGATCAGGGTCTCGGCCGATACGCGCGGGCGAACCAGCGCCCATTGCCGGCCGCTGACCAGCACCTCCGGCACCAAAGCGCGGGTGTTGTAGGTGCCCGCCTGGACCGCGCCATAGGCCCCCGCCGTCATCACCGCCAACAGGTCGCCGGGCTTGGGAAGCGCCATGGACCGGCCGAGGGCGAGATAGTCGCCGGTCTCGCAGACCGGCCCCACGACGTCCACGATGGCGACCTCGGTGCCTTCGGGCGCCGGAACCACGGGGAGAATGTCGTGATGCGCCTCATACAGCGTCGGGCGGATCAGATCGTTCATGGCCGCGTCGACGATCACGAAGGTCCGGTTCTCGCCGCGCTTCACATACAGGACGCGCGTAACGAGAATGCCGGCATTGGCGACGATCATCCGTCCCATCTCGAAAATCAGCGGCAGCTTGAGGTCGCCCAGCGCCCGCGTGACCACTTCGGCATAGGCGGCCGGCTCCGGCGGCGCCGGATCAGTAGCGGCATAGGGAACACCGAGGCCGCCGCCCAGATCGATATGGTGCAGGCGATGCCCCGCCGCATGGAGGTCGCGCGCCAGTTCGGCGAGCAGCAGCGTGGCATTCTCGAACGGCGCCATGTCGGTGATCTGGCTGCCGATGTGCATATCGACGCCGGTGATGGCGATGCCCGGCAGGCGCGCTGCCAGGTCATAGACGGCGCGGGCACGGGAAATCGGAATGCCGAACTTGGTCTCCGACTTTCCCGTCGAAATCTTCGCGTGGGTCTTCGCGTCCACGTCCGGGTTGACCCGCACCGAGATCGGCGCGTCGAGGCCCATGCTCGTCGCCACCTCGGAGAGCACCGTCAGCTCCGGCTCGCTCTCGACATTGAAGCACAGGATGCCGGCGGCCAGCCCAGCGGCCATCTCATCGCGTGTCTTGCCGACGCCGGAGAACACGATGCGCTTGGGCGGAACGCCGCCTGCCAGCGCTCGCTTCAATTCACCGCCGGAAACGATGTCCGCACCGGCCCCGAGACGGGCGAGCGTGGCGATCACGGATTGGTTGGAATTGGCCTTCAGCGCGTAGCACAAGGTCACGTCACGACCGGCGAATGCCTGCGTGAAGACCTGATAGTGACGCTCCAGCGTCGCGGTCGAATAGCAATAGAAGGGCGTCCCGACGCGATCCGCGAGGGCGGTCAGTTCGACGCCTTCGGCGTGAAGCCGACCGTCATTTAGAGCAAAATGATGCATGGGGGATGCCTGCCCTCAGAGCAGGAAGTCGAGGAAGAAGGGCTTGTGCGTCGCGGGGTTCGGCGCAACAGGGCGGGACACCGAATTTCCCGGCATGTCGGGCGCATTGAGGCCCCCGGTCCCTACGGGATTGGCGCCCCATGCCTGCTCACCCGCCTGACGCGCCTCGGAAGAGGTGGTGCTTGTTGCAGCAGCAGGGGCGGGTGTGGCGGACGTGCTCGACTGCGACTTCGGCGTCGTCTGCGCGCCGGGCGGCGGCTCAAGCGGGCCCTTCACGCCGCAACCCGCAACAGCGAGGGCAAGCGCGCACGACACGAGGAGGGGACGAAAAGACACGGCGCGAGGATTCCCGGCGAATTTGCCGCCACTATAACGGCGACAGCGGCAAACGCGAGCCCTTGAGCACGGCGGATGCATCCTTACCGCCGCACGATGGTCGCAGCCGCCGCTCGGCGCCGCTCCCAGCCAAGGTGTTCGAGGGCCGGCGCATCTGCCTCTGCCTGCGGAAAACCGATGCAGAAATAGCCGATGAAGGACCAGCTCGCCGGCACATCGAGAATCTGCGCGATCGCATTGGGCTCGAGGATCGACACCCAGCCAAGGCCTATGCCCTCCGCCCGTGCCGCCAGCCAGAGGGTATGAACCGCCATCACAGCGGAATAATCGATGGTCTCCGGCATGGTCAGCCGGCCAAGCCCGTGTCCCTGGGCGGTGCCCCGATCGGCGAACACCGCGAGATGACAGGGCGCCTCGTCGAGGCCGGCCAGTTTCAGCCGGGCGTATGACGCCGCCCGCTCCGGGGCCTGCCGCGCCAGCGCCTCGGCATTGCTCGCCTCGAAGCAGGCCCGCACAGCAGACCGCCGGGCGGGGTCTTCCACCACCACGAACCGCCAGGGCTGGCTCAAGCCCACCGAGGGCGCGAGGCTGGCGATCTCGATCAGGCGCTCCAGCGCGCCTTCCGGCAGGGCATCACGCCTGAACAGGCGCACATCGCGCCGCCACACCAGCAGATCGTGCAGGCGCGCGCGAAACGCATCGTCGAAGCCGGGCGCGGCCACCGGGCCGGCCTCAGGCGGGCTTCACGTTCAGCTTTTTCAGCCAGCGGCGCGCCTGGGCGCGCACCCGCACCGGCGCGGTGCCGCCATAGCTGGTGCGGCTCTGCACCGAGCGGGTGACGGAGAGCACGGAGAACACATCCTGGGTGATCCGCTGATCCGCGCTCTGCATGTCCTCCAGCGTGAGGCGATGCAGCGGCACGCCGCGATCCGAAGCGATGCCGACAATCCGCCCCGTGACATGGTGCGCCTCGCGGAACGGCATGCCCACCGCACGCACCAGCCAGTCGGCGAGATCGGTCGCGGTGGAATAGCCCTGGCCGGCGGCCGTGCGCATGCGGGCGGCATCCGGCTCCAAGTCCCGTACCATGCCGGCGCAGGCGGCAACCACCAGTGAGAGCGCGGCGAAGGCATCGAACGCGCCTTCTTTGTCTTCCTGCATGTCCTTGGCATAGGCCAGCGGCAAGCCCTTCATCACCACCAGGATGCCTGTGAGCGCACCGATGATGCGCCCGGACTTGCCGCGCGCCAGTTCGGCGGCATCGGGATTGCGCTTCTGCGGCATGATCGAGGAACCGGTGGTGAACTTATCCGACAGCTTGATCAGCGCGAACGAGGGCGAGGTCCAGATCACCACTTCCTCGGCGAAGCGCGAGAGATGGATGGCGCAGATGGAGGCGGCGGCAAGCGTCTCCATGACGAAATCGCGGTCGGAAACGGCGTCCAGGGAATTGGCGGTGGGACGGTCGAAGCCCAACGCCTTGGCGGTGGCATCGCGGTCGATCGGGAACGAGGTTCCCGCCAGCGCAGCGGAGCCGAGCGGGCTTTCGTTCAGCCGCGCGCGGGCATCCCGCAGGCGGCCCCGGTCACGCGAGAGCATCTCCACATAGGCCATGAGATGGTGACCGAACGTCACAGGCTGGGCGGTCTGCAGATGGGTGAAGCCGGGCATCACGGTGGCCGCATGGGTCAGCGCCTTTTCGGCGAGCGCCACCATCAGGTCGGCGATCTGGGCGTCCAGCGCGTCCACCGTGTCGCGCACATACAGGCGGAAGTCGGTCGCCACCTGGTCGTTGCGCGAGCGGGCGGTGTGCAGCCGGCCGGCGCTCGGGCCGATCAGGTCGGCGAGCCGCTGCTCCACATTCATATGGATGTCTTCGAGGTCACGCCGAAAGGTGAAGGTGCCGGCCTCGATCTCTGACAGGATCGTGTCTAGACCCTTCTGGATCTTCTGGACATCTTTCGCCGCCACGATGCCCTGCGCAGCCAACATGGCAGCGTGGGCCTTGGACCCGGCGATATCCTGGGCGTAAAGACGCTGGTCGAATCCGATGGAGGCGTTGATTTCCTCCATGATCGCGTCGGGCCCCGAAGAGAACCGCCCGCCCCACATCTTGTTGCTCATGACGGACCTCCCGAGATGACAGAACCCGATGCCCCGATCCCCTCCGCCGACCCTGCGCCTCGCGCCGGGCGCGGACGCATGGTGGCCGTGCTCGGTGCGGCGGTGGTCGCCGGCACCTTGGCCGGGGCGCTCGCCCTATACGTGATGGAGGGTGGCCCCCGCAATGCGCCCGCGTCCCAGACCGCGCAGAATCAGGCCGGAACGGGCGAAGCGGCGTCCGCTCCGGTGAAGGACCCGGCCTGCGCCCCGGCGGTCTCGGCGGCGGCGCGGCTCAAAAGCCTCGCCAAGGGCGAGATCGCGGCGCTCTCGCTGGCGACCGAGCCCCGGCGCCTGCCGCCGCTGAGCTTCACCGACGCCTCCGGCGCACCGATGACCCTGGGCGATTTCAAGGGTCGGCTGCTGCTGGTCAATCTGTGGGCCACCTGGTGCGTGCCGTGCCGGAAGGAAATGCCCGCCCTCGACAAGCTCGAGCAGACGCTCGGCGGTGACCGGTTCCAGGTGGTGGCAATCAATCTCGACACCCGCGACGTGGAGAAGCCCAAGGCGTTCCTGAACGAGATCGGCGTCAAGTCGCTGGCCTTCTATGCCGATCCCGGCACCAAGACCTTCTCCGCCCTGCGCGCCGCCGGCCGGGGCTTCGGCCTGCCCACAACGCTGCTGGTCGACGGCCAGGGCTGCGAAATCGGCTTCCTCGCCGGCCCCGCCGAATGGGCGAGCGAGGATGCCGAGGCTCTGATCAAGGCGGCACTGGCCGGGCCGAGCTAGGGCTGGAGCAGAAGCTTCATCGCCTGCAGGCCCACGGGCGTTGCCTGCGGGCCGTTGCAGAGGGCGAAGATGCCAAGCGGGGAGGGCTTGCCGCTGCCCTGCCAGGCGGAAAAGCCCATCCACGCGGTGAAGCCCGCGACGCCGCCATTCTTGTTGAGCACCGTCACCGGCCCGCCGGGCGTGCGGACATTGGCGCGGAACCAGCCATAGGCGGTGCGCTGGGCGCCTGGCCCGTTGCAGACCGGAGACTGAAGGTCGAGCCCCTGCTGGTAGGCAAGAGCCGGGTCGGTGAGCCCGCCGCTCATCAGCCCCATGTTGAGCCTGAGATAGGCCAGCATGTCCGCGCCTGTTGAAACGATGCCGCCCGAGCCGACACCCACCGGGCTCGTCGGGCGGTAGGGGGCATTCGGCGGCAGGGGCGTCCATTGCTTGGTGTAGCCCATCGGCAGGCGTGGCTTCATCGCGGGACGGAACCAGCCGGTGTCCGGCGCGCCGAAGGTGGCGCAATAATCCCTCAGTTGGCGGTCGTAGCGCGCAGCGAACCCCTCGGCATCAACACCGGCGATGCCGGTGCCCGCCATGGCGAGCAGCGACCAGCCGAGGTTGGAATAGGCGTAGCAGGTGCCTTGGGCGGCCGGCGGACGATAGCTGGAGAGAAAGCCGAACAGGCTCTTGAAATTCGCCAGGGTGCCGGGCGGATAGGCGCCGCCCTGGTTGTCCTGCGGCAGGCCGGGCCGGTAGGCGGCGAGGTTCGCCAGTTCCAGCGCCGCCACGTCAGGCGACAGGTCCGCGCTCTTGCCCAGCCAGGAGCCGAGCGTGCCCTGGAACGGGCCATGGGCGCGATAATGCAGGCTGGTGGTGAAGGCCTTGGAGATGGAGCCGATCTCGAACGGCGTCCGCCCATCGAGCACCAGAGGCATCCCAGCCGAATTGGTCAGCCCCTCGCCACCCGCGAACAGCAGCCGGCCCTGGCCCTGCGGCCCCACGACACCCAGCACCAGGGCAAGGCGGGCGCCGCGTTCGGCGCGGGCACGGCGGCATTCCGCATTGATAAGAGCTTGCAGCGCATCCCCGCCCTGCACCTGGGCAAAGGCGGAACGCGAGAGAAGGGCGGTGCCAAGCCCGCCCGCCAGAAAACCGCGTCGTGTCAGCATGCCCAACCCTCGAAAGGACTTAAGGCAACGCGCGCAAGCAGAAACCAGACGCCGCCTTAACGCTGCCTCACCGCGTCGGGACAGGCTTCTCGCCGCGATAATCGTAGAAGCCGCGCTGGGTCTTGCGGCCGAGCCAACCGGCCTCGACATATTTCACCAGAAGCGGGCAGGGGCGGTACTTGCTGTCCGCCAGACCTTCGTGAAGCACCTGCATGATGGCGAGGCAGGTATCGAGGCCGATGAAGTCGGCGAGCTGGAGCGGCCCCATGGGGTGGTTCGCGCCCAGCTTCATGGCGCGGTCGATGGCGTCCACCGAGCCGACGCCCTCATAAAGGGTATAGATCGCCTCGTTGATCATCGGCAGCAGGATGCGGTTGACGATGAAGGCGGGGAAATCCTCCGCCACCGCATAGGTCTTGTTCAGCCGCGTGACGAACTGCTTGGAGCTTTCGAACGTGTCGTCATCGGTGGCGATGCCGCGTACCAGCTCAACCAATTCCATCAGCGGCACCGGATTCATGAAATGAATGCCGATGAAACGCTCGGGCCGGTCGGTCGCCGCGCCGAGACGGGTGATGGAGATGGAAGAGGTGTTGCTGGCCAGCATGGCTTCCGGCCGCAGGACCTCGCAGAGCGAGGTGAAGATCTTGCGCTTCACCTCTTCCCGCTCGGTGGCGGATTCGATGACGAGATCGCACTCGGACAGCGATTCGTAGGTCGGCGAGGCGATGATCTTCGAAAGCGCCTCCTGGCGCATTTCCTCAGTCACCGTGCCGCGCGCCACCTGCTTGGCCATGTTGCCGTTGATGGTGGCAAGGCCGGCGTGGATGCGATCCGGGTTGGCATCCATCAGCATCACGTCGTAGCCCGCCAGCGCGCAGACATGCGCGATGCCGTTGCCCATCTGACCGGCGCCGATCACTCCGACCTTCTTGATCTCGAGCGGCATGATGCTTTCGTCTTTCGCCTGAGGTGAAATCGGCGGGAGGCACGCCCCCACCGGTCAGCGTGACGGTGCCAAATGCTCGGTGCTCCGGGCGCCGGCCCTTGGCCCGTCGTCAGCCTTTGTTGCCTCAGCCTTTGGCCTTGGCGAGTTCGGCCTTCAGTTCCGGCACGATCGTGAATAGATCACCCACCAGGCCGTAATCGGCAACCTGGAAAATGGGTGCCTCCTCATCCTTGTTGATCGCAACGATCACCTTGGAATCCTTCATGCCGGCGAGATGCTGGATGGCGCCGGAAATTCCGATCGCCACATACAGCTCGGGGGCCACCACCTTGCCGGTCTGGCCGACCTGGAGATCGTTGGGCGCATAGCCCGCATCCACGGCGGCGCGCGAGGCGCCCACGGCGGCGCCGAAGGCGTCCGCCAGGGGCTCGATCACTTCGCTGAACTTCTCCTTGGAGGCCAAGGCCCGGCCGCCGGAGACGATGATCCGCGCCGCTGTCAGTTCCGGCCGGTCGGAGGCGGACAGAGCCTCGTCGACGAAGCTGGAGACACCAGGGTCTTCGCCCGCGCCCACCGCTTCGACCGGGGCGGAGCCGCCCTCGCCGGTCGCAGCGAACGAGGCGGTGCGCACCGTGATGACCTTCTTCGCCTCGCCGCTCTGCACGGTCTGGATGGCGTTTCCGGCGTAGATCGGCCGCTCGAACGTGTCGGGCGAGACCACCTTGATGATGTCCGACACCTGCATCACGTCCAGCAGCGCGGCGACGCGCGGCAGCACGTTCTTCACCATTGCGGTGGAGGGGCCGACGATGGCGTCGTAATTGCCGGCGAGGGAGACCACCAGCGCGGCCAGCGGCTCGGCGAGGCGGTGCGCATAGGTCGGGCCTTCGGCCAGCAGGACCTTCTCGACACCCGAAAGCTTCGCGGCGGCATCCGCCACGGCGGCGCAGCCAGAGCCGGCCACCAGGATATGCACCGGGCCGCCGAGGGCGGCGGCGGCGGTGAGGGCCTTGGCGGTGGTGCCGTTGAGGCTCGTGTTGTCGTGTTCGGCGATCAGCAGCGTCGTCATCAGATCACCCCAGCCTCGTCCTTCAGCTTCGCCACCAGTTCGGAAACCGAACCCACTTTCACGCCCGCCTTGCGGCCGGACGGTTCGGACGTCTTCAGCACCGTGAGGCGCGGCGTGACATCCACCCCGTAGCTGTCTGGGGTCTTCTCATCGATCGGCTTCTTCTTCGCCTTCATGATGTTGGGAAGCGAAGCATAGCGCGGCTCATTGAGGCGCAGGTCGGTGGTGACGATGGCGGGCAGGGTGAGCTTTACCGTCTGCGCGCCGCCGTCGACCTCGCGGGTCACCAGCACGGCACCCTCTTCGAGCGCCACCTTGGAGGCGAAGGTGCCCTGGCCCCAGCCGAGCAGGGCGGCGAGCATCTGGCCTGTCTGGTTGGCGTCGTCGTCGATCGCCTGCTTGCCGAGGATCACCAGGCTCGGGTTCTCCTCGCCAACGACGCCCTTGAGGATCTTGGCGACCGCGAGCGGCTCGGTGATGCCGTCGGTCTTCACCAGGATGCCGCGATCGGCGCCCATGGCGAGCGCGGTGCGCAGGGTTTCGGAGGCCTGGGCCGGGCCGATGGAAACGACGACCACTTCGGTGGCCTTGCCGGCTTCCTTCAGGCGAAGGGCTTCTTCGACCGCGATCTCGTCGAAGGGATTCATCGACATTTTGACGTTCGCAAGCTCGACGCCGGACCCGTCGGATTTGACGCGAACTTTCACGTTGTAGTCGACGACACGCTTCACGGGGACGAGGATTTTCATGCGGTGCGCGCTCCCTTGCCCAGCTTGCTGAGGGGGCCTTGGAACGGACTCCGCAGCTCATTTTCCGCCGCGGAACCCGCAGCGCAGCAATCCTGGGGGCGGCACCCTAGGAGTGGCCTCAAACCCTGTCAACGCCGAAGGGAACCGGCGCTTATTTCTCGCGGAAAGAGCGGGCCAGGGCATCGGCGAGGGGGCGTGTGAGATAGGACATCACGCTGCGTTCGCCGGTATTGAAAACCACCTCGGCCGGCATTCCCGGGCGCAGCCGCGCCTTCATGTCCTCGGGGATATCGGTCTTGCTCACCGCCACCACCGCCTGGAAGTAGGGCTGGTGCGTGGTCTCGTCCATCAGCCGGTCCGGCGACACGGTGCGCAGTTCGCCAAGGATCAGCGGGGTGGTGCGAGAATGGAACGCGGGGAAGCGCACCTCCACGCCTGACACGCCATTGTGCAGCCGGTCGATATCGGTGGTGGGGATCTGCGCGTCGACGATCAGTTCGTCGTTCTGCGGCACCACTTCCAGCATGGTGTCGCCGGGCCGCACCACCGCGCCGATGGAATAGATCTTGGGGTTGATGTTCTGCACCACCCCGGCGCGCGGCGCGCGGATATCGACGCGCTTCAGCACGTTCTCGGAGACGTTCAGCTTCTCCTTGAGGTCGGAGATTTTCTGGCGCGTCTCGACGATCTGCTGGGCGATCTCCTCCTGCTGCTTCTGGTTGAGCTGATTGATCTGCATCCGCATCTCGCCGATGTTCGCCTGCGCCTTCGCGGTGTCCGCGATGTTGCGGCCGACCACGCCCTGGAGGCGGGCCTTTTCACGCTGGAGCTGGGCCAGGCGGGGCTTGGAGACCAGGCCCTTGTCGCTGAGCTTCTGGATGCCGTCGAGTTCGTCGTCGCAATAGAACAATTGCTGGTCGGCGGAGGCGCGCTCGCGTGCCAGGCCGTCGATCTCGGTCTCACCCTGCTTGATGCGGTTGTTCAGAATCTCGACCTGCCCGGACATCGAGGCCCTGCGGTCGCGGAACTGCGCCAGCTGATCCGATATGGCGGCTTTCACCACGGGATCCAAAGCACGGGATTGCAGGGTGGGCGGGAAGACAACGGCGGGGGCCATGGCGCGCTCGGCTTCGAGGCGCGCCTCGGTGGCGAGTTGGCCGTCGAGTTGGGCGCGGATCGAATCGAAATTGGCGAGTGAAGTGGTCGGGTCCAGGCGGAACAGCACCTGCCCGGCCGACACCATCTGCGCATCCTTGACCAGGATTTCGGCGACGATGCCGCCTTCGAGATGCTGCACCACCTGCCGCTTGCTTTCCACCGACACCACGCCCGGCGCGATCACCGCGCTGTCGATGCTGGCAAAGGCCGCCCAACCGCCAAACACGCCGAAGGTCAGGGCGATGACGCCGTAGCCCATGGTCGCGACGCGGCGGTAGTCACCCGAGGGGGCGGGGGCGGGAATGCCGGAGGTGGCATCCACCAGGGTCTCTTCCTTCACCGGCGGAAGCAGGACATCGCGGACCGCAACGAGGCGCTTGCGCGCGTCGGCGACCAGGGCGCCCGCGTTCTCCGGCATGCGCCGTTCCAGCGAAGCCCGCAGGTTCGCGGCGTGGCCGACGGCGCTCGCCTTGAAAAGGGAAACCTTCGACGGCACCGGCGGGCGCGCCTCGGCGACCTTGGCTGCGGCCTTCTCGGGCGCAGAGATCTTTGTTGGGCTCTTTGCAGGATTGACGGGCGTCTCGCTCATGTCATGCCTCCACCACTGTGCCGGCCGGCGGCTGCACCCGCGCGGGCTGTCCGCCTTCCGGGCGCACAAGCCGGGGACCGAGCACCTTGGCGAGCACCTCGTCGCGCGGGCCGAACCCGTGCACGGTGCCTTCGTTCAGCAGCAAAATCATGTCGCACAGGCCAAGGCTGTTGGTCTTGTGGGTCACCAGCACCACCGTGCTGCCGGCCGCCTTCAGCGCCTGCACGGCGGCTGTGAGCGCCTGCTCGCCGGACGCATCAAGGCTGGCATTGGGCTCGTCCAGAATGATCAGCGCCGGCTTGCCATAGATGGCGCGGGCAAGCGCGACGCGCTGGCGCTGGCCGCCGGACAGCGAACCGCCGCTCTCGCCGATGTCGGTGTTGTAGCCCTGCGGCAGGCGCTGGATCATCTCGTGCACGCCGGCCATCTGCGCCGCCTCGACGATCTTGGCTTCGTCCCGCTCACCGAACCGGGCGATGTTGTCGGCGATGCTGCCGGCAAACAATTCCACATCCTGCGGCAGGTAGCCGAGCGAGCCGCCTAGCTGTTCCGGGTCCCAATGGGAGAGGTCCGAACCATCGAGCCGCACCGACCCGGCGCTGGCGGGCCACACCCCGACCAGAACGCGGGCGAGGCTGGACTTGCCGGCGGCGCTCGGCCCGATGACGCCCAGCGTCGCGCCGGCGGGGATCGCGAACGACACCCCGCGCAGCACCGGAACGTCGCGGCCGGGGGCATGGACCACGAGGTTTTCCACCTGCACCGCGCCGGTGGGGTTGGGCAGGCGCATCTTCGGACCCTGGGGCGGCATCATGCGCAGCAATTCCTGGACGCGCCGATAGGCCGAGCGGGCGGAAACGATGCCCTTCCAATTGCCGATGGCGGTCTCGATGGGCTGGATGCAGCGGCCGACCACGATCGAGGCGGCGATCATCATGCCGGGCGAAATCTCGCGGTTGATGGCGAGATAGGCGCCGAGCCCCAGGATCATGCTCTGCATGAACACGCGGTTGAACTTGGTGGCGGCCACCAGGAACGCCGCACGGTCCGCCGCCAGCCCCTGCCAGCCCATGGCGGCGCCGCGATGCACGCCCCAACGCTGGCGCAACTGGCGCACCATGCCCATGGCCTGGAGCACCTCGGCATTGCGGAAGGTCGTCACCGCCTGATTGTTGGCGCTGATGTTGGCCTTGGTGGCGCGGTCGAGGATCGGGCGCGTCACCCGGTCGTTGGCGAACGCAAGAACGCCGGAAATCAGGCAGCTCAGCACGGCGAGAATGCCGTACCAGGGGTGCAGCATGGTGGCGAAGATGATGTAGATCGGCACCCACGGCACGTCGCAGAACGAAATCACCCCGGCGCCAGCGAAGAAATCACGCACCGTGTCGACATCGCGCAGCGCCTGCACATGGCTGGGCGAAGGCCGCCGCAACGAGGCGCGCTGCACCGCGTCGAAGGCGTGCTCCTTGATGTTCTCGTCGAATTTCACGCCGGCACGGATCAGAAGCTGGGTGCGCAGCGCCTCCAGCGCGGCGCCCACTGCATAGAGAATGGCGACGATTACGGTCAGCAGCACCAGGGTCTGGATGCTCCGCGACGACAGCACGCGGTCATAGACCTGCATCATGTAGATCGAGCCGGTGAGGCCCAGCAGATTTATGAAGAAGCTGAAGGCCACAACGCTCCACATGGCCGGCTTCACCGCGCGGACCGCAAGGTCGAGGGCGGTGGAGGTTTGTGAAGCGTGCGCCTGTGAGGCCGCGATCGGCTGTGCCATGGTCCCCCCGGTGCGATGCCGCCCCCCGCGAGGCGTCGAAAGTCTTCCGGTCTCTCGCTTGTCGCCGCAAACCCTAGGTTCCGCAAGCCTTGCACCGCACACGCTCTGCGCAAACGGCTAAAACTCCGTGAAGCTGGCATGAATCTCGCCGGGTGGACGGGGTTTGCGCGGGCCTTTTACGGTGCGTCCCGCAACTTCTACTTCGCACCTGCCGCATAAGGTTTCGCTCCCGCAAAAAGACCCCTTAGAGTGTGCCAAACCAGCCAGAGCGGGAGCGGCCATGTCGAGCGCGGTGTGGGCAGTGATTGGTGAGCCAAGCGAGGATTCCAGCGACACCTCCAGCGACAAGGACCGGCCGCTGCGCGAGGACATCCGCCGCCTCGGGCGGCTGCTCGGCGACACGGTGCGCGAGCAGGAGGGCGAGCCGGTCTATCATCTGGTGGAAATCGTGCGGCGCACCTCGATCCGCTTCCACCGCCATGCCGACGAGGGCGCGCGGCAGGAGCTGGAAACCATTCTGGGCGAGCTTTCGCCGGAGGTGGCGGTGCAGATCATCCGCGCCTTCAGCTATTTCTCCCACCTCGCCAACATCGCCGAGGACGTGCACCACACCCGCCGCAACCGCGCCCATGAGATCGCCGGCTCCGCGCCGCGTCCGGGCACGGTCGCCAATGCCTTTGGGCGCGCCGCGGCGGCGGGGAAGTCAGCGGCCGACCTGCGGGATTTCTTCGCCGAAGCCTTGATCAGCCCGGTGCTGACCGCACACCCCACCGAGGTTCGGCGCAAGAGCACGCTGAACCGGGAAATGGAGATCGCCGGCCTGCTGGACCGCGCCGAGCGCGTCACCGCCACCCCGCGCGAGGCCGCCGAACAGGAGGAGGCGCTGCGGCGCGCCATCCTCACTTTGTGGCAGACCGCACTGCTCCGGCGCATCAAGCTGACCGTGATGGACGAGGTCACCAACGGCCTGTCCTATTACGACTACACCTTCCTGGAAGAGCTGCCGCGCCTGTTCTGTGCGGTGGAGGACCATCTGGAAACGCTGGACGAGAGCACCGCGCCGGAGGTTCCCTCCTTCCTGCGCATCGGCTCCTGGATCGGCGGCGACCGGGACGGCAATCCCTTCGTCACTGCCACCGTACTGCGCGAGACGGTGGAGATGCATCGCGAGCGCATCATGCGCTTCTACCAGGAGCAGGTGGTCACGCTGGCCGCCGAACTCTCCCTGGCGAGCCGGCTGGTCAAGGTGTCCAAGGACATGCGCGCGCTCATGGCGCTTTCGCCCGACCTTGGCATGAGCAATCGCGAGGAGCCCTACCGTGTCGCGCTCTCGGTGGTGCTGGCGCGCCTGCAGGGCGCCGCCGCCGTGCTGCGGGGCGAGACGCCAGCCCCGGTGGCACCGGGGCTTGAACCCTACGTGTCCGCCGCCGCCCTGGGGGCGGATCTCGACGTTATCTACCGTTCACTCGCGGAGAATGGCTCGCGGGTGCTGGCACGGGGGCGGCTGCGGCAATTGCGTCGGGCAGCGGACTGTTTCGGCTTTCATCTCGCCAGTGTCGATCTGCGCCAGAATTCCGAGGTCCACGAGCGCACGGTCGGCGAACTGCTGGAAGCGGTGGTGCCCGGCACTGCCTACGGGCAGCTGGACGAGGACGCCCGCATTGCCCTCCTCACGCAGGAGCTTGCCACCGCACGGCCCCTGGCCTCGCGCTACCTGAGCTATAGTGAGGAGACCCGTGACGAACTGGCGATCTTCGCTGCCGGTGCCGAGGCCCACGCAGCGCTCGGCGAGGCGGTGATCCCCAATTGCATCATCTCCAAGACCGAAGGCGTCTCCGACATGCTGGAGGCAGCGCTGCTGCTGAAGGAGGTGGGGCTGGTGCGCGCCGACGGCACCAGCGCGATCAATGTGGTGCCGCTGTTCGAGACCATCGGCGATCTGCAGGCCTGCGCGCCGGTGATGGACCGCCTGTTCTCAATCCCAGCCTACCGCGCCTTGGTGGACAGCCGGGGCGGGGTGCAGGAGGTGATGCTCGGCTATTCCGACAGCAACAAGGACGGCGGCTTCGTCACCTCCGGCTGGGAATTATACAAGGCCGAGATCGGGCTGATCGAGGTGTTCCGCCGCCACGGCGTGAAGCTGCGCCTGTTCCACGGGCGCGGCGGCTCGGTGGGGCGCGGCGGCGGCCCGAGCTATGACGCCATCCTCGCCCAGCCGGGCGGGGCGGTAAACGGGCAGATCCGCGTCACCGAGCAGGGTGAGATCATCTCCTCCAAATTCTCCAACCCCGAGGTCGGCCGGCGCAATCTGGAGATCCTGGTGGCGGCGACGCTGGAAGCCACCCTGCTTCAGTCAGGCGAGACCGCGCCGCGTCCCGACTTCCTGACCAACATGGAAGAATTGTCGCAATCGGCGTTCGATGCCTATCGCGGGCTGGTCTACGAGACCCCGGGCTTCGAGGATTATTTCTGGGGTTCCACCGTGATCTCGGAGATCGCCACCCTCAACATCGGCTCGCGCCCCGCCTCGCGGAAAAAGACGCGGGCCATCACCGCGCTCAGAGCCATCCCCTGGGTGTTCTCCTGGGCGCAGTGCCGCCTGATGCTGCCGGCCTGGTACGGCTTCGCGACCGCCGTGGACAAATTCCTCGCCGACCGCCCGGACGGCATGGAGCAGCTTCGCGCCATGTATCGCGACTGGCCGTTCTTCCGCACCCTTTTGTCCAACATGGACATGGTGCTGTCCAAGAGTTCGCTGGCCGTCGCCTCGCGCTATGCCGAACTGGTGGAGGACGTGGTTCTGCGCGAGCGCATCTTCTCGCGCATCAAGGCGGAATATGAGGGATCGGTCGGCCGGCTGCTGGAAATCATGAGCCAGGAGAAGCTGCTTGAGAGCAACCCGCTGCTCGACCGCTCGATCCGCAACCGCTTCCCCTATCTCGATCCGCTCAACCATGTGCAGATCGAACTGCTCAAGGCGCATCGACGCAACCGCTCGGCCGTCGGCCCCGACGACAAGGTGCTGCACGGTATCCAGTTGACCATCAACGGCATCTCGGCGGGCCTGCGCAACAGCGGATGACCACCGGCGCCTTGCTTGCTGTATGGCGGCGCCAGCAAGGCCTGGAGCATTCCGCCTGTCAGCGAGGTGTGGAAATGCGCGGGATTCCGGCCTCCATCAGGTCGGCCGCCGCGTCGAAATCATGTTCGCGGGCCACATCGATGGCGCTGCAGCCCTTCCCGTCGCGCAGGGTGGGGTCCGCACCGTGGGCGAGAAGAATGCGCGCCACATCGACTGCGAGATCGGGGTCGTCCGGCAGGCAGAACAGCGGGGTCGGGGCTACCTCGTCCGGCAGGCGAAGGTTGGACATCCCAGGCGCGGCCCGTAGGACCGCCTCAAGCCGCTCGAGCCGTCCCATATAGGCGAGGGTGCGCACGTCGTGGCTCAGCGGCGCCATCCGCTCTGCCACATGCGGATTTCCCATCACCACCGACCAACTGAGCGGCGTGCCCTTCCAGCGCCGCTCGTGCAGGTCGACATCGGCGCCGGCGGCGATCAGCAGGTCGACCGCGTCCAATGAACCGGCCTGAGCCGCCCGGTGAAGCGGGCTGATGCCGTCTTCGCCAAGATTTAAGGCAGAGGCGCCGAGCGACAGCAGAAGGGCGACGGCGGGCGCGTTTCCGAATTCCGCCGCTGCGATGAGCGGCGCGGGGTCGTCCAGCATCGCCGGATCGGCCGCGAGCAGGACACGGGCCGCCGGCTCGTCCACGCGAAGGCAGGCGGCCTGGAAGGCCTGCACGCCCTTTAATGGGGACAACCTTGAGCCATGGCGTTCCAGCAGGACGACCATCTCGATGAAACCCGAAAGCTGGGCCAAGGCATGGACCGGCTGGCCCGTATAGGCGTGGGGCGTATCGGGGTCTGCTCCCCGCACCAGCAGCCATTCGGCGCGGGCGAGATGGTTCTGGGCGACAGCATTGCCCAATAGATAATTGAGCGTACTCATCGCCAGCGTGCCGCCGGGCCGTCCGGCGGCTGGATCGCGCCAGCCGTCGGCAATGCCCTGCGCTTCGCAGTGGCGCCACAGTACCTCGTACCAATGGGTGTCTTTGCCGACGATGGAGATGTCGTAAAGCGCCTGGAAGTCGAACGGATCGGCACCGGCCGCGATCAATAGTTCCACCAGCTCCCCGGCCTGCGGATGGCTGGGCTTGGCGCCCTCGCCCAGCCGGATGGCGCCGGTCACGACCTTGAACGAATTGCCCCAGCCATCGTCGAACTGGAAGTTGGGATCGGCGCCGGCCTCCAGCAGGCGCTGCGCGATGGCGACTGCGTTGACGGAATCCAGACGGCTGTAGGCGACATAGGCGAGAGCGGTCCAGTTCAGCGTACCACCGGCTGCGCGCGCGTCCTCGGGATTTCGCGCCAGGCGCCGCTCAACCGTCGCGAGGTCGCCGCACGCGGCGCCGGTGAACAGGTTTTCGCGGGCAAGGCCGGGCTCCAGCCGGAGCAGGCGGCGCGCCAGGGAGAGGTCGCCGTCCCAGCCGTGGCGCAGCACCTGATCGACGCGTGCCGCGCGAGTCTTGCCGGCCAGGGCGAGTTCCTCGATTGCTGCCTTGAGCGCGATCCAGCTCTCGCAGCCATGGTCCAGCGCAAGGGCGTGCTGGATGTGGCGAAGACCGGGCTCGGCCGGCGCGTCCGGCCACGCCGCAGCGAACCGGGCTGTAGCCTTTGCGTCACCAGCGCGCAGAGCTTTCAGCCAGCGCTTGGCCTCTTTCCGGAGGCTAATGATATTGGTCTGGGGCGTGAGGGCGCGGCCCATTGGAAAACCTTCCTTCCAATAGCCTTGTGTCCGCTTACGAAAGGCCGGAAGAAGGGTTCGTAAGGATTAGGTCAACTGGATGGGAGCTGGCTCCCTTGCCGCGGACAGGCGGCGCTCCAAGTGCGCGCTGTCAGGATCAAAAACCAACAGGGCCGGCGCTGTCAACCAGAGCTGGTCCCGGCCACGCCGCCCGATCATCCGGGTCGGCCACACCGGCCGGAGCCGCAGCCTCGGGCGGCGGTGTGTCGAACCGGCACCGGTTTCGCCATGGGGCGTGCCCGAGACGATCCGCGCCTTGCCTCCACGGATGCGATCTTCTATGACGCGGGCTTAATGGCCCCGGACCAAACTGGGGCTTTGCTTTGTTTGCGCGGCTGCCACATCCCAAGGGACGGCAAGCAGCGCCCGGCGGAGGACCTCACGCGGTGGCCAACGTGGTCGTGGTCGGCTCGCAATGGGGCGACGAAGGCAAAGGCAAGATCGTCGACTGGCTTTCCGAGCAGGCCGACGTGGTCGTTCGATTCCAGGGCGGGCACAATGCCGGCCATACCCTGGTGGTGGACGGCGTCGTCTATAAGCTGTCGCTGCTGCCGTCCGGCGTCGTGCGCCCGGGCAAGCTATCTGTCATCGGCAATGGCGTGGTCCTCGACCCGCAGGCGCTGGTGGACGAACTGGCGCGGCTCGCCAAGCAAGGCGTCGTGATCGGCCCTGACCGGCTGCGCATCGCCGAAACCACCCCCCTCATCCTGCCGGTGCACCGCGAACTCGACGCCCTGCGCGAGAATGCCGCGAGCCCGGAGACCCGGATCGGCACCACCCGACGCGGCATCGGCCCGGCGTATGAGGACAAGGTGGGACGGCGCGCCATCCGGCTGGTCGATCTTTCCGACACCTCCACGCTTCCGGCCAAGGTCGACCGGCTGCTGACCCACCACAATCTGCTGCGCAAGGGCCTCGGCCTTGAGCCGGTGGACGCTGCCGCGCTGATCGCCTATTTGGAGGCATTGGCGCCCCAGGTCCTGCCGTTCATGGACCGGGTGTGGGACTTGCTGGACAAGGCCCGGCGCGAGGGCAAGCGCATCCTGTTCGAGGGCGCGCAAGGTTCGCTGCTGGACATCGACCACGGCACCTATCCCTATGTGACCTCATCCAACACGGTCGCCTCTTCCGCGGCGAGCGGGTCGGGTGTCGGTCCCTCGGCGCTGGATTATGTGCTGGGCATCACCAAGGCCTACACCACCCGCGTCGGCGAAGGCCCCTTCCCCACCGAACTGACCGACGCCGTCGGGCAGACCTTGGGCACCGTGGGCCGCGAGTTCGGCGTCGTCACCGGACGGCCGCGCCGCTGCGGCTGGTTCGATGCAGTGCTGGTGCGCCAGACGGTGAAGACCTGTGGCATCGACGGCATCGCGCTGACCAAGCTCGACGTGCTGGACGGGTTCGACGAGATCAAGATCTGCGTCGGCTATCGCCTCGACGGCAAGGAGATCGACTATCTCCCGGCCGAAGGTGGCGCGCAGACCCGGCTTGAGCCGATCTATGAGACCATCCACGGCTGGCGTGAATCCACGGCCGGGGCACGCTCCTGGGCGGATCTTCCGGCCGGCGCGGTGAAATATGTGCGCTGGGTGGAGGAGCTTATCGGCTGCCCCGTGGCGATCCTGTCCACGAGCCCGGAACGGAACGACACAATTCTCGTTCAAAATCCGTTCCAGGCTTAACCAAGGCTTTGCCTCTACCGGGCATTCTTCTGACCCATGGCCGATTACTACCCGCTCCTGGTTCGCGCGATCGCCGGGCTCGCCCAGAATACCGGCGAGACCCGCAAGATCGTGTTCGATCGCGCTCGTGGTGCGCTGCTGAAGCAGTTGCGCAGCGTCGAGCCGCCTTTGCCCGAGGGCGAGATCGGCCGCGAGCGCCAGGCGCTGGAAAGCGCCATTCGCCGAATCGAGGAAGAGAACAAGCCTGAGCCGGTCGAAGAGCCGGTCGTTGAAGAACCCGTAGCCGAGCCCGAGGCGCCGCCCCCGGCACCGCCGGTTGAAGCCCCCCCTGAGCCCACACCTCCCCCGGCTCCGGAGCCGGTCGAAGCGCCCGCCGCCCAGGCCGAACCGGAGGAAGCGGTTTCCCCCGCCACCGACCAGCGGCCCAAGGTCGGCCGAGGCAACAAGGTCGGCAGCCGCTCCGAGCGTCCGCGCATGCCCGCCAAGGAAGCCGGCACCGGCGCGCCGCGCTGGCAGCGCACCGTGCTGGTCGTGGCGCTGATCGGCGTGCTGATCGCTGGCGGCGCCTATGCAATCGTGAACCGCGAAACCCTGTTCGGCGGCCAGAAGCAGACCGCCGCCGTCGTGCCGGCGCAGCCGGCCGATGCCGCCAAGAGCGCCGACCACAGCAAAAGCTCCGACCGTGTGAACCAGGCGAGCACCGACAACCGGCGCTCACCCGTGGCCGCCCCGCGCGCCAGCGCCACCACCCAGCGGGCCTATCTGTTCGAGGAGGCACAGGGCGCAGCTCAGGGCCTCCAGAGCTATGAGGGCACGGTGACCTGGAAGACCGAGACCGTGAACGGCGGCCCCGGAATGCCGCCGGACCTCGGCATTCGCGCCGACCTTCAGATCCCTGGCCGGATGTCGATCAGCTTCACGCTTCGCCGCAATACCGACCAGGCGCTGCCGGCCTCGCACACGGTGGAGATCACCTTCACCCTGCCGGCGGATTTCGCCTATGGCGGCATCAGCAATGTGCCCGGCATCCGCATGAAGCAGACCGAGAGCGCCCAGGGCGCGCCGCTCGCCGGCCTGTCGGTGCGGGTCAGCCCGACCTATTTCCTGGTTGGCCTCTCTGCGGTGCAGGCCGACAAGGAGCGCAACATCGAGCTGCTCCAGACCCGGCCCTGGATCGATATTCCGGTGGTCTACACCAACCAGAAGCGGGCAATCCTCGCCTTCGAGAAGGGCCCGACCGGCGACGCCGCGTTCCGCGACGCCTTCTCGGCCTGGGGCGAACTCCTGCCCACCGCTCCCCCGCCGATGCCGTTCACCCCGCCGGGTTGAGGCTGAACAGAGCAGGCTTGTCGGGGCGCATTTGTCCTGGGCTCATGCAACGGAGCGCAGCGCAGTGGAATGCGACCCGGGACTCAGCGCAAAGGATCGCCAAAGGCGCTTCAATCCATCTTCGGCGCCACGCGACGAAGATGCTCTCCGCGCTGGTCGCGGATTGACGGGTTCCCCGGACTTTTGCGCTGGGCCCCGGATCTGCGCTCCGGCTACGCCGTCGCTTGTCCGGGACAAAGCACCAGCACTCCCTCAGCCCTTCCCTGTCCGCCGTACAGCCTTGAGCGCATAGAGCGCTTCCAGGGCGGCGCGGGGCGTCAGTTCGTCCGGGTCGATATCGTCCAGGGCAATGCTGAGCCGGTCGTCGGCCGGCGCGTGAGGTGCCTCGGCCGCCGGGCGGCGCGCGGCGGCAAACAGTGGCAGTTCGTCCACCAGCCGCTGTGAGGGCGAGGCCCGTTCCGCCGCTTCCAGTTCCGCCAGCACCGCCTTGGCGCGGGCGATCACCGCCGGCGGCAGGCCTGCGAGCCGCGCGACCTGGATGCCGTAAGAGCGGTCGGCCGCGCCTTGTACCACCTCGTGGAGGAACACCACGTCGCCCTGCCATTCCGCCACCTTCACGGTGGCGTTGGTGAGCCGGGCGCAGCGCTGGGAGAGCGCGGTCAATTCATGGAAATGGGTCGCGAACAGCGCGCGGCTGCGGTTCACCTCGTGCAGATGCTCCAGGCTTGCCCAGGCGATCGACATGCCGTCGAACGTCGCGGTGCCGCGGCCGATTTCATCCAGGATCACCAGCGAGCGCGGCGTCGCCTGGTTCAGGATGGCCGCGGTTTCCACCATCTCCACCATGAAGGTGGAGCGGCCGCGCGCCAGATCGTCCGCCGCACCCACGCGGGAGAACAACCGGTCGACGATGCCGAGGCGGGCGGCCCGCGCCGGCACGAAGCAGCCGGCCTGCGCCAGCACCGCCACCAGCGCGTTCTGGCGCAGGAAAGTGGACTTGCCGGCCATGTTCGGGCCGGTCACGAGCCAGATGCGCCCGCCCTCCGTTCCCTCCGGCGGGGAGAGATCGCAATCATTGGCAACGAACGGACCCTTGGCGCGGGCCAGAGCCTGCTCGACCACGGGGTGCCGGCCGCCCTCGATGTGAAAGTCGAAACCCTCGGTCATTTCGGGGCGAACGTGGCGCTCGTCCACCGCGAGACGGGCCAGCGCGGCGTGCACATCCAGTTCGGCCAGGGCTTCGGCGGCGGAGCGGATTTCATCCGACGCCTCCACCACATCCGCTGCCAGCCGGTCGAACAAAGCCTGCTCAATGGCGAGCGCCCGCTCTCCGGCCGAAGCGATCCGGCTTTCCAGGTCCGCCAGTTCGATGCTGGTGAACCGCACCGCCCCCGCCAGGGTCTGGCGATGGGTGAAGGTGGCGAGATGCGGCGGCTCGCGTAGCTTCTCCCCGTGCTGTGCCGTCACCTCGACGAAATAGCCCAGCACCGCATTGTGCCGGATCTTCAGCGTCTTGATGCCGGTTTCGTCGACATAGCGCCGTTCCAGCGCCGCCACGATCCGCCGGCTTTCGTCCCTGAGACCACGAGTGTTGTCGAGATCGGGATCATAGCCGGCACGGATGAAGCTGCCGTCGCGGCGCAGGTGCGGCGGCTCCTCCACCAGGGCGGCGAGGAGGTCGCGCGCCAGCCCCGGCTCGGCCCGCGCCAAGGCGGTGGCGCAGCGGGCGAGGTCGGCCGGCGGGGTGCCGGAGAAGGCGGCGGCGAGCGCGAACCCCTCCTCTAGGCCCTGGCCGATGGCGAGAAGATCGCGCGGCGAGCCACGTCCCAGGGAGAGGCGCGAGAGCGCGCGGGCAAGGTCCGGCGCCCCGGCGAGCCGTCGGCGCAGGGTGGCGGTCAATTCGGGATCATGGGCGAGATGGGCCACCGCATCGTGCCGGGCGCGGATGGCTGAGAGGTCGGTGAGCGGCTCGGAGAGGCGCCGCGCCAGAAGCCGGGCGCCGGCCGCCGTCACGGTGCGGTCCACGGCGGCCAGCAGCGAGCCGCGCCGGTCGCCGGACGTGGTGCGCACCAGTTCCAGATTGGTGCGGGTGCCGGCGTCGATCAGCATGGCCCCGCCGTCCGCCTCGCGGGTGGGCGGGGCGAGCGCCGGGCGGGCGCCGAGTTGGGTCCGCTCCACATAAGAGACGATGGCGGCGGCGGCGATCAGTTCGGCCCGGCCGAAGCTGCCGAAGGCGTCGAGGGTGGCGACCCGGAAGAACTGCGCCAGCCGCTGCTCGGCGCCAGCCCCCTCGAACCCCTGGCGCGGCAGCGGCGTCACCGCCGGCAGGGCGTCCCAGACGTCGCGCAGGTCGGGATCGTCATAGAGCACGTCGGAAAGCAGAACCTCGGCCGGCTCGATCCGCGCCAGATCCGCCGACAGATTGGCGCGGCTGGACGCGGCAACCCGGAAACCGCCGGTGGAAACATCGGCATAGGCAAGGCCATAGGCGTGGGCATCATCGCCCGCCCGCACCCGCGCCACGGCCATCAGGACATTCTCGCGCTTGGCATCCAGCAGCGCGTCCTCGGTGATGGTGCCGGGGGTGACGAGCCGGGTCACGTCCCGCCGCACCACGCTCTTGCCGCCCCTCTTGCGGGCCTCGGCCGGGTCTTCCAACTGCTCGCAGACCGCCACCCGGAAGCCCAGCGCGATCAGCTTGTGGAGATATTCCTCGGCGCGGGAGACCGGCACCCCGCACATGGGGATGTCCTCTCCCAGATGCTTGCCGCGCTTGGTGAGCACGATGCCCAGCGCCTGCGAGGCGCGTTCCGCATCCTCGAAGAACAGCTCATAGAAATCGCCCATGCGGTAGAACAGCAGGCAATCCGGATTGGCCGCCTTGATCTCCACATATTGCGCCATGACCGGGGTGACGTAGCCCGCCGCAGCCGGGACCGGCTGGCTTTCATCGCGTTTCGGCGCGTCCGGCGCGACTGCGGGCACCTCTATCGACGCCTCGGCGGGCAAATCGGCAGCGGCCTCATCCGGCGCGGGCACAGCGGCATGATCGGTCATGGCCGCACGCTAGTTTGCGCCGCAGCCCGAGGGAAGCGAGCCCCGCGCGCCATCCCCGGAAACACGGCTTTCTCCCCTTAAATGACAGAGCGGCGCCGAGGATTCCCTCTCCCGCTTGCGGGGGGAGGGGTAGGGAGGGGGAATTGGTGAGAGAGGGTTGGGTGTGCTTCTCCTGAGGCTCACTGCCCCCTCCCCGGCCCTCCCCCGCAAGCGGGAGAGGGAGAAGCAACGCCCCTTCCTCACATGAACTGGCGCAGGAGGAGGTAGAGGCCGCCTGAGAGCAGGATCGCGGCCGGCAGGGTGAGGACCCAGGCCATCGCGAGGTTGCGGATGGTGGAGAGCTGAAGGCCGGAGCGGTTCGCAGCCATGGTGCCGGCGACGCCGGAGGAGAGGACGTGGGTGGTGGACACCGGCAGGCCGTAATGGTCTGCGGCGAAGATGGTGCCCATGGCCACGAGTTCGGCGACGCCGCCCTGGGCATAGGTGAGGTGGGTCTTGCCGATCTTCTCGCCCACCGTGATGACGATGCGCTTCCAGCCCACCATCGTGCCGAGCCCAAGCGCGATCGCGACCGCCACCTTCACCCAGAGCGGAATGAACTTGGTGGCCTCGTCCAGCGAACGCTTGAACGCGGCGAGGTTTTCCCTGGTCTCCGGGTCGAACTTGGGCTCGCCCGCCTTGGTCATGATGCGGATGGTCTCGGAGGCGAGATACATGTCGTTGCGCATGTTCGGCACGATGGCGGCGGGCACCTGGGCCAGCGAGGTGGTGGTGGCCACCATGGCGCCCATCTCGCGGGCGATCTGCGCAAGCGCCGGCACAGTGTCGGGCTGCAAATCATGGTCGCGAACGAAGACGGTGAGGATGCCGCGCGCGTTGCTGGACGGCACGGCCTGCGGGTCCGCCTCCCCCGCCGGCACCGGCGGCAGTCCTTTTGTCAGCGAGGCGGCGGTGGCAAGCGTCAGGGCGCGGAACTCGGCCACATCCTCCGGCGCTACCGCCCGGTTGAGGGCATAGGTGGTGGGAACGATGCCGATGAGGATGAGCATGATGAGCCCCATGCCCTTCTGCCCGTCGTTGGAGCCGTGGGCGAACGAGACCCCAGTGCAGGTCAGCACCAGCAGGCTGCGGATCCACCACGGCGGGGCCTTGTTGGCCTTGGGCTCTTTGTACAGTGCGGGGTTCTTCACCATCGCCTTGAGCGCCAGCAGCAGCGCGCCGGCGGCGAAGAAGCCGACCACGGGTGAAAGCAGAAGCGAATAACCGATGTTCGCCGCCTGGCTCCAGTCCACGCCGGAGAGCCCGCTATGCCCCTGATACAGCTGGTTGGCGATGCCCACCCCCATGATCGAGCCGATCAGCGTGTGGGAGGAGGAAGCCGGCAGGCCGAGATACCAGGTGCCGAGATTCCACAGAATAGCGGCGATCAGCAGGGCGAACACCATGGCCATGCCGGCGCTCGACCCGACATTGAGGATCAACTCCACGGGCAAAAGCTGGATGATGCCGAACGCCACCGCGCCGGAGGACACCAGCACGCCGATGAAATTCCAGCAGCCCGACCACACCACGGCGAAATGCGCCGGCAGGGAATGGGTGTAGATGACGGTCGCGACCGCGTTGGCGGTGTCGTGAAAGCCGTTCACGAACTCGAAGCCCAGCGCGATCAGCAGCGCCAGAAACAGCATCAGGAACGCCATGAAGGCGAGCGAGCCGGGTGCCGCCGCCTGGACGTCGGTCCATATCGATCCCGCCACATAGAGCAGGCCGCCGACCAGGACCGCGAAGAACAGGAAGGTCTGGAGCCTGCTCGGCGGCGCGTCCGGTATCACGCTCGACTTCGACTTGCTTGGCTTCGGGGAAGGTGCCGTCGCCGGGCGCGCCATGTCGCTCATGAATGTCCCTCGCCTTTCGCAGAGCGAAGGCCTATGCGCCAGACCCATGACGCCCACATGACGGTACGCCTATGACGTCGGAGCGCCAAGATGGGGCGGCTTACACAATCGTATGACGACGGAGCTTCAGTCCGCCCCGAGCTTGCGGCACAGCAAATCAAGCTGGTCGAGATCGGAAAAGCGGATACGCAACTCGCCCGCTTCGCCCTTGGACTGGAGCGAGACGGCGAGGCCCAGGATATCCGACAGGCGCTTTTCCAGTGCCCGCGTATCGGCATCCTTGGGCGCGGCGACCCGGTTGGCGATGGCGGCCTTGGCCTTGCCGAGGTTTTCCACGTCGCGGACGGTCAGGCCCTTTTCCATGATCTGCCGGGCGAGCCGCTCGGGATCGTCATGGGTCAGCAGCGCGCGGGCGGCGCCGGGGCTGATCCGGCCATCGGCGAGATAGACCTTCACTCCCTCCGGCAGCTTCAGAAGGCGCAGGGTGTTGGCGATGTGCGGGCGGCTCTTGCCGATCACCTTGGCGAGGTCCGCCTGGGTGTAGTCGAACTGCGCCATCAGCGCCTCATAGCCCTGGGCCTCTTCCAGCGCGTTGAGGTCAGCGCGCTGGACGTTCTCGATGATGGCGATTTCCAGCGCCTCGCGATCGCTGAGGTCCACCACGATGACGGGAATCTCGTGCAGCCCGGCCCGCTGCGCGGCGCGCCAGCGGCGCTCGCCGGCGACGATCTCATAGCGGTCGCCGTCCTGCGGGCGCACCACGATGGGCTGGATGATGCCCTTCTCGCGGATCGAATTAGCCAGTTCCTCCAACCCCTCCTCGCGGAAGGTGCGGCGCGGGTTGCGGGCGCTCGGGCGCACGAACTCGATGGGCACCCTGCGGTCGCCCCTGGCACTCTTCTGATTCGGCGCGGGGCGCGCCTCGTCGGGCCCCATGTCGCCGATCAGCGCCGCCAGCCCACGCCCGAGCCGCGAACGGCCTTCCTCCGCCATGATGTGTCGTTCCTTTGTCTTGGTTTATCTCAATTCAGTGCCAAAGCGCCCCCTCTCCCGCTTGCGGGGGAGGGTTGGGGAGGGGGCGGCCGCTTCAGAGCCTAGGCCCCACCCGGTCGATCATCACCATTTCCCCCTCCCTAGCCCTCCCCCGCAAGCGGGAGAGGGAACTCGCAATGGCTCTGCGGGGGAAAGGCCTCAAATCCTTAAGCCGCCACCGCCCGCGCGGCGCGCTCGCGCTGGATCACTTCGGAGGCGAGCCGTAGATAGGCCTGCGAGCCCGCGCATTTCAAATCATAAAGCAGCACCGGCTTGCCGTAGGACGGCGCCTCGGACACCCGGACGTTGCGGGGAATGACGGTCTGGTAGACCTTGTCGCCCATGAAGCTGCGCACATCCGCCATCACCTGGTCGGAGAGGTTGTTGCGGTTGTCGTACATGGTCAGCACGATGCCGTGGATGGTGAGGCTCGGATTGAGGGCCGCGCGCACCTGCTCCACGGTCTTCAGCAATTGGGAGAGCCCCTCCAGCGCGAAGAACTCGCATTGCAGCGGCACGACGATGGCGTTCGCCGCCGCCATGGCGTTCACGGTGATGAGCGAAAGCGAGGGCGGGCAATCGATCAGCACATAGGTGAAGCGCGGCGCCAGCGGATCTTCCGCCAGTGCCTTCAGCGCCGCCTTCAGGCGGAAATTGCGGTCGCGCTCGTGCGAAATCTCCATCTCCAGCCCGGACAGGTCGAGGCTGGAGGGCGCCACGTAAAGCGCCGGCACGCCGCTCTCCTGCACCGCGTCCAGCATGGCGGCGTCGCCGTAGAGCACGTCATAGGTGGTGATCTTGCGGCGTGACCGCTCGATACCAAGGCCGGTGGAGGCATTGCCCTGAGGGTCGAGGTCCACCACCAGCACGGTCTCGCCGATGGCGGCGAGCGCGGTGCCGAGGTTGATGGCGGTTGTGGTCTTCCCCACCCCGCCCTTCTGGTTGGCGAGCGCGAGGATGCGCGGCGTGGCACCGCCGGTGATCGGGGCGGTGGTGGGGGATTGGATCATGTGCGCGTGTCCGCGTATGGCTGCCCTGCCTTCAACCTCTGGGGTTTCCCTTGAGGTTTCCAGGCTTCGGGGAGGAGGCCGTTTTCTCCGCCCGCGTCACCAGCAGAACCCGTCCGTCGGGATCGCTGAGGCTACGGCGAAGTTCATATTGGAGTGTCCAGTCTTTGCGCGCGGCGGTCAATTCGCCTTCCGCATCCTTTCCCTTCTGAAACACCCCGAGCGCGCCTGCGGCGAGGAACGGCGCGGCGAGGTCCAGCAGCTTGGGCAGCGGCGCCAGGGCGCGGGCGGACACCACCTGCGTGCCCGGCGCAAGCGCCTGCGCCACCTGCTCAATCCGCTGCGGGTGCACACTCACGGGCAGGCTCGCGCGCCGCGCCGCCTCGCGCAGAAACGCCGCCTTGCGGGTGTCGCTTTCCACCAGCGCCATTTTCGATCCCGCCCGCTCCGCCAGCACCGCCGCGACAACGAGACCGGGAAATCCACCCCCTGAACCCAAGTCGACCCAGGACAAGGGGGTTTCGGGAACATGGTTCATCAATTGCAGCGAATCGGCGATGTGGCGGGACCAGAGGTCGGGAATGGTCGCCGGGGCGACGAGATTTATCGTCTTCTGCCAATGGATTAGCAGATCGGCGATGATTTCCAGGCGGGCGAATGTTTCACGTGAAACCGCATTTTGCACCGATGTGCGTGTCGATGTGGCCATCATCAAGGCCCCCCAAGCGGTAGATCTGGACGGATCACGGTGGCCTCCAACGCCCATGTCCACGACTCGTCCCCGGTATTCACAGGGCGACATCCGCCACACCCGCCTCGGCATGCGTCTTCGCCCCCTGCCGACGGGCATACGTGACCAGCAGCGCCAGAGCGGCGGGGGTCATCCCTTCCATCCGCCCCGCCTGCCCCACGGTGCGCGGACGCACCCGGGCGAGCTTCTGCTTCAGCTCGTTCGAGAGGCCTGGAAGGTCGGCATAGGCGAGGTCGTCCGGCAGGATGAGATTTTCGTCGCGGCGCAGGGTGGCGATATCGGCGGCCTGCCGGTCGAGATAGACGGCGTATTTCGCGTCGATCTCCAACTGCTCACCAATAGCCGGCAAAATAGCGTTGAATTCCGGCCATATCCGGCTAATGACCGACATGTCGATGTCGGGATAGGCGAGAAGATCGAAGGCGGTACGGCGCTGTCCGTCGCGGTTGAGCGCAAGCCCGTGGGTCGCCGCCTCGTTGGGCGTCAGGCTCAGCGCGCGGGCACGGGCACGGGCGCTTTCCAGCGCCGTCGCCTTCTCCGCGAAAGCGCGGATCCGGGTGCGGCTGATGAGGCCCAGGGAAATGCCGCGCGGGGTAAGGCGCTGGTCGGCATTGTCGGCCCGCAGCGTCAGGCGATATTCCGCGCGCGAGGTGAACATGCGGTAGGGCTCGGTGACGCCGCGCGTCACCAGATCGTCCACCATCACCCCGAGATAGCCCTCCGCCCTGTCGATCACCACCCCCGCCCCTCCCCCGGCGCGGCGGGTGGCATTGAGCCCCGCCAGCAGACCCTGGGCGGCGGCCTCCTCATAGCCGGTGGTGCCGTTGATCTGGCCGGCGAGAAACAGGCCGGGGGCGCGCTTCACCTCCAGCGTGGGCGAAAGCTCGCGCGGGTCCACATGGTCGTATTCGATGGCATAGCCGGGCCGCAGGATCACCACCTTCTCAAGACCCGGCATGGTTGCCAGGAACGCCCGTTGCACGTCTTCCGGCAGCGAGGTGGAAATACCGTTGGGATAGACCGTGGGATCGTCCAGCCCCTCCGGCTCCAGGAAGATCTGGTGACCGTCGCGGTCGCCGAAGCGCACCACCTTATCCTCGATGGAGGGGCAATAGCGCGGGCCGGTGCTCTCGATCCGCCCGGAATACATGGCGGAGCGGGAGAGGTTGGCGCGAATCACATCGTGGGTCGCCTGGGTGGTGCGGGTGATGCCGCATTCCACCTGGGGGTTCGGCAGATGGGTGGTGAGGGTGGAGAACGCCTCCGGCACCTCGTCGCCCGGCTGCATCTCAAGCGACGCCCAATCGATGGTGCGCCCGTCCAGGCGCGGCGGCGTGCCGGTCTTAAGCCGACCCAGCGCCAGGCCCAGCCGCGCCAGGGTGCCGGAGAGGCCGAGCGAGGGCTTCTCGCCGATGCGCCCGGCCGGGATCTGCACCTCGCCCATATGGATCAGGCCGTTGAGGAAGGTGCCGGTGGTGAGCACCACGGCGCCGCAGGCGAACACGCGCCCGTCGGTGAGGACGAGGCCGGTCACTTGCCCGGTCACTTGCCCACTCACTTGCCCCTCGCTCAGCACCAGGTCGTCCACCTCGCCTTCGATGATGGTGAGGCTGGCATATTCAGCGAGCGCAGCCTGCATGGCGCGGGCATAGAGCTTGCGGTCGGCCTGGGCGCGCGGACCGCGCACCGCCGGACCCTTGCGCCGGTTGAGCAACCGGAACTGGATGCCGCCCTGGTCCGCCACCCGGCCCATGAGGCCGTCGAGCGCATCCACCTCGCGCACGAGATGGCCCTTGCCCAGGCCGCCGATGGCGGGATTGCACGACATGGCGCCGATGGTCGCCGCGCTCATGGTGACAAGCGCCGTGCGCGCGCCAAGGCGCGCCGCCGCAGCCGCCGCCTCGCAGCCGGCATGCCCGCCGCCCACCACCATCACATCGAACGTCGTGTCCATGATCCCGATCCATCGCCGCCACTGCGGCCTTGTGTCGATCCTGTTGGAACGCCACTTTCGCGGCGCGGTCAAGGCACGCGCGCGCCTGGTCGTTTACGATGAGATGTTTCACGTGAAACATGTAGGACGCCCATGGCCAAGACCGCACCCGATCTGCCCGTCCTCTGCTTTCCGAACCTTGCCGCCTGGACCCGGTGGCTGGAACAAACCGGGCCGACATCGCCCGGCATCTGGCTGAAGCTTGCGAAGAAAAGCGCACCGGTCCCGACCCTGTCCAAGGAGGACGCCGTCCAGGGTGCGCTTTGCCACGGCTGGATCGACGGCCAGCTTCGGCCGCTGGATGACGATTACTGGCTGATCCGCTTCGCGCCCCGCCGGCCGAGGAGCGTCTGGTCGCAGCGCAATCGGACACGGGCGATCACCCTCATGGAAAATGGCGAGATGCGCCCGGCGGGTCTGCGCGAGATCGCGGCGGCGAAGGCGGACGGGCGCTGGGACAAAGCCTATGCCCCCCAAGGCACGGAGAAGGTGCCGGCGGATTTCCAGGCGGCCCTGGACACCGCGCCGGAAGCCGCCCGCTTCTTCGCGACGCTGAAGGGGCCGAACCGCTACGCCGTGCTCTATCGCATCCAGACCGCCAAGACGGAGAAGACCCGCGCGGCGCGCATCGCGAAATTCGTCGGCATGCTGGACCGGGGAGAGGTGTTCTATCCCAAGACGGGGAAAGCCGAGGGCGGGAATTGAATCCCCCTCCCCCGGCTACGCCGCCTTCTCCCGCGGACGCCGCTCGAAACGCTTCCCGAGATTTTGCCCCGGCTTCTCGATGAGAACATAGGTGGCGGCGGAAACAAGGATGGTCAGCGCCAGGACGACAGCAAACTTCACCGTGAGATTTGCCGGCGTCATGGCGCCCAGCATGTGCAGCACCGCCGAATGGCTGAGATAGAGGCTGTAGCTGATCAGGCCGAGATACTGGACCGGCCGGTTGCTCAGCAGCGCGTTGGTCAGCAGCGCACGCCGGCTGCCGAGCGCGATGATGGCGAAGGTCGCCGCCGAGAACAGCACGAAATCGGTGCGCAGCGCTCCCACCACCACATTCAGCTTGAACGCCAGGGCAAGAATGGCTGCGGCGGACCCTAGGAGGGCGAGATCGCCCGCCCATCCCGGCGCGGCGAACCGCTCCCGGATGCGGAATGCCGCGATGCCAAGGGCAAAGCAGAACACATAGGGCAGCGGGCTCCACATGAAGGCCAGCCCGGCAAACTCCTGCTTCACCGGCAGGCGGGAGAGGTTGGAGAGGCCGAGGCGATACAGCCCATAAGACCCCGCCACCAGCAGCGCGATCTGCATCCAGTTGCGCACCCGCACCAGAACCATCGGGATCAGCAGGTAATAGAACATCTCGATCGGCAGCGACCATTCCACGCCGATGATGGAATCGGCGATGCGGTAATCCAGGAAGCTGAGGAAGCTGACGTGCAGCAGCACATTGTAGGCATCCACCGGCACCTTGAAGATTTCCACCCACCCCGCAGGCGGCACGAGCCCCAGAGCCACGACGGCGATCCAGAAATAATACGGCGGCGCGATGCGCCAGAACCGGCGGTTCAGATAGGCACCATAGCTCGGCGCCTGGAGATAGGAGGCGCTGACGCTAAAGCCGGAGATGACGAAGAACACATAGACCCCGCCCCGCCCCGCCATTTCGACGAACGCCGCCCCCGCCGCCCCCATCTCCCGCAGCCCTGCCCCACCCGCGTGCAGCAGCACCACTGCGATCGCCGCAACGGCGCGCAGGCCGGTGATGAAATTGGTGTCGCCGTAATCCTTGGTCATCCGCCCGCCGCTGTATCTGGGGCTTCAGTGATAGCCGGGGATGGGGCGGGTGCGAAGGGGCGTTTCGGGTGGGAGAGGCGTGTGTTGCGGTTGGTGGGGTCGGCCTCAATCCAGTGAGATCAGGTTGCCCCGACCGGTGCGAACGCGCTCCCTCTCCGCTTGCTGGGGAGGGGGCCAGTGAGGATGGGAGGAACGCCGCTATGCAGCGAGGTGCCGGCTTCTCACCAAGGCCACTGCATCGGAGCGGACGCACCCGCCCACCAAGAATGTTTCACATGAAACATTCCGCTCACTTCCCGATGCAGAAGGTCCGAAACAGGGCGTCCAGCACGTCCTCGACGTCCACCCGTCCCACCACCGCATCGAGCGCCCGCGCCGCGAGCCGTAAGTCCTCTGCAAACAGGTCTTCGGCGAATGCAGCGCCGGTGGACTTGGCACGCTCCAGATGCTCTAGCGCGAGCAACAGGGCGTGGCGCTGACGGGCGCGGGTGATGAGGGCGGGCTCGCCGCCGGCGAGGCCTTCCGCCCGTGCGGAGATGAGGCGCACCAGATCGTCGATGCCGTGGCCGGTGAGCGCCGAGATCGCCAGCGCCTCCCCTTCCACCATGACGCCGCCGGTGTCGCCCTCGCCGATATCCGCCTTGGTCCGCACGGGGATCGCGCCGGGCAGATCGGCGGGCGCGGGGTCATCGTGTGGGCTCAACCACAGCACCAGATCGGCAGTGGCGGCGCGGGCGCGGGCGCGGCGCACGCCTTCCGCCTCGATCTCGTCGGTCGTGTCGCGCAGGCCCGCCGTATCGATGAGCGTCACCGCCTGGCCGGCGAGTTCGAGATGCACCTCTAATATGTCCCGCGTCGTGCCGGGGATATGCGAGACGATGGCGGCATCGCGCCCGGCGAGGCGGTTCAACAGGGTGGATTTTCCCGCATTGGGCGGGCCGGCGATGGCGATGGCGAGGCCGTCGCGCACCCGTTCGCCGCGTTCCGCATCCACCAGGGCGGCCCGCAGCTCGGCGCACAGGGCGGCCGCTTCCTGCCGCGCGGGGGCGGATAGGTCGTCGGGAACGTCACCTTCGTCGGAGAAATCGACGGTGGCTTCCACCAGCATCAGCGCCCGCACCAGCCGTTCTCGCCACAGCGAGACCCGCCTGGACAGACCACCAGAGGCTAGCGCCAAAGCCTGCCGGCGCTGCGCCTCGGTCTCGGCGGCGATAAGGTCGGCGAGGCCCTCCACCTCGGCGAGGTCCATCTTGCCGGAGGCATGGGCGCGGCGGGTGAATTCCCCCGGCTCGGCCGGCCGGAACCCGGCGATGCCTGCCAGCGTTCGCAGAACCGAGGCCACCACAGCCCGCCCGCCGTGCAGGTGCAGTTCAACGATATCCTCCCCGGTGGCGCTGGCGGGCGCGGGAAAGAACAGGATCAGCCCCTGGTCCAGCGGCGCGCCGGCCGCGTCGCGCAGGATCTTGAAGGTGGCGTGGCGTGGTGCGGGGACGGCCCCCGCCATGAGCCGCGCCGCGGCCTGGGCATCCGGCCCCGATACGCGCACCACCGCGACGCCCGAGGGCAAACGACCGCTGGACAGGGCGAAGATGGTGTCCGATGACCGCACGAGAGAGCCCTCGACAGGGAACAGGATGGTGGCACGACGCGTCGCCTGCCCTTCCTTCTTAGAACCGATCGCCCCACCGCGCGAATGGAGTCGAACATGAGCGAGAACCGCCTGACGGGAGAGACCAGCCCCTATCTGCTCCAGCACAAGGACAACCCGGTGCATTGGTGGCCGTGGGGGCCGGAGGCGTTCGAGCACGCGCGCGCCACCGGCCGGCCAGTGCTGCTCTCGGTCGGCTATGCCGCCTGCCATTGGTGCCATGTGATGGCGCACGAGAGCTTCGAGAACGAGGCCATCGCGCAGGTGATGAACACCCTGTTCGTGAACATCAAGGTGGACCGCGAGGAGCGGCCGGACGTCGACCAGATCTATATGGCCGCGCTCCACCAATTGGGCGAACAGGGCGGCTGGCCGCTCACCATGTTCCTGGATGGCGAGGGCGGCCCGTTCTGGGGCGGCACCTATTTTCCCCCGACAGCGCGCTACGGACGGCCCGGATTTGCCGACGTTCTGCGGCAGATTTCGGAGGTCTACCAGGCCAGCCCCGACAAGGTGCGCCAGAACCGCGAAGCCATTCTGGCGCGGATCGCCGCCGCCGCGCGACCCGAGGGGCATGCAACCATCGGGGTGAGTGAGCTGAATACGGCGGCGGGGCAGGTCGCCCGGCTGTTCGACCGCACCCACGGCGGACTGCGCGGGGCGCCGAAATTCCCCCAGTCCGGCCTGCTCGAATTGCTGTGGCGCGCCGGGGGGCGGACCGGCGAGGAAACGCTGCGGGCCACCGCAGCCTTTAGCCTCAACCGCATGTGCGAGGGTGGCATCTACGACCATCTGGGCGGTGGCTTCTCGCGCTATAGCGTCGATGAAATCTGGCTGGTGCCGCACTTCGAGAAGATGCTGTACGACAACGCCCAGCTTCTCGAACTGCTCGCTCTGGCCCATGTGGAGACCGGCGACCCGCTGTTTCTGCGCCGCGCGCGCGAGACGGTTGTCTGGCTGAAGCGGGAAATGACCAACCCGGAGGGCGCCTTCTGCGCCTCGCTCGACGCCGACAGCGAGGGTCACGAAGGCAAGTTCTATGTCTGGACCGCCGAAGAGATCCGGGCGGTCCTGGGCTCGGAGGATGCGGCCTATTTCGGCGGTTTCTACGATGTCAGCCCCGAGGGCAATTGGGACGGCAGCGTCATTCTCAACCGCACCAAGGCGGGCGATGTCTCGGAGGAAGACGAAGCGCGCCTGCTGCCGATGCGCGAAAAGCTGCTGGAGGCGCGGGCGCGGCGGGTGCGGCCGGGGCTGGACGACAAGATCCTCGCGGACTGGAACGGCCTGATGATCGCGGCGCTGGCCCGTGCCGGCGCCTTCCTCGGCGAGGCCGAATGGGTGGAGATGGCGGGCCGCGCGTTCGACGCCGTGTGCCGGCTGATGGTCCGTGAAGACCGGCTGGGTCACTCCTGGCGCGAGGGGCGGCTGCTGTTTCCCGGCCTCGCCTCAGACCTCGCGGCCATGGCGCGGGCGGGTATCGCGCTGCACGAGGCGACCGGCGCGGCCGCCCCGCTGGCCAAGGCCGAAGCCTTCCTGGAGGCGCTGGAGCAGCACCACGCCGACCCTGTGACCGGCGCCTATTTCCTCACGGCGGACGATGCGGACGCCCTCGTGGTGCGCCCTCTCGCCACCATGGACGAGGCGCTGCCGAACTATAATGCGGTGGCGGCAGACGCCCTGGTGCGGCTCGCCGCGCTCACTGGGCGGGACGATTTGCGGGATCGCGCGGACCGGGTGCTCACCGCCCTCTCCGGCGTTGCGGCCGCCACCGCCCTCGCCCATGGCGCCCTATTCAATGCGCTCGATACGCGCCTCTCGCTGGCTGAGATCGTGGTGGTCGGTGAGGCGCGGGAGCCGTTCGCGCAGGCGGCGCTGCGCCTGCCCTTCCTCACCCGCGTGGTGATCCGCGCCGGCGCGGTGGCCGATCTGCCTGCGGGAAGCCTCGCCCGCGCCCAGGCGGACGCCGCGCCGCAGACCGGAGCGGCCTTCATTTGCCGCGATGGGCGCTGTTCCCTGCCGGTGACGGACGTGGAGGGCCTAAAGGCCGCTTTTGCCGCCTGAGGGGTCAAAACCCCCTCTTTTTGTCGGCTCGGTAAATCGATAGCCCCTGAAATGCGTCAGGAGCGTCAACAGCGGGTGTTTTTAGTCGGATGATGCGGAGGCTGGAAACACCCTCGATCAGCCGCCTATAAGGCTCCCAATAGAGCAACTTTTGGGTGTATTTCGATTGCGCCGCCACGAATTGCGTGTGTCTTCGCCTCCGTGTCGTTTGCGGCCGGCGCGGAGAACACCGGGCGGCGCGTCTCCGGCTCCGGCACGATCCGGTCGACGCTGCGGTCGGGCCGGAGCAGATCGGCGATCACGGCGTTGATCACGGCGGGCCAATCGTACCAGGTGAGGTCGGCAATGGCGGCGCGGGCGGCGGCGAGATGCTCGGGGTCCTCCAGCGCCGCCACCGCCGCGGCGAGGTTGGGCACGTCGGTGAAATAGATCCCGCTGTCGCCAAGCACTTCGCGGAACACCGAGAGGTCGCGCACCACCACCGGCAGGCCGCGCGCGGCAGCCTCCAGCACCGGCAGGCCGAAGCCTTCCGCCACCGACGCGGAGATGAAGCCGTGTCCACCGACGTAATAGGCCTCGAGCGCGGCGTCATCCACAGTGTCTGCCCAGAACAGGCGCTTGCCGAGCCAGCGGGATTCGCGGATCGGAGCGGCGGTTTCCTCGACGTGCCAGCCGGGCCGACCGATGATCACGAGGGGGCGCTCATAGCCGGCGTCCCACAGGGTCTCCAGGGCGGCGACCGCATCGCCGTGCCCCTTCTTGGGCTCCACGCTGCCGACCATGAGCCAGGGCCGCTGGGCCATCACCGCCTGCCCCTCCGGCGAGAGCGAAGCGGCATCGGCGACACCGACGGAGGGGTTGAAACCGTTGTAAGCCACCGCGCCCCTGATGGTGACGTCGCGGGTCTGCGCGAACGCCTTCACATCGTTCAAGGTCTGCCAGGAAATCGCATAGTAATGATCGACGACGGCAAGCGCCTTGATCAGACGTTCGCGGAACTCCCACCGCCAAGGATATTCGTGGATCTGCGGAAGGGTGACAGGCATGACGTCGTGCATCAGGAAGACGATTTCCGCCCCCTGCGCGCGCGCCGCCTGATAGTCGTCAATGTCCATATTGTACCAGCACCCCGGCACGAACATGATGTCGCCGCGCCGGATTTCGACGGGCTCCCGGATGGTGGGCATCAGATCGAAGTAGCGTTTGACCTTGGGGATCAGCTTGTCCATCGAGCGCGCCCAGCGCGATGTCACCTTCTCCACCTTGTGGAAGGGCAGCACAGCACCCACCAGCAGGAAGATCTGGCGCAGGACGGGGCAGAGATAGCGCATGGCCTGGATCAGCACCTTCACCGCCATGGTGCTAGCGGGGGTCTTGGGCCGGCGGGAGGTGTGACGGCTTTCGCCCGAGGAGGTGCCGGGAAAGCGGAACAGCTGGAAACGGCCTGGCTGGGCGATTTCCACCGGGACGAGATCGACGCCGACACGGCGCGCGGCTTCCGGGGCGAACTTGAGATACTGCTGCACCACGCGGGGAATACCCGTGGGTGACTGCAGCATCGGCGTCCTCGAACAATCCAGCAGAATGCGTCTGGGATCAGAAGAATGGCGCGTCGTCCGCTCACCCGTGAGTCTCATGTCCCAAATCCCCGCATTTGCTTGAACATCATCGCGTGGATGGATGACCAAAACGCAAACGTGGCCGTATGGCCCAGCTTTGACAGACGGAACGTCAAGACACGGCCCGGCCGCTGTCCTCTGGACGGAAGGGCAAGGGCCTGATGGGAAAGCGCCAGACGGAAAAAGAAACGGCGCCGGACCGCTTCACGCGGGCCGGCGCCGATGACTGCAACCTGACGCCCGCGTGCCCTCGCGGGCTGGGGCACGGGCGGCCCCTTTCGGGGCCGCGCCTCAGGTGTTCATGGAATCGAAGAAGTCCTGATTGGTCTTGGTCTGCCGCAGCTTGTCCAACAGGAACTCGATGGCGTCCACCGTGCCCATGGGATTGAGGATGCGACGCAGGACGTACATCTTCTTGAGCACGTCGGCCGGAACCAGGAGTTCTTCCTTACGCGTGCCGGAGCGGGTGATGTCGAGCGCCGGGAACACACGCTTGTCGGAGACCTTGCGGTCGAGAATGATCTCCGAATTACCGGTGCCCTTGAACTCCTCGAAGATCACTTCGTCCATGCGCGAGCCGGTGTCGATGAGCGCGGTCGCGATGATGGTCAGCGATCCCCCCTCCTCGATATTGCGCGCGGCGCCGAAGAACCGCTTGGGCCGCTGGAGGGCGTTGGCGTCCACACCGCCGGTCAGCACCTTGCCCGAGGAGGGCACGACGGTGTTGTAGGCGCGGCCGAGGCGGGTGATGGAATCCAGCAGGATCACCACATCGCGGCCATGCTCGACCAGGCGCTTGGCCTTCTCGATCACCATTTCCGCGACCTGGACGTGGCGTGTCGCGGGCTCGTCGAAGGTGGAGGAGACGACTTCGCCCTTCACCGACCGCTGCATGTCGGTGACTTCCTCGGGACGCTCGTCGATGAGCAGCACGATCAGGAAGCATTCCGGATGGTTGGCGGTGATGGACTTGGCGATGTTCTGCAACAGCACAGTCTTGCCGGTGCGCGGCGGCGCCACGATCAGCCCGCGCTGGCCCTTGCCGATGGGCGAGACCACATCGATGATCCGGGCGGAGAAGTCCTTCTTGCCGCCGGCATCGTCCCATTCGAGCTTCAGGCGCTCGTCCGGGTACAGCGGCGTCAGATTGTCGAAATTGATCTTGTGCTTGGTTTTCTCAGGGTCTTCGAAATTGATCGTATTGACCTTCAGAAGGGCGAAATAGCGTTCGCCTTCCTTGGGTGAGCGAATCTGACCCTCGACCGTATCGCCGGTGCGCAGGCCGAAGCGGCGGATCTGCGAGGGGGAGACATAAATGTCGTCCGGCCCCGGAAGATAATTGGCATCGGGAGAGCGCAGGAAGCCGAAGCCGTCCTGGAGCACTTCGACGACGCCTTCGCCGATGATTTCGGTCTCGCTTGCCGCCAATTGCTTGAGAATGGCGAACATGAGTTCCTGCTTGCGCAGGGTGCTCGCGTTCTCCACCTCATTCTCTTCGGCGAAGGCCAGCAGTTCGACGGGGGTCTTGGACTTGAGATCCTGGAGTTTTACTTCCCGCATAAGGGAAAGCCTCGAAATCTTGAATTGTACCAGCAGCTTCGCGAGGAAGCCGGGTTATGTGGCGGGGATTTCGCAGGTCTTCAGGAAAGCCGGCTGTCTGGCTTCGCCTTACGCGCCGACCCGATCTGAGTGACCGGAGAAACATAGCGCGCATCGCCTGCGTTGGGGAAAGCAGGGGCACCATAGCGGAATCGCATGTCCCCGCGCAAGTCCCGTTCGTCGCAGCGGCGATATTTGGCGGGAGGGGCGAGGCGATTTCCCACTCCGCCGCTCTCACCCTCCCCCCTCGAGGGGGAGGGCGGGGGTGGCGGGTATCTCTCCACTAAATTCGGCGGGGGTGGTCCTGGCGGCGGCGCCATACCCCCCACCCGACCCTCCCCCTCAAGGGGGAGGGAAAGTCATCTGAAATCAGAGAACCTGCGCGCCTTCCTCGAAGGGCAGGCGGGGCAGGCGCGGCATGACCTTGGACGGGTCGCCATGGCCGAGAGCGGCGATGAAGTTCACCTTCACCTTATCGCCGGGGAAGAATTCGGCGTTCACCTTGGGCGCGTCGAAGCCCGACATGGGGCCGACATCCAGCCCGACCGCGCGGGCGGCGAGGATGAAATAGGCGCCCTGGAGCGAGGAATTGCGGAAGGCGTGGGGCTCGATCATCCCCGGGTTATTGACGAACAGGTCGCGGAAGCCCGGCGCATGCGGGAACAGCTGCGGGATCTTGTCATGGAATTCCAGGTCATAGGCGATCAGCGCGATGACCGGGGCGGCCAGGGCCTTCAGATTGCCTTCGGACAGGCCGGGGCGCAGGCGCTCCTTGGCTTCCGGGGTGGTGAGGAACACAATCCGCGCCGGCTGGGTGTTGGCCGACGTTGGGCCGTAGATCATCAGCTCGTACAGCTCGCGCAGTTCCTCGTTGGTGACCGGCTCGCTGGTCCAGCCATTCTGGGAGCGCGCCTTGAGGAACAGCGTATCGAGGGCAGCAGGGTCGACTTTGTAGGTCATGGATAGCACCTGTGAACGGAGTGACCACGCAGGGTCTCGCCTTCGACCTAAACCTTCCCCTCGCAAACACAAGCTTCGCCATCGCAAGCGGGTGCTTGCGCAAATGCAAGCGGCGTCCATTACGCAGGGGAGACGCCCTCTCCCGGGAAGGGAGAGGGGGACCCCAGATCACGCGATAGTCCCCCGACCGCACGACGGGATTGCTTTTGCTACCACTTCCTGCCGAGGCCGAAGCGGCCGGGGCCGGCGACGAAATAGAACATCATCCCGCCGATCAGGCCCATGTTCTTCAGGAACTGGGTTTGCTGCGCGACAAAGGTGGCATCCGGCATCTGCCAGAAGCGGTGGGACACCAGGGTCGCCACCAGAATGAACCCGCCGGTGAGGATCGCGGTGATGCGCGGCAGGACGCCGAGGATCAGCAGGATCGGGGCGCCGACCTCCACCACGCCGGAAACCAGCGCCATGATGTCGGGATAGGGCACGCCCGCGCTGCCGAGATAGGCGGCGGTGCCGGGAATATTGGTGATCTTCTTGATGCCGGAAGGCAGCAGCAGCGCGGCCATCAGCAGACGCCCCACCAGAAGGGCCAAATCATTGATGAAAGTCATGGTCTTCCCGTCCCGTCACCGGCCCAGCGCCGGCCGCTTCTTTTGCAGTGCAGCAATCGCCCGGCGCAACCGGTGGGGCCAACACGAACCCGTGACCCCGGCTCACAATTTCCGGCGGCTCTGGAACAGCAGATGCGCCAGCAGCGGCAGCGCAACGGAGAGGCCGGCGAAGCGGAAAATGTGGTGCGCGCTCATGAAGGCGGGATCATAGCCCAGCGCGAAGCCGAGCACCGTCATGGTCTCCAGCGCCCCCGGCGCGAACGCCGTGACCAGCTTGCCCACGTCCTCGCCCGTGGCCCATGCGGCGGCGATGGCGCACACCACCGAGACGGTGATGGCAACGAGGAACGCGCCGAGCGAAGCGAGCAAACATTCCCTCAGAGTGGCGAGGGTGGTGCCCTGGAAGCGGATGCCCACCGTCGAACCCAGCACCACGAAGCAAGGGATCAGCAGGATATTGGGCAGATGCGCATCGGAGAGACCGGAGGCGTGAAGCGCGGCGCTGCCGAACAGCGCCCCCACCATCACCCCGCCGGGAACCCTGAGCCAGGCTGCGACAAGCCCGCAGGCGAGGCCGACAAGAACCAGGATCGCCAGATCCACCAGCGAGGACGGCGTTGACACCACCACAGCCGCGCCGTGCGGCCCGGCGTTGACGCTTCCAAGCACCTGCGTCAGCACCGCCACCAACAGGAACAGGCGGATCGCCTGGGCGAAGGCGACACGGCGCATGTCCGCCCCGCTGGCGCTCGCCATGGCGAGGGTCGCGGCGAGCGCGCCGGGCGCCGAGGCATAGAAGGACGTCTCGAGGTCCCATTTCGCCACCCGCATCAGGAACAGGGTGACGCCCCCCATCACCCCCGCCACGCTGAGCGCGAGAAAACCCATGCTGATCGGCCAGTTGCTGGCCTGGGTGAGCATATCCGGGGTCAAGGCCGTGCCCATGGAGGTGCCCAGCAACAGGAAGCACACGAAGCGGACCGGCTCGGGCACCAGCGTGGGCGCGCCGCACAAGGTGACGATGGTGGTGGCGACCAGCGCGCCGGACATCCAGGCGGCGGGAAAATTGAAGGCATACAGGGCGAAGCCGCCGAGCGCGCCGGCACCGAGTGTCACCAGCGTGGGCACCAAAGCGGCGCGGACCAATGCGGGGGAGAAGACCACGGCCATGGGTCAGCCGGCCGGCGTCTTCACGGCGCGCATTTTCCCGCCAGACCGCGCGTTCTTCGGTTGCGCCAACCTGGGGCGCCGCAAGCTTTCAGCCATCATCTGCTAGCGCGCCTGCCGTTCGATCCAGGCGCAGAGCCGCTGGGAGGCGGCTTCCAGCTGCGCTTCGCCGCGCGCGAAGCAGAGGCGGATAAAGCCGTCTCCGCCCGGCCCAAAGGCGGTGCCCGGCGCAATGCCCACCCCCGCCTCATCCACCAAAGTCAGCCCGAGGCGACGCACATCGCTCTGCCCCTCGATGCCGAAGAACAGATAGAAGGCGCCCGCAGGCTTCACCACCTTTACCCGTCCGGTGGCCAGCAGCGCGTCGCCCACCAGATCGCGGCCGTGCCGTGCGCGGGCTACCTGCTCCTCGACGAAACCATCCCCCTCGTCCAGCGCCGCGATGGCGCCGCGCTGCATGAAGGCGGCGACGCCGGAGGTGGAATATTGGATCAGATTCTCGATGGTCTGCCCGAGCACGGGGTCAGCCTCGATCCAGCCGATCCGCCAGCCGGTCATGGCCCAGTTCTTGGAGAAGGTCTGCACGAACAAAATGAGATCGTCCGGCGCCATCACGTCATGGAATGAGGGCGCCCGCCCGCCCTCGTAATGGAAGCGCCCGTAGATCTCGTCGGCGATGATCCAGAGCCCGTGCTTGCGGGCGATGGCGAGGATCGCATCCAGATCCTCCCGGCGCGCGACGAAGCCGGTGGGATTGGCGGGGGTATTGATGAAGATCGCGCGGGTGCGCGGCGTGATGGCGGCGGCGATCCGGTCGGGATCGAGGGTAAAACCGCGCGGGCCGAAATCCAGCGGCACGAACACCGGATGCGCGCCTGCGGTCTGCGCGGCGGCCGGCGCGTTCGGCCAAGTGGGGGAGGGGATGAGGATCTCGTCGCCCGCGCCCAGCACCATGGCGAAGGCGATCTGGATCGCCTGCATACCGGAGCCGGTGACAAAGAAGCGCTCCGGCGTCTCGGGCATGCCGTAGTGCCTGTTATGATAGCGCGCCAGCGCCGCGCGCAGGTCCGGCAGGCCGCGCTGCCAGGTGTAGAATGTTTCGCCCGCATGGAGCGCTCGCGCCGCCGCCTCGCAGATGAAGGCGGGGGTCGGCACATCGCCCTCTCCGGCCCAGAGCGGAATGGTCCCCTCGCGCTTGCGGCCGTAATTCATCACCTCGACAATGCCGCTCTCCGGCAATGCGCGTACGTGATCACGGATCTGGTCCAGCGGGGTTGCGGGGGAGGAAAGGGAATCAATCATGGCGGGCTCTGGCAATCGCCGGCGGACCATATCCCTGTTCGCCGCGCCGCGCTCCCTGAAATAGCGGGGTCTATCATCCGCCATCCGCCCCGCCACCGCCCCAAGCGGAGAGGGGTAGGGAGGGGGAATTGGGGAGAAATAGCCGGGTGCAGAGCCTCTTCTTAAGGCTCCTGCCCCCTCCCCAGCCCTCCCCCGCAATCAGGAGAGGAAGCCACCGCGCATTCCGCAATACTCCCCGAGGGCGAGCGAGAGAGTAAGCGGAGGACGTTGATCGGGCGGGGCGGCTTGTTTATGGCTGGGCGAACTGAGACGCGCATTGCGGGGGATACGGGCCTGACAGCCTACAGGGCCGACATCGATGGATTGCGGGCGCTCGCCGTAACCCTTGTGGTGCTGTTCCATGCCGGCTTCCAGCCGCACGGCGGCTTCATCGGCGTCGACGTCTTCTTCGTCATCTCCGGCTATCTCATCAGCGGCATCATCCTGGAGGAGGCGCGGCGCGGCACGTTCACCGTGGCGGGCTTCTATGACCGGCGGGTGCGCCGCATCGTGCCCGCCCTCACCGTGCTGCTGATCGCCGGCCTCGTCGCCGGCGCGCTGATTTTAACGCCGGCCGCGTTCGCGGTGCTGGGCAAGAGCGCGGCGTTCGCCTCGGTTGGCCTCGCCAATTTCTTCTTCTTCCAGAACACCGGCTATTTCGACGGCGCGGCCCAGACCATGCCGCTGCTGCACATCTGGTCGCTGGCGGTGGAGGAGCAATTCTATCTGGTGTGGCCGCTGCTGCTCGCAGGCGCCGTGCGCCTGTCGCGCCGCTGGCCGGCGGCGGTGGGGGCGGTGATCGCGCTGGTGATCGCGCTCAGCCTCACCCTTGCCCTCATCAAGGTCGGCCAAGGGGCCAAGAGCGCATTCTACCAGCCGTTCGGGCGCGCCTGGGAACTAGCGGCCGGCGGCGCGGTGTTCCTCGCGCAAGACCGGCTGCGGGCGCTGCCGCGCGCGGCGATGGACCTGCTGAAAATCGCCGGGCTCGCGGCGATCCTGGTGCCGGCATTCCTGCTGACGCCGCTCAGCAGCTTTCCGGGCGCCAATGCCATAGCGCCCGTGGCGGGCGCCGCCCTCTTGCTGCTGCCATCGGCGGCACCCACCCTGGCGAGCCGGTTGCTGGCATTCTGGCCGCTGCCCGCCATCGGGAAGATCTCCTATTCGCTCTATCTCTGGCACTGGCCCGTGCTGGTGTTCGCGCTCTATTACCGCAACGGCGAACCGCTCACTTCAGTCCGGGCCGCAGGTCTCATCGCCGTCAGCGTGGGTCTGGCGTGGCTGTCCTGGCGCTTCGTCGAGCAGCCGTTCCGGCGCGCGCGGGTGCGGCCGCGCATTGTGCTTCTGTCCGGGCTGGCTGCCGGCGTGGCGGTGGCGGGCGCCGGTCTCGCGGTGGATCTGAGCGGCGGCATCCCGAGCCGGGTGTCGCCCGCGCTCGCCGCCATGGGCTCGGCCAACGATATGTGGGCGTGGCAATGCCGCGAGCACGTCACCCTCGCCGGCCAGCGCAGATGCGTGGTCGGGGCGGATTGGGCGACCGCCGGCACGCGGGCGATCCTGTGGGGCGACAGCCATGCGGAGCACCTGGCGCCGCTTCTGGACGTTGCAGGCAAACAGGTGGGGGTGTCGATCGCCACCATCCGCAGCTGCTCCGCCGTGGTGTCCGAGCATGGGCTGAAGCGCAGCGGCGTCGGCCCGCTGGATATCTGCAACGCCAGCTATGCGGCGGTGAGCGCGCAATTGAAGGCGTCACCCGATATCAAGCTGGTGATCCTCGGCGCCGACTGGAACCTCATGGTGAGCGCGCTCTATCGCAATCCGGGCGATCCGCTGAGCCCCGAGGCCGGGCTGGCGCTGTTGCCTGGCGAACTGGCCCGCGTCGCCGATGATCTCGCCGGCCCCGGCCGCGGCTTCATGGTGGTTGGCGACGTGCCGCGCTGGCAGATCGACCCATTGACCTGCCTCGCCGCGCAGGACGGTTCTCTGCTGCGCGCGCCCTGCGATCGCGAACTCGGCCGCATGCGTCGCGCGGATATGTATCTGCCTGAGGTGCAGGACGCCGTCACCACCCTGTTCCGCTCCCTCCAGGGCCAGCGGCGCGACACCGTCGTGGTGGTGCCGGGCGATGCGCTCTGTGACGCGCAGGGCTGCATGAGCCGGGAGAAGGGCGAATTTCTCTATATGGACGGCGACCATTTCCGGCGCGACATGACACCGGAAGCCCGCGCCGCCCTCACGGAGCGTCTCGGCCTTGCCGCCGCGCTGCGGGCGGCCGTCGCGGGTGCGGCGGCCGGTCCGGCCGGCCCGCCCCCGGTTCCCTAGAACCTCGCCTCAGTTGCCGCCTTCGAGCAGGCGGCGGGCGATCACCTGGGCCTGGATTTCCGCCGCGCCCTCGAAAATATTGAGAATGCGGGCGTCACACAGCAGGCGCGACACCGGATATTCCAGCGCGAAGCCGTTGCCGCCGTGGATCTGCAACGCATTGTCCGCCGCCGCCCAGGCGACGCGGGGCGCCCAGCAGCTTCGACATGCCGGCCTCAAGATCGGTGCGCCGGCCCTCGTCCTTGGCGCGCGCTGCGAAATAGGTGATCTGGCGGGCGATGGCGATCTCCACTGCCATCATCACGATCTTGTCGGCGACACGCGGGAAGGCGATCAGCGGCTTGCCGAACTGAACCCGCTCCTCGGCATAGCGCAGGCCGGTTTCCATGGCCGATTGCGCCACGCCAACGGCGCGCGCGGCGGTCTGGATGCGCGCCGATTCGAACGTGTTTCATGAGCTGCTTGAA
>NZ_CBDIHQ010000002.1:0-19836 GCF_965279295.1 Aquabacter sp. | reverse complement strand
TTCCACGCCAGCAGCGGGCCGAACGGCACCGCCAGCACCAGCGGCAGCATCAGCCCGCCGAAGGTCAGGTTGAAGAACGGCGGACCCACCGTGATCTTGTCGCCGGTGAAGGCTTCCAGCGCGAGCGGGTAGAGGGTGCCCACGAACACCGAAGCCGCCGCCGCCGTGAGGAACAGATTGTTCAGCACCAGCGCGCCTTCGCGCGAAATCGGCGCGAACAGGCCGCCCTGCTTCAATTGCCCGGCACGCAGCGCGAACAGGATGAAGCCGCCGCGATGAAGAAGGCGAGGATGGCAAGGATGAAAACCCCGCGCGTCGGGTCGGTGGCGAAGGCATGCACCGAAGTCAGCACGCCGGAGCGCACCAGGAAGGTGCCGATGAGCGAGAGCGAGAAGGCGAGGATGGCGAGAAGGATGGTCCAGACCTTCAGGGCGTCACGCTTCTCCATCACCACGGCGGAGTGCAGCAGCGCCGTCGCCGCCAGCCAGGGCATGAGCGAGGCGTTCTCAACCGGGTCCCAGAACCACCAGCCGCCCCAGCCCAGTTCGTAATAGGCCCAGTAGGAGCCCATGGCGATGCCGAGCGTGAGGAACACCCAGGCCGCCAGCGTCCAGGGTCGCACCCAGCGCGCCCACGCCGCATCGATCCGCCCCTCGATGAGCGCGGCCATGGCGAAGGCGAAGGAGATGGAGAGCCCGACATAGCCAAGATAAAGCAGAGGGGGATGGATCGCGAGGCCGGGGTCCTGGAGCACCGGATTGAGGTCCGCCCCCTCCGCAGGGGGAGACACCAGGCGCGTGAACGGGTTGGAGGTCAGCAGGATGAACCCCAGGAAGGCCGCAGCGATCGCCCCCTGCACCGCCAGCACATTGGCTTTCAGGCGATCCGGCAGGTTGCGGCCGAAGATCGCCACCAGGGCGCCGAACACCGAAAGCACGAGCACCCACAGGAGCATGGACCCCTCATGGTTCCCCCAGGTGCTGGTGATCTTGTAGATGGTGGGCATGCGCGAGTGGGAATTGTCCACCACGTTCACAACCGAAAAATCGGAGGTGAGATAGAGCGCCACCAGCGCGCCGAAGGCGAAGCTGATGAAGCCGAACAGCACCACGGCCACCGGCGTGCCGACACCCATCAGGGTCGCATCGCCCCGCGCTGCGCCCCAGGCCGGGATGACCGTCTGCGCCAGGGCAAGGACGAGGGCGAGGATCAGCGCATATTGGCCGAGTTCGGCGATCATCGCGCGATGCTCCCGGTGGCGGCGGACGCTTCCGGCCTTGCCTTCTGGGCGTCTTCCATCCAGTGGCCGGACTTCTTCAGGGTGTCGGCCACTTCGCGCGGCATATAGCGTTCATCGTGCTTGGCCAGCACCGTATCGGCGAAAAAGGTGCCGTCCGGCTTGAGCATGCCTTCTGCGACCACGCCCTGCCCTTCGCGGAACAGGTCCGGGAGAATGCCGGTATAGGTGATAGGGACCTTCGCGTTTCCGTCGGTGACGATGAAATGGACGTTGGTTCCCTGCTTTACCAGGCTGCCCTCTTGCACCAATCCGCCAAGGCGGAGCCGCTCGCCGGGCGCGACCTGGCGCTGCGCCACCTCGGTGGGGGTGCGGAAGAACACGATGGTGTCGTTGAAGGCCGTCAGGATCAGGCCGGCGGCGAGCCCGAGCACACCGAGCGCGACGCCGATCAATACCAGGCGGCGACCTTTGCGAGTCACGATCCCCAAACCTTTCGTGATCTTTGCACCTTGCGTGCCGATGTCACCCGCCCACTCCCAATTCCTTCGCCGTCGCGTCGATCCGCGCGCCGGCGTCCGCATCACCCGGAAACGCAGTGCGTGCGGACGTCAGCGCCCCGCGCACCTTGGTCTCATCGCCGAGAACACGCCAGACCCGCGCGAGGCGCAGCCAGCCGTCCAAATCCTTAGGGTCGGCATTCAACCGCTCCTGAAGGCGCTCCACCATGCCCTGGATCATGGCGGACCGCTGTTCGCCGGTCAGCGAACCGGCGGCGGCAACGTCCTGCGCGCTCGGTCCCGGACCGGCGATGGCCGGAGCCGCCGACCCGCCCACCCGCGCGAGCGATGCATTCACCACGCCGAGCCATGGCGCGTTGGGCGGCGATTCCCGCACCAGCTTGCTCCAAATGGCGGCGGCATCTTGGCGGCGCCCGTCCTGCTCGGCGGCGAGGCCGAGAAAATAGCGCGCCTTGGGCATGGACGGGTCGAGGACAATGGCCGCCTCGAAGGCGCGCACGGCGTCCTGGCTGACGAGGCCGTCGCCGCGCACAACCATAGCCTCTCCCAGCGCCGCCTGGCGCTCGGCGGTGGCGCCGAGCAGGCGGTTGGCCTGGGCATAGGCGCGCACGGCATCATCTGCGCGCCCGAGCTTGAGATAGACCGGGGCGATGAGGTCGTAGCCCCTGCCGTCGTTGGGATTGGCGGCGAGATGGTCCTCCACCCGGCGCACCAGGATCGCGACGTCGGTTCCATCGGGCGGCGCGGCAAGGCGGCCCGCAAGGGGAGCGCCCGGCAGGCCCGGCGTGCCCAGCTTGACGTAGAAGCCGGCCGCAATGACGGGAACCGCCACAAGCGCAACCAGGGCGGCAGCGCGGCGGCGGCGCGAGGTTGCCGCCAAGGGAGTTGATGCGTCCGGGCTGCTGACGAAGTCATCGGCCGCCAGCATGCGCCGCGCAACTTCGACACGGGCTGCCTCGACCTGCTCGGTCGGCAGGCGCCCGGCGGCCTGGTCCCGGTCGAGTTCCGCCAGTTGGTCGCGATAGACCGCAAGGTCCGCCTCACGCCCGGCGCGCTCGGTGCGCCCCCGGCTGAGCGGCCAAAGCACCGCCATCACCGCAACCGCAGTCATGAATGCGAAGGCCGCAAAGAGAGAAGCGGATATCATGGCACATGCCGTTAGCGGAGGATGCCGGCTATGCAAAGGCTGCTTTCGGTCGCGGGACGGCGTGACGCGCCCGCCTCCCGAAGGCGTGATCTGCTATAACGCGGCTGACGCAGCGACGGAGGTACCAAATGGGCCTGTTCGACCATCTGGGCGCCGCCCTCGGAAAAGGCGGCCCCTTTGCGGGTTTTCTCAATTCGGCGCTGGCAAATCAGTTGCCCGGCCGGCTGTCGGTGGCCCTGGCGTCAAGCCCCTATGAAAATCTCGACGGGCTTCTGGCGCTGTTCCGGGAGGGCGGGTTCGGCCATGAGGTGGATTCGTGGCTCGGCTCCGGCGCCAACCTGCCGATTACGCCCGAGGACATCATGGAGGTCATCGACCCCATGACCATGGGCAGCCTCGCGAGCACTTTGGGCGTGCCGCCGGCCATGTTGCCGGGCCTGGTCGCGCAATATCTGCCGGTCGTGGTGGACAAGCTGAGCCCCAACGGCACGGTGGAAATGCCGAAATAAGCGTCCCGGACGCTCTTGTCCTGGACAAGCGACGGCGCAAGCCGGAGCGCAGATCCGGGACCCAGCGCAAAGAACCGCCGAAGGCGCTTCCACCCATCTGCGAGGCTGCGCGGCGGAGATGTTTTCCACGCTGGTCGCGGGGTGACGGCTTCGCCGAAGCTGGGCGCTGGGCCCCGGATCGGCGCTCGCGCTGCGCGCTCGCTTGTCCGGGGAAAAAACCCTCCCCCCTTCAGGTCACAACCGTCCAGCCGCCTTCGGCCGTGCGGCAGGCGGCGCCGCGGGCGAGTTGGGGTTTGTTCTGGATGAAGATGGTGTGGGAGAAATCGCGGCAGCGCATATAGCCGGGGCGGGAATACGCCGGCCCCGCGACCACCGTGCCGTGCGCCCCGCTATCGCCGCGCCAACCCACGGGCGTGCCCGGCCCGCCGTCTTCGAGGGCGGCGACCTCTGCGGTGTAGGCGCGCTGGCGATCGCCTTCGTCCAGCCCGCTGCCGATGGCGTTGTTCAGCATGCCGCCCGAGGCCACCGGCGCAGGGGCGCGCGGGTCGGGCGTTCCGGCCACCGCGCTGAACAGTCCGGGCGTGGATTGGCCACCATCGGTCGCGCATCCGCCGAGCACGGCGCAAACCAAAGCGACGACAAGCAGCCTAACCGCGATCATGAAACCCGTCCTCTGCGGCGTGCACGCTGGACCTGAAGGGAAGGAATGCGGCGAAAAGGTGGCGCATGCAAGGAGGCGGAACACCGCATCATGCCGCCGGCAGCACCAGTTCGGCCCTCAGCCCGCCGATCTCAGCGGCGCCAAGTTCCAGCCGGCCGCCATAAAGCGAGGCCAGTTCCTGTACGATGGAGAGGCCGAGACCCGAGCCGGGCTTGGATTCATCGAGCCTCCGGCCACGCCGGCCCACCTCCGCCCGGCGCGCCGGCGCGAGCCCCGGCCCGTCATCGTCGATGACCAGATGAAAATAAGCGCGGTCGAACGCCTGGGCGGGCGGCTGGGCGAAAATCTCCACCTCCACCCGCCCGTGGGCCCATTTGCAGGCATTGTCGACGAGATTGCCGACCATTTCCTCGAAATCCTGGCGCTCGCCGCGAAAGCGCACATCCTCGTCGCCGCGAATCTCGATCGCGAGATCCTTGGCGCGGTGGATCTTTTCCATGGTGCGCGCCATGGCAACCAGGATCGGGCGCACCTCGCACACGGTCGCCGGCATGGAGACGCGCGCCGCCATGCGCGCCCGCTCCAGATGATGCGCCACCTGCCCGCGCATCACCCCGGCCTGGTCGCGCACGCGCTGCGCCAGCAGATCGTCCCGCGTGCCCGCCTCATTGAGCAGAATTGAAAGCGGGGTCTTCAGCGCATGGGCGAGGTTGCCGACATGCATGCGCGCCCGCTCGACGATCTCCCGGTTGGCGTCGATCAGCGCGTTGACCTCGCGCACCAGGGGGCCAACCTCCTCGGGATAATCGTCCTCCAGGCGCTCGGCTTTTCCCGAACGCACCGCCACCAGCCCCTCCGAGACGCGCCCCAGCGGGCGTAGGCCGAAGCGGATCTGGAACAGGACGATGAGCAGGAAGGCAAGGCCCAGGACCGCGAAAGTGCCGACAAGGGCAAGGTTGAAGCTTGCGATTTCCCCGTCGATTTCGGCGGCGTCGCCCGCCACCTGGATCACGAAGCGCCCATCCTGGCCGAGATCGAGGGTGCGTTCCGCCACGCGCAGGCGCTGTCCCTGGGGGCCGGTGAGGTACCCTTCGCGCAGGCCGCCCGCCCCTTCCGGCACGCTGGCCGAGAGCAGCGGCAGGGACGCATCCACGAGGGAGCGCGAGGCGCGCAAGCGCGTCACCTGCCCGTCGATGCGGGAGACCTGCCAATACCAGCCGGACATGGGAAACAGGAACAGCGGCTCGCCGAGCGCCTGCGGGGTCGGCACCTCGCCGCCCGGGCTGGTTCCCGCGACCTCTGCAACGATGGTCTTCAGGTAAATGTCGAGCCGCCGGTCGAAGGCCCGCTCAGCGCCCGAGCGATAGAGCGAGGACAGCACGAAGCCGACCACAAGCAGCACGGCCGCGGTGACGACCACCGCCGACAGGAACAGCCGGAAGGCGAGAGACCCGGCGCCGGGTTGCGGCGTCATGGCGGCGACGTCATGGGTGCAGCGGGACGCCACGTCCGGAGCCGGCCTTCCGCACGAAGGCCGGCTTCATCGCGGCGCCTCGGGCGCGGAGAGCAGATAGCCCAGGCCCCGCACGGTCTGGATCACGTCGCAGTCGATCTTCTTGCGCAGGCGGCCCACGAACACCTCGATGGTGTTGGAATCGCGGTCGAAATCCTGATCGTAGAGATGCTCCACCAACTCCGCCCGCGATACCACGCGGCCGGTGTGGTGCATCAGATAGGCCAGCAGCCGGTATTCGTGACTGGTCAGCTTCACCGGGCTGCCGTTGACCGAGACCCGGCCGGAGCGGGTATCGAGCCGCACCGGGCCGCACAAGAGTTCGCTGGAAGCGTGCCCAGTGGCGCGGCGCAGCAAGGCGCGAAGGCGCGCCAGCACCTCCTCCATGTGGAAGGGCTTGGCGACATAATCGTCCGCGCCGGCATCGAACCCCTGGACCTTGTCGCTCCAGCGGTCACGCGCCGTCAGGATCAGGACCGGCATGGTGCGGCTTGCGCGGCGCCATTTTTCCAGCACTGAGATACCGTCGAGTTTGGGCAGGCCGATATCGAGAATGACCGCGTCATAAGGCTCGGTATCGCCGAGAAACAGCCCCTCGTCGCCGTCGAACGCACTGTCCACCGCATAGCCGGCATCGCCGAGCGCGGAGACCAACTGCCGGTTCAGGTCTGGATCGTCTTCGATCACAAGAAGCCGCACGTTTCTGTTTCCCAACCGGTTGCTGCACATCCCGGCCGGACATTGCCAGAAGAAGCGCCGAGCGTCACCCATTGCGACCTGTGCAGCCCGGCGGCGGATGCGCTCACCGCCAGCCGCACAGCGCCCGGCCCACCGCATTGTGGCCCTTCGCCTGCCGGATGGTCTCGTCGCTGTCCGCCGCCGACCAGCGCAATGGCCGGGCGGCCGAGCAGAACACATCAGTTCCGCCGGAACCCGTCGTCGTCGCGCAGCCGGCCAGCATCAGCAGCGCCATCAGCAGAAGCACGCGCGCGCCGCGCGCTTTCAATCGCATGTCGGGCATCGCGTTCCTCCTTGTTCTGACGGTCACACCAGCCGCGCTGGCGCTCCCGGCGGCCGTAGGCCAGCGCGGCGAGACATGCGCCGATCACGGCACCGAGGCGCAGCGCATTGGCGGGGCCGGCGACCCGCACGACGAACAGCAGGCAGGGCACGGCAAGCGCCGCACCCGCCACGGCCTGAACCCACCAGGGCAGGCCGTAGATCAGGCTTTCAAGCAGGCTCATTCCGCCCTCCGTTTTATGCCGCCCTCCAGCGACCGATGAAGACCCAGGCGGCGATCCCCACAGCCAGCGCCACGGCGGCGGCGAGCGCCCATTGCAGCGGGCCGGGCACGGAGGCGGCATTGGCCAGCGACCCGGCCACCGCGATGGCCCCCGCCAGCGCCTCGGGCGTCTTCGCGATCTGGGCGAGCGCGAGATCGGCGGGGGATGCCTTTCCACCGCCGGGCAAAGCGCCGGTTCCCGATGCCTCGGCCTCGCCCCGCGTGTCCGCAGCCGCATCGCGCCGCACATCGGCGATGCGCGCGGCCCATCCCTTGCCGAACACCGGCCAGGTCTTCAGTCCTCGCAGCATGGCGAGGCGGCGGTCGCAGACCGCCTCGATGACGCCGGCTGTATCGGCGGCGGCGCGCGCTGCGGCGATGGTGACGGCGCCGATCTGCCCGTCGTCGGGCACACCGAGCGCACGTTGCAGCCATTTGGCGGCCTGGGCGGGCCCGGAATTCACGCCCGCATCGAACACGCAATAATCGAGGCCGGGCGGCAGATCGTCGCCGCGCACGGCATCCCAATATTGCCTGCGGTAGATCTCCTGAAGTTCGCCCGGCTCGAGCAGTTTGACGCTACGGGGCGAAACACCCCTGCCCTTCCGGTAGGCGTCATAGACCCGCTGGATCACCCCTTTGTTGGTCGGCCCGCCGGGGTCCGCCGGGTGGTTGGAATAGCCGCCTTCGTGGCGCAGCACGCGTGCGAGCGCCGCGCCGAAACTGGACGCCGTCATTCGGGTCTCCTATGATTTTTCGCGATGGGACGCCGGGGGGTTACACATCGAATGGGTCGGCACGCATCCGGGGGGCATGCGTAGCCTGAGGACGGGACGCTTTTGATGGAGAAGATACTCGCGCGGATCTTCCTGATCGTGCTTCTGTGCGTTCTGACCTTTGTTTTTTATTTGCAGGTGAACCAGCTCGGGATGCTGATGCCGATCCGCTTTCTGATGAGCGTGGCGAAGCGCAAGGATGAGATCGAGTGCTTCTATTTTACCGGCGTGACGATCCAGAAAATAACCTTCCACAACGCTCAGCTTGCCTGCCCGAACTGGGTTGACATCTTCTAGGACGCGGGGATTTCCAGGTCCGCTGGCCACTCTTGCACCGCGATCTGCCTTTGGGGCAGACCTGACAATGCACCATGGCGCGATGCATGCTCCGGGTCCGCCAGCACGGCCACCGGAAGCACCCACGTCACGCCATCTGCCAGCAGCAACGGGTCCAGAGCCGCGCCGGAAGCGGTGGCGCCGCGAACACCGGCGGCTTGTTCGGTGTCGAGAATGATGTGCAGGTCGGTCATGCAGCACCCACTGCGGTGAGATAGGCCAAGAGGGCGGAGTAGAGGGCGGCGTTCTCACCCGGCGTAAGCCCACCGCCGATGAACACGGCTGCGTAATGGCGGGGGCTCAACTGCACGGGCGCGCCGCTGCTGTTGATCGCCCCGACGAAGACCGGCAGGTTTCCGAGCCCGGTCGACGCGCTCACGATGGTGGCCGATGGCGCCCCGTTGATGTACTTCTGCCCCACCGCCGCACCCGTCCGCGACCAGGCGAAAAAGCCGAGGGAGTTCGTGCACACACTGTCCGACAAGCCGCCTCCACCGGACACAGTGTTGGCAATAGCGCGGAAGGTGTTGTCGGAAGGCGAGGTGTAACGGCAAGCAATAATCGCGGCATGTGCGGTGTTCTGGCCCATATCACCGTACAAGCCGAGGCTGTCGGTTCGACTCCACAGGCCCATCGCGGCGCTGTTCTGGGCGAACCTCCCACCCGCCACCGCGGGGACAAACCCCGTGTCGAGGTAGGAGGAGGTCCCGTTGCCCTGGTATCCCCGGTCGGCGGTGAAGGTCGGCGAATTCACCGCCGTGAGATTGTATTGATCCGCGATCCAGTTGAGACGCGCCGCCTGGGCGCTGTGGGCGGCCAGCAGATAAAGCGCATCGAGCTTCTGCCAGACCCCTGCCGCGACCAAGGCCGCGACCAGGGTGAAGATTTGCCCCGAACGGGGCGCTGAGGCCGCCGGCGACATGCGCGCGATGAGCGCCGCCGCCTGCGCGCCGCCTGGAGCATGGGCGCGCCCGCGATAGACGGCAGCGCTGGGAAGGCCGAGGCCGGACCGGGTCATCGGTCGCTCAAGGCATAAAGGGCGATGCCCGCCGTGGTGCCGGTCGCCCAGACGCGCCGCACCTGCGCCGGGGGCAGCGGCTGAAGGCCGGGCTGGGCGAGCACATCCACCGTCGTGGCATCGCTCGCAGCACCGACGCAGGTGATGCGCACGCTCGCCTCCCCGCCCGCGACGCTCACCGGCACATAGACCCACAGCGATTTGGCGTAGGGGGAAAGATCCTCGGTGTCGGACGGCGTCAGCCGGCGCATCAGCCGGGCCGGAGAGGAGGCGGAGGGCGCAAGCGTGCGCAACGGATCGCGCGTGGGATCATAGGCCATGGAGGGTCTCCGTAAGGGAAGGGAAGGCTCAGGCGGATGGGGCGGCGCACAGGATCAGATGGATCGCGAGGCGCACCTTTCCGCCGGTGAAGGCGCCGCCATTTGCGCTCAGGCGCACGGGCGTCGGCGTATAGAAGGCGGTGGGGCCGATGACCCCGATGTTGACCGATCCCGGCGCCGCGCCGAGCAGGCCGCCGAACTTCGACCGCTCGCCGGGGATGCCGCAATCGTAGGAGGACGCGCCCGTCACGGCCTCCAGGGTGCGGGCCGAAACACCCAGCACAATGCCCCGGTCCGGGATGACAATGGCCGCATCGGTGCTCGCACCTGAGAGCACCACGTCGCCTTCCAGCACCCGCGCATCCACCGCCGCGCCATGGACGCTCGCGGCCAGCGGCGAGACGAAGGCGGTGCCGTCGAACAGGCGCGCGCGGCCCTCGTCGGCGACATAGGCCAGGAAGCCGGGGCGGATGTCGTAGAAGTCCCACGCGCCCGCCTCATAGGCGGCGATGGTGCCCGCCCTGCCCGCCCACACCCCACTGGCGCCCGCCGGCACGAACCAGCATTGGCCGTCCGAGGGTGCGCCGGGCGGTGCAAGGGTGCTCACGCTTGCCAGCAGCGGCTGCGTCAGCGCATCGAGCTGCCGGATCGCGGAATTGTGGGTGACATGCTTCTGCGCCTGCGCGGCGGCGATATAGGGCAGGCCCAGGCGGGCCGTCGTGTCTGTCATGGGTGCGTTCCCGTGTATGGTTTTGCCTCTCCCCAGGGCGGGGAAGAGGCAGGGATGGGAAAGGTTTGTCCCGCACAAGCGACGGCGCAGCCGGAGCGCAGATGCGGGACCCAGCGCAAAAGTTCGGCAAAGCCGTCACCCCGCGACCAGCGCCCTGCATCATCGCCGCGAGGCGACGCTGATGGGCTGAAGCGCCTTTGGCGGTGCCTTGCGCTGCCCCCCGGCTCGGCGCTCCAGCTTTGCTGTCGCTGGGCCGGGGAAAGACTGCGGCGTGGACAGTCAAAATGCGGGGGCAGCACCCCGCGTCGGCTCAAACCGCAAGCGTCGCCTGCGAGAAGGCACCCGGGCCGAGGGTCGCGGATACCTGCGCGACGCGGAACGTAATCGCCGCGAGCGGGGCGCCGAAATCGGCGGTTTCCAGCGCCGTGGGATAGACCAAGGCGGGCGCCGTAAGATCAAAACTCCGACGCACGTCCGCCCCGTCGAGAATGTCCAACCGGTAGGCTTCCACGGCCTCGCCAAGCGGCGCATCCGCCGCGTCCCAGTCGCCATCCGCGCGGGTGCGCCGGATGAAGGAAAAAGCGATGCCGTCGGTGGTCCTGCGCGCCGCGAGATGCACCGGCGACAGGGGCCGCAGCGCCCGCCCGCCGACCATGCCGGAGACCTCGCGGACCATCTCGTCGCCATGGTCCCGGTCGGCCCGCCCGACGCGGTAGATGAAGCTGCGGCCGAAGGCCGACAGCCCGCTCGCGCCCACCGCGAGGTTGCGGTCGATCAGCACGAAGCCTGTTCCCATCGGCCAGCTTTCCGTGCCGGCCATTTCCGTGCCCGCCTGCCCGCGCAAAAACCCGGACAGCGCATAGATGCCGGTGTCGAGCAGGTCCGCGTCGCTGAACTGGATGATCTCCGGCTCCCGCCCGTCCGCGATGAGAACGAGCGCATTGGCCCCATCCAGCACCTGGGTCTGTGCCGCCCCTGCCAGCAGCCCGCCGGAGACCCGCACCGTGAGGCGCGAGGACCAGTCGAACCGCCAGCGCGGGCCGGGCGGGAGAGCGTCCAGCGTCTCGCCCAGGGTCGCCGGCGCACCGATGGCGGCGACCGCCTCGAAACTCGCGCCGTCGGTCGAGCGCCACAGCGCGAGCGTCCCCGGCCAGGGCGCGGCGAACGCCGCCACATGCAGCAGCGGCACCGGATCCGCCGCCTCCAGCAGCGGCAGATCGAGCAGGCGCACCTCCGGGGGGCCGAAGGTCGCGGGCAGCGACACACGTCCTCCCGCCGCCGGACGCTGGGCGGTCTCGAACACCTCCGGCTCGATCGAGCGCGCCGTCACCGCGCGCCCCTCGGTATCCTCGATGCGGGTGATCTCCAGCAGTCGGCTTCGCCCGTCCGCGGTCAGTTCCACCACGTCGCCAGGGACCAGCGCGAGGCTTGAGGGCGGCAAGCCGAAGGTGGCGGTCTCGCGTCCGGCCCACAGATCCTGAAGCCAGATATCGGCCGCGCGTCCCATGGCGGCGGGGCTTGCCACGACAGGCATTTCGGTGCGCGCGCTGTGCCGGCTCGTTCCCACCAGGCGGCGCGAAGACACCGTGGCCGTGCGATAGTCCGCGCCCGCATCGGTGAAGCTCAGCCCCACCTCCAGCGGCAATTCGCTCTCCTGGGCGCGCACCAGGGAGAGCGCCGGGCGGTCCGGTTCCAGCACCAGGTCGGCATCGGAAATCTGCGCCACCACGGGGCCGCCGCGCGGCGAAAAATGGATGTCGCCGCCCTGCTCGCGTGCCTCGAAGGCGAAGGCCCGCGCCAGCGGCTCCAGCGCCGCGCGGGCGGACATGGGCCGGTCCACCACATAGCCGTCCACCACGCCAATGATGTCTCGGGAAACGATCTCGCTCACGCCGTGATCGGCGCACAGCACGCGCACCAGATCGCCCAGCGGCGCCGCGCCAAGACGGCCCGTGAGCCAGTGGCCGGTCTCCCAATTCGCCCCATCCGCCCACACCGATGTGGCGAGCGGAAATTGCGGATAGGGCCGCGCATCCCAGGTCCACAGGAACACGCAGCCCGGCTCCACCATGCGCCCCGCGTAGAGGCTGGCGGGGGGATTGTCGGCATCATCCGCGCCGGCCGTCGGCTCGAAGGTGGCCAGCACCGCTTCGAGCACGCGGCGCTGGATGAAATCGTCGCGCCGCGCGTTGGAGAACGGGGGATAGCCACCTTCCGAGGATTTGGCGTCGGGAAAGGCGCTCGGGCGGTTCGCGCCCTTGTCCACGGCCGGGCAGCCGGCCTCCATCAGCCGGATCGGCTTGGACCCCGGAACCCACGAGGTGGATACAGCACGGCGCACCCCGGCATTGCGCGCATGATGCGCCGCGCCCCACCAGGTCCACAGGTCCTTCTGGCGATAGATCGCGGGTTCGCCATAGGCGCCATCGGCGATGGGAAGGCGGGCCTGCGCGAGGCGCGCGGCTTCGTCTGGATAATACCAGTCATAGGCCTCGCCTGCCCGCAGCCGCGACTTGAGATAGGCCGGGCCGTAGATCGACGGTGACGCCTGCGCATCGAGATGGGCCGCACCGTCGCGCCAGTCCGAAAGCGGCGGATAGTAATCGATGCCGACGAAATCCACCTCGGGCGCGGACCAGAGCACATCGAGCGGAAACCGCACGTCGCCGCCTTCGAAAACCTGGGCGCCATATTCGGTCCAGTCGGCGGCATAGGAGACCTTGGTGTGGGGACCGACGATGCCCTTCACATCCGCCGCGAGCTGCGCCAGTGCCTCCGCCGCCGGAAAGCCGGAAGCGCCCGGCACACGCGTCAGCGCCGCCATCTCTGAGCCGATCAGGATCGCTTCGACCCCACCGGCAAGCTCGGCGAGACGGGCATAGTGCAGCACCATGCGGCGCAGGCTCCATTCCGCCGGCCCGCCATAGAGCACAAGCCCGGCATAGAGATAGAAGTGCCCCGGCTGCGCCGCGCCGAACAGATGGGCCACCTGCGCATCCGCCGCCGCCGTGCCCGCCACGGAACCGGGTTGGCCGGGCGCGGGATCGCAGGTGATGCGCCCGCGCCAGGGATAGGCGGGCTGGTCGGCGGCGCCGGTCCAGGGGTCCTCCCGGGCGTTGCCGGGGGCGATATCCATCATCACGAACGGGTTCAGCGTCACCTTGATGCCGCGCGCATTCAGCGCCTGGATCGCCGCCACCACGCTGGCATCGGCCGGCGTTCCGCCATAGGCCGGCGTGCCGTCATGCAGCGAAGTCGCCTGCGCCAGGATGCGCGCCGTGCCGCTCACCATCCAGGCATAAGGCGTAGTGGATTTCGCCACCAGATCCACCTTCGGGCGGACGGTGCACACACCGGCGCGCAGATCATCGCCGAACCAGGACACCACGAGCGACACGCGCTCGAGGTTCGGGCACACCGCGAGAAGCTGGTCCAGGGACGCCGCGAAATCGCTGGCGGCGGACACCACATGGCGGTTTTCCGCACCATAGGCGCCCGCCCCCACCACCCGCTGCACCTGGCGCGGGTCATAGCCAAACTCGGTGGCGCCGGGGATCATCGTCACGGCCTTGATGCTGGGCTCCAGCGTCCCCACCGCCCGCTCCACCTCCACCGTAATCTGCGGCACGCGATTGCCGAACGCGGCCAGCGGCAGGCGCTCGAACACCAGATAGGCAAGCCCCCGATAGCCCGGCGCGCCGGCCGCGCCCTGCTTGGCCGCGATCCAGGGATCGGCCTCCTGATCCGGCGTCCCGAGATAGGTGCGGATGGTCAGCGCAGTATCGTCGAGCGGCTTCCCATCGGCCCAGATGCGGCCGATGCGGGTCACCGGCCCCTCACACAAGGCGAGGGCGAAATTGGCGAAATAGGAATAGCGCACGGTGGTGGTCGTGGCGCTTGAGCTGCGCCCGCTCTTGCCGCCAGAGGACTGCACCTGGGTGGAGACCACCTCCTCCAGCCGCGTCGCCCAGATCACCTGCCCCGAAAGGCGCGCGCGGCCGTAAATGCGCGGGATCGGCGCGCCCGCGCTGGAGGTCATCACATCGAGATCGGAGAGGCGCGGCCCCTCCACCGTGCGGCTGCGCCCGCCGCCGGAGAGCGCGGCATCCACCACCGCCCCGCCGACCGCGCCGAGCGCCCGCCCCGCGATCGCCCCGATCGGCCCAAACAGCGCACCGCCCACCAGCGATCCCGCCGCGCCCAATAGCAGCGTCGCCATGTTCGTCTCCGATTTATTGGGGGGTTGAGGGCATCTCTGCCTTGCCGCAGAGCAGCCGAGATCCCCTCCCCCGCAAGCGGGAGAGGGCTTTAAGGGCAACCTCGCCGGACATCACCCGGGCCCCTCACACCCCCGGAAAGGCGAACGCCAAAGCGAGGCGGCGGTGCCACCAGGGGATGAGCGGGCTTTCGCAGACGCAGGCGCCGTCGTAGGCGTGGATCATCTTCCCCGGCGCGCTGAGGATGGCGGCGTGCTTGGCCGGCAAGTGCGCGCGGAAGCGGAACAGCAGGACATCGCCCGGCACGATCGCCTCCAGCGCCACCGGAACCATGTGCCGCGCGGCGGTGAGCGCGAGCGTCTCAGTGCGGCCCGCTTCAGCCCAGTCGGGCGCGTAGGACGGCATCGCCTCCGGCTCCGGACCAATCACCGCGCGCCAGACACCGCGCACCAGGCCGAGGCAGTCCGCCCCCGCCCCGCGCACCGAGGCGCGGTGCAGATACGGCGTGCCGATCCAGGCCCGCGCCTCTGCCAGAATGGCCTCCCGCGACACCCCGCTCACGACAGCACCGAGCCATCGTGGCCGCCTTCTCCGGGCACGGCGAAGGCGATGACGAAATCATTCCCCGGCATCTGCGGAAAGCCGCGAAAATTAAGCGCGTTGGCGAAGCGCTCGCGGCAGGTGGCAAACCGCTTGTCGCAGCCCGCCGAGATGGAAAATCCATCACCAGACACAACTGCATGGACCGGCCTCTGCCAGAGCTGGAGCACCACGCCGGAGGCGTCAGTGGAATGGGCCTTCACCTCGGTGGCGAAGCCCGTGTTGGCGCCGGAGGTGAATGTAAGGCGGCCATCGGTGAAAGACCCCGCTGCGAACTCCCCCAGCCCTAAAACCACGAGCCGCAAGGCGCCGTCCACAAGGCTCACGACACCGGCGCCGCTGAAGGCGGGCGCGGACAGGTTCACGCCGCAGCGCGCATCGCCGAGATCGGCGTCGCAGAGCGCGCCGAACACCCGGCCACGGGTCTGGTTCAGCGCGTCCGAGGGACTGCGCAATTCGGCCGCGAACGCCCCACCCTCGCGGCGCACTTCGCCGATGGTTCCGTGCCGCAGCAGCAGGTGATTTTCCGGCGCCGACCAGTCGATCAGAAGGTGGTCCACACCGGCTCCGTCATAGACGCCGGAGGCGAGATCCGCTTCGCTTAAGCTGGCATCGCTGAGCGCCCCGTGAAGCTCGGTTCCGGTTACGCCGAGCCCCTGCGCGAGCGCGCTTTCGCTGCCCGTGATGCCCGACGCGGCGATGAATGTAACGCCCGCCACGACCAGGTCGCGGTCATGGTCGGTGAAGCCCTGCACCAGGCCGTCGCTGCGGGTGATCCGCCAGCCGTGGCAAAGGGTTGTCGCGCCCTCATCCAGCATGGCCTGGAGCGCGGATGGAACCTCTCTCATGATGCCCCTCTCCCGCCTCAGGGGCGGATTTCGATGATGGGAATGCGGGGGATATCTCCGGCCGCGAATGCGGTGAGATTCACCTCCAGAAAATCCGTGTCGAAGCGCACCGGAACGTCGAATAAAAACCCCGCACTGACCCGCGCGCCGGGCGCTGGAATATGGCCCGGCAGGAAGGTGACGAGGCCGCGCGTGGGATCGCATGCGAAGGCAATGCCCTCCACCTGCTCCACCTCCGCAACGGCCACCCGCACGCTGCCCGAAACCGGCTTCGCGATGGGCCGCGCATAGGGCGCGTGGAGCGCCCCATAAGTCTTGACGATTGGGAAGATCACGCGGCTTCCATCGCCGGTTCCGATGGTCTGGTCGGTGGCGGAAACGGTGGTGCCGGAGGCGGCGGAAACATGGTCCAGCCGGTCGCGCCAGCGGAAGCCGTAGAGGCGTCCGCGCCGCTCCTCGAAGAAGGCCACGACATCGCGCAGCGCGGCCAATGTCTTCACGCCATATCCGGCGTCGAATCTGCGTCGCGAATCAGCCCGCCGGGCATTTCGCTCCTCACGGCCGCTGACGCTGGCAACAACTTCCGTGACACGTTCCGGCCCACCCGATGCCCCCAAAGCGACATCAAGTGGGAACAAAATCTCATGAAAGGCGGGCATATTCTTTGCTTTCTTGTCAATTCTGATGGTTTTTTCAATATCCGCTGGGTTGACATAGTCTATTCACACGCTTTGACTTGCCCCTCCTCATAGAGGATGGAGCCAAAGCATGGCCACGAAGCCTGAGAAAAAGCCCGCCGCCGCCGCTGCCAAAGCGCCCGCGAAAGCCGCCGCCAAAGCACCTGCAAAGGCACCTACGAAGGCTGCCGCCAAGCCTGCTGCAGCGGAACCGAAGATTGTGAAGAAGGCCGCTGCGAAAGCGCCGGTTAAGGCCCCCGAAGTGAAGGCCGAGGTTGCCCCCGTGAAGGCGCCTGCGAAGGCGCCCAAGGCGACCGCGAAGCCCGCTGCCGCGCCCAAGGCGGCCGCCCCCCCCAAGGCTGCTGCTGCAAAACCCGCCGCCGCGCCGAAGCCCGCCGCGAAGGCTGCTCCCGCCAAGGCCGCACCTGCCAAGGCTGCTCCCGCAAAGCCCGCGCCTGCCAAGCCCGTGGCTGCAAAGCCGGCGGCTAAGGCGGCCGCAAAGCCTGCTGCCAAGCCGGCGGCCGCGCCCAAAGCTGCTGCAAAGCCTGCTGTTGCCGCGAAGCCTGCCGCCGCGCCCAAAGCCGCTCCGGCCCCAAAGGCCCCTGCTGCTCCGAAGGCCGCTCCTAAGGCTGCCGCGAAGCCTGCCGCTGCCCCGAAGGCGGCTGCCGCTCCCAAAGCTGCCGCGAAGCCGGTTGCTGCACCCAAGGCCGCTGCAAAGCCGGCTGCCGTGAAGGCTGCTGCGCCTGCCGCGAAACCCGCTGCAAAGCCCGCCGCCGCCCCCAAGGCGAAGGCGCCCAAGAAGTAGTTTCCCCCTCAGGGCCACGGCCCTGATGCCGGACCCGGTTTCCGGGTTCGCACATGGTGCCGGAGGAGTTGATCCTCCGGCCGTTTCCCCGCCTGGACGGCATCGCCCAGAACACTTGGAATTCCAGAGTACTTGGAATTACTTTGCGCCCTTCTGCGCAAAGAGATGCCGGTCACGCCCCGCGCTGACCACGCGACACCGCCCGCGCGACGAGCCCCGAAAGATACACTTCGGAACGGCGGAAGGCACCGGGATCGGGCGCCGTGACATTCACCACCACCGAAGCACGGGCCGCCCCGCCGTCCATGCGCACGCCGAGCGCACCATCGGCGCCGCGCGACAGCGGCAAGATGGCTTCGGCACCCTTTTCGCCCATCAGGCCGGTGCCGCCGGCGAGCGGAAAATAGGTTGGCGAAGCCACAACCCCGCCGTTCGCGAACGGACGCACCGCGCCGTGCGAAATCACCCGCCTTCGGCGAAGGCGGAGGTGCCGAGCAGGCTGGAAAAGAAGCCGGAAATCCCCTGCTCCACCGGCTTGAGGGCCAGGTTGAGCGCAAGCCCCGACAGACGCTGCCCGATGCCCTGCACCACATCCCCGACATCCCGCCCCTTCACCGCCACGCCGACGAACGCATCGCCCAGTGTGCTGGCGAAACTGCGCGTCAGGCGCTCGGTATCCGCAAGCTCGGCTCTGAAGGCGCGGGTATCCGCACCGATCCCCACCGAAATGCTATCTACAGGGGCATCGAGCGTGGCCATGGGTTGTCCTTTGATGTGAGTGGATTTGGCGGCACACGGCGCCGCATAAACTTCGGCAGAGCCGGCAGCGCACGCGCGCTGTTCCCTCTCCCGCTTGCGGGGAGGGTTAGGGAGGGGGAATTGGTGAGACATGGCCAGGGGATCGAACTTCTTCTGAGGCTCCTGCCCCCTCCCCAGCCCTCCCCCGCAGGCGGGAGAGGGGGGCCACCGTGCACTACGCAATAAGACCCAGCGGGTAAGCCTTCTACATTCGAAATCTCAACCGCGAACAATAAAGGCCGATCGCGGCCATCTATCCGAAGTAAAAATATATTCGAATATTTGAGATCACGGCCTCACCCATCCGGAAACCGACGCATCAGCGCGTCCAGTCCGGCGCGGTCGAGGCGGGCGTCGGCGCGCGCGCCGGCGCCCAAGGCGGCGGCCAGTTCACGCGGTGTCATGCGCCAGAAATGCGCGGGCGGAAGCCGCAGATGGCCGAGGCCGGCGTGCATTGCCGCGTCCCAGGGAAACGGCTCCGCGCCGGTGCTCACGCCCTCGGCGGCGACGTAGGGCGCGGGCTGTCCCCGCTCGCCTCCTGCGTCCCGAACGTGGCGGCGAGAAGGGCGTTGACCAGGCGCACGCAGCCCACCGCGCCATCATCCACGCGCATGGCGCCGACCTCGGCCTCGGTCACGCTTTCGCCCGCGCCGTTGAGCCCGGCGGCGATGATGCGGGCGGCATCGCGGGCGGCCAGCCGGCCCTTGCCGAAGCTTTCAGCCAGCGCCATCAGGTCGGCCGCACCGAACGCCTGTTCCAGCTCCGCGAGGGCGCCGAGGGTCAGCACCAGCGTGCGGCGCCGGCCATCCAGCACCCCCTCCACTTCACCGCGCCGGGCATTGGCCATGGGTGTCTCCTTTTAGGTTGAATCCCCTCTCCCGCTTGCGGGGGAGGGTTAGGGAGGGGGAAATGGTGCGGGGCGGGAATGTGCGGCTCTTGCCTGAGGCTCCTGCCCTCTCCCCAGCCCTCCCCCGCAAGCGGGAGCCCCGCGAAAGGGATCTCGCAAACTCCCACGGTTCGTTAAGTGCAGAGGTCGGGCTGTTTTTACCTCTCCCCGAGGGGGAGAGGTCGGCAGCGAAGCTGCCGGGTGAGGGGCTCGGACATCTCAGGACTGGAAAGGGTTGCCCCCCTCACCCCAACCCTCTCCCCGTCGGGGAGAGGGAGCATGGCGTGGTCACTCGAGAAACATCACCAATCCCGCGCCAGCTCCTTTCGCTGAAGTCTCGCAAGCGGGAGAGGGGGCGACCGTGCTGAAGGCGATCCCCCTCACAGCGCGGCGAAGGTGATTTCGCCCGCGCTCTCAAGGGAGAGGTCGAACGTGACTTCGCGGTCGTGCTCGGCGCCCAGCTCCAGGCCGGTGATCTGGAACGGACCGCTCACGGTGCCGAAGTCCGGGATCAGGATCTGACAATCCCGCAGCGTCCCGTCGAAGAAGGCGGTGCGCACCAGGGCGTCGGAGGCGGCATCCTTGAACACGCCGGAGCCGGAGACGCTGGCGCGCTTCAGCCCCGCCCCGGCGAGCAATTCGCGCCAGCGGCCGGCGGAGTCCGAATGGGTCACGTCCACGCTCTGCGCGTTGAACGACAGGCGGCGCGAGCGCAGCCCGGCGACGGTCACATAGGACATGCCGTCATGGATTTTCAGCAGCAGGTCCTTGCCCTTCTGCGCGGCCATTGTTTTCTCCTCGATCTATCTCAGATTGGCTCGGTCACGGCGCGAAAGCGGACCAGCGCGTGATAGGTGCGCCCGTCGCCCTCGCGGCGGACTTCGGCGGTGGTGGTGCGCAGATTGGCGAGCCGGTGGCCCTCCAGCGCGAGCGGTGCGTCGTGCAGCGCCTGTTG
>NZ_CBDIHQ010000001.1:0-46005 GCF_965279295.1 Aquabacter sp. | reverse complement strand
CCGGTCGATGCCAGGGGAGGAAAGTTCAAGGCGATAGGCGCCCGCGACTGGATCCTCCACATCAAGCACCGGGGACAAGGCGCGGGAGACGGTCTCGCAATCATCGATGGTCATGGAGCCGTCGGGGCGCTCGGCCATGATCTGCACGGTACCGCCATCGCGGCTCGACACCTTGGCGCGCACCAGCCGGTATCCCAGGTCCGCCAGCACCGGCTCCGCGATCGCGGCAATGCGTGCCGACACCCCGGTCTCGGTAATGAGACGGGGTTCGCGGGGGTCGCTGTCCGGCACCTGTGCGGCGCTCTGGACAGAAACCTCGGGGGCCTTAATGGTGTTCGCGGCCTTGGCGTCGATCGGGTCGGTCATGTCCCTCCGGGACGGTCTGGAGGTGCCGGGCCATGGCCGGGACACCCGTTAATCTCAATCTACCTTCGTCTTGCTCCTCATCCGCGCCGATGTGCGGTGCGTGAGCGGCAGAGGCCGGGTCCACAAATGGGCATACGCCGTTTCCGGGCAAGTGCCGCATAAGCGGAAAAGGAGCGGGTCCCGGGAGGGCCCCACTCTCATCACCTTCAACTACGATGGCTCTGAGGTATCCCCATTAGGGATGGCGCGAACTATACGCCGAATGACGCGGGATGCAAGGGTGCCGTCTCACGCGTGATTCGCATGTGGCCGGAGGTTCTGGAACTGCCATCCCCTTTGCGGCTTCCAAGGCTCGGCATGCGCCTTGCGGACTGTGGGGACCTGCTGGCACAACGCTCTCAGAAGCGGCAGACGCCAGATCAACGGAACTCCCCCCATGCCATACCAGCAGATCTCCCTCACCACCCAGGACGGCACCTGCAATGCGGGGCTCGCCACACCGGCCCAGCCGCTCGCCAGCCATCCCGGCGTCATTCTCTACATGGACGCCTTCGGACTGCGCCCGGCGCTGGAGGACATGGCCACCCGGCTGGCGGAGAACGGCTATTACGTGCTGGTGCCGGACCTTTACTATCGCGTGCCCGACCATGGGCCGTTCGACGCCAAGACCGCGTTCGCGAACGAGGAGACCGGCAAGCGGCTGCGCGGATTGATGGCCGGGACGCCCCAGGCGTTCACCGAGCGCGACGGTGCAGCATTCATCGAAACCCTCACCGAGGCCGGAGCGAGCGGGCGGATCGGAACGGTGGGGTATTGCTTCGGCGGGGCCCGCGCGATCACCGCCGCTGCGGCCTATCCCGAGCGCATCGCGGCGGCGGCGAGCTTCCATGGCGGCAACCTCGCCTCGGACGCGCCCGACAGCCCGCACCTGCGCGCAGCCGACATCAAGGGGCGGGTCTATGTGGGCGGCGCGAGCGTGGACAACTCCTTCCCGCCCGAACAGTCGGCCCGTCTCGCCCAGGCGCTCCGGGCGGCAGAGGTGGACCATATTCTGGAAAATTACGCCGGCATGGCCCATGGATGGGCGGTTCCCGACCATCGGGTGTTCGACGCGGCGGGCGCGGAGCGGCACTGGACGCGCCTGCTCACACTGTTCGGGGAAACCCTCTGACAGCTGCAACGGAAGCGACAGACCGCCCCCTGAAACTTTCAGCCGGGACCGGTTTTCCGGTCCGGCAAAGCTTTGACCTGGAAACGCCGTCTGCTAAGGCTCTCTTCTCCATGGGAGAGGGAGGACATTATGAGGGGCATTCGAATTCTGCTGGCTGCTGCCGCACTGGCCTGCACGGCCGCGGCGGCTGACGCGCAGACCATCAGCTACGGCCAAGCCGGCTCGCTGATCGCCAAGAGCTGCGGCAAGGACATCACCAAGCTGTGCGCGAACACCAATCTCGGCGGCGGCGAGCTTCTGGATTGCATGAACGCGAACATCTCGAAGGTGAGCGCCCAGTGCCAGAAGGACTACGCGACGGCCATCGCGTCGATCGCCAAGCGCGTCGCCGCGCAGACCACGATCTACAAGACCTGCAATGCAGATGCCTACCGCCTCTGCCAGGGCATGATCCCCGAGGACGGCAACCTCCTCTCCTGCCTGCTGAAGGCTTCCAACGCGGTGAGCGCGCCCTGTAATCAGGCCATCACTGACGCTGGTTTTCGTTGATTTCCGCCACATCCCGAAACGCTAAAGGAAGGACGACCGACATGACGTCGCCTCTGATCCGCTTCGCGCTGGCGGCTTCGCTCGCGCTCGCCGGCACCCCCGCTTTCGCGCAGACTGCGCTCAACAACTCACAGATCCTCCAAGGCCTCCAGGGCCTCACGGACAATGCACCGACCATCACCGCGCAGCAGATGCGCGACCAGGTGCAGCAGCATATCGCTCAGTATCCAGGCGAGGCGCTCACCCGCCCCACGCTGGCGCTGAACCTCGATAAGCTGCCGCAGATCAACGTGCAGATTCAGTTCCGCCTGAACTCGGCGATCATCGACCCCTCGTCCTACGGGACCATCGGCTCCATCGCAGACGCGATGCATAACCCGATCCTGCAGGGCTACAAGTTCATCGTGACCGGCAACACCGACGTGACCGGCCCGCGTGACTACAACCTGAAGCTCAGCCAGGCGCGCGCTGACGCGGTGGTGAAGGCGTTGTCGACCACCTTCAACGTCAATCCGGCGCGGCTCGAAGCTGTCGGCCTCGGCGAAGAAGTTCTGATCGACACGAAGAACCCCACCGGCGCCATCAACCGCCGCGTGCAGATCTTCACGGTCGGCCGCATGGGCCCGCCGCCGGCTCCGATCCGCTGATCCTCAGCCCGCTGGGCTGTCCATAAAACAAGACCCTCCCCGCAGCGGGGAGGGTCAATTCATCCCATCGTGAAAAAGCCGCGCCGAGATTTCAGCGCGGCTTTTTCAGTTCACGGCCGCTGCGGTTTCGTTAGCGCCGGGCAGCTTCGCTGCCATCTCGCGCAGCGAAGCGAGAAGCTCGTTGAGCAACTGGTTCCACAACTCTGTCGTCACCGCGATATAGCCCTTGTCGACACCGGTGCCGAGCATGACGTCCATCTCCATGTTCAGGAGACCGTCGCGGGTGTGCAGGCGAGCGAAGCGACGGGCCTGATTCCACCCGGTGCAGACCTCCAGGAGGTCGAGGCCTTCAAGCCGGAAGCTCACGAAATAGGTGAAGTCGTGGTAGACGCCGTTCGCGCCATTGCCCATCACGACGTTGAACGAGATGCCGCTCGCGGCGCTGCGCAACGCCTCGCGACCGCCGACCCATTCCACCTTTTCAGCGCGGAAACCCTTGTCGATCAATATGGTGGCGATCTCGTCGGCCGTGACCTTCTGAACCAGACCCTTCATAGACGTCTCCTGATACCGCTGCGGCCGCACTTGGCCGTCCCCCGCGGAGGCCGCTCACTGGCGGCAAATTTGCAGGCGCAACCTACAAGCGGTGGGAAAGCCTGTAAACCAGCCCAAGTGGGGCAGGATCGCTGCTCTAAACTTACCCCTTCGACCATCTTGAACAATCTACCTGATCAAGGCTTATGCGGGCATCGCCACACAGGAGTGCCTCGATGCTGCCCGAACTTCGCGTTCTGTATTTCGAGGATCTGTCCGTCGGCCTCGCCGAGGAATTGCGAAAGACGATTTCCTCGTCGGACGTGGTGGGCTTCGCCGAAGTCACCGGCGACCGCAATCCGATCCATCTGTCGGAGCATTTCGCCGCGAAGACGCCGTTCGGCCACCGCATCGCCCACGGGCTTTATACCGCGAGCCTGATCTCCGCTGTTCTCGGCACCCGCCTGCCGGGGCCGGGCGCCATCTACATTTCCCAAACGCTCAACTTCCGCGCCCCGGTGAAGATCGGCGATGTGGTGGTGGTGCGGGTGGAAGTGGCGGAGCTGCTGCCGGAGCGGCGGCGCGCACGCCTCGCCTGCACCTGTTCGGTGGATGGCGAGGTGGTGCTCGATGGAGAAGCCTGGATCAAGGTGCCGACCCGCGCGGAGAACACCCAGAACCCGCTGGGGGCCTGAGGTCCTGCTGCCCTTATTTGCACTTGTTCTCGCGGATGAACCCCAGCACCTGCTCCATCGGCTGTGACTGCACGGCGATCAGGCCGTCGAACGGCCCGCTCATCTCCATGATGAGGAACAACGCGCCGGAAATCGACGCCGCGCACAGGAAGAAGGAGAGCAGCACCACAGCATTGGGCGGCGCGAACAGTCCGAAGCTCATGAAGATCAGCGCAAGCCAGAAAATCAGAACCACGATGAAGGCCGTCGGCACGGCGGCGACAGATTCTTGGCTCACCGTCCATCGCGTGGTGAGGATCGAGCGAAAATCGGACAAGGTGGCGCTGCGCGTCTCTTTCTGAAGATCCGTCGCTGGGGCCCAGGCGCGAATGGCGTTGTCGAGCTTTATAAGAAGCTGCTCGGAATTGGGCTGAGGTTCCTTATTCTCCCCGTAATGACCGATGCCCCAGGTCTCGGTGAGCACGGAATGTACATACTGACCCAGCAAGGTCTGGGCGGGACATGCCTCCGGCCCGTAATGGCCGAAATCGTTCGCCAGCGAGAGGATGTTCAGGGCGTAGGTGTGCACGTCCTTGTCGGTGGAATCGAAGTTCCCCTTCACCGAGGCCGTCATGAGGCCAAGGATGAGCGAGGCCATTGCGGCCACCATGCCCACGCCGAGCTTCACGGTGTCCTGCGTTTCCTTGGAAACGTGATGGTCGCCGAGACGCCGCGCGACAAAGACGGCAATCAGACAGCCGCCGAACATGGCGACGAAGGAGATTCCCGCGACCGTCCATGAATTCATCTTGTTTTCCCCCGTGCCCCCGGCGGGCGACACCGTACTTGGGTGGGTGCGGAAGGCAAGGCCGTATCTCCCCGTGCCGCTCGGTAAAACATTGTTTGCATGTCTTAAAAGGTCATCTCTGGCCAAGCCCCGGCTGGCGAGAAGTACCTGCCCATGGGAGAGCCTCATTTAATTTTGCGCGCTGCACACACACACAGTTGCAGTGGGGCGGATAATCATGATCTAGACGGGCCTCTGCGGGCCGCGTGCGCGGCCTCGAAGGATGGATCATGCAGGACCAGCCAGCACCCAGCCCCCTGCAATTGTTCCTGATCTTCAGCCGCATCGGGCTGACCAGTTTCGGCGGCGGGCTCAGCGGCTGGTTCCTGCGGGAGTTCGTGCAGGACCGGAAATTGATGAGCGAGGAGGATTTCCTCAACGGCCTCGCCGTCTCGCAAGCCATGCCCGGCATCAACGTTTCCAACATGGCGATCTGGATCGGCTACCGGTTGAGCGGGCGCACCGGCGCCATTGCCAGTTTCCTCGGCATCATCGTGCCGGCGGCGATCGTCGTGGTGCTGCTTGCGGTCGCGATTTCCGCGGTCGCGAAATATCCCATCACGCATCTGGCGCTCAACGGCGCAGCCGCAGCGGCGGTGGGGCTCTCGCTGTCCATGGGCCTCACGGCGGCCCGCCGGGTGCCGCGCAAGGTGTTCCCGCTCGTGGTGGTCCTGGCGGTCTTCCTCGGCATCGGCGTGTTCCATCTGTCCCTGGTGTGGACCGTGATCGGCGCCGGGCTGGTGAGCGTCGCCGTTGCCTATGTCACGTCCTGATCCGGGCCGCCGGCAATGCTCACCGTCCTTTGGAACCTCGTACTGGTGTTCGCGCCCCTGTCGCTCGTGACCATCGGCGGCGGGCAAAGCGTGATTGCGGACATCCAGCGCCAGGTGGTGGATGTGCACCATTGGATGACCCAGGCCCAGTTCCTGGACGCCTTCGCCATTTCCCGCATGGCGCCGGGTCCCGGCGCGCTATTGGCGACGCTGATCGGCTGGCAGGTGGCGGGCTTCGCCGGCGCGGTGGTGGCGAGCCTTGCCATGTTCGGCCCTACTGCATTCCTGATCTACGGCATCGCCCATGTCTGGTCGCGTTATGAGGGTGCGCGCTGGATTCGCGCCATGGAAGCCGGGCTGAGGCCGGTGGCTGCGGGCATGATCCTGGCGGCGGTCTATGTGCTGCTTGAGGCCCTGGAAGGCGGCTGGGTGGCCATCCTCATCGCCCTCGCCTCGACGGCCGCGCTGATGCTGAGCCGGATCAACCCGCTCTGGCTGCTCGCCGGCGGCGCGAGTGCCTTCATCCTCATGGGCGGCGTCGGCTTCGTGTGACCCCGCCGGCCTATGTCCGGCAGGGATCGTGCTCCATGTAGCGGAGCACATCGAGTATAGGCTCGGGCGAAATCTGCATGCGGCCGGCAAACGGCTCGCCCAGTTCGACACCCAGGAACAGTGTCGCCGCGATGCACAGCGGCGCCAGCACCATCGCCGCCACCGTGACAGGATTGAGCGGTGCGAACAGGCCGAAGAATCCGAAGATCAAGGCCAGACAGCAGATCACGATGGTCAGAAACAGCGAGGGAATCCGGCTGTTGGCGTCGCCAGACACTTTCCAGCGATGCTCGATGAGCTGATGGATGCTCGCGATCACGCTGTTCTGGTTGCGGACCTGTTTGGGGTCGGTTGAATCGAGCCCGCGCACCACATCGTCCAGCTTGAACAGCAGCGCGGCTGTCTCCCCTTCCACCCGCTCGCCCGCAAGTTCGGGCCCGCCGCCCCAGGTGTCCCGCACCACACCGCGCGCGTATTTCTGCAAAAGCGCCCGCGCATCGCACGCTTGCTCCCCGAAATGCCGCAGTTCGAGATCGGCGGCGAGGATCGCGACGCCGTACTTCTGCACATCGTCGCCCGCTTCGCCGTAATTGGCGCGGATCGAGCTGACCATCAGCCCGAGGATCAGGGCCGTGACCGTCGCGATCATGCGAACGATCGGCTTGACCGACTCGCGGCTCGGTTCGGAAATGTATTTGGGCGGCAGGTATCTTGCGCCCAGCAAGGTCGCCATCCCGCAGATGACCATGCTGGCGAAGGCGATGATGGCAACCGTCCAGGCGTCCATGACCGCTCCACCCCACGCGTTCGACTAAGGTCGGCTGAACTCTAGACCAGGGTACCGCCCGGATCGAGTGTGACGAGGGGTTACTCCAGGGGCAGCGCGGCGTGCGGATCACTCGGCGGCGGAGGGCACGTCGTCGTGGGCGAGCTTGGCCTCGGCGTCTTCCTGGGTCTTCAGCACGTCGGGATGCGGCATGGCGATGATGTTGTAGCCGGAATCCACGAAATGCACCTCACCGGTGACACCGAGCGACAGGTCGGAGAGCAGGTACAGCGCCGAGCCGCCCACTTCCTCGATGCTCACAGTGCGCCGCAGCGGCGCATGGCGCTTCTGGTAGTTGAACATCAGCCGCGCGTCGGCGATGCCTGCACCCGCTAGGGTGCGGACCGGGCCAGCGGAAATGGTGTTCACGCGAATGCCCGCCGGGCCGAAATCGGCCGCGAGATAGCGCACGCTCGCCTCGAGCGCCGCCTTGGCGACACCCATGACGTTATAATTCGGCATGACGCGGGTGGAGCCGCCATAGGTCAGCGTGATTATCGAACCGCCGGACGACATCATGGCGGCGGCGCGCTTGGCCACCTCCGTGAAGGAGAAGCAGGAGATGACCATGGTGCGCGAAAAATTCTCGCGAGTCGTGTCGGCGTAACGGCCCTTCAGCTCGGTCTTGTCCGAGAAGGCGACCGCGTGCACCAGGAAATCGATGGTGCCCCAGGCGTCCTTGAGCCGGCGAAAGACCTCATCCACGCTGGCGAGGTCTTCCACATCGCACGGCAGAACCAACGGGGCGTTGAGGCTCTCCGCCAAGGGGCGGACACGCTTAGCCATGCCGTCGCCCTGATAGGTAAACGCAAGCTCGGCGCCCTGGGCGGCGAGGGTCTTGGCGATGCCCCAGGCGATGGAATGGTCGTTTGCGACGCCCATCACCAGGCCGCGCTTGCCCTTCATGACATCCCGCATGCCGACTATCCTTCGTACCAGCCTCACGCGGCGATAGCAGACCTTCCCGCACCATGCCACCGCGCAGAAGTCACGATTGGTGACGGATCGTACGCGTGCGGCGTCCTGGCGTCAGGCGTCCAGATGCTTCAGCACCAGGCAGGCATTGGCCCCGCCGAAGCCGAAGCCGTTTGAAAGCACATGCCCGAGCGAGGCATTGTCGATGCGCTCGCGCACGATCGGCATGTCCGCGAACGCGGGATCGATCTCGTCGATATGGGCGCTCTTGGTGATGAAGCCGTTCTGCATCATCAAAATGGAATAGATCGCCTCGTGCACACCGGTCGCACCCTGGGAATGGCCGGTCAGCGACTTGGTGCCCGAAATCGGCGGGCAGGCGGAGCCGAACACCGCGCGAATCGCCTCGATCTCCTTGAGATCGCCGATCGGCGTCGAGGTGGCGTGGGGGTTGATGTAGTCGATCGGCGCTTTGATGTCCGCGATCGCCAGCCTCATGGCCCGCGCCGCGCCTTCTCCCGAGGGCGCAACCATGTCGGCACCGTCGGAGGAGACGCCATAACCGGCGATTTCCGCATAGATGCGGGCGCCGCGCGCCTTGGCGACTTCAAGCTCCTCAAGCACCAGCACACCAGCGCCGCCGGAGATGACGAAGCCATCGCGGTCCTTGTCATAGGCGCGGGATGCGACCGCCGGTCGGTCATTATAATTGGAGGACATGGCGCCCATGCCGTCGAACAGCACCGAGAGCGTCCAGTCCAGATCCTCGCAGCCGCCAGCGAACACGCGATCCTGCTTGCCGTACAGGATCTGCTCATAGGCGTTGCCGATGCAGATGTTGGTGGTCGCGCAGGCGGCCGAGATGGAATAGCTCAGGCCCTTGATCTTGAACCAGGTGGAAAGCGTGGCCGAGGCCGTGGAGGCCATGGCCTTGGGCACCGCGAACGGCCCGACGCGCTTCGGCCCTTTGGTGCGGGTGATATCCGCCGCCTCGACGATGGTCTTGGTGGACGAGCCGCCCGAGCCCATCACCAGGCCGGTGCGCTCGTTGGAAATCTCATCCGGCTCAAGGCCGGCATCGCGAATCGCCTGGTCCATGGCGACATGGTTCCAGGCTGTGCCGCCGCCGTGGAAGCGCATGGCCCGGCGGTCCACCACATCCTCGGCATGCAGGCTGGGTGCGCCAAACACCTGCGAGCGGAAGCCGAGCTTGGCATATTCGTCCGAAAACGTAATGCCGCTCTTGGCCTCGTGCAGGCTGGCAAGCACCTCCTGCGTGGAATTGCCAATGGACGAGACGATACCCATCCCGGTGACGACGACGCGCCGCATGTCACCTTCCTCCGGTAAAAAACCCACCCTGGCCGCCAATGATGGCAGCCCCTTGTCCGCTCCGCTTCAGCCGCCCGTTGCGGGCGCGGCATCCGTCTGGAACAGGCCGACCTTCAGGTCCTTGGCGCGATAGATAATCTCTCCATCGGCGGACAACCAGCCGTCGGCGATGCCGAGCACCAGTTTCGAGCGCATGACGCGCTTGAAGTCCACGCCATAGACCACTTTCTGCACGTTCGGCAGCACCTGGCCGGAGAACTTGAGTTCGCCGAGACCGAGTGCCCGTCCGCGTCCGGGGGAGCCGAGCCACCCAAGGTAGAAGCCCACCATCTGCCACATGGCATCGAGCCCCAGGCAGCCCGGCATCACCGGATCACCCTTGAAGTGGCAATCGAAGAACCACAGCTCCGGATTCACGGTCAGTTCGGCGCGAACCATCCCCTTGCCGTATTCGCCGCCGGTCTCGGAAATCTCCGAAATGCGGTCGAACATGAGCATGGGAGGCAGCGGCAATTGCGCGTTGCCGGGGCCGAAAAGCTCGCCACGCCCGCAAGCGAGGAGATCTTCATACTCGAAACTGCTCTGCCGGTCGGCCATTCTGGGTGGTATCGCCATGCTGCCCTTAGGGGGCTGATTTTCGTTCCACCGAGGGCCTGACACGCCAAGTCTCTGATGGTGCCCGTTACCGGACGCGGCACTCCCTAACATAGGCATCGGCCTGCTCAAAGTCATGAAAGCGTCACGGTGGGGCACGCGAGGTGAAAATCTCCCGGCCAAGGGCATTCACCGGCAGGTGCATGGTGCCTGCGGTTAAGGCACCCTATGCCGCGCGGCGTTCGTGCCGCCAATGCCCCCTATGCTCTGGAGAGGAAAGCCATGCTGAAGCAGTTCCGCGAATTCGCCGTGAAGGGCAACGTGGTGGACCTCGCAGTGGGTGTGATCATCGGCGCCGCGTTCGGCGGCATCGTCACCTCGCTGGTGGCCGACATCTTCATGCCGATGATCGGCGCGGTCACGGGCGGCCTGGATTTCTCCAACCATTACATTCCCCTGTCCGCGACGGTGACGGCGGAAAACCTGGAGGATGCACGCAAACAGGGTGCGGTGATCGCCTATGGCCGCTTCCTGACCCTGGCGATCAATTTCCTGATCGTGGCCTGGATCCTGTTCTTCGTGGTGCGTGCCATCAACACCGTGAAAATAAAGGAATCGGCGAAGCCCGAAGCCAAGTCGACCCGCAGCGAGGACTTGCTGCAGGAAATCCGCGACCTCCTGGCGGAGAAGAAAGCCTCAGGCGTTTAAGGCGGTGGCTGCCGCGCGTTCCAGCGTGATGTAGGTGAACGGGGCTTCGTCCCCCGGCCCCTGGAGCGGGCCTTCTCGGGCGGTCTCGCGCCACAGCGCGGGGTCGTAGGGCGGTAGGGTTACATCGCCCTCGGGCTCCAGATGCACGCGCGTGAGATGGACGGTGCGCGTGAAGGGAAGCGTGTCGGCGAACACCCGCCGGCCGCCGATCACCATCACCTCGTCCGCGCCCATTTCCACCATGGCGGTTTCGCACGTCTCCAGCGCCGCCGACAGGGTGCGCGCCACCCGCACGCCCTCGGGCGGGGTGAAGGCGGGGTCCGTGCTCACCACCACGGAGATCCGCCCCGGCAGGGGCCGGCCGATGGAGAGAAAGGTCTGCCGCCCCATGAGGATCGGCTTGCCCCAGGTCAAAGCCTTGAACCGCTTGAGATCGGAGGGCAGGCGAAACGGCAGCGCCTGGGCGCGGCCGATGACGCCGTTTTCCGCGATCGCGACGATATGGGCGAGCGGCGGCATCAGGCGGCCATATCCAGCAGCGCGAGACTGCGCCGCGCCGCAGCCAACCCCGACAGGTGGGCGCCGTGGCAGGTGGAGAAATCGTGCAGCGACACCGCCTCGCCGGCGAAGAAGATGCGCTCTCCCAGCGGCTCCAGCAGACGCGGCCGCAAATGCGCCTTGCCCGGCAGGGCGCAGGAATACCCCCCGCCGATGAACGGGTCGCGGGCCCAGGTGGTGGTGCGAACATCGGTGATGTGGCGCACGATGTCGCCGCCGAACGCCCGGATAAGGGCGCGGCGGACCGCATCGGCCATCGCATCATCGCCTTCAGCGACCAGGCCGGCGGCGGCATCGCCCGCCATATGGCCGATGGCGAGCGCGGCGGCGCCCCCCTCCGTGCCGGGCAGGATCTGGAAATTCACCGGCATGTCGGTGCCGGGCGGCGCGAGGACGCTGACGCCGGTGCGCTCGGCAAACCCGAACACATCCTTGTCGAAACCGATGGCGACCTTCTCCGCCACCCCCAGGGTGAGGCCGCTGAAGGCCTCCCCGAGATCGGCCGGCAGGTCGGGCGTGAAGGTGAGCCGACCCTGAGCGATCACCGCCGTGGGGACGGTGACGATGACGGCGCGCGCCGACACCTCCCCCTTTGCGGTCACGAGCCGCACCAGGGGCCCCGACCAGTCGATGCGGGACACCGGGCAATCCAGCATCACCGGAGCGGCCGCGCCGTAGGTCCGCACCAGCGCGCCATATCCATCGAGCACCGGCCAATTATGCTCGGTGTCGGAATAGGCGGCGAAATCCACGCTGGAAACCTGCTCCGGGGAACTCGCGGTCATCAGGGCGAACCAGTGCCGCGTCAGCTGCGTCCAACGGCCAGTATCCGGCATGGTCGCGCTGGCGGCGAGATCCCGGCCAGCCTCACCCGCCGCCTTCACCACGTCGAAGGCATCCCACACCGTTTCATAGGCCGCTTCGGCCTCGGCCTTGTCGGCCCAGCGATCCTCAAGCCACATGTTGCGCGAGAGCGGCGCCTCGACCGCGCGATAGGCGATGCCCAGGCGGTCGGCGATGGGCACGAACGGGTTCACATCTGCCGAGTGCAGCCAATGGCAGCCGAGATCCCAGGGCTGCCCGAACGTGTCGGTGTCGGTGAACGCGCGCCCGCCGGTGCGCCCCGAGGCTTCCAGCACGATGGTGCGCGCGCCGGCATCCCGAAGGGCAAGGCCGGCGGCAAGGCCTGCCGCGCCGGCCCCGACCACGGCGACATCAAATTCACCTGACATGGAAACGTCCTGAGAGAGAGCGCTGAACGAATGCCGCGCTATTTCTTGCGGAAGACGTCGAGCCGCACGACTTCGGCGCCGCTGGAAGGCCGCGCCTCCTCGCCCTCGCCCGCGGCTTCGCTCTTGCCGCCCTCGCTCTTGCCCTCTTCCGCCGTTGCGGCGGCGGCCACGAACGGCTCCGAGGCGGCGCCCCGCACCAACGGGCGCACGGGAGAGATCGTACTCACGTTCGGCGTATCGGTGACGGCCGTCAGCTTTGCGACCGGCGCCTCTGCCGGCTCCTCGCTGGCTTCGGCCAGCTCGAATTGCAGCCCGAATTTCACGGACGGATCGAAAAAACCCTTCAGCGACGAGAACGGCACAAGCAGCCGCTCGGGGATGCCGCCGAACGACAGGCCGACTTCAAAGCCGGTGTCGCTGACGTTCAGATCCCAGAACTGGTGCTGGAGGATGATGGTCATCTCCTCCGGATACTTCTCGCGCATGCGATTCGAAAGGCGCACGCCGGGCGCGCGCGTGTCGAAGGAAATGAAGAAATGATGGTCGCCGGGCAGGCCATCGCGCATCACATCGGCCATCACGCGGCGCACAACGCCACGCAGGGCTTCCTGCGCAAGGAGGTCGTATCGAATTTGGTCGGTCGAAGCCATGTGTGCCCGCGAAGCCATAATGCCGGTCACCGGCGGCTCCGGCCGCACGGGAGGCAAACAGCCCGCCATCGAACGGAGAGGGAGGTGAGCCCCCTTCCCTTCGGTTCCGGCAGGCCCAAAAGGAAGTGGAGGCTTCTGTTGCCAGGTGCCTCCGAACCCCGCCTAGCCAGTGCTACCCGGTAGGACTTTTATTTCGGTACCTTTACCGCTCACGCGGCAACTGCAACCGGAGCATAGTTGTCATTCGCAACTATAGGATGGCCCGATATCGGCGGAACCATGCCGAGCAAAAGAAAGCCCTTTACACCCTCGTCGATCCTATTTCGCCCCCGCCGGAGCCCGCCGCATACGGCTGCGGGCTTTGGTGGAGGCGCCGGGTACTGCCCCCGGGTCCGAAAGGCTTATTACGACAACCGTTTATCGCCATATCCGGCTTGCGCCGGCTCTATGAATATAGGCGCGTGGGGCCAGCGATGAAAGAGGCGCGCGGCGATTTCTGGCGGTTTCGACCCGAGGCCTTCGACGCGCGCTTGCCCCTACCCGCGCGAAAGCGGGTGGAGATCGCGCACCATACCGGCGAGGCGCTCGTCCAGCACATGGGTGTAGATCTGCGTGGTGGAGATATCGGCATGGCCGAGCAGGGTCTGGACGATCCGCAGGTCCGCTCCGTGGGCCAGCAGGTGGCTGGCGAAGGCGTGGCGCAGCACATGGGGCGACAGGCACGCCGGGTCGAGGCCGGCGGCATGGGCCAGATCCTTCAAGTCCCGCGCCAGATGCTGCCGCGTCACATGCCCCGCCTCGGCGGAAGAGGGGAAAAGCCATTTGGCGGTCTCAAGCCCGGCTTCGCGGCGCGCCTCCAGCCACGCTGCCATGGCGGCCTTGGCGGCGGTGCCCAGCGGAACGAGCCGTTCCTTGCCGCCCTTGCCGGTGACGATGATGGCATCCGAGCGCGTGCGCGCGGCGCTGGCGGGGAGCGCGGACAGCTCGGAAATGCGCAAGCCGGTGGCGTAGAGCATTTCCACCAAACACACGGTGCGCAGGCGCCGCAGGCGCTCCGCTGGCTTCTCGGCACTCAACGCACGGGCATGGGCGGTTTCTATGAGCCTATTCACATCCTCCACCGTCATGACTTTCGGCAGTGGGCGGCCGCGCTTGGGGCCTTCCAGAACAGCGGCCGGGTCATCGCCCCTGTGCCCTTCGGCATAGAGAAAGCGGTAGAGCTGGCGCATGGCGGACAGGCGGCGCGCCACGGTGGTGGATTTAAAGCCGCGCGCGGTGAGATCGGCGAGGTATCCGCGCAGCGCCGGCGTGCCGGCGGTCACCACGGCCTGGCTCTCTCCGGCGAGAAAACTTGAAAAGTCTTCGAGGTCGCGGCGATAGGCGTCCAGCGTGTTGCGGCTCGCGCCCCGTTCCACCGCCTGCATGTCGAGAAACAGAGCGATCGGCCCTGTCGCGCTCATTTGCTCAGCTTGTCGTTCGGAACGGTGAAGGTCACGTCGCGGGAGATGGGCTGGATTTTGTTAGCGAGATACCACGCGCCACCGTAGGCGCCACCGGCGACGATGGCGATTACCACGAGAACACGGATAAGGCTGGCCACGTTTATTTCGCCCGAATCAAAGGTCCGCAGACCTAGGAAACACGTCGCATGACGCGGCGACGCTTTCAACTGGATTGCCGCTTCGCGAGGGCGATGCTACTGGCGATGCGTCATATTTGCGGGCCGATGGCCGCGAAAGGAAGAACAGGTGGTTGGCGAGGGCACGACCGAGGCACGGGACCCGGCAGCCGAGGCGCTGCGGACGCGCCTGGGAACGCGCGCTCTGGTGCTTGTCGGAATGCCCGGCGCGGGCAAATCCTCGGTGGGGCGGAGGCTGGCCAAGCGCCTCGCCCTGCCATTCTTCGATGCCGACGACGAAATCGAGACAGCCGCCGGGATGACCATTCCGGAAATCTTCGCCAGCCGTGGCGAGGCGGAATTCCGCCTGGGCGAAAAGCGGGTGATGGCCCGCCTGATCCAAGGCGCGCCCAATATCGTCGCCACCGGCGGCGGCGCCTTCATGAACGAGCACACCCGCGCCGCCGTCCGGGCGGGCGGCATTTCCATCTGGCTGCGGGCGGATCTTGCGACCCTGCTTCGGCGGGTGAAGAAGCGCAATGACCGCCCGTTGCTGGCGCACGGCGACGCCGGCGAGCGGCTAGCGGCCCTGCTGGCGGCGCGCGAGCACATCTATGCTCTCGCCGACGTGACGGTGGATTCCCGCGACGTGCTGCACGACACCGTGGTGGAAGAGGTGATCGCGTCCGCGACGCGCCATCTCGACGCCCGCACACAGGATTTCTGACCATGCCGGCGGCATCGCCCGTTTCGTCCGCGCCCGACGCGCGCCTTCTGCGCGTCGATCTCGCCGGCCGCCCCTATGACATCGCCATCGGTGCCGGCCTGCTCACCGGCATCGGCGCGCGCATCGCGGCGCTGCGGCCGGGCGCGCGGGTGGCAATCGTCACCGACACCAATGTCGCCGCGCACCATCTCGACACGGTGGAAACCTCGCTGCGGGCGGCGGGCATCACCTCCGCCAACATCGTGGTAACACCGGGCGAGAAGACCAAATCCTATGCCGGCCTTGAACAGGTTGCGGAAGGGCTGATCGCCGCCCGCGTCGAGCGGCGTGATCTCGTGCTGGCCCTGGGGGGCGGCGTGGTGGGCGATCTCGCGGGCTTCGCCGCTGCCGTGGTGCGGCGGGGGGTCGATATCGTCCAGGCACCCACCACCTTGCTGTCGCAGGTGGATTCCTCGGTGGGCGGAAAGACCGGAATCAATTCACCCCAAGGGAAAAATCTCGTCGGCGCATTTCACCAGCCGGTTCTGGTGGTGGCGGATACGGCGGCGCTCGACACGCTGCCGGACCGCGAGGTCCGCTCCGGCTATGCAGAAGTCGCGAAGTACGGGCTGCTGGGGGATGCTGCGCTGTTCGACTGGCTGGAAGCCAAGGGCAGCGAAGTGATCGCCGGCGGCGAAGCGCGCGGCGAAGCCGTGGCGGCAAGCTGCATGGCCAAGGCGGCCATCGTCGCCCGCGATGAAAAGGAAACCGGCGACCGGGCTCTCCTCAATCTCGGCCATACCTTCGGCCACGCGCTCGAAGCAGGCGCGGGCTTTTCCGATCGCCTGCTGCACGGCGAGGCGGTCTCCATCGGCATGTGTCTGGCGTTTGCATATTCCGCGCGGATGGGCCTGTGCGCGGGACAGGACGTAGTGCGCATGACGCGGCACCTTGCGGCGATGGGCCTGCCGACCCGGATCGCCGACGTGCCCGGCGCGTTGCCCGACACGGATGGGCTGATGGCCCTGATCGCTCAGGACAAGAAGGTCAGCCGGGGGGCTTTGACCTTCATCTTGGTTCACGGCATCGGCCGCGCCTTCATCGCCAAGGATGTGGACGCCGCGCAGGTGCGCAGCTTCCTGGAAGAGGTGCGTGCGGCCTGACGGCTGGCACGCTCCAAATCCGGCTCAGAGGCAGGCGCGAACCATTTCCAGACGGTCGCGGAAGGCAACCAGGGCGCCGGGCGCCTTCGGGTCCACTTCGGCGAGAATGAAATCAGCAAGGGCACCCGCCTTGTGTTCGCGCAGGAACAGCTTGGCTTCCCGCAGCGAGCGAACTTCACGCTCATCATTGCCGATCACGATGCGCAGGGGAGAAGCAGTCGGTATCCGGGAGATCGAGCCCATGGCAGGTTTCCTTGCGTCCGAAGCAGAGCGCGTGTCGCGCTGTTCGAGATATAAACCCGCGTTTACGGTGAAGGTTCCCGGCCTTTTTGGTCCTCGAACGCCTGAATCTTTATGGAGCCCTACGCTGCGTGTTCTGACAGGTCGGTGATGCGCGGCGCATCTCCGGTCAGCGGGTTCTCGGGGTCATAGGCATAGCTCAGCGTCTCGAACCGCATGGAGAGCGCGTCGATCATCAGCAGCTTGCCCACCAGGCCCTCCCCGAACCCGACGATGGCGCGGATCACCTCCAGCGCGGCGATGGAGCCGGCGATACCGGCAAGGGCGCCCAGCACCCCGGCTTCCGCGCAAGGCGCCACCGTACCGGGCGGCGGTGCCTCGGGAAACAGGCAGCGATAGGTCGGGTTGGGCAGGCCGTCCGGCCCGCTCTCGTGCGGCCGCAGCGTCGTGACGGTGGCATCGAAGGCGCCGAGCGCCGCCGTCACCAGGGGCCGCTTCGCCAGGGCACAGGCATCGGACACGAGATAGCGCGTGGTGAAATTGTCCGACCCATCCACCACCACATCCACGGATGACACCAGCGCCAGCGCATTGGCGGCATCGAGCCGGGTGCGGTGAAGCTCCATCTCCACATGGGGGTTCAGCGCGGCAACGAAGTCCCGCGCGCTCTCCACCTTGGGGCGGCCAAGATCCGGCGTGCCGTGAATCACCTGGCGCTGGAGATTGGAGAGCGAGACCTCGTCGTCATCCACCAGCACCAGCCGGCCCACCCCGGCCGCCGCGAGATAAAGCAGCACCGGCGCCCCGAGCCCGCCCGCGCCGACCACCAAAACGCTGGCCGCCTTGAGCTTTTTCTGCCCCGGCCCCCCCACGTCGCGCAAAACGATGTGGCGGGCGTAGCGTTCGATTTCTTCGGGAGAGAAGGCCATGAGGCTTATCTAGTGCGCCAAGGCGCCGACGTCACGGGCTCACGCCACCGAAAGCGGCTCAAGCAAATGGGCGGCCTTGCGCACCACATCGGCGAGCCCGCGTGTCGCGGCGAGGCCCGCGACCTCTTCCGGCAGGAACCAGCCGACTTCGGTGGCTTCCGGGCCGGGCATAGGCTCGTTGGCGCGCCAGAGGGCGGCATGGGCGATCACCACGAAATGGCTCGCCAGTGCGCCGTCATCCCCGTGCGAGATGAAGTCCAGCACTGCCGCGACGCCGAGAACCTCGATGATGACGCCCACCTCCTCCATCACCTCCCGCGCGGCCGTTTCTGCGACGCTTTCGCCCGGCTCGACCCGTCCGCCGGGAAGGCTCCACAAGCCAAGGCCGGGGGCAAAGCCGCGCTTGGCCAGGAGCACCCGCCCGTCGCGAAACACCGCCGCACTCGCCGCGATGGTCGGCCGAATTTCCGGCGCCGTGTTTTTGGTTTGCGTCATGCGCCCGCCCGCTCTTGTGCCCCAGCGCGGCCACCTTACCTTCGCTGGCTGACAGCCACACGCGATTCGTGATGACCCCGCCACAGACCCCGCTTCGCCCCTCCAGCCCGCCTCAAGCCGAGCCTCCGCGGGCGTGGCAGCGCATGCTGTCAGGCCGGCGGCTGGACCTGCTCGACCCCTCGCCGCTGGACATCGAGATCGAGGACATCGCTCACGGCCTATCGCGGGTGGCGCGGTGGAACGGGCAGACCAGCGGGGACAACATCTTCTCCGTCGCCCAGCACGCCTTGCTGGTGGAGCGCATCTCGCGCCGTGCCACGCCGGATATCGACCATCGCTGGCGCCTCGCTTTGCTGCTGCACGACGCACCGGAATATGTCATCGGCGACATGATCTCGCCGTTCAAGGCGGTGCTCGGCGGCGACTACAAGGCGGTGGAGGCGCGGCTGCTCGCCGCCATCAGCCTGCGCTTCGGCCTGCCCGCCGTCTGGCCCGAAGCCCTGGTGAAGATCGTCAAGGCGGCGGATCGCTCCTCCGCCTATCTTGAGGCGACCCGGCTCGCGGGGTTTTCCAGCCCCGAGGCGCGGCGCTTCTTCGGCCAACCGACCCGCCTCGATCCCGCCGTGGAAAGAGACTACCTCACCCCCTGGACCGCCGAGACCGCCAAGAGCCGGTTTCTCGCCCGTTTCGAGGAGCTTGCGCGATGATCCATGTCTGCTCCCTTGCCCGCCTGCACGAAACCGTGGAGGCGACCGGCGCGCGCCATGTGATCACCCTGATCAATGGCAACACGGTGCTGACGCGCCCGAGCAATGTCGACCCGACAAACCATCTGTTTCTCGGCCTGAACGACATCGTCGACGAGGTCGAGGGGCTGGTGGCGCCCGCGGAAGCCCATATGCATGAGCTGCTGGAGTTCGTCGGAAGCTGGCCGCGCGAGGCGCCGCTGGTGATCCACTGCTATGCCGGCATCTCCCGCTCCACGGCCGCCGCCTATGTCACGCTCTGCGCGCTGCTGCCAGGGCGGGACGAGACGGAGCTGGCATCGCGGCTGCGGGCGGCCTCTCCCACCGCGACGCCCAACGCCCGCATCATCGCCCTGGCCGACGCCGCGTTGGGGCGGGAGGGGCGCATGGTCAAAGCCATCGCCGCGATCGGGCGCGGGCGCGACGCATTCGAGGGCGAACCCTTCGGCCTCGCGCTCGACTGAGGCTCAGTCGAGGGTCGGAAGGAGATGGGCGCCATCCGGGCCGAACGGCAGCGGCATCTCCCACCGCACCGCGCGCAGATCCAGCGGGCCGTAGAGGTGGGGAAACAGATCGCCTCCGCGCGAGGGCTCCCAGGCGAGCGCGTCGCCCAATTCCCAGGTGTCGATGGCGATCAGCAGGAGATCGCCCTGGCCGGCGAAATGCCGCCGGGCGGTCTCGCCCACCTGCGCGGCCGTGGAGAAATGAATGAAGCCGTCGGCAAGGTCGACCGGCGCACCGTCGAACCGGCCCGCCTGCCTTGCCTGTTCCCACAGAGCGGCAGGGGCGATCTTGTAGATGAGGGCGGGACGCGTCGTCATATCCTTTTCTAGCCCTGCCCGGACGCCGAGGCCAAGACAGAATTGGCGGTATGACGAGGCGGGGGAAATAGTTCCTTTATTTGCCGGATTGAATACTTATTTTCCTAAAGGTACTGTTCGCCCTCAGGAATCATCATGCGGCGGCGCGAGGCAGAATCGCATCTTCGCGTGAAAGTTGAACACCGCTGGAAACGGATCGCAGGACACTCATGCTGACCCATGGACAAGTCTGGGGCGCCCTGGATCGCCTCGCCGCGCAATACGGTCTTTCCGCTTCCGGCCTTGCCAAGCGATCGGGCCTGGATTCCACCGCCTTCAACCGCTCCAAGCGCATCACCCCCGATGGCCGGCCGCGCTGGCCCTCCACCGAAAGCCTCGCCAAGGTACTGGCCGCAACCGGCGCCACCGTGGATGACTTCACGGCCCTGCTCGATGGCGCCGCCGGCACCGCCCGGACGCGCGAGATCGCCTTCGCCGAGGAGCCGCCGCCACCGCCGCGCCTGCGCGCGATCCCTCATATCGGCCTCGCCCAGGCGGGGAAGGGCGGATATTTCGACGATGCCGGCTTTCCCGTCGGCGGCGGGTGGGACGAGATCGTCTTCCCCGCGGTCGAGGACGAGCACGCCTATGCGCTGGAAATCTTCGGCGACAGCATGCAGCCGGTCTATCGCGAAGGCGACGTGGTCATCGTCTCCCCCGCCGCATCGGTGCGGCGCGGCGACCGGGTGATCGTGAAGACCCGCGAGGGCGAGGTGCTCGCCAAGGAACTGGTGCGCAAGACCGCCAAGACGGTCGAACTGCGCTCGGTGAACCCGGCGCACGAAGACATTCAGTTCCCGCTCTCGGATGTCCTATGGATCGCCCGCATCATCTGGGCGACGCAATAATCCAGCGGCTGGCCCTCACCGGCTGGCGCCAGGCACCCAGAGGACATCGCCGACGCCGCGCGCGTTCACATAGCGGCTCGCCACGAACAGCAGGTCGGACAGGCGGTTGACGTATTGGATCGCGGTCTTGCCGACGCTTTCCTGCGGCACCTGCGACAGCGCCACCATCAGCCGCTCCGCCCGGCGCGACACCGTGCGCGCCTGGTGCAGATAGGCCGCCGCCGGTTCACCGCCCGGCAGCACGAAGGAGCGCAGGGGCGCAAGATCGGCATTCAGCCGGTCGATATCCGCCTCCAGCTTGTCCACCTGAGAGGCGACGATGCGCAGGGGCTCGTAGGCGAGCGGCGCCGCGCCGGGACGCTCCGGCGTGCAGAGGTCGGCGCCGAGATCGAACAGATCGTTCTGCACCCGGCTGAGGACGCCATCCACCTCGGGAAGCCCGGCGAGGTGGAGCCGGGCGATGCCGATGGCGGAATTGGCCTCGTCCACGGTGCCATAGGCCTCAACCCGCAGATCGTGTTTGAGGACGCGCTCGCCCGAGCCGAGGCCGGTGGTGCCGTCGTCTCCGGTGCGGGTGTAGATCTTGTTGAGCTTGACCATATTGCGGCGTGCCTAGTGGCGCATGGCGTAGATGGTGATCATCACCAGCACGATGGCGAGGAACTGGAACAGCACCCGCATCTGCATCAGCTTCTGCGAGCGGCGCGGCGATCCGCCGGCGGCCAGGTTCACAAGCCCAAGCACCAGAACGCCCGCGACCATGGCGAGCGCGATCGGAATGAGGAGATAGATGGTCCAATTCAGCATGGCGGCAACCTTCGCCCCGGTCGGGGCTTGCGTCAATTCAGATAGACCAGCGCGCCGTTGAGGGCGGCAGCATAAAGCACCCACGGCACATAGGGCACCAGCAGCCAGCCCGCCACATCATCCGCCAGGGACGCCGCCCGCAGCGTCGCCACCAACGCCAATACCAGCGCCACGATGATCACAAGCCCGCCCACCAGCGCGTGCAGACCAAAGAACACCGGCGACCAGAGCGCATTGAGCGCCAGTTGCAGCAGGAACAGCCGGATTGCCCTGCCACGCATGGGGGTTTCCGGCGCCCGGTCCCACAGGCGCCAGAGCGCCATGCCCATCAAGGCGTAGAGCACGGTCCACACAATCGGGAAGGCGCTGTTGGGCGGGGTCCATTCCGGCTTGGCGAGCCCGGCATACCAAGTGGGGATCTGGGGATAGGTGGCCGCAGCCCCAAGTCCGCTCACGGTAGCCACCAGGAGGAAGCAAACCAGCAGCCGGATGAGAGAGGCGACAAGCGTCGTGCGCGGCTTAAACAGCGCGTTGGAGAAGAACTCATTCATGGCGACAGCCTCGGTCGAACCGCCCCGCGCCGTCAAGACAGGCCGGCCATGCGCGAGAAAGTCTTGAATTTGCGTCGCTTCGGAGGCAAAGCACCGCCATGACCGACCTTTCCAAGACCGCCGCGCCGCGCCTCACGCGCTCGGACCTGCGCACCCTGGCCCTTTCAGCTCTCGGCGGGGCGCTGGAATTCTATGATTTCATCATCTTCGTCTATTTCGTGGTGGTGCTGGGCAACCTGTTTTTCCCGCCCGGCATTCCCGACTGGCTGGTGCAGCTCCAGGCGTTCGGCATTTTCGCCGCCGGTTATCTGGCGCGTCCCCTGGGCGGCATCCTGCTGGCGCATTTCGGCGACACGCTCGGCCGCAAGCGCATGTTCACCCTGTCCATCTTCCTGATGGCGCTCTCCACCTTCGGCATCTCCTGCCTGCCGACCTTCCATTCCATCGGCTATGCCGCGCCGCTCCTGCTGCTGCTGATGCGGGTGCTGCAAGGCGCGGCGATCGGCGGCGAGGTGCCGGGCGCCTGGGTGTTCGTGTCGGAGCATGTGCCGGCGAAGCGCATCGGCCTCGCCTGCGGCATCCTCACCTGCGGGCTGACATCGGGCATTCTGCTCGGCTCCCTGGTGGCCACCGCCATCAATCGCGGCTTCAGCGCGGCGGACATCCATGATTATGCCTGGCGCATCCCGTTCCTGCTGGGCGGCGTGTTCGGCTTCTGCGCGGTCTATCTGCGCTCCTGGCTCGAGGAGACGCCGGTCTTCAAGGAGATGAAGGCGCGCAAGGCGCTGGCGTCCGAACTGCCGGTGAAGGTGGTGATCCGCAACTTCGGACCGCAGGTGCTGCTCTCCATGGCGCTCACCTGGCTGCTCTCTGCGGCGATCGTGGTGGTCATCCTCATGACCCCCACCCTGCTCCAGACCCGCTACCATATCGACGCCGCGACCGCGCTCACCGCCAACAGCCTCGCCACCCTCACCTTGTCGGCCGGCTGCATCATCACCGGCCTGCTGTGCGACCGGTTCGGCGCCGGGCGGGTCCTGGGCCTGGGGTCGGCGGCACTCGCCGCCTCCTCACTGGCGCTTTACCATTTCGTCGCCGTGCGGCCGGACCTCCTGATGCCGCTCTATGCCCTGGCGGGCTTTACGGTGGGCATGATCTCGGTGGTCCCGTTCATCATGGTGCGGGCGTTCCCGCCCTCGGTGGCGTTTTCCGGCGTCTCCTTCTCCTACAACGTCTCATACGCTGTGTTCGGCGGCCTCACCCCGCTCGCCGTGACCCTGGCGCTACAGGTCGACCCGTTCGCCCACGCCCACTACATCGTGGCGCTGTGCATCATGGGCTCGGCCATCGGCAGCGGCCTGATCGTCCGCGAGCGCAGCCGCGCCGGGTAACGCGCACGCAGATGGCTGCGTTTGAGATTTGAGAGTGCCGCCCTTGCGCGCGTGACCCTCCCACTCGGCAAGGGGAAAAACCCCCGACATCTTGTTCGGGAGGCGCGCCCCTCAGGCGGCGCCGAACCGATGCAGGCCGGCGCCGTGGGTCTTGAGCCAGGCCTCGGCCGCCCGGCGGCCGGGGAAGATGCGCTCCACATTGCGCCAGTAGCGCGGGCCGTGGTTCATCTCCAGCCGGTGCGCCACCTCATGGGCGGCGAGATAGTCCAGCACATGGGCCGGCGCGAGAATGAGCCGCCAGGAGAACGACAGCGCCCCATCCGCCGAGCACGAGCCCCAGCGGCTTGAGGTGTCGCGCAGGGTGACGGGGCCGACCTCCACCTTCAGCGCCGCAGCATGCCGCTGCACCGCCTCCACCAGATCGGCGCGGGCGCCGCGCTTCAGGAAATCCTGCACCCGCCGCGCCAGATGCGGGAGATCGCCGGCGACGCACAGCAGCGCCTCGCCGTCCGCGTCCTGCTCGGTCCAGCAGGTGCCGCGCGCGCCGAGGCGATGGACGATGCGGTGAGGCACCCCGCGCAGTGGGATGACCGCGCCGTCCACGAACGGCACCGCCTCCGGCAGCCGCACGAGGCGCGCGCGCACCCAGCCGGCATGGCGTTGCACGAAAGCATCTGCTGTAGCGAAAGAAATGCCGGGAGGAGCGGTCACGGCGACATCACGCGTCGCCGCGCGCACGCGTAGCGTCAGCCGGCGCGCGGACGGATGGCGGCGCACGGACACGCGCACCACCTCGTCATCAAGCGCAAGCTCGATCCATTCCGGCGCCCGCATGGCGGGCGGCCTGTCCTGCCTGCGAAACAGCATGGCAATCCAACAGGAAAAACGGGGCTCTGGCGCACACGCCGCGCGCACGTCCGACGCGGCGAATCGCCTTCCCATCCATCCTAGGGTGTGAAAGCGGCCCCTGAAAAGAGGGCGGGGGCCGCGCTCCAATGGCGATATTTGATCGAAATTACGGTGTTACCAGCCGGGGCCGCAGCGTGGTGACCGTGGCGCCATCGCCCTGCACTTCCTCACGACGGGCGAATTCCTGGCTCAGGATAAAGTCGGAAATGCGCGGCGCAATCTCAGAACGGAAGCGCGAGCCGTTGAACACGCCGTAATGGCCGACCCCCGGCTGGAGCCAATGGGCCCGCTTGTCGTCCGGGATGTTCGGACACAGGCGATGGGCGGCATAGGTCTGGCCGACGCCGGAAATATCGTCCTTCTCTCCTTCAACCGTCATCAGCGCGACGTTACGGATCGCCTCCATCCGCACCGGCTCGCCGCGATGGGTCATCTCGCCCTTCGGCAGGGCGTGGCGGATGAACACGTTGTCCACAGTCTCAAGATAGAAGGCGGCGTCCAGATCCATGACGGCGAGATATTCGTCATAGAACTCGCGATGCTTCTCGGCGCTGTCGCCGTCGCCCTGGATCAGGTGCCGGAACAGATCGTAATGGGCGATCAGATGGCGATCCAGATTCATGGTCATGAAGCCATTGAGCTGGAGAAAGCCGGGATACACCTCGCGCTGCGCGCCGGGATGGGGCCAGGGCACGCTGGTGATGACATTGCGGCGGAAGAAGTCGATGCCCCGCTCCACTGCGAGCTGGTTCACGGCGGTGGGGGATTCGCGCGTGTCGATCGGACCGCCCATGAGGATCATGGATTTCGGCGCGCAGGGATCGTCGGTCGCCTCCATCCGCGCCACCGCCATGGCGACCGGCACCGCCGGCTGGCAGACCGCCAGGACATGGCAGTCCCCGCCCATGCGGCGGAAGATGGAGATGAGATAATCGACGTAGAGATCAAGGGTGAACCGGCCCTCCGCCATCGGCACCATCTTGGCGTCGGCCCAATCGGTCACATAGACGTCGTGGGTCGGCAGCAAGGCTTCCACCGTGCCGCGCAGGAGGGTGGCGTAATGGCCCGACATGGGCGCGACCACGATCAGCTTGGGCTGCGGCCTGCGCGGCGGATACTCGAACGCGCGCTCGAAATGCAGCAGTCGGCAGAACGGGCGTTCCCACACCGGATTGATATGGACCGGGACCCGCGTGCCACCCACCAGGGTGTAGGGCAGATTCCAGTCTGGCTTGGCATAGCGGCGCGTGGCGCGCTCGAACAATTCAAAGCCCGCGGCCATGGATTTCCCCATGGTGGTGTGGGCCGCCGGGTTCATGGGATTCTTGAGGAACATGCGGCTTGCGCCGGCCATGGCACGGGATGGATTGAGCGCCGCATGGGTCATCTCATACATCCAATACAGCGGCGCCGAGAGGGTGGTTCCTCCAACGGCCGGTTGCTTCACAGCACCGCCGAATTCTCCGATCGCCATCTTGCGTACCTCATCCTCATTCCAGGACCAAAGATTGTCCTGCACCTGCCAAACGGTCAATCACGAGGAAAGATCCATAAGATAAACCGCACGGTCATACACAACTATGCTTTCGAGGATCTCTCCAAACACTGAACGAATGAACAACGAAACCGCGCGGTTTTGCTCTCGCCCGGGCGACATAGGATCGTGTAACTTCTTGAATAAAGACGCTTTTGGCGCTTCTATGGTTCCACCCACCCCGGTTTGCGGCCCCCCTTTCATGATTGCCACCTCCTCTGCCTTCACGTTTCCCAATGGCCGCTCCATGGGGCTGCGGCTCGACACGCTGATCCGACTGCGCTGGCTGGCGGTGGCGGGGCAGAGCGTCTCGCTGTTCGTGGTCTATGTGCTGCTCGGCTTTCCCCTGCCAATCGTCGCCTGCCTCGGGGCGGTGGCGCTTTCGGTCTTGGCGAACCTGCTTTTGCGGGTGCGCTTCCCCATCGCCCAACGCCTCGGCGATTTCGCCGCCGGTCCGCTGCTCGCCTATGACGTGCTGCAGCTGACCGCCCTGCTCTACCTCACCGGCGGGCTGAACAACCCGTTCGCGCTGCTCTATCTCGCCCCGGTGATGATCTCGGCGGCCGCTTTGTCGTGGTCCACTACTGTCGTCCTGGGCGTGTTCGCCATCACCTGCGCGGGAGCGGTGGGCCTGTTCCACCAGCCGCTGCCCTGGTCCGGCCCCGACCAGCCGATGCTGCCGGACCTGTTCCTGGCAGGCATCTGGGTCTCGATCACGGTGTCCATCGGCTTCATCGGGCTGCATTCCTGGCGGGTGGCGGAAGAGGCGCGCGAGCTGGCCGACGCGCTCGCCGCCACCGAACTGGTCCTGGCGCGTGAGCAGCATCTCTCCCAACTCGACGGGCTGGCGGCGGCGGCGGCGCACGAACTCGGCACACCACTCGCCACCATCGCGCTGGTGGTGAAGGAGATGGAACGCTCCATGAAGCCGGATGACCCCTACGCGGAGGACATTCTGCTGCTGCGCGACCAGGTGAAGCGGTGCCGTGACATTCTCCAGACCCTGACATCGCTGGGCTCGGGCGACGCGCCGTTCGATCGCATGCCGCTCTCCCACCTGCTGGAAGAACTGGTGGAGCCGCACCGCAATTTCGGCATTACCATCACCGTCAGCCTGCCAGAGAACCGCACGGACGAGCCGGTGCTGGCGCGCAATCCCGGCCTGATCTACGGCCTGGGCAATCTGGTGGAAAATGCCGTGGACTTCGCCAAGACGCGGGTGGAGCTGGAAGCGCGCTGGACCACCTCGCGCATGGAGATCGTGGTGCGCGACGATGGCCCCGGCTTCTCGCCCGAGGTCAGCGACCGCATCGGCCAGCCCTATGTGACCAGCCGCGCCCGCGACCGGCAGAGCCCGGCGGAAGAGGAAAGCGGGCTTGGGCTCGGCTTCTTCATCGCTAAAACCCTGCTGGAGCGCACCGGCGCCACCCTGTGGGTGGAAAACCGCCCGGTCCCCGCCTCCGGGGCCGAGGTAAAGATCTCCTGGATGCGCAGCGCGCTGGCTATCGATGCATAAAAGTGCGACAAAACGCCACCATGTATCCTATTCTGCCCCCAAACGGGGGTAAAAGCCGCCGAGGTTCAACAGCAGCGAAATTGCCCTCCCTCGTTTATGGAGACGGGCCTGCCTACAAGCGGTCCCACACAGCCGGAACGGCCGCTCCAGCCGCGTCTTAAGGAAGAACAAAACTATGGCCGAGATCCCACTGTCCGAGATTGAAGGCGAACGCTCCGTCCTGCTTGTGGACGACGACCGCTCCTTCCTCCAGCGCCTCGCCCGCGCCCTGGAGAGCCGGGGCTTCGCGGTTTCCACCGCCGAGACGGTGGCCGACGGCCTCGCCCAGGTGGAGAGCGCGGCGCCGGCCTATGCGGTGGTGGACATGCGGCTCGGCGACGGCACCGGCCTCGACGTGATCTCGGCGCTGAAGCGCAGCCGTCCCGGCGCCCGCGCCGTGGTGCTCACCGGCTATGGCAACATCGCCACCGCCGTCACCGCCGTAAAGCTGGGCGCGGTGGACTATCTCGCCAAGCCCGCGGATGCCGACGACGTGGTGGCGGCCCTGATGGCCAACGGCGACCACAAGCCCTCGCCGCCAGAAAACCCAATGTCTGCCGACCGGGTGCGGTGGGAGCATATCCAGCGGGTCTACGAACTGTGCGGCCGCAACGTCTCCGAGACCGCCCGCCGGCTCTCCATGCACCGCAGGACGCTCCAGCGCATCCTCGCCAAGCGGGCGCCGCGCTAGGCGCGGATGCCTTGTCGGGAAATGGCTTCGCCGCTATAGTAGGCAATATCACTACTAATGGGCGAAAAGGCATGGACGAAGCGATCTCCGCGGCGGATGCCAACCGCAACTTTTCCCTGATCATGCGCGCCGTGCGCGAAGGGCGCAGCTACATGGTGACGAGCCATGGTCGCCCCGTGGCCCGAATCATTCCCGCCGACCAGCGTGACGCAGCGGAGCTATCAGCCAAGACGACCCTGCTTGATCGCCTGGAACGACAGCCGGTCTCCGATGCCGGCCGTTGGAGCCGTGAGGAGCTTTACGAGGACGAACCGTGAGGATCGCTCTCGACACCAACATCCTGGTCTATGCGGAAGGCGTGAACGGCGCGGAGAAACGCGCGATGGCGATCGATCTGGTCCGACGCCTGCCTCAGGAGCGCACCGTTCTCCCGGTCCAGGCGCTCGGCGAACTGTTCCATGTCCTGGTCCTAAAGGGTGGCCGGTCCCGATCCGATGCCAGAACCGCGCTCCTCGGGTGGCGCGACACATTCTCGGTGATGGAGACCTCCCCGGACATCATGATGGCCGCTTCCGATCTCGCCACGGACCACCATTTCAGCATCTGGGATGCCGTCATCCTCGTCGCGTCCTCCCACGCGGGGTGCCGGCTTCTGCTGTCGGAGGATCTCCAGGACGGCTTCACCTGGGGCGGTGTGAGCGTGGTGAACCCGTTCGCTTCGCCACGGCACGCGCTGCTGGATGCGGTTCTGACAGCGCCACGGTAGAGCGTCTTCAACCCCGTCGGCTGTTTACCGCAGGACGCTTCAGCGTATCCTCTCCAAGCGCGCGCCTCGGTGACGCTAAGGAACCGGAGCGCCCTTGATGTGCTTCCTGTTCCCATGATGCCAATTTTGACCCTCGCCATGACCCTCTTAAGCGCCACCGCCGCACATGCCGCCTCAACCGGCCTGCAAGGCTATCGCGGAAAGGCGCGCCCGCTGGTGGTGGTAGCGCAATCAACGGACCAACCGGAATTCCGGCAGCAGATGGCCGAGATCGAGGCGCACAAGGCCGGTCTCGCGGAACGCGACATGGTGGTCCTGACCTCCGTCGCCGCCGACGACCCGCTGCGCGCGACACTTGGTCTGCGGAGCGGCGCTTTCCAAGTGGTCCTGGTTGGAAAGGATGGGCACATCGCCGAGCGATGGTCCTCCCCCGTGACGATGACCGCCGTATTCGCGCGGATCGATCGCATGCCCATGCGCCGGGACGAAATGCGGCGCGCGCGGTAGAGCTCTCGATTGGCGCGAGGCCTGCGCGCCGTGCGGGTCAGCTACAGTTCCCCAAGCCCCCGCAGCTCCGGATCGTAGAGCAGCGCGAGGCGCCCGGCGCCGGCGCGGGCGAGGCGGATGAGGAGGGCTTTTCGGGTCGCGGCGGGGAGGGCGTGGAGGGGTGGCGGGCGGATCAGTTCCGCGCCGAACGCATCGCCCACCAGGATGCCGACGTCATCCGGCAGGATTTCCAAGGGGAAATCCGGTTTCACGGCGAAGCACAGGCGGTCGCAATAGAGGCGGTATTCCGGCCATTTCTGATCGGTGCGGAAATCGGCGATCGAGGATTTGATCTCGATGATGGTGATCTCCCCCTTCACGTCCAGCGCGGCGATGTCGGCGCGGCGACCCGAAGCGAGGCAGAATTCGGGGATGCCCAAGAGCCCCAAAGCCGCGAGATGGCGCAGCACGCCGCGTTGGAGCGCCAGCGCGGTGGGCGACTGGCGGCCATCGCTGCGCAGCGCCGGCTCGCCGATCACGGCCGCGTCTCCACTGCCAACGCGCGGGCGCGTCGTTCCAGCCGGGCAGTACGCGCCCGCGCCATGGCAGCGTTAAATTCCCCGCCGAACAGGAAAATCGTGGCGGTGAGATAGAGGAAGACCAGCGCGATCATCACCGAGGCGAGGCCGGCATAGGTCGTGACGTAATTGGCGGGAAATTCGTTGAGATAGAAGCCGAAAGATGCCGCCGCGATCAGCCACAACGCCAGCGTCACGCCGATGCCCGGCGCGATCTCGCGCAGCGTGCGATGCCCGGCCGGCAGCCATTTGTGGGCCACCACGAGGCCGATGACGAGAACCACCGAGGTCGCGAGATAGCGTGCCAGCGTCACCGCCGGGCTCAGGTGCCGCACGGCGGGGAGATTGTGCTCGACGATGCGCCAGATCAGCGGGCCGAGCACCACCAGAAATGACAGCGCCAGCATGCCGGCGGCGCCGATCAGCACATAAAGGATGGATTCGAACCGCAGCCGGTACCAGGCCCGGCCCTCCTTGGTCTGGTAGGCGCGATTGAGGCCGATGCGCAGGCTCTCGACGCCGTTGGAGGAGAAGTAGATCGCCAGCGCCACGCCGAAGGTCAGGAGGTCGGTGCGGACATGGTTGACCACATTGTAGATTTCGCGGGCGATCGGCTCGGCCACCGCGTCCGGCCAGGTGTCGAGGATGAGCTGGATGGTCTCGTTGGCGAGCGGCCGCAGGTCCAGGAACGCCGCCAGGGACGTCACGAAGATCAGGAACGGGAACAGGGACATGAGGATCGACAGGGCGATATGGCTGGCGATCGCCCAGCCATCGTCCGCGACGAAGCTCCATAAGGCGTCCATGACGACGTTATAACCGCGCACCAACATGCCGCTTTTGCTCCGCCGGCCCATCATAAGCCAAACGGCCCCTGCGTCGCGAGGTGGCAGATGGCGCAGGGGAATAACTGCGCCCGCCTTAAGGCTAAACCGCGCCGGTGGGCGGCGGCGAATACGTGTTCCACAAGGCCTTGTCGCCCAGGCCCGCAACGAAGGCGACATGAGCGTCGGTATCCTGCGGAGTGAGCCGCGAGGCGAGCGGCTGGGGCCTCTGGCGTGCCGCCGCAACCTCCACAGATACCAGGCGGGGCGCGGCGGAGGTCTCCTCCACCATGCCGACCAGCATAGCCTGACGGCCGCCGAGCAGTTCGCTGTAGACCTCGGCAAGCAGTTCGCTGTCTAGCAGCGCGCCATGCTTGACCCGCCGCGAACTGTCGATGCCGTAGCGCCGCATCAGCACGTCGAGACTGGCCGGCGCGCCGGGATGCTTGCGCCGCGCCAGGGCCAGCGTGTCCACCACACGGTCGCGGGCGATAAGGGGACGCCCGACCTTTTCCAGCTCGGCGTTCAGGAAGCCGATGTCAAAGGCGGCGTTGTGGATCACCAACGTGTCGTTGGCGATGAAGTCCAAGAACCTGTCCGCCTCGGCGGCGAACAGCGGCTTGTCGGAGAGGAATTCCGCCGAAAGCCCATGGACGTTGAACGCCTCCACCGGCATGTCGCGCTGCGGGTTGAGATAGACGTGGAATACGTTGCCCGTGAGGATGCGGTTGACCATCTCTACACAACCGATTTCCACCAGCCGGTCGCCATTGTTGGGGTCGAGGCCTGTGGTTTCAGTGTCGAGAACGATCTCGCGCATGGTGGCTCCTGACTAGTCCCGCCGCCGGCCCGGCCCGCTCAGGGCGCGCACGATGCCGCGCACCTGATGCTGTGCCGCCGCGAAGCCGCGGCCCGTGTCGATGATGAAATGCGCCCGGCGCCGCTTTTGCGAATCGGGCATCTGCTTGGCGAGAATGAGCGCGAATCGCTCTTGCGTCATGCCCGGCCGGGCGAGAACCCGCGCGGCCTGCACAGTTTCCGGTGCGCTCACCACCGCCACCGCATCCACCCGCCGGTCGCCGGAAAATTCCAGCAGCAGCGGGATATCCAGCACCGCGAGGCGCGCGCCCGCCGCCCGCGCCTGGGCAAGAAACGCCTTTTCCCGCGCCCGAACCAAGGGATGGACGATGGCTTCCAGCCGCTTCATCGCCTCGGCATCACCCAATACGCGCTGCGACAGCGTCGGCCGGTCAATGGCGCCATCGCGGGTCACACCGGGAAAGGCCGCTTCCACCGGCGCGACCGCTTCCTTGCGATAAAGGTCATGCACCGCCGCGTCAGCATCGTGCACCGGCACGCCCTCGGCGGCGAACATGGCGGCGGTGGCCGACTTGCCCATGCCGATGGAGCCGGTGAGGCCGAGGATCCACATGGCCTTAAGCTTCCAACTGGCCCTTGGCGCGCAGATCTTCGAGGATCAGCGTGCGCAGTCCATCGTCGACCACCGGCCGAACCCCGAACCACCGTTCGAATCCAGGCACCGCCTGGTGCAGGAACATGCCGAGCCCGTCCACGGTGACCAGCCCGCGCGCCTTGGCCGCCTTCAGGAACGGGGTCTCCAACGGCACATAGACCGCATCCGTCACCACGGCGTCGGTACGGGCAGGGGAGAGGTCGATATCGAGCGGCGGGTGCCCCTTCATGCCGAGCGACGTGACATTCACGATCAAGCCGGCCTCACGCATCGCCCCGGCGGTGTCGCCGAGGCCGATGGGACGTACGCGCGGCCCGAACAGATCGGCCAGCGCCTGCGCCCGTTCCAGCGTGCGGTTGGCGAGCCAGAGGGTCTCGACGCCACGTTCCAGCAGCCCGTAAACGATGGCGCGCGAGGCACCGCCGGCACCCAGCACCAAGGCCGGGCGATCCGCATGCCAGCCGGGCGCGCCGGCATCGAGGTTCGCCATGAAGCCGTAGACGTCGGTGTTGCCACCCATCATGCGGCCGTCCTCAAACCACAGGGTGTTCACCGCCTCAAGGCGCCGCGCGGTGACATCCGCCTCGGCCACCGCCCGGAAGGCGATCTCCTTGTTGGGCGCGGTGACATTGCCGCCGGCAAACTGCGTACCGAAACGCGCGAAGAAATCCGCCGCCACCTCGGGGGGCACGTCCTCACGGCCATAAGTGCCGTCGAGCTTATACTTCTCGATCCAATAGCCGTGCAGCATGGGCGAGCGGGAATAGGCGATGGGATGGCCGACGACGCAAAGGCGGATGGTCACGAAACAAGCCCCTCGCCGCGCAGGAAGCCGAGCAAAGGCAGCAGCGGCAGTCCCAGAATGGTGAAATGGTCGCCCTCGATCTTCTCGAAGAGATGGACGCCGAGCGATTCCAGCTGGTAGCACCCCACCGAGCCGAACGCAGCCGGCCCGGCGGCATCGAGATAATCCTCGATCTCGTCCGCACTCAGCGCCCGCATGGTGAGGCAGGCGCTTTCCACGGTCTCGAACAGCACCTCTTCGTCCTGCACCACGGCGATGGCCGAGTGCAGCACATGGGTGCGGCCGGCAAGCCGGGCGAGTTGCAGCCGCGCGCTGTCCAGGTCCGCCGCCTTGTGGAAGCAGACACCGCCCAGGGCCAGGGTCTGGTCGGCCCCCAACACATAGCGCGCGGCATCGACAGTGGCGGCCCCCGCCAACGCCTTCGCCCTGGCGAGGATCCGGGCGATATCGTCGGGCGCGGCCTCGGCGGCGGGGGCCTGCGCCTCCACCTTGCGCTCATCCACGTCGGCGGAAACGATCTCCAGCGGAATTCCGGCGGCTTCCAGCACCGCCCGGCGGGCGCGGCTTTTGGAGGCCAGAACCAAAGGATGTGCGGCGCGCCACAAGCTCATGTCTCGGCGATGCTCCGGCGACGGCGCTCCGAGAGATGGCCGATGATGGCGGCGGCGGTTTCCTCGATGGATCGGCGCGTCACGTCGATCTGCGGCCAGTTGTTGCGCGCGCACAGGCGGCGGGAATAGGCCAGTTCCTCGGACACGGATTCACGGTCCACATAGGATTCACTGGTGCTCACGGCATTGAGGCCGAGCAGCCGGTTCTGGCGGATTTCGACGATGCGCTCGGGGCTGGCGATCAGCCCCACCACGAGCGGCTTCTTCAGCTTCTCTATATTGGGCGGCAGCGGCACATTGGGCACCAGCGGGATATTCGCCGTCTTCACCCCGCGATTGGCGAGATAGATAGAAGTGGGCGTCTTCGAGGTGCGCGAGACCCCGATCAGCACCACGTCCGCCTGTTCGAGATCGTCGGTCATGTGCCCGTCGTCGTGCATGACGGTGAAGTTCAGCGCATCGATGCGCTTGAAATAGGTGGCATCCAGCGCGTGCTGGCCGCCGATACGCGGCTGCGGCTCGCCGCCGAGATAGGCCTGGAACAATTGCACCACCGGCGCCAGAACCGAGAGGAAGGGCACGCCGAGTTCGCGGCAGCGGCCCTTCAGGCGCTCGCGGATGTCCTTGTCCACCAGGGTGTAGAGGACGATGCCGGGGTTGCTCTCGATGTCGATCAGAACCCGGTCGAGCTGCTTCATGGAGCGCACGAGGGGATAGACATGCTCGATCGGCAGGACGTTGGAATATTGCGCGCAGGCCGCACGGCCTACATTGATCAGCGTCTCCCCGGTCGCATCGGAGACCAGGTGCATGTGAAAATAGGCGGGCGTTGCAACCTTAGTCTCGGTCACGCGTTCGTCCTTTTTGTCCATGCTTGCGTCTTATCCACCGCCCTGTGGACGGCGTGTGCAGAAACGCATGCCGTGAGGGGCCATGCAAGGCACCGGAGGGGATAGCGGGCATATCCATCCACATTTCAACCCGTGGGGACAGGTTTAAGGGCCTGCCTGTGGGTGAATGTGAATCATGCTCCGGGCGATATCGTTAACCTTTGATTAACCTTTGTTTGCCGGCGCACAGACCGACCCGATTCACGTACCGTTAGAGGGTCAGCCTGTGGACCGGTTGTCGTTGGCCGTGCGAATGGTTAATCAACTGCTAAGACTCTAAAGACTCCTCTTTAAAGAATCTTTCTTTCTTATTTTATGGGATGGGGATGACCCGTAGCTCTACCCGCCAATCGTCGTTCCTTGCCGTACTCGACGGCGCCGCTCTCAATCCGCCGCCACTCTGGATGATGCGTCAGGCGGGCCGCTATCTCCCCGAGTATCGCGAGCTTCGGGCACAGGCCGGCGACTTCCTCACGCTCTGCTACACGCCGGAACTTGCCGCCGAAGTGACGCTTCAGCCGATCCGCAGGTTCGGCTTCGATGCGGCCATCATCTTTTCCGATATCTTGGTGGTGCCGCACGCGCTGGGCGTTGGCCTGCGGTTCGAGACCGGGGAAGGCCCGCGCCTCGACCCGGTGACGGACGCCGCCGGGGTCGCCGCGCTGCCCGAAACGCTCGACGCGGCGCGCGTCGGTCCGGTCTATGAGGCGATCTCGCGGACCCGCGCCGCCTTGCGGCCGGATACGGCGCTAATCGGCTTCTGCGGTGCGCCTTGGACTGTGGCGACCTATATGGTCGCCGGGCGCGGCACTGACGACCAGGGTCCGGCGCGGCTGCTGGCGCTGCGCCAGCCCGAGCTGTTCCAGAAGTTGATCGATCTGCTGGTCGAGGTCTCCATCGCCCATCTCGTGGGGCAGATCGAGGCTGGGGCGGACGCGGTGCAGATTTTCGACACCTGGGCGGGCGTCCTCGACCCGGTGTCGTTCGAGCGCTGGTGCCTTGAGCCCTTGGGGCGGATCGCCGCCGGGATCTGGGCGCGTCATCCCGAGGCGCGCATCATCGCTTTTCCCAAGGGTGCATCGGCCGAAGCTTTGGCGCGCATCGCGGCGCTGGGCGTGAATGCCATCGGCCTCGATTGGACCGCAGAGCGCGCCACCCTGCGCAAGCTGGGCGAGAAGACCGCGCTTCAGGGCAATCTCGATCCGTTACGTCTGATCGCCGGCGGGGCGCAGCTCGACGAGGAGATCACCCGCATCCGCAGCGATTTCGACGGCGTGCGCCATATCTTCAATCTGGGTCACGGCATCCGGCCAGAAACCCCGATCGAACACGTTGAGCGCATGGTGGAGCGGGTGCGCGCGGCGCTGTAGCTGCGCCGCCTTCCCTGGGCTGTTCTCGAGCGCCTTTGCCCTGGTTCTCTGGCCGTGGCACAAGCGCGATTAGAATTATCCCAAGGACGGCCCCATGCTTTATCTCTGGATCAAGGCGCTGCACGTCATCGCCGTCATCTCCTGGATGGCGACGCTGCTCTATCTGCCGCGCCTGTTCGTCTATCATTGCGGCGCGCCGGTGGGCTCGCAGCAGTCCGAGACGTTCAAGATCATGGAAAAGCGCCTGCTGCGGTTGATCGCCAATCCGGCGATGATCGTGACCTGGGCGGCAGGGCTCTACCTGCTCTATGCCGGCGGCTGGATGGTGGCGGGCTGGATGCACGCCAAGCTGCTCCTGGTGATCTGCCTCTCGGGCTTCCACGGTTTCCAGGCGCGCTGGATGAAGCAATTCGCCGCCGATCAGCGCCCGCACACCGAACGTTTCTTCCGCATGGTCAATGAGGTGCCCGCCATCCTCATGGTCGGCATCGTCATATTGGTTGTGGTCAAGCCGTTTTAAGCCCAGCCTGAGCCGGACGTATCGATGAGGGTCCGCGCATGAGCCAGAAGCGGCAGATTTACGAGCCCGGCCATCAGCGCAAATTTCTGGTGATCCTCGATGAGACGCCGGAATGCGACCGCGCGCTCTATTACGCCAGCCGGCGCGCCGCGCGCACCGGATCGGGCGTGGTGATGCTCGGCATCCTGGAATTGGAGGATGTGCACCAGCAATGGCTCGGCGTTGCCGACCTGATGCGGGCCGAGGCGATCGAAGCCATGCAGGAGCGCATCGAGCATTTCTCCGCCCGCGCCCGGCAGATCGCCGGCGTCGTGGCGGAAGGCGTGATCCGCGAGGGCACCAAGGCTGAGGCGCTGCACGCGCTGATCGTGGAAGACCGCGACATCGCCGTTCTGGTTCTGGCGGCAGGTGTCGGCAGCGAAGGCCCCGGTCCGCTGGTCGGGCTTCTCGCAGGCCCTGCCTCGGGTCGTTTCCCGATCCCCGTCACCGTCGTGCCCGGTGCGCTCTCGGACGAGGAACTCGACGCGCTGGCGTGACCGCGCGGCACTGAAGCTCTAGCCCCAGTCGCCAGTTTTCTGCCAACATAAGACGGGGATGGCAGAAGGGGGACGCGGTGAAGCTGTTCGAGGCGCGCCGGCCGGCGACGTTGGACGAAGTGTCCTGGCTGCGAAAGGCGCTGCGCCGGAAATTGTCCGAACTGCGCCTCGCCAGCGATGTGGCCGACGAGATCGTGCTCGCGGTCGCGGAACTTGCCTTCAATCTGGTGCGCCACGCCAATCCCCCGCCGCGCGAACTGGCGCTGGAGGCGGTTCTGGACGGCATCGTCCTCACCGTGACCATTGAGGACGATGGCGGCCCGTTTAGGGAGTTCGAGGCACGCTGGGCGCGCGCCTCCCTGGCCGGCGCGGAGGATGGCACCTCGGGGCGCGGGCTCGCCCTAGTGCGCAGCGCCTTCGACCGGGTGACTTATGTCCAGGGGCCGCCCAACCGCATGACGGCCCGCCGCCGTTTCTCGCGCCGCCGCCCGCTGATTTTGGTGGTGGAGGACGAGGAGGTCTTGCTGGAGACCTATCTCGGCATTCTCGAACCCCATTACCGCGTGCTGGCGGCGAGCAATCTCAAAGACGCGCTGGAGCAGGCCGGCACCACCACGGTGGATCTCATCGTCACCGATTTCCATTTGGGATCAGACCCCGGTACCGCTTTGGTGCAGGCGCTGGAGGACGACAGCGACCGCTCGCCCATCCCCATCGTCATGATCACCGGCGACCCCACGGTGCGGGTGCGGGCGCTGGAACTCGGGGTCGACACGTTCCTGACCAAGCCGGTGCGGCCGGCGGCGCTGCTGGAGACGGTAAACCTCGCTCTGCTGCGGGCCACCCGCCAGCGCGCGCGGCTGCTGCGCTATTTCGGTTCGGCTTTGGAAAGCCTGGTGCGGCCCTCGCTGCCGGACCACCTGGGGCCGTTCAATCTGGCCTTGCGCAATGGCACAGCCGATATCGGCGGTGGAGATCTCGTGATCCACTTGCCCCGTTCGGGGGCCGATCGGATCGTGCTGGCTGATGTGATGGGCCACGGCATCAACGCCAAGGCCGGCGCGGTGGCGCAGGCGGCCATGATCCGCGCGCTGGATGTGGGCGAACAGCTCGGTCCCTCGCAATATCTCACCCGCTGGTCGAACCTGATCTATTCCGAGCCGGGCTTTGACGCGGCGCTGGCGACCGCTCTGGTGGTGGATCTCTGGCAGGACGGCGCGATCGAGATCGCCTCCGCCGGGCATCCCCATCCCCTGATCGTCACCCGTGGGGGAACCCGCAACGTGCAGGTGGACGGGCCGCTGCTCGGCTTCACCAAGGATGCCCGTTACGAGAGCGTGCAGCTTCGCCTCGCCTGGGGCGAGCGGCTGGTTCTCACCACCGACGGTATCGATCCGGCGGAACTGGCGAGCGGCGGGCCGTGCCCGGACTGGCTGGTCGATGAAATGCACGCCCGCGCCCGCCAGCCCTTGTCCAAGGTGGTGGCGGGGACCGGCGAGCGCGCTGCCGCGCGCCTCGGGCCCAACCCTGAGGACGACTGGACCCTGCTGCTGATCGAGGGCGCCTCTTCGGCGAAAAAAGCCGGTGCGCTTCCCGCCATGTCGATGCCGGCGCCGCCCGAGCCGGCCTTGCCGCCGGTGCGGCCTGCTCCTGTCCCCGTAACGGTTCCGGTGGAAATCGCGCCGCCGCTGGCCGAGGATACGACGCTCGATCTTTCCGGCGTCGGGGCCTTGCGCAAGGCGGTGGGGGAGGACGGCTTCCGCAGGCTGGCGGTGCGGTTCATCGAGAATTCCGAACGCCGCTTCGTGGAGTGGGAGGAATTGGTGACACGCGCGGATGCCGAGGCCCTGATCGCCACCGCTCACGCCTTCGCCGGGGTGCTCGGCCAGTTCGGGCTCGCCGGCGCGGCGGCCCTTGCGCGGCAGGTGGAGCACGAGCCGGACCCGGCGGTGCGCCTGTCACTTGCCGCCCAGGTGGTGCCGCTCGGAAAGCCGGAGCTGGAGGCGTTCAAGGCGTGGCTGGATAAGTCTCCCCCGGCCGGCGAAGCTTGACTTGAGTTTGACGTTTCGCCGTTATAAACGCTTATCTTGGAATGGCTTGCTGCTGGTCCTCGGGACCAATCAAGGATTGAAACCGTGAATTCTACACATCTCCCCCAGGCCGATCTCGCGCCTTCCGCTTCAGAAGATTGCGTCCGTCGCGTGTGGTCCGAACCGGTCTGCCGCGAACTTGACGTCGCCGCCGTGACGCTCTCGACCCCGACCACCGGGCCGGACGGGCCGAACTTTTCCTGAGGCTTCAGCCGCGCCTTTGATCCTTGGGCTAGATGTGCTGGAGCGACGGCTCGCGCATCTTGTCCCGTCAGAGCGCGTCTTGCAGCCGGATCTTCAAGGCCACCCTATCCGCCTTCGTGCAGCGCGCGCAGGCCTTCGCGATAGGTCGGGTAGCGCAGGGTGACACCGAGCGCGTCCTTCATCACCCGATTGCGCACCCGCTTGTTGCCCGCCCAGAAGGTGAGCGCCATGGGGCTCATCTCGCGCGCCGCGATGTCGAACGGCACGGCCGGCGGCGGCTCCAGCCCCAGCAGGCCGGCGGCGTAGACCACGGGATCGCCCGGCGGGGCCGGCAGATCGTCGGTGACGTTGACGACGCCATCGAAGCCCCGCGCCACCACGGCGTCTATGCTGGCGGATATGTCATCCACATGGATGCGGTTGAACACCTGGCCGGGCTTGTCGATGCGGCGCGCCTGCCCGGCCCGCACCTGAACCAGCGCGTTGCGTCCCGGACCATAGATGCCGGCGAGCCGCAGGATGGCGACGGGCACGCCCTTCGTGCGGCCGAACGCCTGCCAATCGGCTTCCGCCGCCAGCCGGCGCTCCAAACGCTGCGAGCCAGGGCGCGGCGGGGTGGCCTCGTCGACCCACGCGCCGTCATGGTCGCCATAGACCCCGAGCGTGGTGAGATAGACCACCTGCGACAGGCGCGGGCTGGCCAGCAGCATCTCCCGCGCCGCCGCGAGCAGCGGATCGCCCATGGCGCCGGGCGGGGCGGAGAGCAGCAGCACGTCCGCCTGGGCGATAGCGGCGTCAAGGGCGAGCGAAACCCCGGTGCCCTCGAACGGGATGCCGGTGACGGCACAATGCGGCTGGGAGAGCTGCGCGAGCCCTTCAGCGCCCTCGCTGGTGCGGCTGGTGCCGCAGGCGCGGGTGAACAGTCCCGGCCGGGTGGCCAGCACATGGCGGCCGCAATAGCCCAAACCAACGGCGAGAAGTGTGGTCATGCGGCGATGTCCGCCAGGGCGTTGCGCCATTCCTCGGCAACCTCAAGGTCCGCTTCGCTGCATCCATATTGCGCAGCAAGTCCGGCGAAGGCTGGGGGCGTTAGCAGGCGGGAAAGCGCCCAGACCGCCGCGCCGCGCACCAGAGGCTCGGGGTCGGAAAGCAGCCCTTCAACCTGTGGCGCGAAGCCGGCATCGCCGGAATTGCCCATGGCCACCAGCACATTGCGCATCATGCGGGTGCGTCCGGTGCGTTTGATCGGGCTTTTGGCGAAGCGGGCGCGGAACGCCGCATCGTCGAGGCCCGCCAGTTCGGCCAGTTCCGGCGCCTTGTTCTCCGCGCGGGCGGCCAGCTTCATCTCGCGCCCGGCGATGGCGAACTTGTTCCAGGGGCAGGCGGCGAGGCAATCGTCGCAGCCGTAGATGCGATTGCCCATCAACGGGCGCAGATCGCGCGGGATCGGCCCCCGGTGCTCAATGGTGAGATAGGAGACGCAGCGCCGCGCATCGATCTGGTAGGGCGCGGGAAACGCCGCCGTCGGGCAGGCGTCGAGGCACGCCCGGCACGCGCCGCAATGGTCCGAGGATGGGGCGTCGTGGGGCAGGTCCAGCGTGGTGGCGATCGCGCCGAGGAACAGCCAGGAGCCGCGCGCCCGCGACACCAGATTGGTGTGCTTGCCCTGCCAGCCGAGCCCGGCCGCCATGGCGAGCGGCTTCTCCATCAGCGGGGCGGTGTCGACGAACACTTTCACATCGCCCTCGCCGGCCGCATGGAGCAGGGCACGGGCAAGGCGCTTGAGCTTCCCCTTGATCAGCTCGTGATAATCCTCACCCCGCGCATAGACCGATATGACGCCGTTGGTGCGCTCGGCGAGGGCGGTGCGGGGGTCTTCGTCAGGCCCATAATTGAGGCCGAGCATGACGACTGCGCGGATCTGCGGCCACAGCGCGCGCGGATGGGCGCGGCGCTCCAGCGTCTCGGCCATCCAGCCCATGTCGCCGTGGCGTTCATCCTCCACCCATTGGGCAAGCCGCTCTCCCGCCTGCGGGATGGCCTCTGGATCGGCAACCCCGAACGCCTCGAACCCCTCGGCGAGGGCGAGGTCGCGCAGCTTGTCCTTGAGGGTGGGGAGGTCGATCGGGCGATCCTCCCCCCTTAGGGGGGAGGGCAGGGTGGGGGGTATCTCCCCACTTGGTTCGGAAGTGGTCGTCCTGGCGGCGGCGCCATACCCCCCACCCCGACCCTCCCCCTCAAGGGGGGAGGAGGGCACGGAAGTGGGGGAGATAGTAGCGGCGGTGGGCGGCGTTTGGGCCGCGCTATCCGCGTTGGAGCATTGCGGCGCGTACCCGCCCATCCCCTCGGAGGAACCCTCCCCCCTTGAGGGGGAGGGCAGGGTGGGGGGTATCTCTCGGCTTGGGCCGGAGGTGGTGGTCCTGGCGGTGCCATACCCCCCACCCCGACCCTCCCCCTCAAGGGGGGAGGGGGGTACCGGAAGGGGGAGGGAAGGCACCGAAAGGGAAGGTATGGAAAGGGGAGAGGGGGACATGCAGGGAGTCACGAGACCAGCGGCTGGCGCTTCGCTCAGAAGTCCAGGTCCGTATAGGTCTTGGAGGCTGGCATCCCCGGGATGCTGTCGGACAGCAGGCCGCGAAAGGTCGGGCGCGACTTCAGCCGCGCGTACCATTCCTTCGCATCCTCGTCCTCGTCCCACGGCACGTCGCCCAAATAATCGGCCACGGAGAGATGGGCGGCGGCGGCGAGGTCCGCATGGCTCATGCGGTTGCCGGCCAGCCAGTTCCGTCCCTTGGCGAGCCATCCGATATATTTCAGATGATAGCGGATATTGGCGCGCGCCGCGCGCAGCATGGTGGCATCGGGCGGTCCGCCGCCCTGGTCCGCCTTCATGTAGCGTTTGTAGATCCGCTCGCGCACCAGATGATCGGTGACGTCGAGGAACATCTTCTCGTTGAACCAGGCAACCAGGCGGCGCACTTCCACGCGGTCCAGCGGCCCCTCCGGCAGCAGGCGGCGATCCCCGAGGGCAAGGCCGCGCGTCTCGTCGAGATATTCCGCGATGATCGAGGCGCCGGGCACCGAGGGGGCCTGCTGCTCGACCATGACCGGGGTTTCGCCCGCCGGGTTCAGCGCAAGGAAGTCTGCGCGGCGGTCCCACACGCGCTCCTCCACCAGCTCGGGCTCGATGCCGTACTCGGCAAGCACGAGGCGCACGAAACGCGAATGGGGACAGAAGGGATGATGGTGCAGATGCATATTGGGGATTTGGCCGCTCCGGCTGCTCCCGGTCTAGATGTCTTCTTGCGGTGCCGCAAGACGCAAAGCCGCATGGGTCTGTGGCAATGCGGCCACATGGTGAACCAAAGCCAACACCTCACCTTGGGACAATTCAACCCGGTTCAAAGCGCTCGATTGCACCTTGTCAGAGGAGGCCGCAGAGTGCGCGCGCCGCGCCGCCGCCGTGGCTGATTCCTTCATTTGGACGGACCCATGACCCTCGGCAACATGCTCGACGCCTTGTTCCTCGGCATCCTCGAGGGGCTTACCGAGTTCATACCGGTCTCCTCCACGGCGCATCTTCTGCTGGTCGGCCATTTCCTCGGCTTCGAGAGCACCGGCAAGACCTTTGAGGTGCTGGTTCAGCTCGGCGCCGTGCTGGCGCTGCTGACGGTCTATTTCCAGCGGTTCCTCAAGGTGGCGCTGCTGCTGCCCTCCAATGCCGGCGCCCGGCGCTTCGTTATCGGCATCCTCGTCGCCTTCCTTCCGGCTGCGATCATCGGCGCGGCGGCGCACGGCTTCATCAAGGCGGTGCTGTTCGAATCGCCCATGCTGATCTGCTTCACCCTGATCTTCGGCGGCATCGTCCTGCTGTTCATCGACCATGTGGCGCCGGAGCCGCGCTACAACAACGCCATGGGCCTGCCGCTGCCTTTGGCCTTCAAGATCGGCCTCTGCCAGTGCATCGCCATGATCCCCGGCATGTCGCGCTCGGGCTCCACCATCGTCGGCGCCATGCTGATGGGCGTGGACAAGCGGGCTGCTGCGGAATTCTCATTCTTCCTGGCGCTTCCCACCATGACCGGGGCGTTCGCCTACGATCTCTTCAAGAACCGCAACGCGCTCTCATTGGATGACGGGCTGCTGATCGCCATCGGCTTCGTGGCGGCGTTCTGCTCGGCGGTGCTGGTGATCCGCTCGCTGCTGGATTTCGTCTCCCGCCACGGCTACGCGCCGTTCGGCTGGTGGCGCATCGGCGTCGGCATCGCCGGCCTGGTGGGGCTGCTGATCTGGAAGTGATGTCTTTCCCCGGACAAGCGAAAGCGAAGCTTGAGCGCAGATCCGGGGGCCAGCGCAGAAGTCGGCGGAGCCGTCAATTCGCAGCCAGCGTAAAAAACATCTTCGCCGCGCGGCGTCGGAGATAGGGTGAAGCGCCTTCGGCGGTCTCTTGCGCTGGATCCCGGATCTGCGCTCCGGCTGCGCCGTCGCTTGTCCGGGACAAGCAACCAACGCCCTTTAGAAATCGCTGGCGATGCCGCCGACTTCCCAATCGCCGTAACGCACCGGCTCCTTGCCGCCGCGTCCGTTCAGCTCCTTCGGCATGGCCTGCGCGAGGGCATCGATGGCGGCGCGCCGCTCGGCGGCTTCCGCAAGGGCGCGCTTGGCGGCTTCGCTCAGGGGGCGTTCCTCCGGTACCAGCGTTGCCGGCGCGAAGGCTGTCTTTTCAACACTCATCGACGGTCCTCTCCAGGGGGCTTCGTATTGCCCCAGGCCCTTAGGCATGCTAGCGACCCGCGACCTCGCTAGGGGGCGACAACCCGAACGATCCGCAGGAGACGAGTATGGCGACGCAGAATGGCAGCCCGACAGACAATAAGGCGCCCGCGCTCAACGTGCTCGCGCAATATATCAAAGATCTGTCCTTCGAAAATCCCAATGCACCGCGCTCGCTTCAGAATAGCGGCACCCAGCCCGACGTGAACATCCAGATCAACGTCAACGCCCGTCCGCTCGCGAACGAGGAGTTCGAGGTCGAACTGAAGATCGAGGGCGGCGCCACGGTGGCGGGCTCGACCCTGTTCGCGTTCGACCTGGTTTATGGCGGCATCTTCAAGGTCCGCAACATTCCCGAGCAGAGCATGCAGCCGGTGGTGCTCATCGAGTGCCCGCGCCTGCTGTTCCCGTTCGCCCGCCAGGTGGTGGCCGAAGCGGTGCGCGGCGGCGGCTTCCCGCCGCTGATGATCGATCCGGTGGACTTCGCCGCCCTCTACCAGCAGCGCATGGCCGCTGAGGCCCAGCGCCTCGGCACCGCCGGACAGGCGTGACCCGCGCCGGCGCCGTCCTCCTTGGGGCGGCGCTCGGCCTTGCATTGGCCGGCCTCCCGCAGGGGAGCCGTGCCCAGGGGCCTGCCGCCCCTCCTCCCGTGCTTCTCGACTGCACCGGCCCGTTCGCCAAGGGCGCGGGAGAGGCCGAGCTTAAGGCCGCGTTCGGCGCCGCCAATGTGCGGCGCGGGGGATATCTACGTCGGCGAGGGCACGTCCGAGCCCGGCACGCTGGTGTTTCCGAACGATCCCAAGCGGCGCATCGAAATCATCTGGCACGACACGAAGACCCACCGCCGGCCGTCGGTGATCAGGATCGGCGAGGGCTCGACCTGGCGCGTTCCCGGGCCAGGTGGAAAGCCGATCGGCATCGGCATGCCGATGGCTGAAATCGAGACGCTAAACGGCAGGCCGTTTCGTCTGTCCGGTTTCGACTGGGACTATGGCGGCACCGCCGTCGATTGGCGGGGCGGCGCACTGGCCCGGCTCCCGGCCGGCTGCCTCTTCGGCGCCCGGTTCGAGCGCGACCCCGACGCCAGTGAGAAGGCCGGAAATGACGCTGCAGGCGACCGGTCCTTTTCCTCGTCTTCCTCTGCCATGCGCGCGGTCAAGCCGACGCTTTCGGAGGTCATCCTCTCCTGGGTTCCATGACGCCCTGAGGATCGTGGTGCACCCGCGTCTTCGCAATGCACGCAGTTTGCCGCCTGAAGCGATTCAGGCGTTGCGCCCGTGCGCGCGCGGCGTCAGGATTGGAAAAATTCCGCATCGCACAACCTGGGGGTTTGTCGTCATGTCCAGCAGCGCCGCGCTTCGCGCCGTCGAGGAAGAGAGTATCGACGCGGTGGCGCTGGGGCGCACCGCAAGCGCCTTGCTGGAGAAGCTGCTGGCGGAAGCGACCTCCGCCGTTCGCGCGCGCGTCGTCGAAGGGGGGCGCCTCTCGTCCAAGCTGCTGGATGCCGAACAGCGCGCCACCCACGGCCTCGCCTGGCTTGCGACCTACGTGTTCGGCGTGCGCGAACTGGTGCATTACGCCGACCGCCTCGGCGAGATGGGCCGCTTCGGCGAGACCGAGAAGCTGCTGGTGCAGATCGGCATCGGCGAATATCTGGCGCAGATCCTCGGCGGCATTCCCATGAGCCAGGGCGAACTGGTGCGCCTGGAGGATATGTACGTCGCCCCCGAGACCAGCGCCGAGCTGCGGGCCGACCCCGCCGTCGCGGCCCTGCTGAAGGGCGGCAACACCAGCGCCGCGCGGGCCGCGCTCGCCGCCATCATCCGCCAGGGGCACAGCACCACGGTGGGCGATGCCGGGCTGGATGAGACCATGGAGGCCATGCGCTCCGAAATGCGCCGCTTCCGTCGAGGCGGAAGTGGCACCCATGCCCACGAATGGCATCTGAAGAACGCCTATATCCCCATGGAGATCATCCAGGGGCTGGCGGATATGGGCGTGTTCGGCCTGACCATTCCCTGAGGAATACGGCGGCCTCGGCCTGCCCAAGGAGGCCATGTGCCTCGTCACCGAGGAATTGTCGCGCGGCTATATCGGCGTCGGCTCG